>CP066552.1:0-1200000 GCA_016415585.1 Pectobacterium carotovorum | reverse complement strand
AAAACAGGGGAGTATATCCACTGGCGTTCGCTGGAAGGGGCGCGGGTTCCCAATGAAGGCCGACTTTCTTTTCGACCTACTGAGTCGGAAGGCGGTACAGTCGTAACGCTGACGATTCGTTACAATCCACCGGGAGGCTTGATCGGGAAAAAGATCGGCCAAATGTTTGATATGTTTTCTCGCGACATGCTGACCAAGACACTCTATCGTTTCAAAAAATTAGCGGAAGACGAGTTGGTATAAGACGCCCTGGCGACGGGTCATCATTGACCATTTTCCTGAACTGACGAGCGCCCAATAAAGAGGTACGTAGAATGCTGGAATTGATTAAAACTGTTGGCCTTGGTCTAGTGCTAATCCTGCCACTTGCAAACCCACTGACAACGGTAGCGGTATTTTTGGCTATGTCCGGTAACATGAGTCAGGGGGAACGAAATCGTCAGATCTTTCAAGCATCGCTCTACATCTTCATTATTATGACTGTGGCGTACTACGCGGGACAGATCGTGATGCATACTTTTGGGATTTCCATTCCTGGGTTACGCATTGCTGGTGGGCTCATCGTAGCATTTATTGGCTTTCGCATGCTTTTTCCCCAGGAAAAGCCAGAACATTCGCCTGAAGTTAAAAGCAAAAAAGAAGAAATTAACGACAGTTTTTCCGCCAATGAAGTCAATATTGCCTTCGTTCCGCTGGCAATGCCCAGCACCGCAGGGCCAGGGACGATTGCCCTCATCATTAGCTCTGCCTCACAAATCAAGAGCGGCGTCGATATTACGCCATGGGTTATTACTGTTGCCCCTGTACTCACCTTCATATTAGTCAGCCTGATCGTCTGGCTCAGCCTAAAAAGTTCTGGCCTGATTATGCGTCTGATTGGGAAAAGCAGCATTGAAGCCATTTCGCGGCTGATGGGTTTTTTGCTGGTTTGTATGGGTGTGCAGTTCATCATTAATGGCACACTGGAGATCGTGCACTCCCTTCATTAAGCTGAATGAAGGCTGAGATATCAGTACACTGCCAGATAACCAAATTAACGTCTATAACTTTGAATGGCGAGAATGTATTCGACGGCCGTAAGAGATGTTCAACCCGTGCACATAACAACAAAGATGACTTTTTGCTTACCTAGCGGAAAATAGGTGCGGTCGATAATGAAAGTAAAAAAACAGTTCTCAGCCAATTTACGTTCACTCATTTTATCCCTCGCGATTATCAGCATGATGATTACGCTAACAAATGCCTATATCGCCGTTTATAACGTACAGAAGAAGCTCATTACCGATCAGATACTGAGTTCAAACCTTAACTATTCGTCCAAATTGGCTGCCACCACCGAAAGTTTTTTATCTTCCGCACAGCAGGAGCTGGCCTATAGCGCCACATGGATTGCGAATAATTTCAGTAATGATAATGTACTGCTGGAGAAAAGCGAGCAGGCATACCATATGAGCCAAAGCTTTAATTCTATTTTTGTTGCAGACGACCAGAACCGTATACGCGCGGTTTACCCAGCATCACTCAATCTGAGAGGAAGCACGCTGGCCTCAGATGCCAGCAAGCTGGCGTTGACGGAACAAAGGCCGTTAATCAGCCAGCCTTATGTCTCCATGACAGGGAATTTACTCGTATTGGTTTCCTCCCCCATAAAAGATAAACAAGGTAATTATCTTGGCTACATCGGCGGAACGATTTATTTAAAAAGTAAAAGTGTGCTCAATGAGTTTATGAATACCCATTTTTATAACGACTATTCCAGCGTCTATGTCATCGATAAAAACGGTATTGTTCTCTATCATCAGGATAAACAGTGGGTCGGCAAATCCATCAGCGATGAGAAAATCAAAGCTGCCTTTCAGAACAAAAAAAGTGGAACGCTCGCTATACCCGATATGCTAGGCGCTCCATCGCTGGCTGGCTTTGATACGGTTAAATCATCTGGCTGGGTGATCATTACCTTACACCCTTATCAAAATGTTATTGATTCAATTAACGGCGTCATGCGATCTGTCTTATATGAAGGTGCGCCCGTGATGGCATTAACACTTATTGCACT
Organism: Pectobacterium carotovorum; assembly: GCA_016415585.1. NCBI lineage: Bacteria > Pseudomonadati > Pseudomonadota > Gammaproteobacteria > Enterobacterales > Pectobacteriaceae > Pectobacterium > Pectobacterium carotovorum. Next base: position 1,197,944 of record CP066552.1, on the reverse strand, counting down.
CACTCTGCTCGCTTTCTCTATTGCCAATCCCTTGCGCTTGCTGGCCGTTTCTGCCAGTAAAATGGAGGAGCCAGACGTCATTGAAAAAATCAAGAAAGTCCCTTCCTGGTATTTTGAGGTTGACCAGCTAAAGCGCGTCATTCTTTTCGGTACAGTGCTCTTGCACAAGCGGATTGGCAAACTGAGTTTGCTGGCGCATACCGATCCGCTCACCGGATTACTTAATCGCCGTGGTATCTATGAAAATGTTGAACTCATTCTGTCAAAGAGTAATCAGGTTGCGGCCATCGTGATCGATATCGATCATTTCAAACGCGTGAATGATACCTACGGGCACAATGTCGGTGATGACGTTATCAGGCTGTTGGCTAAAAACATAAAACAAGGATCGCGGGAATCCGATCTGATCGGTCGTACCGGAGGGGAGGAGTTCCTCGCGCTCTTGTCCGATACGGACATAAAGCAAGCAGCCGAAATTGCCGAACGGCTGCGTAAAAAAGTCGAAAAAATGCCGCTGCCCATTCCTGAAAACATCACAATTTCATTAGGCGTCACCTGTTTTATTCCGGGAGAGGAGCAGATCGATAGCGTTTTGAAAATCGCGGATGATGCCCTTTATCAGGCTAAGCATGAAGGCAGAAACCGAGTCGTTACCAAAATAGTCCCCGACAGTTCAATCAAGAGCGAGACAGAATAAGCACACTCAGCACCAATCCAGCTCGCTGAAAATCAGGCAAAAAAAAACCCGCACAAGGCGGGTAAGGTCATTCTAATGACAGGGATGGTTAACTACACAACACTCACAGAGATGTGAGGTACTGACAAGGGATGCAAGGACTATAGCAAGCCAAATGTATAGTATTGTCATCGGCAAGTAAGGTTAATCTACCGGTTGTAAAACAACATTGGCGAAATTTCCCAGCCGCCATATCTGGCTATTTCAGCCTGCTTTCCTTCGATTGCAATTAGGCTTTTTGGATTTTTATCAGCGCAGCCAGCAGCGCCACGGTGGTCAGAACGCTGGCAAGCCCCCCAACCATCAACCACCCCCCTTGATGCCATGCGGCCATCGCAACCGAGGAACCCGCCGCGCCGCCCAGAAACATCCCGCCCATGAATACGGTATTGATCCGGCCTCTGGCCGCTTCACCGAGTCCATAAATCACATGTTGATTGGCAATTAACGCACTTTGCACGCCGAGATCGAGCAGGACAACGCCGATAATCAGGCCAATGACGGAATCAAAACCGATGAATATTCCCCATGAGAGCAGCGTCAACAGCGATCCGGCAATCACAACCGGGCGGCTGCCGGCTCTATCAGCCAGTCTTCCCGCCAGTGGCGCCGCAAAAATGCCCACGACACCAATCACGCCGAACAGACCCGCAGCGGCAGCGCCCATGTGAAAGCGTCCACTTTCCAGATACAGAGCAAGCACGCTCCAGAACGCGCTGAACGATGCAAACAGCAGCGCCTGAATCAACGTGGCTTTACGCAACGTGCGTTCATCCTGCCACAGCGTTACCAGTGAATGCATCAGCTCACGGTAACGAACAGTTTGGTTCGATGGTGAAGCCGGTAACATTCTTCCCATTGCCCACGCGCCCGCCAGCGCCAGCGGCACGCTCAGCCAAAACATCGCCCGCCAGCCTGCGCTTTCCGCCACCAGGCCCGCAATCGTGCGACTAAGCAGAATCCCACTTAGCAACCCACTCATGACCGTTCCGACAATCGCACCGCGCTGCTTCGCATCGGCCAGTGCCGCCGCAGCCGGAACAATCTGCTGTGCAGCGGTGGCACCAAAACCAATAATCAACGAGGCACTTAACAAGGCAAAAGCCGATGTCGACAACGCAGCAAATGCAGAGGCCAACGCCAGCAGCAAAAATTGCCACACGATCAGCCGACGCCGATCGAACTTATCACCGAGCGGAACCAGCAGTAGCAGTCCCAAGGCGTAGCCCAACTGCGTCACGGTTGGGATCAGCGAAACCGCCCCGCTTGACGTAAAACTTTCGCCGATCACGCCCAGCATCGGCTGGTTGTAATAGATATTGGCAACAGAAATACCGCTGGCTGCCGCCATCGAGAAAATCAATACTTTGCTGGGAACCTGCCGCGCTCTGACATCGGCTTCGCTGGATAATGTGCTCATCATCATACCTATTTGTGTGTTTCCTGCCGGAAATCGGCAAACAATGAGCAGAGCATAAGACGTCATACTCATTCCCAGTAGAGAGGCAAGATGAATATCAGCTATTCCAAATAGGAATACGTCAGGAGAAAAGACGCTGAACGAAATCGGTAAAAATTCTGGCGCGAGCTGATGTCATGCGGCCTCCGGGGTAGACAGCCCACAGATCCATCTTACCCAGCGACCATGAATCCAGCGCGGTGACGACCTGCCCGCTCTCAAGCTCTGGAGCAAACATCCACTCGGAAGCGATGGTCAACCCTACACCGGACAGCACCGCTGCACGTACGCCTTCCGCCGCAGAAACACGGATACGCCCATTGGGGAATACCGTGGTCTGTGTTCCATCCCGAGAAAAAATCCAACGATCGGTTCTCTCTCCCTGCAAATAAATGACGGCAGGATGCGCAGCCAGTGCATCAGGAGAAGCAGGCATGCCATGAACGGCAAAATAATCGGGTGTCGCTAAGAGGCGCATGGAACACGAGGCCAAACGCTGGGCGATCAGGCTTGAATCCTTCATTTCACCCAAACGCAGTGCTACATCAATTCCTTCAGCAATCAGATCGATCGGACGATCGTCCAGAATGACATCAATATTTAGCTGCGGATGTTCTGCCATGAACTCATAGAGTCGCGGCATAATGTGCAGTCTGGCAAAGGTGACGGGTGCACAGATGCGTAGCCGCCCAGACAGCGCAGCGCTCCCGCTAACCACATGCTCTTGGGCATCCCTCAGTACCTTTAATGCGGGGGAGATTTGCTCATAAAAACTCTGCCCAGCTTCTGTCGGTGTCAGCCCTCGGGTAGAACGGAGCAGCAGAGGCGTTGCCAGCTGATTTTCAAGCTGCATAATCGCTTTGGAAACCGCAGGCTGCCCAATACCGAGCCTGCGAGACGCAGCGGAAAACGAACCCGTTTCAAAAACGCAGATAAAAGTTTCCAGCGCGCTCAGGCGATCCATGATTTCTCTTCCGAAAAAGGGGTTTCACTGCATCATACCGTAATCCGGCGAGGATAAGGCGGATCCACACTGCGCCCTTCCTTTCCCTGTTATCACCATCGTCAGGCACATTCACTTTACCGCCGACCGTATCAGGTATTACTCTGATGGCATGACTTGTCATGACCGGGCTAGCAAATTTTTGCTGACTTTTTCAAAATCTTACGAGGCGATGCATGAAACTTTTCATTTACGAACACTGCCCATTCTGTGTCAGAGCCAGAATGATTTTTGGTCTGAAAGATCTGCCTGTTGAGCAATCCGTCATTATGGAAGGCGACATCGACACGCCAACACGCATGGTGGGCCGCAAAGTGGTACCTATCCTGCAGAAAGAAGATGGCAGTTTCATGCCAGAAAGCATGGATATCGTCCACTATGTCGACAGCAAGCAAGCGCCATTAATCGCCGACAAACCAGTTGATGCCGAGATTGAAGCCTGGTGTAAATCCGTTTCCAGCGCGGTGTTTAACCTTGCGATCCCTCGCTTCACAAAAGCCGACTTCAAAGAGCTTTCCACGCCAGAGGCGCGTCATGCCTACATTCTGCGTGAAGAGAAAGCCTTCGGCGATCTGGATGCACTAATAGCAAAAACGCCAGAGCTGATTGCGGAAGTGGAGCAAAAACTCGATGCGCTGGAGCCGCGTCTGGCAAACGTCAGCGCCATTTCCACCACCGATTTTATTCTGTTCCCGATCTTACTATCGCTCACGATCGTGAAAGGCGTGCAGTTTGGCCCTAACGTCCACGCCTACCTTGAGCGTGTCTCAACAGCCAGCAAGGTTGCCTTGCTGACCGATAAGGCGCTGTAAAATAAAAATATATACCCTAAATAATTCGAGTTTCAGGAAGGCGGTAAGGGAAGGAATCCCGATGAGCTTACTCAAGTAAGTGATTCGGGTGACTGAACGCAGCCGACGCACATGCAACTTGAAGTATAACGGGTATAGAAACAACAAAGGAGCGGCTTATAGCGGCTCCTTATTTTTAACAACGTTCGGATAACGTGGTTCATTTACCAACGACGATCAGGATTATTGATCCTTGGGATTGAGCTCACATCCTTCTACATCGTGATCAGGCTCGATCACGGAATACGCCTGAGTATTTTTCGTTTTCTTTATCAGGAAAGGCTTCCTTGAAAAGTAACTCCCAATGTGAGCATCATCCACGAAACAGGCAATGATCTCTTTTTCATTCTCCGAGATAATACGCAGTGAATACGTCCAACTGCCATCTTTCTCCGTTGCGTCCGCCCAGCCTTTTTCCTGGCTAAAAACATAGTCACTGGTATCTTTCAGCAGCGTCCCCTTGGGAAAATGTCTCGGCCCAAAAGAACTGCGGAAAGTGGTCACATCCAAATGCTTCAGCACCGTCAGCACATCCGTTTTGGTTGCCGAAAAACCGGTCTGGGGCATTATCAATACTGAAAAAATCACGGCCAAAAATAGTTTCATTTACTGCCCCCCTGGGATAGAACATCCGTGCGTGTATTCTATTTTAAAAACATGATCTGCAATAGCGTTATGGGACACGGTTTCACCCCATAACGCGTGACCGATTTCAGCACGTTATTACGATGAAATAATGGCTAAACGCGAAGCAGAGAAACATCCTTACCTGATGTTATACCGCCCTCCTTTAGCGGACATTCATTTGGAAGGGATAGCGCATTCACTTCGGCCTTAATCAGAGCAAGCGCATCATGGCTTGCATAATCTGCCTGAATCCACCTTGCACGCTGTAAATAACCAGGATCCTCCAATATCTCAATAACAGACTGCTTAATCTGCTGTTCACTCGGCGTACTGGTTTGCAGGTTAATCCCACATTTGGCAAATACTACACGCGCAGCACCTTCCTGCTTATCTTCCCCAACACCGGCCACAATTAAGGGAACGCCATCTTTCAGCGCAGCATTAATCGAACCGTATCCGCCATTGCTGATGACGATCGACGCCCTTGGCAGCCAATCGTCATAAGAGAGGAAGCTCACCACTCTGGCATTTTCAGGCAAGGAGGCTTGCAGCGAATCAACCGAACGCCCCCCAGTGGTCGCCAGCACTCTGACAGGTAAGTCAGCTAATGCGCGCAGCGTTGGCCCAATGAGCTGCTGGAGATCGACATTCGCCAATGTGCCTTGTGAAACGATAATCAGTGGCCGCTTGTCGTCCGGTGCCCACCATTGCGGAACACGTTCTGCTGCCGCGTGGTGGGATAATGGCCCAATAAATCGTACACTTTGTGGCAAATCATCACGCCGATACTCAAGCTCAGTGGTGGATAACTGTAAGAAACGATCGCAACGGCCAATCAGTGTATCCATAAAAGGCTGTTCGAGAGGCTTTCCTCCCGACTGCACCATCGCATGATTAAACGCGTGCTGAACCTCGCTCATCAATCCCCGCGTTTCTTCATCGACCAGTTGTTCATGGCTCAGGTCAGGCGGCAACAATTTGGGAGGAATACGAGGCCCATAGAAAACAGAATCTCGCGTCGAATAGGACAATGGCGTAACACCTATTACGATGACGGGCGGCCGCTCTCTGGAGAACAGCAGCGGCAAGACACCATAAAAACAGTTTTCAACGATGAGCAAATCGGCGCGGGTCTTTGCCAATGCGTCACGTAGTTGGCTATCCAGCAGTGGAATCGGGGCCGCAAAGAAATCTTTCAGAGCCAGAGCCATCTGCGCGTTACCCGGCGGCAACATCGCGCGTTGGGGGAAATGCTGCTCAAGGTGCCGGTAGTCGAAATCAATGTCATCGCTAAAAGGGATAAACCCGACGCCAGCCGCTTCCGCCTGCTCACGAAACAACGCGCCGCTAAACAGCGTGACATCGTTCCCTTGCTCAACCAGATAGCGAGCGATAGTCAGTAAAGGGTAAACGTGCCCCGGCGTCGCCATCGCCGCCATAAGAATATGTGCCATGATACTTTTCCTTATGCTGCGTTATCGATGCAGGTATTCACACAAATCGGGGTGCCCTGAATATGCACGCGCTGGAGGTGGCGTGCAGAATGCGCCGTAAAGGCTTCACGGCCATGCAGCAGCGAGAAATTGTCGGCTATCACAACATCTCCCTGTAACCATTGATGCGCATAGTAATAACGGGGATCGTACAAATGCTGCCGTAACGTCTGGCTAAATGCGTTTTGCGTTTCCGGCGTAACATTGTGGTATTCGAGCGCATGCTGATTAAGGAAACGCTCCCCTTCGGTTGGCGGTTCGTTATAACGCATAATCTCACCCGTGCCGTTGGGATGCGGGATGACCAATGGAGACGTGACTTCACCACCGTAATGCACAACGGCTTTAATACGGTAAGTGATTGAAACACGCCGCCACTCATCGACTAATTGTGCATCAGCCTCTGCCAACAAACGCGTGGTATCGACAAACGTGGTACGCCCGCCTTGATCCTGCCCCGGCGCAGAAACGCAGTGAAACAGTTGAAATTCGGGGATGGTTGGTTTGTACATACCGTCCCAGTGCAGCGGCACATAGCTGTTATCAAAGATGTGATCCTTGGTATCCGCATGCTCCTTGACGTCCAGCACAGCCCCGAAAGGCCACATCATGATTTCCCCCCAGTGCCCGGCATACTCGGTCAACGTTTCAGGATCGGAAAACCCAGAAGAGAACCCACGCAGTACCAGAAGATGATATTCGCGGGCGAGCTCACGCAATGTATCAATCGGTAGTGTGGCAATGCTCTGCCCCACTTCAACTGGCGTCAGCAGCGCGCCAAAAGGGGAAAGCGATTCGATGCGACAGTTCATGCTATTTTCCATCGTGTATATTTCTTTATAAGATGACAATCTCGATGTCTCGGTGAACGATAACGCTTATGCCATATCAGGCTGCTTAACTAAGTAATGGCTAGGCGTACCGCGGATCTCCACAACCTCACCGTCCAACTGCTGTGCATCGGCATTCTTCATCAGCACAAACTGCCCATTAACATTGGCGGCCACACCATGCCAGGGCGTCAACCAATCGTCCTTCGTGGGCATCATATGAATACCTAGCTTCAGGCTGTCCGAAGGCTGAGGGTGAATAGACAACCGGATGGCATCTGGGAATTGTTCAGCAAGCAGATTGCCCCACGCCCAGCTGCGTTGAATAACGCCACACGCGCGTTTTTTGGCATCCTTCTGTAACGCCGCATTAGAGCCGGTATAGTCAGGCCGCAGGCTATCCTCATAGAGAAAGCGGGTTATTGAACGATAAAGCTGCAAGCCTTCTTCGCTCTGCATGAGCTGCGCCTTGATCTCCTCTTCTGATTCGGCGTAATCCTCAACCAACCGCTGGCGAAGATGATCATAGTCAGCAGTTAGTGGCGCCATATTCTCTACGTCCTTAAGATTAAAGACGCTGAGATGAACGGCACCCAACTCATGCAGTAAATTTTCAATCTCATCCTGATAGATGTTAATCGTTTCGTCGCTAGTCCCAATCAGGTCACCGAATACATGTCCATCCGAGCAAATACGGATGTGCGCTCCTGCCGGATAATAAAGCTGAATACGCTGGCATAGTGAATTCAGAAAGATCAGGGACAAACGCTCCGCCATATCCGGTACTCTACCCAGCACTTTATAAGGGTTCGGAGATTTAACTGGAAACGCAGGAAGAATGAGTTCAATTTGACGCCCCTTTTCAACAAACGCTCGAATTCTGGGTAATTGAACCTGAGTCACCTGGGACTCTTCTTCACTAATTGATTTAATCGACTGGGTAAATCTACGCCGATATTGAATTAACTCACTTAATATTAGCGATGAAACTAATTCATTATTCATCATATACAAAAAAACCTCATTACTTTACATTAATTTAAAAAAGGGAAATAAACTACATAGCAGTGGCGTAGAAACAATAGAATAAAATCTTTACGCGAATACAAAAAAAATACTGAATAACATATTCAGTATTTTTATTTACACTGCTAATGATTAAATTCGATCATAAATAAATATAACAAGGATTAAGAAAGTAATTATTAAAAATGAGGATAAGTAACGATACAGATTGATCTCTTCCCTTTTTTCAGTATCGTACGCCGCGTCCCTAATTATTTTTCCCCCCCGGCGAACTCCGCTTCCGCATTGTAGTGATAGCGCAGGTCGCTTCAAGCAGGTTATCGAACGCCCCGTAGCGGAACGGGGAGCGCTGCCCCAACGCATCCGTAATCGCCGTCAGGTTACCTTCCACATCGTAACCAAACTACGTCTCGCTGCCGTCTTCGCACACCACTTTCGACGGTGACTCGCGTACACCGTCATACTCCCAGCGCCGCACCTGCACGCCCGCATCATGCCCGGCTGCATTGTCATCACCACGCAGGATATCCGCGCACTCTGGCAAGACCTGCAAGCGCTGAGCATCGCGCCATTCGATGAACGTGCTGCCGCAAGCTGGCTGAACCGCTTTCCCGGCGGGCTGAGCATGGAGAGCGCACGATGAGCATAAGATACGCTTTCCAGCACGGCGACCTGCCGGAACTGACGCTGACGGGCCACGAACTGGCGCAGGCGGGTTTTACCGCCCATACCCTGTTCCGTATCCACCTTTACCGCAACGGGCTGATACTCACACGACTGGATGAGGATACTGATATTGCTGCGCTGATGGCGGAACTGGACGGCAACGAAGCGGAAGGCGCGGATTGGGTGGGGGATGACGGCACATTAACACTGGCAGGCGACTGGCTCACCCTGAGCGGGTTACTCGGCCAGCCGTTAATAATTGACGTGCTGCCCAGCAGAATAACGATTCGGGCAGAACAGGGGACTGTGCTGGCGTAATAATACCAACCGCTAAAAATAAAATAGCCGGAAGGATCGTCAGATCGCTTCCGGCTTTTATTACCTAACCTAGTTTAAACTCACCTATAACCATCGAGATAATGGACTTTCTTGTAGATGCTTTTCCAATAAGTCTTCATCGATGATTTTTTTCTCAATAACAGGACGGAGAATTTCCTCCAAAATTTCAAAGTCCTCTTGGCATCCCGTATTCTCTAAAAGAATTTCAAATGCGTTATCAACAAATGACATTTCACCACGAGAGTTAGCATCAATAATAAAATCAACTAGTTCTGATTTTATTCTCTTATTTTCAAAATATTCCTCATCATCGGAGGAATATTCTTTCTCGTAAGATGAAGCTAACTCTTCAGACAGATACACTAGACGGGAATTTAAATCATTAGTCATTCTATTATCTCATATGCGCCGGCGGGAATACCGTTTTTAATCAGTACTTCTCTATCTTTCTTAGCGTACCTTGCTGCTTTACCACTCAAGCCCCCTCCGTCGCTAACATCGATAATATTTTCATCAGGTATTTTTGATAAATCTACTTTTATCTTGCAACCATTCCTATTATAAAAATCGGCGGTTTTTTCTTTTTTTGTTGTTGATATTAATTGCGTATCTAATTTCCCATTACTCACATGCTCTTGTGCTGAATAATCAGCACACGGGTTTTTAGGCTGAATATCTTTACCTGCCTTAGCCTGAGCTTTTTGTTCTTCGGTCAATCCCCGATAAGTTGTCCCCGTATGCTTCTTATCAGTTTGGCTTCCTTCCTTCGGCGTCAGCCCCAGCGGATCTACCCATTCTAATGGGTTGTGGACGTACGCCTGCGGCCTTATCCCCCCACCCAGCCCTATAGGGTCATAGGGACGATCCTGATACAGTCGTATTTCTTAGCGCACTTAACCCATTGAAACAAAATGCTTTTCAGGCAGAGTTTTCGGCCCCCCCCCGTAACCCGCCCCCTGACACGCACTTTTGCCCGGACACGCTACCGCCATGCTGTGACTTCCCTGTCTGCCTGTGCCACATCATAACAGCGACGGCAGCCGCTGCCATTAGTCGTTTTATTAATGAACTGGGTTTTCTCGCGGCGCTAATGGCTAAACTCGACGATAACGAGACAGAAGGAGCGAACTGGGTAGGACAACGGCACGTTAACACTGGCAGGCCGCTGGCTCGAAGAGTCGGGATTTATCACCGGGATGCCCGTTACCGTCACAGTTGAGTGGGGAAAGATTACTATTGAGCCGCAGATTAATTTATAGCGATTGACCACTAATAAAATAAAAAAACCGGAAGGATCGCGTGATCGCTTCCGGCTAAAACTCAATCAATAAAGACAAAACTTTCTTCAGCTAAACAATTAGCCTTTCTGTATTCAGATTCCCATTCCCAATATCCATCAGGTTCATCTTGACTGACCCCATTCTTCCAATATAAATCACCATATGCTATCAACATAGCCCAATGGTACTCAATCTCATGACTACACAGCACAACTGACATATAGCTATTAGTAGCATTTTTTATTAATTGGCTAGAATGAACTAAGTAGTCACTTTCCTCTTTGGTCTTTCCAGTATATTTAAAAACCACAGCAATTATTACTTCGCACCAAGTATGATAATTAAATATAACTTCATCACCGGTTTCATTATCACAAAAAGTCAAATTATCAGATATATTCACATCGTCTATCATAATATTAGTCTCTATAATTTAAATCTGTCGAATAGTCTTGCTGCTTCATCAGAAAAGATAGCAAATTGGCTGCCTTTACTTGTCGGAACCTTTCCTCTTTTCACTGCACCTGGATTACCCAACATCGGACCACTCACAGCATCATGACTATGGGAAAGAGTCCCAGCTCTGCCTTGAGTCACAAAATCAGCCCATTCACCATTGGCTGAGCTGAAATCTTTGATATCAAGTTTTTTGAGTTCAGAATTCGGAATATCAAACTGGGCGATCGTAGGGTGATCGCGTAGTTTTGACCATTCTTCCGCTTGAACTTTGTCTGTTGTTACATAAAAGCCGCCTTGACCTGCTGGGTTAAAATCTAAGTTTGCCCGACCTTTTGAAGGATCTATAGGGCCTTGTATATTCCCGGCATGATAAAAGGTTGTGACGCCTTCTTTTTCCGTTAACCCGAGCGGATCAACCCAAATGAGCGGGTTATGAACATAGGCTTGTGGCCTTATTCCCCCACCCAGCCCTATCGGGTCTGGCGACAGGTACTGTCCGCTATCCGCATCATAGTAACGATGCCGGTTGTAGTAAAGCCCCGTTTCCGCGTCATACAGCTGTCCCTGATAGCGCAGCTCACAGTACACTTCCTCGTTCGCTGCATCGCCCAGGTAGCGCCGCAGCGGGATAGGCCGTCGCTCTTCACGGTGTGCCCCCCACAGCCCTTGCTCGCCACGCCAGCGGATTTCCCCTTCCTCGCTGCACAGCTCTCTCGCCGTTCCCGTCAGGTCGGTCACGATGTAGTGCAGTTGCGTGCTGTCGCCCTGTGCCTCCACCTGCGCCAGCGGCCGGAAACTACCCGGCTCGTACACCCACTGCACTTCCCTTGCGGCACTACCATCTGCATAGTACTGCTGCTGACCGATAAGCTGGTCACCGTCCCACCGATACGCCACCCGCGCGACCGCCAGCGCCGAAGGAGCCTGTCCCTCGCGCACCTTGCTGACTCTGCGACCAAACGCATCGTAACGATAGCGCCACCGCGCCCCGTCCGGCAGACTCACCCGTACCAGACGGTCCTGCACGTCCCAGTTAAAGTGCGTGTCCTTCGGCCTGAATCCCGGCCGCGTTTCCCGCTTCATCGCCAGACGCCCGCAGTCATCATACCGGTACTGCGTATGGCCCCGCTCCACCACTCGGCCTGCTGCATCGTACCGCGCCGACGCCTGCACCACCGCATCCTGCACCTTCAGCGTCTCACCCAGCCCCGGCGCTATCTGCGACATCTCGCACAGGTTCTGTTCGCTGTCGTAGCCAAACAGCCGCGCCTGACGCCGCCGTCCCTCATCGCGACGCTCTGCCGTCACCTGGCCTGCCCCGTTCAGCCGGAACGCCTGCTCGCCCCAGTGGCTGTCGCTGATACCCGTCAGACGGTCCAGCACATCGTACTGGTAACGGCGCTCCAGCACGTCATTCACCCGGCCGTCCGCCCCTTCGAGCGCCTGACGCCGGAAGAATATCGGCTGATGGCCGAGAAACCGGAAATCTCAAAAAGTGTGTGGAACTAAAAGCGGTCTACTTACAGCACAACGGCAAGCCCAACCCGCCCTCCGCCATCAACCTCAAAGGCCGCTGGCTCGAAGAGTGTGGCTTTATCACCGGGATGCCCGTTACCGTTACGGTGGAAAGGGGGAGGATTATTGTTGAGACGCAGATTAATTTGTAGCGATTGACCACTAATAAAATGAAAAAGCCGGAAGGATCGAGTGATCGCTTTCGGCTATAAAATAAAACCTATTATAGGTTTAATAAAAAATCATGTAATTACATTAAATTTCTTATTTCCACTGAGAGAATTCAAAAAAGATTGACAAAAAACGTCATCCTCATCAAAAGATATGATACCAAAACCGATATCACCATGAGGATATATCGCCAATTTTAACTTCAAATTAACCATAAAAAAAACCTGGCCTAACACACCTCCATGCCCCATAATTAACTTACAAACATCCATGAAATTATTATTATCAAAATGCAGACTTAATGAAGATGCTGACAACAGAGCATCACCATATAAGTAACTTTCAAAATCATCATTTAGTGATTTCAAATAACCATTAACCTTAGAATCATTATACAACCCTCCATATTCATTTATTATACTCTCATCACGTTCCCTTTCATCATCAAAAGATAAGGCTGACAGAGCAAAAAAACCCTCCCAATATGGAGAAAAAAAATCACTCACTATTTTTATAGACTCATCAATTAACGACAGTGAAAATGATGAGTTTCTTTCAAAACAACCAACCCATTTATTTGATGAACTAAATGAACTGAAATTAATATTAGTCAAATGAAAAGAATCACTTGTCAATTTTAATGATTTTTCCATCACTCATCCCCACGGTAATTTTTTTACTTGGGGTAGGTGCATTCTTTCCTATCCCAACCTTCCATTCTCCTAACTTATCACTATGAGTGGTATTACTTTTACTCCATATTTCTCCTGTATTTTGATTTTTATAATCCCCTCCCCTTATCTTTGTAAAATCCTCAGGATGTGATGATGGAGTTCGAACAATATCGCCAACCTCAGCAGAATTAACCTTTTTCTTTGGATTATCTAAATGGCTTGTACCTTTACATCCAGATGCAGCCAGTCCCAGCGGATCTACCCACTCTAATGGGTTGTGGACGTACGCCTGAGGTCGAATGCCACCGTGTAAACCTATAGGGTCTGGCGACAGGTACTGTCCGCTATCCGCATCATAGTAACGATGCCGGTTGTAGTAAAGCCCCGTTTCCGCGTCATACAGCTGTCCCTGATAGCGCAGCTCACAGTACACTTCCTCGTTCGCTGCATCGCCCAGGTAGCGCCGCAGCGGGATAGGCCGTCGCTCTTCACGGTGTGCCCCCCACAGCCCTTGCTCGCCACGCCAGCGGATTTCCCCTTCCTCGCTGCACAGCTCTCTCGCCGTTCCCGTCAGGTCGGTCACGATGTAGTGCAGTTGCGTGCTGTCGCCCTGTGCCTCCACCTGCGCCAGCGGCCGGAAACTACCCGGCTCGTACACCCACTGCACTTCCCTTGCGGCACTGCCATCTGCATAGTACTGCTGCTGACCGATAAGCTGGTCACCGTCCCACCGATACGCCACCCGCGCGACCGCCAGCGCCGAAGGAGCCTGTCCCTCGCGCACCTTGCTGACTCTGCGACCAAACGCATCGTAACGATAGCGCCACCGCGCCCCGTCCGGCAGACTCACCCGTACCAGACGGTCCTGCACGTCCCAGTTAAAGTGCGTGTCCTTCGGCCTGAATCCCGGCCGCGTTTCCCGCTTCATCGCCAGACGCCCGCAGTCATCATACCGGTACTGCGTATGGCCCCGCTCCACCACTCGGCCTGCTGCATCGTACCGCGCCGACGCCTGCACCACCGCATCCTGCACCTTCAGCGTCTCACCCAGCCCCGGCGCTATCTGCGACATCTCGCACAGGTTCTGTTCGCTGTCGTAGCCAAACAGCCGCGCCTGACGCCGCCGTCCCTCATCGCGACGCTCTGCCGTCACCTGGCCTGCCCCGTTCAGCCGGAACGCCTGCTCGCCCCAGTGGCTGTCGCTGATACCCGTCAGACGGTCCAGCACATCGTACTGGTAACGGCGCTCCAGCACGTCATTCACCCGGCCGTCCGCCCCTTCGAGCGCCTGACGCTGCAGCAGCCCCGTCGGGCTCCACTCGTGGCGCAATGCAAATCCGCTGCCGTTAGTGCGCCGCTGCTCTTCTCCCGCTGACGTGTGGCTGAACTGCAACGGCTGATGGGAACCAATGCCCAGCGACGACAGCCGCCCCGACTGCCACGCCAGTTGCAGCGGCGCCAGTATCCCTTCGACCACGGCACGCTGGCCGCCTGCATCGTAACCGCTCTGCACCGCCTCGCCGTTCACCGTTTCCGACGTCACCTGACCCGCCCGGTTATAGGCATATTCCACCACCGCATCCGGGCTGGCGGCTCTGGTCAGCCGGCCCGCCACGTCATACGCCAGTTCGGTAATGCCGTCGGTTTCCCCGTCCGCTTTCCGCGCCGTGATACGCGTTATCCGCCCTGCCGCATCGTGCTCGTAATGCAGCGCGCTGCTATCCGGCGCAGTACGCTGCACCAGACGGTCTGCCACATCGTACTGATACCGGTACACCCGCCCGTCGTAATGCCGCTCCTCATTCAGCCGACCGCTGGAGTCAAAGCCGTACGTCCAGTCCCGTCCATGACTGTTCGTTACTCCGGCGAACTCCGCTTCCGCGTTATAGTGATAGCGCACCGTCGCCCCCAGTGGGTCGGTCGCTTCCAGCAGATTATCAAACGCCCCGTAGCGGAACTGGTAACGTTGCCCCAGCGCATCCGTCACCGCCGTCAGGTTACCTTCCACATCGTAACCAAACTGCGTTTCGCTGCCGTCTTCGTACACCACTTTCGACGGTGACTCACGCACGCCGTCATACTCCCAGCGCCGCACCTGCACACCCGCTTCATGCCCGATATGCCGCTCCGTCAGGCGGTCAAGGTCGTCATACCGGAACATCACCGCCGGTGCATTATCCCGCTCAAGGCGGCTCAGCAGGCCACGGCGGTTATAGTGATAACACTGCAACACGCCATCCGGGCCTATCACCGTCGACAGTTGCCCTGTTTCACCGTAACGATACAGCCACTCGCGCCCTTCCGGGTCGTTCACTTCAACAACCTGCCCAGCAGCATTACGCTGGTAATGCCATTCGCTGCCCAGCGGGTCGATATAAGCCAGCAGTTGTCCGTTATCGTCATACGCGTAGTGATGTGTCGCGCCGTCGGGCAGGGTAACCTCGGTCACCAGCCCCCAGTCATTGCGCTGATACGCCGTGCGGCCCCCCAGCGGATCAGTCTCTGCCACCAGTTGGTTGTCCACCCACTCGAATTGGGTCTCACCACCGTCCGGCGTACGCTTTGACAGAATATTATTACGCTCATCGCGCACATAGCTGGTCACCCCACCAAATCCGCTGTGGTAATGACTGGTCAGAGTATCATCGTCATATTCAAAGTGCCCCGGCCAGTAGCCTTCCGAGGTTCTGTCACGTATTACACGGCCTTTTTTATCGTAGTCGTGCTCAACCCAAGTCAATGCTAAATCCGACCAGCGTACCAACCAACCTTCAGGAGAATAACGATAATCAAAGTTACGCCCCTCGTCTGCCCGTACGCTCAGTAAATATCCATTTCTGTCATAGGTATAGCTAGCCAGTGTTTTCAAAGGCTTGCGATTAGCATCACATAACGTTAAACAAGTAATGCGCTGACGACGGGTTTCCACATGAATCAAGCGCTTATCAGGCAAAGCCACCCAGCGTAATACGCCAAACTCCCAAATCAGCGAGATCTGGTTATCCTGGCGATCTTCTATGGATGTTAGGCATAATTCCATCCCTCTGGCGTGCTCAAACCGATAATGCAAACCACCTGCATATTGCAGAATCAACCGCCCCTGTTGGCGGGTCAATCGCCACTGTGGGTTAGATGGCGAACGGGTACATTCCCCCTCGACAGGCAAAACAAATATCGCCTGATTGAACTCACCGTCAGTCAGTGTCACCACACCTTCTTCAAGTATCAGGCTCATATCCCAATTACTACGCCATAGTGATCCTAATAAACCTGACTTCCTCTCACCACCAGACCGGTAATAACGCTTCATCGCCAGCGGTAAAATACCAGCTAGTTGGAAATCAGTACGCCACTCCACCATATACCCCGTGGCCATATCGACTGGTTCACCTTCACCTTGGCATTTATTTGATGTAGAGCAGGTCTTTCCATCTGCCGTGCTAGCCGTAGATGACGTATGGCCGGGAGTGCCATCAACATCTGATGGAGTTTTATCTGCAACTTTAATTTCAGGTTTTGCCGCCTTATCTTTACCTACCGCTGTTCCAGATTTTCTGGTAATAATTTTCCCAATAAACGTATTAACTTTCTGGATAATCCCATCAATAATTTCTTTAAATTTATTAATTAGTTTTTTAATAACCCCACAAATTGCCGAAAAGCTATCTTTTGCAAATGCAATAATCCAACTTTTTGCTGAACTTGTGGCGTTATTCACCATCAGTTCAATAGCCGTAATTATTTTATTGAGAAGATTTATAGCCTCTTTAGCCTCTTTATTAATTTTTTCCGCGAAGTCAGTTAACCATCGAACAATATTACCATTAGATATATTTCTAATTTCACGAACAGCCAACTGAACAGCTTGATTATCTAACGCACTTTTTTCTAATGCCTTCATTGCACGGAAAATAGATTTACCCGCAATTTTTAACGCATGTCCAGGACCAGGAATAACACCTACAACATTCAGTGCACCTTCAGCAAGGAAGTAGTTATCCTCTAGGTTATCTGGTTTTTTATAGGCGGCCCAACACCACTCACCAATAAAATAAACATCGGGTGCCTGACCAACAACAGGGATAAAACCGAGAATGATTTGACAAAGCAGCAAAACCGCTGTTTCTGTTGTCTGATCGGCAACCTCTGCCGACAAGCTATGGTGAATTTTATTAATTGCCCGTTTGAATTCACGATCCCCTGCATTAATTTGTTTTTTTAATGTTTGAAAACGGTCATAGGCTAGTTGATATTTATCTTCTACATTAGAAAAAAATCGTCCCCCCCATGTACTATCATCAACATTCACTTCATCATAGCGTTCACTGTCCTCGGTGTCGTACTCTACAATCCCTTTTTTATGCAGTAGCAAATAAAGTGTGAAATATTCCCCCGCTAACGCTGCATGAGCGGGATTAGATTGAAGGACTGGATTATTCTCTACGGTATCAGGGGAAGAAAAATCATCTGAACCTTCCTTAATATCAAGTTGATAAGTACTACACGCCATATTTTGGACTTTAAAGTAACCATTTTCATCCGTTTGTCCGTCGGTTTTATTCCCCTTGCTATCGGTTAAAACAAAAGGGGCATTTGGCACGGGATCCCCTGATGAGTAAACATACTGAACAAAGGTTTCACACGCACATTCTTTACATCCCCCTTGAATAATTTTATCCGTTGAAAACTCTTTTTTCGCTGCGGCACCACTTTGGTGTAATGAAGCCTGTTTATCCTGACTCATGAAATGACGTCCTTTTTATTTTATGCTTCGTCCAGGTGGTCAATGGCTGCCTGATACAGACGATCCATACGGCTTTGCGTGCCAATGTATTCAGGCTGTATCAGAATATTTTTTGCCCAGGGCTGATGCATGAATTCCGGCGAGAGTTCTGTCGCCAATGCCAGCCAGCGCACGATATCGCGGTCGTTGTTAAAGCCGTTGTTTTTCGCCTGTTCCGTCTGCTGATGGGTAAACGCCTGTAGTTCATCATCAGGCGCGTGTTGCCAGTCAGCATGGTAAGCACGCAGATGTTCCCTATAGCGCGCCAGATTGTGATGTCCGTAAGGCACCATGATGGCTTGCCATTGTTCGTCACTCAGTTGGCGCGGCAGGATGTCTGGAATAGAGTGTGGTTCGCGGGCAGTGAGATTTAAGGCACGTACCGCGCCGTCAGGGGAAATGTCGCAGAAGCTGGCTATTGGGCCATAGAGTGCACAGGCTTCTTGTGCGGAGCTGGCGGATAATAGCTGATTCACCACCTGCCAGTCCCCCACGCGCAGGATGGCATTCTCCCCAGAAGGTGAGGTCACCAGGCTCCACTGTCGCAGATGCTTTGTAACCTCAAGCAGTTGATCGAGCGGTGAATATGCCTGCATAAACCATTCCAGCTGTAGACCCATTCCCCAGCCAAGCTGGGTGACAATGTGTTCTTTCACCTGCGACCAGTTAGCGGCATGAAGCGGGATGCAGTAGGGTGACACCGAGGCATGAACGCGCCCTGCCTCACCCCAGTACAAGCGCGTCTGTTCCAGGCTGCCCCCCCAGCGTTCGGCCAGCCACGGCACAGCATCGTTCATCGACGCTTCGGCGATAACAAAACAGCCGCCCTGAGCGATACGCGTTTGCCAGACAGCGTCATCTTCCGGCGTCAATTCAAGGAAAGGTTGCGATACACTCACAGCGTGACCTCCGTTATGTCAGGTAACTCTCCCCGCATCCAACTGGGGCGATGGTAATTAAGTTGCACGCTCTCAATGCGTTCAGGTTCGGATTTAAAAATCCGAATACTGTCCGCAATCGAATAGCGCTCTGTCAGATGAATAAAGATCGGGTGCAAATAAAATTCACTACCGAGTACCCAGCGATGAGCGGACCAGGCTTCACACTCCGCTTCGCTGGCTTTGGGATAATATTTTCCTGCTAATGCAATGCCGCTAATAAAGCGTTCTTTTACTATTTCGATGTCCAGTGGAAAAACACATTTCGCGCTGACAAAAAGAAAGAGTTCATTTGCCAACCGGTGTAGGCGATTGTCATTAGCGAGAAGATAATATTGATAACGCGTTAAATTAATTTGATAGTCTTTCTTAATTTCGTTCTTATTTTCGTTATTCATTTCCTGTTGTGCGAATAGCTGATACTCCCCATGTTCGCTACTCACTATGGGTAAATACATATTATTCAGCGAGCCGAGAAAATCCGTTTGAGCAGCACGATCCAGAGTAGGCCACCAGGCCGATAAAACCTCTGGTGCATAGCTACGAAATAGCGCTCGTGTGCCATCAGGCCAAAGACAGGAAATGCGCTGCTGCCAAAAATCAGCCATCTGCTGCAATGTCAGTTCGCCATGCATGAGGATCACGCCACCATGCCGCTCCGGCTGTGTCTCAGTCAGCCAGTGCAGCAGTGTTTCTCCTGGTTTGCCTTCTTCTATTTTCACCACAAGAGGCGCCCACATCTGCCAGTTTTCGGCATCCTTGCCAAAATGCAGCTGCTGCCATATATCTGACGCCGCAGGTTGAAAAGCCTGCCAATATTCAGGTAATTTGGGATAGCTCAACGGCGAGATAATAGCGAACAACGGCGCATTAAACTGGCTGATTTCAAACAGGGTATAACCGTTTGCCATCA
This sequence comes from Pectobacterium carotovorum, assembly GCA_016415585.1. Lineage (NCBI taxonomy): Bacteria > Pseudomonadati > Pseudomonadota > Gammaproteobacteria > Enterobacterales > Pectobacteriaceae > Pectobacterium > Pectobacterium carotovorum. The sequence continues at coordinate 1,178,181 of CP066552.1, read as the reverse complement.
TCGTTATTTGCCTGTAAATAAATGAAATGAAATTTAATACGATGAGCGTGTATTCATCACAGCAGCAACGACCCAATAATCACGTAGACTATCGGGTCGAGACATGCCGTTTATTTTTATAACGTAAAATGAATAATAAAACGGAGAGTCAAAATAAAACTAGACTGGCAATCCTTTTTCCCAACGATCCCGAACTTCAGCAGGTGACAGCGGTGGGAATTTAACGCCGCGATCCAGTAACAGCTGTTTTACCTTTAGTGCCCAAGGGTAGTGAGGCGATTTAGGAGACATAATGGATAAGCTGTCTTCAACACTCCAGGCTAAGCTAGCCCCCGTAGCCGAATAGGTATTAACATTAGCGCCCTGCTCAATCAGCCAATAGGAGATTTCATACTGGTTAAGATAAGCAGCATAGTGAGCGCTATTGGTTTTTTGCTCATCAGTTAAATTGACGTCAGCCCCACTCGCCACAAGTAATTTTATATCGGCCCAGCGTTCTTCGTTAATGGCACTAAATAGTGCTGGTTGTCCAAGGCGCCCAATTGCATTCGGATCGCCCCCCGCATCCAGAATAATGCGAAGCCAGTCTGGATCTTTAACACCAGATACTCGGTTCACCGCACTATCACCAGATCCATCTTTATAATTTGGATCGGCACCCAATTTAAGCGCCAGCGTGACGGCCTTTTTATCCTGCGTTTCATAAATCAGCCACAGCAGCGGCGTCACCCCTTCTTTGCCCTGAATATTCAGGTTAACGCCCTGCGACAGCTGATAACGCGCCGCTGCTTCGTCACCTTTTTGGATACTCTGCAATACCGCCACCACGGGTGGCTCAAAAAGTTCACTCGCCCGCATACTGTGTCCTCCTGCCTGACAAGCGGTTAACAATCCCAAAATAACGACGCCCAACCATTTTATACGTGCCAACCATTGCATTATATTCCCCTGAATGTATTGGTTATCTTCCCGATATCTTCCTTTTTCTGGCTTTCAATACCCGCGATAACCTGATCCATACCGTGCCGAGCAATCGGCGAGCCGCCAACTGCGGGAAGCGCCATCATATCACCGCTTGCTTTCGGCAAGCCCCCTCCCAATAGTTTTGCAACACCGATGGCTCCCCCAAGAACCGCACCAGCAGCGCCACCAATCAATGCCCCTGCGCCAGAGAGTAGGCCAGGAATCAAGGCCTTACCGTAGGTTTGCGCCATGGTTAATACCTCACCATCCACCGCCTGCGTCTTTATTAATGATGCGGTTTTCGCTAGGTCAGCGCCACCAACACGCGCCACTGTATTGGTATGCAAGCCAGCAGCATTAAAGGTATAGCCGGGTAACCCAGTCACACCAACCCCAGCAGATGCCAAACCACCACCTAATGAATGCCCGACAATTACAGGGGGTGGAGAAATCGCTTCCTTCACTTGCTTCGCTAAATACATCGCTTGCTTGTATTGTTCTGTCTCCAGCCCCATTCCTTGCCCTGCGTTGGTCAACCAGTCTTTCACTCCCGTCACCGCATTGTTCGTTCCCCGATAGGTCAGCATCGTTTCACCGTTAATCGCAGACTTGAACAAAGCAGAACCAAACCCTGAATCAGGGTCCATAAATTTTGCCCCTTTAAGGCTCGGTAATAGACTCGTATCCAGAATATCCAGCCCGACCGGCGCCTTAGGCAGTTTATCCAGCACGCCTCGTCGGAATTCATCGACCGAATACACATACTGGGCCGCCTCCGCACGTAAAATGCTGTCGTTGTTAAACGCCAGCCGCTTTGCTGCATCAGCTAGTCCCGGCAGCGTCGCTGCTTCAGTCGCCAACTTGGCACGCGCCAGATAGCGATCTTTACGTTGAGCAACGGAGAGCAGGTCATCAAGAATGGGCAGCTCGGCGACCGAAGCCCACTCCATTAACGTCGGCAATAGCATTGGCGTCAATGCCAACAGAGGCGCGCGACTTTTTGCCGATTGTTCGGCGCACGGTTTCACCGGGGATTGATAGGGTGAATCGCCAATGATCACATTCCCACTGCCAGCAGCAACCGAGCCGCCGCAGCCGATCGCATCACCAATACGCGCCGCCAGCTTTCCGTTGATGATGACCGTACCAGAACCCGCGGATATCGCACGGTTGTGCACACCGTGAGGCATATTGGGGCAAGGGCAGGCATGGAGCAAAACCCCATCGCCTTTACGGGCCGCTGGTTTGCCATTGATGATGACATCACCGCTGCCTTCGATAATCGGGGTGGCAGGGAAACAGCCGTGACCCGCACAGCTATCCCCTAAACGTGCAGCACCTGGCATAGTTCCTCCTTAACGTCTGTCTGGCGCATCCGGCAGCGTCGGCTTCGTAGGATCTTCTGGCGTAATGGATACTGGCGCAGTCCCTACACCCGCCGCACCGCCATCATTGATCTTCACAATCGTCCCAGAAATTGTGACACCCGCGCTATCAATCTTGATAAAGCCACCAGGTGCTTTGATGGTCAGAGCCTGCCCCGCTTCCAGCACGATATCCGCGGCTTTCAGATAGCTGTCCGTATTGACCAGAATACGCTGGTGCGCCCCAATCAGCGTCTCTTCAGAGCCAGACATCGTGGTCTGACGACTCCCTTCGATACGGGTAATTTCTCCCCCGCCGATAAAGCGCTTGAAGGAAGAGCCAATCTTCTGAATAAAACTCCGCCCAATCTCCTGATGATGATCCTGACCAATGTTCTCAAAATCATCTTTCCCTATCGTTCGATGGCGGTGGCGATCGACCCGCTGGAACTGATCCTGAGTCACGCTGAGGTGCTGATCGCGCCCCACGCTCTGTCGATGAATGTTGTTGATGACACCATCCATATCTTTCTGCGCGTGGTAATAAATTTGTTCACGCGTCGCCTCATCTTCAAACCGCAGTTCGTTGAAGCCACTGCCTTTATGGGTATCAGTACGCAGCGTGGTACGCGTTTTGTGTGCGGGTAAAACATACGGCGTCGGGTTGGTCGCGTGAAAGGTTCTGCCTGTCACAATCGGTTGATCCGGATCGCCTTCAAGGAAGCTGACGATCACTTCATGGCCGATGCGCGGGATCGCAATCATTCCGTACTGGCCGCCTGCCCAGCCTTGGCTGACACGCACCCAGCAGGAGCTCTGGTCGTTACTCGCGCCGTATCTGTCCCACGGGAATTGCAGTTTCACTCGACCGTACTGATCACAGTAAATCTCTTCTCCCGCCGGACCGACAACGGTGGCGATTTGCGGGCCGTCCACCATCGGTTTGTACGGCATAGCTGCACGCCACGTCGTCGTGCCTTTCACCACCGCAAAGCTGTTGCTCATGGTGGTCGGTTCGCCGCCGCTTTCCTCTTCCAGCGCCTGCGGCTGCTGCCCGACGTGCGTCACGCTCACCGTCTGCCACACTGCATTCAGCGTCGCATTCGGGTGCTCCGTCAGGGTAAACGTGTTGCCCGGCATCAGCCCCGCGCAGTTGGATTCCCCTTCGCTCGTCACCGCCCCTGAGCGCAGCGCATCCAGCCGGTAGCCGCTGAACGCCTTGCCGCTCGGGTCTTGCTTATAGCGCCCCGGATAGTCGTAGTGCTGATAGCTTTCGCGCTGGTGCTCTAGCTCACTGCTCATCTTCTTGTGCGACAGCCCGTAAGCCGGTGTCTTGAAGTTGTAGTCTTTCAGCTCGACTTCCGCCGTGCTGACCCGCTCCGCATAGTGAAAGCGACGGACATATTCGCCCTCGCTCAGCCCCTGCGTCGCCAGATTGAAGAACAGCTCGGGGCCTTTGGTCAGCGCACCCGCATCATCGGCAAACACCACCCGGTGTTTTCCCTCTTCGTATTCGTGGAAGAAGTACAGCCCTTCCTCGGCGGCCAGACGGGTGATAAAGGCTAAATCGCTTTCCCGATACTGCACGCAGTATTCGCGTGGCGCGTGCTCATGGCGCAGCGCAAAGGCGTAGTCGGTAATGCCCGCTTCTTCCAGCAGCGCACCGATAATCGCTTCCGGCTTTTGTGCCTGAAAGAGACGGGCGTTGGTGCGCAACCCCAGTCGCCACAGCGCCGGACGCACTTCCGCCTGATAGCGTGTGCGCCGGAATCCGGTATCGCCCTGCGTGAAGCCACTGATAATCCCGCTGACCCGACGTTTTAGCTCGCCCTCATACCAAATCATCAGCTCGCACGGTTGGTCCAGCACCGCGCCGAAATCGACATCCGGCAACGCGCTCGCCAGACTCAGCGACAGGCTGAAAGGCCGATTCAGCCCTTCATCCAGCCTGAAATCCACCACCGCAAAGGTGCCTGCCTCCAGAGCGCCGACCTTTACGGTGAACTGCAATCCTGTGCTATTTGCCACCTGCCTTCTCCTTTTTCCTTCGCCATGGCTACCGCACGCCCCCGCTCCCGTTGGAGCGGTACGTCGCTATCCTAATTAAAATGAAAACCTGCGTTGTGGTCTGAGCCTGCTCACATCACAACTCACGCCAAAGAAAAAAACAGAAAACCCGGGACAAGCCCGGGTTAGAAACAGAAAGATTACGCTTCGACCGGCGCACGCCAGTCATCAGAGCCGGAGGTACCGGCAACGGTGTGCTCCCAGTCAATTTTGCGGTAGGCCAGCGACACTTCAATCAGTTGGGTGTAGTCCAGCTTGGACGGGTCCTGACAGTGTGGCATTTTGCAGTCGATATCCACGATGGTGGCATCGGTCAGGATGGTAGAGAAGAAGTGCTCCTGCTTACCTTCCACCGAGGTGCGATACCACTTCAGGGTCGTGGTTGGCAACATTTCACCAGTAGACAGTGCGTTGTACAGCAGCGGGACCGCTTTGTTCAGTGCGACGGTGAATTTGAACGGCTTGTGCACACGCTGGCCGGATGGCTGACCGGACTGCGGGTCGGTTGGTACGGTAACCACGTGTTTGAATTCCTGCACCAGCATTTCATCTTCGTGGCCTTCCACATAGATGTTGCCGACAGAGTCAGAGGTGAAAGCACCCGCGGTGATGTTGCCCTGAGTTTTACCTTCGATGCTGATATAGCATGGAGTTGGCATAGTCTTGCTCCTTGTTGTTGAACGAGTTGAATAACTTCACGTTCTGTATAGCAATCCACATGCCAACTTTTATCTTGTTGTTTTTAATAAGAAATGACTTAACTAAAATTTTCCTTAAGCCAAATTTGAGCAAGAAGTTGCGCAGACCTCGCGAAAAAACGGCATCCATTGCGCAAAAAGTGATTTCAACCAGAAAGTGAGCAAAAAGTTGCGCAGAATGCGCAGTTATGCTGAAAGTTTGAGTTAGGTATTAATTAATTAAATATCTTGCCTATTAATAAAGCTATAATTAATAGAAATCAGTCTATTTTAGGTGATAAATAAATCACATGATTATTATGTGTATGCAAGCACTCACTCACATCAGGGCAAAAAACGCACACCTGAAAATTGAAATTATCGTAAAAAAAACGGGCGTTGCTATCACGCAACACCCGCCTGTTTATTGCCACTATAATCCGACCAGAACGCAACGATCTGCCAGTACTGCTTTAGCTATTTCTCACCAGCGAGTTACCATCGATGAGCCACCACCGTTATTCTGCTTTTCCCGATGACCAGTGCATCGCCAAGCGCTGCCCAGCTTTGATTTCATCGGGCTGCATGGTCGCTTCCAGATCGTTACGCGCATGAATGGCTTCACTCATCCCCTCCGTCGCTGCCATCGCGTACCAGGCGTAGGCATGAATACGATTGCGGGATGCGCCTAATCCATCCTGACGCATCATCCCCATACGATACTGAGCCATGCGATTACCGTCATTCGCCGCCAGACGATACTGCTTCATTGCTTCGACATAATCCTCTTTTCCGCCTTGCCCCAGCCGCAGCATCTCGCCATAGGCTAGTCGGGACTCAGTGTCTCCTGCTAATGCCGCTTTAGCATATTCTTCACGCGCACGCGCGAATTCGCTCGCTTTAAATAACCGCTCACCCAGTTCGCGTTGCGCCCGGATATAGCCCGCAGAGGAAGCCTGAACCAGATACTGTTCGCGCTTTTCATGCGTTGTCTGGCTCTGACTGAGCAAATAATCGGCCTCGCCCGATCCGCCAGATGCGGCGCGATCCAGCCAATAACGCGCCTTTTGCTCATCCCAAGGTAAGCGCTTACCTTCGCGGTATGTTTTGCCTAGCCAAAGCTGTGCTTCTGCATCACCTGATGACGCGGATTTTTGATACCAGTTCAACGCATTCTCGCCATCTTCGTGTCGGGCCATCCACAGCTGCGCTTGTGCCTGCCCCAACGTCGCCGCGCGGAAATACCAGCGTTCGGCCAGATCGCGACGGATCACCACGCCTTTACCTTGCTCATAGCGCTGCGCTAACTGGTATTGCGCATCCCGATTACCCAGTTCGGAGGCCTTCAGCAACCACGACACGGCATCTTTTTCTCCGCCCGCATGCGTTGCGTGCCACTGGGCGACAATCAACTGCGCGGGGGGATAACCATTTGCCGCAGCGGATTCAAAAGCACTCAGGCAGGCCGCCACCAGCTTTCCTTGATGCTGAACCTGACAGTCCATACCGAGCCGATGCCCCGCTTCGCCATTTCCCAGACGTGAAGATGTTGTCCACCACTGGCGAGCGAACGGGCTGTTCTTGGGCGCGCCCAGCCCGGCCTGATACCAGTCGCCTACCTGAAGCGCAGCGGCGGCTCGCATTTCCTGATTACCCGGAAGTTCAGACAGGCCAGACGCCTTCTGCATCCACTGCATCGCCTCGGTGTACTGCGAGCGCGTAGCTAGCGTCTTTGCCAGCTGATATTGCGCCTCACCGTTTCCCCGGTTCGCCGACACCACCAACTCCGATTCAGAGAGCGACGTCACGGGTGCCTGACATGACGCCAGCCAACAGGCTGACAGGACTATCACTAATTTTTTGTATTTCATCATGTGCTCAGCGGTTTTTCCCTTCACGACAATCAGCTGGCAGAATTACTCTGCTGCAAACGGAACAAGCGAACGTTGAAGGCGCGCAGTTCGTCTTCCATCGCGCGTAGCTCCGCTGGCGTCAGCGGCTGGCTCTTGGTTTTACGCGCCTCAAGCTCCCGCAGCCGTATCCCGAAGGGAACGTCCGACATCAGGTCTTTTTGCATATCGTAGAGCTTTGATTTCAGATAGGAAATCGTCACCGTCCGGCGCTGGCGTTCCAATTCCAGTAGTTGCTGTAACGTCTCGTTGACTCTGGCACGAGCCTGTTCGTAACCCAGCGTTTTCGGCTCATCACCCTGCTGACGTTCAAGCGCAATCTGCCATTGGCGCTCCATCTCCTTCACCGCAAGCGAATCGGGATAGAGTTGCTGCATCACGTTTTTCAATCCGTTGCCGTATTGATACAGATAGAAAGGCGAGGCATTTTTCACTTGTTCCAGTTGTGCCTGATAGCGGTTGATCAACTCGCCTTCCATGCCCTGCAATTTCTGCTCGCCCAGAGCAATACGTACCCGGCGAATGTCATTATGATCGGGGGCGGCAGGCAACGCGTAGGCTGGCTGTTGCAGTAACGCCAGTGCATCGGCTTTTTGTTCCTGCCAATACTGCCAGCCTGTAATGGCTGCGACAGGCAACGCGCAGGTCAGCAGTCCGGAGACAAACCAGAACCACGCAGGCTTCTGCTTTTTATGCGCCTCAATTTTCAATACCGTCGGTTTCATTTGCCCTTTCTCCCGTCCGATGAGAATGCTGCCCGCAGGCAGAGCAGCCTGACCCGAGCCTGATGAACCACCGCTTTGCACCGTCGCGCTGGGTTCCATGTCTGAATGAAAAAACACCATGGGTGGAATCTGCATATCCTGCTTTTTCAATTCTTGGTCGTCCGACACAATGACAATCTCAGTTTCATCAAACAAATGGGTATAGCCCTCAACGAAGTGCAGCAGATTCTCGACGCGAGGGATGCGGCTCAAACCCGAGTTATGCAGCTTTTCACTCATCAGTTGCAGCGCACGTTCGCAACGGTAAACCAGCCGCTTGTGTTCATGGCTAATAGCGTACTGCCGCACCACTTCGCTGATACGGGCAATAAACCAATCCAGCATCTCGATACGCGCCCGCTCCTGATGCAACGGTGGCCAGAAGTTATCCCACTGCGTCACGATCAGGTTCGCCAAAAACTCACAGCTTTCCGTGAACCCCGTCAATCCCGCCAGCCGTGAGCGGGCCAGCGTAAAGTAGATCGCGGTTTGGAGATCCACGCCCTGCTTTTCAAAGATGGTGGTGGCCATATCATGCACCAGCATCCAGTCCACATCAGGACGAGACGCGTGACTCAGCTTGTTAATTTCCGCCCGAAGTGCGTCAAACTCCGGCAGCATCCGTGGATCCCGGCCCACTTTCAGAGCCTGTTGTGCATCTTGCATATCACATCATCCAGCAATAGGGAGCCTGAGCAGGCTCCCGAGAGTTAATTAATAAAGTGAGTCAGGCAGCGTGAACTGGCTAAACAGACCACCGGCAAACGGGTTATGGCTGGCGTCGGTGTACACGCGATACGTCATCGCGCCGTTCTCCAGCGAGAAGCGCACGTCAAAGGTGTTCTCATTAACCTGCGTCAACTGGTCGCTATTGATTAACCGGAACATCGCCCACGGCCCGCTAAAGCTCAGACTGCGCGGTGAACGTTCACGATCGTCCGGCACCAGCGTCAGCTTGCTCTCGGCACCGTCGCGCATACTGTTTGGCCACACCAGTGGCGTTTTCTGGCGACGACCGTGGCTGTATTCCAGCAGTTGTCCGTCCAGATTCAACACGCTGCGGCGTTTATTCGCCGTCAGTTCCAGCGGTTCCAGAACAAAATGCACTTCTAGGCTGCCCTGCGCATTAAACAGGGTCTGGCGAATGCGGGTCGCGCGTTCAAGCTGTTTCACCAGCTCTGCCTGTAGGGGCGATGCCATGCCTTCTTCCAGCATGCCGCTTTCCATCATCGCCTTGAGGTTGGTTTGATAGAAGCTGTCCAACGTCCCGCCAGTCATGAAGAACATTTCCATTTCTGATAGCGGCACATCCTTGTTCGATGACGGGTCGAAGGGGTAACGATCCGCCAGCTTCTCATTGAATGGCGTGACGACTTTATCCAGCCATTCCTGATTCAGCGACGACATCGCCAGCCCGGTCACCAGACTCGCGCTCTCTCCGGCTAATTGCCCTACCCAGCGATCCAGCGGCGCGGGAAGACTGCGGGCATATTGCTGTAAGGCGAACACCGGATCGGCAAACTTATTCCCCTGCCGCGCCTGCACCGCTTTCAACGCCGCCTGCCCCGGATCGGTCGCGTTGACGATCTGATCGAGATAGTGATAGAGATCGGTCAGCTTCTGATTGACCTCTTGCACCAGCGGCCCCTGCTCACCGCGTCCGCTCAGCGCCGCATTGATGGTCATAAACGGACGACCAGTACGCGTGTTAATACTCTGCGCCGTGTCGTTATCATCATCAGATAGCTTACGGATACGAGTGTTATCACTCACCGTGGTCAGCACACGCTGGAAGGGCTGATCGTTGCCGGTAATATCAGTGAGAATATCGAGCGCCTGCTCCGGCGTATCGAGCGTCTGCACATCAATGTTCGCCAGCACTTTTTGCCACTGGTTGATGTAATCCGTAATGTAGCGGTCATTCACCTGACGCAGAATTTCCCGCCGATCGGCCTCGCTGAACTGTGCACGTTCACGCTGTCCCAGCACCCAGGCATCCAGCGCCGTCAGCTCTAACAGCGCTTTGTCCTGCTTGAGGTAATAATCGCTAAAGCCGGGATACGTCAGCAGCCGAGGCACGCTTCCTGCTTTGTCATTACGTAGGGAAAACACCGGATCAAAGGTCGGCCCGACTTCATCACGAATGGCTAAATCTGGCGGGAGCACCTGCGTCGCCTTCATCACCAGGCTCTGATAAACGCGCTGATACATCGGCAGCTTGCTCAGTTCCTGCTGGGCCAGCGTAATCGGCTGATTAAAGGGTGCAAAAGTGCTGATCGCTACCGCATCTTTTTGCTCACGTGCCTTGTGCCAATCGGTGTGCTCAAGGGCGTAATCCAGATGCTGCATCAGCTGTTCCTGCACGTTGCCCTGTCCGGGAAATGCCTTCTGCCAACGCTGCGCCATAAACTGTTCAACCAGCGATTTATTGCGCCCTGACGCATCATCCAGCATCCGCATCACGCGCAGAATCGTCAGCTTTTGCTCACTATTGGCCGGTGCCTGATTCAGATCTTCCAGCAGCCCTTGCATCACCGCAGGGAGAAAACGCTGGTTCAGCATTTGCAGATAGGTGCCTTCAACATGAGGCCCAATCTTGTCGCCCTGATACAGGCCAAGGTCGGCCAGCAGCGGCGTGCGCTCATGGTAATTACCAAAGGATAAGGTCGCATCGCGAATCAAATTCAGACGCGGCAACTGCTGATAGCCGTAGCCCTGCTGACCTTCCAGCTCATTGGTACCGATAAAAGCCTGAGCTTTCGTCAGGACGTTACGTCCGGCTTCTTCATTGACCCGGTAGAAATGGTGCCAGCTGCCAATCAGCGCCAGACTGGCGAGTAGCATACAGCCGACGCCGATACTCAGCCGACGTCGACGATACAGGCTATGCAGCCGGTTTTCGCCCGCTAGACTGGCCTCAGGGAAAATGACGTCAGGGAAAAGGCGCTGTACAAAGAACGTATTCGATTCACCGCGCAGCGCAGGGTTAATCGGCTCGGGCAGTTGATAACGTCGGGAAGCCGACTGCGCAAAGGCATCGAACGGCACCCCTTGTTGATAGACAGAGCTGACGTAGACGCCGCGAATCAGGAACGCGCGATCCTCGCCCGTCGCTAACGTTTCCGTCAGCACGTCCATCACGTAATCTTTCACGCCAGCCAGTTGGCGAACGAACGAGAACAGCGAATTGCGCACACTTCTGTCCGATTGCGTCAGCAGCATGTCTGGCAGGTTGTCATTCAGGTGCGTGACCCACTCGTCCCAGAAGCGTTCCAGCTCTTCTAACCAGCCTTTACTGTTGCTCGCCTGCGGAGTAAACGTGACCCCTAATACCGCCTGACGCGCTTCACGGTTCAACTGGCGATAAACCTTGTCGAAGCCGCTCAGCATATCCAACCGGGTCAGCGCGATATACACTGGTAAGCGTGTATTGATGTTGACGGAAATTTCCTGCAGGCGGGCGCGCATGACCTGCGCGTAGGCTTTGCGATCTGCGACGCCAGCCTGCGCCAGCCAGGAGATATCTAGCGTAAGTACCAGACCGTTGAGCGGCTGGCGGCGGCGGTTTTCACTGAGCCACTGTAGCAAGTGCTGCCACAGACGAGCATGACGCTGCCCGAGTGAATCGCCCTCCAGTTCAGGCTGGGCAAGTAGCTGTCCGCTGGGGTCCCAAATCACCGCGGATTCCCCGACCCAACTGCTCACCTGCTGGCCTGCCGCCACATCTCGCAGCTCCGCATCCAGCTTCGGATTCATTTTGTTTGCCGGATTGGCGCGATGGATCAGGCTGCTTTTGCCACTGCCCGCCAGACCAATCGTCAGATACCAGGGCATCGCATACAGTGCTTTTTTACCCAACTGGGTCTGAAACGCCTCTAGCCAGCGATCGAGAAACGTCTGCTGGCTATCGACAAACCCCTGTAAGGGATCCTGCTCAATCACCTGCTGTTCATGGCGTTCCGCCCGCATCTGCTGCACGCGACGCCAGACCAGCCAGGCGCTGTAGGAAAACGCCAGCCACAGCCAGACCAGCGTGAACACCACACGGCCCCAGATTCCCTGCAACGGACGGGACTCGCCCACCGTCAAACGCGGCCCCAGCCACCAGGCCAGAACTAACACGACAACCCACAGTAGCACGCCCAAAAGCAGCCAGGAGGGTTTCAGTTTAGGCAACTGCTTGCGTAGAAAGGTTATGATTGTTTTAAACATAAGTGACCATTCACTCCGAATGTCTTATTTTTTGCGGGATGCCGCCAACCGCTCCACGCGGCTGACCATTCCCGGTTCCCATTGCATCAGGCCCAATTGTTGGCTTTCCTGCCACATGTGCTGATAGTGCTGTGCTGCCAATGACTTCATCCCTTCTTCGGCGAGTAAATCCGCCAGTACTAACTCGGCATAAAAGCGATCGCGAGGCTCTTTCATGCGACGCATGCGCTCATCCAATAACACCATCGCCGCCCCGATGCCTTTTTCATCCCGACAGGCCGCCGCCTCTGTCACCAGATCGTCCTGTCGTGCACCGCCACCGCCGCGAACCGGCTGGCTGGACTGCAACCACTGACTACACTTCCCCGTCAGAAAAGGTGCGCCATCGCTGAACGCCAGCTCACGCAGCTCAGGCACACGCTGAATAAACGCAGAAAGCTCTTCGGCAATCGCATTGGCGACGGAAACGTGTCCCAGCCGTGAGGCCACCGAGGCGGACAACATGTGGCCATCAAACCAGTAAGGTGCCAGCACCAGACTTTGTTCTATGCGTTCCCACAGCGCCAAATCAGCCTGAGCCAGCGCACTTTGGTATTCATCCACGCGGTCTGACGAGACGGGGGCCAACTGAGTTTTATTTCCCTTGGACGACATCGGCGGTGTGGCAATGCCGGACCAGATAGCGTGGCGTCGCAGACGGTAACCCATCGGTGAATCGGGATGGCGCTCAACCAGCAGCGCCGCGACGTTCAGTTGGGTTTGCCGCCAGCTGCGCTCGTCGGATGAATTAATCTCCACCGAACTGACGGGCGTCGAAGCAGCCCTGGCGCTGGTTTCACTCCCACCAGAGCTACCGCTCTCTGCTGGGGTCGGTTTTGCCGTCTGATTCGCCTGTTCCTGCGCCTGCTGTCGCTGTCTAGCGCGCTTAACGCCCTGCACCAGCTCATCCATCAGCGCCGCTTTGTCGCTCGCCAGTTCGCCCCAGCGGGCCGCCACCTGCTCAGTTAATTGCTGTAATTGCTCCAGCTCTGCGCTGGATGCACTTTCTGCAATACGAGGAAGTACGCTCTCAAAACGCCGAACAATCTGGATCATCAACTTCTGTTTCTGAACCGGACTGGCAGGCCACGCGGTTACCCAGTAACTCTCCAGCCAGCTGTCCAGCAGCATCAGCGCGGTGGAAAACGGTGTTGCTTTAGCTGGGTGTTGTAAGCAGCGTAATAGCTGCACCAATACCCGCATGTCTTTGGTTTTGCTTTCCAGTAACGTCAGGCAATACCCCGCCACCACGTTAAGGTCGACCTGGTTATGCGCCAGCGAGCCAAGTTTGACCAGCTCCGTTTCTACTTTTTCCCAGAGCGGATCGTCAGCCAATACTGCCGCACGCAACCGCTCATCCGGTAACGAGGTTTGCAGGCGTTTACACCAAGGATGTGCATGCATAAACGCCTCCTTTACCAGTGACACTGCTGACGCAGCGGCGCTACTGCTTCGCCCAGCCCCGCGAGTTCGATACGCAGTGCGTGACCGTCCGTGCCGTTAAGCACCAGTTCGCGATGCCCAATCCAGCGCTTTAACGCATCAATCGCGGGCAAGCCGCGTCCCGATTCCAGCAGCAGCCCGCGATTGCGGATAAACCAACTGTCGGACACCGTTACGCCATCCAACTGTGCCGTGACGGACTCCCCTTTCCAGGGTTCGCTGAGCGTTAAGCGCAAGTGCGTAATATTGCTGGCGCAGCTAATCACCAGCGTATGACCATCAGCCAGTGCGCGGGTGAGCGTCATATCGCCGCTGTCCGCTTCACGTCCCAGTTGAAACGCTCCGCCAGCAGCCGCATTATCTCCCCGTGGGGACAGCGTACCGGTGCGCTCAGCTTCCCGGCCCAGCGCGTCATAGCAAGCGAGCCGGATCTCCGAAGCCGTTTCATTCTGGCACTGTTCCCATAATGACTGCCAGGCAGGATCGGGGGTCGCGGCGGTTGCCAACAGTAAGGGTGCCATCGTCAGAAACATCAATTTACCTCCAGCTTCTGGCATTTGTGGTCGAGGGTACGTTTAGGGATATTGAGGCTATCGGCCACCAGCAGGCGGTTGCCTTGAAACTGCCGTAAACGCGCCTCAATCACAGCGGCTTCATACCGCTGTGTGGCGATACGTAAATCGTGGATATGCTGATAACGATCCTGTTCCTCAGCTGTACTGCTCGTCAGCCGGTCACGCAATTCGGGGGGCAACGATGTCAGGGACAGCGCTTCACCGTCCAGCGTATGCGCACAGGCAACTTCCAGCAGGTTACGCAACTCCCGCACATTGCCGGGGAAATCGTATCCCACCAGTTGGCGCAGGAAAGCTCGGCTCAAGGATCCAACGTGTTTTTGTTGCTTATCGGCAAACTGACCGATGAAGTGTTCACACAGCAGGCGAATATCATCCGGCCGCTCACGCAGCGGCGCGACCTGCAACAGGCACTGGCAGAGGCGATGATAGAGATCCTGCCGGAATACCCCGTCAGACACCTGCTGTTCCAGCGGCTGATGCGTCGCCGCAATCAGACGAAAATCAGAATGAACCTCTCTTTCCGCACCGAGGGGACGGAAGCTGTGCGTTTCCAATACTCTTAACAACTTGGCCTGCATGGACTGCGGCATATCGCCGACTTCATCCAAAAACAGGGTTCCGCCGTTGGCCTGCTCGACCAGACCAATTTTGTTGCTTTGCGCACCGGAGAACGCCCCCTTCTGATAGCCAAATAGTTCGCTTTCAATCAGGTTTTCGGGGATCGCGGCACAGTTGATGGCAACAAAGGGTTTGTCGGCCCGTTCGGAACACTCATGCAGCAGGCGCGCCACCACTTCTTTCCCTGAACCGGTTTCGCCCTGGATCAGCACCGAAAGCCGGTGTTTTGCCGCCTGATAGATCTGCTGATGCAGCGCTTTAATGACGACAGAGCGACCAATTAGCGTGGCTTCTACCCGCTTTTTCTGCTCACGACGGCTCAGCCCTTCATCCTTAATCTGGCGGAGCGAATCTCTCAGTGCGACCTGTTCCCGCCGGGTGTGTGCCAACTCACGCAGTAGCATAAGCTGGCGGCAAAACACCTGTGCCAACTGTTCGCACTCACCCTGCTGATGCAGCGTTTGCAAGCGCGTTGGCATATCCAACAATGCCAGCACCGCCAGCGGCTTGCCGCTGTCCGACAGCAGCGGCAGCGCGTGAAGCCCGCAATTCGTCCCAACAGAGACCAGCATTTGCCGAAACTCGCGGTGCTCAATGCGAGCTCCACCATAGAGAGAATCCCAAGTACGTGCCTGATTCTTATGCAACGCATAAGCCAGCGGGTGGCTAAAATCATCCACTCCCAGATTCAACGCCACTGGCGTCTCATGCACTCGTCCTTGGCAGGTCAGCAGTCTGCCGCTGACATCCACCATACCCAGCAGCATCCCTTGAGGCTGCCAGGCGACCTGCATCGTCTCTAGCAGCCAGTCGCACAGACCGGCCTCATCATGCTGTCGGGTGAGTGCGAGCGCCAGTTCGAGGGCATGTTGCATACTCAGCCCTCCACCTCAGTCTGGAACTGGCCGGCTTCGACACGGAAATGAATACGGCTGACGGGTTGCCCCGCAGACAGTCGTTGCAGTAGCTGTAGCGAGACAGGTGGCAGCAATGCGCCATCAATCACCGACTCGAGCATACGAGCCCCGTTTTCGCTGCGGTTCGCCAACCGAAGAATCTCCTCCGGCACCTCATTCTCAATAATCACTTCTGCCCCAAAGCGCTGTTGCAACAGAGAAATCAGACGCGACAATTTGCCCTGCACGATCTCGACTAGGGTGGCATGTGCCAGTGGCAGATAAGGGATGACTTCCATGCGGGCTAACAGCGCAGGTTTGAAGAAGGCTGCCAGCTCAGGATAGAGCGCATCCAGCAACACATCCGCCTGATCGGCATAGTTCACGATAGTCTGGAAGCCGAGGTTGGACGTCAGGAAGAACACCACGTTGCGGCAGTCGATGACTCGGCCTTCACCATCAGCCAGTTCACCTTTATCAAACGCCTGATAGAACAGGTTCAGGACATCCGGGTGTGCCTTCTCCACCTCATCCAGCAGCACCACAGAATACGGTTTCTGGCGGATGGCTTCGGTCAATACACCGCCTTCACCAAACCCGACGTAACCGGGAGGTGAACCGATCAGGCGTGAAACCGTATGCTTTTCCTGATATTCGGACATATTGATGGTGGTCAGATAGTTGCGTCCGCCAAACATCAGGTCGGCAATCTGGAGCACGGTTTCCGTTTTACCGACACCGCTCGGCCCGACCAATAGGAAGGCCCCCAGCGGACGTCCCGGACGACGAAGATCCGCACGCGCGGTCAGCAGGTGTTTATGCAATTGAGCAATTGCCAACTGCTGCCCTTTAATTAAATCCCCCAGGAATTCAGGCAGGCGCGTGACGACATCCATTTCACTCTGTGAGATGCGATTCAGCGGCACGCCGGTCCACTCGGCAATAACGGCCGCAATCTGCGTTTTATCAACGTGAGGGGAAACCAGTACAGAGGCGTGTTGCAGTGCTTCCAGCGCCTGTTCACAGGCCGCCAGTTCTGCCGCCGCCGACACCGCATCAAAATCGACAGACTGCTCTTCATCCAGCAGCCCCGTGCGCAGTTCAATCACGCGCTGAACCTGTGTTTTCTGCTGCTGCCAATCGGCTTCCAGCTGTGCCAGTTGCACCGCACCAGCTTCGCGGGCGTCACGCAGTTCGGCTAAGCGTTCTTCGGTATTGCCCAGACCAATACGCGCCTGACGCTCAAGCTGGGTGATTTCCATTTCCTGCTGATGTAGGCGCGTCTGTAGCTGGCTGACCGCACGCGGTGGCGTCGTCAGATTAATGGCTACGCGCGCGCTGGCAGTATCCAGCACGTCGATTGCCTTATCGGGCAGTTGACGACCGGAGATGTAACGCGCCGACAGCTGCGCGGCCGCCTGAAGCGCGTCTTCATCAATCAGGACGCCGTGTGCTTTTTCATAGATACCGCGCAGCCCACGCAGGATAACCGTGGCTTCTTCCGCGTTTGGTTCACCGACTTTGACGAGCTGGAAACGGCGGGAGAGCGCGGCGTCTTTCTCGACGTATTTTTTGTACTCGCTCCAGGTCGTGGCCGCGATGGTGCGCAGTTCACCGCGCGCCAGTGCAGGCTTGAGCAGGTTGGAAACGTCTAACCCACCGGCCTGATTGCCTGCCCCGATGAGCGTATGCGCTTCATCGATAAACAGAATGATCGGGCGCGGCGCATCCTTCACTTCCTGCATCACGCCTTTGAAGCGTTTCTCAAATTCACCTTTAACCGAGGCACCGGCCTGCATCGCCCCCAGGTCGAGGGTAAGCAGTTCCACATCCCGTAATCTTTCCGGTACGGCACCCGCAACAATTCGCAGCGCCAGCCCTTCGATCAGCGCACTTTTACCGACGCCCGCTTCCCCGACCACGATCGGGTTGTTTTTACGACGGCGGGACAGAATGTCGATCATCAGATCGATTTCATGATCGCGGCACAGCACCGGATCCAGTTGCCCTTGTCGGGCAGACTCCGTCACGTTTTGGGTATAGCGAGAGAGTTGCGTGTTCGCCGCAGCAGCCTGTTCAGCCGTGGCGGATTGCACCGCGACTTCCGTTTCCACCGAATCCTTTACCCACTCATCAAACTGCTGGCGTAAAAGCTCACGGTTAATCTGCGCCAGCGGGCGGGATACCGCACCTGCCACATAGCGATTGGGCGTCAGCAGCAGGACCAGCAGCAAGATGCCGCTGCGCAGGCGTACGTGTTGAAACTCAGCCGAGGCCAGCAGCCAGCTATCCTGTAACCACTCCACCAGCAGAGGAGAGAATGAGGGATAGCCCGCGTCAAATTCTTTATCCATGGAGGAAGGCAACAGCAGCGAAGACAGCTCGTCCGCATCCACGCCCGCACGCTTGAGGATCTGGCGTACATCGCACAGCGGCGTTTCCAGCATTTTCATCAACAGGTGCTCAATACGGATTTCCGCACCCTGATGTTGAATACAGAGTGCCGCCGCTTCTTCCAGCATATGACGGCACACGGGGTTGAGTCGTTCAACCAGTGTCGGCAGTTCAATTCGAATCACGGTGTAGCTCCTGTTATTGTAATAATTCTCCCAGTTGACGCAGTACGTCCTGGGTTTGATGAGTTAGCTGATAGCGGTACAGGCCGAAGGCGGCCACCAGAACCACGCACACGCCGACAAACAGCGTGCGCAATGACACCTGTCTACGCAGCTGGTAGCGCGAAGCCTGCTGCCCCAGATTCAGGTGGAAAACCGTTGGCGAATTCGCAGGATCAGGGCGCAGGGTGTCATGCAGCTTGCTCACGACGCGGTTCAGTTCTTCACGCCCCTGTGTCATCACCCGATAGCGCCCTTCAAAACCCAGACAGAGACAAAGGTAGATAAACTCCAGAATGTCGCGATAGCGGGTTGGGTCGTCCAGCAGCTTCTCCAGCAGGACAAACACTTTTTCGCCCCCCCAGGTCTCATTGTGAAAACGGGTCAGCAGGGAGTGTGCCGACCACATGCTTTGCCCGCCCCACTCCCTCCCCATCACGGCTTCATCAATGAAGGTGCAGAGAATGTAGCGGAAAGACAAAATCACACCGTTTTCATAGCCATGAGAATGCAATTCCTGCTCAATGGCTTGAATTTCAGACACCACGCGCTGATAGAGATCCTCTACGCCCCCATAGGCAGAAAGTTGGCGGACCCGCTCTACCATGCCCAGCAGCGGCGTGACTGCATCCACCATCGGGTTAATACTTTGTCCACGCAGGCGGAACCAGTAGTCAGAGTCCATATCCATTTGTCGGGCATGGTCAAAAAGCAGATCGCCCAGTTGCTCATTTTTAATCACTTCGATGCTCATCTCTTCCTCTCCTGACTACTGACCACGAATAGCCCAAAGCTGCATATCCAGTTCCGGGAATTCGCCGGCAATGTGGAACGCCAGCGTGTTGCCAGACACCAGCACCTGCCAGGCAGGGCTTTGTCTATCCAGTTGGAAATAGCTGTAACCTGCGTGATAAGGCAACTGACGCGGCGCGACCGGCAGTGGCAGCAGCGGGATGCCAGGCAATTGCAGACTGATCAGTTCGCGGATCTTCTCGCTGGAGGCAATCTTCGTTTGTTGCAGCAGCTGTTTACGCAGATGCTCCTGTGGCATACGCGCACGTACCGCCAGTACAAACTCGGCGCTGGCCATCAATTCCGCATCGCCAACCATTGCCACCATCACGCCATACGGCTGTTTCTTCAGTTGGATGGAAACGGCGCGCGGCGACAGCACGGTGCTCAAGGCTTGACGCAGCGCCATCATCAGTGGCTCAAAACTGGCCTGCTGATGTTCGTGGCGATAGGCGGGGAACTCCGGCGGCAGACGCGACTCATCGGTAAACGTCATCAGTTCACCACACAGCTCAACCAGCGTTTCGTGCAGGCGTTCAGGGTGCAACGTGCCAAGGCGCGCCAGATGCGACAGTTTAGGCTGAGCGCGGTTAAGCAATTGCAGCATCATAAATTCGGCCACGTCCGCCACACCCTGTTGCCCCGGTGCGGCAATACGCTGCGCCAGACTGCGTGCGCGCTCTGCTACTAAACCGGCAGATTCACCCAAAAAGCGTTTTAAGGTGGGGATCGCGGTAACGCTGATGCTGCATGGCATAAAGTTAGGATCTAGGATCAAACCGCCGTCAGGGCGTTTATCCAGAATATTGGCAATCGCCAGCGAGGCATAGGCGCTGCGATCGTCACGATCGAGCATCAGGCGCAGGCTGACCTTGCCGACTTCCAGAGAAACGATGTCGCCGCCGTCGCTGTGCAGATCGCGCACGTCATGCCGGTGCGATTGCAGGCGGCTGGCGATCCCCTGTCCCGGTTGACCGACTTCACTGACGCCATTTACCGCCAGCGGCAACGCCAGATACACTTTCTGGTTTGCCAGCGCGACATCGGTAATCTCCAACGGCAGCGGCAGAGCATCATCACCCGGAATATTGAACACGGTGCCGTCAGGCATCACTCCGCTAGCGTTAACCAGCGCGATACGACCAAAATTGAGGTATTCCTCATTAATCGCCAGCGACTGCAAGCCATAGAAATAATCACTGAGGGCGCTGAGACGCGCGTGCAGTGCGTAATCGGTGTGTCTTTGCTGCTGTTGAAAATGCTGCGGTTTAATGAACAGGCCTTCCCGCCAGATAATGCGATTGCGACTCGACATAATTATTCTTCTTCTTGGTCTTTTTTGATTTCGACTTCATCCCTGCGCAGGTGCACGAGGATCTGATACGTCTGCCCGGTATTCTTTAGCTTGATAACTTTGCGCCACTCGGCGCTTTCCGAATCCGCATAGCGCGCCACCACGCCGAGGTAGTGCACCTTTTCATCCAGCGCTTCGGGCGGCAGATATTTGAACTGCCCTGGCAACAGCGTGTAGTCCTGATGGCTGAGGTAATTCTTGGCTAACGCTTTTTCGATATCCGTCGTGATCTGGTCGTAATCGGTGGCTAACAGACGCGAATCTTCCGCCAATAGAACCAGTTGGAATTCGATAGGGGCGGCTTCACCGCTATCGTTTGGGTTAACATCTGGCTCCGCCAGCAGGCTGAAACCCACGGTAGAAGGCTGATGATTGTTGCTGCCCACCTGAATATCGGGATTCGCCGCAACCTGCGCCATTTTTCCCAGCGTGGTACACCCCGACAGCAGGAACATCAGGGAACATAAGCACAGAGCCCGCAGCATTATTTTTGCTCCTGCTGTTGACGCACGGAGCGGTCATACGCCTGCACATACACCTGATGGAACAGTTTCTGGAATCCCTGCTGGCGCGGCGACGTTAATTCACGGTAGTAGTGCTGATACATCTGCCACGCCCAGCCGTCATCCGCTGCCAACGGTTCGCCGCTGCGGCGATAGTGCTCAAAACGGTTAAGCAACGCGACAGGCGAAAAGGCCTGAAGAATGTTTTCCAGCGCCACGGCGATCGCCTGCTGGTTCGCGATGTGATGCACTCGCACATTGTTCAACACTTCTTCCACCGCGGCGGGTGCAGACAGGTGCACAGGGCTTTTCCCTTCGGCAAACAGCACCGACAGCGTATCCGCATAGCCTAGCCCCAGACGCAGTGGGTTATCTTCAATCGGGCGTAAATGCGTGTCCGCCATCGCCGACTGTTCCGTCTGTAATGCCAGCAGGCCTTCAACCATCGCGCGCAGGCTTTTCCCCATTTCTTCCAGCATTTCACGTAGTCGCGCATCATCGCCCGGCTGAAGCGACAGCCCCAACCCACGCATCAGCGGAGCCAGAGAAGTACCATCGCTATACCCTTCCAGCCCTTCTCCCGCGTACGGTGTATTGATGGTCGGTAATTCGACAAATTTTTGATCCATGGTGTCCTCAGCAGAAGAAAAAGAAGAAAGAGAGGTCGTGAACGAGGCTCCGACCGTCTCACTGTCTGATGGCAATAGTGATTGGCTCTGTTCTTTCTGTAGCGCCCACAGCGGGTCATTCAACACGACCGTCGGGTCGGCGAGATCCGTAGAGCACCTTTTTTTATCTTCACTTAACCAGCCGCCCAGCACATCGTCCGTGTGTTGCCCTAATACCTGATCGATATCCTGTTCCGTGGTGGGATCGCCGATGTAAACGCCAAGCCGGAAAGGCCCAATCACCAGCTCATCGCCGTGCGACAAAATAACTTTGCGATCTCGCCCAATCGGCGACAGCGAGCCGTTAATAAAAGATTGACCGCTCAGATCGCACAAACTGAAATAACCATCGGTCATTTCGATATGTGCATGTGCAGGGACCACCGAGCCCAGCCTATCTCTTAGCTGCCACTGGTCTTTTTCCGACGCGCCCAGCGTGCCACCACGATGATCGAACTGGTGCTGCACCTGAGAATTGATATCGAGCTGCTCACTGTTGAGCACAACCAACGTGAGTGGATGGATTACGTTCACATTTACTCCTGCACACAAATCGTCACATAGGGATCCGCGGGTGGCTGCCCGAGAAAGCTGCTCCATCCCAATCGGCTGCTTTGCTCACTGCCCAGGCTTAAGCCCTTGGCTTCACCTTCCGCAAAGCCAAGACGCAGATCCCAGGCCAACTGATCGCGAAGAATGAAAGAGACAAAACGCACCAGCGGCTGAAAATGCTCGCCGTTGGGCAAAAAGCTGAGAAAGCGGCTAAAACTGAGATTGCCGACCTTGAGCAAAAATTTACCCGCGCAGTCATTTACTTTGTCACCGATAACAAAATCACCGCCCAGCATCATGTTTGCTTTGCCCAGACGGTTCTGCTGCCCTTCATCAATGGGCACGCGGCGGTGCTGCCAAGCCATAACAGCAACGTCATCTAGGTCAAAACAGTGAATAACCAAACCTGCGACCACTTCCGGGGAACGGCTGGGGCTGGCGAGTACCCCAGCGTAGGAAAGCATCTTGGCGCGGTTAACCGGCAGGCTATCGCGTACGGCATCATTCCCTAGCCCCACAAGTGCAAACATCAGACGGGAGAATCCATCTTCACCCTCATTTTGAAAGCGGACGTGATAGCGGTATTTCCGCCATGCGCGGTGCAATAACGTGAGTAAACGGTGATGAAAGAAATCGAGAAACACGCCCAGCTTCTGTTCGCCTTGCGCGTACTCCCAGGCTAGCTCTTCAAGGTAATAGCCAGGCATCGGTGACTGACTGCCGTGCAGACCCAAAAATGCAACCTCCAGTTCCTGACGTCCCTCATCATCGCGTCCCACCTGCAAGACATCGCTAGGGTGAAAACCGATGGAGGCCGTAGAACGGAAGCGCAGACGCTCCTGTTCAGGACGAAAATCCAGCGCTTGTTCCAAATCCACGCCTTCCATTTGGTTAAGTAACTCCACCAATTGGAAAAAATTAAAGCGAGAGACATCCTGACGGAACGTCACATCATTGAGTGTTGACCTATCTGTACCGGCCATCGGTAGCGCTCCTTGTTATCGATGTTGACCACTTCCAACAGGTGGAAAGCATTGACGCTGGCGTATAGCGAGAAGAAATGCGCCAGCACCGTGCTAAACAGATAGAGTTCTCCTTCACTGGAGAACGCGGATTGCCGTACTGACAGAATTGATTTCAAACCGCGAACCGGCATCCCCTGAACCAGACGATCGATAGGGGTGGTTTCGATAGAGTCGATACCCGCTAGACGCTTACGCGAGGCTTGCTCTGCCTGCTTATCGTGCAGCGCTGGGAAATCGTAAGTTCGCAGAATCTGTACCAGCGCATCACGCCGCAGCAGTGACACATAGTTCAAAGACAGGTTGGAGATCAGCGTCCAGTGCAGACTCCCATCCATCGCAGGACGCAGCGGTCGCGTCGGCCGAACCAGATTACGGAACGTTGCGAAAGACGGGGAATTCCCTGTTGGCACGCAGATCGCCCCAACAGACAACTGTGCTGCACGCGATCGATTGGTACAGGTCAACGTCACCGAGATCGATTCATCCAAATCAATCACTTCCTGCTCATCACCGCGGACAAAAGAGAGCATGTGATCAAAACCATTGCCGTTCACCGCTTCTCTTATCCGAATACGGTAATAGAGCGCCAGCCGCCCTTTGGCTCGCTCAATTTGGTGTTGAAAGCTCTCAAAAGGCTGGTACGTGCGCGGAATACCGCGAGCACGGCCTGAATTCCCTTCAACCCAACCCTCAACTTTATCCACAGAGAAAATTTCAAAGCTATCCGCGTCACGGTAGCTGGCCTTCAACGGATAATCCGTCTGGCGCCCGCTGAGGTTGATCGGTTCGCTATCATGCTGGAAGAGATTGATCGCAGGCACGCAGTTGAGCATGAACGAATCAGGACGGATCTTCAGTTCCGCCGGCAACGGACGATCAAAGCAGAAATGTAGGCGGAATTCGGTTACTGTCAGCGGGAGATCAGGCCATACTGCGCCAGCGAGTTGAAAAAAGAGAAAACTTTCAGGAAAACAAAAATATTCCTGCAAGATACGATAGCCCGAATAAACGTTACCGGGATACGGCAATAGCGCATCTTCACGCTCAAAGCCGACCGTCTTCAGCACATTGGCTTCCTGACGGAAGCGTTGCCCATCGACTTCTAGCTCAATATGCGACAGCTGGCTGGCGATCCAGAAATAGAGTTCGTAGGCCGTATAGGTATCACCGCCCAGATAAAAGCGCAGTTTGTCGAGTTGCAGATCGCTTAGCGATAGCGGGCCATGTAGCCCAATATCCAGCGTAATGGTAGAAAGATCGTTACCGCTTTGTACCTTGATCTCGCGGATATCCGCTGGGTAAATCCAGGCATCGTGACAGGTCTGAAAGTGGCAGACCACATCGTCAATCGGCAGGCTGTCGAGCTCACAGCCGCGTTCAACAAACGCGGGCTGCGCAATCGCGCCGGGGAGTACCGAAAACTGCATAATTGTCATGCTCGGTACGGGCCGCAGGTAATTAGGCCAAAGCATGCCCAGCAGACCGTGTGTCAGTTCCGGAAACTCATCCTCGATCTTCGCCCGCAGGCTTCCTGTCAAAAAGGCGAACCCTTCTAGCAGACGCTCGACGTCTGGATCTGTGGTTTGTTCTGACAAAAATCGGGCAAGCTCAGGGTGCGCCTTGGCGAATTCACGCCCTTGCAGGCGCAAGTAGGTCAGCTCATCCCTGAAAAAATGTTCCAGTGACATAATCAGATCATTCTGTAATGGCGGTGGCTATCCATATGGATATTGAAAGAGGCAACCTGCTCCAGATCTTCCAATCTGACCCGGGCGGTAACCTGAAACGACATCTCCATCGGATTCGATAAATAGTCCGACGTGTTGACGTCCACATGAACAATTCGAGGTTCAAAGCGACAGATGCACTGTCGGATCGCCTCCCGGATTTTCCCTCGAATATCCGCACCACCTTGCGTCGCGTCATTAAAATCAATCACGCCAAGCTCAGGTGCGCTGCGGCAATTTCCGGGCCGGGTGTTGAGCACATTGTCCAGTTGACGCTTAACAGACTCGATCAGTGCTTCAACGTCCGTTTCAGGGGAGGAACGACGCTCCTCCCCACGGATACGATCAAACAGACTTGCCGCGTTTCCCCTTTCCCAAGCAGAAAGAGACGGCATGAGTCTTATTCCTTATCCAAACGTCCTACCAGCGACAGCTCAAAATTCGCGCCCATGTACTTGAAGTGCGGGCGCACAGACATGGTGACCTGATACCAACCTGGTTCTCCTTCTACATCCAGCACTTTGATTTGTGCGGCACGTAGAGGACGACGGCTACGAACATCTGCCGGCGGGTTTTCCTGATCGGCGATGTACTGTTTAATCCAGGTATTCAACTCACGCTCAAGATCCTGACGCTCTTTCCATGAGCCAATCTGTTCACGCTGCAGCACTTTGATGTAGTGCGCCAGACGGTTGATGATGAACATGTACGGCAGTTGCGTACCCAGCTTGTAGTTGGTTTCCGCTTCTTTGCCTTCTTTGGTGTTTGGGAACACCTTCGGCTTCTGCACCGAGTTAGCCGAGAAGAAGGCCGCATTGTCGCTGTCTTTACGCATCGTCAGCGTGATAAAGCCTTCTTCGGCCATTTCATATTCGCGACGATCGGTGATCAGGACCTCAGTCGGGATCTTGGCCTGAAGTTGGCCCATGGCTTCATAAACATGCACGGGCAGGTCGGTAATCGCACCACCACTCTGCGGACCAATGATGTTCGGACACCAGCGATATTTCGCAAAGCTGTCCGTCAGCGCCGTTCCCATCAGATAGGCGGTATTGCCCCACAGATAGTGTTCGTGATTGGTGCTGATATCTTCCTTGTAGTTGAAGCCCTTAATCGGGTTCTCTACCGGGTCATAAGGCAGGCGAGCCAAGAAGCGCGGTGCCGTCAGCCCCAGATAGCGACCATCTTCGGACTCACGCAGTGAACGCCATTTCGTGTAAGCCGGGCCTTCGAAAACGGACTTCAGATCTTTGATAGAAGGCAGATCGGTGAAGCGATCCACGCCAAAGAAGGTCGGAGCAACGGAAGAGATGAACGGCGCATGCGCCATCGCGCCAACAGCGCTGACATACTGCATCAGCTTGATATCTGGTGAGCTTTGCGTCAGCGCATAGTCACCAATTACGCCACCGATAGGCTGGCCGCCGAACTGGCCGTAACCGCTGGAATATACGTGCTTATAGAAGCCAGACTGTGAGATTTCAGGGGCGAATTCGAAATCCTCCAACAGCTCTTCTTTCGTCGCATGCAACACCAACAGTTTGATGTTTTCACGGAAATCAGTGCGATCAACTAGAAGTTTCATAGAACGCCAGGAAGATTCCAGTTCCTGTAATTCTTTAGCATGCAGAATAACGTCAATCTGCTTGCTGAGCTTTTTGTCCAGTTCGACGATCATGCTATCGACCAGCGCTTTGTTCACGGGTTCTGCTGCGTTACCGCTATCAAGAATGTTAGCGACCAGCGCGGCAATACCCTGTTTAGCCACGCTGTAGCCTTCATCAACTGGGCTGATACGCGCTTGAGCCATGATGTCATCAAGCAGCGACCCAGAAGCGCTGGCAGCGCCTGCCTGAACCTGTTCTTCAATTATTGACATATTTATTTCCCTATTTCGTCAATTATTCGGCGGGTTTTACCAGATCGAGCTCTTTCAAAAGCTGCTCTCTGGCTTCTTCGCTGGACAACAGATCCTGCAAACGATTACGGAATGAGGGAATATTGCCGAGGGGGCCTTTCAGCGCGACCAATGCCTCACGTAAATCAAGCAGCTTACGCAGTTCAGGCACTTGCTGGGCGATGCGGTCAGGGGAGAAATCATTCAGACCACCGATACTCAATTTCACTGGCAGATCGTCCTGACTTTCTTCTTCAAGGCGATTGGGTACACTGAAATTCAGTTCCAGATTTGCTTCTTTCATCACGGAGGTAAAATTGTTTTTATCGATCGATACCGTCTGACGCTCTTCGATCGGCGTTTCCTCTGTGCGCCCTTTCATATTTCCCACGATCATCAGCGTCAACGGCAATTCTATTTCCGCCTGCTGACCACCAGTGGCCGGAACATATTTGATATTAATACGTTCCTTTGGTGCGACAGATGCACCATCAGTTCCTTTTGCCATGTGTCTATACCAACGTAAGGGCACTCGGGCCCGGAGAAGTAAAGCCGATTCCTACCAAAACTCCACCATAATCAATAAGAACGGCAGCGATTCGGCAAACAAATAGCACATTTGTTTTTCGACCAGCGAGATGAAATAAATTAAAATCGAATTAAAAAGCCATAATAAAACCGCAATAAAACAGTAATGTTACGATTTATATCGGTGTAAAAGAGTCACACCAAGAAGGAAGTTAAATACATTCACATTTTGAGTTTGGATCATACACACAACACAAACGCATGGTCAATGCTTATATAGCAGAGCAAGTAAACAAAACCACTAAAACAAAAAATACAATAAAAACAAAATCATAAATTAAAACCAAGTAAAAATAACCATAAGAAAACAGAATAAATCAGTGAGTTTCAATTAACGGAAAAGAAATATGTTTTGTGCCTTTTAATTTCGTTAATAACGAAATACTTAATACGCTAACAGAAATAAAAATCTATATTTACCTTGTTCATTTTAATTTAATAAGGAAATTTAATCTCTATTTTTTACTTTTGACAGAACAAATACCTATATCACTTAAAGAAACTATTTATTTGTTAAGGTATAAATATTAGATAATTTAGCAATCATTTATTTTTTAATTAAAATTTTCAGTTTTTTATACTACAAAATATAGCATAATAAGAATTGTTATCTAAATTATACAATTTATAATTATTTCATAACAAAAATTATCAACAATGGCAGTGAAATGAGCTTTTCAACGACGATTTCTGGTCAAAGAAATGGCCATTTTAGGCAGGAAAATATTCAGGCTACATGTGAGCGTAACAAAGGGGGGAGTGCCTTTATTATTTGATATTTGATGTACAACCAGACCTGTTGAAGTACGTACATGGCCTACGTTAATATTCATTTTCCCTAGGTTTTGTTAAACGGCATGACCCTCGGGCCTTCATTGATAAATGCATGTTCTACTAATCGGATGCACCACCTTTTTTGGTTTTCCGCTGGTCTACATTTTTCTTCGCACCAGAATCCATCTCACACAAATAATAACAGCATAAACTATATTAAATATAATTATTCGAATGATGAACATACTATAATAGCAGCTATTGATTCACTGACTAAAAAATGCAGAAATTACCCTTCCCATAAGGAAAAAGGATTTATGGGGCAGGATTATGGACAACATTAAGGAGTGAATAATGGCAAATTTGATCTATCTGAAACTCACCGGCATCAAACAAGGTCTAATCTCTGCGGGCTGTTCAAGTGCAGACTCGATTGGTAACAAGTATCAGATCGCTCATGAAGATGAGATTTTTGTTTATGAGTTAATGAATAGAATAACTCGACAGGATAATGTTGCTCTCAATCCCGTAGAAATAAGAAAGCCGATAGATAAAGCCACCCCACTTATTGCCCAGGCATTAGGCGATAACGAAAAACTAACCTGTGAATTTCTGTTTTACAGGACATCACAATCCGGTGGCAACGAACTCTATTTTAAAATGGTGCTGAGAGATGCGGTTATCAATGACATTCAGTTTTTCTATCCTAACTCATTGACACATAATGAAACCCAGCCACAGGAAAGTATTTCGTTCAAATTTGCATCAATCGAATGGGAGCATGTGGTAGCAAGAACCAGTTCTTTCCTCTTATGGACTGATTCGACTTACTAATACATAATTGATGGGCGATAGTGTTAAAATGTCTCTACGCCCTATCAAACACAATAAAATCGGGATAAAAAATGAATGATCAGGAAATGGAAAAAGAACTTTTAGAGAATGGTTTCTCTCAGAAAGATATTAACTTCATGAGAAAAATAATCTCTCGTGGTGAGGATAGTGAAGAGACACTACAAAATCTGACTCATACATTACGAGCACGGTTCTATAATGGATGCTTTTTGTTTATTGTTATAATTTCTGCATTTACCATTAATTTTATTTTTAATACACCGGTTGATTCAGTTGAATTCTTTGTTTATTTTTTTGTCATGATGCTTTCTCTTTTTTTAGTTTATCACATAGGGCCAATGAAGTTGGCGTATAAATCATATAGACTAATAAAGGCGAAGAAATATGAATGACCAAGAGATAGAAAAAGAGCTCTTAGAAAATGGTTTCACTCAGGGGGATGTTAATTTCATGAGGAAAATAATCTCTCGTGGTGAAAATAGTGAAGAGACATTATTGATGTTAACACACACGTTAAAAAGCAGATTTCACACTGGATGTTTTTTATGTATCGTTCTAATCACTATACTTATAACAACCCTGATTATAAAATATGACATTATTGTCATCTCGGTATATTTTTCATTCACACTTATTTTTGTTTTTCTCGTCTATTATATTACCCCAATGAAATTAGCATATAAATCCTACTCCTACCTAAAGAGAAAGGGTAAAATGGGCTAATCCAGCCCATAAAATTAAAAAGAATCATCTTTGTATATATCAGACATTATACGTATCTTATTTCCAGCCCCGACCATCTTCAACATCAACGATGCTCTACTCATCGTATTTATTTTTCTATAATAATCGCTGGGAATATATCGAAAAAGCCGCCAAGCATCAGGTTTCAGCGTTAATTTAACAATACCATAGAATGAGGTAACAAGATCGACTGAATGGTAAGCCAGCAAACCTGATTTTTTATCGAACCCCAAAAATTCTGCTGTACGTATATAGCCAGACTTCATAAATCCTACTGAATCCTCACGCCCAGTAAGATGGAAAATATTCTCACTAAGTGAACTTGCTCCATTTAGAGCAATATGTGCCCCAATAAATCGACCTAAATAACCAGTCGCAGCATAAGCTATTCCCACTCCAGAAAAAATCTGGGCACCACCAACAATCACACCGATTGCATTTATTGTATAACCAATTTCCTTCTCTCTTTTCTCCACGTTGATGGTAATAAATACCTTGGCTTTTTCAAGAGAAAACATTGTTCCCTGTTTTTCAATATTAGCACATTCTTCCTTTATGTTATTAATCGCAACCTGACATTCTGATGAACTACTGGCATTTCTAACAATGTCCAGATTCCCATTAGAAAAACGCCGAATTTCATCCTCAAATTTTGCTTTAAGAAAAAGATCGTTAATATGGCGGGATGATACAATTCTGGCCGTTTTCATTAGATCAAACGCGGCGGCCTGAGCCATAGCCAAAAAATATTGATTATTAACGCTATTTCTATTTAGGTAGTTGTCCATATTTCGCATCCTTGACGTTAAAGAACATTGATAACCATTAATACCATTCCCTTGGTTATCTGTTCTGCTAATCAGCTAACTTTCAGCCCTTCGGCTCAATCCGTTGCTTTCTCAATTCCTGACAAGCCAGTTGTTCGAACCCATTGCCGAGACTAACACCTTATTTTGCTACTCCAATCTTACCCTATGGTTGACAGCGGCATTAAGCAGAAATATCGCCCATTATAAGTTCAATAACATTGATTGTTCCCCGATTTTACTTAATCCTCATCTTATTGACCCTATACCTTTTCCAGGCAAACTTGCGAGCCGCCTCGCGCGTTCGAGCAATAGTGGAAAAATCGGATACGCATCCCTGTCTCAGTCTGGTAACGTCGCCATGACGTCAAATCGCAGCCATCAATGGTAAGATAGCGCATTCGCGGGTGATGTTTTTCATCTGCCAGCCAGTATACTTCTGGCATTCCATTTCAATGCTCAGGTGACGCGCCATCAGTAAGGTTTGCCATCAAACCCAGTGCCATCACCTGAACGAACAAAAGCGTTAAGACTGAGTAAAATCAATATGAAAGATTCTACCGACAAGGATTTCATTGCCCACACACCAATGATGCAGCAGTACTTTAGGTTAAAGGCTGAACATCCGGAAATCCTGCTGTTTTACCGCATGGGCGATTTTTACGAGCTGTTCTATGACGATGCCAAGCGGGCTTCCCAACTGCTGGATATTTCGCTGACGAAGCGCGGTGCCTCCGCTGGTGAACCGATACCGATGGCTGGCGTTCCTCACCATGCCGTTGAAAACTACCTTGCCAGATTGGTGCAAATGGGTGAATCCGTCGCTATCTGCGAACAGATTGGCGATCCAGCCACCAGCAAAGGTCCGGTAGAACGCAAAGTTGTACGTATCGTCACGCCAGGAACCATCAGCGACGAAGCGCTATTGCAGGAAAAGCAGGATAACCTGCTGGCAGCGATCTGGCAGGACGGACGGGGATTCGGTTATGCCACTCTGGACATCAGTTCTGGGCGCTTTCGTGTCAGTGAACCCGCCGATCGTGAAACCATGGCGGCCGAACTGCAGCGCACTAACCCAGCGGAATTACTCTACCCCGAATCCTTTGAGTCCATGGATTTGATAGAAACTCGTCATGGGCTTCGCCGCCGTCCGCTGTGGGAATTTGAACCTGATACGGCACGCCAGCAGCTCAATCTGCAATTTGGTACCCGCGATTTGACCGGCTTTGGCGTAGAGCAGGCGAAGCTTGCGCTACGGGCAGCCGGATGCCTGCTGCAATACGCGAAAGACACCCAGCGCACCTCGCTGCCGCATATTCGCGGCATTACGATGGAACGCCAGCAAGACGGCATCATCATGGATGCAGCCACCCGCCGTAACCTTGAACTAACGCAGAATCTGTCCGGCGGGGTGGAAAATACGCTGGCCGCTGTGCTGGACTGCACTGTGACGGCAATGGGCAGCCGAATGCTGAAGCGCTGGATTCATATGCCCAGCCGCGATATTGAGGCGCTCAAACAGCGCCAGCAGGCTATCAGCGCGTTGCAGGACATTACGCCCGATCTACAGCCCTCTCTGCGACAGGTCGGCGATCTGGAGCGTATTCTGGCGCGGCTCGCGTTGCGCACGGCACGCCCACGCGATCTGGCACGTATGCGCCATGCGTTCCAGCAGTTTCCCGATATTCGTGAACAACTTGCGCCGCTGGATACCGATTCCGTGCGTCGTCTGGTCAGCCTGATTGGGCAATTTGATGAGCTACGTGATTTATTGGAACGCGCGGTTGTCGAAGCACCGCCCGTGCTGGTACGTGACGGCGGTGTTATCGCACCGGGCTACCATGCAGAGCTGGATGAATGGCGCGCGCTGGCTGACGGTGCCAGCGATTATCTGGATCGTCTGGAAATTCGTGAACGTGAAAAGCTGGGGCTTGATACGCTGAAAGTCGGCTTCAACGGCGTGCACGGTTATTACATTCAGGTCAGCCGTGGTCAAAGCCATCTGGTGCCGATTCATTATGTGCGCCGCCAGACGCTAAAAAATGCCGAACGCTATATCATTCCCGAGCTAAAAGAGTACGAGGACAAGGTCCTGACCTCGAAGGGCAAAGCGCTGGCGCTGGAAAAAGCGCTCTACGATGAGCTCTTCGATCTGCTGCTGCCTCATCTAGCCGAGCTTCAGCAAAGTGCAGCCGCGTTGGCCGAACTGGATGTTCTGACGAATCTGGCCGAACGCGCCGATACGCTGAATTACGTCTGCCCGACGCTGAGTGATCAGCCTGGCATCAAAATCACAGGCGGTCGTCACCCTGTCGTCGAACAGGTGCTTCGTGAACCGTTTATCTCTAACCCTCTGTCACTGGCGCCACAGCGTCGCATGCTGATTATCACCGGCCCCAATATGGGTGGTAAAAGTACTTATATGCGTCAGGCCGCACTGATTGTGCTGATGGCGCATATCGGCTGCTTTGTGCCTGCGGATCAGGCTGTCATTGGCCCCGTCGACCGTATTTTCACTCGTGTGGGTGCCGCAGACGATCTGGCCTCTGGCCGCTCTACCTTCATGGTAGAAATGACGGAAACGGCGAATATCCTGCACAACGCCACGGAAAACAGTCTGGTACTGATGGACGAAATCGGCCGCGGAACCTCAACCTACGACGGCCTGTCGCTGGCATGGGCCTGCGCCGAGAATCTGGCGAACCGCATCAAAGCGATGACGCTGTTTGCAACGCACTACTTTGAACTGACTACCCTGCCAGAAAAAATGGAAGGGGTGGTGAATGTCCATTTAGATGCACGCGAACACGGCGATACCATCGCCTTCATGCACAGCGTACAAGATGGCGCAGCCAGCAAAAGTTATGGCCTTGCCGTCGCCGCACTAGCTGGTGTCCCGAAAGAAGTGATTAAGCGCGCACGCCAGAAACTGAAAGAGCTGGAAACGTTATCGAATAATGCGTCATCCAGTCATATTGACGGCGCGCAGCTGGCGCTGCTGAGCAATGATGAGCCGTCACCGGCGATTGAAGCGCTGGAAGCCATCGATCCTGATGCACTCACGCCACGTCAGGCACTGGACTGGCTGTATCAGCTAAAGAAAATGCTCTAACGTGTAATGATAGATACAAAAAAGGCACTGAAAATCAGTGCCTTTTCTTTTTAACGCTGTATCAATCTATCTGCGTATCGCAGTTTGCCCGCGCGTTCATACGTGCTTTATCGCTGCTGTTAGGGACCACCGCTTTCACCATCTGCCCTTCTTCCATTGATGGAATCACGGCAAAATGCGCGGTAAAGGAAACCAGTACCGGTTCACCTCCCGACGCCGTAGTACGAAGATACAGTCTTTCAAGCACGGCATTACTCGCTACCACAAACGTTTTCCCTGTCGCGCAGTCAGAGAAGGTCGCAGCATCCGCCAGATAGCGGTACATGCCTTTCATCGACATCGGCGTATCCGGCAATGCCTGCTCGGTTGCCGTCAGTTGGCGAGGGAGAGAAGAATTGATGGGCAAGCCTTGTTGATCCAGCATTTCAAGGGAGTTATCAACCGGGCGGAAGTAACGTTTTTCGCCCGCGCTATCTGTCAGCACCAGCTTGTCTGCGGTACGCCGCCATTGTCCATAGGAAGCAAACGTGTTGTCGCCCTCTCGCGTCGTTTGATACTGTTCACGCAGAACAAAAGTCCCGTCTTTTTCCAAAAACAGTGACGTATCAATCCCTCCGCAATCCGCACAGGGTAAAACGCCACGATAACTTTGCGCCATTGGTTTAAGGGGTTCTTCCTGAACTTGTGAACGGGTATGACACCCAATCAACCCAGAAACCCCTGCAATCAACAGCACACCGATAGCCAGTTTTTTCATCATTATTTTCCTGCCGTCTCTGCCCTGTTTTTATCGTTCTTACTCAACGATCTGGAATATATCCAATCCGTTATCATCCCTGAGTCTGAGGAATTTTCCACTCAGAAAATGCTATTTCCAGACTATTCTTATCGTCAGACAACCAGATCGTGCCTTCCTGTATCGTTGCCTGCAATGCCATGGTGCGTTGAACCAGTCCGGCAAGCTGAGCCAGCTGATTATCATCCAAAAAGCGGATAGCCAGGTTCTTGTACCCAGAAACCTTGCCCGATATTGCGCTCCACCAAACCTGTGCCGCACGCTCGCTATAGGCATACAACACGACGGAACGCGACTGATTGCAGGCTTTCTTGAGCCGTTTTTCATCCGGCAGACCTAGCTCAATCCACAGTTCCAGCTCCATCGTATCGTTACGTCGCCAGATTTCCGGCTCGTCATCTGCGCTGAGTCCTTTGGTAAAGCGCAGGTTTTCATCAGCATGGCAGATCCACGCTAAAAGCCGCAGCATCATACGCTGCTCAGTTTCAGACGGATGCTGCGCTATCGTCAGGTTCACGTCGTGAAAAAAATTCCGATCCATATCGGCAATATTGATTGCTGCTTTGTAAACCGTTGCTTTTAATGCCATCAGTGACCTCGTATTTATTCCCTCCTAGTTTACTTGAGTTAGCGCCATCCTCACAGTAAAGGTGATATCTGCCACGTAACCGATAGATTAGGCCTCTAAGGACTACTGATATCCTGTTAGTGCCTATGCTATAGTCGGTTTGATAAATAGAGTTTATCTTCGTAGGCTTACAACATCGCGCACCACAGCTAGTGATGATGCATGAATATCTACCGAGCTAAGCTTTCAAGGGAGGATATAGTGCAAGAATACTGTGAATTAGTACGTCGCTTATACGCAGAGATCGCCAGTGGCGATCTGGGCTATATACCCGATTCGCTGGGTTGTGTTTTGAAAACCCTGGATGGCATTGCCGCGAATGATGCGTTGCCATCCTCCGTCAGGGAACAGGCCGCTTTTGCCGCCGCTAACTTATTGGTGAGTGATTATGTCAATGAGTAATGAATATCAACCCATCAACTGTGATGATTACGATAGCCTGGAAGCCACTTGTCAGCAGAATTTGACGCTGACGCTGGAACTACGCAATGGTGAAGTTGTGACCGGTAAAGCCAATGATATGATCTCACGTAAGCAGGTCGAATATCTGGTGATTGAAGCCTCAGGCACAACGCGCGAGCTGCGTCTCGACCATATCGTCAGTTTCAGTCATCCTGAAATCGGGAAGGTCGTCGTCAGCGAATCCTGACAGACTTCTCCTTTCATTCAGCGGCAAACGCTGAACAAATGCTTCCAAAACGGACAACGCAGGTTGTCCGTTTTTATTTTGGGCCTGCCAACTTCAGCTTTTCCCTCAGTCTTTCTTTTCCCAAATCATGTGCCATATCGGCTGGTTCTCTTTCGCCTGCCCTTCTCGCGTGACAAATCGCCCCACCGCCGCAATCAGTTGCTCGTTGTAAAACACCAGCGGTGTACGGTCACGCCACCAGGGCGGAACATTCAGTTCCTGCCAGAGCTTTTTGATTTGCCGTCCGTGGGCTCTGCCAACAATATGCACGGTTCCACTGGTCGAAAAGCGAATACTCACCGACTCACCGTTTTCCGGTGCACGAATCGCCACACCGCTATCGGCCAGCGACAGCGTGCCCAGATTATCAGGTAGCGACAACGGGCATGACGGCGATTGCCACGGGATAATGCGGTCTTTGAGTGACGGCATCAGCGGCAGCAGATAGAGATACTGACGAAAACGGCGGACCTGCATCTGATTCAGTTGCAATACCGGCTCCGCATCCTGACGGCTTGTCGCAACCTCATCCCAGAGCCGTTGTAGCTGTTCACGCGCAGGCATCGTTGATCCTTGCTGCGCCAGCCAGCGCCGCAGTAGCGCAAAACGACGCACCGGGCTCAGCGGTATCAGACCGTCAATGCTCAACGCACCATCCGGCTGACATAGCGCCTGCAATGATTCCTCCAGCAGCTCATCGAGCAGTTGTTCCTGTTCGGCACAAAGCTGGGCGCTACGTGCCACAGCAGAGGGGAAATGCGGCCAGCGCTGCGTCAATCGCGGTAAGATCTGGCGACGTAGAAAATTACGGTCGAAACGCTCGTCCTGATTACTGTCATCTTCGATCCAGCCAAGCTGCTGCCGCTGTGCGTACGCTTCCAATTGGAGGCGAGAAATACCTAACAGCGGGCGCACAAGACGATGATGACCCAGCATACTTTGAGCCGCCATCGCAGATAACCCGGCAGGCCCGCTGCCGCGTTTAAGCGCCAGTAAAAAGGTTTCGCTTTGGTCATCCAGATGTTGCGCCGTCAGCAAGGCTTCGCCCTCTTGCAGATGCGCTTGCAAAGCCTGATAACGCGCCGTTCGGGCAGCGGCTTCGATACCGCCGTTCTGCGCCTCAACCTTCACCAGCAGCGAGGCAAACGGCACCTGCCAGCGTTCACACTGCCGACAACAATGTTCAGCCCAGCTATCGGCCAGCGGATTTAAACCATGATGAATATAAGCCGCACGAATGGGTAGCCCAGAACGCTGACGCAGGACCACCAGCAAATGCAAGAGCACGCTAGAGTCCAGACCGCCGCTGTAGGCCAGCAGGATCGACTCGCATCCGGCCGTTTGCGTCACGATCGTCTGGAGTAATCCATCATCAGGTTCGGTGCAATCCACGGTATCAGATCTCATACAGTTCTAAAGGCAAGCCGTCAGGATCGGAGAAAAAGGTGAAGCGCTGTTGCGTTTCAGGATCGATCCGTACGGGTTCACAGATAACGCCAGCCTGTTCCAGCGAGGCGACAGCTTGTTCAATGTCAGCCACCGCAAAAGCCAGATGGCGTAGTCCACAGGCTTCCGGACGGCTCACGCGCGCAGGTGGATGGGGGAAAGAAAAGAGCTCAATGGTATAGCGCCCATTCAGCGAGAGATCTCCTTTCCACGACTGCCGCGCTTCACGGTAAACCTCGTTATTCAACGTAAACCCCAGCACATCACAGTAAAACGCCTTGCTGCGTTCATAGTCAGAGGCAATAACCGCAATGTGATGGACATCGAGCAGCTTCAGCATGCTTCAAACCCTCATAGCAAAAAATCCGCTGTCATTTCTGACAACGGATTTTCAGAGTAACGCCAGAATCACCTGATTGATAATACATCAATCAGACAATCACCTTATCAGCAATAGCCACTGTACTTAACAGTAACCATAATTCATCAAACGCTGATAACGGCGGTTCAACAGCTCTTCTTCTGTCAGGCCGTCGAGGTCGAGCAGGTCGGCCAGCAGCTGTGCTTTCAGAGACTCTGCCATCGCTGGAACGTTACGGTGCGCCGAACCCAACGGCTCAGGGATCACGGTATCGATCAGTTTCAGCTCTTTCAGGCGCGGCGCAATGATGCCCATAGCTTCCGCCGCCAGCGGCGCTTTATCTGCACTCTTCCACAGGATAGACGCACAGCCTTCCGGTGAAATAACCGAGTAGGTGCTGTACTGCAGCATGTTGACCTTGTCACCCACGCCGATAGCCAACGCACCACCGGAACCACCCTCGCCGATAACGGTACAGATGATTGGCACACGCAGCGTCGACATTTCACGCAGGTTGCGCGCGATAGCCTCAGACTGACCGCGTTCTTCTGCGCCAACGCCCGGATAAGCGCCCGGCGTGTCGATGAAGGTGATGATCGGCATCTTGAAGCGATCGGCCATTTCCATCAGGCGCAGCGCTTTGCGATAGCCTTCCGGTGCAGGCATGCCGAAATTACGGCGAATCTTTTCTTTGGTTTCACGTCCTTTCTGATGACCAATGATCATCACCGGACGCCCATCCAAACGGGCAATCCCGCCGACAATGGCTTTATCATCGGCATAGGCACGATCGCCAGCCAGTTCATCAAAGTCGGTAAAGATGTGCTTAATGTAATCAAGCGTATAAGGACGTTGCGGATGGCGCGCTAATTGCGCAACCTGCCAGGCACCCAAATCGGCGAAGATTTTGCGCGTCAATTCAACGCTTTTCTCACGCAGGCGCTGGACTTCTTCGTCCAGATTAATATCTAATTTTTCGTCTTGACGGCTGACTGAGGTCAGCGAGTCAATTTTCGCTTCCAACTCTGCAATCGGCTGCTCAAAATCAAGAAAATTCAGACTCATAGTATTCCTATATTAGTCAAATTCCAGTTCCACCTGCTCATTACCCACTAATGCACGCAGCTCGTTCAGTAGCGCATCGGCAGGCGTTACACGCCATGCTGCGCCGAAACGTAGTCGGGCGCGCGCATCTTCACGCTGGTAATAGAGATGCACTGGGATCGTCCCCGATCGATGGGGTTCCAACGATTGACGGAGACGGTTTAATAGCTGGTCATCAATTTGCCTGTCAGTCAGCGAGATAGCAAGCCCACGCGCGTATTTTTCCCGCGCTTCACTGATATCCATTAACTCTCGGACGGTCATTTTAAGCCCGCCGCTGAAGTCATCAAAGCTGACCTGTCCACTGGCGATAAGGATACGGTCTTTCTCAAGTAAATGCTGATATTTTTCCAATGCATCGGTAAACAACATTATCTCAAGCCGACCAGAACGATCATCCAATGTACAGATACCAATACGGTTGCCCCGTTTGGTGACCATGACGCGAGCCGCTAACACCAGCCCAACGGCAGTGGTCATTTTGCCCCGATCCGTCGGATGCATATCTTTCAAACGCACGCCACCGGCATAGCGTTCAATTTCCTTAATATATTGCGTGATCGGGTGACCGGTCAGGTACAGCCCCAACGTCTCCCGCTC
Organism: Pectobacterium carotovorum; assembly: GCA_016415585.1. NCBI lineage: Bacteria > Pseudomonadati > Pseudomonadota > Gammaproteobacteria > Enterobacterales > Pectobacteriaceae > Pectobacterium > Pectobacterium carotovorum. Next base: position 1,139,015 of record CP066552.1, on the reverse strand, counting down.
ACCATCCAACACCACCTGCTCCGGCCACGGCGGCATGGTGCTGTAGGATTGCTCAACCTGCTCAGGCGCATCGGCCAGCACACCGAACATATCAACCTGACCGATGGCTTCCGCTTTAGCATGCTGGTCGGCAGCCTTCAGCGCATCAGGCAATGAATTCATCAGCGCGGCACGATGCGGCCCCAAACGGTCGAATGCCCCAGACATAATCAGCTTTTCCAGCACGCGGCGGTTCAGTTTCTTAATGTCGGTGCGCGCACAGAGATCAAACAGCTCTCTAAAATAGCCGCCCTGATTACGCGCTTCGATAATCGCCTCAATCGGGCCTTCACCGACGCCTTTAATCGCACCGATGCCGTAAACGATCTCACCCTCGTCGTTAACGTGGAAATGATACAGCCCGCTGTTAATGTCTGGAGGCAGAATTTTTAACCCCATCCGCCAGCATTCATCAACCAACCCTACAACTTTATCCGTGTTGTCCATATCGGCTGTCATCACCGCCGCCATGAATTCTGCCGGATAGTGCGCTTTCAGCCACAGCGTTTGGTAAGACACTAGCGCATAAGCAGCAGAGTGAGATTTATTAAAGCCGTAACCGGCGAATTTTTCCACCAGGTCGAAAATCTTAACCGCTAGTTCACCGTTCACACCGCGAGATTTGGCACCGTCTTCAAAACCACCACGCTGCTTCGCCATCTCGACCGGGTTCTTTTTCCCCATCGCACGACGCAGCATGTCCGCGCCGCCCAGCGTATAGCCCGCCAGAACCTGTGCGATCTGCATGACCTGTTCCTGATACAGGATAATGCCGTAGGTCGGCTCCAGCACAGGCTTGAGTGACTCGTGCTGCCATTCGATATCAGGATACGAGATCGCTTCACGACCATGCTTACGGTCAATAAAGTTATCTACCATGCCGGATTGCAGCGGGCCGGGGCGGAACAGCGCCACCAGTGCGATCATATCTTCAAAACAGTCGGGCTTAAGGCGTTTGATCAAGTCTTTCATGCCGCGCGATTCAAGCTGGAATACCGCGGTGGTTTCCGAGCGTTGCAGCATGTCGAAGCTTTTCTTATCTTCGAGCGGAATCGCCGCAATATCAATCGGCTCCAGCCCTTGCTTAGCGCGACGGGCGTTAATCATCCCCAGCGCCCAGTCGATGATGGTCAGCGTACGCAGGCCGAGGAAGTCGAACTTCACCAGTCCGGCATATTCCACGTCGTTCTTATCAAACTGGGTAACCGGGTGGTTCCCTTCCGCATCGCAATACAGCGGCGCGAAATCGGTAATCTTGGTGGGGGATATCACCACCCCGCCCGCATGTTTACCAGCGTTACGCGTTACCCCTTCGAGCTTGCGCGCCATATCGATGAGGGCCTTAACTTCCTCATCGGCTTCATAAATTTCCGGCAATTGCGGTTCGGCGGCAAACGCTTTTTCCAGCGTCATACCCGGATCGGGCGGCACCAGTTTTGAAATGCGATCGACAAAGCCATAAGGGTGCCCGAGCACGCGCCCGACGTCACGAATCACCGCTTTCGCCGCCATCGTACCGAAGGTGATAATCTGCGATACCGCATCACGCCCATACATTTCCGCGACGTGATCGATGACCTTGTCGCGTTTTTCCATACAGAAATCGACGTCGAAGTCAGGCATGGAGACACGTTCAGGGTTAAGGAAGCGTTCGAACAGCAGGTCGAATTCCAGCGGATCCAGATCGGTGATTTTCAGCGCGTAGGCCACTAACGAGCCCGCACCGGAACCACGTCCCGGCCCAACAGGCACATCGTTATCCTTCGACCACTGGATAAATTCCATTACGATCAGGAAGTAACCGGGGAACCCCATCTGGTTGATAACGCCCAGCTCAATATCCAGACGCTCATCATATTCAGGCCGACGCGCAGCGCGCACTTCCGGATCGGGGAACAGGAATTCGAGACGCTCCTCCAGCCCCTTTTTCGAGCACTGAACCAGAAAATCTTCCGTACTCATGTCGCCCGTCGGGAACTGCGGCAGGAAATATTCGCCCAGACGAATCGTTACGTTACAGCGCTTGGCAATCTCAACGCTGTTCGCCAGCGCTTCGGGGATATCCGCAAAGAGCTCGCACATTTCCTCTTCGGAACGCATGTACTGCTGCGGGCTGTAATTACGTGGACGTTTGGGGTCATCAAGCGTGTAGCCGTCGTGAATCGCTACGCGGATTTCGTGAGCGTCAAAATCATCGGTGCTGATAAAACACACTTCATTGGTCGCCACCACGGGTATCCCGTGCTTCGTCGCCAGCTCGACGGCCGCGTGCAAATAGCTTTCTTCATCGGGGCGGGACGTGCGGATCAGTTCCAGATAGTAACGCTGGGGGAAGTGTTCCTGATAGAAGGCCAGACACTGTTCGGCCTGCGTCTGGTTACCGCGCAGCAAAAATCGACCGACATCACCACGGCGACCGCCAGACAGTAAAATCAGCCCTTCCTGATGCTCAATCAGCCAATCCCGGTCAATCGTCGGCCCGGCAGGGCCATAACCGCGTTGATAAGCATGGGAAATCAGCAGCGTGAGATTCTGGTAGCCAGCATTATTCATTGCCAGGACGGTAAGATGCGCGAGCTCATCACCCAATTCGTCACTTTCGACACAGAAATCTGCGCCGATAATGGGCTTGATTCCTGCGCCATGCGCGCCGCCATAGAATTTAACCAGCCCACACAGGTTGGTAAAATCGGTAATCGCCAGCGCTGGCATGCCGAGTGCCGCCGCTTTTTTTACCAGCGGACCGACTTTGGCCAGCCCATCGATCATGGAATAGTCACTATGAACACGCAGGTGAACAAAACGTGGTTCGGCCATCTCCAGATCCCAGAATTTATCGATTAGTCAGCATGGCAACGACACGCTTACGTGCGCACGCCATACCGAGAGTTAATGATGATGTTTACGCCAGACCTAAAGCACGTTTGACTGGCGCGAAGCTCCGACGGTGAAACTCAGTGGCACCCAGTGCGGCCAGTTTCTCCAGATGAAAAGCCGTTGGATAACCTTTGTGTTGGGCAAAACCATAAGCGGGGAAGCGTTGATCCAATTCGACCATCTCACGATCGCGAGTCACTTTCGCCATAATCGAGGCCGCGCTGATTTCTGCCACACGGCTATCCCCTTTAACAACCGCCTGAGCGGACATCGGCAATGCCGGGCAACGGTTGCCGTCAATGAGAACAAAATCAGGCACGATAGCCAATCCAGCCACCGCACGCTGCATTGCCAGCATCGTAGCATGCAGGATATTCAGTTGATCAATCTCTTCCGGTTCCGCACGGCCAAGGCTCCACGCCAGCGCCTTCTCTTTGATTTCATCATAGAGCGACAGCCGACGTTTTTCACTCAGCTGTTTGGAATCCGCCAACCCGACAATTGGCCTGGTTGGATCAAGAATCACCGCAGCCGTTACGACCGCGCCAACCAGAGGGCCACGGCCCACTTCATCAACGCCAGCGATACAGGTCGCCTGCGGATAGATAAATATTTCACTCATGGTTTTATTGGATGGTTTTACTAACATGGCTTTACTAATTCCAGTACCGCCTGAGCCGCCTGCTCATCGGCGTTACAGCGAATCTGCTGATGCAAATCCACAAACGTCGTGCGTAGCTCAGCCATTTCTTCCGTATCGGCAAACAGCGGCAGTAGCGCAGCAGCCAGCTTATCCGGCGTACAATCGGTCTGTAGCAATTCCGTCACCAGCTCTCGCCCAGCCAGCAAATTCGGCAGCGAAACCCACGGCGTTTTGACCAAGCGCTGTGCCAGCCAGAAGGTAAAAGGCTTCATGCGATAACCGACAACCATCGGGCATTTCGCCAGCATGCACTCCAGCGCCGCCGTACCGGATGCCAATAGTGCCGCATCACTGGCAATCATGGCTTCACGCGCCTGCCCATCCAGCAGATGCACGCGCAGATCGGGCGCCACGCTACTTTTTATCCGCTCAAATTGTTCACGCCGCTTGCTGTTGACCAGCGGAACCACGATTTCCAGATCGGGAAAATGCTGGCGCAGTAGCACAGCCGTATTGAGAAAATCTGCGCTAAGCATTTCAACTTCTGCACCGCGACTTCCCGGCAGCAGAGCCAGACAATGCACATCAGGCGCAATACCCAACGTCGCACGTGCAGCCAGCTTATCGGGATGCAGCGGCATCGCATCAGCCATCGTATGGCCGATAAAGCGACAAGGGACATTGAAACGATCGTAAAACGCTTTTTCAAAAGGCAAAAAAGCCAGCACCAGATTGGTCGCTTTACCTATTTTGAAAACGCGTTTTTGCCGCCATGCCCATACGGACGGGCTGACGTAGTGAATAGTATTGATACCGCGCTGCTTGAGGTTCCCCTCTAGCGTGATATTGAAATCAGGTGCATCAATGCCCACGAAGACATCAGGTTGAAGTTCGCTAAAGCGCTGGGTTAAATCCCGCCGAATTTTCAATAGGCGAGGAAGCCGTTCAAGCACTTCCACAATACCCATGACAGCCAGCTCTTCCATCTCGTACCAGGCTTCACAGCCTTCGGCCTGCATACGCGGCCCGGCAACACCGACAAACCGCGCATCGGGCACCTTTTCTTTTAGCGCCCGGATCAGGCCTGCGCCAAGGATGTCGCCGGAAGTTTCCCCGGCGACCAGCCCAATAGTCAAAGGACGTGATGACATGGATTAACGAATGATGCCGCGAGTAGAACGGGCAAAGAAATCGGTAAACGCCTGCACCGCCGGGTATTCAGCCGCCAGCGCTTCAATTTCCGGTTTCACTTCGTCCAGCGTTTTACCGCTGCGGTAGAGAAGCTTGTACGCGTTACGGATCGCGTGCAGGGTTTCTTTTTCGAATCCACGACGCTTCAGGCCTTCAATATTCAGGCCAAACGGCGTGGCGTGGTTACCCTGAGCGATAACATAAGGCGGTACATCTTGCGCCACACCGGAGCATCCACCAACCATGACGTGAGCACCGATGATGCAGAACTGGTGTACAGCCGTCATCCCACCAATAATCGCAAAATCATCGACGGAAACGTGGCCGCCCAGCGTCGCGTTATTCGCCAGAATACAACGGCTACCCACTACGCAGTCATGTGCGATATGCGTGTTGATCATCAACAGGTTATCGCTACCGACTTTAGTCAACCCGCCGCCCTGTGTCGTGCCGCGGTGAATCGTGACGCTTTCACGGATGCGGTTACGATCGCCAATCTCAACGCGGGTCGGTTCCCCAGCATATTTGAGATCCTGATTCACTTCACCAATTGACGTGAACTGATAGATTTCGTTGTCGCGACCAATTTTAGTGACGCCATTGACGACGACATGTGATTTCAGCACCGTCCCCTCACCGATCTCAACCTGAGAACCGATATAGCAGAAAGGGCCAATATGAACGCCAGCACCAATAATGGCACCGTCTTCAACAATCGAACTAGGGTGAATAAAGGCGGTTTGATCAATCACGTTATCAGGACTCCCGACGGCGAGCACACATCATTGACGCTTCACAGGCCACTTCGCCATCAACTTTGGCAACACCTTTAAAGCGCGCAACGCCGCGACGCTCTTTGATGAATTCAACTTCAAGGATCATTTGATCGCCTGGCTGTACCGGGCGCTTAAAGCGCGCTTCGTCAACAGCGGCGAAATAATACAGCTCACCCGGTTCCAGTTTACCTACGCTTTTAAACGCAAGAATACCGGTAGCCTGAGCCATGGCTTCCAGAATCAACACGCCGGGAAAAATCGGTTTACCCGGGAAATGCCCCTGAAAGAAGGGTTCGTTGAAAGAGACGTTTTTCACCGCCCGCAGAAACTTCCCTTCTTCAAAATCCAGTACCCGATCAACCAGCAAAAACGGGAAACGGTGCGGTAATAATTCTAAAATCTCTTCAATATTCAGAGTATGAGTGTCAGTAGTCAAAATACTCTTCCTGTCCATAAAAAACTGATGCCATCAACAACACGGCCTGCGCAGACCCTAAATTAGGTGTCTTCAGGCAGGCCGCAAATAAAACGCGAGTGATTAAACGTTATCGACTTTTCGTTCAACGGCTTTCAACCGTTTGCTTATCTCATCAATATTCATCACCAGCGCTGCAGTTTTGCGCCACACTTTGTTGGGTTGCAAAGGAATGCCCGAAGAGTATACCCCAGGTTCTGTGATTGGTCGCATGACCATCCCCATTCCCGTTACCGTCACTTTATCGCAGATCTCCATGTGCCCGTTAATCACGCTGGCACCACCGATCATGCAATAACGACCAATTTTCAAGCTCCCCGCCATAATGACGCCACCCGCGACCGCGGTATTGTCGCCAATCACGACGTTGTGCGCAATCTGACATTGGTTATCAATGATAACACCATTGCCAATGACCGTATCATCCAACGCACCACGATCGATGGTTGTGCTCGCGCCAATCTCAACCCGATCGCCAATTCTGACCGTCCCCAACTGCGGGATCTTCACCCAGTTGCCGCGATCGTTGGCATAGCCAAAGCCGTCAGAACCGATCACCGTTCCCGACTGGATCAGGCAATGCTCACCCAGCTCAACGCGGTGATAAATCGTCACATTTGCCCATAAGCGAGTACCGGCACCAATGCGGGCATCTTTGCCGATAAAGCAGCCGGGGCCAATGACAACACCATCACCCAGCTGTGCACCAGATTCGATGACGGCATTTGCGCCAACGGACACGTTCTGGCCCAGCGTCGCGCCTGGCGAAATAACCGCACTCGGCGCAATATCGGTTGCTGGCTGCGGCGTCGTATCCAGCAGTTGCGCCATACGCGCATAGGTAAGATAGGGATTCTTCACTACCAGCGCCGCAACCTGACAGTAAGGTAAATCCGCTTCCGTCAGCACGACCACTGACGCTTGCGTCCCGGCCAGTTGCTCACGGTAACGACTGTCGGAAAGAAACGTAATTTGCCCAGTTTTTGCTGAATGCATAGAAGCAACACCGGTGATGACGATATCGCCATCACCGTGTAATTGTGCATCCAACTGTTGAGCTAACGCGTCCAGTCGAATTGAATACATGTATTATTTAACCTGTTTCAGCACATCGGCAGTAATGTCTTTAGCATTGGCGACATACGCAACGGCGTTAGCGTCAATCACAACATCATAACCTTCTTTGGTTGCAACGGCTTTCACCGCATCCTGAATACGGCTCAGGATTTTGTTACGTTCTTCAGTCTGACGGCGACGGTTGTCCTGCTCAAAAGCCTGCGCTTTAGTAGAGAACTGCTCGCGCTGCGCCATGACGTCTTTTTCCATTTTGCTGCGATCGCTCGCTTTCATGGTAGAGCCATCACGCTGCAGCTTCTGCATCTTGGTCTGTAAATCGTTTTCCATCGATTGCAGTTCAGAAGCACGGCCTTTGAATTCGTTTTCCAGCTGTTTGCCAACGGTTTCGCGCTGCGGCAGCTGTTGGAAAATGCTGGAGACGTTAACAACGGCAATTTTGTCAGCAGCCTGAACGCTGGCTGAAGCAGCCAATGCTAAACCGAGGCCTGCGGCACATAACCACTTTTTCACTATAAACTCCTCAACCTAACCTAATTTGTGTCTTAACACTTTAATTATGAGCATCGCGTCATGACATGAACGGTTTATGTTCAACCATTCATGTCCATGAACAACAATGCGACATTCCCTGCATACGACCTATTGACGTCACACTACCAAGTTTTGCCAATGTTAAACTGGAATTGTTCCGACTTGTCTCCATCGTACTTTTTAACCGGCTGGGCATAGGAGAAGACCAATGGCCCAAGCGGAGACATCCATTGTAACGCGATACCGCTGGAAACACGGAAGTTGCTCGCCTTGCTGTAATCCGGTACGCCTGCGTCAATCGTTTCCTGTGTATTTTTCCAGTTGGTATCCCATACCGTACCGCCATCCACAAAGAAGGAAGTACGTACGGAGCTCGCGTATTTATCACTAATGAACGGCGTCGGCACGATCAGTTCCGCACTCAGCACGGCCATCGCGTTACCGCCCACGGCATCGTCCAGATTGGTTTTATCAATCGGACAACCAGAATACGACGTTGCACCCACAGCACAGTTGTAATACGCCGCTTTAGGACCAATCGTATTCGACTGGAAGCCACGCACCGTGCTCGACCCACCGGCATAGAAGTTGTCGTAGAACGGCACTTCTTTACTCCCGATGCCATCGGCAAAACCTGCACGCGTACGGCCCATTACCACCCATTTACCGCTGTCGGTTAACGGATAGTAACTCGCCGAATCAAACGTCAGTTTGTAGTATTCGTTATCCGAACCCGGCACGGCGATCTTGGCATTCGCAGACGCACGCGTTCCTTTGGTTGGGAAGTAACCACGGTCCAGATTGTTATACGACCATCCAGTATTCAGGAAGAAATCGTTCGCTTTGAAATCTGCACTAGATTTATTGTTAGTACCAGCAACAACCTCTGGATTGACCCCCACGGAATCCAGATAACGCCACATCGCTACCTGCGGTCTCATATCCGACAGATCGTTATGTACATAATCCAGACCGACACGCAGTGAGTTATTCTCGTTAATCGGGAAGCCCAAGGTGCTGCCAACGCCATAGCTCACGTTGGTGTAGTCAGACAGATCGGCGTCAGACGCCTCAAACTTGTTATAGAAGACACGACCACCGAGGCTAACACCATCAACGGTAAAGTACGGGTCGGTCAGTGACAGTTCGACATACGTCTGGTAGTCATTTTTAGTCCCGCTGATGCCAACGGAGTTACCCGTTCCCAGCCAGTTGTCCTGCTGGACCCCAGCCTGGAAGCTCACGCCGCTTTCTGTACCGAAACCGACACCAAAGTTGAATGTACCCGTATTACGCTCTTTGACTTTATACGTTACATCAACCTGATCGGCCACGCCGGGAACGCGCTGCGTTTCTACATCAACGCTTTCAAAGTATCCCAGTCGGTTTAAACGCTCTTTGCCCTGCTCAACCAGATCGTTGCCTAACCAGGCACCTTCCATCTGACGCATTTCACGGCGCAGAACGGAGTCTTTAGACGTGTCGTTACCGTCAAAGCGGATATGACGCACATAGAAACGGTTACCGGCATCAACGTTGATGTTTAATTTCACCGTCTTGTCTGCGTCATTGATTTCCGGCTGAGTGACCACGCGTGGATAGGCATAACCATAACGACCCAGCAGTTTTTTGATGTCCTCTTCCATCCGGGTCACTTTCGTCCCGTTGTAGAGTTCACCCGGCTCAATCTTCGTTAATCCTTCGATTTCCGCAGAGTGACCAGCCAGATTACCTTTCACCGCTACGCCAGACAGCTTGTACTGCTCGCCTTCCGTCATATTGATGGTGATATAGATACCTTTTTTATCCGGCGTCAAGCTCACCTGCGTGGAATCGATGTTGAAACGCGCATAGCCGCGATCCAGATAGAAACTCCGTAGGGTTTCCAAGTCACCAGACAGTTTTTGTTTCTGGTATTTACGATCGCCCACCACGTTCCACCACGGCACTTCATCACGCAGTTGGAAACGGGAGATCAATTCGTCGGAGCTGAACGCTTTGTTACCGACAATATTAATCTGTTGGATCTTGGCGGAAACGCCTTCTGTGAAGACCAGTTTCAGGTCTACGCGGTTACGCGGCAGTGGCGTGACGACGGCTTTAACCGACGCACTGTACTTACCCACGCTGTAGTAGAAATCTTCCAGCCCTTTTTCGATGTTGGTGAGCGCAGTGCGGTCTAACGCTTCACCGACGCGCACGCCGGAGGCCTCCAGGTTTTCTTTCAGCATGTCGTCTTTGACTGACTTATTGCCAGAAAACGTGACGCTGGCGATGGTTGGACGTTCTTTCACCTGCACAATCAACGTTTCGCCATCGCGCAGGACACGAACATCTTCAAAATTTCCGGTCGCAAACAAGGCACGGATGGTGTTACCGATATCATCGTCACCGATGGTATCACCAACGCGGACAGGCATACTGAGTAATGCCGCCCCGACAGCAACCCTTTGCAGGCCCTCAAAATGAATATCCTTCACTACGAACCCGTCTGCACCGTATACGGTTGCGCTGCTAAACAGCAGCGACGCTATGAGCAACTTTTTGATCGCCATCGTTGTTATGCGTTTTTCCTAACCTAATCCCGCGCCTAGAGACGAGAGAAATCATTGAAAAGTGCGAGTCCCATTAACAACATCAGCAACACTGTACCAATGCGATAGCTAACGTCCTGCACACGCTCAGAAACCGGCCTGCCTTTCAATTTTTCAACCGCAAGAAAGAGCAGGTGTCCACCATCCAATACCGGCAGAGGGAATAGATTGATAATCCCCAAATTGACACTGATTAAGGCCAAAAACATGAGGTAATAAATCAATCCATAATCTGCTGACATTCCTGCGCCCTGAGCAATCGAAATGGGACCGCTCAGGTTGTTCAGCTTAACATCACCCATAACCAGTTTCCCTAACATACTGACGGTCAATTTCATCAGTTGCCAGGTTTTATCTGTTGCTTGGTAGATCGCGCTGAACGGCCCATACTGGCGCACAGTCCTGTATTCTTCAGGCAGTGGCGTCACGCTTGGCATTACGCCTGCCAGCCCTTCAACTCTGCCACTTCCCACAGATTTGCTGTCTGGCGTTAACATCAACGGCACCGTTGAGCCGTTGCGCTCCACCTCCAGAGCAATAGATTGCCCGGGGTTATCACGCACAGCGATGACAAAATCACGCCATTGCGCTAGCGCCTGCCCGTCGACTTTAACGATCCTATCTCCGACTTGCAAACCTGCTTTTTCCGCCGCCGAATCGGCTTGTACCTGATGCAATACCGGCTCGATTTGCGGACCACGCGGGATAATCCCGAGCGAAGCAGCAGGATCTTGCTTATCAGGCTCAAACTGCCACTCGCGCAAATCCAGCGTTTTCTGGACGACACGGTCGGAGCCTAAAGGTGCAGTTCCGATCACGACATCGCTATCGCCGATTTTACCGATCAGCGCCAGACGCGCGGTATCCCAATCAGGCGTTTCGATACCATCAACGGACTTTAGTTCCGTTCCCACCGACATTTCCGCCTGCGCCGCGATGGAGTTGGGCAGTATTTCACCCACGACTGGACGCACACCCGGTACGCCAATAATAAACACCAGCCAGTACGCCACAATCGCAAACAGAAAATTGGCAATCGGCCCAGCGCTGACAATAGCCGCACGTTGCCAAACCGTTTTACTGTTAAATGACTGGTGACGGAATTCTGGCGCGACCGTATCGACACGCTCATCCAGCATCTTCACGTAGCCGCCAAGTGGGATCAGCGCAATCACGAATTCTGTACCGGTACGATCGCGACGCCGCCATAGCGCACGTCCGAAACCGACTGAGAAGCGTTCGACCTTCACACCACAGCGGCGCGCTACCCAGAAATGTCCAAATTCATGGACAGTGACCAGCACACCCAGTGCGATGATAAACGCGGCAAGATTCCAGAGAAAACTCAGCATAAATAGCTCTACCGCTTTATTCTAAGCCACTTTAAACAGCAGCAGCATCAGGCAAGAGAACACAGGAACCGCAGCCGTCAGGCTGTCGATACGATCGAGCACGCCACCGTGCCCCGGAATCAAATGGCTACTGTCTTTGATGCCCGCCTCGCGTTTGAACATACTTTCCGTCAAATCACCCAACACCGAGGCCAGCGCAGCAGCAATAGAACAAATCAACAACGTTGCTGGCGCTACCGTTAACGGCGCATAAAGGCTAAACAGCACAGAGATAAGCGCCGAGGTTGCCAGACCACCGAGAAAGCCTTCCCAGGTTTTGCCCGGTGAGACTTTTGGCGCGAGTTTACGCTTACCAAACAGTTTACCGAACATGTAGGCACCGCTGTCAGCGCCCCACACTAGCAGCATGACGTACAGCAGCCACCAGGCACCAGCGAATGGATTAATCGCGTAATTATAATGGCGCAACGCGACCATGCCCCAGAAAAACGGCACGATCGTCATAATACCGAACAACAGTCGCAACATACGAGAATGACGCCAAAATGAGGCGGAAATTGGATAGAATAGCACCAACAGCAGCGCGACACCCCACCACACCAGTGATGACCAGAGCGCGATACTGATTTGCGGAATATGGACGGAATAATGGTAGGCCGGGAGTGATAACAGCATCAGCGCCAGCAAGAAACCACACAGGATCGCGAGCCACAGACGTTGACCATAAGAAGCAAACCCCGCAAGTTGACCCCATTCCCATGCCGCCAACATACAAACAGCCAGCGTAACAAGCGCGAATCCCAGAGGAGGCAGCAAGAAAAGTGCTGCAATCACAATTGGGATCAAAATAAAAGCAGTAATCAGGCGATACTTCAGCAAAAGTTCCCCCTAGGATGCATCAGCATCGATAGGTGTTGTTCCCCCGAAGCGGCGCTCGCGTTGTGCAAAAGCATTCAGCGCACCTTCAAAGACTTGTTCATCGAAATCAGGCCAGAGGACATCAGTAAAGTAAAGTTCAGCGTAAGCAATTTGCCACAGAAGAAAATTACTGATGCGGTGTTCCCCACCGGTTCTGATCACCAAATCAACCGGAGCTAGATCGTTCAGACAGATGTACTGACATAATGACGTTTCATTAATGCTATCAGGCAGCAGCATGCCTTCCTGCACCTGCTCTGCAAGTTGTCGTACTCCCTGAATAATATCCCAACGGCCGCCATAATTCGCGGCAATATTCAGTGTGAGTCCCTGATTCTTTTCTGTCAGCACTTCTGAACGACGGATTCGCTCTTGTAAACGAGGACTAAAGCGGCCAGTGTCACCAATCACACGTAAGCGAACATTGTGCTTGTGCAGGCTTTTCACTTCGCTGTCCAATGCCCGAACAAATAGCTCCATGAGTGCGGAAACTTCCTGCGCCGGTCGGTTCCAGTTTTCACTGCTAAATGCGTAAAGCGTCAATGCATCCAGCCCTTGGCTCACTGCAAAACTGACTGAACGTCGCACAGCCTTTACACCAGCCTGATGGCCAAAAATCCGCATTCTCCCCCGGCTTTTCGCCCAGCGACCATTGCCATCCATGATAATGGCAACATGCCGCGGCCCCGCGAATGGCAGATCGTTAGTATTCTTTTGATTATCGGACGGCATAACGCGTACTTATTTCCTCAAGCAAGAAATACAACAGTTCTTCCGTAACATCAGACCCCGTTAGCGCAAAAAAAGCCGTGAACGATCACAGCTTAGATTCACAGTCAATTAAACAAATTTCGCATAATCAACTATTGAGTGGCGCAGACTATACCACCTCCACCGCACATGAACAAATTGTGCCACAGGTCTATCAGGCTATCGCACGTTGTGTGTCAAAGTCTGTACTGCAGCCTGTCTGGCCCAGCGGTCAATGAACAAAACATCATCAACGCTGGCGGGTTCTGGTAATGTAAGCTGTTCAATGACATGCCGATTTACTGTCGCGATATCCGTAAAGCGAATCTGCGACTGTAAAAATGCCGCTACCGCAATTTCATTTGCAGCGTTCAATGCCGTCGTGGCCGACTGACCATGATTACAGGCATCAATTGCCAACTGTAAACAAGGATAGCGCGCATAGTCCGGTGCCAAAAATGTCAGCGCGCCAATTTGGCAAAAATCTAACGCTTTTGCACCCGAGGCCACGCGTTCAGGATAAGCCATCGCATGAGCAATCGGCGTACGCATATCAGGTGACCCCAACTGCGCCAGAACGCTGCCATCACGGTAACGCACCATCGAGTGAATCACCGACTGCGGATGAATAATCACTTCCATCTGTTCGGCAGAAGCATTAAACAGCCAGCGCGCTTCGATATATTCCAGCCCCTTGTTCATCATCGTGGCAGAATCAACCGAAATTTTTCGCCCCATGGACCAGTTTGGGTGCGCACATGCCTGATCTGGAGTCATGTCTGCCAGCATCGACATCGGTGTTTCACGAAATGGCCCACCAGAACCGGTCAGAACAATACGTTCGACACCATGCTGCGACAATGCAGCGTAGCCTAATTGACGCTGAATTTGCTCAGGTAAACTCTGAAAAATCGCATTATGTTCGCTATCAATCGGTAAAAGCTGTGCGCCACTTCGCGCCACAGCGTCCATAAAGAGACGTCCACAGGTAACCAGTGATTCTTTATTCGCTAACAAAACCTGTTTTCCGGCATGGATGGCCGCCAGCGTCGGCAATAGCCCTGCCGCCCCCACAATCGCGGCCATGACCTGATCGACGCCATCCAATGCAGCAAGTTCACACGCGGCCTGTTCTCCCGCCAGCACTTCCGTTTTGCAACCGTATTCCGCCAACTGCTGGCGCAAAGCTGTTGCTGAGGCTTCATCAGCCATTGAGGCATAGGCCGGTTGGAAAGTGAGACACTGCTCCAGCATCAGCTTGACGTTGTACCCGGCGGATAGCGCACGTACAGCAAATTTATCGGGATTGGCTTTAATCACTGCCAGAGAACTGACGCCAATAGAGCCAGTGGAACCAAGAATTGTCAGTTGCTTCATTAAAAATGCTCTGAATAACCGGATTTAATGACAGGAAGGTACACGAATCTGGGACGATTACCATGATATAAAAATAAAGCGCCGCCGAAAAAAGAGGGCAAGCCCATAGATTTCCTGCGACGCAATACTCAACGGGCTGATTAAAACTCCATCAGCTCCGCTTCTTTTTCTGCCAGTGCGACGTCTACTTTCTTGATGAAGTTGTCAGTCAGTTTCTGCACGTCGTCCTGAGCGCGACGTTCTTCATCTTCACTGATCGCTTTATCTTTCAGCAGCGCTTTCAGTTTGTCGTTAGCATCACGGCGCACGTTACGTACGGAGATACGGCCCTGCTCTGCTTCGCCACGAACTACTTTGATCAGGTCTTTACGACGCTCTTCCGTCAGCGGTGGCAGTGGAACACGGATTACGGTGCCAGCAGAAGACGGGTTCAGGCCGAGATCGGAGGCCATGATCGCTTTCTCAACCGCAGGGCCAAGCGAACGATCGAATACCGAAATCGCCAGCGTGCGGGAGTCTTCTACGACAACGTTAGCAACCTGACGCAGTGGCGTTGCGCTGCCATAGTATTCAATATGAATGCCATCGAGAATGCTAGGTGACGCACGGCCGGTACGGATTTTGCTGATCTGGTTTTTAAACGCTTCAACACATTTGTCCATGCGCGTTTCAGCATCTTTTCTGATTTCATTAGTCACGTTGTGAACCCTTGAAAACTGGTTGCCTGGCAGGCCATGTCAGTACATGACCCGGTGAATAATTAATGCCAGCGCGCGGCTGGCGTATAGAGCAATACTGAGAATATATTACCCTATAATCGGGATTAGCCGTTATTACTGACTAATCAACGTCCCTTCTTTTTCACCCATGACAACGCGACGCAGTGCGCCAGGCTTGTTCATGTTGAAAACACGGATTGGTAAATTATGGTCGCGCGCCAGCGTGAACGCGGCAAGATCCATGACTTTCAGCTCACGTTCTAACACGTCTTGATAAGTTAGCGTTTCATACATCGTCGCTGTAGGATCTTTCACTGGATCGGCAGAATAGACGCCATCGACTTTTGTCGCTTTCAATACGACATCCGCTTCAATCTCAATGCCGCGCAGGCAAGCCGCAGAATCTGTGGTGAAGAAAGGGTTGCCTGTTCCAGCGGAGAAAATCACTACGCGGTTATTACGCAGCAGGCTAATCGCTTCTGCCCAGCTGTAATTGTCACAGACGCCATTCAGGGGAATGGCAGACATCAGACGAGCGTTCACATAGGCACGGTGCAACGCATCACGCATTGCCAGACCATTCATGACGGTCGCCAGCATTCCCATGTGGTCGCCCACAACGCGGTTCATACCCGCTTTAGCCAGACCCGCGCCACGAAACAGGTTACCACCGCCGATAACCACACCGACCTGAATGCCTAACTCAACCAGTTCTTTCACTTCCTGAGCCATGCGATCCAGAATGCTCGCATCGATCCCAAAACCTTCAGTTCCCTGTAAAGCTTCGCCACTGAGCTTCAGCAGGATTCGTTGATAGACGGGTTTTGCATTGGTTGCCATGGTGTTCTTATCCTACAGGCTGTCGTCGTATTGGGGGGTTGTAAAAATCAAAACTATTCCACCCGGCCCCTATCTGAATGCAGGAAACCAAGTGAACTAAAACTCTTTGGGCTGGATAAAAAGGAACCGCCAACTGGCGGCTCTTTTTTTGCTATTAAGACTGCTTACTCATTGCTGCAACTTCAGCAGCAAAGTCAGTCTCAACTTTCTCAATACCTTCACCCACTTCGAAACGGATGAAGTTAGTCACGTCAGCGTTGTGCTCTTTCAGCAGTTGACCAACAGACTTGGCTGGATCCATAACGAAAGGCTGACCCGTCAGAGAAACTTCACCGGTGAATTTCTTCATACGGCCTTCAACCATTTTCTCTGCGATTTCTTTCGGCTTGCCAGACTGCATCGCGATTTCCAACTGAACCTGGTACTCTTTCTCTACCACTTCAGCAGACACGTCTTCTGGCTTAACGAATTCAGGCTTGCTTGCTGCAACGTGCATAGCCAGGTGTTTAACCAGCTCTTCGTCAGCGCCTTTAGCGGCAACCAGAACACCGATGCGCGCACCGTGTTGGTAGTTACCCAGAACTTCGCCTTCCAGAGCAGAAACGCGACGAATGTTGATGTTTTCACCAATTTTCGCAACCAGTGCAACACGCTCTTCTTCGAACTGTGCTTTCAACACGTCAACGTCAGTGATTTTGCCTGCAACCGCAGCGTCCAGCACTTTGTCAGCAAATGCCTGGAAACCACCGTCTTTAGCAACGAAGTCGGTCTGGCAGTTAACTTCCAGGATCACAGCGTAGTGACCGTCGATCTTAGTCTTGATCACGCCATCAGCAGCAACATTACCTGCTTTTTTCGCCGCTTTGATCGCGCCGGATTTACGCATGTTTTCGATTGCCAGCTCGATGTCACCGTTAGCTTCAACTAGCGCCTTCTTACATTCCATCATGCCCGCAGCGGTACGCTCACGCAGCTCTTTTACCAGGGATGCGGTAATTTCAGCCATTCTAAAATCCTCGGAAGATTTGTTCTGCCTGGTCGTCACGACCAAACAGCTTTAAAAGTGAAAAAGGGGCCATAAAAAGGCCCCTAACCAAACTAGTACTACCTGGTTAATAAGGGCTCAACGAGCCAGACTTATTATTCAGCTTCTACTAAGCCTTCTTCTGCCTGCACAGCCAGATCTTGAGAACGGCCTTCGCGGACAGCAGTAGCAACAGCGCTCAGGTACAGGTTAACTGCACGGATTGCGTCATCGTTACCAGGGATGATGTAGTCAACGCCATCTGGATCGGAGTTGGTATCAACCACTGAGAATACCGGAATACCCAGGTTGTTAGCTTCTTTGATTGCGATGTGCTCGTGATCGGCGTCGATAACGAACAGCGCGTCTGGCAGACCGCCCATATCTTTGATACCGCCCAGGCTGTTTTCCAGCTTGTCCAGTTCACGAGTGCGCATCAGCGCCTCTTTTTTGGTCAGCTTGTCGAACGTGCCGTCTTGAGATTGGGTTTCCAGATCTTTCAAACGTTTGATGGACTGACGAACGGTTTTCCAGTTAGTCAGCATACCGCCCAACCAACGATGGTTCACGTAGAACTGATCGCAGTTGTTGGCCGCATCTTTTACCGCTTCGCTTGCTGCGCGCTTGGTACCAACGAACAGAATTTTGCCTTTGCGAGAAGCAATTTTGCCCAGCTCAGCCAAAGCGTCGTTGAACATTGGTACAGTTTTTTCAAGGTTGATGATGTGAACTTTGTTACGTGCACCGAAAATGAATGGCTTCATTTTCGGGTTCCAGTAACGGGTCTGGTGACCAAAGTGTACGCCAGCCTTGAGCATATCGCGCATGGAAACAGTTGCCATGATTACCTCTATTAATTAAGTATGGGGTTATGCCTCCACATGTCCCATTGCGCCGACCCCATCCGGTGAAACACCTCAGGAGCACCCCGGCGAACGTGCCGACATGTGTGTGTTATTTACACAAAGTGAGTTTAGTCGATGTCGTTGAATATCGTATAACCGATATCCAGCCGGATCATCGGCGCGCTTTATACCATAAATCCCCCAGCGACACCAACATTTGTTATTCAATCGTCCACAAATCAGAATGATAGTTTGGCAAGCCAACGGCATGGCTGGTAACATAAGTTATTAGTTATCGCTCTTAATTTTTGTGCTTAACAGGCACCTGCGGACAATCATCAATGGCAATTTCAATTAAAACTCCTGAAGACATCGAAAAAATGCGCGTAGCTGGCCGTCTGGCTGCCGAAGTCCTGGAAATCATCGAACCCCACGTGGTACCGGGCGTGAGCACTGCCGAATTAGACAGAATCTGTCACGATCACATCACCAACAAGCAGCAGGCCATTTCTGCTTGTCTGGGCTACCACGGCTTCCCGAAATCCGTCTGCATCTCCATCAATGAAGTGGTGTGCCACGGCATTCCTAGCGAAGAACGCATTTTGAAAGACGGCGATATCGTCAATATCGACGTCACCGTAATCAAAGACGACTTCCACGGCGATACGTCAAAAATGTTTATCGTCGGCAAACCCACCATTTTGGGTGAGCGCCTCTGCCGCATCACGCAGGAAAGCCTTTATCTGGCGCTGAAAATGGTTAAGCCGGGCATTCGCCTGCGTACGTTGGGCAAAGCGATCCAGCAGTTTGCTGAAGGGAATAACTTCTCAGTGGTGCGTGAATATTGTGGTCACGGCATCGGCAAGGGCTTCCACGAAGAGCCACAGGTTCTGCACTACGATGCTGACGACGGTGGCGTGGTGCTACAGGCGGGAATGGCATTTACGATCGAGCCTATGCTCAATGCTGGTGATTACCGTATTCGTACGATGAAAGACGGCTGGACGGTAAAAACCAAAGATCGCAGCTTGTCGGCACAGTACGAGCATACTATTGTGGTAACCGATAACGGCTGCGAAATAATGACGTTGCGAAAGGATGACACAATCCCCAACATCATCACGCATGAACAGTAAACACGAAGCCGGCAGACGCCGGCTTTTTTTATGGCGTGCAGAAAGCACGCCCCCTACGGGCCGTCGCAAGCGACGTTGAAAAACGCGCTCTGCGTTTTTTTATGGGCTGCGCTATGACAGATAACCACTTTTCGCCAGACAGTACGCCACCTGACGCGTCCTCATCAAACAGCCCTACAGATCCCATTGCACCCGCGCAGTTGCCCGCGTCACCGCTGACCTACGCGGATGACATGCTGAATTGCCAAGTGCTAAAACAGCAGTTGGAGTTATTCCAGCTTTGGCTCGGTTCAGAATTCCGTTCCGGTGTCAGCGCAGAAAAGCTGATTGATGCCAGAACCTTGTTTATCGATCGTCTGTTGCAGCGGCTGTGGTATTTCTACGGTTTTGAAAATATTGCCCAAACGGCACTGGTCGCCGTAGGCGGATATGGCCGTGGTGAACTACACCCACTTTCCGATATCGACGTGCTAGTCTTAAGCCAGACGACGCTGAGTGAGGAACATTCCCTGCACGTCGGCCAATTCATCACCCTGCTATGGGATCTGAAACTGGAAGTCGGCCATAGCGTCAGAACGCTAAAAGAGTGCCTACAGGAAGGACACGCCGATATTTCCGTCGCAACCAATCTGATCGAATCGCGCATGATATGCGGCGACGTCGCTCTGTTTCTCACGCTGCAAAAGCACGTATTCAGTGATGAATTTTGGCCATCCTCCACTTTTTTTCCGGCCAAAATCGCCGAACAGCAGGAACGCCATCAACGCTATCACAGCACCAGCTATAATCTGGAGCCTGATATCAAGAGCAGCCCAGGTGGACTACGTGATATTCACACGCTGCTGTGGGTTGCAAGACGTCACTTCGGCGCGACCTCGCTCAACGAAATGGTGGGTTTCGGCTTTCTAACCGAAGCGGAGCGTAAAGAGCTGAACGAATGCCAAAGCTTTTTGTGGCGCATCCGCTTCGCCCTGCATTTGATCCTGCCACGTTACGACAACCGACTTCTGTTCGACAGGCAGTTGAACGTCGCACAGCTGCTGCAATATCAGGGCGAAGGCAACACGCCAGTCGAGCGCATGATGAAGGATTTCTACCGTATGACGCGTCGCGTCAGCGAGTTGAACCAGATGCTGTTGCAGCTCTTTGACGAAGCGATTCTCGCGTTGGATGCGAGTGAAAAGCCTCGTCCGATTGACGATGAGTTTCAGCTACGCGGCAATCTGCTAGATCTGCGCGATGAAAACCTGTTTATCAAAAAGCCGGAAGCCATCATGCGTATGTTCTACCTGATGGTCCGCAACCGCGATATCAGCGGCATTTACTCCACCACGTTGCGCCAGCTGCGCCATGCTCGTCGCCATCTCGCCAGCCCGCTTTGCACCATCCCAGAAGCGCGCCAGCTGTTCATGAATATTCTGCGCCATCCGCATGCGGTAAGTCGTGCGCTGTTGCCAATGCATCGCCACAGCGTGCTGTGGGCGTATATGCCGCTGTGGGGAAACATCGTCGGTCAGATGCAGTTCGATCTGTTTCACGCCTATACGGTGGATGAGCACACGATCCGCGTTCTGCTCAAGCTGGAAAGCTTCGCAGACGAGGATACGCGACCACAGCATCCGCTGTGCGTAGAGCTCTACCCTCGCCTGCCCCAGCCCGAATTATTGCTACTGGCTGCGTTGTTCCACGATATCGCGAAAGGCCGCGGGGGCGATCACTCTGAGCTGGGCGCGCAGGATGTGCTGGAGTTTGCCACATTGCACGGGCTGAACTCGCGCGAAGCGCAGTTGGTTTCCTGGCTGGTGCGCTGCCACTTGCTGATGTCCGTCACCGCACAGCGTCGTGACATTCAGGATCCCACCGTCATTCAGCAATTTGCTACAGAAGTGCAAAGCGAAACCCGTCTGCGCTATCTGGTCAGCCTGACAGTTGCGGATATCTGTGCCACCAATGAAACGCTGTGGAACAGTTGGAAACAGAGCCTGTTGCGTGAGCTCTATTTCGCTACCGAGAAGCAGCTGCGCCGCGGAATGCAAAATACCCCAGATTTACGCGAACGTGTCCGCCACCATCGGTTGCAGGCGCTGGCGCTACTGCGCATGGACAATATTGACGAAGAAGCGCTGCACCATATCTGGAGCCGCTGTCGAGCCGATTATTTCCTGCGCCACTCGCCAAACCAGCTAGCCTGGCACGCACGTCATCTGCTGGAGCACGACGTCAACAAACCGCTAGTGTTGATCAGTCATCAAGCCAGCCGTGGCGGTACAGAGATTTTTATCTGGAGCCCAGACAGGCCTTATCTTTTCGCGGCGGTTGCCGGTGAGTTAGATCGACGCAACCTCAGCGTGCACGATGCGCAGATTTTTACCAGCCGCGACGGCATGGCGATGGATACGTTCATCGTGCTGGAACCGGACGGCAGCCCACTGGCGCAGGATCGGCATGAAATGATACGCCACGCACTGGAACAGGCGCTGACACATCGGCACTATCAACACCCGCGCGTGCGCCGACCATCGCCCAAGCTACGCCATTTCAGCGTGCCAACCGAAGTTAACTTTCTGCCGACACATACGGACAGACGTAGCTACATGGAGCTCAGCGCACTCGATCAACCTGGGCTGCTGGCACGTATCGGTGAAATTTTTGCCGATCTCAACCTGTCGCTGCACGGCGCACGCATTTCCACAATCGGCGAGCGGGTAGAGGATCTTTTCATTCTGGCCGATAGCGACAGACGGGCATTAAAGCCAGATTTACGCCTTAAATTGCAAGAACGGTTGACAGAAGCCCTTAACCCAAACGATAAAGTACCATTGAGTTAATTTTTACAATCAGGAAAGAGAAATCAGGATGCACCAACAATTACAGAACATCATTGAGACGGCTTTCGAGCGCCGCGCTGAAATCACTCCGGCAAACGCAGACACCGTCACGCGTGAAGCCGTCACTCAGGCTATCAACCTGCTGGATAGCGGCGCCCTGCGCGTTGCAGAGAAAATCGACGGCCAATGGGTTACCCACCAGTGGTTGAAGAAAGCCGTGCTGCTCTCTTTCCGTATTAACGATAACCAACTTATCGAAGGCGGAGAAACACGCTTTTTCGACAAAGTACCCATGAAATTCGCTGACTATGATGAAGCGCGTTTCCAGCGTGAAGGCGTGCGCGTAGCACCGCCGGCCAGCGTGCGTCGCGGTGCCTATATCGCACGTAACACCGTGCTGATGCCGTCTTACGTCAACATCGGTGCTTACGTCGATGAAGGCACCATGGTCGATACGTGGGTAACCGTAGGTTCTTGTGCTCAGATCGGTAAAAACGTTCACCTGTCCGGCGGCGTCGGCATCGGTGGTGTTCTGGAGCCTTTACAGGCTAACCCTACCATCATCGAAGATAACTGCTTCATCGGTGCGCGTTCTGAAGTTGTGGAAGGCGTTGTCGTTGAGGAAGGTTCCGTCATCTCCATGGGCGTGTTCATCAGCCAAAGCACCCGTATTTACGATCGTGAAACTGGTGAAATTCACTATGGCCGCGTCCCGGCTGGCTCCGTTGTGGTTTCCGGCAACCTGCCGTCCAAAGATGGCAGCCACAGCCTGTACTGCGCAATCATTGTGAAGAAAGTGGATGCGAAAACCCGCGCGAAAGTGGGAATCAATGAGTTATTACGCTCCATCGACTAAACTAGAAACGGCGGGTTAATCACCCGCCGTTTTTTTATGCTCGAACGATAAGTTATTTATATGTTCCCTAAATACTTCGGTATGGCGGGTATAAACAGCGTAGGTTCTCGCTGGCATGATAATCAGGACTATCTAAAAACCGAGAAGGTGACGCTATGTATGACAATCTAAAAAGCCTGGGCATTACCAATCCCGATGATATCGATCGCTATAGCCTGCGTCAGGAAGCGAACAACGACATCCTGAAGATCTACTTCCGTAAAGATAAGGGCGAATTTTTCGCTAAAAGCGTGAAGTTCAAGTATCCGCGCCAGCGCAAAACCGTCGTGGCAGACAACTCAGGACAGGGCTACAAAGAGATCAACGAGATCAGCCCAAATCTGCGCTATGTGATTGATGAATTAGACAAGATCTGTCAGCAGGAACAGGTTGAAGTCGATCTGAAGCGCAAAATTCTTGACGATCTGCGTCATCTGGAAAGCGTGGTTTCCAACAAAATTACCGAAATCGAAGCGGATTTAGAGAAGCTGACCAAGAATCGCTAAACGCGATTATCTCAACAGGCCGCAAACGAAAACGGGAGCACGACAGGCTCCCGTTTGTCATTTCAGCACGGCATCACTGCGCATCAACCAAATCAGCCCATGCTTCAACCCACGGGCATGAAATCACTTCTGGCTCTGGATGCTCGACGGCATCAACGTCCAAAACATCACCCAGACGCTTAGCACCGATTTCCTGCAATAAGGCATCGAACAGATGACCGCCCGCGCAGAAGTTCGGATAACTGCTGTCACCCAGCGCAATCACGCCATAGCGCAGCGCGGGCTGGTAACCACCGTTTTCACGCAGTGCGGCGTAAAGCGGAACAATAGAATCAGGCAACTGGCCTTGTCCCGTCGTCGACGTGACAACTAAAACCGTCTGCTCGCGGTAGTCCAGCCAGGATTCCAGTGTCGCGTCTTCAAAGACCTTAACCTCGTGGCCACGATCCTTGAGGATATTTTCGGCTTCTTCGGCCACCAGCAATGCATTCCCGTAGACTGTACCAACAAAAATACCAATCTGCGCCATGCTTCTGACTCCCTTTTTAATTCGATATGTTTGATATAAAAGTAATACGGCAGTAATAAGACAGAGATTACTGCTCGACGAAATGCTCGCTATCCTGACCTGAGTCGGCAGGAAACTCAACCCCTTCAAACTCAGGGAGAATCCCCTTCCAGCCAAACTGTGTCATCACGCCCTGCCACGGCGCATCCCAACGCGCCTGCAACGTCAATGGCTGCCCGCTCACAGGATGATTCAGTTGCAACTCGCTGGCATGCAGCATGAGTCTGCCGCAGGAGAAGTGCGATTCCATGCCGCGATTGTGTCGCAGGTCGCCGTGCGCGGTATCGCCAATAATCGGATGGTGGATATGTGACATATGGCGGCGGAGTTGGTGCTTGCGCCCGGTCTGTGGCTTCAGCTCCATCAGACTGTAGCGGGCTGTGGGGTAACGGCCGATGGCGACCGGCATCTCGACCTGCGCCAAAGAACGGTAATGCGTGACGGCAGGCTGCGGCGCCTTATCAGGATTGGTAAACTTGTCGGCGATCTTGTCCAATTCTTCGGTGAGCGCATAGTCGATCACGCCATCATCCAGCACATAGCCTCGTACAACGGCATGATACATTTTCTGCATCTGGTGCGATTCAAACTGCTGGGATAACGTACGCGCCACCTCGCTGGACAGCGCGAGCAGTAACACGCCGGATGTCGGCCTGTCGAGGCGATGAACGGTATACACGTGCTGGCCGATCTGATCGCGCACGGTCTGCATCACCACGACTTTTTCTTTGCGATCCAGCCAGCTACGATGGACTAACCAGCCGCTGGGTTTATTGACGGCAACCAGATGCTCATCCTGATAAATAATCTCAAGCATCGTGCACTGCGCCATCCTGTACATCGGGGGTGAATAGCTCATCGAGCTGCTTGATACGCAACAAAACCGCCGCGGTCTCTTCTGGCGACCCTTCCAGCGCTTCTTCAAAATAAGGCAGTAAAACCAGCTCCGCGGGCAGTGCCAGCTCGCTGTCCAATAAGGCATGCATACGTGGCAAAAAGACCCACTGCAACCACTCTTCGGGTTTCATGGTATCGAGGCTGAAAGGCTCCGTGCTGTTAAACGCCTCCTCTTCCGGCGGGACAACCTGCCAGAAAGGGCTTTCCCTCAATGCGCGCTCAATATCGAATAATGACTGACGAACCTGGTTCTCTCTGCTCATGCGGTTTCTCGCCCTTGACGCCAACAGTAATGGCGGCAAAGCATAGCACTGATATCAACCTGACCCAATCGTCGTATTTGGGTCATGCAGTATCGGCAATAGCACCAGTTTCAAACCTTTACAGGCAAAAAATTGGGGGTACTGATTGCTCAGTACCCCCGGTTCGTTTTATAGCTATCCCGCTACACATTTGCATCCCTGCTCATCCGTGAAAACTTTTCCTTTTTGGTCGTCCTAACCCACAATCCTTGCTGGCGTCCCACTTTCTTCCTGACGTTTCCATCCTGTATCTTCCGTGATTCAATCCCTTTAGGCTCCTGCCCCACCGATATTCCTAATCGGCTCTCGGTCTCCTTCCTGGAGGTGTCCCTGATTTCATCCTGAAATCATGTTTCTTCCTGAAAACCGTTCTTCTTCCTGAAAACTGTTTATCTTCCTGAAAACAACGCTTCTTCCTGAAACGACTGTTTCTTCCTAAAACAGTGTTTATCCTTAAAACAGCGTTTCTTCCTAAAACAATGCCTCTTCCTGAAACAATGTTTCTTCCTGAAAACAACCCGAGTGCAGTAACGTTATTTTGTTACCTATAGTAACGGTTACACACACTGTAACCGGTTACTAACTTAAGTAATAAGATGTATTAATTGTCAGCTTTCAGCAAGGGGTAATTGACAGTGTTTCTCAACACCCCATCAGTGACACTGCGGATTTTTATTATAATTAACTAATTAATAATGAAAAAATTAAAATGAAACATATTTTCAACATTAAAGATAAGACATTTCTTACAGAGAATGTAAGAGATCTCTCACAAAGCCGAAAGTGAAATTCGATTAACCATTAGACCGCTAATGGATTAAGGCCAGAAAGAAACACCGCCAGCGTTGGCGCTAAGGTCTGACGCTTTTTCGTGCCGAATTCTTCCAGGATGATTTCCCCGGAAATATTACACAGCGACACCATGGTCAGCTCTGAATCAGTCGTTGCTAAAAACAGCGTCGGCGTGAGTTTAAGGCGCTTCTGCGTTAATAAATGGCCAATCAGATTCTCCTGCATCCGGGTGAAATCCTCTTCGCTCCATACCTGCAACAGCTGGCACGATAGCGAATCAAACTGCGCCGCCATATCCCCGGCATACTGCGCGGTGTAAAAAGCATGAATATCAGGATGCAGGCTGATTTCCAGCGCACGTTCCACACCATCCAATGCGGCTGAAGGAACAAAAGGCTGTGGCAACCAGTGAACCGTATCGTCATGATTTTCGACAATACACGGGGAAGGTATGCCGTAAAGTGCTTCACTGGCAGGCAAATGCCCCTTTTCCTGCTGCCAACAGGCAACATAGCGCTGGGTAAACGCCGCCAGTGCTGAAACAACCTCATGTTCCATAATTTTTCTCATCACTCTTTTAGTCAGGTTACACTATTCGCCATCACGCTTATCACATCAAGGTAACAGCATGTCCGTCTATGACAAGCATCAGGCCCTGAGCGGGCTGACACTGGGCAAACCCACTCCCTATCATGACCGCTATGATGCCGCACTTCTGCAACCCGTGCCACGTAGCCTGAACCGCGATCCACTCGGCATTTACCCTGACAGCCTGCCGTTTCATGGCGCGGATATCTGGACGCTCTATGAGCTTTCCTGGCTGAACAATCGCGGCGTGCCTCAGGTGGCCGTGGGTGAAATGCATCTCAATGCGGAAAGCCTGAATCTGATTGAATCAAAAAGTTTTAAGCTGTATCTGAACAGCTTTAATCAGACGGCATTCGACAGTTGGGAAAGCGTACGCGCAACGTTAGCCAAGGATCTGGCGCATTGCGCACAGGGAGATGTCAGCATCACGCTTTTCAAACTCAGCGAGCTTGAAGGCCAACCGATAGCAGGATTCACAGGCAAGTGCATCGACGATCAGGACATTCAGATCGACAGCTACGACTTCAGCGCCGACTATCTGGCGACCAACGAACAGGACGCGCCAATCGTTGAAGAAACGCTGGTCAGCCACCTGCTGAAATCCAACTGTTTGATCACCCATCAGCCCGACTGGGGCTCGGTACAGATTCACTACCGCGGCAAGCGCATCAACCGTGAAGCGCTGCTGCGCTACATTGTCTCGTTTCGTCATCATAACGAATTTCACGAACAGTGTGTGGAACGAATTTTTAACGACATCATGCGCTACTACCAGCCGGAAAAACTTAGCGTGTATGCCCGCTATACCCGACGCGGCGGGCTGGACATCAATCCGTGGCGCAGTAACACCGCGTTTAACGCGCCAAATGGACGCCTGCCGCGCCAGTAACTGGCCGATGAGTCGCAGGCTTGCACGGATATATGCGTGGCGTCACGCAAGTTAGGCCGATGCCTGCCGCCAACATTGGAAAAAATGATGGCAGCGCGTTAAGGTGGTGTGCCAGACAACAAAAGATCCATAACGTCTGAACGGTGCTCAAGTAGGTTTCATTTAGGCTCGCGGTATTTAACGCATGCGCGTTCCGCGTGGTGTCTTAAATGAATGACATTCGTGCCGTGCTGCTGAACGTCGAGCGTGTAACAACGGAACGTGCTCTCGGCAGCCAGCATGGCATCGCGAATTATATTGCGTTTCAAGGAGCAAAATTGATTACACATATCAGCCCATTGGGATCGATGGATTTGTTATCGCAGTTGGAAGTGGACATGCTGAAAAGCACAGCCAGCAGCGATCTCTACCGTTTGTTTCGCAACTGTTCCCTCGCCGTACTGAATTCCGGTAGCCAGACAGATAACAGCAAAGAGCTGCTGTCTCGTTATGAAGATTTTGATATCAACGTGCTGCGCCGCGAGCGCGGCGTCAAACTGGAATTGGTGAACCCGCCGGAAGACGCCTTCGTTGACGGCAACATCATTCGCGCCTTGCAGGCTAACCTGTTCGCCGTATTGCGCGACATTCTTTTCGTCAACGGCCAAATCGCCAGTGCAGGTCGCTATCAGAACCTGAATCTGGAAAATTCCGCCCATATCACCAATTTGGTGTTCTCTATCCTGCGTAATGCCAGAGCGCTCCACGTCGGGGAAGAGCCAAATATGGTGGTCTGCTGGGGCGGCCACTCGATTAATGAAATCGAATACCAGTATGCTCGCAAGGTGGGCAGCCAGCTCGGCCTGCGTGAACTGAATATCTGCACGGGCTGCGGTCCAGGCGCGATGGAAGCGCCAATGAAAGGTGCCGCCGTCGGTCACGCGCAGCAGCGCTATAAAGAAGGACGCTTCATCGGCATGACCGAACCGTCCATCATTGCCGCCGAGCCGCCTAATCCGCTGGTCAATGAACTGATTATCATGCCGGATATCGAAAAGCGTCTGGAAGCCTTTGTCCGTATCGGACACGGCATCATCATTTTCCCCGGCGGAGTCGGAACGGCAGAAGAGTTCCTCTATCTGCTGGGCATTATGATGAACCCAGAGAATAGCGAGCAGGTGCTGCCGATTATCCTGACCGGGCCGGAAGAAAGCGCAGACTATTTCCGCGTGCTGGACGAATTCATTGTTAGCACGCTGGGCCGTCAGGCGCGCCGTTACTACTCGATCATCATTAATGACGCCGCAGAAGTCGCCCGTCAGATGAAGAAAGCGATGCCACAGGTGAAAGAAAGCCGCCGCCACACGGGCGATGCTTACAGCTTTAACTGGTCACTGCGCATCGCACCCGACCTGCAACTGCCCTTTGAGCCGACACATGAAAATATGGCTGACCTCAACCTGCATCCGAATCAGCCGGCTGAAGAGCTGGCTGCCGCGCTGCGCCGGGCGTTCTCCGGCATTGTGGCTGGTAATGTGAAGGAAGTCGGCATTCAAGCAATTGAGCAACGTGGACCGTACAAAATTCACGGCGACCCGCAGATGATGAAAAGCATGGATACGCTGCTGCAAGGTTTTGTCGCACAGCAGCGCATGAAGCTGCCCGGCAGCGCCTATATTCCCTGCTACGAAATCTGCGCCTAACGGTTCAGCGCTCGGTCATACCTATGTGGGGAAGCTCTGCTTCCCCCTCTTATCACATCAGGAATTACGCGATGTCCGTCCATTTGCTGATTGTTGACGCGCTCAATCTGATACGTCGCATTCATGCGGTACAAGATTCACCCTGTATCACGGCATGCCAACATGCGCTGCATCAACTCATACAAAACAGCCAGCCTACGCACGCGGTGGCCGTCTTTGATGATGAAGATCGCGATACCAGCTGGCGTCACCAGCTCCTGCCGGACTACAAGGCAGGACGCACGCCAATGCCGGAGAATCTGAAGCAGGAACTCCCGCAGATTAAAGCGGCCTTTGCCGCCGTTGGCGTAGCCAGTTGGCATAGCCCCGGCAATGAAGCCGACGATCTTGCGGCTACGCTGGCCGTCAAGCTGTCATCCGCAGGTCATCAGGCAACGATCGTGTCGACTGACAAAGGATATTGCCAGCTACTGGCACCACACATTCAGATCAGGGATTACTTTCAGAAACGCTGGCTGGACCTGCCGTTTATCGAACAGGAATTTGGTGTGTCACCGCAGCAACTTACTGACTATTGGGGGCTGGCAGGCATTAGCAGCAGCAAGATTCCAGGCGTCGCAGGCATCGGCCCTAAAAGTGCCGCACAGCTTTTACAACAGGCGGGGAGTCTGGAGGCGCTGTATCAACAGTTGGATACCGTACCGGAAAAGTGGCGTAAGAAGCTGGAACAGTATAAGGAAATGGCGCTGATCAGTCGTCAAATCGCGACGCTGCGTACCGATTTAACGCTTAATGGCAATCTGCAGC
Source organism: Pectobacterium carotovorum (assembly GCA_016415585.1). Lineage (NCBI taxonomy): Bacteria > Pseudomonadati > Pseudomonadota > Gammaproteobacteria > Enterobacterales > Pectobacteriaceae > Pectobacterium > Pectobacterium carotovorum. The sequence goes on along the minus strand of CP066552.1, from coordinate 1,109,097 downwards.
AGCTGAGGCTGCCGGTGCAGAATAGCGCCCCGCCGCATTCTCACTAGCGGATAAATAAGGATGCGTACCTGAGTGACCCCAGATACGCATCAGCACGATACTACCGCTCGTCGCGACGGCCAGGAACCGCGCTCCAGAAACGACGAACATGCACCGTGATTTCTTCACGGTCATGGTACAAATGCTTGGCATGCACTTCGGCATTAATCCCATTTTCGCTCAGGCGCTCACGTAGCACGGCCAGATTCTGCGACACTTCTTCATAGCGCTTCTTCATCGGCAACTTCAGGTTGAATATCGCTTCACGACACCAGCCCTTGATTAGCCAATCGCTCATCAGGCTGGTGACTTTCGCCGGCTTCTCCACCATATCGCACACCAGCCAATACACGTTATTACGCGGTACTTCGAAGCGGAAACCATCCGCCTGATGGTGCATCACCTGTCCGGTATCCATCAGGCTCGGTGCCATTGGTCCGTTGTCTACCGCATAAACCATCATGCTGCGTTTAACCAGTTGGTAAGTCCAGCCGCCGGGGCAGGCACCTAAATCCACCGCGTACATGCCGCTGCCCAGACGCTCATCCCACTCGTCCGCAGGAATAAAGACGTGAAACGCTTCTTCCAGCTTAAGTGTCGAACGGCTTGGTGCATCGGGAGGGAACTTGAGGCGTGGAATACCCATATAAAACGGTGAATTGTTATTGCTATAAGAGTAACCGGCATAGCAGCAGCCGGGCGCAATAAACAACACATGCAGCACCGGACGATCCGCTTTTTCATAACCCAGCATAATCTTATTTTCGCGCAGCGCCGCACGCAGCGGCACAGTGAATTTGCGGCAAAACTTCATCAGCTCTTTGCTTTCATTGGTGTCGGGAACTTCGACGCGCAGCTCCCCCGCTCGCTCAATGGCTCCCGTTAGCATACCCACGATTGGCGTGATGCGGTCTTCCGGCGGCAGATCGCGCAGCAGTTCACCGCTCAGGAACATCTGGCGGGCAAAAATCAACTCATGAAACGGCAGCGTTTTTACCAGACGTTCGGCATCTTCATGCTGATAGCATTCAAACACGACATAGCCACTGTTCTCTTTTACTCGCGCGAAGCCAAAGGCATTATGCTCCGTGGCTTTTTCCGTTATTTCCGCCGCACACTCTTTCTCAAACCCAGAGCGACAATACAAAATGACTTTATTCATGGCGTTTAGCCTTTCTCTTCAGACGCAGTGCGCCAATCAATATTAATATCCACCCCACCAGAAAACAGGCTCCGCCAATCGGCGTCACATAAACCCACAGTTTCAGGTGAGAAAGCGCCAGACAGTACAAACTTCCGCTGAAGAGTACCGTTCCCAACGCCAGAAAAACGCTGCTCCAGTAAAACCACAGATTGGTTCGCTGTTGCATCGCAACCGATAGCGCCAAAATCGCCAGCGTGTGAAATGCCTGATATTCAAGGCCGGTATGTAGCCAGCCCAGCTCCGTTGTGCCCAGCGTTTTGCTGAGAACGTGAGAGCCAAACGCACCTAGCGCGACAAAAGTGAAGCCGCTGATAGCAGCAAACACCAGCATGAAACGACTATTCATCGTAGTTACCTATAATCGTTATTACCTATAAACGAGGTTGCTGACAAAGACCGACGTTTTCATTCTGCAAATAGATCTGTCATCAGTCTGAAACGTAGTTACCTACGTGGGTTATTCGGTCAATCCCTCTTCGACAACCAGTGACACGGCGTCAGCGCGTGCCGTTGTCATAGCGGAAGCGAAATTTTTCCTGTTCGCTGGCTGCCCGCGCCAGAATCCAATGGCGAAAGGCGGCTATTTTACCCAGTTCTGCCTGGCTGTCATGACATACCAGATAAAAAGCATTCCGGCTGACCAGCACATCGTTAAACGGACACACCAGTCGCCCGGCTTCGATTTCCGTTTGTGCCATCACATTATTCGCCAGCGCCACGCCCTGCCCGTGAATCGCCGCCTGCAACACCATCGCACTGTGGCTGAAAATCGGCCCTTGCTGCACGTTAATCTGCACGCCAAGCTGGCGCGTATAGGACAGCCAGTCACGACGCGACGCATCGTGCAGCAGCGTATGTGCCACCAAATCATCCGGCGTTTTTAACGGGTGATTCCCCGTCAGCAATACGGGCGAGCAAACCGGCAGCAGATATTCGGCATACAGCTTTTCAACCCGCAGCCCCGGCCAGTTTCCCCGACCGTAGAAAATCGCGACATCCACATCATCCGCCAGACGATCTTCATCGCGATCCACGGCCTGAATACGCACATCAATCCCTGGATAGTCGGAATTAAAACTTGAAAGACGCGGCACCAGCCAATGAATAGCAAAGCTAGGCAGCAGGCTGACCGTTAACGCACCTTTGGCGCTGCGGGATTGCAACTTACGGGTTGCCTCATTCAAAGAGGAGAAGATCTCTTTGATATCAAGATAGTAACTTTGCCCCTCTTCCGTCAGTAGCAGGGAGCGATTACGACGGCGGAATAATTTAAGCCCCAGGAAATCTTCCAGTGACTTAATCTGGTGGCTGACGGCAGCCTGCGTAACAAACAGTTCTTCTGCCGCTTTGGTAAAACTTAAATGGCGAGCCGCCGCATCAAAAACGCGCAATGCGTTGAGCGGAGGGAGACGTTTTGACATGAATGAAATCTTTTGGTTTACGCTAAATCAGCGATTTATCAGGCACATTCGTACCCAATAACGCTTAAGGTGCAGAAAGGCGACAATCGGAAATCGCCCCAGTCGCACCGCTGTCTACACGATCAAAATAATCGACAGCGACCAACCTCTCCACAACGAAAAAATGATGGGTACATCAATACCCTAAATAATTCGAGTTGCAAGAAGGCGGCAACCGCACGAGTCCCCAGGAGCTTACATGAGTAAGTGACTGGGGTGAGTAAGGGAGGCCAACACACATGCAGCTTGAAGTATGACGGGTATATTAGTTTTTGTAATCCGAGACATTATAATTTGTCCGTTGAGGATGTACCAGCAAATACCTATATTAGCGCAACTTCCTGGGCCGGAACGAAAAGTGCGGAGGGGTGACCTGAGGTGCTTTTGGCTTGTGGTTGTGATGTTGTGTTTGCTATTTGTTTGTCTGCCTTTTGCAGATGTGGTAGCGAGTCTACCCTATTCACTTCCTGTACATTTACCCTGTCTGTCCAAAGTGATTTTTTGTGTAGCACCGCAAATTGCGGTGCTTTTTTTTGCTTACGTTTCACACCTGAATGCCATAACACGCTTATCTAGCATCTGGCATAACTTAACAGGCAACGTGTGATGATATACCCGTCATACTTCAAGTTGCATGTGCGTTGGCTGCGTTCACTCACCCGAATCACTTACCTGAGTAAGCTCGTCGGGATTCCTTCTCTTGCCGCCTGCCTGAAACTCGAATTATTTAGGGTATGGGCAAACGGCACTATTTCCCTTTCGCCATTTCTTTCACATTATCACGGTTAATTTGCTGCTGCTGACCGTAGGCATCGGTATAGTTGATCATACCCGTCTCATCATCCACCTTCGGTTTCCCCTCTGCGACGATGGTACGACCGTCATTGGTATGCATGACGTAATTACTGGAACAGGCTGCCAGAGAAAACGCCATCACGATAGCGGCAAAAATAGAAATTTTATTCTTCATAGTTAATCCTCAATGAATTTAAATGTCTTCTAGTTAACTTTATTCATCAGGAAATCCTGAAAATTAACACTTTAAAGCGTAGCAATAGTTGCTTTTTTTTCCATAAAATCGCATTAGGCATAGTCCTAAACTTGTCTCTCTCGACAAAATGGGACAGGATCTGCCCTCCAAAAGAGGATGCTCATGACACCGTTTAACCCCGCCACTTTTCGCCAACAGTTTCCCGCTCTCCAGCATTCAGCTGTCTATCTTGATAGCGCCGCGACCGCACTGAAGCCGCAGCCCGTCATTGATGCGGTGCAGGCTTTCTATGGTAGCGAGAGTGGTACGGTGCATCGCAGCCAGCATCGCGGCGCGCAGGCGTTAACCCAGCGTTTTGAAGGCGCTCGTGAGCAAGTCGCCACGTTACTCCACGCCGACGATCCGCGTTCGATTGTCTGGACCAGAGGCACGACGGAAGCGATCAATATGGTCGCGCAGAGCTATGCCCGCCCTCGCCTTCAACCGGGCGACGAGATCGTCGTGAGCGAAGCGGAGCATCACGCGAACCTCATTCCGTGGCTGATGGTGGCGCAGCAAACGGGCGCAAATATCGTGAAGTTACCGATAGGCGCGGACTTTTTGCCGGATATCGAACAGCTCGCCACGCTGATCACACCAAAAACCCGCCTGCTGGCGCTGGGACAGATGTCAAACGTGACGGGCGGCCAGCCCGATCTGGCGCGGGCGATTACGCTGGCTCACCGCTATGGTGCGGTAGTAATGGTTGACGGTGCGCAGGGCATCGTTCACTGCCCGCCCGATGTACAGGCGCTGGATATCGATTTCTACGCGTTTTCCGGACACAAGCTTTATGCTCCAACCGGGATCGGCGTGCTGTACGGCAAAACCGCCTTGCTGGAAAGCATGATGCCGTGGCAAGGCGGCGGGAAAATGATGACGCAGGTTTCCTTTGACGGCTTCACACCACAGGCGATTCCACAGCGTTTTGAAGCGGGAACCCCACACATTGCTGGCGTGCTTGGCCTGTCTGCGGCACTAGACTGGCTGACCACGCTGGATTGGCACGCCGCAGAGCAGCACAGCCAGCAGTTAGCGCAGCTTGCCGAAACGTATTTAGCGCAGTTCCCCGGCTTTCGCAGCTTCCGTAGCCCACAGTCCAGCGTCCTGTCCTTTGATATTGCCGATGTGCACCACAGCGATCTGGTTACGCTGTTAGCTGAAAGCGGCATCGCACTGCGTGCTGGGCATCACTGTGCGCAGCCGCTGATGGACGCGCTCGGCGTCAGCGGCACGCTCCGCGCCTCGTTTGCCCCCTATAACAACCAACAGGATGTTGCTGCGCTGATCGCCGCAGTGGGCAGCGCCCTTGAATTATTGATCGACTAAACCATGACCCAGACAACTGACACCACGCACCCTTTTGGCCACCACACCACCGTCGCTGACCTGCTGGCGCGATTCGATGCCTGCCGCGCGTGGGAAGATCGCTATCGGCAGCTCATTTTGCTGGCAAAAGCGCTGCCAACGCTGCCCGAGGTGCTGAAAACCGAGGAAATTTCATTATCCGGCTGTGAAAATCGCGTCTGGCTGGGTTATCAACGTCAGGAAGACGGCAGGCTGCATTTTTACGGCGACAGCGACGGGCGCATTGTGCGGGGATTACTGGCGGTATTGTTAACCGCCGTTGAGGGAAAAACGCCAGAAGCGCTATTGCAGCACGATCCGCTGGCGCTATTCGATAGTCTGGGGCTACGCGCTCAGCTCAGCGCTTCACGTTCAAGCGGGCTGGCGGCGCTGGCCGCCAGAATCAAGGAAATTGCCGAACAAGAGGCTTCACTCAAGTAGAACCATTCAGGCTATTTATTTCTGCAACGCAGACGCTCTTTCCCTTTTCGCTACCATCTTCTTCAGCGCATGAGATACCGCAACAAACCCAAAGGTTGCGGTGACCATTGTCGCGGCGCCAAAGCCTGACGCGCAATCCATACGCATCACCCCATCGGCCGTACTGCGCGATGCACAAACGGAGCCGTCAGGCTGCGGATAAACCAGCGGTTCGCTGGAAAATACGCAGTCGATACCCAGTTTCCCTTTGCTGTTCTTCACCACGTTAAAATCGTGCTTGAGCCGTTCACGCAGCTTGGCGGCCAGCGGATCCTGAATGGTTTTCGCCAGATCGACCACCTCAATGCGGGTCGGATCGATCTGTCCACCCGCACCGCCAGTTGTCACTACAGGGATCTTATAGCGGCGACAGTAGGAGAGCAGCGCCGCCTTCGGGCGCACGCTGTCGATGGCGTCAATCACATAGCTGAAATTCTGGTCGAGCAGCTCGGCCACGTTCTCCGCGCTGATGAAATCATCCACGCAGGTGACGTGACATTCTGGGTTGATCGCCAGAATACGTTCAGCCATCACTTCCGTCTTCGACTGCCCAGTATGCTGACGCAGCGCGTGGATCTGCCGGTTGGTGTTACTGACACACACATCATCCATATCGATCAGCGTGATCGCGCCGATGCCGGTACGTGCCAACGCCTCGGCCGCCCAGGAGCCGACGCCACCAATGCCAATCACGCAAACGTGAGCCTGAGAAAACAGCGCCAGCGCCTGTTGACCATATAACCGCGCGGTGCCGCCGAAGCGTTGCAAATAGGCTTCGGATAATTGCGTACTCATTCAACCAACCTTACGAAAACAAAATCACAGGAAAATAAAACAGCGAGAAAAAACGGCTCAGGATAGCGCTAAACCCGCACGACATCTACCAGACAGCTCATGGCGTTCGGTCCCTGCGTCAGCGGCGACGTGCCGATATCCAGCGTCAGTACATTCGCATTTCCTGATTGTTCAACCGGATGCCACGTTTTCTGGCCGAAGCCGGGCTCAAACCAGGCACCGGTGGACATAATCACCACGCCCGGCGTGACGCCGTCGGTAATCTGTACGCCCGCCAGAATACGGCCACGCGCGTTTCTGACTTCCACCAGAGAGCGGTCGACGATATCCCGTTTGGCGGCATCCTGCGGGTGCATGTACAGCGTCTCTTTTCCTGCGGTTTTATTCGCAGCAACCTGCGGCGTGGCAGCCAACTGGCTGTGCAACCGGTCAGATGGCTGAATGGAAATAAAGTGCAGCGGCCATTCTTCCGAGCTTTTGGCTCCCAGCCATTCAACCGGAGGCTGCCACTCAGGATGCGGTGCAAAATCGGCATAGCCATAGCTGGCGATGGCCGAGCTGAACAGTTCAATTTTACCGCTTGGCGTACTCAGCGCATGCTGCTGCGGATCGCGGCGGAAATCCTCAAAGAACACAAACGGCTTTTCATCCATCGGGATTTCTACATGTCCCTGCTGCCAGAATGCCTCAAATGACGGCCAGCTGTCAGCGGCATCCCGCTGCCTTGCTCGACATTCGTCATACAGGTGTTCCAGCCATTGCTGCTCGCTGCGGTTTTGCGTGAATGCGTCGCCATAGCCCAGACGTTCCGCCAATTCGCTGAAAATATCCACGTCATTACGCGCCTGATGCTGCGGCGCAATCGCCTGATGCATGGCAAAGATAAAGCGATCGCGAGACGATCCGCCGATGTCATTACGCTCCAGCGTGGTAGTGACGGGCAGCACGATGTCGGCCATCTGTGCCGCAGGCGTCCAGACGATATCCTGCACAATCACCGTATCCGGCTTACGCCAGCCGTCCACCAGACGGTTCAACTGCTGGTGATGATGGAACGGATTACCGCCCGCCCAGTGAATCAGATGAATATCGGGATAAGTATGGGTTTCGCCCTGAAAGGTATAAGGCGTTCCCGGATGCAGTAGCATATCGGCAATACGCGCCACGGGAATCGCCAGCCCCGCGTTCGGGGTTGACGGAGACGCGGGTGCAGGCGTTGAAATACGCTCATTGCCGACGCTGTTCATCGAACCGTGACCAAAGGAGAATCCGCCGCCCGGCAACCCCACTTGTCCCAGCATGGAAGACAGCGCAATCATCATCCAATAAGGCTGTTCGCCACGGTGTGCGCGCTGCACGGAGTAAGAGCAGGTAATAAAGCTGCGTACGCCAATCAACTGCTGCGCCAGACGTCGGATGCGCTCGGCAGGAATACCCGTGATGTCGCTAGCCCATTCGGGGGTTTTCACCACGCCGTCGCCGCGACCATGCAAGTAGTCACTCAATTGCTCGTAGCCAACGCAGTAGCGTTGCAGGAAATCCTTATCGTCAGCGCCCAAACGCTGAATTTCATAGCCCAGCGCCAGCATCAGGGCGACATCGGTATTCGGGCGGATTGGAATCCACTCGGCATTCACAAATTCAGGACAATCATCGCGCATCGGGCTGATGTTAATGACCGGAATCCCTTTCGCCACCAGAGCTTCCAGCGCGGGCTTAAGCGTATGGTGCCCGGCACCGCCGGAGGCCACCTGAGCATTTTTCAGCGCCAGACCGCCAAACGCGAGGAAAATATCACAGTGTTCGGCGACGCTGCGCCATTCGGTTACCTTGCCCGTCAGCGGGTGGAAGGTGCCAATCACATACGGCAGGAAGAACTGCGCTGCGCCCCAGCTGTAATTGCCCTGTTGATCGACCGCGCCGCCGCCGGAAAAATAGAAGCGTCGTACCTGAGAACGCGCATGGTGATAGCGCCCGGCCGATGACCAACCGTAGGAACCGGCAAACATGCCGTCCGCACCGTAGCGATCGCGAATACGGCGATTCTCCTGCGCAACCAGATCGAGCGCGACGTCCCAATCCACCTCAACAAAGTCCTCCCGGCCGCGCAGCGTTCTGTCGCTGTTTTCGCGTTTCTGAAGCCAGGAACGACGCACCGAAGGCCGACGGATACGTCGGTCGGAATACACCAGCGGTACGATGGAATCGAGCATGGCGGACGGTGCCGGATCGTCGGCAAACGGCTCACATCGAATCAGTTTGCCGTCTTCAACCACAGCGGTAAACGCGCCCCAGTGCGCAAGATGTGGATAACGTTTAATCGCCATGACAACCTCAGGATAAGTAATTAGCAGGGTGGATAATAACCTGAATTATCCACGCCCCCAACAGCAAGAAGAGTGAATAGCTTATGCGTAATGTGACATTACTTATCCATATTAAAACGTTCGTTTAAAACACGCGTTAGGCTAGGGTTTAACCAGAAAATAAAGAGGTGGTTCAGGCCGTTTTATTATCTTTTCGTTATTCAAACCAGGAACGCAGCATGAAACCCATTACGCCACACAGCAACGGTAATGACGCTATTTCATTACTGCCCCGATGTTGACTTAATTCAGCCTTATTTCTCTTCCTCCTGAAGAGAACGGTTTTTTGTCACCCAAAACACATCACTCAAAACACGCCATTAAAAAAATAAAGGCGGAGCGCACAACGCTGCCCTCTGCATACGGATGGGAAATATGAAAAAAAATCTATTCTTATCAGCGTTGATTCTGACGTCTTCGCTATTCGGCCTTGCCGCACAGGCGGAAACCCTGACGCCCAAGCGCGGCGGCACGCTGAATTTTTTGGCCGAGCCTGAACCGCCTGTATTAACCAGCCTGGTTAGCACCAGCGGCGCGGTGATGAAGGTCAACGCCAAGGTCATTGAAGGCCTGTTGAATTATGATTTCGATATGAAACCGACCCCGCAGTTGGCGACCAGTTGGTCAGTTAGCCCGGACGGTAAACAATATACGTTCCATTTGCGTAAAGGCGTGAAATGGCATGATGGGCAAGACTTCACCTCTGCGGACGTCGCGTTTTCTATTCTGACCGTCAAAAAATACAACTCACGCGGTCAGGGAACGTTTGCCAACGTCACCGAAGTGAAAACCCCCGATCCGTATACCGCGATTCTTGAACTGTCAAAACCCGCACCTTATCTACTGAGCGCGTTCTCCGCCAACGAAGCGCCTATCGTGCCGAAACACTTATATGAAGGCACAAACATTCTGTCAAATCCTCACAATACCGCACCGATTGGTACCGGTCCGTTCGTCTTCAAAGAATGGGTTCGTGGCAGCCATATCCTGTATGAACGTAACCCGAACTACTGGGACACCCCCAAGCCTTACGTTGATAAACTGGTGGTGAAAATCATTCCCGATGCCGCCACTCGCACGATTGCGCTTGAAACCGGCGCGCTGGATCTGGGAAGCGACTCTCCCGTTCCGCTGAGTGAAATTGAACGCATCAAGAAAAACCCCAAGCTGGGCATTGAAACCAACGGCTACGGCTATAGCCCGACGCAAACTCGCATCGAGTTCAATCTGGATAACCCTTACCTGAAGAACCTGAAAGTTCGCCAGGCCATTGCGCACAGCATCAATATTGATGTGTTGAAAAACGTGGTGTGGTACGGCTACGCGGTAAGTTCACCGACACCCATTACGCCGGAGCTGGCGCAGTTCCATGATGCGACGCCCTCTCCTTATGGCTTCGATATTGCCAAAGCGAACCAGTTGCTGGATGAAGCTGGCTTCCCGCGTCAGGCAAACGGTATCCGCTTCAAGCTGGTACATGACTTCATGCCCTATGGCGATAGCTTCAAACGCGTAGCGGAATACCTCAAATCGTCACTCGCCAAAGTCGGCATCGACGTCACCATTCGCTCCCAGGATTTCGCCACCTTCGTTAAGCGCGTTTATACCGACCGCGACTTTGACTTCAACAACGGTTCCATCTCGAATCTGTTCGATCCAGCCGTAGGCGTACAGCGCCTGTACTGGTCAAAAACGTATCAACCGGGTGTGCCTTTCGGCAACGGCTCACATTACAGCAACCCGGAAGTAGACCGCCTGCTTGAGCAAGCCTCGGTGGAAACCAATCCTGAAAAACGCGTGGAGTTGTACAAGCAGTTCCAACGCATCATCGCCACGGATATTCCCGATTTGAACCTGCTCCAGATTAAGCGCCAGACGATTTACAACAAGCGCGTGCACAACGTCGTCACGGATATTCAGGGCGTCAACGGCAGCCTGGCCGACGTGTGGCTGGATCAGTAATCGTAATACAGCATTCCCCTGCGCTGGCAGGGGAACCCCATGAAGGTATGTGATGAATAAAGTAGAACGAATCGGGCGCGTACTGTGGCGAACTCTGCTTAATGCGCTGCCAACGGCCATTGGCATTGTCATTCTGGTGTTTTTCCTATTGCAGTTGGTACCGGGAGACGCCGTTGATGTGCTGGCTGGCGAGTCAGGCAATGCAACCGAAGCGACGATGGCACACCTGCGCGCTCAATTCGGTCTCGATCAACCCATACTGCAACAGCTCTCTGCTTATTTAGGCAATTTGGCGCAGTTCAGCCTCGGCTTTTCGCCTCGCTACAACGCGCCAGTAATGGATCTGATCCTATCACGGTTGCCGGGCACCCTATTCCTGATGCTGCTGTCGCAGGCCTTTGCCATCATCATCGGTATAACGCTGGGAACGATCATGGCAGTGTGGGCAGGCAAATGGCCCGACCGCTTGCTCTCCCTCATCGCGCTGCTGCTCTACTCCACGCCGGGATTCTGGATCGGCCTGATGACACTGATTCTGTTTTCCGTACATCTTGATTGGCTGCCAAGCGGCGGCAATATCACCATCGGCGCGAGCCTGACCGGTTGGGCGTATTTCAAGGATATGTTGCAGCACGCCATCCTTCCAGTCGTGGCGCTGAGCAGCTTTTTTATTGCCATTTATGCCCGTCTGACCCGCGCAGCCATGCTGGAGATCGCCCAGCAGGATTTCGTGCGCACTGCACATGCCAAAGGGCTGTCGCCGCTGTGGGTCACCGTCAGGCACATTCTGCGCTGCGCGCTGCTGCCTATCACTACCGTGGCGGGGATGCACTTCGGCAATCTGCTGGGTGGAGCAGCCGTGGTCGAGACTGTCTTTAGCTGGCCGGGACTGGGCCGTCTGGCGCTGGAAGCGGTGATGGCTCGCGACTTCAACGTCTTATTAGGCGTCCTGCTGCTTTCCGCCTTCTTAGTCATTTTGGCTAACGTGCTGGTGGACTTACTGCAATCCTGGCTCGATCCCCGAATTAAGGCGCGCTGATATGAATCACCTTTCTCCTGAAAATCTCACATCGAAGAAAGCCGCAGCGGACGGCGTTAGCTCAGCGGCAGCTCGCCCGTTAAAAACGCCTTTTCGCCTGTCGCCGGAGGTGCGTGCATTTATCCGCAATCCCGCGGGGATGGCTGGCCTGCTGTTGCTGATTACGGTATTTCTGATGGCCGCCTTCGCACCGTTACTGTATCCCGGCGATCCGCTGGATATGGTTGCTCAGCCTTTCTTGTGGCCGGGCGAGAATCCTGACTTCCCCTTAGGAACCGATTCGATGGGCCGGGATGTCGCCGCCGGCATCGTCCACGGTTCACAGGTTTCCTTGCAGATCGGCTTCTCGGCAGTCATTGTCAGCCTGTTAATTGGCACCGTCGTCGGTGCACTGGCGGGCTATTTCGGCGGTCGAGTTGATGACATGCTGGTTCATATCACCGAACTGTTCCAGACCTTCCCAACTTTTTTGCTGGTCGTGGTGCTGGTCGCCATCGGTTCACCGTCGGTTACGCTGATTTCACTGGCTATCGGGATTGCCTCGTGGCCAACGATTGCCCGTCTGGTACGGGCCGAGTTTCGTTCCCTGCGTGAAAGCGATTTTGTGTTAGCCGCACGCAGTCAGGGATTTTCCAGTCTGCGTATCATCTTTCAGGAAATGCTGCCGAACGCGCTGCCGTCGATCATCGTCACCACATCCGTCATGGTTGCCTCGGCCATTTTGATTGAATCTGCCCTCTCCTTCTTAGGCTTTGGCGATCCGAACCGCGTGAGCTGGGGCAGCATGATCGGCGCAGGCCGGGAATCGCTGCGTACCGCCTGGTTTCTTACCGCCCTGCCCGGCACCGCACTGGTCTTAACCGTACTGTCATTGAATCTGGTTGGCGACGCGTTGAATGATGCCCTGAATCCACGGTTACGGGGGAGAAGCGCATGAAGCCGCTGGTCGATATTCAAGATTTACACGTCGATTTTCCCGGTCATCAGGCCGTTCGAGGACTAAACCTGACGATTAACGCCGGAGAAACGCTGGCGCTGGTCGGTGAATCCGGCTGTGGTAAATCCGCGACGGCGCTGTCCCTGATGCGACTGGTCGCCGAACCGGGAAAAATCAGCGGTCGTATTCTGTTTGATGGACAGGATCTGCTGACCCTGCCGGATCGGCAGATGCGCCAACTGCGTGGCAATGCGCTGTCGATGATTTTTCAGGAGCCGATGACCTCGCTCAATCCGGTGCTTTCCATCGGGCAGCAGATTAGCGAAACGCTGCGATTGCATGAGGCGCTGACGCCTGCACAGGCACGGGCGCGCGCCATCGAATTGCTGGATCTGGTCAAGATCCCAGAACCCGCTCGCCGGGTGGATGACTATCCACATAACCTTTCTGGCGGACAGCGTCAGCGCGTCATGATCGCCATGGCGGTGGCGTGCCGACCGCGTCTGCTGATTGCCGATGAGCCGACCACGGCGCTGGACGTTACCATTCAGGCACAGATTCTGGCGCTGCTGGATAACCTGCGTCGTGAATTCTCGATGAGCCTGCTGCTGATTACCCACGATCTTGGGCTGGTGGCGCAATGGGCTGACCGCGTGGCGGTGATGTATGCCGGGCAAAAGGTAGAAGAAGCACAGGCGGCTGACCTGTTTCAGTCATCCACACACCGCTTCTCTCCCAAGCACAGCTATACACGCGGGCTGTTAGCGACATCGCTACACATGGATCAGGACAGGCACTACCGTACCCATCGGCTAGCGGAAATCCATCATGCGCCAACGGACGAAGGCTTTACGCTGCTGACACCGCCCACCTTGATTCACCGAGCCATCGATACAAACCAGCCGCCGCTGATCTCGCTGAAAAACATTCATACCCGCTATTCAACAGCGCAGGGCAAGGTGCTGGCCGTTGACGATGTGTCACTGACTATTTTACCCGGAGAAACCCTCGGTCTGGTGGGCGAATCCGGCTGTGGTAAATCCACCCTGTCCAAAACCATTCTGCGCCTGCTACCGCCGTCACACGGGCAGATCGTGTTCGATGGGCAAGACATCACCACGCTAAAAGAATCACGGCTGAAAGCGTTACGTCAGCGGGTGCAGATGATTTTTCAGGATCCGTACGCTTCGTTGAATCCACGCCACAGCATTCAGCATATTCTTGAAACGCCACTGATTGTGCACGGCCTTGGCGATCGTTCGCAGCGACAGCAGGCAATCAAAAATATCATCGATCGTGTCGGCCTGCCGCAAAGCAGCCTGAGTCGCTATCCCCATGAATTTTCCGGCGGGCAGCGCCAGCGTATCGGCATTGCCCGTGCGCTGGTGGTGCGCCCTTCACTGGTGATTTGCGATGAGCCAGTGTCCGCACTTGATGTCTCTATTCAGGCACAGATCCTCAATCTGTTAGTTGAGTTAAAAAACGAAATGGGCCTGTCGCTGCTGTTTATTTCCCACGATCTCGCCGTGGTGCGTTATATCGCCGATCGGGTCATGGTCATGCAAAACGGACGCTGTGTGGAAAGTGGCGATCACCACAGCATCTGGCATCAGCCACAACACCCGTACACCCGCAAGCTGATCGATGCCGTCCCCGGCGGCGGGCAGCGTGATGCGCTTGTGTCTCCACAGCCAATGAGCAGACAGGCGCATGGATAAGAACAGAGAACACATGATGAATACACCGACACCACCCGCTATTGACCAAACGGCGATGGAATTGGTCATTCAGGATTTTTTACCTGAGCTGATTGCGATTCGTCACCATATTCATCAACACCCAGAAATCGGTTTTGAAGAGTTTGCCACCGCGCAATTAGTGGCAGAAAAGCTGACGGCGTGGGGGCTTGCCGTCACGACGGGCATCGGTGGAACGGGCGTGGTCGCCACACTACATGGTCGTTATCCCGGTGAAGACAGCATCGGCCTGCGGGCAGATATGGACGCGCTGTATATCAATGAGAAAACGGACCTGCCCTATGCCTCGGTGCATGCTGGGAAAATGCATGCCTGCGGACATGATGGACACACCACCATGCTGCTGGGTGCCGCACGCTATTTGTCTCAACACCCCAACTTTGCTGGCACGGTACATTTTATTTTCCAGCCAGCGGAAGAAGGGTTGGGCGGCGGGCTTGCCATGCTCAATGACGGCCTGCTGACCGCGTTCCCCTGCAACCGACTCTTTGGTCTGCATAACAAACCCGGTATCGAAGTGGGCAAATTCGCGATTCGCAGCGGTCCAATGCTGGCAGCCAGCGATACCTGGCAGGTCACATTTCACGGCACGGGCGGACACGGCGGTTCAGGCGTCCACCTTTCTATCGACCCGACGCTGCCCGCCGCACAATTTATGCTTGGCTTACAAACCATCGTCAGCCGTAACGTTCCCGCGATGGACGCGGCGGTGCTCAGCATCGGTCACATTCAGGGCGGCGATATCCACGCCCCGAACGTTATCCCCGATAGCGTCACCCTTAAAGGAACCGGGCGGAGCTACTCGCCGAGCGTTCGCCACCTGCTGGAAACGCGCCTGCGAGAGCTGGCACACAGCACTGCACAAGGCTTTGGTGCAACGGCCGACGTGCACTATGAACGGCAATATCCCGCGCTAGTCAACGATACGCACGCCACGCAGTTAGCCGTTAATGCCGCCGCGCAGGTGGCCGGCCTCGAACAGGTTGAAACCGCGATGACGCCGCTACTGGGCGCAGAAGATTTTGCCTACATGCTGGAGCGGCGCCCCGGCGCATTCATGATGCTGGGTAACAGCGACAAAAAGGCGTCCAACGTGCATCACCTGCATACCCCGCACTACGACTTTAATGACGCGCTGATCCCACTAGGCATCCGCTATTGGGCAACATTGGTTTATCAAGAGCTGGGTTTTCAAGAACTGGCCTAGCGACAGCGCATTTTCTACGGCCTCACTATCACAACGCATGACGTCGGTGCCCCCGACGGCGAGCGTGAGCAAAAAGGATGAATCATGGTGGCGTTATTGAAAACCAAAGATCAAAGCAAAGAAAAAGAGGCAGACATTAAACAGCGCATCCTGCGTGAAGCCATCACGATCTTCGCCTGCAAAGGCAGTGAGCTAACGACGATTCGCGAAATAACGGAAGCCACCAACGTGAATGTGGCGTCGGTGAATTATTACTTTGGCTCGAAAGAAGGATTACTGCGTGCCGTGTTGGACAACGTCCTCGGCCCGTTAAATGACGAAAGAACGCGTCTGCTGGATGAGGTGGAAAAGGCGAATAATGGTGATGAACTGCCCGTTGCCGCGCTGCTGGATGCGCTATTGCGCCCGCTGGTTAAAACAGCTCGCACGCCCGACGGCGGACGTATTGTCGTTCGCCTATTACAGCATCTGCGGGCGACACCGGGTCTGGAGGTAACCGCCTTGCTTTCGGCCCAGTTCGATCACGTCGCTCACCGTTTCATCGATGCCTTTTCCCGTGCGCTGCCGGAGTTATCGCGCGCGGAGGTTATCTGGCGTTATGAATTTGCCCGTGGTGCCGCCATGCACGTGTTAACCGACGCCGACCCGCGTTCTGGCCGTCTGGCGTTGCTTTCCAAAGGGCTATGTGACAACCGCGATGACGATCGCGTGCTGTCGCATCTATTACGTTTTGTCGAGGCGGGTTTTACCGCCAAACCACTGACTGAGACATCACTTCAGTCCTGATTTTTAGTTATTCGCAACACGTTTACATTGACAGGAAACAGACATGAGCAGAGAAAAAATTGAAGGGTCATTCGTTGCCCTCATTACGCCTTTTAATGACGATGGCAGCGTGGATTTCGGCGCATTTGAGGCGTTATTAAAATTCCAGGAAGACAACGGCACCGCGGCCGTTTTGATTATGGGCTCAACGGGGGAAGTGTCCATGCTGTCCCCAGATGAGAGAAAGGCGATCATCCGCCGAACCGCGCAATACAGCACCAGCAAAATGAAGCTGTTCTACGGCTGTACTGGTAACAATACCGATACCACCATTGACTATGTTCGCTATGCGCATAACAACGGCGCAGACGGTGCCATTATCGCCGCCCCCGCCTATATCTGTGCCAGCGAGAGCGATATCGAAAGCTACTTTCTGGAAATTGCAGACGCGACCGATTTGCCGTTGGGGATTTATAACAACCCGCCGCGCGTAAAAACGGACCTGCACTGGACATCGCTGCTGCGTATTTTCCAACACCCGAACTACGTTATTCATAAAGAATCCACCACCCGCGTGGGTCAGGTGGCACAAGTTCTGGCAGGCAATCCCGATGTGTCGGTGATGTGCTGCGACTCCCCCAATCTGGGTCTGGTGGTGCCAACGATGTCGTTGGGAGGGCATGGGACGGCCAACATGACCGGCAATATTGCCCCAGCAGAACTGGCTGAAATTTCTCGTCCGTGGAAAAACGGTGGGGATGCAGAGCGCTTCCGTAAGGCCTATCAACATTTGCTGCCGCTGCTGCATTACACCTACTCGGCAATCAATCCCGTGGCGGTGAAATCATTGATGAAGGCGGTGGGTTTACCGGCAGGCAGCCTGCGCCGTCCGCTGCGGGGTTTACAGGGCGAAGCGTTGGATTCAGGTATTCGTATCGTGAATGAATTAGGGCTGAGCAGCAAATACGGCTTTAACAGCTGATTCTGTTCTGGTGCGTGGAGAGCAAGCGTTTCATCTCAGAAGTGGCTCATCTTTACACCACTTCTGAGATTTCAAACGAAAGAGATGACTACTGTGGATTGTTGACTAACAGCGATCCTGAAGCATTCGTCGGGCTGCTTTGCGCGTTCCTCAAAACCCAGACCCGGCCATAGTGGTTATAGAAGCCAGCCGAGTGACCCGCATCAGGCCCAATGCCCTGATACATATCGAAGTGTTGGCCTTTAATCGCCCCGCCGACATCCAGCGCAATCATCAGGCGCATTTCATACTTGCCAGTGAATTTACCTACGTTATCCAGCAGCGGCACTTCCATTAACAGAGCCGTACCTGCCGGGATCAGCGAACGGTCAGAAGCAACAGAGGCTTTCGCCACCAGCGGCACGGCGCTAGCCCCTTTGACGGGCGCAGACATCATTGGCTTAAAGAACACAAAGGAAGGATTCTGCTCAAACAGTTCACGCACTTCATATTCGGAATGCTGCTCCGCCCATTTGCGGATCGCCTGCATCGACATATCTTCACGCGCAACTTCACCACGATCGATCAGCACCTTACCAATACTGCGGTAGGCATGGCCGTTCTTGCCAGCATAGCCGAAGAACGTCAGCGGGCGTCCATCGCCAAAATCAATATAGGCGCTGCCCTGCACTTCCATCATGAAGTTATCGACCAGCGAATTAGTCCAGGCGAGAACCAGTCGCTCATCCAGCGCACCTGAATAAATGCCAGCACGATCTGGCAGTCGGCGGTTATTTTTGCCCTTTGACGGCATAGCATATAAAGGATGGCGGAATTCACCCTGACGGGTATGGCGCGCCTGCAATACCGGCGTGTAATAACCGGTGAACTGAACGTTACCAAAGTTATCGACGCCTTCCATCTGCCAGGCGTTCAGACCAAACTTGCTCAGCTCGCGGGTATCCGCACCTGACATCATCCAGTTTTCAATCGCCCGAAAGGTCGTATTATTGCGCGAATACAGATTAGGTGACGCCGACCGGATTTCAGAAACCTGAGTCATAAAATCCCGTGCGTTGACCGGTTTTCCTTTGGCATTAGGTTCATTCACCAATTCCAGAGGCTGGTTGAGGTGACCATCTTTATATTGCTGCCCGCGATCGGTTGGCCTGGATTGGCACCCCGCCAGAATGGCAATGACCACTGCGGTCAGCACGTATTTTCCCCACCGTCCCTTCATCTTTGCGCTCGCTTTTTACATCAAAAAATTTACCGTCGAACGATAACAAACGGCTATCGAGAAAGGAATGGGACAGCATATAAATCCACGGATCAAGTGTGTTCCGTTCGGCGCACGGCGCAACAAAAGTCAGGGGATTCTGCTTATCGCCATATTACGGTCACAAAACAACCTATCAGGTGGTAAATCAATCACCTGACAACCCAATGCCGCGCTTTTTATAGAAATAGGTTGCATCAATGCTCATGGAGAGTATAGTGCGCATCCACGGACGCGGGGTGGAGCAGCTTGGTAGCTCGTCGGGCTCATAACCCGAAGGTCGTCGGTTCAAATCCGGCCCCCGCAACCAATTGATGTGAGTCGTCCATCAAGAGAAGTGAAAGTAGTAAAGAGAGTTAATAGTAAAGTTAGTACGGACGCGGGGTGGAGCAGCCTGGTAGCTCGTCGGGCTCATAACCCGAAGGTCGTCGGTTCGAATCCGGCCCCCGCAACCAATTGATGTGAGTCGTCCATCAAGAGAAGTAAAGATAAGTCATACGGACGCGGGGTGGAGCAGCCTGGTAGCTCGTCGGGCTCATAACCCGAAGGTCGTCGGTTCGAATCCGGCCCCCGCAACCAACTAAGACTAAAACGATAAAGCACCTTAACTGGTGTTTTTTTGTTTTTTGCGTCATCTATTTTCCATGCAGTTCCTACACCACGTCCCAGACCGATTTATTCCCTCTGAACCGCGCCAGCAAGACGCGGTCACCGCACGTGCTACATCGACAACATCAACTACCGTTCGGCCTGACTGGCAAAGTAGGCTTTAATTCCTGCAAAAATGGATTCCGCAATTTGCTGCTGGAAATGGCTAGTGCGCAGCTTACGCTCTTCTTCCAGATTGCTGATAAATGCCGTCTCAACCAGAACAGACGGAATATCCGGCGCTTTCAGTACCGCAAATCCGGCCTGATCGACGCTGTTTTTATGCAGATGATTCACCCTACCCAGCCGGGTCAGGATCTCTTTACCAAACTTCAGACTGTCGCTGATGGTCACGGTCTGCACCAGATCGAACATAGTGTGATCCAGATAGCGATCGCCGCTCATGCTCACGCCACCGATCAAATCCGATTCGTTCTGGGTCTCTGCCAGAAATCTGGCAGCGGTACTGGTTGCCCCTTTCTTCGACAGCGCAAAAACCGACGATCCTCTTGCCGATCGATTGGTAAACGCATCCGCATGAATCGAAATGAACAGATCGGCACGCTGCTTGCGCGCTTTCGCCACCCGCACGCGCAGCGGAATGAATACATCTTCATTACGCGTCATATACGCTTTCATGTTGGATTCATTATCGATCAGCTTGCGCAGGCGGCGGGCGATTTGCAGCACGATGTCTTTCTCGCGCGTTTTATTCTTGCCAATCGCACCAGGATCTTCACCGCCGTGACCAGGGTCGAGCATGATAATCAGCGGACGATCCCGCCCAGCCTTCCCGGCTTTCGGCGCTTCTGCTGGCAGCGTACGTTCCAGATCGCCTTTGTTGTAATCCTCCAGCAGCGCCAGCAGCGGATCGTCTTCGTTGTCGTAGCGCCCTGCGGCAGGATACAAATCCAGCACCAGCCGGTGCTTGAATTCAGCCACCGGCCCCAGCGTAAAGACCTTGGTCGTCGCCTGCTGCTTGAGTTCCAACACCAAGCGCACCGTGGTTTTATCAAACTGTCCGATGCGCGCTTCTTTAATCAGCGGATCGTTATCTGACGTAAACTGGCTGGCTATCTCCTTCAGCACACTATTCAAATGAACATTTTCGATATCCACCACGATGCGTTCAGGATTACTCAGACTAAACTGTTTATATTTCAGCGGGTGATTGGACTCCAGCGTGACGCGGGTATAGGCGGAAGACGGCCAGACGCGCACGGCAACGACCTGTGTCGCCGCCGCTATCCCTACACCACTTACGCTTAACAGCCAGGTTGCTGCTGCGGTTTGTAATAGACGCCGTCGAGTCAAATGATGATTCGAATGAGACATGCCACTCCGATCTGATTGCTGTGCGCTATCCTGCGCTGTTGCATTGCCAATGCACTGGATAGGTCATTAAAAAATGGATAAAGGTAAAAATTGTCAAAAACTTTAACGAATCTGTCTCACTCTGTCATGCAAAAATCCTATTCATGCCCGTCATACTTCAAGCCGCATGTGCGTTGGCAATACTCGACTCATATCTGAGCCTCGCCCTGACGGGCCGCTGCAAGCAGCGTTCAACCGGCCAAGCCGGTTTGTCCTTGCTCACCCCAGTCACTTACTTATGTAAGCTCCTGGGGATTCGCGCGGTTGCCGCCTTCCTGCAACTCGAATTATTTAGGGCATGGTAGCAAGATGAAACAGAATCCTGACTTTTCTGGTTAATACTTCCTCTTGCCTTTTACGTCATAAAGAATAAAAATACAGAAATTACGAATAAAAATGCAAAGAGGGCTCGCAGTGAAGGAACGTAGTACAGAACTGGTTCAGGGCTTCCGCCATTCAGTTCCCTATATCAATGCCCACCGTGGCAAAACGTTTGTCATCATGTTAGGTGGTGAAGCCATCGAACATGCCAACTTCTCTAGCATCGTAAATGATATCGGGCTGCTACACAGTCTGGGGATCAAGCTGGTGGTAGTTTATGGCGCTCGTCCCCAGATCGACGCCAACCTGACAACGCACCACTACGAGCCCCACTACCATAAAAATACCCGCATCACCGACAGCGCCACATTGGAGCTAGTCAAGCAGGCTGCGGGGATGTTGCAACTGGATATCACCGCCCGGCTGTCGATGAGCCTGAACAATACACCGCTGCAAGGTGCCCACATTAATGTCGTCAGCGGTAACTTTATTATCGCGCAGCCGCTTGGCGTTGATGACGGTGTGGACTACTGCCACAGCGGCCGTATCCGCCGTATTGATGAAGAAGCCGTTCACCGCCAGCTGAATAGCGGTGCCATTGTGCTGCTCGGCCCGGTTGCAGTGTCAGTCACTGGTGAAAGTTTCAATTTAACCTCGGAAGAGGTCGCGACCCAGCTCGCTATTAAGCTGAAAGCGGAGAAGATGATCGGCTTCTGCTCCTCACAGGGCGTGACCAATGAAGAAGGCAACATCATTTCCGAGCTGTTCCCTGATGATGCACAGCAGCGTATTGATGCACTGGAACAGGCTGGCGATTACCATTCGGGTACGGTTCGATTCCTGCGCGGCGCGGTCAAGGCCTGCCGTAGCGGCGTACGCCGTAGCCACCTGATCAGCTATCAGGACGACGGTGCGCTGTTGCAGGAACTGTTCTCACGTGACGGAATCGGTACGCAGATCGTGATGGAAAGCGCCGAGCAGGTTCGCCGTGCGACCATCAATGACATTGGCGGTATTCTGGAACTGATTCGCCCGCTGGAAGAGCAAGGCATTCTGGTCAGACGCTCGCGCGAGCAGTTGGAAATGGAGATCGACAAATTCACTGTCGTGGTACGCGATAACCTGACTATCGCCTGCGCCGCGCTTTATCCGTTCCCAGAAGAGAGCATTGGCGAAATGGCCTGCGTCGCGGTTCACCCGGATTACCGCAGCTCATCACGCGGCGATATGCTGTTACTGCGCGTTGCCGCTCAGGCACGTCAGCAGGGTCTGCAAAAGCTGTTTGTACTAACGACGCACAGCATCCACTGGTTCCAGGAACGCGGCTTTTTACCCGCCGAAGTGGAAATGCTGCCGAAGAAAAAGCAGGCGCTGTACAACTACCAGCGTCGCTCGAAGATTCTGGTGCTGGATCTCTGAGTTATTCCACTCGATAACACTTCTCGTGGCCGATCGCAAAATCGGCCACGATCTTTCATCCGCTTATGGCTGCTTGCCAAACTCACCGCTCACGTTGTTCATTTCAATAAGCCATCAGACAGGGATATCATGCCAATTTGTCAACGCAATTCACACCCGCAGCGTATCGTACTTCCCTAACTGAATGGCATCTTACTAGCAGAAGAGCGCACCATTAATGCGCTAATTCTCTCTTCCAAGCCGCTATAGCGCTGCGTTGGCGTTTTCACCGCCCGGCAGAGAATGCGGACATCGGTATAGAGTGACAAACGCTGGCGTGCACGCGTGATGGCGGTATACACCAGTTCTCGCGTCAACACTGGTAAATAGTGGTTCGGCAGCACCAGCGCCGTATGATCGAACTCCGAACCCTGCGATTTATGCACCGTCATCGCATAGGCTGTGTCATGCGGCGGCAGACGGCTTGGCGTAACGTCTTTGGTTTCTCCATTCGGCAAGGGGAAAAATACGCGCAGCTCCCCGCTTCCCCCTATCATGGCGATACCGATATCACCATTGAACAGACCCAATGCGGCATCGTTACGTTCAATCATGACCGGTCGGCCAGGATACCAGCGGTTAAGCGGATTACGACTGCGCTGAATCAGTCCAGACTGATGCAAAGCCTGCTCAATACGCTGATTCAGCCCTGCTACGCCAAACGGCCCTTCACGCAACGCGCACAGCTGGCGATAACGTTGGAAAGCAAGCAGCACGGCACCCGGCGTTGCACCCGCCGCAACAAGCCGTAAATAATCACGATACCCTTCGACACACTGTGCCAGCATGGCCTGATACTCTTCAGCCTCGGTTAACGGGCTACACGTGATGTCGGCAAACTCACCGTTCAGCACGGCACGCACGCGAGCATCATCACCGCCGTTAACCGCCAGCGCCAATTGTCCAATACCGGAATGCGGATCGAAACGGTAGCTTCGGCGTAACAGACAGATACTGTCACTGACCGTCGGCGGCCCTTCAGGGCCGCTGTCATCCAGCGTACAGCCCGTCAGGCGTTGCAGTTGCTGCGCCCGCGCACGGCTATAGCCAGCTTCGGCAAAACGACAGATGTCACCTAACACCGCCCCCGCCTCGACGGACGCCAGTTGATCGCGGTCGCCCAGAAAGATAATTCTGGCGTGTGGCGGAAGCGCGGCAATCACATTCGCCATCATCGGCAGATCGACCATCGATGCCTCATCCACAATCAGCACATCCAAATGCAGCGGGTTGTCCTGATGGTGACGCAGGCGCTGGCTGTCCGTCACCGCCCCCAAAAGACGATGCAGCGTTGTCGCTTCCTGCGGAAACGCTTCCCGCAACCGAGGATCCACCGCCAGACGGTGCAGGGCCAGCCCCAACGACTCCGTGAGCCGCGCAGCCGCTTTCCCGGTCGGCGCAGCCAGTTGAATGCGTAACGCGTCTCCCGTATTCAGCTCAATCAGCGCCGCTAACAACTTAGCCACCGTCGTGGTTTTCCCCGTTCCCGGCCCGCCAGAAATAACCGCAATGCGGCGCGTCAACGCGACAGCCGCGGCCACCTTCTGCCAGTTAATCTCTTCGTCCGTGTCAGGAAACAGCCGATCCAAAACCGCCCGAATTGCAGGTTCATCGACGGGGATCGTATCGCGCTCGCTGGCGATAAACTGCGCCACGCGGCCTTCACTCTGCCAGCTGCGCTGTAAATACAGCTTTTCTCCTTGCAGCACCAGCGGCGTCGGCTTGCTGCCGTCGCTGACGGCATCGGACGCCAGTAAGCGCTGCTGCCATGCGGCAACCGTGTTTAGTCCTGTCCCCGCAAGCAACTGTTGCGCCAGTTCAGGCTCGCGGCCGTCAAACAGCATCTGCGCCTGCAAGTTCTCCAGCGGTAAACACACATGCCCCGCCCCCGAGTGCGCACTCAGGCAGGCGGCAGCCAACAGCAGATCGGGCTGCGTCTCATCCGCCAGCATTCTGGCGAACTGAACATCCAGCGGGCGCAGCAACCGCCGCGCCAGTGCCGTTTCAAGTAACGCAATCATGAGGGAATTCCTGTATCAGCATCGTCAGGCGTCTTTCCCTTGAAGAGCGCATCCAGCCCGAAAACAAATTCAGCCGAGGGGCGAAAAGTAAAGATACCATTGCCAGGGTGAGACGCTTCAACGCCGCGTAAAAACAGATAAAACACCCCGCCAAAATGGCGTTCATAGTCATAATCCGCAATGCGATGACGCAGATAGCGGTGCAAAGCCAGCGTGTAGAGCTGGTATTGCAAGTCGTAGCGGTGTTCGGCCATCGACTGCATCATGGCCGTTTGGGTGTACGCGCTGGCATCAGGACCGAGCCAGTTGGACTTATAGTCCAATAGGTAATAACGCCCTTCCCAGCGGAACACCAGATCGATAAACCCTTTCAGCATGCCTTTCACCTGCTGAAAAGAGAGCGCCGGACAGCGCGCGGATAGCGGATCGTGATGCTTTGCCAACCGATCGAGCTGCGCCGCCTGTATTGGCGCGTCAATCGGTATATAGAACTGTAATTCGGCCTGCTTATCTGCGTTATCCAGCGCTGACAGCATAATCCCTTGCTCGTTAAGCGACGTATGCAACAGCGTCTCCATCCACGTCTTCAATACCGGATGCCAGTGCGCTTCAAATCCCTGTAGCTGCAACTGCTCGGCCAGCCAGTCATCCTCAACGGGCTGAGTGAAATCCAGCGTTTCAAACAGGCTATGCAAAAACGTTCCCGGACTCGCGCCACGTGGAAACGTATGCGGCGTCAGCTGGGTTTCATCCGCTTCCTGACGCTCGCCTATCGCTTCAATATCCAGACGCGGCACCAGATCCTGTGCGCTTGCAGAACCATGTTGCTGAAGCCCCGAATAGCTGGTTACTCGCCAGCCGTCGCGCAGTTGACGTTCAATGTGACGAGCCCGCAGCTCTGCCAATTCTGGTCTATCCGGCTGCCAGCGCTGTTCTTCCGTTGCCTGTAGCGGTGTTAATGCGACACCGTCGCCAACCATGCCTTCCAGCTCGCTGACTAACGTGGCTGCCTCGGCTTCTTTACCCCGTTGGAGTAAATAGCCCAGCGCGCTCTGGTGCATATCGCTGCTGCCGTCTTTCTTACGTGACCGCTGAACGGGGGCGACGCCCACGCTACAGTGATAGATAGAACGGGTCAGCGCGACATACAGCAAACGCAAATCTTCCGCCAGCCGCTCTTCTTCCGCTAGCGCCTGGCTTTCTTCATTATTTTGCAGATCTAACACGGCATGATAGTTCTCTCGATCGTGATAAATTCCCTGATCCTGCACGCGGAAGTTACTGATGAAAGGCAGCCACACCAGCGGATACTCGAGCCCTTTCGATTTGTGGATCGTCACGATCTGCACCAAGTGACGATCGCTTTCCAGACGTAGCTGTTGATTCTCTGCCTGCGGATTAGGTTGGACAATCTGCTGTGATAGCCAGCGCACCAGCGCATGTTCGCTATCAAGCGTTGCGGAGGCATCCTGCAATAATTCACCGATATGCAGAATATCGGTAATCCGGCGTTCGCCCTCCGCACTCGCCAGCAGGTTCTCCGCCAGTTGATGTTGACTCATCAACGCCCGCAACATCGGCAGCACGCCGCGCTGACGCCACAGAGCACGGTAGCCCGCAAATTCATCCACCAGCGCATCCCATGCGGCTTCGCTTTGCCCTAATGCATCAACCTGTTCGGCATCCAGCCCCATCAAGGCCGTCGCCATGGCACTACGTAACGTGCGCTCTTGCTCAGGTGCCAGTACCGCCTGCAACAGCCACAACATATCGCTGGCTTCCGGCGTGCTGAATACGCTGTCTCGATTGGATAGATACACCGAAGGAATGGATAAACGGCTCAGCGCATCACGAATCAGCGAAGCTTCACGTCGGCTACGCACCAGCACGCTCATGTCAGATGCCCTGACCAAACGGCGGGAATCGTCGGTGACCAGCCAGGCTTCGCTACGCTGGCTAGCCGCCAGCCAGTCACGAATCTGCGCCGCACACTGGCGCGCCATCTGCTGCTGATAATCCCCTACGCCAATCGGTTCCGAACCCGTTAGCCAGAATTGCAGCGCAGGCTGCGGCTGCCCCGCGACCTCAAACACCAAACCGCGCTTAGATTCAGCCGGCTTGACTGGCAGAAAAGGGATATTTTGGAAAATAAAAGGATTTTCCAGACGTTCAAACAAGTGGTTAACGCCGCGTACCATCTGGTGCGACGAGCGCCAGTTCGTGCCCAACGTATAGTGTGCAGCCACTTCTCCGCGTGCGTGCATATAGGTAAAAATATCCGCACCGCGAAACGCATAAATAGCCTGCTTAGGGTCACCGATCAGCAGCAGCCCACACTGCGGCTGCCCGACGTACAGCCTTCGGAAAATACGGTACTGCTGGGGGTCAGTATCCTGAAACTCATCGATCATCGCCACCGGATAACGTTCGCGAATGGCGCTGGCAAGCTGTTCCCCACCCGGCTGTTGCAACGCAACATCAAGACGGCTCAGCAGATCGTCAAATCCCAGTTCTGCACGCTGCCGTTTTTCCTCACGCACCGAATCCCGGATCGCCGACAGCGCGCGGACAATGACTAAATCACGCAGCGACAGTGGCGCTTCAAGCAGCCGTTCGGTCTCCTCAAAGAGGGCATGAACAGGCGGCTCGCCTTTCTTCGTTTTCTCGATTAGCGTCTGCTGGGCAAATCTCACCAGATCTTTCGGCAGTTGATAATCCAGCGTCGGCTGCTCTGCCCACAACGTGACTTTCTGTAGCCAGTTGGGAAGATGCTTACTGCTGTAGCTGCGTTTATCAACGCCAGAAGCCACGATCAGCGATTCCAGATCCGCTGCTGACGCCAGCCAGCGTTGTTTGTATGCGTCGATCGTCGCCACGATATTTTCATGTCGACTCAGCAGCGTTTCATCTTCTTGTGGCGGCAAGCGGAACGCAGGCGCCTCACCGTGCAGATAAGGAGCCAGATCGGCCAGCAGGTTTTCCGGCCCTCTCCACTCCAGACCGACAATACGTGCGACCTCGACAGGCAGCGGATAGCAATAACGACGCCAGAAATCAGCACAGGCCTGACGGCGCAGCGGCTGTTCATCTTCTATCAGCACCTGTTCGAAAAGCACGCCGGATTCAAACGCATTGGTACTGAGCATACGCTGGCAGAAACCGTGGATCGTGTAGATCGCCGCCTCATCCATTTGTCGTTCGGCCGCCAGCAAGACATCCGCCGCATCGCGGTGGTCCGAAATCTCCGCCAGCAGTTGCACTAGCGAAGTATCTTTAGGCTTCTCCGCCTCTTCACCCTGTGCGCTTTTACGCAGGCAAGCGATGCGCAAAGCGTGGATTCTGGCACGAATACGTTCCCGCAGCTCTTCGGTCGCGGCCTCCGTAAAGGTCACAACCAGAATTTCCTCGACCAGCAACAGACGTGGATACGCGGCTTGCTTGCCCAGCCCCAGCAGCAGGCGCAGGTAAAGCGCAGCCAGCGTATAGGTTTTCCCCGTTCCGGCCGACGCCTCAATCAACCGCTCCCCCAGGAGCGGCAACGTCATGACGTCTAATGATTGCGGCGCGGCATTTTTCATTCAGCTGAAACCTTACCGACAGCTTCCGATGCTGCTGGCGCAGGGATCATCGTGGGCGCTTTCTCACGCGGTAACGTTTTCTGCAATGAAGACGCATCCGCGTAGGTATGCCATCCTTTCGGTGCGGCATAGTCGGCTTTACCATGATGACTACCGGAAACCTGCGACAGAATAGCCAGGCCTTCAGGCTTCAGCGCCTTCTGGAAGAAGTCTGCCAGTTGCGCCACCGTCAGCGGTTTGATTTGCTCGAGCAGTTTCTCGCGTGAATCAAAAGCGAAGTTTTCCTGATCCAGATCGCGACGCAGTCGGCTGGCCTCTTCGCCTAAGGTTTGCGGGCGCTGACTCAGTTCATTCATCACGCCTTGCTTATACTGCGTGAACTCTTCTTCACTCATTTCACGCAGTCGTTTTTGCGCTTTCAGGTAAAAATCTTCATAACGCTGATACAGATAAGCGGGTTGTTTGCTGTTGCTTTGCAGCAGAAAGGCGATGCCCATCTGTCGACCAACCGTCGTTGGGAAGGCAAACACCGCGTAACCCAGTTGCTCTTCGGTTCTCAGTTGGCTATAGAACCAGGGCTGAACGATCTGTCCCAGCACCGAGCTATACGCCATGCTTTCTGTTTCCGAATAACCCGTCGGGACATACACCGCCGCTAACGCAGAATCCGTGCTGCTTCCCGGACGTTGCAGATTAGCAAGCTGCGGCTTACTGACTTTGACATCATCGCTGCGTGACAGATTGTCGCCACCGGCCTTCAGATGCGTTTTCAGCGTATTCGCCAGCTCGGTGACTCGATCTGGAGTCAGATTGCCGACGACCAGCATTTCCGGCGTGGCTTTTTGCAGCAGGTCTTTGCGGTAGTTAACCACGTCCTTCAAACGTATATTATTCAGCAGATTACGACGTTCTGCGCGCTCAAAGTAAGGCAATTGCGATATCGCCTGAACCGGCTGTAACGCCTGTTCAAAGGCTTTTGATTTCTCTACCGCATCCAACTGCTGTATGTACCAGGATTTCGCCTGCTCCAGTTGTGCTTCCGTCGAGGTAAAGGAGGCGTAGCCATCCGCCAACATCAGCAGCAACCGTGGCAAATGCTGGGTATAGCCATTGGCGCTAATCACCAGACCATCATTGCTGCGGGTGGAGAAACTGATGCCGCCGATCGAAGCCTGATAGCTGAGTTCATCCAGCGCCAGACCTGCCAGATAATCGTTTAACGCAAACAGCACCTGATTACGGGCGGTACTGCGCGCTTCCTGATTACGCAGGAACAGCGTGATTTCCGCTTTCGGCTCATCAGCGAAGTAGTGGCTTGGCATATACAGCACACGCAGTCCTGGCTGATTCAGCAGGAGCGTCGGTTTGGTCATCGCCTTATCAGCTTTGATCAGGGAGAAATCATCCGGGATATAGGGGTTGATCGTCGGCAACGACAGTGACATTTTCTGCCCCAGCGTTTTCCATTTTGCGAATGTTGCTGACGGGATCTTATTCATCTCGTACGGCGCATCGACAAAGTAGGCCACTTTATTATGTGGCTCATTCGGACTGATGACCCAAACGCGCGCGTTCTGCGGCGTCATCTCATCCAGTCGAGCAGCGATAGCCTTCGGATCGTAGCGATCGGCAACATACTGGGCATCCAACGTATGTTCGACCGGCACACGCAGCATGGTATCAACCAACCATTCGATGTAGTCCATATCACGGCTGATGGACGGATAGCGGAAATCCAGATCCAGAACATGCGCGATCTCATCAAAATAACGCTGCTGAATCCCTTCTGTGCGGATTTGTTGCAAGTAACGGAATATCGCAGCGATCACTTCATCACGCTGTGCCAGACCTTTATCGGTCAGCGAGGCTGAAATAGCGAACATGCCGCCGTTACGGTCGATGATCGGCGAAGAACCTGCACCGATAGATTCAACCAGCCCTTCCTTTTGCAACCAGTCAGAGAGCGTATTCTGGCTGCGGTTGCCGATCAGATAGCTAATATAGGTATCCGTCTTGCTGCGAAACGCCTGGCTAATATCGCTGACGCGAAACTCAATGCGCAGCTGTTTTCTAGGCTGAGCAGGAACATAGTGAATCATTACGCCGCGCTGCTTTTCCGTCGCCACAGGAACGGTAACCGCAGGAACGCTGGCGTTGTGATTGGGAATGCGCCCGAATGTGTCGACCGCCAGTTTCGCCAGTTCAGGCAGAGGTTGATTGCTGTAAATCACCCCTTTCATCAGGTTGGCTGAGTAGTATTTCTGATAGAACTTCACCAGCTCATCATGCAGTTTACTGCCGGGTTTATCGCTCAGGGTTTCAAGGTTGCCCCCCGAAAAACGCGCGCTCGGGTGCGCCGGGTTCAGTGTCTCTGCCCCCACCTGCGCCATGCGGTGACCGTCACGCGAACGCGCCATCGTTAATTCCGCATTGACCGCATTACGTTCGCGATCGGCATTCACCGGGTCGAGCAGCGGCTCCGCAATTGCATCCGCCATCCGATCGACGGCGGGTCGCAGCGCATCATTTTCCACTTCCAGATAAAACGCCGTGCGGTAAGACGCCGTGCTGGCATTGTGGCTACCGCCATGCTTTTTCAAAAATTCGGACAGCGCCTCTGGCTCTGGGTAACGTTTCGACCCCATCAGCACCATATGTTCGAGGTAATGCGCCAATCCCAGTTGATTATTGGGATCGTCCAGTGAGCCAATAGGCAGCGCCAGTGATGCCAAAGATTTGGGTGCCTGTGGATCGGAAACCAGCAGAACGGTCATTCCGTTATCCAGTTTGATCGCCTGATATTGCCGCGGATCTTTTTCGCTTTTTCGAATCGTCTGAGCCAGCGGCTGCCAGCCCGTCTCAGCCCAACTCGCCGGAAGCCAGAATGTGAATAAAAGAAACCACCCGGTAATCCAGATCCACTGTTTACGCATGCAATTCTCCAACCTCATATCCATCACTTTTCACGTTGCAGTGCGTTATCTTCTCGCACCTCGAAATCTATTCGGGCATCATCCAAAGCAAGCCCATCAAGCCAGATTAAAGCGGAACGGTGGCAGTAGCCAGATTTGCGCCGCTTCAATCACCTCATTCATTCGCTTTTCATCCAACTCACGAATAATGCGTTGCAGGTAATAATCCTCACCTTCACCCCGCATTCCCATGTTGCCCTGCCAGGCTTGCAGTAACCGGGTCCGCGCTTTGTTCTGCGCGTCCTCATCCGCCCGCAGGCTATCGCTTTCACGATCATAACATTCAGCCAGCCAGGCGCTCCCTGCTTTATTTAGCAATAACAGCGGCTTGCTCATTCCCTGACGATATCCATCCAACATGACAGCCAGATGTTCTCTGGCCTGCGCTTCCGACAAGGCAGCAAAGCGCCACGCCGTGTCTTCCCGCCCATACAGTCGGCTTTCGCCCTGTCCGCCCGTTGCGCAGTAGGCCAGATGTTCCAACCACAGCGTAATGCCATCCTTCATAGAAAGCGTGCCCGGACGCCAGCGCAGCAAACCATCCGGCTGAACCTGATTCAGCCAGCCACTGACGCGCACGCCGTCAAGGAGGATATCCACTTCCCGACTCACCGACAGCGAAGGCGTTAATTCATCGCGTACACGCGCAGCCAACTGCGCCATCTCCTGCTGCTGTTCCTGCCAGTAAATTTCGCCGAACGCACCATAGGGCAGTTCACCCGCGGCTCTGGCACGGCGATACAGTTTTTCCGTATCGCCTTCATTAATCAAGGTATTAAGCAACTCGCTATTCAACTGATAGCGGTTAAGGCTATCAACCACAAAGGGCTCTTCATCCAACAGCTCATCGCTGTGCAGCATAAAACTCACGCCAAGCCGCAGTTGAAAAAAGGCTCGCACAGGATGGCGATAAAAACGCTTCAGATCGTCCAGACTCACATCCCTATCACTCGCTCTTTCGGACAAGGCTTCACGATCGAAATCAGGCTGAGCTTCCCCTTTTTGGTTCGCCGCCGCCAGCCACTCTGCCGCAAAGCTCAACGGCTGCGGTGCAGACAGGAAGTTATTCGCATCAAAAGGCATCCGGCTATGTTCGCGGCAAAGGTGCTTCACCACGCGCTCCGCGCTGCTATCGATATCCAGCGCTTCATCACCCGGCAGGACGTAACTTTGTGCAATATATTCCGTCAGTTCGCTGACCAATACGGAAGGATAGCGACGCGTATTATCCTGGATCGAGCGCCCGATATAGCTGATATAAAGTTTGTGCTGCGCCGACAGGAGCGCCTCAAGAAACAGATAGCGGTCATCATCACGTCGGCTACGATCGCCGCGCTTGATTTTCCTCCCCATCAGATCGAACCCGAGTGGCGGCAGCGTTCGGGGATAAACACCGTCATTCATACCCAACAAACACACGACCTTGAACGGGATGGAACGCATGGGCATCAGCGTACAAAAGTTGATCGAACCGGCCAGAAAACGCTGGCTGAGTCGCTCCTGATCGAGACGCCGCGACAGTTCATCACGTAACCGGGAGATCGGCACCTGTTGCGGATAATGCGCCATCGTGCCCATACCAATCACGTACTGCCACTGTTTTTCTACCAATGCCAGCGCCGCTTCAGTCTCGCTGTCAGCATCAAAGAAGGTTTCGATCAGCTCTCGGCACAGCGGTAACCAGTCAACAAGCACACGTGGCTGAGACAGACACTGACGCCAGTGGTGGATCTGCATCAGCAGTTCGGCCAGTTGACCAGCCAGTTCGGCAATCAGGCCGCTGGATTCATCGTAAGGCAATACGCCCTGCCAGTCGCCGACCTGGCTGTCCATCGCATAGCCCAACAGCATTCTCGTCAGGCCAAAACGCCATGTATGTTGCCCCGTTGGCGGTAGCATCAGATCGCGCACGTTGTCGTCATCCAATCCCCAGCGCACACCTGATTCCACTACCCACAGGCGCAGACGACGTAGCCCTTCTTCCTGAATACCGAAACGCGCAGCCAGCGCGGGCACTTCAAGCAATGCCAGAACCTGTTCTGCCGTAAAACGGCTCGTCGGTAAATCCAGCAGGCTGATTACCGCCTGCAATGCGGGATGCGCATGTCGCGCACGCTGATCGGAGATGGCAAAAGGCAGATAGCGGTTATCCGGCGCATTACCA
This sequence comes from Pectobacterium carotovorum, assembly GCA_016415585.1. Classification (NCBI taxonomy): domain Bacteria; kingdom Pseudomonadati; phylum Pseudomonadota; class Gammaproteobacteria; order Enterobacterales; family Pectobacteriaceae; genus Pectobacterium; species Pectobacterium carotovorum. The sequence goes on along the minus strand of CP066552.1, from coordinate 1,075,933 downwards.
AACACCGCCTGAATAAACGGCGTATAGCTGTCGATATCCGCCATCATCACAATGACGTCGCGCGGCATTAGCTCAGGATCGTCGGCCATCATGGCCAGCAGCCGATCGTGAAGCACTTCAACCTCACGCTGCGGGCTATGGCAGGCGTGAAAATCAATCGAATGATCGTCGAGTGCCAGCAGGCGTTTTTGCATGCTGGTGTTCTGCGTTTCGTGGCTGACGGCCACCACCGCATGGTCTTCCAGCTCAAGAATATCGCGCTGCAAGGTTTGCAGCAGATTTTCACCATCCGACTCAACAAAGGCGTCGATTTCCTGCACGCTATCCAACTCAGCCAGCAGATAAAGGTTATCGCGCCCCAGCTTTCCCCACGATGCCAGCAGAGGATTATTAATCGACTGTTTACCGTCGTCGTTGAACAACGTTTCTGCCTGTGAGGGATCGCGAAATAACGAGCGTGTTTCATCAGTCTGCTCGCCGTCAAAGCGATGTAGGCGACGGTGGCGGGCTTTTAGCTTCGCCAGAAATTTATAATCCTGAATGTCACTCCAGTAATGGCGACAGGGATTGGTAAATAGCAGATGCACGTCAATATGCTGCGCCAGCGCGTTCAACGCCTGTAAATAGATAGGGGGTAACGCCGAAATACCGCAGATAAAAACGCGTGGCGGCAGGCCTTTAGGGCACGATTTTGCCTGCTCTAACGCAGTAATAAAGCGTTGATACAGAATCGCATGGTGCCATTCGGGCTGCGCCAGTTCGCGAGTGTAGTCAACCAACGCACGCCACAGTGCCGATTGCCACAGCTGGTTGCCACCGAGATCGTCAACCTGTTTCCCTTCTTGCCATGCCTTGATCCACTCAGGGCGATAAATCAGATATTGATCGAAAAGATCCGCTACGCGTCCGGCAAGCTGATGCAGCTTGCGCTGGTTATCGTCATCCTGCAAATAGTGGTTAAGGGCCGCAAAATCAGGCTGTGCCAACAAATCGGGCAGCAAATGCATGAGCTTCCACGTCATCGCATCCTTGCTGAAAGCGCTTTCTTTTGGAATATCCGGCAGCACATAGCGACACATATTCCACAAAAAAACACCGGGCAGCGGGAATTGAATATTGGCAGCAATGCCGAAATGTCCAGCCAGTTCAATTTGCAGCCACTGCGCCATCCCCGGGCTTTGCACCAAAATCACTTCCTGCTGGAAGGGATCCGCAAGCGGCTGACGTTTTATCAGCTCAACCATCAGTCTTTTCAAGATATCTAACTGATTGGAGTGATAGATTCTAAACATTCTGGCTCCTGCTACCGCTGCTTACGATTGATAATTCATGGTTTACCCAAGTATGCCTACCCAACAGGTGATGACCGGCAAAACCAACGGTTTAGTGTAGCCTGATAGCGACGTGGCGTCATGACTCTTGCCGTTACCTGACGGCATTCTCCATTCTGTCGCTGCTCCGACACACTAAACTGCCAATTTTTACTCGCAAGAGACACAATATTATCCAGATCGGACGGGTGATACGGCATATCCGCTTCATAAGCCTCCAACTGTTGCATCGCAAACCGCCAGGCCTGACGCTGCTGCAACTGATGCTGAAATGATTGCTGCAAAATCTGGTGATATTGCAGTAGCCCCATCAGCGACACGGCGAACAGCAGTGCCGCCACCAGCGTCTCCGGCAGGCTGAAACCAGATTGACGACTCCTGAGCCTGTTGTTCATTGCGCTACTCCGTTGCATCACAGCGTGCGACACCTTTATCCGGGCAAAAGTCTAACCAGCCGTTACCCAATGGTTGAATCGCAATCTGGCCCGACGACAGTGCCGAAAAGGATACCCGTTGGTACAACGTCAACAGTCGCGCTGAAGCAGGAAGAGTTCCTTCGCCACGCAGTAATCCTTGCTCCCCATCCGAGGCCGCACGCAGGCACACTACGAGCTGTTCTGCCGACAGCCGCTGGCACTGCCAGCTTTCCGTTAACGTGTCCCAACGCTGCCCTCTTCCCCAGTTCAGCGAGGACAATGCCTGATTGAACGCTCGCAGATAGTGTCGCTCATCGTTCCCCACCTGAATGGCAGTATCAAGCTGGCGTTGCAAACCGGACATCAACAGTAGGCCGATAATGGCGATGAGCAGCACCATAGCTAGCGTCCCGCTTCCTTCCTGGTTGCTTTTTCTCATTGATTACGTCCGAGAATAAGGCGAGTGATATGTTGCCGAACCGCAGGACGTTTGACCCAATAACCAGCCAGTTGCAATTCATACAGCGCCACATTATTTTGCGCAGAAAGACGCTGTAGCCGGAACACCGTGAGCACCACTTCCTGCGGATCAAACAGTTTTTCCCATCTGTCGCCCTGACAGCCGTGCGCCCCGCTTTGAATTTCCAATGACCGACTGCGCAGGCGATAGCCAAAAGACTCGGCATCCTGTTGTTCCCCACCATCCCAAACCCCATTTCGGTTCAGATCGTAAGAAACATTCAGACAGCTATTTTCCGCCTCCCCCGGATACTTCCCTATGCTGATTGCCTTTCCCTGACAGGTTCCCGCACAAAAACCTGCCCGACGGATGTCTTTCTCAATTCCCATGGCGACCTGACTGAAGAGCTGCTCCAGCCGGAAAAGCTGTGCGCTGTCCTGACTTTGACTGCGCAACAGAGGATACAGCTGTGCCGCCGACAGCATAATCAGGCTACCTAAGCTCAGCGCTAACAGGATTTCTGGCAGAGTGAAGCCACGCTGCTTACTCCTCAACCTTGGTTGCCTCAATACGATTTGTTTCAGCATAGGGGAATCGCCAGGACAGCCTGCGACTCGCTGCACAGACGCATGCGCCCTCTCACCGAGATGATGAGGCGTAACTGACCCGCAGAATTCGACAGCGAGATGTGCCCAGCCTGTGCCGCGTTACGCAAGCCAAAGAACGTAAAAACGTTGCTTGTGAACTTTGCCAACACCACATCCTGCGTGCGGCGAACGAACTGTCCCGGATGGTTCTCACGGCACGAATCCTCTGCCTGCTTTTCATTCTGCCCTGCCACCATGCACCATAATTCTCCCTGCGGTATGAGCTTCGCTGTGCGGGTTTCGTTATGCCAGTAGGCATTCGCCTGAACCCGACTCAAAAAGTCCAGCAGTTGCTGGGCACTCTGCTCCAAACGAATTGCCTGCTGATACTGAATCCAGCCATGCAAGCCGCCACCCGCCATTAGCGCCACAATCGTCAGCACCACCAATAATTCAAGCAAGGTAAACCCCCGCTGTTGCCGATTTCTTATTTTCATGGTGTCAGGATAATGAGTCTTATCAGCAAAAACAGCGTGTTAACGACGTTCTACGCGGCGACCCGCAATGTTTTACTGCAACGATGTAACAACAGAAAAAGCGTGCGGAGAGGTAGGGAAAACGAGGGAAATAAAAAAGGCCGCATTACGCGGCCCTGAAAAACATGGGAGAGACTTAGATCGCAACCGGTGCTTTGATGGCAGGATGCGGATCGTATCCCTCAATTTCAAAGTCCTCGAAGCGGTAGTCGAACAGCGTATCCGGGCGGCGCTTAATCACCAGTTTAGGCAGCGCGCGCGGTTCACGGCTCAACTGTAAATTCGTCTGTTCCAGATGGTTGTTGTACAAATGCGTGTCGCCGCCAGTCCAGACGAAATCACCAACGTCGAGATCGCACTGCTGCGCCACCATATGCACCAGCAGCGCATAGCTGGCGATATTGAACGGCAGGCCGAGGAAGATATCGCACGAGCGCTGATAAAGCTGGCAAGAGAGTTTGCCATCCGCCACGTAGAACTGGAAAAACGCGTGGCACGGTGCCAGCGCCATTTTGTCCAGCTCACCCACGTTCCAGGCAGACACGATAATACGGCGAGAATCTGGATCCTGTCTCAACTGGGTCAGGACATTCTTCAACTGGTCGATCTCACGACCGTCTGCGGCTCCCCATGAACGCCACTGTTTACCGTAAACCGGCCCCAAATTACCGTTCTCATCCGCCCATTCGTCCCAAATACTGACTTTGTTTTCATGCAGATAAGCAACATTGGTATCGCCGTTCAGGAACCAGAGCAGTTCATGGATAATCGAACGCAGGTGGCATTTTTTGGTGGTAACCAGCGGAAACCCGTCCTGCAAGTTGAAACGCATCTGATGGCCGAAAATAGAACGCGTGCCCGTGCCAGTGCGGTCGGCTTTCGGCGTGCCTTCTTCAAGCACTTTCTTCATCAGATCCAGATACTGTTTCATACTACCTCATCACAAAAATTAAAGAAGGACAGCGGATTATTGCTGTGCAGGCTGACGGCGATAGGCCCAGACCATCATCAGAATACCGGCGATCACCATCGGCAGTGACAGGATTTGTCCCATGCTGAACAGGTCGCCGAACAGCCCCAGCTGTGCATCCGGCTGACGGAAGAATTCAGTAATAATTCGGAACGTGCCGTAACCGATCAGGAAAAGCCCTGAGACGCTGCCCATCGGCCGAGGTTTACGGATAAAGAGATTCAGAATGATAAACAGTGCCACACCTTCCAGCATCATTTGATACAGCTGGGAAGGATGACGCGGCAGCATGCCATACTGATTGAAAATCGCCTGCCACTGCGGATTGCTGACGGCCAGCATCATATCTTCACCACGCGAGCCAGGAAACAGCATCGCCCACGGTGTATCCGTCGTCACGCGTCCCCACAGTTCGCCGTTGATGAAATTGCCCAACCGGCCTGCGCCAAGCCCAAAAGGAATCAAAGGAGCAATAAAATCAGCGACCTGGAAGAAATGGCGTTTGGTGCGATGAGCGAACCACAGCATGACGCAGATCACGCCCATTAAGCCGCCGTGGAACGACATGCCGCCATCCCAGACTTTGAAAAGGTAGAGCGGGTTTTCAAGAAATGACGGGAAGGCATAAAACAGGACATAGCCCAGACGCCCGCCGACGAAGACGCCAAGGAACCCCATATACAGCAGGTTTTCGACTTCATCTTTGGTCCAACCGCTACCCGGTTTATTCGCCCGACGCACCGCCAACCACATGGCAAATACAAAACCCACCAGATACATCAGCCCATACCAGTGCAGCGCCAGCGGGCCAATTGAGAAAATCACGGGATCAAACTGAGGAAACGCCAGATAGCTTGTCGTCATCATTCACCACATATTTTATTGTGTTATCCCTGCTTTCGGGATCGTCATTGATAGGCAAAAGGCAGGAGAATGAATCCGTTCCTGCGAACCGCGGTGGCGAATCATAGCATACGCACCCGCGCTCATTGCTCGCTGAGGGGAAAAGTTCTGTAAAACATTTATACTCGTCATACTTCAAGTTGCGTGTGCGTTGTTCAAAACGTTAACGTTTTGTCCTGAAACTTGAATTATTTAGAGTATGTTCATAACTAAGGAGCGCACCGCGACGAATTAGCGCCCGCCGCGAATCAAGCCGCCCAATCCACGCTCTTCCATGAAAATCGCCGCCCACTGCCGGACTTCCGTCGCGCTCTGTGCATTCAGCAATTGCTTCACCAACGACTGCGATTCAGCCAGCGTAATTTGGCGCAGCAGATATTTAATTCGCGCCACGCTGCGCCCGTTCATACTGAACGAGCGATAACCCAGTCCGGTCAGCAGCAATGCGCCGAGCGCTTCTCCCGCCATTTCACCGCACACGGAAAGCGGAATGTTATGTCGCTCGCACTCGACGGCGATCATATTCAACGCCTGCAACATGGAAGGATGCAGACTGTCATAAAGCGATGCCACGTGGGCGTTGTTACGATCTACTGCCAGCAAATACTGCGTCAGATCGTTGGTGCCAACCGAAACAAAATCGATGCGAGAAGCCAGATGGGGGAGCAGGAACAGCATCGACGGGACTTCAATCATGATCCCAATTCGCGGCTTGGGCTGCGGGAAGCCCAGTAATTCCTCCACTTCGCCTGCGGCCTGATCGATCAGGCGACGTGCTTCACTGATTTCATCCAGACTGCTGATCATCGGCAATAGGATGTTGAGATTGCCACTATGCGCGTTGGCACGCAGCATGGCGCGCACCTGAATCAGAAAGATTTCAGGCTGATCGAGCGTAATACGAATGCCGCGCCAGCCGAGACACGGGTTCTCTTCGCTGATAGGCAGATAAGGCAGCGGCTTATCCGCGCCGATATCCAACGTGCGCAACATCACAGGGCGCGTTGGGTAAAGCGCCAACATGCTTTGATATTGCGCCATCTGCTCATCTTCGGACGGAAAGCCGCTTTGCAGCATAAAAGGAATTTCCGTGCGGTACAGCCCCACGCCATCGACCTGATTGATAAAGCGTTTTTCGTGCTCAGCGCTTAGCCCCGCATTCAGCATGACCTGAATGCGCTCGCCGCTTTTCAGCACGGCAGGCTGCTCCATTTCACCTTCAGCCAGACGGGTCAGCTCGTTTTCTTCCGTCAGCAGGCGCTGGTATTCCTGTACCAGCACGGGTTCGGGATCGACCAGCAACTCGCCGCGATAGCCGTCGATGATCAGCAGGCGCTGATGCAGCATGTCAGGCTGAATGTCCGCGCCGACTAGCGTCGGAATGCCCATGGCACGGACGAGAATTGCCGCATGCGAATTGGCTGCACCGTCATAGACAACAACACCCGCCAACCGCTCCGGCGGCAGTTCCGCCAAAAGCGTAGCCGTTAATTCATCCGCCACAAGAATAAAGCGCTCAGGCCATTGCCCCATGATTTGCGCGTTATCGTCGAGGTGGAACAGCAGCCGTTGCCCCAACGCGCGTAGATCGCCGGCGCGTTCGCGCAAGTAAGTATCCTGCAAATTGGTAAACTGCGCGGCAAAACGTTCGATCACCAGCTTGACGGCCCACTCGGCAGCATTACCTGCATCCACTTCCTGAAAGAGTTCACGCTTTAGCCGCGCATCATTCAGCAAGTGCGAATACAAATCGAAAATCGCCGCGCTCTCTTTCTGCGCGCTGGCGCTAAACCGCTTGCTGAAGCGACGGAATTCCGCCGTTGCCTCTTCCAGCGCCTGCGTTAAGCGGGAGCGTTCGCGCTCACTGTCCAGACTCGACGCAGGGAAAACCTGTTCCAGAGAGGGCTGGGTACAATCCTGCCAGCCGGGGGCAATCGCCACACCCGGTGCAGCCACCAGCGCCTTAACGCGCGTCTGGCGGTATTGACCGAAGAGCGTTTTTATCTGCGAAAGAGAGAGAATAGCGGCCATCTGCGTGGCCAGCGTCACCATGAACGATTCTTCGTTTTTATCAAACTGACGATGTTCACGCTGTTGCACTACCAATACGCCCAGCAGGTGGCGGCGGTAGATAATGGGAACGCCAAGAAAAGATCGGAAATGTTGCTCTTTCACCGCGGGGATATATTTGAAACTGGGATGGGCGCGAGCATCGGCCAGATTGATAGGCTCAGCACGTTGCCCGACCAGCCCGACAATACCTTGCCCAAACGCCAGCGTAACCGTGCGCCCGCGCGGCTTTTTTTAACCCGCGCGTTGCCATCAGGTAATAGCATTGACGATCGTGATCGGCCAGATAAATGGAACAGACTTCCGTGTCCATAGCCTGACAGGTCTCATTGACCAGAATGTCCAGCGCATCACTAAGTCGGGCCGTTGCCGCAACGTTTTCGACAATTTCTCGCAAGCGCGTGAGCATAATGTGCCTGAATTACCCTCTTTTTCGCCGAGGACCGGATGGCGTAACCACCCGAGCCGCAACACTCTCCTGAAGCAGTATCACCGGGTTGATAAATTCCTTCATCACGCGACGATACACATCTCGCTTAAAAGAAACGACCTGACGTACCGGATACCAGTAACTCACCCAGCGCCAGCCATCAAATTCCGGCGTGCCGCTGCTCTGCATATTGATATCCGACTCATTACACATCAACTGTAGCAAAAACCATTTCTGCTTTTGGCCGATACAGACCGGTTTTGTATCCCAACGCACCAAACGCTTTGGTAATTTATAGCGTAACCAGTTACGGGTAGATGCCAATACGCGCACATCCTTTTTTCTTAACCCGACTTCTTCAAACAGTTCGCGGTACATCGCCTGCTCAGCACTTTCACCGGGGTTAATCCCCCCCTGCGGAAACTGCCAGGAGTGCTGACCATAGCGCCGGGCCCACATCACCTGCCCCTGCCGATTACAAATTACAATACCAACGTTTGGGCGGTAGCCATCATCATCGATCACCGGACTACCTCGATAAACATCAATGCAAAGATGACCTGATTGTTTCACACTCCCGTCAGGCGGTAAACCACTGCTTAGAAAGCATGTGATACGAATAAAAGTAAGATAACCCACAGATAAGATCAAAGTTATAAACATGTGAAGACCAGAATCGGCAATTTATTCACTTTTTCTGTGGACATCTTTGTGCAGAACCCATGAAGAAGTGAGTAAAACTCATTTTTCATGAAGAAAAAATATTAATGCGAATTAAAAAATAGTGCTTTTTATTCATGAAATTACAAACCATTTTACTTGAAATTTCGACCCCTTATTTTTTGTTCAAATGGCGTACAACGCAAGATTGGCGAAAGATCGCACTATGCCGATTTTATCCACAGGGAATGCCTCAAAGTCAGGCAATAAATAGGCAAAAACAGCAAAGAGGCTGGGCGTCAAGGCTGTAAATCGAACCAGTAATTCATGTTTATGTGGGTTATCCAAGAAATCTGTGGATAACCTAGTGTAAGATCCTGTTTATTGTCAGTGGCTATACGTGCACAGTTTGCAAAACGGTGTTAAGTGATCGCCATCACACTAAAAAAAAGCGCTACGAATCATGCTATTATTGTTTTTCTCCACAGTCGTCTAGGCTGTGCGTTGGTATTCTCCACGTATTGTATTTTTTTTGAGCGGAAAAACATCGGGCTATACGCTATGAATTCACCCACGGTTCACACGACTGCGCCACCAAGTGAGCACACGTTGCTGGAACGCGCTCAATCTCTCGCGGGTTATAATCTCGCGGAATTAGCGGACATCGCTCTTCTGCCTCTTCCTGCCAACCTGAAACGTGATAAAGGCTGGATTGGGGTCTTACTGGAACGTTTTCTGGGTGCAAGCGCAGGTAGCAAGCCCGAGCAGGATTTCCCCGGCATCGGCGTTGAGCTAAAAACCATCCCAATTGATGAACAGGGCAAACCGCTGGAAACGACATTCGTCTGTGTCGCCCCGTTAACAGGCAATAGCGGCGTAACGTGGGAAAGCAGCCACGTGCGACGCAAGCTTGCTCGGGTACTGTGGATTCCAGTGGAAGGTTCACGCCACATTCCGCTGGGGGAACGCCGTATTGGCACGCCGCTGATCTGGAGCCCCAATGAAGAAGAAGAGGAACAGCTGCGCTGCGATTGGGAAGAGTTGATGGACTTGATCGTACTTGGTCGGGTAGAAAGCATCACCGCCCGACATGGCGAAGTACTGCAATTACGCCCCAAGGCAGCAAATAGCCGGGCCTTAACGGAGGCAATTGGCGAGTTTGGTCAACCGGTTCTAACCTTACCGCGCGGGTTTTATCTGAAAAAAACGTTTACCGCACCGCTACTGGCGCGACACTTTATGAAACTCAGCAACTAAGTTTCATTAGCACCATGTGGCATTAGCGCGATGTTCTGTGAGTCGTATGCTTCATCAGCACCACGCTTCATCGTACACTAGCCTGATACGCCGCACTCCATACGCCACAACCGTGCGACAAGGGAATCGACCTGGGAAAATCCTGACGCCGACCCAGAGCAAAAGGGAGCCAACACACGAGCCGCATGCGAAGTATGACAGTTATATATCTATGACATCACACTTTCGCTTGCCTACGCACTAAGCTGGCAGAGTATAATATCGTTTACGTTTCGTTTAAGGTGTATTGATATAATGTTTGATTGGATTGTTGATCCGAACGCATGGTTAGCATTGGGAACGCTGACTATTCTGGAAATCGTTCTTGGGATCGATAACATTATTTTCCTATCTCTGGTTGTCGCCAAACTGCCTAAAGCCCAACAAAACAAAGCTCGCCGCATCGGACTGCTGGGTGCAATGTTGATGCGTTTGGGACTGCTCGCCTCCATTGCCTGGGTCATGCGTCTGACCGACCCGCTGTTTGCCGTACTCGATAATGAAATTTCTACACGCGACCTGATTCTGTTCTTCGGGGGACTCTTCCTGATCTGGAAGTCGAGTATGGAAATTCATGAAACTGTCGAGGGGGGTTCAGCAGACCATACTTCCAAGGTGTACTCCTTCTTTGGCGCGATTGTGCAGATCATGATGCTGGATATTATCTTCAGCCTGGATTCGGTTATCACCGCCGTCGGCCTGTCTGACCATCTGTTTATTATGATGGCTGCGGTCATTATTGCCGTTCTTGTGATGATGTTCTCTGCACGCCCTATCGGCGAGTTTGTCGAACGCCATCCGTCCGTCAAAATGCTGGCCTTGTCGTTCCTGATCCTGGTCGGGTTCACCCTGATTCTGGAAAGTTTCGACGTCCACGTACCGAAAGGCTATATCTACTTTGCGATGTTCTTCTCGATGTCCGTCGAGGCACTGAATCTGTTGCGCAGTAAAAAAGAGAAAACGTCGCACTGATCGCCGTCTCGCCTCGTCTTTCTCGCTAAAGACCTATAATCAGGCGGCGATCGGCTGCCTGATTACACAACATTAATTCCCTCCAAACACATTTTTTCCATTATTCCTACGTTATCCCCCGCAGCCATTTGCTAGACTCACCTTAGATTTTGACATTTATGAACGGGTTAATATGATGAAAGTACGGATGAAAATGGCAATTACACTGGCGTTATTATTCACTCTGGCAGGTTGTTCCAGTGACTACGTGATGGCGACAAAAGAGGGGCAAATGCTCCTGACACAGGGAAAACCCGTGCTGGATAAAGATACCGGGCTGCTCAGCTATACCGATGAACAAGGTAATCAGAAACAAATCAACCGCGATCAAGTCTCCCAGATCGTGCAGCGCTAACGGCAACGTTAGCCTGATATTTCTCTCATCAAGCGATGCTCTTCGGCAAAATCCTGCTGAAGGGCAACAGAAGAGACTTCCCCACTTGCCACGGCTTCGTTTATAGTCGAATTCAGGTGTGTTTTCCCAAACTCATTGGAATCGCAGCAAATCATGCGGAAATGACGGGAAATGCGCCTGCTATTTTCAGACATAAGGAAGCTGGCAATGCAATATCACCGAATTCCCCATAGTTCTTTAGAAGTGAGCGTGCTGGGTCTTGGTACGATGACCTTTGGCGAACAGAACAGCGAAGCAGACGCTCATGCCCAGTTAGATCACGCCATTGCCGCGGGTGTTAACCTGATTGACACAGCAGAAATGTACGCCGTTCCTCCACGCCCGGAAACACAAGGGTTAACCGAGAGCTATATCGGCTCCTGGCTGAAATCCCGTGGCGGACGTGAAAAACTGATTGTGGCCAGTAAAGTTTCCGGCCCCGTGCGCGGAAACGATCACAGCATCCGTCCACAGCAGGCGCTGGATAGAAAAAACATCCGTGCAGCGCTGGATGCCAGCCTTCAACGCCTGAACACCGACTATATCGATCTCTATCAGTTGCATTGGCCACAGCGCCAGACCAACTGCTTTGGCAAGCTGAGCTATCAATATACGGATGACAAACCGCAATATACTGAAGACAAATCGGTCGTGACACTGCTGGAAACGCTGGAAGCGCTGAATGAGCAGGTGCGTGCCGGTAAGATCCGCTACGTCGGCGTCTCCAACGAAACGCCGTGGGGTGTGATGCGCTATCTGCATCTGGCGGAAAAACACGATCTGCCGCGTATCGTGTCGATTCAGAACCCCTACAGCTTGCTGAACCGCAGTTTTGAAGTCGGCTTGGCGGAAATCAGCCAGCATGAAGGCGTGGAACTTCTCGCCTATTCGTCACTGGCGTTCGGTACGCTGACGGGTAAATATCTGAACGGCGCGAAACCGGCCAATGCGCGTAACACGTTGTTTAGCCGCTTTACTCGCTATACTGGCCCGCAGGCTCAGGCGGCGGTTGCTGAATACGTAGCGCTGGCGCAAAAGTACGGTCTGGATCCGGCGCAAATGGCACTGGCGTTTGTGCGTCAGCAGCCGTTCGTCGCCAGTACGCTGCTGGGCGCGACCACACTGGAACAGCTGCAAATCAACATCGACAGCCAGAACCTGGCGCTGGACGGCGAGATCCTTGACGAGCTGGAAGCGATCCACCGTCGTTTCACGTTTCCAGCACCATAAACGCAAAAAACCGGGCATCGCCCGGTTTTCTTTAATGCGTTGTACAGAACGTTGAACGATTACTTCAGCGTCTGCAACAGACTCTTACGCTGGTTTTCCAGCGATGTGACGCGGCTACATACGTCATTACCGAAGCGCTGGAACTCCAGTTCCTGATTGTTCCACTCGGCCTGAATCGCTTTCTGCAAGCCACCGAGGTTGCCCATCATCGCCTGTAGCGGGTTGCCGCCGCTGGACATCTGTTTTACGCCCATCTCGTTCAGGCTGTCCTGCAAGACGCCGCCCATGCTTTGCTGTACGAGCTGTTTGCCATCTTGCTCAACTTGCTTAATCGCCTGATGGTGGAACGTCAGGCCATCGCTGCGGTGTTCGATAATTCGGTTCATCTGCTGCTTGAGCTGTTTATCCAGCGTAGTCAGACGATTGCGCACATTGCTGTCGCTGCCAAGCTCTTGCACGATGACGTTATCCAGCGCGACTCGCGCTTTTTCAAGATGCTGCTGCGCACCCTGATCGATCCACGGCAGCTGCTGGCGTAAATCCGCCTGATAGGCTTTGGCTTTCTGGCGCTGTTCGGCGTTCAGGGTCAGCGGTGTACCGTTACGGACGATATCGCCCTGCGGGGAAAGCTGTAAATTGCCGCTGGCACCCACGACCTGTACGTGTTGCGGACTGATAACAATGTCGTCCTGCGGATTCACGTTGCACTGGTAGGCCGCCTGCGCTTGCCAGGACAGCAACATCAATAAACCCAAGGTTATTTTACGCGACATATTTTCTCCTGAAGAAAACAACGGCAGTGGCGGGAGAGCGACAATCCGCCCTTTGATGAGGCGGATAACGCCTGAGCCAGAATCAGCTCAGGCATGCCTTGATAAGACCAAGGATTACAGCAGGTGTTCTGGCAGATCCCACCAGATATCGAACAGGTTGCTGACTTTCACGTCCGTCAGTTTCTGCTCTTCCAACCAGCGGCTCACCAGTTGGCGATGCTCTTCGGTGCAGTGACCGATTTTTTGCAGACAGATCAGGCCTTCCCAGAGCAAATAACCGCTGCCTTCGAATGCCAGTCCTTGTGGTTCAATGACGTCGTCAACGAACTTATCCATCAGCTTATCGATATCTTCGACGCTAGTGCCTTCTGGAAAGCGGAAGCTGACAGAAAAACCTAATTCCTGAAACTCATCAATGTGAAGTTTTTTACGTAAACGACGGCTACGAGCTTGTGCCATTTTATTTTATCCTCTCAAACATCAGATCCCACACGCCATGCCCCAAACGCTGGCCGCGTGCTTCAAATTTCGTCAGCGGACGGGACTCCGGCCGCTCAACGTACTCATTATTATTGGAAAGATTACGGTACTCGGTGACAGAGGTCATCACTTCGAGCATATGTTGCGCATAAGGTTCCCAGTCTGTTGCCATGTGGAACACGCCGCCGACTTTCAGCTTACTCTGTACCAGTTGGACGAAAGGCACCTGAACGATACGGCGTTTATTATGGCGGGCTTTGTGCCACGGATCGGGGAAGAAGAGTTGAACCATAGACAGTGAGCCATCCGGGATCATATTCATCAGCACTTCGATCGCATCGTGACACATCACGCGCAGATTGCTGATTCCCGCTTCCTGTGCGGCAGCGAGACATGCCCCCACGCCCGGCAGGTGAACTTCGATACCGAGGAAATTCTGCTCGGGATGCTGTGCGGCCATCGTCACCAGCGAGGCGCCCATCCCAAAACCGATCTCCAGCACCACAGGGGCGTCACGGCCAAATAGCGCGTTAAAATCTACCTGCTCGGTCTGATATTCCACGCCCATCACCGGCCAGTAGTTATCCAGCGCCAGCTGCTGCCCGTTGGTCAAGCGCCCTTGACGGCGGACAAAACTGCGGATACGACGCATCGGGCGCCCATTTTCATCAAATTCCGGTGAAATGACGTTGTTAATCATAAAGAGTGCTTACTTGCTGTCCGATTTCGTTAAGGAAACGCGCATTATGCAAGGATACCGTGGTTTAGCAAGCCCACTGCCTCGGAAAGTTCCGGTTTACAGCACATTCACTCTGTGCTGGAATCGCTATCAAACTTTTTACCTGCCGGATAGTGACCCCATTTTATGATGCAAGCGCAACAGTTCGCCCATCAGGTGCTGGACTGGTACCAACGCTATGGCCGCAAAACCCTGCCGTGGCAGCTTGAGAAAACTCCCTATAAAGTATGGCTATCCGAAGTGATGTTGCAACAAACGCAGGTCACCACGGTTATCCCCTATTTCCAACGCTTTATGGAACGCTTTCCGAACGTCAGTGCACTGGCGGCAGCACCGCTGGATGAAGTGCTCCACTTGTGGACCGGGCTGGGCTACTACGCCCGTGCGCGTAATCTACACAAAGCGGCACAGACCATCGTGTCACGTCACGGCGGCGAATTCCCCACCACCTTTGATGAAGTCGCGGCGTTGCCGGGCGTCGGGCGTTCCACCGCCGGCGCGGTGCTGTCGCTCGCTCTCGGTCAGCATTACCCGATTCTCGACGGTAATGTGAAGCGCGTGCTGGCACGCTGCTACGCCGTTGACGGCTGGCCGGGCAAGAAAGAGGTCGAAAAGAAACTGTGGGCGCGGAGTGAAGACGTCACGCCAGCAGAGGGCGTCAGCCAGTTTAATCAGGCGATGATGGATCTCGGTGCGATAGTCTGCACCCGCAGCCGCCCCAAGTGCGAGCTGTGCCCGCTGAGCACCGGCTGCATTGCCTACGCCAACCACAGCTGGGCGCAATACCCCGGCAAGAAACCGAAGCAGACGCTGCCAGAGAAAACTGGCTGGTTCCTGCTGATGCAACAGGGTTCTCAAGTCTGGCTGCAACAGCGCCCCGCCGTCGGCCTGTGGGGCGGGCTATTTTGCTTCCCGCAGTTCAGCGAACGTCGGGAATTGGAACTCTGGCTGCAACAACGTGGTCTGAATCCTGATGGATTGCAACAGCTTGTCGCGTTCCGCCACACATTCAGCCATTTTCATCTGGATATCGTTCCGCTCTGGCTGGACGTATCGCAGACCGATCGCTCACAAAACAGGTCCTGCATGGATGACGGTGCAGGTCTCTGGTATAACTTAGCGCAGCCGCCGTCTGTCGGACTGGCCGCCCCGGTAGAACGCCTGCTGAGGGAGTTGGCTCACCCGCAGTCAACACGTTTGAATGCCTGCGCAATTGATGAGGAAGAAGCATGAGCAGAACGATTTTTTGTACTTTTTTACAACGCGACGCCGAAGGGCAGGATTTCCAGCTCTATCCCGGCGATCTGGGCAAGCGCATCTATAACGAAATCTCTAAAGAAGCCTGGGCGCAATGGCAAACCAAGCAAACCATGCTGATCAACGAGAAAAAGCTCAGCATGATGAATGTTGACGACCGTAAGCTACTGGAACAGGAAATGATCAAGTTCCTGTTTGAAGGGAAGGACGTACACATCGAAGGCTATACGCCTCCGAGCCACTGAGATTGCGGGCTTTCGGGCCCGCTTACGTCCCCATTCCGACACGGCTTGTTATATGAAGAAAATGTTAGCGCTGCTGGTGATTGCACCACTGCTGGTTTCCTGTTCGGGAAACAAAGGGAATGCCGACAACGAAGAGTTTCTCAAGGATACCAACGCCTTCGATATTTTGATGGGGCAATTTGCTCACAACATCGAAAATATCTGGGGGATGAATGAAGTTCTGATCGCTGGCCCAAAAGACTACGTCAAATACACCGATCAATATCAGACGCGTAGCCACATCAACTTTGATGCCGGTTCAATCACTATCGAAACCATTTCGGCAACCAACTCCGTTGCCAGCCTGCGTCAGGCGATTATCACGACCCTGCTGATGGGCGATGACGCCAGTAACACCGACCTGTATTCCGACGCTAACGATATTCAAATCAGCCGCGAGCCGCTGCTGTATGGACAGGTACTGGATAACACCGGACAGCCGATCCGCTGGGAAGGCCGTGCCGCCAGCTTCGCAGATTATCTGCTCCAGAACCGTCTGCAAAAACGTACCTCCGGCCTGCACGTAATCTGGTCGGTCACGATGCAGCTCGTCCCTAACCATCTGGACAAGCGTGCACACAAATACCTGCCGCTGGTGCGTAAGGCTTCCGAGCGTTACGGCATTGAAGAGTCGCTGATTCTGGCGATTATGCAGACAGAGTCCAGCTTCAACCCTTACGCCGTCAGCCATTCCGATGCACTGGGTCTGATGCAGGTGGTGCAGCACAGCGCAGGACGCGACGTCTTCAAGATGAAAGGGAAATGGGGACAGCCGAGCCGCAGCTATCTGTTCGATCCAGAACAAAACATCGACGCGGGTACCGCCTATCTGTCGATTCTGAAGAACAGCTATCTGGCCGGTATTGAAAACCCAACGTCGAAACGCTACGCCGTCATCACCGCATATAACGGTGGCGCAGGCAGCGTGTTGCGCGTCTTCTCCAGCGATCGCGAGCGCGCTGTGGGCATTATCAACAACATGTCACCGGGCGATGTCTACCAAACGCTGACGACGAAGCATCCGTCTGGCGAATCACGCCGCTATCTGTACAAAGTGAACACGGCACAGAAAAATTACCGCCGCTAATTCATGCGCACCACAGAACGCCGCGCTACCGAGTTTACTCCGGTAGCGCGGTTTCATCAGACCAGATATCTACAATAACGTTGTTGATAAACACGATGACCGCGATTCCTTTACCGTTTATTACCGCACTTCTGCTGGTTATTTTGTTTTTTCGCATCCAGTTTCTGGCTATTCAAAATAAAGAGACTAAAACGCGCAATACCAAAGCAGAGGCGATACTCATCGGCGTGAGCTGTCTTGCTCTGACAGTGGTAGCGTTACGCTGGGGCGGCCATGTTGCCTTACCCTCATTTATCCAACCTGCCATTGCCGCATCCATTCCGCCACTGTTATGGCTTTGCCTGTTCCCCTATGGAGAAAAGGTCTCAGATGCCTTAAACCGCAACCGTCGACGATCTCTCCGGCATCTGTTACCGCCCTTACTCATCCTTGGCGCAAGCGCCATCCAAAACAGAACAACCGTTCCACTCATCGATCTGATGCTGGTAAGTGTTTACTTCGGCTATGGGGCAACGCTGATTTACAGCGCTCACCGTCTGCAAACGTCATTGCCCAAGTGGAAAAGCGCACCGTTTATCGCCGGACTGTATGTGCTTATCTCCGGCGCTATCGATATCGTCATCGCACTGGATATCGCCTTCTACAGCGGCAATAGCGCAGCGACCATCATCACCGTATTCCACATCATCATGCTGGCGATATTGACCCTGCTTATCGTCACGTACTCTGCACAACACACGCAGGCTGAGCTTAGCGTTACACATGACCAGAAACCGGAAGCGCTACCAGCTACCGATGATGAACACCAACTGGCGAAAACGTTAGATGACTTCATTCGCACGCATGCGTTATACACCGACCCCAGCATGACACTTCAGCGCCTGAGCCGGCGCATGGGAATACCGCTAAGACGCCTGTCCGAAACCATCAACCGCGTGCACGGTCGTAATTTCTCGCAGGTGATGAACGAATACCGAATTGAGGAGGCTAAACGCCTCCTCAGCCAAACGGATGCACGAATCACGGATATCATGCTGGAAAGCGGGTTTCAGACTAAATCAAACTTCAACCGCGAGTTTTTGCGACTCACGGGGATGAGCCCCAGCGTCTGGCGTAGTCAGCACCCACTTCGGGCACAGGCTACGGCTTCCGCCACGCCGCCTGAAGAAAATCGCTAATGTCCTTCACAACGCCCTGCTGAATCTGCTCACGCGGACGTGCGCCGCCATCGAGACAAATCATGCCATCCCCTGGGTTCTCGGCATTAATGATCTCAATGGCACCCGGCTTACAAATCTGCATGAAGCTAAAATGCGTCGCATCGGCAATTTCCTTATAGGCTGAATGCGCTGGTGACAGCTTCTGTGCCAAATCGTGAGATTCCAGCTCGGCAGGCAGTTCCTCATTAGGATACCCCGCCGCAACGATCAAAACAGGAATGTGTATTGCCGCAAGACTCTCCGCGGTAAACCCTCGCGCCAGCCCCATATCCAGCGATACCACCGCACTGACACGCGGATCCGCCAATGGCTTATCAAGCTGCGCACGTAATGACGCATTCTTTGCGATATGCATCTTTTCATAGGCTTTGCAGGACGCCAGCCCAACATGCGTCAGACAATCACGCTCAAATTGCTGCGTGCTAAAACGCCCGCCCGCTAACTCCAATACCGTCCATCCCCCCAGCGAATGGCCAACAGCGGCAATACGCTGCGCATCAACACGCCCCGTTTTTTCTGGGGCAGCGAGTAAAGCGGTAATAACGCGGCTAATATCGTTGGGCCGTAGCCATAACTCCTGAGCCTTCTCAACCCGCATATCTTTAGTGGTCGTTCCTGGGTGATTAGGCGCGGCAACAATATAGCCTTGCTTGACCAACGCCTGTGCCAGCCAGAGTTGATTAAACCAGCTCCCGCCATAGCCGTGTGAAACCACAATCAGGGGATATTCACCGGACTCAGGCACGGCATTTTTGCTTACGGCGATACCGGGAAATACAGGATTCTCACCGATTATCGCAGTCTGTTGTGATGATGAAACCGGATAAAATACGGCAGCTTCCAGCGGCCTATTATTGGCCTCATCAGCCAGCGTTATTTGTTGAAACCCAATGCCAACATTCGCCATAACGGCAAAGCTGAGTAGCAAATTCGTTATCAATCCTATCGTGATGCGCCATGTCATACCTATTTCTCCGAAGTTTCTGCACTGTGAAAAATAGCAGTTATAACAATGACTTTCTTCCCTGTGCGACCTAAAACGCTATTTAGTACCTCTGTTTAGGACACAAAAAACTACGGCCAGCATGTGCTGGCCGCATTCCCTGATATTGGCGCAATTTACCTGCCTTCTTCCTGCTTTAGGACATCGGCTAGGTATAGAGCCAAAAAAGTCTGTTAACGCTTAATTTTTTTGAATTGCTGTGTAGTAGCCGTTAACGCGGTTTCTGTCGGCAGCCGCTCCATAGAGCTGGCACCGTAAAAACCATCGCACTGCGGGCAGTGATCCATAATGAACTGTGCGTCCTGCGGTGTTGAAATCGGTCCGCCGTGACACAGCACAATCACATCCTTACGGATGGACTTCGCCTCATCTGCCCAGTGATTAATCAACGGAACGCAATCCGCCAGATTAAGCGCCGTTTCCGCCCCAATATTACCGCCAGTGGTTAACCCCATGTGCGGCACAATAATATCCGCCCCCGCTTTCGTCATCGCGACGGCATCTGCCGCACTGAACACGTAAGGCGTGGTCAGCATATCTTTTTCGTGCGCCAGGCGAATCATGTCCACTTCCAGCGCGTACCCCATTCCGGTTTCTTCCAGATTGGCGCGGAAATTACCGTCAATCAGCCCAACGGTTGGGAAGTTCTGCACGCCAGAGAAACCCAGCGCTTTCAGGTCATCCAGAAATTTATCAAACTGACAGAAAGGATCGGTTCCGTTTACGCCTGCCAGCACCGGCGTGTGCTTCACAACCGGCAGCACTTCTTTCGCCATATCCACGACGATCTCATTCGCGTTGCCGTAAGCCAACAGGCCAGCCAGCGAACCTCTCCCCGCCATGCGATAGCGCCCAGAGTTGTAGATCACGATCAGATCGATGCCGCCCGATTCTTCACATTTCGCGGAAAGCCCCGTTCCCGCACCACCGCCGATAATCGGCTCGCGACGCGCGATCATGTCGCGAAATTTTGCCAGCAGTTCCTGACGATTAATGCCTGACATCATGCTTCTCCCTTCTTATTTCACTAACGCCCGAAACGCATCGACTGCGGCATGGGCAAATAAAGGATCGTTAATATGGAAAGGCAGACGAATAATCTGTCGTCTTGCCGTTTGCTGAACGACGCTCTCCAACGTGCTGATAAACGCGTCACGTGCTTCCGGGTGCCAGAATGCCTGATCCGGCGCATCCAGCGCGGAGAAGCCGCCTTCTGGGATCAGGAAGCGCACGTCGCCTTCACAGCGGTTGAGTTTCTCCCCAATCCAGCGCGCCATCACGATATTTTCATCTATCGTGGTACGCATCAGGGTGACCTGCGCGTTGTGGTTGTAGAACAGGCGATGCGCGTATTTCTCCGGCACGCTGGCGGGCGCGCCAAAATTCACCATATCCAGCGCGCCGCAAGACGCCACGTAAGGCACCTGCGTCTTGGCTATCGCATCAAACCGTTCCGGCCCGCAGGCCAGCACGCCATCAAACAGTAAATCGCACACCTCTGTCGTGGTAAGGTCGAGCACGCCAGTGAGCAAATGGCTGTCCACCAGCTTTTCCATCGCTTTCCCACCGCTACCCGTCGCGTGAAAGACCAGACAGTCAAACTCTGCCTCCAGCAATGCGCTGGCTTCCTGAATGCACGGCGTCGTAACCCCAAACATGGTCAGGCCAATCGCGGGTTTATCGTCATGATGCTCCTGAATATGAAACTTCACGGCACCGGCAATCTGGTGCGCGGCGTTGCCGAGAACCTGACGAGAAATACGGTTCAGGCCCGCCACATCGGTAACGGAATACATCATGCTGATATCGCTGGCGCCGATGTAGCCGGAAATATCGCCGGAGGCCATCGTCGAGACCATCAGCTTCGGCATACCAATCGGTAAAGCCTGCATCGCGGGCGTAATCAGTGCCGTACCACCAGAACCGCCAAGCCCGAGCAGCCCAGCAGTATCATCGCGAGACAGCATGAAGTGCTCAAATGCAACGGCCATGGCGCTAATAGCCAGCCCTCTGTCATGGCAAAACACCGCCGATACGCCCTGCGGATGGTACGATGCCACCGTTGCTGCGCTGATATCTGTCGCATCTGACACCTGTGAATCCGTTGACGGCGGTGTCGTTGACAGATCGATCGTGACCGTTTTTAAGCCTGTAGCGGCAATCAGATCGCGGACGTAAATCTGTTCTTTTCCTTTAGTATCAGCGGTACTTGCAATATAAACGCTGCCAACTTCACTTCCCACTTGGTATCCCTCCCACCGTTAGCGAAACAATTAACAGATTGATATAAATGAAAATTATAAAAACTAAAAACAGGCTAGATTAATTCGCCGCCATATTGAGACTTGAGTATCAGAAAGACAAACCATTAAATACCCAAATGAGACAAAAGTCTCAAAATGTTATGAATGACATTACATTAACAGTAAGAAAGCTTGACGTGGCACTAGAATCACGCAATTTGCTATAGTTCAGGCGACAACGCCGTACTGCCCGATAGCGTCCGGCCCGAAAATTCAATGAGGTCTATGTGATTGAACGGGATGAAAAACTGACATCAACACGGGCGAAAACCCGTCGTTTACTAATTGATACCGCCATGAATATGTTCGATCAAGGCATATTCCCTTCCATTACCGATGTTGCTGCTGCGGCTCAGCTTTCACGCGCGACGGCTTACCGCTATTTTCCGACGCAAAGTGCGTTAGTCTCCGCCGTTGTCGGCGAAAGCCTTGGTCCGATTCTGGCGTGGCACCCGACACAGCCGGACGCCAGTGAACGCGTGTCTGAACTGCTGCACTTTGCTTACCCAAGAATGCTGGAGCATGAAGGTGCGCTGCGTGCAGCGTTACATCTTTCACTGCAACAATGGGCCGATCGTCGCTCCAATCGCCTGCATACGGATACGCTGACACGCGGCAATCGCAAACGTCTGCTCAAAATTGCCACCGAACCGCTGGAAGGAAAAATCACGCCGGAAGCACAACAGCGGGTGATTTATGCCTTATCGCTTATTTATGGCTCGGAGGTTTTCCTGGTGCTGAAAGATATCTGGCATTTGGAAGAGGACGGCATTCAGGATGTCACGCAGTGGGTCGCCAAAGCCATTCTACGGCAGGCGGAAGAAGACGCAGCACAGGCCGATTCGCAGAAAACCTAACGAACACATTTATGCTGCGTCCCGCTCTGTCGCCGGATACGCAGCAACGGAAGCACATTCTTTGCCAAGGGAATATATGATGCTGAAAAGTAAGCGCGCGATTGTCACTGGCGGTGGCCGCGACTTTGGACAAGCGGTATCCGTCTGGCTGGCTCGCGAAGGGGTGAAGGTCGATCTTTGCGCCCGCAAACTGGCCGATGCACAGGCCAGCGTCGACATCATTCATCAGGAGGGTGGTACAGCGCGTGCGTATCAGTGCGATATTGCCAGTCCTGATTCGGTTAAAGCCTTTTCCGCACAGTTGCTGGAAGACAGTACGCCCGTCGATATTCTGGTACTCAGCGCGGCACAATGGCTGGAAGGTGGATTGGGAGAAGAAGACACCGATGCGGATATCGTCAGCACCGTCAACTCCGGCCTGACCGGTTCTATTCTGCTCACCAAAGCACTGTTGCCGAGCTTACGTCGTTCACAAGGTGCCGATATTCTGGCGATGGTTTCCGTCTGCGGCCTCCCGCAGTTCCACGACTCTATCGCCCACCCCGCGTTCTTCGCTGCCAAGCACGGCATGAGCGGTTTTAGCCGGAATCTGGCGCATCATGTCGCACAGGAAAATATCCGCGTGACGGGGTTTTATCCGCCAGATTTTGAGGTCACCGGCTTGGATGACAACCCCGCTGGCGGGGAAAAAATGGGCGAGCATCTGCTGAACGCCCGCTCGATATGGGAAACCATGCGTTTCGTGCTCGTCCAGCCGCGCAGTTGCCATATCAACGCCATCCATTTTCAGGGGCCGACGCGCGCAGATATCGGCGTGTAACCCATCACCTTTTGCGCTTCATCCCGCTCCGGTCTTTATCACATAACCGGAGCGGTGAAGGGTGTTCCCCGCCTGACACACCGCGATCCCCCACGCCATCACGCTCTGACACACTTTCCTGCTATCCATTTTTTGCCACAGCACACAGGAAAAGGTAGCATCGCTGCCGTTGTTTTCTGCCATGCGGCTTACCGCGCTCAACGCATCATAAAAAAAACGTCGCAGACAAAAACGTAATCATTTGAATTTTAAATAATAATAGAAAACGCGTCACCACGAGATGCGTGACAGACAGGAAAACACCGAGTAAATGACACAACATTCCTCAACCAATAGCGAGCATCATGCTTCTCAGCAGCGTCTCCACGAAAAGGGTTATCACCAAAGTCTCGGCAACCGCCACGTACAGATGATCGCAATTGGCGGTTCCATCGGCACCGGACTGTTTCTTGGTGCGGGGGCTCGTCTGCAAATGGCAGGGCCAGCTCTGGCGCTGGTCTATCTGGTTTGCGGCATTTTCTCTTTTTTCATTCTGCGCGCGCTGGGCGAGCTGATCGTTCATCGCCCCACCAGCGGTAGCTTCGTGTCGTACTCGCGTGAGTTTCTTGGTGAAAAAGCCTCCTACGTCGCAGGCTGGATGTACTTCCTCAACTGGGCGATGACCGGGATTGTCGACATCACCGCCGTCGCGCTCTACATGCACTACTGGGGCACCTTTGCCGATGTACCACAGTGGCTGTTTGCACTGAGTGCGCTATCCATCGTCACGCTGATGAACCTGATCGGCGTGAAGTGGTTTGCTGAAATGGAGTTCTGGTTTGCGCTGATTAAGGTCGCGGCTATCGCCATTTTTCTGGTAGTCGGCACGGTCTATCTCGGCACAGGCAGCCCGCTGGACGGCAACACGCCCGGCCTGCACCTGATTACCGATAACGGCGGCCTGTTCCCACACGGCATTCTGCCTGCGCTGGTGCTGGTTCAGGGGGTGATATTTGCCTTTGCCGGTATCGAGATCATCGGGACGACGGCAGGTGAATGTAAAAACCCAGAGCAGGTGCTGCCGAAAGCGGTCAACAGCGTCATCTGGCGTATTGGCCTGTTCTACGTCGGCTCCGTTGCGCTGTTGGTCTGCCTGCTGCCGTGGAACGCCTATCAGGCCGGACAAAGCCCGTTCGTGACCTTCTTCAGCAAGCTGGGCGTTCCTTATATCGGCACGATCATGAATATCGTGGTGCTGTCCGCCGCGCTGTCCAGCCTGAACTCCGGTCTGTACTCGACGGGACGCATTCTGCGCTCGCTGTCGCTGGGTGGTTCGGCGCCCGCTTTCCTGTCGAAAATGAGCGGCCAGTCCGTGCCCTATACCGGCATTTTGGTCACGGTCGGCATCCACATTATCGGCGTGGTACTGAACTACGTGGTGCCATCGCAGGTGTTTGAGATCGTCCTGAATATCGCCTCGCTCGGCATTATCTGCTCCTGGGCGTTCATCATTCTGTGTCAGATGCAGCTGCGTAAAGCGATTCGTCAGGGGAAAGCCAAACCGGTAGCGTTCAGAATGCCCGGTGCGCCCGTGACATCCTGGCTGACGCTGGCTTTTCTGGTGAGCGTATTGGGATTGATGGCGTTTGATTACCCGAACGGCACCTGGACGATTGCAACGGTTCCAGTGCTGGCAATCATGTTGATTATCGGCTGGCGCGGGCTGAAAAAGCAGCGTGAAGCGGTGAAACTCGCCAACCAGCAGGAATCTGATTTGCGTTAAGAGACCAATATCTTAGGGCAGAAAAAACGCAGGCTCGTTTCCGAGCCTGCGTTTCTTAGCCTACCCACATCCGTAATTACTGTTCTACTACGTAACCATACAGACGCTTGCTGCCATCTTCTTCCGCGACGCTATAGACACCCTGCAATTCTGGGGAGAAGCCGGGCAGCAGGTTAATTCCCGCTTCCAGCGCCAGAAAATAGCGCTGTACCGCCCCGCCCCAGGTTTCACCCGGCACGACACACAGTACGCCCGGTGGATACGGCAATGCGCCTTCTGCCGCGATACGCCCTTCCGCTTCGTCGATAGGAATCAGTTCGATATTTCCGCGCACAAATTCTCTATTAGCATCTTGTGGCAGCATCACCACTGACGGAAACTCGGTTTTACGGAACATCGCCTTTTGCAGATCTTTCACGTTGTGCTGAGCGTAAAAATCATGCATTTCCTGACACAGCCGACGCAGTCGGTAACCACGATAACGCTCTTTGTATTTCTGATACAGGCTGGGCAGCACTTCGCTCAGCGGTGCATCGCGGGCGATCAGCGTTTCGAAATGCACCAGCGCATTCACCAGCTCCTGCATTTTTGCTGAGTCTTCCGCTGGCGTTAACAGGAACAGGATTGAGTTCATGTCGCATTTTTCAGGGATGATGCCGTGCTCGCGCAGATAGTTGGCGAGAATCGTCGCCGGAATACCAAATTCAGTATAATCGCCGCTAATCGCATCAATTCCCGGCGTCGTCAGCAGTAACTTACAAGGATCGATAAAATATTGATCCTCCGCGTACCCTTCAAACGCGTGCCATTTCTCGCCCGGTTCAAAGTTGAAGAAACGCACGTCCTGTGCGATCGTCTCCGTATCGTGATCCTGCCAGAGCACACCGCCCACCGTCACAGGCACGAACGGTTTGATAAGCGAACAGCGCGTTAGCAGCTGTTTACGCGCCTCAATGCCCAGTTTGACGCAGTCCATCCACATCCGACGCCCACTTGCCCCTTCGTGCATTTTGGCATTGACGTCTAGCGCAGCGAACAGCGGGTAAAACGGGCTGGTCGAAGCATGCAGCATAAAGGCATTATTCAGCTGCTTATGGTTGCAGAAACGACGCTGGCCTTTGATGTGTGTGTCTTTTTTGTGGATCTGCGAGGTCTGGGAGAAGCCAGCCTGCTGCTTATGCACCGACTGAGTCACGAAAATGCCCGGATCGTTTTCATTCAGATCCAACAACAGCGGCGAGCACTGCTCCATCATCGGGATAAATTGCTCGTAGCCGACCCAGGCGGAGTCAAACAGAATGTAGTCACACAGGTGCCCGATGCTATCGACCACCTGACGCGCGTTATAAATCGTGCCGTCATAGGTGCCGAGCTGGATGACGGCCAAACGGAATGGGCGCGCCTCGTTGGCGCGTTCCGGCGCAACTTCCGCAATCAGCTTGCGCAGGTAGGCCTCATCAAAACAGTGCGCATCCACGCCGCCGATAAAACCGAACGGATTGCGCACGGTTTCCAGATAGACCGGCGTCGCCCCCGCCTGAATCAGCGCACCGTGATGGTTGGATTTATGGTTGTTACGGTCAAATAGCACCAGATCGCCACGCGCCAGCAGCGCGTTCGTCACCACTTTGTTCGCCGAGGAGGTGCCGTTCAACACGAAATAGGTTTTATCGGCATTAAACACGCGCGCAGCATGCTTCTGCGCCTTCTTCGCCGCGCCTTCATGGATCAGCAAATCACCCAGTTTAACGTCCGCGTTACAGATGTCCGAACGAAACACGTTCTCACCGTAAAACTCAAAAAACTGACGCCCCGCCGGATGCTTGCGGAAGAACTGGCCGCCCTGATGCCCCGGACAGGCAAACGTCGTGTTTTTCATGTTGACGTACTTGGTCAGCGTATCGAAAAACGGCGGCAGTAGCGCATCCTGATAGGCTTTCGCTGCACGTTCCAGCACGTTCGCGTGCTCGCCTTCGTCATCGAGAACCAGCCATTCGCTTCCCGCAGGCAGAACATCTAACTCTTTATCTTCATCAGGCTCTTCGACAAACGCCGGAATATTAAAACCGGTGTGCTGCAATATCGACAGAATGCCGCTACGGGCTTCCTCAATAGAAACCACGACCGCCGCCACATCAGTGAAGTCAGTCTGACTCAACGCGACAATCTCGCGCGTCGTGATTAAACGGGTGGCAACCGCTGCATTCGCCGCAATTTTTAACTGTTTCATGTAACCAAACCCAAACGGTTAAAGGTAAGTGTACGTGCCTGAAAGACACCGTTCAGGGATAACAATCCCGACCAATCACAATGCCAATCAATAACGACAAGCGTATGATCCCTACAGGTAAACTGTAGGCTAAGAATGGAAAAACTGGAGCCAGCACCATCCGATAGACATCAGTAAAAGCAGAGCTGACTCTATTTTTACTCATGCCTAACAGTGAGCGAACGAATGCCTCACCGCATGGTGAAGGGGAGTAATCGACGGGATGAGGAGCAAACGGTATAGTGGTGGTAAGAAGGAACACGCAGTGACGTCATCAACGAGCTGGCGCAAGCGTGCTGCACCATGAGCAATGAATCTGACATATCGGCGATCCTCTTTTAGCTATACGCTAACTACGCTTAAAGGGGCGTTCAGGTGAACGAGACGTTAAAAAACGCGCAATAGTGGCATTATTCTTCATCAAATTCAACAATCCAGCCCGCCCTCAAGGTGGTAAAAGTGCAACGAAACATGCCACACGCATCAGGAAGAAACATTACCACGCTAAGCATGCTGAAAGGATCGCCAGAAACTGGCTAGCAAATAATACAATTGCCTGAAAATAGCGCAGGCGCTCCGCTTTGTGACAGAAACCCGTTGACGCCGTGCGGTCAATACGGTTTAATGCGCCCCGTTGCCCGGATAGCTCAGTCGGTAGAGCAGAGGATTGAAAATCCTCGTGTCCTTGGTTCGATTCCGAGTCCGGGCACCACTTGCATCAAAGCACGCTGGTTAAGAATGAGAAGCTTAACGGGCGGTTAATACAGGGTTCGGTCATAAAATCGTTCCTGTGCAGAGATAGTCGAAAGGCTGCACTGTGAATAAGAACTGAAATCCTCAAGATAGGGAATCTGTTGGCGCAGATTCCCTTTTCTCGTTCGCGTATGGTTACAGTGAATTACATTACTGTCAAGTCATGTAAAACGGGTTGTGCATAAATATCCG
This sequence comes from Pectobacterium carotovorum, assembly GCA_016415585.1. Classification (NCBI taxonomy): domain Bacteria; kingdom Pseudomonadati; phylum Pseudomonadota; class Gammaproteobacteria; order Enterobacterales; family Pectobacteriaceae; genus Pectobacterium; species Pectobacterium carotovorum. The sequence continues at coordinate 1,047,840 of CP066552.1, read as the reverse complement.
TATGTAACGCCAGCTCTTTTTCCAGCGTCCGCCCCACGATCTCCATATTCAGTTCGACATATTCCATTGTTGTGCTCACATTCCGATGTCCCAGTAGATCCTTGACCAGCAGCAGATTACGCTCCGGCGCTTTCATCAACTCCGTCGCTAACGTATGACGGAAACGATGTGCTGACACCAGAAACCCACAATCCCGGGATAATCTGTTGAAAAAAGATCGGATGGTTTGCTGTGCTCTCTTTTCATCGTACTGATATTCATCTTTATGCCGGCGAGATTTCATAAAGCGGGTGACATCAAACAAAATATCGGAGGGTTCAGCCCCAGCCAGTTTTGCTCGCGCCAGTAGTGATGCCAACCTCGCACGCAGCTGGCGAACAGCAGGAACACGCCATTCTCGATGCGTTTTGCTGCCCTCCAGACGCAGCTCAATGTATCCCTCATCAAGATTGATATCCTGCAGCCGAATATGCAGCAATTGATTCTGCCTCATCCCTGTGTAGCGGAGCGTATCGAGTACCGTGAGCCAGTACCAGGCTGGATAAAGTGCGCATCGCTGCCCCCAGGTTGCATGAGGCTCTTCCGCGTCTATTCGCTGCATGAGTAGATAAATAGCGGTGAGTTGTTCACGCGTCAGCGTCTTCTTCTTCTTTTTTTCTTTTTGAACAACCGTATCGTTAAAGGGGTTTTTGTCCTGCTCTATTAAATTTCGCTCTATCGAGAAATTAAATATTGCCCGCATATGTGCCACTTTGTTATTCCATGTATGCGTCGATAAGTTTCGTTCTTTTAATAGATTTCTACGCCATTTCAACACATCCCGGTGTGTTATTTGGGTAGGTAAAACTGACTCACCAATAAATCGACTAAAGGCATTCACTACCTTCCGATAACTAATTTCTGTCGCCCCACGTAAATTATGTGAAAAAAAATACTCATCAACGATTTCGTCCCAGGTCATTGACTTATCTGACATATAAATTCCTTTCTAATAAAGAGCACAAAATGCACCGTTGCTGTGTGCAGGCTAAACATTAGCCCGCTAATGAGATTGCCCATACATCAAGGCAGAATCAATAATGTGCTCTCGTCAGGAATACGATTCCCTCGGTAAAGTGATGACGCTTTAACCAGATAACCGTTAATGTTTTGATACGAACCAGTTCCGGATGGAGTGCTGTATATTCTGGCCTGCAGGAAGCGCTTGCCATCAGCAACACGGTGGACACCCAGGCGCTCAAACGATGACTGTAATGCATTACGCTTCCCTTTATTTCCACACTCCTTCTGAAACTGATAGAATATCTCAGGCACACACACGAAGACGAACCCGGCAACAATGTGAGCACGTGCGCCTTCTTCATTTATTCTTATTTTCCCGTCAATTAGACCTGCTGATAACCACTCCAGGAATATCGCGCCTTTATTATTATCTTCTCGAGTGTTTTCGTTATTTTCTGACGGAGAAATAGCGGATGTTTCAGTCCCAGTCAGCGGAGCAATTTCATTCTCCTTTTGGCTATTTATTTCACTCGGGACAGGGATATCTATAGCGGGAGCCTCTTCAACTCCCGGCACTGGCGACTCCCCTATGCCAGAAAAAAGACTCAGAAGCGCCTGAGTATCATTCTGAGTCGGTTCCGGAGCCTGACCTGTCATGGGTTGTTTTTCAGCAACTGAGGCTGAACCCTCTGGTACCTCTGAATCCAGCACCGAAACCAGCTCAGGCTGGAGTAATGGATCATCTTTCTGCAGTGTGGCTTCAGGGGCTGGAAGCGAAGGTGACACATGACCGTTCACAGCAACGGCTGAACTACTACCAGGCAGTGCTGATGTCAGAGCTGAAGCGACTAAAGGCTCCGGTGGCAAAATCGCTGTCTCAGCGCTCGCCAGCGGTGCCGGTGGCAGCATACCGGTTAGCGGCGGCGCACCACATTTTTCAGCGGCCGACTGTAACAGTTCATCAATCAGCGCGATCGTTGCGGGTCTCCCCTGCATACGTTGAGCAAGGCAATCGAACGCATCAGGAATGCCCGATAACCAGGGAAGTACAGATAATGGCAGTAACTGACCGGCCAGCAACGATACTCTCCCCTGCGCATAGGATGGAGGCAATTTATCGATACAATGTCGAAAGCGAAATGGCCTCCCCGGAATAGTAAATCCTGGCATCCAGCATTCCCCACCATCCAGCTCCCCTTCCCACTCACAAAGCAAGGGTAAGTGATAAAACAAGGCCGACCAGAAGACCACCGCATTCCAGAGCAATCCCTGCGCCGCTTGTTCCTCTGGCGGGATACCCGGCGGCAAGGTTCTCCCCTTGGCTAACCTGACAGCATACGCAGCGAACTGCACAGTCAAATCACCAAACGCGCCAGCATACGCCCAGCCCCCCTCTTTCGACGCCGGCAGGTTCTGAACACGACTGAGTAATGAAAATAAGGGGGTCAGATAACATTGGCGATAGAATGCCGCCGGCAACGCATGATTGTCGTTGAGCTGCTGGAGAAAATTTTGCCGCTTTGGAGACGCAATTAACGCATCAATGGGAAGAGGGATATGATATCTAGGTGGGCAGGCTGATTCAGGCGAAATGGCTTCACTTCGGGGAACATTATCCGTCCCAACAATAAAACGTTTTATTCGATTGAACATGATTGCCTCCGACCAGTAAGCGGCACAGTCTTGAGCGGCTCACAGATCAGAGGCAAGAAGAAACTCTTTTTGCATTTTAAAAATTATTTGGATTAACCGTTGCTCGACATAACAGTGTCAGATAGAAACTCTACTAATGCCAGGTCGTCTAATTATTATAAATAATGACATAAATACCTTTACTTTTTTTTGCGATAAGTTTTTTTCGTAAACAGGTGCTCAAAGCATTCGCAACAATCGATTTCCATTCCACTAATGAAACCAACTGTTTGATATTATCATATCTATCATATAACTCAGTGGCTAATGCGACAGTAACAATATCAGTATTTGGGGGGTAAAAAATAATTCTTGATTGAACAAATGCCAATGCTGCGCGATATAAAACCTTACCATGGTGCAATTCAAAACCCACTTTAACTTCATTCTTATTTATTTCAGCATATCGCCGAGCACCATAGGCGGCTAAGGAAATCGGGAGGCTATTCACCGGTTCGGAGTTTTTTTTCCTCAAAATAGTTTCATCATACTTTTTAATGTTTTTTATTCTATCCATGTCGAATTTCTTGTGGCTTACCCTTATATATCCTTTACAGAATATACATTCCCTACATGGATTCAAAGTGTATGGGACAAATGCATCACATTTATCACATTTCTTTAATTCGAGAATGGCGCTCTCTCCGGACTCCACTGACAAGCCACCACTCAAATTACAAGAGTAAAAAGTAAACTGAGAATTTTTACCCCAGAAAAAAACCGGATATTTAAAATTAGAAGCAAGATAATCCAGCCATAGCGATTCATACCCATCTAAATCATTAAGTTCAACAAGCCATACGTTCCAAATTTCGTGCCAACTCAAATTAATGCTTTCTATGTCCAATGGGCTGAAACCAATTTGGTTGCGCATGATATTACTTACCAGTGAAGTAAAATAGTATTCTTTCAGTTTTTCCCTATTACCTTCTATGGATAATACTTGAGTTTGAAACATTCCTGCTGACTTCCCTCCCATAGAGCTTGGGTCATAAACTGCAATAGCTAATGTTGTAGCTCGTGAATATGCACAAAAAAGTTCAGTATCCACCATTTTCCCCGCATCTAATATAATAATAACAGGGGACTCTAGGCCACGATAGCGAGATATTAATTCAGACTTAATTTCATATTCTGAAAAAATAATTTCATATGACAAAGGTAAATTAAATCTATATAAAGCAACAATATCATCTTTCTTTACACCTTCAAGAATAAGCTTATTTATCAACTCGCTCAATGACCAGTCTTCGCTAAGAACAATTTCCTCTAACGCTTCAGGCTCATTTTCCCTAAGAGAGTGTAACTGATAAGACACAGGCCTCACTGATAACAACCTTTCAGTTATTACCTTAGGTGTTCGAAGAGCTATAGTTAGTAAAAATGGAGACTCCACCTCCAATAAATCACATAGCTGGCGTAAATCAATACCAGATTCAAATGGAAACAATTGCGTTTCATCACAAAAGGCGATGATCTTTTTTCCTGAAAACCAGTCAACAAGATATTTACACCATTCTGGACGTAGAGCTTGGCATTCATCTATAACAAGTACATCATAGTTTTCACTCATACCTCGTTCGAAAGCCGTTTTTATATCATCTAAACATCCTGTTTTATACCAATCCTCATTCCGATTTTCATTTGTGATACCTAATTGACGGCGTGCTATTGCACATAAGCTATGCCATGTTAAAACAGTACATTCAGCGTGGTTAAAATTTAACTGTTTTGTTAAGTACTCAGCTAATAAACTGTTAAAGGTCAGAACAAGTACTCGCATCCCACGGCTTACCATTTCTCGGGTAATCGTAATACCAATCAATGTTTTCCCCGTACCTGGCCACCCTGTTATAAGCATTCGTGAGTGCTTACAGGCTGTAACAACAACTTCATTCTGCTCATTTGTTAACGGTAGCCAAATTTTATTATCAAAAAACACTCTAGTCCCCCACTTAGGAGTACCATCATATTGCGGACAAAGAGTATTTATTAACTGTTTTTCTTTTACATCTGACATCCTTCGTATATTGAGAGTATTCTTCCAATAACTCATAATCTCGACAACTCTCTGACCAAGTGACGGAATCTGCCCCTTGTCAATTGCTATCGATTGTCTTGGAGTCATACTAATATCAACTAATGCAGCACTAACAATCTGATTATCAAAGTCACTGTCGGGGTAGACCAAACCATATCCAATTTTTATCCGTAGTTCTTCATTACTCCCTAACCACCTTGCCAGTCCATGGACATTATGACGAGTCTGATGAATAGGCGAGGTTTTCTTACCAGTTACTAAATGCACAAATTCAATTCCATCGATCCTATACCTACCACTCTTGACTTCAAGAGCAAGTACTCCTAATTCCTTGTGGATTATTAAAAAATCGATTTCACCAGTAGGTGCAAAACTGGGATCTATTTCTTTTACGGCTGAACATAGCCAAGGCAAGCTATGTATCACAGTAAAGTCATCAGAAAGCTGAGCCTCAATTAACTTATAAAGTACCACCTCTCCATAGCTTTCAGTTACCTGAGGACCAAATGAAGGGATCATATTTGCCATTTAACTGGTTTCCTTGTCACTTTCTGTCTTCGCAGCCATGTTTCATATCATTTTCATACAAAAAACTGTAATTTAATCAACCATACTCGGAAAAGATTAGATTTTCATACCTTGTTACGAGTGCATAATGTTACTCAAGGTACAGCAGCCCATCTTGTATGCCATAGCATATGCCACTAGGGCGTGTCCCTTAACCTATCTACTCGCTAAAAAGCGCTGCAAAAATCATTTTCAAAAGGCGGTTTGCAGTTAAAAATTGAGTGAAAATGGACGTTCGTTATCTCTTAAAAGCATTTTTTGCATCGTTATAATGATGCTGAACTGTACAAAAAATAGTTACGGGACACGCCCTAATACTATGCCATGATGCAGAGAATACAATTGACCATCTTAAGATTAGACACCTACTTTTAGTTAAGAAAGTCCGTTTTTGGCACTGACTTGGCAACCAGATCTAGTTGGTTCGCAACTAACATCCGCATCAAATTAAGTTCGAGTCAGTAAAATTTATTCAGCATGGCCTTGTTCTTCAGGAAAAACAGTGTTGTCGATAATTGGCATATCATCAGCAATCCCTGATTCCCCCTTGCAAGTGAGTTGCTCCTCTGCAATCTCGTCAGGATCTTCCTGTTCACAGAGCAGCTTCAATAGTTCATTTCGAACTAAAAGCTTCCTGGCGCGGGTTGTGGCCACATACAGCAAATTGGTTTCATCCGTTCTGGCGGCTTCAGACAGCAACGGGTCGGTAATATCCGCGAAATCGTCGTTCAGGATTACCGTATCCCATTCAAGCCCTTTGCTACGATGCGCTGTTGATACCACCACATCGGCATCTTTTTCATTCGTCGTCGCCTGACGGCGTAAAACCTGTAATTTTTGCGGGAGCGGGAAATATTTATCCAGTAAACCGATCGCCTGATTCATTTCGACGTCGCTGGTTGCCTTGGCGATCGATTTATACTCTTCGAAATCCCTGTATTCACGGCTAAGACGTGGTGTACGCATCCGTTCTGGCATATCGACTGAAAACCAGTACAAATCTTCCAGTTCTTCTGTTTTATAGCCTTCAATCCCCCCGACCCAGTACACGCGCTTCTCTTTCATGCTCTCGTAAAGCGCAGCACCAATGACGCCGGCAACCGTACGACTGAGCACCGTGTAACGCGAAACGTCCGCAGGCAGCCGATCAACCACATCGTCATTACCGCCATTGCCAATCACTGGGTGTGTTTCCTCCTGGCGCGCCAACAGTACATTCGCCATTTCGGCAACCGCGGGGCCAAATCGAAAACTCTGCGTCAGCCACAAACGGTCGGCACCTTCAAGTGCTGGCGAATTCAGCGCGTTATCGGCCCCACGAAAACGATAAATTTGCTGATGGCGATCGCCAACCAGGACGACATTACAATTTTGAGTAAGTACCAGCGAACTGATGACAGGATTGGCATCCTGCGCCTCATCAAACAGGATCGTGTCCCAACGTTTTGACAAATCGGGTGCTGATAACTGGAACAATTTCAGATAGGTATCATGCGTGACAGGAAACGTCGAATCGATGCGACTCATCTCATGCCACAGAAACTGAGCCGCCCCCAATATCTTGTCAGCATCCAGTCCATCGCGATCATTCTCATCCGGAAGATGCTCATAACTGAGTATCGGGGAAGCGCTACACAGGAAATGGTTCAACGTAGCCAACGCCATTCTGACCAGCGGCCAGTGGCGGGTATTCAGTTTCCGGCCGACGTCGGTAATGCGCAAGTTGGGTGTTAATCTCGGCTTTAGATGCTTGCCAAATTTCATCCATGCCAGTTGATGAGAGGTCTTACATTCGACGTTGAAGGGAAATTTACGTTCAGCTTCATCACGGACGGCTCTGTTATAGGCGAGATAAAGCATTCTACGGTCAGGATTGGCTTGAGCGTAGCGAACCAGCGTTGTCGTTTTACCCGTGCCAGCAAAAGCATTAACGACCAGATGTCGCCCTTTCCAGTTGATAACAGCTGATTGCTCTGGCGTATCCGAGTAAGCCATGTCTGTAACCCCATGGTGAAAAATCATGCTCGTACAGTGCGGGAAAGGTAGCCCTATCACCATTAAAAACCAATTATCCACTCTGGAAATTTTTAGCTATGGGAAAAGGGTTTTTTCATGTTTTTTACCGCTATGCGCTATATAAAAATTTCTCTATTTTTTTATAAAGGGCATAAGGTAAGAAAGATGACAGAAGAAATAGCCAGTGTATTGGCAAATGCAGCAATTCCTTCATCAACCACATTCATTCCATATCGCTACAGCGATGATGATAAAATGGCGTTAGAAATCATCACTGATGCGGCGAAGACCTCCGTTATATCAGCCCAGGCAATCAAATTCCTTCAGTTAATAAATACTATTCCTAACGCACTACATCTTGATGGGTATAGTAACGATAAAACTTTGAATGAAACCGCATTGCTTAGCATTAACATAGGTGAATCACCAAAAATAATCGAAGTCATATCAACAAAAGAGAACAATTTAGCCGTGAAAGAAATTATCACTTTGAAAAAAATAATAGATAATGCGGTACAGAATCAGGCAGATTACATCACTGCATTCATACCATTAAAATAGAAAAAGGCCGTGAAATCACGGCCTTTCATAAAATTCACTTGATCTTCAACATCAAGTCAACAAACGATTTTGAGACTTTTTCCGGATCATCCGTCCACATCAACGTATAATTACTTTCCTTTAGTTTCTGAATAAACGTCTGTATATCCTTAGCACTCCCATTTGTATGTAGATATAGCTTTCGCAATGTTTTTTCTCGCGGATGATGATCCTCAGGCAGTTTTTTCACACCAATCAGAATCGTTTTTTTAGCATCATCAACAATATCGCTGATCTTGTTATGTACTTGTGGCCAAACGGTCCTGAGTGTTTCAATTTTCTTTTGCTCAGCCAGTTGCTGAGGGATGCCTTTATTTAATTCATCTAAAAGATGCTGAAAACTGAAGTTGCCTTTCCCTGGCGTCAATTGGAGTTCATCCGTCATCGCCTTTTCTTGTTCGGCATTAAGATAAACCGTAAAGTCCCCTTGCCTTCGGCTACCGTATAATTTTAACGTTAACAACGTATTAATGTTTCTCAAAAAGACAAATAGATGCTCTCCAGATGATTTTTTATCTTCTGGAGAGAAGAACACCATAAAAACAAAGTGTCCACGCCCAATGATCAGCTCAAAAGCGATTGTAGGTTCGTGCCTCACCCACGCCGATGAGTAAATCGCATGCAATTGATTAAAATTAAATTTCACGCTCACATTTCGCATCCTTCCATTGATATCATCTTACACAGTCAGTATCCATTTTAGATGAAGTCGCGCTAGAGGGTCTCTGAGCAAGCACTAATTATTTTTAATTACCATAGACTTAATGCCTATGCAGTCCCCCTAAGTAGCCCACATAAACAAACGATTTTTCAATCTTGACTTTTCCAAAAAAAAATGAAAGCATGAAAAAAGGTCGACTATTAGCCATGGTCCCTTATACCGTTGCCATTTTTTTCATATGCGCAAACGGACGTGAGGCTAAACATTGTTCGTCGGTTTTACCGAGTTGATTGCGCATATTGGAGAAAATGCTATGAAAAAATCATTGTTCAACCCAGCTGCTTGTTTAGCAAACACTATACTTGATCTTTCCGGTAGGGACTTTTCTCGCCCTGACGGAGAAATACTTAGCGCCGATGCTGCAAAAACATCGTTAATCGACATTATCAGTGAGTCTGCCGGTTATAAAGGCGGAGCTCACTTCTACGAGTATTTGAAATTTGCACAGCAGAAAGACCTTAGTCATCTCCCTGCGCAACTCATTTCTCTAGCTAAACAAATTGAAGATGAAGTTGTACAGCGCTATGGACATAGACACGCGTTGGCTTTTCGGGCTTTAACATCCGAAAAGGTCAACCTGAAAGTAGCATACCATCCGTCAGGTAATCTGACATTGATGTACAAAAATCCCGAAATGCCTCTTTATGACGATGCTCGCGGTAGTAACTTATTTACAAACGACGATCCAGCCAGCTTTTATAAAAGCGCAATTTGTCTTTTTGAATTTCTTTTGGCTGCAGGTCGAAAAGTAACATTTGAGAATTTGCCTGAATTGCCCAAGCTTGAGGGTATTTTACTACCACTTCCTGATGATGTAAAAATGAGCATTCGAGCATGGATACATAGACTCTACATCCAAAACCCTGAATTAGACCAAAAAACCCACAAAGAAAACAATGAAAAAATTCGTGAAGAGCTTCTAAAAAACAACCTTAAATTCAAGGGAAAAATATACCCTTCCAATGCACCATCTATATTTAGTTTATATGCGGAAGGCATACTAGTGCCTAGAGTATACTTTGAAGAAGCATCATTGGTTGGCCATAGCCTACTACCTTTTAAATAACGTCACCAATAGCTATATAGATGTATTAGCTCAGAAGTACTTCTACAGAAATGCTTCTAAATCGTGTCCATAGCAGAAAGCACCCCTCCGGGGTGCTTTCTGTTTTTAAGCTGCCAGTTGATGAACTTCCCCCATTGGCTGGCTAATGTTGTTTAATAGCGATACCACATACTCTGATTCCTCTCGTATCCACTCAATTGCATCATTCATCACATCACAGTAATCCGATGCATTCGGCCGTTCAGGATCATTGACCTCCGTATCCCCCGTAAAACTCTTCATTACAGCACCATTTCGATAATGAACATCTGAGCGGAAAGTCACTGGTACATAAATTCCCGCGGCTATCGCATCGACATGCTGGGTCAGAAAGTCATCTTCAAACTCCATGATATCGATGTCATCAATGGACTGTTGAGACATGTACAAACGTATTTCACCAGCGCTGCCACGCCAACGCCGTATCTGTTTTTCCTCAAGTGTGCAGTTGCTGACAAACTGCGTCAGCGTTTCTGCACACTGATGAGAAACATCACGCAACGATCGCTCCAGGTGATCCATAAATCGAAACCAGTAGCGTTCACTCTGTCGAAACTGAGCCAACGTGATGTATTCCTCGGATGCATTGTCACGTTGCCCAGAAGCTTCACGAAACATCACCTCATCCAGTTCGTAGAGTGGCATGATGTCAGCACGCAGCAGTTGGTCGGTACGACCACTGATTTGCGGGTGAATCCGAGGAAGATACAAATACCCATGCTCTACTCCGTTACCGTTAGCCAGCCAGTTCGTGGCGTTTATCCACAACGTCAGGACTTTCCGGCTGCGCTCACGCTTAGCATCGTCTGTATCAAGGCGTTCCAGCATGGTTTCCATCACGGCCGTCAGCTGCTCGTTTTCAAACAACGTTTGCGTATTAACGTAAGTAATACCGGCGTCATCATCCAACTGCCAGCATATGTCGTCATAATCCGGCGCATAGCCTAATGTCCGCTGATACGCCTGCTGAATATATTCATGAATAATGCACATCGTGTACTCCTGTCAAAATAGTGATGGCAGGAGGCCCGGCAGGGCGTTCCCCCTGCCGGGTAAAGTAATCAGTCAGGCAACCAGACGTAATGCTGGCGCCGATGAGTGGTCATCACGTTGCAGACGTCGACGTTCGTCGCGCAGCCAGGCTATCGCCTGCTGCACAACGTCACCGTAGTCTGCTGCGGTCAGCCGGCCCACATTCCCGACCTCTTTCTGAACGGAAAAACGACCGATGATGGCACCATTGTGATAATGAATCCGGCTCTCCAGCGCAACAGGGTGTATCTCACAGCGGCAAACCCGTTTGACATACTCAACGGGGTCTGTCGTGCTCATGCACTCAGGGTCTATCGCCCTCAGGTTCACCGTAATAAACCCGAGATCCGTATCAAACCGTCGAACAACACACTCATCAACGTCACAACGCCGCTTCAATGTCGCCAACTGTGCCACACAATGTTCTCCCGTCTGCGCTAACGCACGACTTAACCAAGACTCAAACCGAGACCAGTGCTGTATCGTTTGCGCCAGCTGCGAACGGAGGATGACATCATCAGTATGTCGATCGCTTTGAGCCGTCAGTCGGATAAAGTCGTCGTCAGACAAATCCAGCAAGGCAGACGGCTCACCAGGTAACAGGCAATCAACCCGACCACTGCTCTCCGGAGACGTCCGCGGCAACAATCGTATATTGCCACTGGCTGTGGCCAGCGCATCCAGTCCCAAAATCCACAGGGTCAGAATGCGTTCACTCAGTTGACAACGAGCCCGCAGCTGACGATTTCCGGGGATCTGATCGAGCATAAACTGCATGATCGGTAACAGCCGATTGCTGTGAAACACGATATCCGTATTCATGTAGTCCTGCAGATCGTTACTGATATCAATCTGCCACTCATCCGGATGGAGAAAGAGGTTCATCTCCTTCAGGTATACCTGTTGAATAAACTGCTCTGTTAGCATGATGCTCCTTACAAATAAAGTAAGGGCGCTTCCCCTTCCGGGAGAAACGCCCGGTTGGGGTTAAATTGTTATATCAAGCGACGTTCTGTTGCGTTTGCCGCTCCTGCTCATGAGCCCACTTACGTTCCCAGCCAAACATCATCCAGAAAGGCGTACGCCAGGTCTGGCGGAGCTCCATACTCAGGCTGTTCCCGACAATCACAATCGCAGGTATGCCACATAAAGCCAGTTGTACATACGCCATCATCGCCGCGACAGGATCGATATCGACGCAGACAGCAGCCATCTGTTTCTGTGGATTGAAGCCCGCTTCAAGCATGGCTTGCGCCATCGCGACAATCAGCCCACCGGCTCCGCATGCAGGGTCTGAGACAGTAATGAAATCCCGTTCCCCGCTGGTCAGTGCAGGCAAACCATCAGCCAGTTGCATTTTCGCCATCATGTAACCAATAGAGTAAGGGGTGAAATACTGTCCCCGGCGCTGATCGCCTAGCTCAAGCTCCATAAAAACCGAGCCGAGAAAATCTGACGCACTGAACTCCATTCCCTCAACTAGCGTGCTGAACAGTAACGGGAAACGGTTCTGATCGGCTTTCTTGTAACGTTTGATCCGCCGCATGTAGTCATCTTCGATTTCCTGCACAAAATGGCACCTGTTATGTAACGCCGCTGCCGACATGTGAATAAAATCGCTGAAGACCGTCCAACGGTTCTCATACGGTGCAATTTCCTGAAACTGGCGGATAAACGTTGCCCGATGCGGATTGGGACGTCCCTGGTTTCTGACCCAGGGGAGCGCGGCGAGATTTCCCGGATCATCTGGGTCACCTCCTTCTTCCTCATCGTTAGCTGCAACCTCATCGACCGATTCGGCAGACGGTGGCGGTAGCAACAACGTGCCAAGCTCCGGAGCCTCCAGAACTACGTCGCTATCATCGATGTCGCTGGCGACACGATGAACAGCCAGGCTTCCGGGATTCAGAGAGAAACGCGCCAATGCATCAGCAACGCTATTCAACTCTGGCGTGAACAATGCCGTCGGCATATCACACCGAGGCCAGTCATAAATCCGTGCCAACGCATTTACCGCATTACTCGGTGAAATGTTGTAGCGCAAGTGCTGATTCACCACGCTGTCACACACTAACGTCGTATCATCCAGTTGCTGGCCATAATGCGTCGTTAACAGATGAGCAGCCTCTCTCTGCCAGTATTGAACCTCATCAAGAGGCAAGGTGACCAACCGCTGACGCTGAGTTTCCAACCAGTCGACAGCCTTCCCCGCCTCAGATGCCGATTTAAACAGTATCCACGGATCTGAGCCCCGTTCCCCTGTCCACATCGGGTCGCCGGCAAGAAGTATACCTGCCCGAGCCGCAAGCAACGCACGCCCGATATCAGCGATGAGTGCTTCTTGCAGATGTGAGTTTATGTCAGGTAAACCATTCGGTAACGTAAAGCGGCCAAGCCGGCTTGGATGGCCTGTTGCACGAACCAGCAGTGCGGCCAGACTCTCTCCGTCTGACTCAGGTAATTCAATGCGATCACTGTCGGGCAGATAAACCGCCGGACGTTGTGCATTGAACAGAACAGGAACCCCGGACGCAGACTGCCACTGCCCTACCCGATCCATTCCTGGTACGGGAGACGGTGGCCACGGCCAGCCGAGTTGCAGCATGTCGGATAATCCCTCGCACTGTTCAACGTTGATAACCCGAAACAGTGAAAGTGACGGTTTGTAGCGGACGATGGTGGTCGGTCGCTGCCCCGGAGTGATTCTTCCGCCCAGAGAGCGTAAATCATCACCCGTCAGCCAACGATTTGATACCAGGCCGTTTTGCAACGCCGATTGCCAGAGCAATAACGCGTTAATGCCGGTGAAACGTTGTCCGCTTAATGCGTGCTCCGGTATCCCCTGGCGAATAACACTCTGTCTCCACGGCGTTTTACCCGCGTTGACACTCTGCATCAGACGTTCTGTTAACAGCCGGCAAATATCACCGGCATCCCTCAATGTGAAAGTTTTCATCATGGTCTCCATCAAACGGGACCATCCCCTGAGGGATGGCTCCCTCAGGGAAAAATCAGAGTACAGTGGTGAACAGTTGCAGAATTGCGTGGCCCGCAATAACGGCTTGCTGGCACAACTGCACAAACTGCTCATGATGCAGATAGGCCCAGACAACAGAGGATGTAATTATCCCTGTCGCCGACATAGCGATCAGAAACTGGTTACGCCGGCGGCGAAACAGTGCTTCTTTCTCTGCGACTTGCGTATGTAAAAACAGCCCTAGCGTTTGCAGTTCCGCGAAACGGCTAAACTCCTCACGTCTTAGCGCATCACAGGCCGCATCAAAACGTTCCAGCTCTATCGGGTGCTGATCCTCAAGAAATCGGCGATAACCACCATCGCGTATCGTTTTGTAATGACGGTCAAACTCAGCCTGCAACCAGCTATAAAAATGACTGCGCGTGCGCTCAATAGCTCCTGACTCTCGCGTTAGCGACTTCATTGCGCCTTGCGTTGCCAGGGCCGATTCTTGGTGTTCATTAGTGGTCAGTAAACTCATGGTATGGACTCCGAAAAAAAAGACGGGTCCACCCCTGCGGGTGTCCCCGTCAGGGTTAGTAAGGTGCTGTGTTAGCCGGTCACGGTCAGGCTGATATGAATAACATCATTCTCATAGCGCAGATAAAACTGCTGCCACAACGATGTCGATTCATTGCCGTCACCGGTTAAACAAAAATAGCCGGTCGTTATTTCTGAGCGAGTGCTCGCAGCCAGTGCTTTTAATGCATGACGAATCAGACGATGTAGCCGTTCAGTCTCGCATGCCGGCTCGGGCGTAAACGCGACGAGTCTTTCCCAAGCGCTGTCATCAATGGCAACGGCCGGAGAAGAATGCGACCTGTCCATCATGCTGCTTCATCATTCTGAGCAGTTGACGAAATCGTCACGACAGCGGGCATCCTTTCAGGTTTACGTTGGCGAACATTACGTAATAACTTCTTGTGCATGGCCAATGCGGTATCAACCGCTTCATCCTCGCTATCCATATAACGTTCACCGTAAAACGGTTCAGCTGCCTCCTCGCCGAAATACAGCAGTTCGACACCAGGCTTATAGCTGTGCCGGTGTTGCAGTACGATTGCTCGGCCACAGCACTGGTGATCGTCAGCAAGCAGCCACTTCCCTGTATAAATTATTCGATGAGCTGACGATTCCATCGGCTCTGAACGCTGTCGCCAGGTCTGATAAAGCCAGACAAGCGCTCGCGCAGACAATTTGCTCGTCCAGCGCACGATGAACCACAGCCCTGTAAACAGAACAATCAGTATGTGTAAAGGCATTGGCATAACCCCTCCTTTCAATGCGTTAATCCGCGAAGTGCGAGGACAACAGCTAAAAGCACCAGAGAACCGGCGACTTTCAGCAACGTGAGATAACCAAGCAGCTTCAGCAGTGCATTGCGATCGCGCCGAAAACATTCACGACGTATGAGCTGACACAATGCGTCTTCCTGCTCTGGTGTAAACGAAGCATCCTGAGTGGGAGCTTCTTGAGTGATATGAGACATGAACTCTCCTTTTTGGTGATAAAAAAAGGGAGAGTCATCCCGTAGCGGGAGAAGGCTCTCCCCGTGGGGTAACGTCTGATTAGACGAAAGTATTTAATTTATGTGGTTATAACCAGCCGCGTTCAGCAAACGACACCATTTCACCGTGGCCAACCACTATGTGATCTAGTAGGCGTGTTTCAATCAGATCTAGTGCGTTAACCAGATCCTCGGTGATTTGTCGATCGGCATTACTGGGTTCAGCATTACCAGACGGATGGTTATGCGCACAAATGACCGCGGCCGCATTCAGAGAAATGGCACGACGAACAATTTCACGTGGATGGACTTCAACGTTTGCAATCGAGCCGGCAAAAAGGGACTCACAGGCAATTAAACGCTCCTTACGATCTAGGAACATAACAACAAAAACTTCTCGTTCCATGTGCTCCAATTTGAGACGCAAGTAAGCTTTAATATCTTCAGGGGACGTCATGACTTCCCGTTTCCTGACTCTCCGTTCAAGCAGTGCCAATGCCATATTGATGACACGTGCCTCACGCTCGGTATAAGCCGTAGTACTGGGGGGTGTTAATTCGCGCATAAAAGACCTTTTACGGGCGAATGCTTTCCCCCTAGTGGCGGAAAACATTGCCACTGGGGGGAAAGGTAAAATTATCGTAAGTCGATAATTAACGTAAAACAGACTGTCAGTGCATCAAACAACCTTCAAGCAAAGGCTTACACTCAGTGTTGGGAACGAGCCGTACACACTGGTCACTCAAAACGAGTCTTATAACTTTTGACTCGCTAAGGTACTTAATGTGCGCAGCCTCATCAGAAAAACCCGAACGAGTATACTTAACGTCGGTGACACCATAGTGAAAATAGGTGTCCCAGACCCCCTTGCCAGCTTTCTTTCCCTGTGAAATAACATCATCAAAATAATGTCTGTAATTCTCGGGAATAAAGCCCAACTCAAAGGTTTCGCCTAGACACTCTGCGATTTCGAAAATCAGATAATCATGGCCTGTAGTGCCACTATGATCAGGAACACAGTTGATATCAGACTGCTTGAATGTACTCATCTCCATCAATTTGCCTTCTATTGCAGAAATCACACAAAGCAGCTCAACGACAGAATGACGATTACGATAAAGATGATTAAGTAAAGTATTCATAGATAAATCCTCTCTTCAATTTGAAAAGGGATTTATCCCCCATAGGAGAAAAATCCCCATATGGGTTAGGTAACAAAAAATACATCAAAAACTGTATTCAGTGGGCCCGACTGAGGTACGTGATATAACCATCAAAATCGCTGTTGCCATCCAGGCCGGAAGAGAATTCCCAGCGAGTATGCTTACCTTCCTGGACGCCATTCTGAAAGGCTTTGTCCCAAAACTCATGGGCAACTTTGTTTCCCAGTGAAATCACATCATTCAAGTAATGACTGTAATTATCAGGGATAAAATTCAGCCCAACGGTTTCGCCAAGACATTCTGCGATTTCGAAAATCTGATAGTCATTGTCTGTAAAACCATCCTCATCAGGGGAACAGTTGATCCGAAGTGCCTCGAATGCACCAACCTCCATCAATTTTCCTTCTATGTCAGAAATCACACACAGCAGGTCAACGACAGAATGACGATTACGAGCAAGACGGTTAAGTAAAGTATTCATAATGGATAAATCCTTTTTTCAATTTGAAAAGGGATTTATCTCCACGTGGGGATAAATCCCCGTGTGGGTTAAGTTAAACAGCGTCAGGCAAACCTCAGCCAGCATGGCTGTTCTTATTCAGGTTACGAGATGCACATTCGATGATGTCACCCAATACCATAAGCAATTGCGGCATGGTCAAAGGTGTACCTTCCGCGATAATCCCGAGCTTCACTGCGCCTTCGCCAATTGCATTGGCGAAAAGAGCACGCTGATGAAGAAGATCATCAACAGATTCGGTAGCCAAATCACGATAACTGCTGTTGTCTGAACCGAACTCCGGCGTTATTGCATTCGCTTCCGCATGAGTGCGAGCGTAACGCAGCAAATCGTCGAATGCGTCCTGGATTTGCTTGCCTTCTGTGTCCGATATCATTGGCAATCGGTTATCTTTGAAATCGAGTAGCACCCCATGAAGGGCGCATAACGTCACCATTAACCCGAATGCATCCGTTGTTACTTGGACTCGGAACCGGGATGCGTAAACATTATAAAGTTTATCACCGTCAGGAACGGCATATACCGGGGTTTCCAGATCGTCGGTCACCTGAGGGTGCCAGTCATTCCAGCTACCACTGCTAACATGGAGCTTAGACTGCCAGACCTCAATAATGTACTGAACGAATACGTCGTAAGTCTCTTTCGACATGAAGGAGTAGAAAGTTTCAAAGGCTGACGCTTTGTTAGTCTGAGTCATGGATAAATCCTCTTCTAAATTCAATGTGAAAGGGATCTATCCCCAACGGGATAGATCCCGCATGGGTTAAGTCACGATATGGCAGTCGGTCAGTAGAACGTCCGGCCTTCATACCAATTGCGCTCGACATCTACACTGAGCACGTAAAGGTAGTAGTCAATGAGCCAAATGCTCGCATCAGGGCTCTCATGAACACGGGCAGCATCCTTCAGGCCTTTATTAAAATAGTGCTGCCACAGGGCAGCATTAATAGAAATGCCGAGCTCAAGAATATCTGTGAAGTATTTGTCAAAAAACGTGCGCGGTAGCAGTTCCAGATTGATAATTTCACCGGCCTGCCGTGCAACCCACGCTATGCTTTTTTCATCAGGAGTCATACAAGCTAAATCGTCCCACTCGATCATGTCATCAATTCTGATACGCATGAACGAAGCAGCTGTCATCAGTTCGGACTCAAGACGTATCAGCGCTGTCGCTTCCATCAATACAGACTCAATATCAGAGACAATCCTGATGAGGTCTGTTGTGGAACGTTGTAAAAATTCATCATCACGTCGCAGGATCGCCAGGCGCGAGACGAAAGGTTTCGTGTTGAAATCGTGCATCGATAAATCCTTTTTTCGGTTCAAAACGAAAAGGGATTTATCTCCACTGGGGATAAATCCCCATGTGGGTTAATTAAGGCGTAAAACTTCTTACCAACATTGTTATGTCAAAATCCCGACTAGCGGGAACTTTGATGCTGTAGCCAGTACCTTCCGTAGGATGCATGCGATGTCTGAAAAAGTGGTAATACCGTTTCCAGAAGAAACAATATCTGACTTCACAGGTGTGCATGTACTGCCACACTTCACCGAAATTTTCTGCAATTGTTGGTTTTGGCAGGTTTCGATTTGCTGAATGCTGCCCAAGAGTAGCCCACATGGCATGCCATTCAATGCTGTCACGTGGAACAAGGTCTATTCCCATATCATCTCTGTTCATTGATAAATCCGCTTCTGAATTAAGTTGAAATGGATTTATCCCCTCTGGGGGTAAATCCCCATGTGGGTATGAGTATCATCCTCCAGTGTCACTGATACCGATAACGCAGCGTTGCTAACTGTTTTGCTAGCAATTGCGCAACCTTGATTGCCTCGTGACGCTGTGGAAACGTATTATCGGCGCAGGCATGAGAGTCGAACTGGTAAGATTTTGAGCCTAACCAACCGGTAGAGCTTTCTATCTGGTAGCTCCATTCCGAACCGCTTCGAAAAACCAGCGCACGGAATCTCATATGTCCAGAGCGATTAGGTATCCACTCACCAATAAATGCATCGTTACGCTGTGTGTTTTTCTTCAGCAACGCAGACAGACGCTCAGTAAAATTACTCGTACGACGTAAGACCATTTGCATGATGTTCTCCTGATGAAACGGGAGAACATCGACCCAGACGGGAAGATGTTTTTCCCGTTGGATTGCTGGCTTAAAGTCGGTGTTAGAAAGAGTCTTCCGGATATGCCTGTTCTGTCGAAACCGTAACAGGTTCAACAGAAGTATCCATCGGTTCATCTTGTTGAGGCTTATGCTGAAAACCGCCGAGTCTGCTCAAATAAAAAAAACAGAAGACGATGACAGCACTTCCACAAATGAGTAACAGCTGAAGGAAACTGTAGGTCTTATAAATATGTTGTCGCGTTTTCACTTTTTTCTTCAGTGAAAGCAACAACTGACCTGCCCAGTATCCATCACGATATGCAGTAGAAGAGTTCATTGTGGTTGCTCCAAAATAAAATATTTGGAAAACCACCCCCTGCTATCGGGAAGTAGCTTCCCGGAGGGATTGATTGATGGTTAGTAAAATCGGACCTTCATCACCACGCTCGCAACGGCGTTTAAACTACCTGGTGATATCTGCTTCCAAAGGCTGGCAGATTTACCACACGCAACTGAGCGTGTTCTTCCTTGCAGGCTACAGAAGTGTTCTTTTGTGACTACCCGAAGGCGATCCTCACGAGTCACCGGATCATTAGTGGTCGTCAGAGACGACAGGTTAGCCCGTTCAACATACTCAAAGATGGAATTGAATTCAATATATTCTCAACTATTCCTGAGTCATTAAATTATTCGTATCTGATACGAATAAAGCATTGAACTGTTTGCAGGAAGAATATTTAATCGTATCTGATACGAATAAGAGGAGGGAGTATGCGTATTTCAAGAAATCAACGTGATGTCTTGTTTCTGCTGTATGCAATTGAGCAGAAAAAAGGCCATCAACACTTTGTAACAGCTACAGCCTTATTCTCTATGATAAGTAGAAACCGTAGCGTGACATTATATCAAAATCATTTAAGAACGTCCTGTCATACTCTACATAAAAATGGTTTTGTTGAACAGTATAGAGACGAACAATTAAAATTGTCCTATGCGTTAACAGAACAAGGAAGATTGGCAGCCTTGACGATTTACAATGAAACTGCCAAAAATCCTTCTTGAAATTCTCTCACTGAGAGGGATCAACTTTATTATAAACGCGGGCAACATAACGACCACGACCATCCCCGTGCCCCAAATCCATGGAAACTAATGCATCAGCCTCTTCTTTACTAAATCCATTTTTAAGATGTAGCTTTGTTGCATCTTGGGTATAAGCATATCTAAGGCTATGAGGTGCATATTTTCCGACAAGCCCCGCTTCCCTAACGATATTACGATACTGTTCAATTGCCAAATGCAACGCAGGACGATTAATCAACCGCCCGTTATTTTCGCTCGTAATATGTATTGCATTATTCACTGCATTGATTAACGTGTCCCTTTCAATAATTGTCGTATCTCTTGGCCTCCCCCCTTTCGTGCCGTAAACGATCCGGACTTTCTCATTACCATTTTGTAATGCCTTTTGCCATGTTTTAAGAGACTTAACTGATTGAATAGTTTCTTCAGTCCGTAAACCAAGAAGGCGGGATAATTCCATTGCAGCTGCTGCACCTTTATCTGCAGCACTCACCTTTTCTAAAATCCCTTGATATACATTATCTGGAATAGCGACTTTTGAACCGTCACGACTCACGCCAGAAATACCCAATGCCT
This sequence comes from Pectobacterium carotovorum, assembly GCA_016415585.1. Lineage (NCBI taxonomy): Bacteria > Pseudomonadati > Pseudomonadota > Gammaproteobacteria > Enterobacterales > Pectobacteriaceae > Pectobacterium > Pectobacterium carotovorum. The sequence continues at coordinate 1,027,085 of CP066552.1, read as the reverse complement.
GATTACTCAGTTTTTCGTTTTCTGGGTTAGCCATAATGGTCTTACCGGCTGCACGCAGAATGGATCGTATTGCTGACATTTCATTTTGCAACGTCCTGATTGAAATTTTCTCTTCCTGACGACTTCTGATATACATTTCAATATGACGAGGCTTAATATTCTTTGCATCCCTAATCTGCACATTCAAGCGCTTTAACCTTTCCGCAAAACGATCGGCTATTTTCATACGGTCATTAAGTGTTTTAAAACTACCGCCACCGTCCCGCGCTAACGTCACAAGATTCTTGTTTAACTTAGCCATATAGCCCTCCAGTTCTAATGAAGTGAGTTACGTATTCCGTCAGTGTGAACGGAATACGTAACTCACCGGCACCCTTCTAAAAGAGAGCAAAAATAGGTACTTCATCCCCGACGACACGGTTTGATTTTGCGCATCCTGCGTCTCAGCAGACATCTGTGCATCGGGGGCGAAATGTTGAATTGTTGCAAGGCACCCTGGGTGTTACCCATTCGCGGCTTACGCCGGGCTGACTTTCGTCAGTCTACCTCCACACGCCAGTTGTTGCTGGCGTCGCCATCGATGTCGTGCTGATTACCTCCTCTATCTAATAGAAATGTCTTCATGATGATGTTTTTCATACATTCGGACTGTTTGTTAAATGAACGACCATTAAACGGTTAGTAAAACGTCTTTATACGTACTAAAAACCGTTACTACGTGTTGGTCAGATGGTAGAAGAATCGTCTATCGGGCAGTGCGTAAGCTCTGACCGTATTACGCGCTCGCGCGTCACTTGGTATTCGCGTTGCTCATGCACAAGTGACGCCGCGCAGCTTTGACCTTCCATTGCGACTCCCGTAAGCGGCCAAATGTACCAAATGGCCTTATACGTGCGTGCAAAGGTCGGACGGTGCTCTAGACGTATTCGTATCTTGAATCGTGCGTAAAACAGAAAACTTCGAACAACATCAAATTGTTGCTGAAGCTATCGGGCTGAGCTCGCTAAGACGAGTCAGTATTTGAGTGGATAAACGGACCTTCATCACCACGCTCGCAACGGCGTTTAAACTACCTGGTGATATCTGCTTCCAAAGGCTGGCAGATTTACCACACGCAACTGAGCGTGTTCTTCCTTGCAGGCTACAGAAGTGTTCACAGCCACCCTAAGGCGATCCTCACAGGCTGACGGATCATTGGTGATCGTCCGAGTGGACGATGGTACAGCGAAAAGGATATTAACAATGCGATTCGGGATCGTCAAATAGTTACCCACATACCCACCGACAAAGTCGGCTCGACACTCGCCGACCGCTTCCGTTCGTCCGCGCCTTTGGTGGGCGCAGACTCACTGGCTTATTTGTCCGTGGATATATGGATAACAAACAAAACAATCAAATAGAAACTTCAGAGTAAAGAAAACTATGGGATTATTCTAACCATCTATCTTGAAATCAAAATTTAGAATATAACTAAATAATGCAATGCGAGCATGAGTTTCGACTTCATTAAAAAACCTGACATCCTTCATTGAAAATGAGGACAGCATTTTGTCTATCCGAAGAATATCTCCAGCATGAGTAATGCTACTCCGTTTTTTATAGAATTCTCCGATGAGTTTTTTGAATGAAAGCCCATCAAATTCCTGTTGGGTACGATAAACACCCTTTACATCATTCTGAACCTTAAAATTTTCTTCAGAGTATTTATTCATAAAATCATTAAAACGACGAGTTATTGAATAAACAGGTTGTTTGCATGACTCACACTTCTTAGATTCAAACCCATTTCTTTCACCTTCAAAGTCTACCAAATTCTCAATTGAAGATATGTAACCAACAACCCCCATGCTAGCCGAAATTAAGATAATCTGTCTCATTTTATTTTGAAGAAATAACGAAGAGTTTATTCTTGACCGCGATAAATCATCTAATCTAAAGTAATTATCAAGCAACAGTTCTGATTGACTCTGAATTTCGATAAACGCTAAGCCTGGATTCATTCTTTCAAGGATTCGAGTATCACTTTTTTCCATAGGGGAAGAGTGTGGTTCTTTTTCAACCGGTGTAAAACCCTGGATTATTTTCTGTGGCAAAGGCTTCGCCCCCATACCGTCAGTATCCAATTCACAAGATTGATTAGTGCAAATATGTAGAAGTGCAATTAACTCCTGAAGTAAATCAAGGTGACCATAAGCCTGTCCGAATACGTTTTTAAACTCCCATTCTTTATTCATCATATATTTATCATTGAATTCAATATCAACATATTTATGATCAGGGGTAGGGCCTGATTTATCACTCTCCAATATTTGAAAAACATCTTTATATCGATAATACCCCAGAAATACACAACTAACTTTCAGTGTTGAACGATAAAAAACATCACTCACCATCACCTCCGCCGTTTAATAAAAACCATCTCAGCCTATTCATTACTAAATAACTTTTCGTATTGATACTTCACTTCTCATCATGCTTTGTTCTAACTTCCCTTCTCGTAGGCCGGAAACGTATTCGCGCCGCTCACAATGAATACATATCGTATGATACATGCATATAAAATGTGTAATACGAAGAATACCATCGCATCATCATTTTCAGGTAACAGATCCGGATTCTGGCAGTCCCGGAAGTCATTGAAGAATGACAGTGCTTGCGGCTATGCTCGCTGGCAATAAAACAACAGTGAACAGGAACGTGCGGGATGTATCTTGACGAACCGGTCAGTAAATGGCCTCCACTCCGGGTTACGTGGAGTAAAGACCCGGATGGAAGGGACTGGGCATTTGACGGTGATCCCCCTGAGTGGGCAGCTCCGGTCGGGAAGCTACGCCTGGGGAGCGCATTAACCGCTGAAATACATGCGCATCTGATCTATGCCAGAAAAATCGACTGTGTCGAGGAACTCAGGGAGGGGGCCATTGATGATAAGATTGAAGACGTCATCAATCACTGGAAAGACGGAGACGCGCTGACTCCGCCCGTGTTACGGATCGTTGAAATAAATGGTGTTAAAAAAATCGATATTGCAGACGGTAATCACCGATTTAATGTGGCGCACCTCACCGGTGAAATAAAGATAACTTTTCTTGCATCGCCTGTGGATTCGGCGAGCCTGGAGGCGCTGATCCCGTCATTAGTCTGGAAGCCTTAAGCCAGGACTTCGGGCGAACGCCAGGCCTGTTAATGCCAGATGTCCTGCATGAAGCATGTCACTTTAAATTTCACTGCTTTGGACCTCATTTTTCATCGGAATCCGAAAACTGATAAAGCAGGAAATCTCAGGCAGGCTACGTCTGATAAACTTCCTGAGCAGAGTATTCACACGGAGATACCTTTATTTATGAGTGCCGAAGAGCCAGATGAGTGCTGGGTTTGTGCTGTTTGTATTACAGAAGAATTTTTACGAAACAGTATTGAGAAGGAGGGAATCCAGCAGACTTGTCATTACTGCGCGCAGATCTACGCCTGTTTCTCTTTGGAGGCAGTAAGCAACCTGACAGAAAAGGCGATTAAAGCACATTTTTACCGGACGCCCACTGAACCGAACGAGATGGAGTATGCCCGACTTCGTCATACTGATGATTATGACTGGTTCCGCGACGGGGAAGATATCGTGCAGCTTATTGGAGATTTGCTCCAGACACGCCGTAAGATTGCAGACGATATTCAACAACTCCTCGAATATAGACATTCTGATTTTGATTCCGACATCATCGGACTGGAGACCGAGTTTGCACGGGGTGCCTGTTATGCTGAACATCGCAAGATAAGTACCGGCCGTCTCGATTCCATGTGGAGACAATTTGTTACCTCGTTAAATTCAGAGTCACGTTTCATCAACCATGCCGTCAACACCACCCTCGACAGCATATTTCGTGGTGTGGAGACAATGCGTGCCCACGGTGAAGTACCGGTGACCATTGAGGCCGGTCCAGGTACTGCGATCCCGTCACTGTACCGCGCCCGCTGGAGTCGTAATCATACTGAGCTAGAGCAAATGCTTGTGTCTCCGGACAGGGAGTTAGGCCCGCCGCCGCCTCATCTCAGTGGTGAAAACCGTATGAGCGCCAGAGGTATTTCGGTCTTTTATGGTGCCAGTTCAGTCGATACGGCCATTTCTGAAATTCGCCCTCCGGTGGGCTGCAATGCGGTTTGCGCCAAGTTCAGTCTTATCCGCTCGCTCAGGCTGCTGAACCTGCCAGCGCTTGAAAGTGTTCTGGATAACGGAAGCCTGCTCGATCCGGAGTATATAAAAAGACGTGAACAGGCTGCGTTCCTCTCTACGCTGACCAGAAGGATTGTCGATCCTGTACTGCCTGGTGAAGAAGACTTCCGTTATATCCCGACTCAGGTTATAGCAGAATACCTGGCGGACTCTTCCCGATTTGACCTTGACGGCATCCTCTATCCCTCCGTACAGCTGCCGGGGGCTGGGCTGGAGGAGCGATACAACGTTGTATTGTTCCATAAGGCCTCCCGTGTCCGCCTGATGACACTGCCGGCAAAGGAGGACTGCATGATCAGATATGGCCATCAGTATGACGAAGATGAATGGGAGCCAGATATCTGTGTTACAGAGATTATATCTTCTCAGGATACCGGTGCGCCGGATGCCGACGGGCGTGAAATTTCCGACCTTTCACTTCAGGACGATCGCCGGGAGCCTGCTCTGGAGATAGATCTCCACTCTGTCAGCGTTCACGGTATACGGGCTGCCCGGTTTGAATATTCCACAGACTCCGTCAGGCGGAGCACATACAGCTATACCCCGCGTTCTGAACCAGCCGGTTCCGTCGTTCCGCCATGGGACTTCGCCTCTGGTCAGGACGATTTTCCGTTCTAACTCTGAAATTCCTCGCTTTCCCGGCCCAGTTATTGCTGCGCGATCAGGCGTGAATATCTGCAGATAGGTAGTGTACGGCGGGCGTCGTGACGGCATGGTAGAGGCTCTTATCACCACACAAGGCCATACATATGAATACGCAACATGAAATCCGCAAACTCTGGCAGACCAGAGAAGCGCAGCAGCGAACCGGCGAGGAGGCCATCCGTCTGGCTGACGACGCCTGGGCACAGGGACTGCGTTTGTCCCGCCATCAGCACACGCATTACCAGTTGGTGATGGATCTGGTGCGCCGGGATATCCGGGCATAATCACGGGGGAGCTGGGCGGCGGCCCAAAAAAAGGCCGCCGAAGCGACCTGTGAGTGGAGTGGAAGGGTTAGGCGAGGAACGGTTTCAGGTGTGCATCCGTCAGCGACGCCAGTACCTCAGCCACGTGTTTCAGCGGGGTCGGGTGATTGAATTCGGAGCTTCCTGCGTAGCCCTTGGAGTAGACATTCAGCTCGCAGCGGTCGTCAATGAACGTAAAGCCCCGTTGCATCTCCCCGCCGTCTTCAGGAAAGGCCATCGCGTGATACCCCGTGTCTTTTTTGGCCACAATTTGCCGTTTCTCCAGCGTGGGGTAACACAGGCCGCTCAGCGCCTCCTGGGCAGCAGCCTTTGCGGCAATCTGTGCGCCAGCCGGCGTCAGCGTGATGACGGCAAGCCAGGCCCCGTACGCGTAATCAGCCGGTTTGGTGATGGCGACGGTACAAAATTTCCCTTCATGCCGGACGTCGTGCAGATCCGCAGTAATCGTGACTTTATTCATTAATGCCCTGATTTCATTTATATTTTTATAATACCGGTAGTAGGATTCGTCGTCGAAGGCGTTGAAGGAGTTGAAGATCTGCTCCCAGGCGGCCTTCACGACATCGGGGGAAGACGACGCCACTTCGGCAAACAGCGCAAACCACAGCGTCATGCCCTTTACCGTACGCGGAGTGCCTTTGATCACCTGATTGGCGCGAACCATGATATAGGGCGTATTGCGTACCAGAATATCTTCCAGCTGCTCGTCGGAGCTGATAGTAAGCAGCTTGGCCATCTCCAGGCTGTGACCGGTCGTGATGTGCGATTCGTACGGCAGTTCGATGAGTTCGGCGCCGAGGTTTCTGGCCATCATCTCATCCAGCGCGGCCACATGCTTGCTCATCATCCCGAACATCTTGATGCGATCGGTGAGGTACTGCTCGGCGAGTTCGCGCAGAATAACCGACTTGGGTTTGCTCCACAGAATAGACAAATGGGTGAGCGTGATATCAAATTCTCGGCTAAAGCCACGCACGGTGTAATCGATAGTTTCTTTCTCGTGTACCATGTGGTACTCCTAATTTTGTCAGAATTGACGGGCGCTGGCTGGACCATCAACTTTCCAGGCTTATGGCCAGCCAGCAATTTCACCTTAGCGTCACAAGTCTTAATGATTGATGACGCTATGATGTATTGATGATGCTATTGGTATATTGTCATTTATGCAACCTGTTACTGCCCTTCCTCCCTGTTATTTTCCATTTCCGGTCAGACATCATGTCATCGTCATAACGATGAGGCGTTCCCCTGCTTGGTGATGCCGTGGCGATTTTTTGTTCATGTTTCCGCTACGGATCCGGTTTCTGCTAGACCCGGATCTGCGCAATCCGACCGCCGTCGGAGGCGTCCGCCTAGCGCCGTCATCCCGTCCAACCACTTGAAATACGGCAGATATTAGGCGTCAGTCGGGCACCCGCGCTACTCAGCGCGGCAGGGCGGACGGGCGTCCCCCTCTGCCGCTGCGGGCGTGTCCTGCTTCCGAAAACCGCGTATACTGAAATAAGTCGGATCCGTTGAAACGGGCGGTCCGGTAATTAAGCTGGGTGATTGCGTCATAGGTGACTATCAGATAAGGGACATTCACGGCAGCAATAATAAGCCGGGGAATATTCAGGCCGGTAACGGACGCAGGGTGGTGCGCCGTCAAGGGCGACACAACATAATAACGCGGGGTGATTATTACCCTAAGGGGTTAGGTATGGGGAGTGAGGACGTTATCGACGCGCTCATTGCTGATGGCCACCAAACCGTTACGCTGTACACCGGTTGGCTGGCTACCGATGACGACCGCCCCGTTCGGCAGTTTTTCCTTCTTGACGAGCGCGGTGATGTGGTTGCCAAAAAGCTGTGTATGCCTGGCTGCTACCGCTGGTCGTTAGTGCTCTGGCCGCCTGCCACATCACACCTTACGGCTTTTCATGAAGTCTGGGCGTTGGATCTCTTGGCAAGAGACAAAGCAAAAACGCAACTTTTTCTCTTTAGTTAACACCAGGGCAGGATTTATCTCGCTCAACCGACAACAGGCAGCATTCCACGCGAGGCATTCGATGATTGCCCCCCAATACGGCGGCTGCGGGGCTTGCCCTGCACTTCTTGGGCGAGATAGATTTCGGTTTACCTTTCTTTATAATCAGAAGGAAAACGTGGATGGGTAGTGTTAAAGAACTTCTCTTTGAAGCACAGGAAGCGCAGCGTGACGAATGGATTGCGGAACACTATCCAGAGGCAGAGGAAGGCACTGAGGCATTTGATGCTGCCGGTCTGGCGCATGATTGGATGCTCGATGCCCTGGTCGAAGATGCAGAGAGGCAGTGGTTCCAGGATTCCCTTAACGATCTTGACGACCGCTATCGCCATGCCGTCGGTGAACTGAATGAGCTGAATGCGCTGATGATTTCAGCACAAAGTAACATCGCGTTGCGCCTGGCTTATGCTCATACCGTAACAGTGATGGAGGCCTTTCTGATGTACTCTGCGCGGGCACTGCTGAGTGATCCTGCTCATTTGGAGCGCTTTGATTCCCGTGTGGCTCCTCGCTTCAGGAAGTCACTTGCGCAGTATAAGACCGAGGTGTTGCGTAATACGCAGAAGCAAGCGGACGGAACGCCTTCGGATGGAACAAATCTGGAATGCCGAACCGCTCAGTTATTTGTCAGTCGTCAGACGTTCCATAATCTGGCGCAGATGAACACGTACTTCCGATTGGTACTTAAAACTCCCCCTGAGTGGCCCATTGATCCTCTGGTGAACATTGTTGCTACCAGACAGCATCTAGTGCATCGAAATGGTGTCAGTAACGATGATGAGCCGGTATCTATCAACAGTTGGCATCTGGCACAAGCGATTGAAGCGGTTCGTTTATTTATTGATGCGGTGGCGCTTACGCTGCGTCAGGAAACCGGAGCTGATAGCGTCTTGCCCGTTGTTCACCCTAAAAATACATTCTAAATTCGGCTGATGAGTCAACAAACAAACGAGGTGCTGAACAGCATGTCAGAACAACAGTCTTTATCACAGCAGGGGATCAGCCTACTGATACTCTGCCAGCAACTACAGTCTGAGAAAGATGGTATCAAACGCCCCTTGCCCCATAAGGTTGGCGTTCAGGCTGATGAGGTGCTGGATGATTTTGCGCGCCAGATCCAAAACGTCTGTGTTTCACTGTCACAGCTGGATAACCTGCTGGTTATGCAGCGCCAGCTTGCCGATCTCGGTCGCCAGTTGGAGCAGGCAGGGAAACTCACTGTGTCGGCAGGGGATAGCTACGCCGATACGGCCATCGCGTGGTTTACGCAGCAGTGTGCTACCGCGGCTGCTCAAACATCATGACCGGTTCTTTGCTGCCCGCCCCCTACCCGATGGGGGCTACGCCCCAACTGCCGGTTGCTATCGATTACCCGTCCGCCCTGGCACTGCGCCAGGTTGCGGCTATCCACGACAGCGCCCCAAAATACCTGCTGGCGCCGGAAATCAGCGCCCTGCTTCACTATATTCCCGATCTGTACCGCAAAACCCTGTTCGCCACGCTGTGGAACACCGGTGCCCGCATCAATGAAATACTGGCGCTGACGCGGGGGGATTTTGTGCTGGCGCCGCCATACCCGTTCGTGCAGTTGGCCACACTCAAGCAACGCAGCGAAAAGGCGTCCAGAGGTGCCGGACGTCTGCCTGCCGGAATTACCACGAACCGCGTGGTGCCGCTGTCCGATCCGCAGTACGTGTCGCAGTTGGAGATGATGATTGCGACACTGAAAATTCCGCTGGAGCGGCGCAATAAACGAAGCGGCAGAACGGAGAAGGCGCGTATCTGGGAGATCACCGACCGTACCGTCCGCACCTGGCTGACCGAAGCGGTGGAGGCCGCGGCGGCCGACGGGGTAACGTTCTCCGTACCGGTGACGCCCCATACGTTCCGCCACTCCTACGCGATGCACATGTTGTACGCCGGCATACCGCTGAAAGTACTGCAGAGTCTGATGGGGCATAAGAGCATTAGCTCGACGGAGGTGTATACGAAGGTGTTTGCGCTTGATGTAGCGGCGCGTCATCGGGTGCAGTTTCAGATGTCGGGCAGTGATGCTGTCACGTTACTGAAAAACACCAACGCTGACATTAACAAAAGGCAACTCAATTCCTTTTAATTTGATGGATTTGCGCTCTTCATTAGACTAAAATGTAACCATGAAGTATTCCATAGAGAAGGACATCCGTATGCCTAGCACAGCAAAAAATCGAGCCTATCAGCGTGGACTGAAAGCTGCTGGGATCTGGCTACACTTCAAAAACACGTTAAAACACTGGGATGCTGCGTGTATTGCATTGGCAACACGTTTTCATTTACCTACCTGGGCCGGGCATATCCCTGTCGCTGGGCTTTGTGTTTTGTCCGCTACCGCGATCCTTTTTGGTGGATTTATTATTGCAGGGGTTGCGCTCTTTCTCTGGGCTTTCATCCTTTTGAGTCCCCAAAAAGGAATAATCGGTGAAAAAGCGCTCGACGATAGCAACTACTGGTGGTGGTGGAAAAGTAAATAGCCGAGAGCTGTTCTCTCCTCGGCTATATCCCTATTTATACCCTACCAGCAGCCTTCTGTTTCACGGCATTACTTGCCGCATCCCCTGCACTTCCCCCTGCTTTTTGTGCATCCTGGGTACCACTGCGCATCGCACTCGCTAAATCACCGATACGTACGCCAGCCCACGACAACGCGCCAACCCATACGGTGGGAAGAACAATAAACATTGTTCCCATCACAAAGCTCATGACCATATCGTCAGAAGTGTTCTGAAAACCTGCCAAATTAAACCGACTATGGGTATCAGAACTGTACAGTGCTTCAAGTAACCAACTGTCGAGCCAGCGCGCTAATTCCCACCAGAACGTCAGGAAATTCAGTGCGAATATAACGAATGTCAAAGTAACTACGACCTTGAAGTCATAAACACCAAAAGCGAGAATCAACGGTAACATGACATACGTGGCCATCAGCAGAATAGCTTGAACCATTGGTAGAGCCTGACGCATGGCATCAAATGCCGGAAATGCCCCCAGGCTTCCCAACGCGCCGCCGGCAATGGCACCAAACCGATTGACGGTATTCATCGTAGTGAAGTCCGCATTACCCCCGTAACCAGCGTAAACCTGCCCTCCCTGAGAGATATTTAGGCTCTGAGGACTCACCAAACGCCTGATCACCGCTTCTTTATAGTCAGCAGTGCTTTTCCCCATCATTTTCAGTGCGGCAGAAAGACGCAGCCACATGCCCGGATCAGCTTGATTGACTACTCTATCCTGCAAGCCGGTATCCGCTGTGGACCACCATTCATTACAGGTAGGATAACCACCGCGCCCCGTATTCGGCCGACCACTGTCCCTGGCATCGCTCCAGGGAAAATTTGACCGCGGCATTTTTGAGTTCAGTTCACCATAATAGCGGGAACGAAATGTTGAGCTGCCTAGCCATTCGATGTCCTTCAGCACATCCTTATCCGTTGTGGCCCCCTGATCCTGTTGTTTCCACGTGTATAGCGCGAGCGCATAGCAGTCGTTGGTAAAGTCCTGCAACTCTTCAGCCAGAGCCGGATTGCTGATGTTGGTCCTCTGCACCTCAAAACGAACCTGGCGCAAATCCGGCCGACACGGAATGGTTGCGACCGCAGCCTGCGTTACGCCTTTTGACAGGCGGTGTACGACAGCCCACCAAAAGGGTACCGCGGCTGTCTGATCGCCGAGGCTAGACACCACGCTGGAATATCCACTGTCATCCGGAGACTGTGTTGTCCAAGTCCCACACATTTTTGCCCGGGATGTATCGTACTGCATGGTACTCAGGCTCAGATTAATCAACGGAACGCAGCAGGCCAGCATCACAAAGAACGCACCGTACAACGCGTTCTCGATACGTGGCAGTGACAGCATCCCTTTATTGCCTTCATCCTCACCTTCTTCCCGAACTTTCATCCAGATGCCAACGACCTTGAATGCCAGCGGCGCAGCAAAAAGCCCGGTACCAATCAGGATGTTCCACAGGCCATTATTAATGACCCAACCTAACAGCGTCAGAAAGTACTCGAGATAGCTGTTCGTGGTCATCGCATCGTTCCTGTATCGAGATACATGGCATACTCACACGCGAACAAAAACATCACGCTCACGATGCCCATTCGCTTTAGCGATGCTCTATACTCCGGCTTGCATCCTGGGGCATGCCAGATTTTCCAGAATCCCCATCCCAGCACGCTATACAGCGTCAACCGCCAGACCAACCAGCCAATGCTCGTTCGCTGCATCCAGTGGCGTAGCGCTAAGAATTCATCCGGATAGGACACGCCAATACTCGCAATCAGAAATGCAATAAACATAACGCCAGAGCCGAATGCCAGCACGAGCAGCAACACTTTGGTTCCCTGGCGTAGTCGTTTCAGGGGGGGATGAGGTCGTGTCTCTTTAGATTCAGACATAGTTAGTTACTCTGAGCAGGAGTAGTCATCTGATTGAAGCGTGCATCCGTATTGTCCTGGATTTGCTTCTGCGGGTTGGTTTCTACACGACTATTTTCCCGTTCGATGATCGTCAGCACCGAGTTACGTGCCAGCTCGCGCTTAAGCTCCATCTCGTTCTTCAGGGCATTAATTTCCCGATCGAGTGATTCAATACGCCGGGTCCCCTCATCAACTGCGGCTTCCTGAGCCGCGGCATTGGGCTCAGACATTCCGGTCATCAGCATACGGCGCATCAGTAATGCTGTCTCGACCGTATCCGCCATCGCCAGTTCGCTGGCCAGCCGACCCGTTAACGCAGCGTTATCCGGGTCGCGTTGTAATGCTCGGATAACGCCACTGGTGATAGTCAGGCTACCGGCTTTCAATTTGGCCAGATTCGCAGCCGTTGGTTTCTCTACCCCATTAACCATTTTCACCAATTGTTCAAGATTGGCTTTCGTCGCATCCTCCAACATGGGGGCAAATCCCGTTCCCGCCTGGGTCGTGCCGGGTTGCTGAGCCTCATCCCCACTGGTGCATTCAGAGGCTACCTTACACGTCCGCATTGAGCGATCGCCAAGTACCTGGACAACAGCCTTTGCGGCTTCCTCCGCATTGGGGAATTTTTGACAAACGGAGCCCGTGCAATTGCTGGTACTGACGGAAGATGTACTCAACACCGGCTGGCTGTTCATCATGTTATAACCCGCGGCCGCCAAATCATGCGTTGGACGAATAGCAGGTTGCCCTTTCCCCCCACGTCGTTGGCCACCAATCCAGTTTTGGCCATTATTGCCGGTGAGTTTCTGGGAATCGTTATCCGTTTGGATGGCATCCGCTTTTCCGCTGTTGACCAATTGCTTGTATTCATCGGCCTGTGCTGATTGGGTCCATTTACTGGAATCCGAAAAATCCATCATCCGTTTGGTCATGTTTTGGCAGTTAAACATGGCCTTATCAAACGCGACATTTGCCTGGAGAACGCCATTAGTCAGCATGTCATAGAGCCCCGGGCTCGCTCGTTGAATAATGGCGCCAGGTAAACTGGACACTGCACCGGTCGCCCCCTGAATGACTTCCCCCATCAGGTTTTTGAATCCTGATGTCACCCCATTCAACTGATTGCCAACCGTGGTTTTCAGGTCAAAATTGCCGCACTGCAGATCAGAGCTCCAACCGAGATCGACACCCAGCTTCTCCATACTGATACGCGTCGCCGGCTGTGAAATCACAGAGCCTCCTCCAAGCGTATAAAAGAGTTTGTCTGATACTGCACCACTGACATCAGCCCCATACCCCGGTGAACCGCTGTTTGCCTGAGGCAAATTGACGTTGAACTGATCGGCGAGAACGCACGGCGCAATCAATTGCAGGCCTATAGCCAGAACGCAAAACTTCATTCTCATCGTTATTCCTTAAAAATTCGTAACAGATAACAACCGCTGACCGCGGCGTTGGCAGCAACTGTAGGGTTGCCAGAGGGTATAGGCGGCACTGCCATTTTCAGCTGACATGTGGTCACCATCAGGAAATACGGCACATGAAGACGTGAGCTGTGGCGACAAGCGCTGCCACTTGTGATTGTTGGTGTTTTCCACGACAGGTTCGGGAGGCCAGTACCCATCACGCCGGGAGCCTGTCAGGGGCTGATAGACGTGCAGTTGGCCAGAACGCGTAATAATGTCCGCCACGCGCTGGGCGACCACAGCTGACGCTTTATCGTCATCGGTATGCTGGATAAATCCAGAGCGGGGATAAACATTCCCCCACATAATCCCTGATGTCATGCTACCGACTTCACGCTGGCCAGGAATTAGCGCCTCCGGATACAGCGATTCAGGAATTCCCGTTCGCCAGGCGAGAGAATCCAGCGTGCTCAGAAAATACGGCATGAACGGCGTCGCGACGCTGTCGCAGGAATAGCCGGGAATTTGTCCGCCGATGAGGGTTGAAGCGGGATGGCCGATCGCATCCGCATACTTAAATTTGATGTTGGATTTTCTTCGGCCAGGATCTTTAATGTCTGCTGCGTTCCCACCGCCTGCTGCGACCCCGCTTAATCCACTGGTAATGGTACTCTCCAACCCTCCCGCCCCCTGGCTGACCGGGGACATTTCAGTCCAGGGATTCCCCCCTGGAACCATATAGGTAGAAACCACAGCATCAGGAATAAAGTGAGTGACTTTGACGGACGTGCGAATAGTACAGCCGAATTTAGTGCAAAATAGCCAGTAACAAATACCACTGACACGCCAGCTGATACACCCAGGAGAAATAGCACTGGCAACAATTTGCGCTGTGTTAACGGCAGCAATAGCAGCAGGCTCACATGCTGTCGTGAGCATAATGCCAACTGCAATCGGTCGTAACCGGGTTCGCCATCGACTCATGGTCGTCCCCTTTCCTGCATTTTATACGCAAGCGCTTTGGCAACATCAGCCGTGCCGTACACCACGTCGCGATCGTCAAAAACAACAGCAGGATATTTGCGCACACCGATTTCCCATGCATGCACAACGCCACGATAGGCCGTTTGCAGATCATTCTCATGCTGTTGCCACTGCGGAGAACGCATGACAACCTGAGCTTGCGCTGTCGCTTGTTCCATCGATGCTGAAAACTCGCCAAACACGGAACGTTGCAACCGTTCCGGCGCATCCAGCCAGACTATCTGAGTCTCGGGTGTAAGATTGGTAGGAGGATGTTGCTGGTCGGTATAGACAACGGGGTTAGCCAATAATGGCACAGGTAAAAACAGGAGAAGAAAAGCACTGATTTTGCCATTCATCACCACACTCCTTTAGGTTAATAAATACCCATCAGGTTGCAGCAAGCGGAGAAGATAAGCAGCGATAAACTCTTTTTAGATAGATAAAAATTTTTAGCCTAAGCTGGAGCATTTTTTCTTTTATTAATCGGCTAAAGGCAACGTAAGGCATATTGCATTTAATACCAAACCGTTACTATATCAGACATGCCTTTTATATTTTTATTCAAAAAATTATATTAAATAAGAAAGTCCAATCACATACGAAAAAATCAGGATACAGAGTCATGAGTTTACCAATAATTAATATACTCAAAGAGCCTTACGTTCGATGGAATATGAGACTTATGAGACCAGATGAGATAGGGGTCATTATACCAGATGGTCCAGGCCCTAACGTCAGAGAGGGATTAAAATGCAACATAACAGACCCCGTTAGTGCAGCAATATATGCAATTAATGAAGCGGGAACAGATAACGGGCTAACAATACATATAGAAAACATGGTTAAAAAACATGGCTCATGGGCACGTTCAATGCCGCCAGTTACCCCTAAGGACATTGCTCGTTATCAATCACACTACCCTAATTGCGATCTGGCAAGCGTATCAAATACCATAAAAGAAGTAGGTTCTGTTCTTAGTGAGGGACAATACCTTTTCCATGGTGGTTTTTGGCCTACAGCACATGGAAAAAATGCACAGTTCGTTACTACACGCCCCTTATCAACAACTCTTTCACCTAACGTCGCATTTGCTGAAACCCTACATGGGGGGAAAGCTTACGACGCAGGAAGAATTGATATATTGGTATTAAAGGTTAAAAACCCTTGCACAAAAATCTTTGCGTTCAAACACAAAGGCACGAACCTTGGTCACGAAATGGAGATTTTATTTGCGTCAGGGGCAACATTGAAATATATACGAGAACAGTACATCGAAGACATAACAGTGGGAAAATGTCTACCAGGTTCATTTCATACGCAAACAAAAATGGTTCCTGCGTATATTGTTGAAGTTGAAATTTCGTAGTTCCACAACCCCAGTTTTACCTGGGGTTGTATTCATTTATTACCAACTTTATTGATACTGCTAGTTGCAACCTCTTTGAGGTACAACACCAGGTAAACTGCATCCACTGCATCTGGAACAGAAATGTACCACCGTGGATGATCGTAATCATCTGGATCTGGCCAGCTCGTTGTGCCGGCAACAGAAATCAGGATATCCACACAAGGGCCGATACCGTGTCCACCATCAAAATGCAGCGCTACCGCACCTCGAGTACCGACTCGGTGAGGATGGCACGTTACATTGCACTGCATAGGCAAACGCTGACGAATAGCATCACGTAGCTGTTGCAGTTCGCTGTCATTTTTCAGGGAAATCCCCGCCTCACCTTGCGGTTTCAGACTAAAAAGCATGGGAAAATGGCCACTCTCCGTTTGGATCGTCGGCGTAGGGTATTTCAATGTCATCATGCTACAACTTTCTCCTGCTCAACCAAGCCACGGGCTTTATCTAATGCTGTGGCGACCCGCATTGCCGCTTCCAGCTCCGAACAATGGAATTCATTCATCAAACGACGTCGTTCCACTTTTTCTTCTTTTTCTGTCATACCGAGTGCCAGGTACAAACTGGGGGGAACGGCACGGCGGTAAGTGTCAAGGTAGTTGGCACCCTTGGTTAATTTAAGCCGCCTGTTTTTCCCGTTCCGGATTCAACGTTACCGGGCCTTCCGGCTGCCAGTTTCTTGTCTTCCCTGACCAGCGCTCAGGATGCGCTTTCTGTGCCTGACTATACAGTTCATCCCGCTGGGTCAGCAGAGCTCTGTCTTCACCACGATGTCGTTCTGCCGGCGTCACATAGCGTATTCCACTGTGACGATGCTCTTCGTTATACCAGCGGATAAATTGATTCACCCAGTGACGGGCATCCTCCAGCCTTCGGAACCCTGATGACGGCCACTGTGGGACATATTTCAGCGTCCGGAACAGCGACTCTGCATACGCATTATCATTACTGACTCGCGGTCTGCTGTGAGACGCTGTGATATTCAGTTCATGTAGTTTCATCCGCAGCGTCTGCGATTTCATCGCCGCACCATTATCAGCATGTAACACCAGGGGCTGACGCCAGCAGCCTTCCCGTATCACGCTACGTTGCATCAGTGCCGCTGCCTGTTCACCACTTTCCGTCTCATACACCTCATAACCGGTGATTTTTCGGCTGTACAGGTCGAGTATCATATACAGATAAAACCAGCGACCACGCACTACAGAGGGTAGCCAGGTGATGTCCCACGACCACACCTGACAAGGCCCAGACGCTATAAAGGTTGTCGGTGCTGATACCTTCTGCTGCCGTGCCTGACGTCCTCTGCGATGGACTTCACCTGAGCGACGCAACACCCGATAGAATGTTGACTCACTGGCCAGGTAAATACCCCTGTCGGCCAGACGCGGCACGATTTGTGAGGGGGGAAGGCTGGCATATTCCGGTTCATGACAGACACCCCGTATCCGGTTTTCTTCCTCCGGACTCAGCCGATTAAACGGCACGGGTCTTACCGCCTCAGCTCGCCGGTCACGGGGAAAGTACTGCCAGCGTCGCCAGGTACGCAGGCTGATGTTGACTTCACGGCAGGCAATGGCCAGTCGCGCTCCCGAGGTTACCGCTTCATTTATCCAGAGAATAAACTGCTGTCGCTCACCTTCAGGTGTCAGTCGTCCCCGTCGGTTTCCCCGTAGTAGTCTGTGAGCTTTTTTCGCAATACCAGTATGGCTGCCGCCTCCGCAAGGGCTTTTTCTTTACGGAGAAGTTCTCTCTTTAGCTGTTTGTTTTCTTTCTGACTCTGCTTGAGGGCTGCTTTATCATCGGGATTTTCAGTCTGCATAAAACCTTGTTTCCAATGAACAAGTTGCTCCGGGTAGAGTCCTTTCTTACGGCAGTATTCCGCGATTTCTGCCTCACTGAGTGTGGCGGTTTCGACTATCACGGCAAAGCGCGCATCTGCTGACCACTGGTCTGTTGTTTTCTCTGCTCTGGGCACGGGTTTTCCCTCTGATCTAGCCTGATTTCGCCAGTTATAGAGGGTAGCTTCGGATATTCCTTCCATCTGTGCAACAGCAGCCACGGTCATATTGTAGGGCGGCAGCAGTTTTGCCAGTATTCCGGATTTTCGTTCAGGGGAAATACGTTTCATTTGTCACTCCATCACCCTCGCGTTTATTTTCAGAGGGGGTGACAACTATGCTGACACTGAGGGACGGAACAACGCCTGGACGTTCTTCGATAATACGACCCCCTCGGTGTAGCATTTATCCAGTTTGCTGGCCGACATCAGCACCGATTTCTGTTCATCCGTCAGGGATTTGAAACGGCTGATATCATCGACTTCTTTTTTCGGCATCACCAGGCATAGCCACCACTCCGCCATATTCAACATTTTTCCGGCCGCGTCAGGGAAATCCTCCAGGTTTTGCGTCGCCAGCCAGAGCCAGGCCCCCAACTTCCTCCACATTTTGACGATCTTGGTCATATATGGCGCCAACAGCGGGTTAACCGTTGCAATGTGCGCCTCATCAACAGCGAAAACGATATCCCGTTTCTTGTACTGATCACGCTCGGCAATATTGTTGATAGTGTTCGTCAGTGACACCATGGTCAGTGCCATCTGCGCTTCATACCCTTCACGCGCAAAATACCCCAGATCAATCAGCGTGACGTCAGCTTCTGGCCAGAGCTGCCCTTCACGGTTAAACAGTTCTGCTTCAAAACTCCCTTCCTGTGTGAAGATACTTAGCGATTCAGCCATCTCAGCGGCTTTAGTACGACGCTGCTCATTGCGCTCACTATCCATGGAAATATCAAGTAGTGCGCGTTGCAGATCGGACGGCAGCATCTGTTTAGAAGCGGTATAAGAGGCTTTCGCGGCCATCACCAGCGCTTCACGGATCATTGCGCGATCGGCTCGTTTAAGCTCGGCTTCTTCCTTCGCATCACCACCGGTGATCATCATGCGGGCTGAAATCTCCATTTCCCCCAGGATGTCTCGTTTTTCTTTCTTGTCCTGTTGACTGTCATCTTGCTCTTCGCTATCTGCGTCCAGCTCAGGCAAGGCATCAGCGTCAATCGCCAAAGGCACATCACTATTCAACAACTGATACGCATCACCAAACAACGGAAGACTCAATCCATTACCCGGTTTGATACTGACCTTATTCACCGTCAGACCAAGGCTTTCAAAATAATCGGCCAGCAGCCCAAATGAGTTGCCGGCTTCAGCAATGAACAACCGGGGGCGGTGTATGGCCATCACCTGCGATAACATCGCGCACATCGTTGCCGACTTCCCGGCACCGGTCGGTCCGAATATCAGCTTATGGGCATTTTGGCTGCGATCGCCTTTATTTAGCGGGTCGAATGACAATACGTCACCACCTCGATTGAAAAAGCTGATCCCAGGATTACCCGTCCCCATTTCACGACCTGTCACGGGTAACAATCCTGCCAGATGCTGTACCCACGTTAGCCGGGTATACCAGTGTTTCTTATCCGTCTCCGGGTTAAAACACATGGGTAATGCACGTAAATAGGTGTTCAATGGCGCAACATCATACTCCGGCCGCACCGGCTGCAAGCCGGCTCCCAGCAATACGGTCGTCAGTTCAACTCGTTTATGATTGAGCGTTTCCACATCATCGGCGCGTAACAAGAAGGTCAGTCCAGCACGGTACAACTTGTGCCGATTTCCCAGATACTCTTTGACGGTTTTAACATCCTGGCGAACGCGACCTGACTCGGTGTTCTCGCCTACTGCGTTCTTCGATAACCGGGTAAAATCGGCTTCCAGTTTATCTTGCGGCTGTACCACTATAGTCATACACAGTGTGGTACCTTCCGGAAAGAGATCCATCAACGCATTGATCTTCTCTCCCCGGAGCATTTCCCCTGTAATCGCTCCGGGCTTTGGCGGGCGCCGTAGTTTCTCGACCGGCAACGCACAATGCGCCTGATTATCAAACCACCACACGCCGTTCTCGAGATCCGAACGTGGCGGATTGAACCACAGCGTTTCCGTAAAATCATTGAGTACTGGCATGGTGCCATCAGGCGTATCGCGTCGGTCAAAATAGGCAGCCTGGCGATATAACGTGTCTTTATCCACCCATTCCGGTGAGGGATTAAAATGACGCAGCAACCAGCCATGCACCTGATAGCCATTCTGCCGCACACACATTACACCGGCACCGGACAATGCGCTGGTCACACGTTCACAGACCTGATTGAGCATCGCGATTGGCGGCATTGGGTCTCGGTTGTTTTTACCAATCCAGCGATAGATCACCATACGCGTACGGCGCTGCTGTCCACGCCAGGGTTGGCCAGTAATTTTAGTATCCGTAAACAACCCTTCCGAACGAGCAATCCCCCGTAAATGACGCTCCGTTTCCTTCAGCCAGGCCTCCGAAAAAGGCGTGCCCTGTGCATGGGGTTTAACATAGCCCCTCAGGTGATCGACATAAGTATCGACATTGTTCTCATCCTGACAAAAGAACTGCACAACCCAGGGGTTTTCATCAAGTTCTTCAAAGCTGTCCTGTATCGCATCCTCGACCGTATCGCGGATTTGTTCCAGTCGCTCTTCCGTACGTCCTTCTGTCGCAACGGGAGAGACTTCATATACCGCTCCGACAGAAATGCCGTCATCCAACAGCAGACACTTATCGTTATCTAAGAATTCAACCCACGGCAGGTAATCGATGATTGAGGGATTAGCATGATTCAGCCTGACCTCATCCTGCACCGTCATCTTCCCGGGCCGCGGCAGCGACGGGCGCCCAGCGACCTGGAGTGGAATACCTTCAGCCAAACTGCCAATCGTGTCATCAGGTCCCCTGGTTTCACGAGAGCGGGATATCCGTTTTTTATCAAACAGTGAGAACATTACAGCGCCTCCACTCGTTCACCCGGCATCGCGTACTGGGTCTGGCTATAGAAGGGAAAGACTGTGCTGTAACCAGGAACCGGCGTGTTGCCCTCTGCCAGATGAGGGAAAATGTATATCACCATGTCTGGATTCGGCAGACGGGGAAACTGTTGGCTGATTTCACTCTCCTGAGTTCGACTGTAGCTACGATCGTCATGTAAAGACGCTTGAAGCTCCCCGGTACTCAGCGGGCGGCGTAATGCATCTCTGGCCTGGGCAGAACGTCGAGTCGTTCCCTCGCCATCTGCGCCATTCCATAATTCCAGCATGGAGTGCTCCCCAGCTGGCAGCATTTCTTCTTTTGAGGTCGAACACCCGCTCAATAACACCATTACGAACAGTGTTGTCATAACTTGGAATTTAGGCATGTTTTTCTCCAGAACGTCGGAATAAATGAAAATGACCGGCAATGAGTGAAAATGACCGACACATCGAGTGGCGGGATAATTCAGCAACCGTCATCCGTACGGAGTGCCAGTCATTAAGATGGCCCTGTTCGATGGCCATCAGGAATGGATCGGCCTGTTTCTCCAGAAAACAGGCCAGTTCAAAGCGTTTGAGTGAGGTGGGCAGTAGTTGTCTAACAAAAAAACAACCCTCCTGCACCGGAATACAATGGCTGCCGACGTCAAGAAACAGATCGTCGTTAGCCCAGTACAGGGAGGCTTGTGCTGATTCAGCAAGACTTTTGGCCAACAGCTCAGAATCGGACTGACAATAGTGAATATCTATACGGAGCCGATCAATTGCGGATGTTGTGCTAAAGATCCAGATATTTTCCCAGCAGGCGTGAACAGCTTCCATCTCGCCTCCTCAATCCAAACCACGTTGACTGCGACCATCAGCCGGCAACGAGAAGTCGTACCGAACCTTGCGCCCTTTTTCTTCGTAATCAATCGCCAACTGCCTGGTAATATGCACAGCTAGTCGCATGCCTGGCGGGACATAAATCGCATCGAATGTCTGGCCATAGCGTTGTTTCACCCAGTCAGTCGTCTCATTCAGGCCACCGGCCAGCGCCTTACCGAGAACCGCCTGCCCAGCATCACCCGTCAGTGAGGACGTCATTCCACCGTAACCATTTGTTTGCGTCGTTTGCTGATTCTGGCTCAGCGCGCTGGCAGCCCCTGAGCCAGCTGAGAGGGCAAAAATAGTGGGTAGATAGGTGGATGCGTTAGACTTTCGCTCACCACTGATGCACGGGATCCCAGCTTCATCAGAAATCCAGCCAATACCACCGCTGGAACCACTCGCGCCCTGATTGCTGCTGCCATTATTACTATTACTGTTGCCATTAGCGTCAGCTCGCGGCAACGTGCGAACCGTGCCATCGGCAAACACAAACGTAATATTGTTGACCTGACCACGGACACACGACAACGTCCAGTCACCACTGGCTGTGCCTGATACGATCGCACCTTCAACATCCGGTAAATCGATACCATTTGCTGTCAAGTTGTCTTTACCAATTAAGACCTTGAAGGGATAAGGGTCAGTTACGGTACCGTTAATAGGAACACGACCCAGTAGCGCCGTCATTGCCCGACTACCGATCAGGGTAGAATTCTCAGGTAAGGTGTAAACAGGCTCAGCTGTAACCTCACTTTTTTCGTTCGAGTACCCCTTCACCTGCTGCTCATACGCCGCCTTCTGGCGCGTCAGTTCATTATCGTTCAGGAAAGAGGTCGGAAATTGGGGGAGCGCAGGCATACCCGAACTGGACGTCTTATTCGGGTCGGCTGGCTTCTGGTCTTTTGGCTGTACCCATATCAGACCATCTGCACCTTGCGACATCGTGCCACTGGTACCATTTCCCATACCGTCCAGCCCTAATCCGAGAGGGATATCGCCGTGCCCGGAGG
The DNA here is from genome assembly GCA_016415585.1 of Pectobacterium carotovorum. Taxonomy (NCBI): domain Bacteria; kingdom Pseudomonadati; phylum Pseudomonadota; class Gammaproteobacteria; order Enterobacterales; family Pectobacteriaceae; genus Pectobacterium; species Pectobacterium carotovorum. The sequence continues at coordinate 1,004,786 of CP066552.1, read as the reverse complement.
GTTCCTGGTAGCTACTTCCTCCACTAATATGGCCTCCGGGATTACTCATCGAATTAGCCAGTGTATCGGTAAGTTCCTGGATTTTATTCTGTAGACGTAATTGTTCATCTTGTAAGCGTTTTTGCTTCGTATCGTAAGACTGCTGCACGCCAGAAACGGCTTCGTTCACTTGCCCGGATACGTCAGTACTGCGGCGGGTAAGTGCCTCATTTTGTTTTTTTAGATCCTCATTTTGCTGACTGAGTTTACCTAAATCACTGCGCACCTGATTCAACGAACCGACCAGCGTGCGTAGCGTATCCTCAGGGGTATCACCGGCGACACCTAACGCCTTCATTTCATCCTGAGACAGTCCCAATGTTGTCGTTGAGGTATCAGGAGTATTCTGTATTTGAGCGGGTCCCTGGCAACTTTTTACGCCAATCAATGCGCCGATGGCCAGCACCGATGGCACTATTACTTTTACCAGCGTATTGGACTTAATTTGCATGCCCGCGCTCCTTCTTGCTGGCTTTGGCTGATGTCGGGTTCACTTTAACGACCGACTCTGCGACGAATGCGAGTTCAGGGCGGTTATCGGTGACCAGATACAATGTTGTCGTGTCTTCTGGTGTACCTACTGGCCCAACCCAACGATGCTGGAATGTGGCAGAAACAAACTGCCCCTGAAGAACCCGAGGATCGAGAACGATCTTTCGGCTTGAGGTGTTGCGAACGCGTAGCGCCACAACAGATCGCCCCCCGACGCCCCAGGCTGACAGAGTGGTGATATCAAGCGGTTCAGAGGGATATAGCGTTGTGATCTTTCCTGACAACCGAGGATTAACAGGATGAATACCGCCCACAGGCTCTACTGCACGTAATGGTCCATAAAGTGTTTGCGCGGCAAAACGAGTTAAAACAACAGGCAACGGAGCGTTATAGCGAGGTGCCTTAGACTCTTTTGCGTCTGATTTCGTTTCCGAAGTCGAAGATGAGCTACTACGTCCGGATGATTTGTCCGGGCGATCGCTATTATCAACCGTCGTCACGTCACCGCTGTACACCAGACGAACGGGCTCTGTCGGGCCATTCGGTGACGCAGTCACGTCGAGCAGAATAATCTCGCCGCTTTCCAGATCCTGTAACTGCAACCGCGTTTGAGGAAATGCACTGTCCGCTTTGAGATAAACCGCCCCACCTGTCGATTGCACGCGTAACTTGTCATTCAGTGCCGGAGGGAAACCGACACGAACGTTTTTATCCGCAAAAATAACGCGTTCTTGCCCTACCTTTAATGGGATCTGCAGGGGGATGCGTTCCCATTTAATTAATTCATCAGCGGCAACATGCAATGACGCTGTAATGAACAATCCCAGTAAACCGCTCTGACAAAATCTCCGTGCTGTGAAAGGTTTCATTCTCACTGCATAATCCCCTTTTTCTCTGGCTGTGGCTGATGTGATATTTCCAGACGCTGTGGCATCGCGTCATAACAATCCAGAGCCAAACCAAATGGGTTACGTTCTGCATCCCCATCCCAACGAACGACTTTCAGTGGGTAACGCACGAGTACCCGCTTAACGGGTTCGGTGTGGTAATACTCATCGGTCACCAAATCTAAACGGACAACCCAGTTATCACGGCTGATAACATCCACGCTCTCCGCGCTGTATCCCCGCCCGGGGATCTCGTAAACCACACGAACACGGTCAAGCAACTCGTTACCCAATGAGCGTTTTTTCGCGTCTGCATTCAGAAAATCCAGACAAGATGGTGTCAGGTACGGGGATAGGCTGAATATCTTGCTGGGATAGTCCTGTTCACCATTTTTGGGCCATGCGTTTAGTTGCTGGAAAATGTAAAACGCAAAGCTATAGACTGTCGGTGCTGGCACTTCCCACCAGGGCTTGGTACTACCAGCCCGGAGATCGGGAGGATTGTGAACCGTCAAATTGCTAGGCGCCCGCATCCAGCCGAGTATCGTGACCAGTAACATGGCAACCAGAACACCACAGGCAATGCGTAATGTCAGAATATGCTGGTCGCGATTTCTCACCGCGTTACGGTAGATGCTCATGATCGTCCCTTAGCGCGGCTACGGCGTAATGACCATCCCTGAGAGTGGATAATCAACGTCTCATCCCCTACACCAATATGTCGTTTTTTTTCCTCCAACTTCTGCCAGATATAGTTCTCAGGTTTACCGCGTTTAATACTCGAAACCCACTTCCCTCCAAAACCAATGACTAGTAAAGGAGTCAGTAAAATTCCCGTTGGGATGATGACCCACCCCACAAAAGGAACAAGGATGATGGACCACAAAAGACCAGCAAAAGAACCAAGTAAAGCCGTAAGCCCCAACTCTGGAGTGGTAAAGCCACGAAATACAATGGCTTCAGTATTCAAACGATCAGGCAAAAAAGGGATAGTTTGCATACTGCCACCTTACAAAAGGATATTGGCAGATTTACCTGCAAGCCAGATGATAACGACGAGCAACACGATTCCCACAACGACAATAGCAACGAATTTTTCCCAACCGGCACGTCCATCGCGAACTTCAGAGAAGGTTTTACCAGCGGCAGTCCCAACATTGAGGAACATAACGGCAGCAAGTATTAATCCCCCTAGGACAAGACCATCTTGTAAATAGCCCTTCGCTTGCCCCATAATTCCAGATCCGCCACTGGATTGGGGCGCTTCAACAGTAGGCAACGCAGCAAAAGCAGACTGGCATACCAATCCAATATAAAACAGAAATGAGATAAAACGACGGGACATAGACATGGAGAAACTCCTCTGTATAGAAAAAATTAACTGGCAAACATCCAAATACTGATAACCAACAAGATCGCGGTTCTTACTGCAAATCTACCCATCGCAGCATCTCTGACTTTCTCATTAGCCCAGCCGTTCCAGATATCGCCCAACGCCCAGGCAGCCCACAGAAACAACGCGGCTAGCAGAAAGCCGATACAGATGAGGCTGAGTATTTGGGGATCGAAACCAGATGCCGATTTAAAGGCAGAAGACTGTGCGGCGGTCATAGACATATCAGGGGCTCTCCCGACGGTAGTTCCCCGCAATAGAACTGGCTTCCCGAGGCTGCGCCCGGGATGGAGCCAAATAGGTATCGATGCCCGCTCTGATGGCATTCAAATCAGCAGTAATGCGTTGATAGTCAAAGTGGTATCGGGCACGATCGGCAGGGTCAGATTGCGCAGCGACAACGCGAGCTCGTTCCAGCGAGGCTTGAACCTGATCGAGTAAGCGCTGCGTGCTGGCTAGCTCGTCTTTTTCTGATGCATTTGCTGCATGGGTAAACAGCAGTGAAGCACAGAGCAAACAAGCAAGCCGGACTGAGGGAGAAAACATGCACACCTCACAGTAAGTTGACGGTGTGCATAGGATGCGGAGTCAAGGAAGGTTAGTCAGCGATAAACCCTTTATACTGAATTGAAAATTTAACCAAGCTTCCCCTGCTTAATAGGGGAAAGTAGAGGGAAAATATGTCTTTATACTGTATAGATACAAAAGGTAATACTCATCACTCATTCACACCAACCGCAGACGACTTTGAGGATATTGATAGTACATGCGATTCACGATATGCATTAGCCTTAGATTTTTGCAAAAAATCTAAGGAAATGACTGTAAGTCTAGTTGTTGTAGCTGATGAAGAAAATAAACCTATCGCCTATTGCTCCTTTTTATATTGGATAAGTTCATCAACTCCCACAGAGATAATCTTAAATTTTCAAATAGATTATGTTTATGTCAGAGACAGGGCGGGATTCCACTTTGTCGATGAATTAACCAAAGATAACCTCGCTACGAAAATCTCCTGACCATCCGGCACATTGTCGTTTGCCCGCTATGCTATCTTTTTTACCTTCATGCTGTTTCAGAACACTCAACGCGACTCGATTGAACAGCGCCATATGCGCCGCTCCTTCCGGGTCTTTCAGGTTCATCTCATCCTCTCTGAAAACCACATCCAATACCCAATGCAGTTGATTTTCTATACACCAATGCTCGCGTATCATTTGTGACGCTACCCGTGCGTCTACCGCCAACGAACTGACATACCAACGCGACTCTCTGTGTACCACCTTTCCCCGCTCACCACGTTCACTCACCACTTCTATTAACGTACGAATTGTCGGCCAGCGTTGTTTTAACTCCTCGGGAAGGTCCGCATCTATCTGCATCACCTGACGATATTCCGTCCGCCCATGCGCCTGATTATTTTCACTGTGCGTCGCCAGCCCTTCATCGTCATAACATGAAGAAAAACGCTGTTTAACAAATTCATACAGCTTTTTTTGGTTCCCTTTAATGCCGACGATAAACTCGCCTTTACGCTGACAGATAAGCTGCAATGTCTCCACCTGACAATGAAGAGCATCCAGCGTGACGGTGGCATTTTCCAGCGACAGACATTCAATAAGCTGGCGGGCCACTGGTCCTTCTTTACCTTTTCTTTCAGTAAGTTGTTGATACAACGCAATACCATTGCCAATGTCGTAAGCGCTGACGACATGCAGGGCTTGCGCTAAAAAGCCGTTGCCCGTTCCGCGAAGTGTTTTACCGTCAATTGCTATCTGTTTTCTGCCATTACCACTGCGACGTTCATTAATCCAGCTTAACAGTGCCGACATCAGGGACTGGCTATCTAATGCCTTGATAATATTGGCGATACAATGACGTTTTGGAATACCATTAGCAAAAGGAGAATGCTGTCTCAGCCACGGGAGTTGGCACTCACCGAATTGCTGTATGGCTTTCCAACCCGATGCGCCGCTGAGCACGGCAGCAAAGGTGAGGAAAATGACGTCCATCAATTCATGCTTTTTATTCGTCTCGCAGCGAGGGTCGGGTATTTCATTGATATAATTAAAGATGGTCATTGTCTTTCACTGAGTGTTGGGGGGAGATAAAACTCAGATCAATGAAATCGAAATAAGTTCTCTATTTCAATAAGTAAAGTGGGATCCCACCCTGAGCCTTGTTTAGACCATACAGAAGTATAAATGCTTTCGCACAAATAGTTGGACGTGTTTTACGTGCTATTCCCGAAGAGGAAATAGAAGCCTTTGAAGTAGATAATAACGCTCTCATTATTTATCATCAAGATATTGGCCTTGATGCTATGTGGTCATCTTTCCAAAAAGAAGTTGATCGGGGCACTCAGCAACGAATTAAAGACTATAATTTTTCTGATTACGAGTATGAAGAAAAAGACAGATCTTTAGCAGGCGTATTCATTGATAACAGCTTTATAAGTGATCAAGACTCTTATCTAAAAGATATTGACTTTAATGAACTGTTTGAACAAAAAAGGGCCGAAATTGAAGCCAGAGCAAACCAAAAAATTGATAAGTTAAGAGATAATGTTACTGATGGCGAACTCGATGAAGACGACCTTGCATTAATTAAGGCGCAAATGATCGCAAAAGAAACTCGCAAAGTTTCAAATGACGATATTGATCCTAATCTCATATCTAAGAGACCAGAGCTATATCGTAAAAGAATGCGTGAAACATTAACAAAGCGCTCTCGTGATGAAGCTACAAATATTTTAAGTGACTTAAAATTAGATCCAAAGGGAACCGAGTTGACAAAAATTCTGTCAAGGCACATGTCAAGGCACATAAGAACCTTAAGGACAGATACAACCAACGATGGTACACTTGTAATCTATATAAATGCCAAATTGCATCACCGATTTGGCCCTGTAAATGAAAGGGATAATGATGCTTTAACGATGTCTGTTAATTATCTCCCTAGTATATTCAAAGAGTTAAGGAGCATGTTGTCATGCTAAGCATCAAAAGTGTGAACCAGCTCATAGATAAAATAGTTTCTGTACACCTCTCAAAAGGTGTGCAGCCTCATGAACTTGCAGAAGCTGCATTTAGCCCAAACTACGACGAAATTGTCATTAAGAAAACTCGAAGTGGTCTAAAGGTCTATGTCTCCTTCTTCGAGGATGAAGATGGACGAAGAACTAACCATACGATGTTGTATACATATAATTCAAAAAAAATATTGCAGCGCGTAGAACAAAAAGTTAATAACGGTAATTTCAAAATTCAATGGGATAGAACTGAAAATTTATCTCACCTTATTAATGAGCTTTCATTTAAATTATCTCGTGATTATACGCTTGATTTTATTAATGCTCTGATGTCTACCCTTCCGGTTGAACTCAGAAAAAAATGCCTTGAAAAATCAGTTGGTTCCACAAGATAAATTTTATAAAACCGGCTAACAAGCCGGTTTTATACCTTCCCAATTCCTTTTTTAAGTAGCTAACCAATATATCAGTCAGCGCCTACACAGAAATGTCAGCCAACGATCTACTGGCCTCACAAATCAGGAATAAACCCTTCTTCACGCAGAACCTTAATCACCCCGCGAATAAGATATGAGTTCGAAAACTTCGCCGTATAGGAACGAGCTCCCTCTTCCACTGGTTGGAGCAGTCCCCGGTCAATCAATTTACCGAGCTGATAAGTCACCTGCGCTGGTTTTAGATCAGGTAAAGCGGTACGGAGATCACCCGCTTTTATCGTCCCTAGCTCTACAGCGCGTTTCAGAACTTTGGATTCCAACGGGTTTATTAGCCCTCTTTCAGATGAAAAGTCGATCGCCGGATACAGTATTTTCGTACTCAAAAAAGCATGGTTTGTCAGTTGATCGACTTTCTTCAACTCAGATGAAATTCCCGAAAGTACATATAAACACCATTCTTCTAAGCCCCGCTCTGTTCCCTTATCCGCTAACGAAAGCATGGCGTAATAACGCTCACGATCATTACAGAATACCGCTGTCGGATTAAGAACCCGGCCACCTGCCTGAACATTAAAACCATACTTGATCAATAACGCATAGGTTAGCAATCTGACCGTTCTGCCATTACCGTTACCGAATGGGTGTATCCAGCCAAAACGGTGATGCACCAGTGCAATTTTCATCAGATCATATTTTGGTTTATCAGCACGGTTAATAAAGCCGGTCAGTTCTGACATATAGTTAGGAACGTGGATATGGTCCGGCGGTAAATGGTCAGACTGAGCGATGCTGACGTTATGTTGTCGATAGGCACCGGGCGTTCTGTCGCCTTCCTGTTGCAACCCGACAACCGCCAGACTATGTAGCTCGCGGATAAAATATTCCGTTATCTCATCACCATTATTTAGATGCTCGTCGATGAATTCCATCGCGGCTTCAATATTGTTGATTTCTTTGAGCTGATCCGTCGAACTCTGTGTTCCTTCGACTTTGCTTTCCACATAGTCGGCAAGTGTCGTGTGGTTTCCCTCAATCCTCGCAGAACCCAGACTCTCGAGCATGTGGAAAACGGCTTTCAATTGCGCAAACAGGATAGGGTGAACATCCGTTTCCAGTCTCAGATGCCGGAGTAACTCCAGCTCTGTCAGAGCGTCGACTAAAGGGGAGTCAAAACTGGGGTTCAGAAGCGAAAGTTCAAAGTGATTAAATTGAGCCATGATATGTAATTATCTCAAATAGAGTATGAGAACATCTCAAAATAATAGCAAAAATACCAATATAATCCATATATTATAGATCACATCATTTATAATTATCTCAAAAGTTACGAATCCTACATATCAAGTCTACGTTTAAAAGATATTCAACACAGAGAGGTATCGGCTGTTGCCTGCATAGGAGATGAAACCACGTTTTTAGTGCCATTAACCGCTAAAACACCGATTCATCGTGACAACCATCACAAAAACAAAACGATTTTTTATGGGGGCTTTCATGGGGGCGCAGCTTGATCGTGTTTCCAACAAAACAATAATAAACAGCAAGTTAACCGTGAGTATGATCCCGAGTCCGGCGCCACCTTTCCTTTTTTATGCTTCCTTATCAATCCCTATGTGTATGTAATTCAATAAGTTGGCGTAAAAATCTTTTCCGATGCGTTTTGATTTATCCCTTCGTATCGGGGAATTTGTGGGTCAGGTTGCGGGTCATTCAGTTCGATGAACGGGAGTGACCCTCATATGTTAACTGACAGCAAAGTCCGATCCGCGAAACCTCTCGCAAAATCTTACAAACTCACCGATTCGCAAGGCCTGTACCTCACGGTATCGCCCAGCGGCGCTGAGCTATGGTATTTCCGCTATCGCCTCGGCGGTAAAGAAAACCGTCTGGCCTTTGGCCCCTACCCTCAAACTACACTGGCAGAAGCCCGCGAAAAGCGCGATGCAGCGCGTAAGCTGCTGGCGTCCGGAATCAGTCCCCCTCAGCTTCGCAAAGCGAACAACCCCACCGTTGATGAATCCCGCACCTTTCAGTATGTCGCTCAGGCGTGGCACACCAGCAGCCTCAAGCTCTGGTCAGACGCGCACGCCGATAAAATTCTCACCAGCCTGAAACGCTACGTTTTCCCCTCCATTGGTGCGATGGATATCGCGCAGGTTGAAACCCGCCATCTGGCGCAGTTGGTTAAGGCGATTGACGACAAAGGCGTGCATGACGTCGCCGGACGGGTACGCTAAAGAAAAAGATCTGCAGAACACAGGAAAAAACCCGCAGCGATATTTTAGATTACATAAAAAATTTTTTTAACAGTAAATATCGGCATAGCGTAAGTGATAAAACTTCACCAACGGAATATGAACATCAATACTATCAACGAGTCGGAAACATCTAAGTTATCCATAGATTTCCATCTATTTTGTTTTTGGTAATCGTTGGAATTTATATTCATGAAATAAATATTAATTTTACATGATGATTTTTATTTAATACATAACAACCCCATCTAAACACTTGATAGATAGGGCTATTAACAGAAAAATTAGCGAATGATATCCATCACTTCATTTAAATACTTAGGCGTAACTGCGATCGCCCCTCCTTTATATGTTCCGGATTTATCCATTATCGTTTTATTGAATCCATACCCAACTAAATTTTCTCTAGAAAGAAACTCAAGATGTCGTACCATGTCGATATACTGATACTCTTTTATTGTTATAACCTTAGTTTGAATTAATCCAGAAAAGAAAAGCTCATCCATTTCAGGGCATATATTAATTATATTACATATCGCATCTTTTATAACATATACGTACATGTATTTATTCTGAAACTCATTAGAACGTTCAATAATTGAATCATAATCAATATCAGGATTAATAGTAGCACCTAATACTTTAGTTAATTCATTAAACATACCACTTAAGTCTTTTTTGTTGTCAATATCTGCTGATTGCAGCATAGCCAATGGTATAGGTAGCTCATGTTTACGAAGACCCGAGTGACAAACAGGTACGACAGGAATTTTTCTTATCCAAGACGCCCCAGCTTCAAAATTAATCCATGGCCGTTTAATTGATTTTGGGCTGCATAAAGATATCTGGATGGCACTTTGATTCAAAGCTGCATCTATCATATCTAACCATCTCCCACCTGCTGGAAGGCTTTAACCATCGGATGAAACGAAAGTATCCAGCATACCCAAATATGATTTTTTTATTTCATCAGAAAGAATTTGAGCAAGCTCTTTCTCTTCAGTTATATGACTAATAAAAACTATTTTCTTACTCATTATTCACCTATAAAATTATTTAAAAAAATCGCTGTGCTATCAAATTTCTCTTGTATAAAAAAATCAATAAATACCAGCGTAGAACCGCACTTACCATCAAATAGATGATGCTCCGAATGGAACAGTCATCTCGATTGGGCTGAAGCGGGCGTCACACACAAACCAATCTGCGTACCTTGTTGACCCTTGACACTCACACGGCTGACGCCGCATCTATTTGGTACCATAAATTGGGCTACCAAGAAGCAGGCAACATTCCACAGTTTGCTCGCAGCTCTGCAGGTACACTAGATGGCACAATCTTTTTTATAAATTGTTCTAATATATACCTTAAATTATTCGATTTGCAGGACAAAAACGGCAAGGCGTTTTTGAACAGCGCTTGCGCTGACCCCGAAGGGGTGAGGCCATAAGGCCGAATAATGCGGCAAGAGGGGCGTTGTTTAAAAAATGTCAGGCTTATCACTGTGTACCCCACCAGCGCCAGCAACAGAATTTTGATAAAGAGGGCGAGCGGCATCAACCCCTTTTCTGTTACCATCACGCGTTGAAAAACTAGCAATATATATGTGAATATATATCGATTTATATCACCGCTTTCAATCACGCTTTCACAGTGAACTACGAACTATGCGCAGGAGAAATCATGAGCCTTCACCTCTGGCTGGCTTATACAGGCATTATCATCGCCCTGATTGCCATTCCGGGCCCATCCGCCTTAATCAGCATGTCGCACGGTTTACGCTACGGCGCTTCACGTGCAACCGCAACTGTATTAGGCGGCGTCAGCGCGGCAATGATTTTGATGTCCTGTTCAGCATTGGGGCTAGGTGCCATCCTCGCTGCGTCAACCACTGCCTTCATGGTATTAAAAATTATTGGTGCGGTTTATCTCATCTGGTTAGGCATCGCATCATGGCGTTCCAAGGATATGAGTACCACGGAGCATGACATGCAGGAAGCCTCAGCTCCGGGCTGGTTTCCCTTATTCCGCAAAGGCTTTCTGGTTGGGATAAGTAATCCGAAAGATCTGCTGTTTTTCGCCGCGCTCTTCCCTAATTTTATCGATACCAGCGCTCCGCACGCTTTGCAGCTCATCATTTTGGCGGTAACTTGGGCTGTCTTCGATTTCAGTATCATGTTTATCTATGCCTGCACAGGCCGCCGTTTATCGGGCCTTTTCTCCAACCCACGTCGCATCAAGCTGTTTAATCGCTCGACGGGCGGGATCTTCATTCTGGCAGGCACGACGTTGGCTGCGTCAACGCGTTAACTGACTGGCTTCTGCTGCTTTCAGGCTGGCAGGAGCCACACCGTTACAATGCTGTAACGAAATCAGCAAGCCCTTCTCGTCTATCCGATAGCGACTGCGAGATCGCTTCTCTATGTTATAGTGCATTGTCCCGTCTCCGTCTCTGTTAGGATCTGAAACAAGAAAGGCGACAGAGATACTGAAAACGAGCAAACCAAACAACACCGCCAGACACACACGAAACGATAACTGACAAATCATGACCGACGTAAAATCAGGTACACGCAACACAGTATCAACCGCCCCTCAAGCTTCTCGTCTTAACCGCTTTTCCATCGCGCCGATGCTAGATTGGTGAGATTTTGGCTGCAGCCCTTATCTGGCAAGGGCTGAACTTGTCATGGGGCAGATATGGGGCAGGTATCTTAAATTTTTGTCGTTTTTGCCCGTTTTTTGTGCTGCTTTTATCTATTTACTGCTGCTTAAAGTTTGAATTCATGTTCTGGAGTTGAACTGCCGAACAGCTTGGTATGTACCTCCGTCAGCATTTTTTTCAAAGCCCCCAGCATAAAGGACTTAAATTTGTCCTGCCCCAAAGTCCGGTCATAGACGTTGGTTGGTAAAAAACGTTTCATCTCATTATGAAATGCTGCACCTGCGACAATCTCATCCAGCGAAGCAATCCGGCTTTCCAGCATAAACTGGTAGTCAGGAATTTTGTAGTCAGCCAGCTTTAAGCGGATGAGCTCAGGATTAAGCCGGGCGTTCTGCTGCTGCAGCCAGACCAAATCCCATAAATCGCGATGCCGAATGTAGCGTTGAGTGGCAGGTAGAGAAATCAGCTTATCCGCCATCACTTCGTCCAGTGTTTCGGTAAACACCAGGGTGTCTTCGTAACCATCAGGTAAGAAGTCATAGTTGTTGCGAAGAGGCAAAGCTTCTTTGGTGTAAGCTGGCACATTCGCCACTTCAAGCTTAATTTTTTGCTTTGGCATATCCTTCTGGCCTGGGGCTGTGGTGATGTTAATTTGCCATTTATCAATCCGCAGTTCGGCGTACTCTTTTTCTTGTTTCAGCGACGCAGGCTCTTTCACCGTGACTTCCAGGCCATAACGTTTACCAATATAGTCTTCAATACAGGTTTTCATCTCTGCCAGCCTGGCCGATGAAAAATCGACACCACCGGCAAAATCCAGATCTTCGCTGAAGCGGTTGCCGCCATGACAAAGTCTTAATGAGGTTCCGCCTTGAAACACCAACTCATTGAGCAAACCTGCCTGGTCAAGACAGTACAAAATATCGTAGTGCAGTAACTCTTTTTCAATCACGGGCCGCATGGCGGCAACTTCAGCCTGTTGCATTGCCTTAGCCACTAAGGCATTAAAATCAGCCGGATCAATCTTCATTCAGCATTTCCTTCTGGACCAGGTGAGTATTGCGGCCAACCCGTTTTTGGTCGCGCCATGCCGCTTGCTTTGTAGCCATCCGCAGTGGCCGGTTGATGGAGATGAAACTCTGAATAATTTCACTGACCGGCCGCTTGGTATGTGTGAATTCAATGGTTCCATAGTTAGTTTTGTATTCACCTTTGCGCCCTGTGGTCATCACGGTCAGCCTGTCCATCGGGATTTGCGAAATCACACCATAACTGGAGAGCGCTGATTCCAGGCTGACGTAATTGTATTCACCACGCCGCAGGGTTTTGGCAATCAGTTCCAGAGTGTCTGGGCCTTTTTTATGATGTGACAAAGCAAAGAGGTAGACGCCACGGGCAGCCCTTTCCAGAATGTTCTGTCGTACCAAACGTTCAAGCCCGGCATGCAAGGTGCGTTTGCTATCTTCAGAAAAGATTTTCTCCAGATCGCGCTGACCAAATACATAACGTCCTTGCTGGTCTAGCTCACTTAAACGCTGGATCGCTGTAGTCTGTTGCATAGTTTATATCTGCGCGTGAAATACACTTACTCATAGTATAAGTGTCCACTTGTGTATATTCAACTTATTAAGTAGACAGTTATTACATGTATTAAGTGGTTTATTGACAACTTAAAAGCCCGTGAAATTCACGGGCTGTGTTGTAGGCTTGCTTAGCTTAGTGGATACAATGTTTTATCTGAGCGCCTTACCGGGCAGGCAGGGCGCTTACAGCCCTTGGATTAATAGCTGCCAAACGTCTCGACTCCTTCTCACGTTGTTGATCAATGTACGCCGCCAAATCTGCCAGATGTACCAAATAGTCATTTTTCTGACTGGTTCTAAAGGCTGGAACTGGTAACTGGCCTGCATTGGCTCTGATTCTGGCGGTTTGATGCGACAGGCCAAAGTACTCACCACAAATATCTTTTAACGGCACTACAGGTTTCTCAAATTGTGCCAGCAGCATAAAAATTGTCTGCATAAGGTTACCTCTGAATATGACAAAAAAACTGGGAAAACTGGGAAACGAATTAGTCATTCTCAAGTTCTGCCAGATCGTTTTTGATCCGCTCAGGCCACAAGGCAAAATATCGCGCTGACTTTTTGCCCTGCACTAGTTTTAGTGTTAAACGTTCCATTTCGTTGAACTGTAGCCAACCACGCTGAGCTAATAACATCAGTTGCGAGCGGTACTGCGGCCTTAGATTTAATGCCTGCTTTAGCTCGTCCGGTTTGACTAACCATTGTTCTTCGTCTTGTTGAAGTCTGCTGTAGCCGACGCTGGAGTTCAGCTGGCTATCTAATGGTTTAATCCGGGTGCGCCAGCTTTGTATGGTCTGTTTTAGCTGGCAGAATAGCCGGTAATCTTCCGTATCCAGGCCATGACCTCGGTTTTTCAGCCATAATTTGAAGCAGTGGCCGACCGCATCAGTAGCTTGGTACTCCGACCATGGCAATAAATTAAATTGGCATGCCATGCTAAGCGCCACCTGGATCAGCGCAAAACGCCGGATCACTCTCAAAACTTGAGGGCTGGCTTTGTGGCCAACCAAAGCTTCCGTATCTTCTTTGAGTAGTTCGGCACGATAGCTCAATAGCTGCGACACTTTGCGGCTGAGCTCTGCCTCGTCATAACTGACCAAGCGGCGTACCCAGGAAGGGAATAGGGTGCCATGATAAAGTCTGCAGCGACGTTGCAATTCATCTGCCAGCAGATCGGGCCGGGCAAAACTATGCAGTTCGTCAAAAACGCCGAATTTTCCAGACACTGGTATTTCGACAACTCTGGTGAGTTGTCCATCCAGTGGTTGTTTACCCAGCTCTGCCAAGCGTTCAGGCAGAGTCACCTCGCCGTTTGACAACGCGATCGTTCTCCAAAGCTCACCAGCGGCCAATTGCCCGGTTTCATTCGCGCGCAGCTTAGGACGGCCATTCGTAATCGAATAGACTGCACTATCGATATCTTCAGCCTTGGCCTGTGATAACTCATCCAAAAATAGCGGTATATCATGGTGTAGCGCTGCGGCTGCAGCCAAACCATTTGCCGTGCTCAGCCAGGTCCGCATTAAGGATTCATCACCCACCACAGAGGTTGCCAACTTAGTGATGGTCGATTTACCTGAACCAGATCCGCCAGTGATATGAATAATCACATTCTCTACCCCTGATACCCTTAGCAATGGCGCGCTCAAAGCGACCCCGCAGGCAAAAATTAGCATGGGGTTGGCAATGCACAGTTTGCCGATTTCTTCGTGCCATTGCTCCAGTGTTCCCGCTGATTTCAGCTCCAAATCCGGACTTTTGCTCAACAAGTATAACTTGGTTGTTGTGCGCGCTGCACTCCAACCATGGCTGACAAAACCTTGGTGATGCCAACCTGTTCTTTCAACACAAACTGCGGGTTCGGCATGTTGCAGTTCATGCAGTAAATAGCGTTGTAGTCGCTGCCATGCTTGGGCGTTCGGTTCCAGTTGATAGCCTGAATCAATTAACATCTCACGAACCTGTCTGTTGTTATCCCCTTGCAAATGTTTAATTAATACAATGTCCTGTAGGTAAATCCCATCAAGGTTTTTCCACTCTATCAATACTCCATAACTACGTTTTTGATCGGCGGAACGGGTGCGAGCTATCACTTTGATAGGCCCACCTACCTTGAGCCATCGCTCAGCTTCTTTTACCTCTAGCGCATCGGTCTGCAATCTGAATTCCATACCTGTACCTCCGCTATAAGTTATTCAAATACTGCTGAATTTCAGACAGTTTGAATCTAACGGAGCGCCCGGTGGGGCTGACTCTGATTGGTGCTGGTAATTGACCTGAGGCAACCAAACGCCTGATCGTGGACTGAGATAGTGACGTCAGTTGAGCAACTTCGGCCATTGTTAGTAGAGTTTCATTCTTTGTTTCAGCCATACATTCCTCCAATGTTTATGATTTGGCAGGAGTATTCTGAATGCGCAGCACAGAAAACCTCGGCGCTGTAATTGCCCTTTTTGGATAAAATGAAAAAATAAAAAGTCTTTATAAAACAGTTATTTAATTATTTTCTTTGAATTTCAGGTTTTACAGCATCAATTCTTGGTTATTAGCGAATTATTTTTTGATGCTGTGATAAGGCAAAACTTTCACATGTGAAAGTTCCTGCCCCTTTATGACAGCTCACCAAAAATGATAATTTTTGATAACGACCCGAGATTTAGGTCGAGATGGAAGAGTTTTGGCTGTTTTAGCCATCCAAATAAGCACAATTGCGCTCAGCGTTGCCAGTGCAGCAACCCAATGCAGAACCAAAAAAACTACAAAGCCAAGGGACAACAGGCATAAACCTAGAGGCCGCCTGGCAACAAAGGCGAGGGCAGGCCAGCACCACAAGGTGGGGGCAAAGCAAATCAGCCACCAGCTAAACTTGGTATTCTGGTAACAGGCTAAACCAATAACAACGATGAGCATCAAAAAAATAGTTTTAATAAAGTGCATACATAAATCCTTTCATTCCATAGTCAGGTCAAGGCTACCATCAGATTTAAAAATGCAACTCTCAGTCATTGTCTGCTGATCGGTCCTGAGCCTGGTGTTTTTGGTAGCTATAAATTGACCAGATAAACACCACAGTAAAAAATCCAAGCAGCAGCGCCATTCCACAAAAAAAGCCTGCAGACATATCCCAGCCCCTCAAAAGCCAAATTTCAGAAAGCATGTATCATGTCTGGTTTTTGATCAATAAATTATTGAAAATATTTAACTTTGTTCTGTCTGTACAGAGTCTGGTTTTGAATCGGTTTGCTTAACTGAAGACAGTTGAGAGCGGCTAAAAATGAGAAGGGATTTTGGAATCACCCCGCGAGCACCTGGCCAGATCCCAGCCAATTTCTTTCCACATAACTATCTATCTGGAATCTTGCCGCACAAATTCCACAGTAGTGGAATATCGATGTCGATCAATCAGCCCTGGATGGCCGGAGCAGAAAGTGCCATATTCCTATCTATCTGGAATCTGGCATCGGTTTTTACACATAGGAAGAGAGAACACCAAGCAGGCCATCAGACAGGTCAAATAGCTCAGAATCCGTTAAGCGCGAAAAGGCATAAGCTTCGCCGCAGTAGTCAAAGCCAGCCGTGTCCGACGCTTTAAATATGCCATGGGGCACTGAGTCCTCATCACCCAGCCACATCCTCAAGCGAAAATCGACAATATAGCCGTCGACAGAAAGCCAAAAATGAGGCGCAACAATATCGCCTGTGGTCGCCTTAACATAACCAGAATGGCCAGAAACTCTGTACCTTGTGCGCGTAAGCGCCTCATGCAGCACCCACGACAGCTCAAAGCACTCCGCGCTGATATACGCTAGTGGCAGTAGAGCAATTTCCAGCTCGGTGGGGTCGGAGTTAATCATTATCATGTCTGTTTTTTGAAATCTAAAAATAGGATTTCAATTTTCGTCCTGCTCTTTGTAAAGACAAATAAGCCGAAAAGCTTTGTAATGCAGATGGATATATCGCTGTTTTATTTCAGATGCAGACATTTCTAATCTCAAGTCAGATTAAACAAAATCCAATTTACATCTGGAGACCTCCAGTGCTTGTTAGACGGATTAACCCATGTTTAAATACAAGCTCGAACCGCCGAATAAGCGTTAAGCACAAAGCGCTACTAAAGAGTTTTCATGGACGATAAAGTTTCAAAAATTCAAGAAATTAGAGTGCTCCTTTCATTCATTCGCCACGCAGATAGCGAAGGAAACATTGACTTCAAAGAAACCCTGATATTTTCAGACCTACACAAAATTGTCCCTAATGGGAATTGGCTCGATTTACTTCTTTACAGGCTAAATTCTGCACAAATCATACATTATGAAGAAATTGGTGACGATGGTTTTTCATCAATAACATTTGGAGGTATAACAGGTACAACATGCGAGTATTTAGCCGTTCTTGTAGAATCAGTAGAATCCGAATATAACTCTCTTGAGCAACGCATCACAGAGATCTTAACATTCAATCCAAATCAGTTATCAAAGAAAATATCAGATACAAAGAAAAAATTAGATGAAGTGGAATCTCTCATTAAAGGAAACGAGCTCCTCAAGCCTATGGAATCACCGCTTCGCGAAATTCAACAACACTTTAAAAGCGTAAGTACTGTATCGAGTGAATACGAGGATATTTATAAAAACATTATTAGGCCAGTCCAAGAAGAGGGCCGATCTGGTGTGAAGGCAACAGTTCGTTGGGCTGTAATTAGTATAGTAATTTCCACTGCGCTGTCTTGGTCTATCAGTAATATTGAAAAAATATTTGCTCTCATCAATCTAACCTAACAGATGTTATTAAATAATGGGAGTATTGTTCCGTGTATTGATTCTACGAAAAAAGAGAGCCTATTTTTTATCACGGGACGATTGGCCAAAGAAGCGTTGAATGCTTTTAGTAGAGGATAAGCATGGCAAGCATTAATCAAGTAAGGGAAGTGCTTAGGGGTTTAAACCCAGAGGTTGAGCGAAAGGTTAAAGGCCAATATCCGGTAAGGTTTAGAGGTATTTCTTTCAACATAAAGGATTCAGATGTGGATGCGTATTTGCAACATCGCGATTCGATTAAGCACCCAGAAGAGACTGCTTTTTTTATACCTGGACATTATGAACATGTCATTGAAATTCAGGGGAGAGGGCCTGGTGTATACAGATTATTCCGGGATGACGAAGATATTAAAATCCAGCACAGTAATGGATTTGTGATTCAACTGAGCGGAATATCATCGAACTATGCAATTTCTTTATGCGATTCTGAACATATAGAAAAGGATGTTCTGAGAAACATTTCCATGAATAGCCAAAGATATCGTGGTCGTGATAATGTTACACTTTCCGAGCTTCTTTCGAGAGTAATAACAGTTAAAGTTATTGCGCCTGAACCACATAATTTTCATAAAAATATAAAGCAACTCAAAGCTATTGCTGAAGCAGGAATTTATCATATTGCTTATGGGAATGGTGTTGGTGTGACTCTTTCTAGTTCTTGGGATAGGTCATCATACTGGCTTGATACTAGGCAAAGAGAGTCTGTACAGTTTCCCTTAAGAACATACCACTCAGAACTCGTTGCTTATTATCAGTTAGCTTTGGGTAGCGAAAGCTTGATCTTGTCATACCTAGCGCTGTACAAGATTCTTGAGTACTTTTTTACGTCAGCTTCGGAAGATGTATTACATCAAAAAATAAAGGAAGAATTGGTTACGCCAGATTTCTCTCACTCAAAAGTCAATAAGTTACGTGAGCTTATAAAAACAGTTCGTACATTTGATCAAAAAATGGATGAACGGAAAATGCTTGTTACTGTACTGGAAAAATATTTGGATAAGGCCGAACTAAGTCAGTGGATCAATGACTACGAAAAGAAACGACCCGGCAATTATACCTCTGAGCGAGATATATTTGGTGAGAATCAGAAGGTAGATACTAACGACAGCCAGTTATTCCCAACTATCTCTAAGAGAATTTATCACATAAGAAACGCTCTTGTTCATAATAAGGAAGGCGAAATTTCACGGTTCATACCTTTTTCTGGACAGGAAAAAATACTATTCAATGAAACTCCACTGCTATTGTATATTGCCGAGGAACTTATCCTTAAAACTGGCAAAGACATAGCATTCTAAATTGCAGCCACAAAAATTCTACACTCGGAGAAATTAGTAGCTATGCTTCTAATTTTCCGGTTAGCAAGGCAGTTAGGCCATCTGATGGAATCTCGATGTTGAAATTCATAAAAAATAATATTGCAATAATCGTTAGTCTGGCAGTACTTGTACTTGCGGTGGTTTTCTTCACTGGGATGTACTTCATTACCTTCAATGGGGGCGCATCTACAGAGCATAGTGACTGGGGGGATTTTGGTAGCTATGTTAGTGGCACAATAGGTGTTTTGGCTGCATGCTTAGCGGTAATTTGGTTAATGATTTCTGTTCATTTACAGAAAATTGAGCTTCGAGAACTAAAAGCTCAACTAGCAGAATCAGAGAATGAACAAAAAAAGCAAACTCATATTGGTGCTCTTTCTGCGGTATTGAACGCAAGTGTTCAAACGCTTGCCCAGTATCAAAATATTTTGATTGCATTAAATAGTGGCGAAGCGCATCTGCATCCAATGGATGACGAAATTTCAATTCACTTACGAATGGATGAGGAGTTTGCAAAGATGACATTTTATCAGAAACAGATGGAAAGTTATCTTCAGGACAAATATCCTGAAAAACAGTCTGTTCTTAAAGATGATATTGATTCGCCGTTTTAAGTTGCCCTAACAAGCGACAGCAAAAATGTTCCCATTAGGCGCTTGACTCGCAATAATTTGCTAGCGTTTATTGTGGGCATTACAGTTAACGTCTGTTTCACGCTCAAATTGGTGATCCCTATGTCGGTAGTAAATCACTGACTTCCAGCTCTATTGTGATCTCATACTGCTTAAAAACTTCCCGCTTTTCCCACTTTAAAAATCAAGTCTGGCTCTTACCCTGTTGCAACCGTTCAAACTTCGCATGCACCCGGTTTGGAAAAAGGTCGGTGTAGATTTGCCATAGGATGTTGATATTCCTGTGGCCTGTGACCTGGGCGACTTCGTCAATGACAAAACCGGCTTCGAATAAACGGCAGGCGCCTTCGCGGCGCAGGTCGTGCCAGCGTAAATCTTCAATGCCAAGCTCTTTTCTGACCCGCTGAAAACCGGCGGTGACGCTTTTGCCGTTGTAGGGAAAAATCAGCTCATCTGTTTTAGGCTGGCGTTGTAAGATCTCCCAGGCTTCGCCCAATAACGGCACCAGCATATGGTTACCGGCTTTTTTCCTTGGGTCTTTGCGGTCTTCTACCATCACGGCTTTGTTTTTTTTATCAACGCCAGACCATTTGATTTTGCACACTTCGCTGATCCGCATACAGCTTAAAATGGCAAAGTTGAGTATTTCGGTAAAAGGGATTTTGGCCGTGACATGCTCCTGGCGTTTTTCTAAACCCTTGATGATGCGCTCTAACTCGTCACTCACTGGCCGTCTGGTGCGTTTTTGTGCCTTACCTACCAGTTTTAGATCATTGAGGGTTTTACGGCCTTCGATAATCAGTTTGTTGTCGACAGCAATATTAAACACCGGCTTGGCTGCAGCAAACACAGAACTCAGGTAGCTAATATCATGTGCAATAGTGGCCGCTGAAGCTCCGGCTTTGCATCTGGCCTGGCAATGGTCGACCAAATCTTTGATAGTCAGTTCATCGGCCTGAATCGCCGCCAGATCACAGTCTGCCACTAAGTTCAGGCAATAGGCTTTGGTGCGGCCTATGGTTGGAGCTATTGCCGAGTGGTTGCGGTACATCGCAATCAGTTCACGGATAGTTGGCACCGGCTCCACTGCGCCAGGGATGCCATCACGCTCAATCATGGTTACCATCTGCATGCCCCAGCTCTTCGCGTCTGACTGTCTGCCAAAGGTGCGCGATTCGCGGTATACTACCGCCTCGCCTTTATGTTCCCGGACGGTACAGCGATAGCGTAATTCGCCTTTGCTGGTTTTGCGTTTTTCAATGGTATAACCGGCCATGACTAACCTCTTGGAATTTACCTGCCCCATGGAATTGTGGGGCAGATATGGGGCAGGTGCAACCAATAAATGACTGGAAACGACATAAAATGACTCAGAAACAGAACAAAGAAAACTCAGTAAAAACAGGCTCTGTAGCTGATTCTCACAGTAAAACCATCGACCACCGTTTTTCCATTGCCCCTATGCTAGATTGGACCGATCGTCATTGCCGTTACTTCCTTCGTCAGCTGACTAGCCAGACGCTGCTGTATACCGAAATGGTGACAACAGGTGCGATTCTGCATGGCAAAGGTGACTATCTGGCCTACAGCGAAGAAGAGCATCCGCTAGCGCTACAGCTCGGCGGTAGCGATCCGCAAGCGCTGGCGCAGTGTGCTAAACTGGCAGAGCAGCGCGGCTATGATGAAGTTAACCTGAACGTCGGCTGTCCGTCTGACCGCGTACAGAATGGTCGTTTCGGTGCCTGCCTGATGGGTGAAGCGGCGCTGGTAGCAGACTGCATCAAAGCGATGAAATACAGCACCTCCATTCCGATTACGATGAAAACCCGCATCGGCATTGACGATCAAGACAGCTATGAATTCCTTTGCGACTTTATTCAAACTGTCGCCGAACGCGGCGAATGCGATACCTTTATCGTCCACGCGCGCAAAGCGTGGCTATCGGGTCTGAGTCCGAAAGAGAATCGGGAAATTCCACCGTTAGATTACCCGCGCGTTTACCAGCTCAAGCGTGATTTTCCGGCACTCACCATCGCCATCAACGGCGGCGTTAAAACGCTGGAAGAAGCCAAAACGCATTTACAGCATCTGGACGGCGTGATGATGGGGCGTGAAGCCTACCAAAACCCCGGAATTCTGGCACAGGTTGACCGTGAACTGTTTGGCATCGACGCGACCACGCCGGATCTGGCTGGGATAGTTCGGGCTATGTATCCTTATATCGAGCGCGAACTCTCTGGCGGTGCATCATTAGGCCATATCACGCGCCATATGCTCGGTATGTTTCAGGGCATTCCCGGCGCTCGCCAGTGGCGACGTTATCTGAGCGAAAACGCCCACAAACCCGGTGCCGATGCAGCGGTGGTAGAGCGTGCGCTAGCGCTGGTTAATTTGGTTTAAAAAACACTAACAGTTAGCATTTTCCATCAACACTCTGTCATTTCTCTTCCTCGTGCCGCCGGTAAATCAATCACTTACCAGCGGCATATCTTGGCACGATTCTTGTTATAGCTTATGTAGCACGCAGAGCTTTTCCTCTGCGGTTTAACAGGTACAGGAGCACACCATGTTGGAAATTTTCTTCATTATTGGTTTTTTTATCATGCTGATGTTAACGGGCGTGTCACTGCTGGGCGTGATTGCAGCTCTGTTTGTGGCATCTCTTTTTATGCTGATTGGTGGGCTGTTTACCCTAGCGATAAAAGTGCTGCCGTGGCTGATTTTAGCCGTCGTGGCGGTGTGGCTATGGCGCAAATTTAGCGGGCGCCCCGTCTACAACTCGCACCGTCATACCTATCGAAAATACACTTATCGTCAGCGTAAAGGGAATGACTGGTAATACCAGAAAGATAAAAATCTGAATTACGCGTGAAAATGACAGGCAAGGCAGTGTTTAATACCAACTTGTTTTAATACGGTTTTTAGTACAAAAGTGTGCGCCAACAGATATTTTTTCCCTGATGTGGCTGCTAGGATGACGCCACTGTTTGACACCCCAGTGTCGTTTACAGGGTAAGCAAACACTGTGGCAAAAAGCCACACGATTTCATCGTCGTCAGGGAAATAATAGCCGCACAGCGGTACCTTCGTGACGATCGCCACGCTGTACCCTACATACAGTCTGATGAAATTAGCGTAATGGCCGAGGCCTCCCAATGGGAGGCCTTCTGCTTTTCAGAAACAGACATTAAGGAATCAGCAGACAGGAGCCCTGCGTACTACGGCTTTCCAGCGCCCGATGAGCGGCTTGCGCATCCGCTAGCGCAAATTTCTGGTTCTGCGGCACATCAACCGTAATCGCTCCGCTGGCGATCAGTGAAAAGAGTTCATTGCTGGCCTGTTCGAGTTCTGCACGGTTCGTCACGTAACCAAACAGCGACGGACGCGTGACGTACAGCGAGCCTTTCTGGTTCAAAATCCCCAGATTGACGCCGGTCACTGGCCCCGACGCATTGCCGAAGCTGACCATCAATCCGCGACGACGCAGGCTATCGAGCGAGGCTTCCCAGGTATCTTTCCCGACCGAGTCATAGACGACGTCCACCTTCTGCCCATCGGTCAGTTCCGCGACGCGCTGCGCAATATTCTCGGTACGGTAATTAATGGTCGCCCAGGCACCCGCCTGTTTTGCCCGCTCCGCCTTCTCGTCGGAACCCACTGTCCCGATCAGCTTCGCCCCTAGCGCCTTCGCCCACTGACAGGCAATCAACCCAACGCCACCCGCCGCCGCATGGAACAGGAAGACTTCATTTGGCTTGATTTCATACGTCTGGCGCAGCAGATAGTAAACCGTCAGCCCTTTCAGGAAAGAGGCCGCTGCCTGCTCAAAGCTGATGGCATCCGGCAGCAGCGCAACCTTCTCCGCTACCACGTTATGCACTTCGCTATACGCCCCCAGCCCAGACTGCGCATACACGACGCGATCGCCGACTTTCAGCACGCTAACCCCTGCTCCGACTTTCGTCACGACGCCCGCCGCTTCGGTTCCCAGACCGGAAGGTAGGTCAGGCACTGGATACAGGCCGCTGCGAATATAGGTATCGATAAAATTAATGCCGATGGCGCGATTCTCAACCTGAACCTCTCCCGCAGCGGGGTCGGCAGGCGTGAAATCCACATATTGCAGAACCTCTGGGCCACCATAAGCCCGGAACTGGACGCGTTTTGCCATGTTATCTCCTTAATCGTGACAGGTTCGTTGTCTCTCTATAATACGTATACCCTAAATAATTCAAGTTTCAGGCAGGCGGCAAGCGAAGGAGTCCGATGAACTTACTTGAGTAAGTGATTCGGGTGACAAATCTGCCGGGAGCAGATTTGAACGCTGCTTGCAGCGGCCCTTCAGGGCGAGGCCCACGACGGGCCGAGTATTTAAGCGAAGCCAACGCACATGCAACTTGAAGTATGACGGGTATCTTGTGTTATTTCGGACGTGTGGCATATACAATGCCCCCTAATCCAATGGCAAATCAACCGGTAAAGAACCCGTTTCATGGCAGAGAAAAGACCCACCAATAAATCGAATGAACCCCGTGACCGCCAGATGGAAGGTCTGAAACTTCCGCCACATTCGCTGGAAGCGGAGCAATCGGTATTGGGTGGCTTGATGCTCGACAATGAACGCTGGGATAATGTCGCCGAGCGTGTTGTTGCTAACGATTTCTATAACCGCGCCCACCGTCTGATCTTCACAGAGATGCATCGGCTGCTGGAAATGAGCAAACCGATCGATCTGATCACGCTGTCCGAATCGCTCGAACTGCAAGGTTCATTGGAATCCGCCGGTGGCTTCGCCTATCTGGCTGAGCTGGCAAAGAACACCCCCAGCGCCGCTAACATCGGTGCCTACGCCGATATCGTGCGCGAGCGCGCCGTGGTACGTGAAATGATCTCCGTCGCCAATGAGATCGCCGACGCGGGCTACGATCCGCAGGGTCGCAGCAGCGAAGATCTGCTCGATTTGGCGGAATCCCGCGTCTTCCAGATCGCTGAAAACCGCGCCAGCAAAGATGAAGGCCCAAAAAGTATCGACCGCATTCTGGAAGATACCGTTTCTCGTATCGAGCAGCTTTACCAGAAACCACATGATGGCGTTACGGGTGTGGACACGGGCTATCAGGATCTCAACAAAAAAACCGCTGGCTTGCAGAAATCCGACCTAATAATCGTGGCAGCACGTCCATCAATGGGGAAAACCACCTTTGCGATGAACCTGTGCGAACATGCCGCGATGACTCAAGAAAAGCCCGTACTGATCTTCAGTCTGGAGATGCCCGGCGAACAGATCATGATGCGTATGCTCGCGTCTCTGTCGCGCGTGGATCAGACCCGCATTCGTACCGGTCAGTTGGACGATGAAGACTGGGCGCGCATTTCCAGCACCATGGGGATCCTGCTAGAAAAACGCAACATGTACATCGATGACTCCTCTGGCCTGACGCCGACCGACGTGCGATCCCGCGCCCGTCGCGTGTTCCGTGAACATAATGGCCTGAGCCTGATCATGATCGACTACCTGCAATTGATGCGCGTGCCGTCGCTGTCCGACAACCGTACGCTGGAAATTGCAGAAATTTCCCGCTCGCTCAAAGCACTGGCAAAAGAATTGCAGGTTCCTGTTGTCGCCCTGTCGCAGCTTAACCGTAGTCTGGAGCAGCGCGCCGACAAGCGCCCGGTTAACTCGGATCTGCGTGAATCCGGCTCCATCGAGCAGGATGCCGACCTGATTATGTTTATCTATCGTGATGAGGTTTATCACGAAAACAGCGACCTGAAAGGCATCGCTGAAATCATTCTGGGGAAACAGCGTAACGGCCCGATTGGTTCCGTTCGTTTGACCTTTAACGGGCAGTGGTCGCGCTTTGATAACTATGCCGGCCCACAATATGACGATGAATAACGCAGCGCTCAGCAATGACAACACTGCACTAAGGAACAAGAATGAAAACGGCAACTGCCGTCATTAACCGGCGTGCTTTGCGCCACAACCTGCAACGTATCCGTCAGCTAGCGCCTGACAGTCAGGTCGTTGCCGTCGTGAAAGCCAATGCCTACGGCCACGGCATGATCGAAGCTGCCCATACTTTTTCCGACGCTGACTGCTACGGCGTCGCGCGGCTCTCCGAAGCGCTGGCGCTACGCGCTGCGGGCATCACCAAGCCCATCGTCCTGCTGGAGGGCTTTTTCTCCGCCGACGACCTCCCGCTTCTGGTAGAGCATCAGTTAGAAACCGCCGTTCACAGCCCCGAACAGCTTGCCGCACTGGAACAGGCCACGCTGCCACAGCCAATCCCCGTGTGGATGAAACTGGATAGCGGTATGCATCGCCTTGGCGTTCTGCCGGAACACGCCGACGCATTCTGGCAGCGCCTGACTGAATGCCGCAACGTGGTTCAGCCAGTCAATATCATGAGCCACTTTTGCCGCGCCGATGAACCCGAAGCGGGAACCACCGAACGCCAGCTGGCCTGCTTCGATGCCTTTACGCAGGGTAAACCCGGCGCACAGTCCATCGCGGCCTCCGGCGGTATTCTGCTGTGGCCGCAGTCGCACCGCGATCGCGTTCGTCCCGGTATCATTCTCTATGGCGTGTCGCCGCTGGATAACGAAGACGCTGCGCACTTTGGCTTGCAGCCAGCCATGACCTTTACGTCTCACCTGATCGCGGTACGCGAGCACAACTCAGGTGAAGCGGTCGGTTACGGCGGCACCTGGACCAGCCCGCGAAATACCCGTCTGGGCGTGGTCGCCGTCGGCTACGGCGATGGCTACCCGCGCTGCGCGCCAGCCGGTACACCTGTGCTCGTCAACGGTCGCGAAGTGCCGCTTTCCGGCCGCGTATCGATGGATATGATCACGGTTGATTTAGGGCCAGATGCGCAGGACAAGGTCGGCGATGAGGTCATCCTTTGGGGGCCTACGCTACCAGTTGAACGCATTGCCGCGCATACGGGTGCCAGCGCCTACGAACTGATCACGCGCTTAACCCAGCGCACCGCGTTGGAATACGTCGACGGTGAGTAAAAACGGACTGGCTAGCTTTTATCGGCAGGCTCATGGCTTGCCGACCTTAAAACGGGTTATCTACTATGCGGCAAGCTGGCTTGCCGTATCCGCGATCCTGACGCTGTTTGCCCTCATTAATTTCTATACTCTGAAACCGACGGACGTCGGCGGCACGCTGTTTGGCGGCATGTTTAGCGCGATGTTCGATCTCATCTCCTGGTCTTGCGCAGCATCGGGTTTCTGCTTTCTGGCGCTCTTTCGGCTTTCAGGATGGCGTGTTGCTTGGATACTCGCGGGGCTGGTGCAAATCGGTATCAGCGCCCTGTGGCGCATTCAATATTGGCAGGATTATGAAAACGACAATGTGATACTCTCCCCGATGCCCGGTGAGCTGTATGTTTCCATGCTGGTAGGCGCAGGCATGGCCGCCATCGGCATCGTGAAATATCGACATGCCCGGCACAACCCAGTCGCTCAACGCCCAACCTATGCGAAAGCCGTCGCCGCATTGCTGCTAGTTGCGCTTTATTTCGCGCTCCCGCTGCATCTCTACCTGCGTGAACCTCTCCCCTACTGCGCCTTTAGCCCTGACGGCCAGCAGTTAACGGTATGTCTGGGAGACAATGACGAGCGGATTATTGTGGAGTGATGAATTTACTGCCGTGTAGGCAGCTTAGAAATGTCCAGTTTGTTATCGATACGCTCGATCGTTGTTCACTGCCGCACAGGCAGCTTAACAAGAGCTAGAGCTTCCACTTCGCAGACATCACTAGGTCAGTCTGAGCGATTATTTAACCCAATCTTCCAACGTCAGCCCCGGTACTCGCTCAAATTCTCTCAGATTATTGGTGACTAATATGGCCTTAGCGCTGATGGCATGGCCCGCGATGGCCGTATCGTTTGGACCAATAGGTGTGCCAGCGGCGGCTAGCGCGATTTTGATTTTCGTGGTGGCATCTACTGCGGCGCTATCCCAAGGTAACACCGCATCGAGCCGGCGACAGAAAGCATCAACGAGTTGCATATGGCGTGGCGAGGCTTTTTTGCCAACCGCCCCGAAACGCATTTCAGCGTAAGTGCTGGCAGAGACCACAATCCGATCACGCCGCAGCGTGCACTGCTGCAACTTTTCAATCACCTCCGCAGGGTGTTCACGCATAATGAAGGAACAGATATTGGTATCCAGCATGAACAAGCGACTCACAGTTCGAATCTCCCCTCTTCGACCACATCCTGGCGTTCTGTCATAAAGTCAGCGTCAGCGCGCTCTTCTTGCAAAAACGAATGCCAATTGGGTTTGACCGGACGCAGCATGATGGTATCTCCCTCACGCACAATCTCCAGTTCGTTGACCCCTTCAAAGTCCATATCACGTGGCAAGCGAATGGCACGGTTATTACCGTTTTTAAAAACCGAAACAATACGCATGATGCACCTCCTCCTTAATACAGAAATTCAGCCAGCTACTTACCGTTTATTATTGCTGGCTAAAACATAAGCTAAGTATAGATATTAACCACTCGATTGTATATCCATAGCATATGCAGATACCTGGCATAGACCTATTGACGATAAATAAAATCTTTGCCATACGTTCATGACCCTTTTTTTACGCATCGTCGTAACTCATTGATTTTTAATTTCGATTATCTACGCTGATAAAAAAGGGTTTTTCGGGAAAAATGGTTTATTTCCTTTTAAAATTAGGTAACTACCGTAAAATATGAACGGTTCACTGCCGTATAGGCAGCTTAGAAATACAACGTTACCACTCCTCACATTATTGCTATGTTCACTGCCGTATAGGCAGCTTAGAAAAAGCACTGAGGCGACTACGGCGCGGCATATGGGTTCACTGCCGTATAGGCAGCTTAGAAACAGAAAATAATGGGGAGATTGGTTAATATCGGAGTTCACTGCCGTATAGGCAGCTTAGAAATGCACCGAATAACCGCCGCTCGGCGTTCGCTGGTTCACTGCCGTATAGGCAGCTTAGAAAGCATTCTCCGCAACCAGCGCATCCCGCTGAATGTTCACTGCCGTATAGGCAGCTTAGAAATCATGATCGAAAACAACCTCGCCACCAAGAGCGTTCACTGCCGTATAGGCAGCTTAGAAATGTAGCGCCAACTGCCCTAGGACGGGCGTTTGGTTCACTGCCGTATAGGCAGCTTAGAAATGCACCAAGAGACATTGCTGAATACATCGGACGTTCACTGCCGTATAGGCAGCTTAGAAATTCTTCTGAGGATGGAACGATTTCTTTCACTAGTTCACTGCCGTATAGGCAGCTTAGAAACGTCACCGTTGTGGTGCGTGTGGCCGAGGGTAGTTCACTGCCGTATAGGCAGCTTAGAAAGATGCGGAAGACATGCCCGATCAGGTGCGTGCGTTCACTGCCGTATAGGCAGCTTAGAAAATCTACAGAACGGATGGTACATTCAGCAGTCCGTTCACTGCCGTATAGGCAGCTTAGAAAAAGAAGGTGAAAGAGTTTGTTGAAACATTGAGGTTCACTGCCGTATAGGCAGCTTAGAAAGTATCACATATCCAGCCTGATGGCCAAAATGCGTTCACTGCCGTATAGGCAGCTTAGAAAACTGCGGATAACGTGAATTTCAAAGTCCCGGCGTTCACTGCCGTATAGGCAGCTTAGAAAGTTAGCATCAACAGAACCCGTGTCATTCTCATGTTCACTGCCGTATAGGCAGCTTAGAAAGACACGACAGACGAGCGAATAGCGGCGAAATCGTTCACTGCCGTATAGGCAGCTTAGAAATGCCCGGCGGTATGGGCGCGGGTTGCGGCGTCGTTCACTGCCGTATAGGCAGCTTAGAAAATCGCAGAAAACGTGTTATCTGACATATCGCGGTTCACTGCCGTACAGGCAGTTAAGAAAGTTAAACGCGCCGAAAATCAGTAATAAAAAACTCATAGGCAACGCGGCCTAAAAAGCTGGTAGTCTGTTTGGCCGACTGCCCAATACTGTTTAGGAAACGCGATGTACCACATTGATGATTTCGATCTGAAAATCCTGACGCTGCTACAGACGAACGGCCGCCTGACCAATCAGGAACTGAGCGATCTGGTTGGGCTTTCCGCCTCGCAGTGTTCCCGCCGTCGCATCGCGCTAGAACAGGCACAGCTGATTCTCGGCTACCATGCCCGCCTGTCGCCGAACGCAGTCGGGTTGGAATGCCTAGGGTTAATTGAAGTGCGGTTGATCAACCATACCAGCGAATACGTTGAACGCTTT
The DNA here is from genome assembly GCA_016415585.1 of Pectobacterium carotovorum. Classification (NCBI taxonomy): domain Bacteria; kingdom Pseudomonadati; phylum Pseudomonadota; class Gammaproteobacteria; order Enterobacterales; family Pectobacteriaceae; genus Pectobacterium; species Pectobacterium carotovorum. Next base: position 974,975 of record CP066552.1, on the reverse strand, counting down.
CACCAGATGCTGGGGGAAGTGGATGCCATCATCGACGCCTATAAAACCACGGGCGATGCCGATTATCTGTTAAAAGTCGCCGTGGCAGACCTGCCCGGACTCAGCACGCTGATTAGCCAGATTCTGTCGCAAAACAAGAGCGTCGCACACCTGAAAACCTCAGTGGTATTGAACCGCCTCAAAGAGAACGGTTTGATGATGCCAGAACTGCCTGCGTTGCCCTGAATTGGGGCAATCGCCTCTATTTGGTGCAAAAAAATGAGTACATCACGCAACAAAACCAATATAAACGCACGATTTAGCTAAATAAATAATAAAAAACGCATGAATCACGCATTACTTTCATTCATATAATTCAATACGTTGCTCTTATCGCAGGCAACATTACGCAGACGCCAGCCGCTAAGCAGCACTATCTGGTGCGATTCTTGCTTTGGTAAGCACATGTTTTTACGACAGTCTATTGAGTGCTCACCATGGATAACGTTATTCGCACACAAAAAATATCACACACGCTGCTGGAAGATATTCTGGCGATACTGATCGGCACGCTGATGGTATCGTTTGGCGTCATTCTGCTACGTCAGGCTGGCGCCCTCACCGGCGGCACCGCGGGCATCGCTTTTCTTATCCACTATCTGACCAACGTTTCCTTTGGCATCGCGTTTTTCCTGCTGAATCTGCCCTTCTATTATCTGGCCGTGCGCCGTATGGGGTGGGAATTCACGGTGAAAACGTTCTGCGCCGTCGGGCTGGTTTCTCTGTTTTCCGACCTGCATCCACTGTTCGTTCATTTCGATCAGCTCAACCCGTTTTACGCTACGCTGTTTGGCAATATCATCATCGGTATCGGCTTTGTGGTGCTGTTCCGTCATAAGGCCAGCCTCGGCGGCATGAATATTCTGGCGCTGTATCTTCAGGACAAATACGGCCTGCGGGCGGGAAAACTCCAGATGGGCGTTGATGTTGTGATTGTGCTGACTTCCCTGTTCGTGGTAAGCATACCGATGTTGATTGCTTCGATTCTGGGGGCAACCATTCTGAACCTGATTATCGCGATGAACCATCGCCCCGGCCGTTACGCGGCCTGATTATCCCCACCATCGTCGGGGTTGCGGTACCCATAAAAATGACACACTCAGGAGAGCTACACTGTGTTTCAAAACGTTGATACCTATGCCGGAGATCCTATCCTGTCTCTGATGGAAAAATTCAAACAGGATCCAAGAGCGGATAAGATCAATTTGAGTATCGGGCTCTACTACAACGAGCAGAATATTATCCCGCAGTTGCGCTCCGTCAGCGCGGCCGAAAGCAGCCTGAAACAGCCAGCGCAGAGCGCGAGCTCTTACCTACCGATGGAAGGGCTACAGCCTTACCGTACCGCGATCCAACAACTGCTATTTGGTGAAAACCACGCGGCGCTGGAATCGGGTCGCATCGCCACCATCCAGACGCTGGGCGGTTCCGGTGCACTGAAAGTCGGTGCAGATTTCCTGAAACGCTACTTCCCAACTTCAGAAGTGTGGGTCAGCGATCCAACATGGGAAAACCATATTGCGATCTTTGAGGGGGCGGGCTTTAACGTTCACACCTACCCGTATTTCGATGGCGAAAATCTGGGCGTGAAATTTGACGCCATGCTCGCCACGCTGCAAACGTTGCCGGCGCGCAGCATCGTGCTGCTGCACCCGTGCTGCCACAACCCGACCGGTTCCGACCTCACCACCGAACAGTGGGATCGCGTCATTGAAGTCATCATCCAGCGTGAGCTGATTCCGTTTATGGACATCGCCTATCAGGGCTTTGGCCTCGGGATTGAGCAGGATGCTTATGCGATTCGCGCCGTTGCCAGCGCAGGCGTTCCAGCACTCATCGCCAACTCGTTCTCCAAGATTTTCTCGCTGTATAGCGAGCGCGTTGGTGGCCTTTCCGTGGTGTGCGACGATGCCGACAGCGCACAGCGCGTGCTGGGTCAGTTAAAAGCGACCGTCCGTCGCAACTACTCTTCCCCACCGAATTTCGGCGCACAGGTCGTTTCTAAAGTCCTGAATGACGCGCAGTTGAACGCTGACTGGAAAGCGGAAGTCGAAGAGATGCGCACCCGTATTCTGAGCATGCGTCAGGAACTGGTTTCCGCATTGAAGAACGCGCTGCCGAACCGTAACTTCGATTACCTGCTCACCCAGCGCGGCATGTTCAGCTACACCGGATTCAGCCCGGAACAGGTTGATCGTCTGCGTGAAGAATTCGGCGTCTACCTGATCGCCAGCGGCCGTATGTGTATGGCGGGGCTGAACCACAGCAACGTCCAGCGCGTCGCCGCCGCTTTCGCCGCGATTCAGTAAATTGTAAATGACAACGCCACTGGCTTAACCGACTCACATGAGTGAACTCGCTTAACCCGGTGGCCTGTGTTTTCGGTTAACTATCGCTGTCGTGCTATCTGTTCTCTACACTCAGACTGACGGCAACACATCGACAAATCCGCCATGCTTTATCCCAACGAATAAAATATGACCCAGCTACGCTACCTGAACGGTTATCCCCCAGCAATTATTGCCCAAGTTCAAACACTCCTTGATCAAGGCAAACTCGGCCCGTGGCTGGAAAAAAAATACCCTGATCGCCATCCGATCCAGAGTGACAAGTCGCTCTATCAGTTTGTCGCCGAACTGAAACAGCGCTATCTAAAAAATGCTCCAGCAATATCAAAGGTGCTTTACGACAATAAACAGAACCCGATCAAAGGGACGCTGGGAACCAATACCTTTGTGGCACGCGTGCAGGGCGGAAAATTAAAGTCCAATAATGAAATCCGAATAGCGACGCTATTCCGTGACGGACCGGAAGATTTCCTGCGGATGATCGTGATACACGAACTCGCTCACCTCAAAGAAAAAGACCACAACAAGGCTTTCTACCAACTCTGCTGCCATATGGATCCTGACTACCATCAGTTGGAATTTGATATGCGAATCTGGCTGAACTGGCGAGAAATAAATTCAGGCGCGGTCTGAATTCACCTTTTATGATTGTTCGCTTTGCTTTGACGTTGCCTTAGCCGTATTATTTCCGAGCTGATGATTGATATATTTTCACTCAGTCTATTGATAAATTTTCTCATAAGGATTTGATATGGCTAATTTGATTTACGCCAGCATTAATGGTCAAAAACAGGGTTTAATATCATCGGGTTGCTCAACGCTAGACTCAATTGGTAATCGCTACCAAACGGGTCATGAAGATCAAATACAGGTATTAGGTTTAAACCATAGCATCAGCCGCGATCAGAATGTCGCTCATCATCCGATTCATTTTATTAAGCCAATCGATAAGTCATCCCCGTTATTAGGGATGGCAATCTCTTATAATGAAAAGGTCGATGTGACATTTTATTTTTATCGCGTCAATTCCGCTGGGCAGTTAGAACTTTATTATGAAGTCACCTTAACGGATGCGAGCATTGTTGATGTCACCTGTGTCTATCCGCACGTCATCGATAACAACGACATCATGCCGTATGAAAAAGTCCAGCTAAAATATAAAACCATAGCATGGAACCATAAGATCGCAGGCACGTCGGGTTATAGTATTTGGGAGGAAATGAGTCTCTAAAATTTATGACCTTTGATAACAAGCACACCTTATCATCAGATGTGCTTGTTATTCACCATTCATCACAAAGAGAAATATCTTTCACATACTTACTGGGAGCTATCCATGAGTTATTAGGACAGATTTTATAATCTTGATCATTAAGATTATATGATATATAAATTGATGAAAAAAAACTAACAACCGCACCAAATATAGCCACAATAGCTAATGAGTTAGCTAGTTTATTATTCATTTTAGGTACTTCATTTTTTATAGCTGAATAAAATGCCAAATATGAAAAATAAAACAACAAAGGTGATCCAAATACCATTAAACCAAGTTTCCATGAAAAAATGATCACATCACTTTTTTGTAAAAAACTCAAATATCCATTGAAGGAAATCCAGCTAATAAAACATGAGATACAAAAAAGAAAAACTGCAAAAGCGCCAACTAATGGCCTGTTTACCTTAACCACGGCTGTACCTCCCCCAAGCATGAAAAAGCATTCCCTCATACAATTTTTATTCTTTACAAAGAGCGGTGTCTTTCACATATTTATTGGGATCCATCCAGGATATTTTAGGGCAAACATTGTAACTCTTATTGCTAAGACTGTATGATATATACGCTGATGAAAAAAAGCTAAATATAGCACCAAAGATAAGGATTTTGACCAACCACTCGCCTAATTTATTATTGATCTTCACATGCTCATTTTTTATAGCAGAACAAAAACAAACATATGAAAAATAGAATGATAAAGGCATTCCAAAGATAGCAAGGCCAACTCTCCATGAAAAAACAATCACATCATCTAATTTAAACAATGATAAATATGCGCTTAAAGAAAACCAAGTTCCCCAGACGGAAAGGCATAAAAGAAAAACAGAAAACGCACCAATCAATGGTCTGTTTACTTTAACCACGACTGGCTCTCCTCCCATACATGAAAAAGCATACTCTTATGCTATTTTTACTCTTTACAAAGAGCGGTGTCTTTAACATATTTATTGGGATCCATCCAAGATATTTTAGGGCATATTTCATAACCATAATCTCTAAAATTATAAGACATGTAGAAAGATGAGAATGAGCTAACTACAGCACCAACGATCATTATTATAAATAACCCCCCTCCAAATTTATTATTAATTTTCGCCACTTTATTATTTATTGCGGAATAAAAAAATAAATATGAAAAATAGAATAGTAAAGGAGAACCAAATACCATCAACCCAACTTTCCATGAAAACACTATCACATCATTTAACTGTAAAATATCCAAATATGAATTAAAAGAAAACCAACCAGTAAAGCATGTCAATAGAAAAATAAAAACTGCAAATGCGCCAGCTAATGGTCTATTTACCTTAACCACGACCAACTCCCACAAATATACAAAACATACTCTCTTATCATTCTTTACTCCTTACAAATAACAATATCCTTTACATATTTACTGGGATCCATCCAGGATATTTTAGGGCAGGTCGTATATCCCTTTTCATTCAGAGTATAAGATATATATATAGATGAAATAAAACTAATTATGACACCAAAAATAAAAACAATTATTAATGTATTTGATAATTTACCATTCATTTTAATAGGTTTGTTTTTTATTGCAGATAAAAAACCAAAATAAGAAAAATAAAATATTATGGGCGAACCGAATACCATTAGACCAAGCATCCATGAAAAAATTATTATATCACTTGACTGAAAAAAATCCACATATCCACTTAAAGAAAACCAACTAATAAAACATGACAGAAAAAAAAGAAAAACTGAATATGTGAAAAAAAATGGCCTATTTATCTTAACCACGACTATATCGCCCCCACGCATGGAAAAACTGATCAGGATGATATGGAGTATATTGTTTTTTATGTGACTTTAAATTTTTTATTATCGTTTCACTTATTTTATATTTATTATCTAACCAGAATAATGAAAAACCCACGGCAAATCCAACTATAAATATACCACAAGCAATAAGAACAACACTGCCTCCAGTGACCATAGCTGTAGTAGCTAATGTTTTCGCTCCCCAGGCTGCTCCAATAGATACCGCTAGTTTTGCCGCATCCATTGTTAGATTAACAAAGAAATCGGTTAGTTCGTATTCATCCTTCAACATCAACTCAATGGCTCGATAAGCACCTGAAAACACAATACAGAACCTTGCTCCTGCCGCAATACCACTTTCAATCCCTTTGGTACCTATCCCTATGTCGAGTATTTTATGGTTACTGACTAAATATCGGGTGGCATCTAAATACTTTCTTACCCCCGGATAGCCAGATAATTTTATATACTTACTGCCATTCTTCCCGACATATTCCGTTGCCGTTACGCCGAACCCTTTCATCTCCATCACGATTCTGCTCACAGATACTGCTTCTGCAATATTCCCAGCAAACGATGAAGTAGGATCGGTACAGCCAAATATCGCTGTTTTCCAAGAGTCATTAGGGTTTGGTGTACATAACGTCTTTAAAAAATACGTTGCTTCCTGCGCAGTCAATATGGCATGAATGTTATCGTTATTTATTTCATTTAGTTGAGCATGTAATTTCTGATAGTTAATATCTGCATGCTGCTTTTTAAAATCAAGATGATCTTCTAACCGATAGTCATCATCCACAAGCGTTTTTAAAACCGGATCGTATTTCACAGTCACTCACTCCCTTGAATTTGACTTAAGTCAACGAACTATTTCCCTGTAAGGGTACTTTAACGGAAAAATGATGATTTTTAAATATTAATAATACCCAATACACAATTTGCATTCCCTTAAAAAGAAACTTATTACTTAAAAACGTTACGAAATAAGGTCATCAATATGCGTTATTTAAGGGGGTGAGCGCTGGCGCAGTACTACCTCGATAATAGCCAGACAACAGCGCTTAAGGTCGTGGATAAACTGCCTGTGCGGCAGTGAACAAATGCCATCCGGCCAGTCATTGCAGTACGCCTTTCTAAGCTGCCTATGCGGCAGTGAACAATTCCCAGCGTGTGCTGCAATATTTCCATTTTTTCTAAGCTGCCTATACGGCAGTGAACCAATAATCGCTACACGCTCATCGTCAGTCATTTTTCTAAGCTGCCTATACGGCAGTGAACGGCTCGGGCGCAGGTCTGCTGGCTCTCAATCATTTCTAAGCTGCCTATACGGCAGTGAACCACGTCTGTGCCAGGCTCTGACGAAACAAAATTTTCTAAGCTGCCTATACGGCAGTGAACACTGCACGTTTGTACCAGCGTTAACCGTTGCTTTTCTAAGCTGCCTATACGGCAGTGAACATCAGGTTAAGTGGATTGAGGATGTCGCAGCTTTTCTAAGCTGCCTATACGGCAGTGAACATCCATGGCGTGCTCTATATCCACAGGCAGAATTTCTAAGCTGCCTATCCGGCAGTGAACTTTCTGATTTCACCTTACCCGCAGAGCACGACTTTCTAAGCTGCCTATACGGCAGTGAACTTAGCAATGCATGCAAAATCTAAAAAGCAGATTTTCTAAGCTGCCTATACGGCAGTGAACCACACTAAATCCCTCTTAATGTGAGTTATCCTTTTCTAAGCTGCCTATACGGCAGTGAACTTAATACCTGCCAGCGCTACCGAGTCCGCACTTTTCTAAGCTGCCTATACGGCAGTGAACCTGCTTGTGAATGTTTTCTTCGTTGTATCTGATTTCTAAGCTGCCTATACGGCAGTGAACTAGGTGGCGGTGCTGGCGGTGGCGCAGCCGGATTTCTAAGCTGCCTATACGGCAGTGAACCTGGTGTCGTACTCCAGCCGTCCGCTGGTGATTTTCTAAGCTGCCTATACGGCAGTGAACGGAAGGGGTTTCTACTCGTACAGCTCGTCGCTTTTCTAAGCTGCCTATACGGCAGTGAACTCACGTTACCACCGCGCCCCTTTCTGGATATCTTTCTAAGCTGCCTATACGGCAGTGAACATTTTGTGAGCCACACAATGAGGATGTTCTGTTTTCTAAGCTGCCTATACGGCAGTGAACCTGACCTGCTGTATATCTGAAACTGCGTCGCGTTTCTAAGCTGCCTATACGGCAGTGAACGGCGTGTTCCAGACGATTCTTGGTGCCGCACTTTTCTAAGCTGCCTATACGGCAGTGAACCGTTGCCAGATCACTCTAACGATTTGTTTTATTAGCAGCAATTGCCGTTTTCGCCACAAAAACCCTTTTTTTCAGCTCAGCGGTAACTCGTTGATTGTTAAGCCTGTGAAATAGGCCAAAGAAAAAGGGTCTGCGTCTCGGTAATATTTTTTGCAGTCATCATTTTTTATATACGGCTGTGATAGTCTGATTTCCGTTAGTTTTCTGAAGATTACATTTTTTCTTATTAAATAATTAGCTTGCGATTTATTTCGCTGGCGTCACAGCTATTATCGATTGCGGCAGAAAATACACTATGGATAACGCCTTTAGCCCTTCGGACTTAAAAACCATTCTTCATTCCAAACGCGCCAATGTTTATTACCTCCAGCATTGCCGCATTCTCGTTAACGGTGGCCGTGTCGAATATGTCACGGAAGAAGGAAACCAGTCTCTGTACTGGAATATCCCCATCGCCAATACCAGCGTTGTGATGCTGGGGACCGGCACCTCCGTCACACAGGCCGCGATGCGTGAATTCGCCAGAGCAGGTGTAATGGTCGGTTTTTGTGGCGGCGGCGGTACACCGCTGTTTGCGGCCAACGAGGCGGAAGTGGCAGTATCCTGGCTATCGCCGCAGAGCGAATATCGGCCAACCGAATATTTGCAGGATTGGGTCAGCTTTTGGTTCGATGATGAGAAAAGACTGGCCGCCGCCATCGCTTTCCAACAGGTGCGGATAACACAAATTCGTCAGCACTGGCAGGGCTCTCGCCTGTCCCGCGAATCCCGCTTTACCTTTAAGGCCGACCATCTTCAGGCGCTTCTTGATCGCTATGAAAAAGGGCTAACCGACTGCCGCACCAGCAATGACGTGCTGGTGCAGGAAGCGATGATGACCAAAGCCCTGTACAAACTGGCCGCCAATGCCGTGAGCTATGGCGATTTTACTCGTGCCAAACGCGGCGGTGGCACCGACCTGGCTAACCGCTTTCTCGATCACGGTAATTATCTGGCTTACGGGCTGGCTGCCGTCGCGACATGGGTGCTGGGTCTGCCGCACGGATTAGCGGTGTTGCACGGTAAAACTCGCCGCGGCGGGCTGGTATTCGACGTCGCCGATTTAATTAAGGACGCACTCGTACTGCCTCAGGCGTTTATTGCCGCGATGGAAGGCGAAGATGAGCAAGAATTTCGTCAGCGCTGCCTGACCGCATTTCAACAATCCGAGGCGCTGGATGTGATGATCGGCAGCTTACAGGATGTCGCCAGCACGCTGAGTCAGGTGGGTCGATGAATATTCTGCTGATTTCAGAATGCAATAAGCGCGCGCTGGTCGAAACTCGCCGGATACTGGATCAGTTTGCCGAACGCAAGGGCGAGCGCACGTGGCAAACCGCTATTACGCAGGAAGGGCTGAACACGCTACGCAAGCTGCTGCGCAAAACAGCACGTCGTAATACGGCCGTCGCCTGTCACTGGGTTCGCAGTGCGAATCATACTGAACTGCTGTGGATCGTCGGTAATTTACGGCGTTTTAATGCACAAGGGAGCGTGCCGACCAACACCACCAGCCGCGATATTCTGCGCGCGAAAGATGAAAACCCGTGGCACAGCGCCGAGGTGTTTAGCCTGCTGGCGGCCATTGCCGGGTTATTCCACGATGTCGGCAAGGCGAATGCGCTATTCCAGTCAGGGTTGAGCGGCACAGGCCCACGCGGCCAACCGTATCGCCATGAGTGGGTATCGCTGCGGCTGTTTCAGGCCTTCGTGGGGGAGCAAGACGACAAAGGCTGGTTAACCGCGCTCAGTAGCATCACTTCGGAAGCCGAAATCGCTTTACTTGCCAGCCTAAAGCAAGATACGCCAGCAGTGAACGACACGCCATTTCTGACCCTGCCGCCGCTAGCGCAAGTTATCGCCTGGCTGATTGTGTCGCACCATCGGCTGCCGGTGTTTAACAAATCGACAGAGCTTGCCCCCAACAGCAGTGAACCGCAGCTCAACTATGCAGAGACATGGTTAACCGGCCATCTCTCGGCACAATGGAATGCACTCAATCATTGCAAGACCGATGTTACGCCGTCCGATCTTGAGCGAAACTGGCAGTTTCCGCATGGCACGCCGCTACGCAGCAGCGTCTGGCGTGAGAAAGCACACAAGTTTGCGGGTCGAGCGCTAAAACTCCCCTCATTCATGCATTTCGCTCAGTTAGATCAACGGTTGACCGTGCATCTGGCTCGTCTCGCACTCATGCTGGCTGACCATCATTATTCAGCAGGCGCGGCAACGGTTGGCTGGCAGGATATGGCTTATTCCGTCTGGGCTAACACCGATCGCAAAACGGGGGAATATAAACAGAGGCTGGATGAACACTGCGTCGGCGTCGGGCAGAATGCTCTGCTGCTGGGACGCAGCCTGCCACACCTGCGCGAAACGCTACCCGCGATTACTCGCCACAAAGGATTCCGTCAGCGCAGCGCCCACCCGCGCTTTCGCTGGCAGGATCGCGCATTCGATCTTGCCTGTTCCATTCGTGAAGCCAGCAAGCAGCATGGCTTTTTCGGCGTCAACATGGCCTCGACAGGCCGGGGGAAAACCTTCGCTAATGCCCGAATTATGTATGGCTTGTCGGACGAGTCTATCGGCTGTCGTTTCTCTGTCGCGCTGGGGTTACGCACGCTGACGCTACAAACCGGTGATGCACTACGGCAGCGCTTGAAGCTGGATGAAGACGATTTAGCGGTGCTGATTGGTTCACAGGCCGTACAAGATCTCCATGAAATGCAGTTGGAAAATGAAGCGCGCCAGCAGAACACACCGCAGACGGGTAGTGAATCCGCCGATCCGCTGTTCTCTGAACATCAGTATGTTCGTTACGATGGCTCGCTGGACGATGGCAGGTTAAAGACGTGGCTGGAACGTAGCCCCACCCTGCATCAATTACTGAGTGCACCGGTGCTGATCACCACCATCGATCACCTGATGCCCGCAACGGAAAGTCTACGCGGCGGCCACCAGATTGCCCCGATGCTACGGCTATTGACCTCCGATCTGGTGCTAGATGAACCGGATGATTTTGGACTGGAAGATCTTCCCGCGCTCTGCCGACTGGTGAACTGGGCGGGAATGCTGGGATCGCGTGTTCTACTTTCCTCGGCCACGTTGCCACCCGCGTTAATTCGCGCGTTGTTCGGAGCCTATCTTGATGGCCGTGCCGCCTGGCAACAGGCTTACGGCACACCGAATACGCCGCTGAACGTGTGCTGCGGCTGGTTTGATGAATTTGATTGTCAGCATGAGCAGTATGGCGACGTGAAAGACTTCATGACCCAGCACGATGCCTTCATTCAGCAGCGGCTGAAGAATCTTGCCAAAGATGAACTTCCGCTTCGGCTGGCTTCGATTGTTCCCATTAGTAGCCCAAGTAAAAATGTGGACGATGTGCATCTGGCCGTCGCGCAGGCGATCCACCCACTGCTACGCGATTTGCACTTACAGCACCATCAGAAACACAAGAACGGCAAAGCCGTTTCTCTGGGGCTGGTCAGAATGGCGAATATCAATCCGCTGGTTGCCGTCGCCCGCCAGCTACTTGCTATACCCTCGCCGCCGGACACCTGTATTCATTACTGCATTTATCACAGCCAACATCCGCTGGCGATGCGTTCCTATATTGAGCAGCGGCTTGATGCCGCACTGATGCGTAACGACGCCGATGCGCTGTGGCAGGTGGCGGAGATTCGTCAGGCGATAGAAAACGCGCCGCAGCAGCATCATATCTTTGTGGTGTTAGCGACCTCGGTCGCCGAAGTCGGTAGAGATCATGATTACGACTGGGCGATTGTCGAGCCCAGCTCAATGCGTTCGTTTATTCAGCTTGCCGGACGAATATTACGCCATCGACAGGATGAACAGCATGTGCCTAAAACGCCGAATATCACCCTACTTAGCCACAATATTCGCGCGCTGAGAGGTGAAGACGTCGCGTACTGTAAACCTGGGTTTGAATCTAACGATGAACCACTAACCACACATGACCTTCGTCAGCTATTGCAGGAGGAGGACTACCGTCATCTCAACGCCGCACCGCGTATTGTGCAACCGGCGGCCCTCACCAAGCCGTTTTCACTGGTGGCGTTAGAACATGCTGTTTTAGGAAAAACGCTGCTTGGCCTCAAAAATCAAAAGCTCGATGACCTGAAACGCCCGCCCGCTGCGTTTTGGTGGCGCGCACATCCGCACTGGAACGGTGAACTCCAACGGCGTACGCCGTTTCGTCAATCGGCAAAAGATGAACCGTACACCCTGTGGATCGCCGACGACGATGAAGATGCCGTTTTCATGATTCCGGACGACGGCCCCAACAAGTGGAAGCAAAGCGATGTTATCCGCCCCACGTCACTGCACATGGCAGAAGGCGTTTGTGCGTGGATCGATCCCGACTACCACGCGTTGTATCAACGGCTGGCGGACGAGAAACAGTGGGAACTCAAACGGGTTAGCGCCCGCTTCGGCGAAATTCGCCTGCGGGAAGACGAGGAAAAAGACTGGCTCTGGCATCCACTGCTGGGGGTGTTTGCACTGTGACAAGAATAACAATAGGAGGAGGAATGGCAGAAAACAGGCTGACACAGTTCATCGTGTCCTACGTGACGAATCGAAAGCAGGCCAAGCTGGATGCGTTCGATAAAGAGGCAGAGAAGAAATGTGCAGCGCTCAGCGGCGAAGCGTTAGCCGCAGAGGAATTGGAGCTGGCCGAGAAGCGGCGAGAGATCGAGCAAAAACATGAGGTTCGCGCTTGGTTAACCAATGCCGCCAGCCGCGCCGGGCAAATCAGCTTGGTCACCCACGCGCTGAAATATACTCACAGCGATGCTAAAGGCAGCAGCATCTTTAGCGCTGAAGCGGCAGCAGATGCTAGAACGCTTTCCACCGCGACATTGGCACAACCTGCTATTGATGTAGTGGGAAACGCAGCCGTATTGGATGTTGCTGGGCTGTTACAGACCGAGCACGAAGGTGATTCGCTGGTCGTAGCCTTACAGCGTGGTGACCACCGCGCACTGGAAGCGCTGGCAGAAAGCCCCGAACAGTTCGCATTGTGGCTGGCAGGCTTTCAGAAGGTCTTTACCGATCGACAGCCCAGCTCACATAAGTTGGCCAAGCAGATCTATTTCCCACTCGAAAGCGGTGAATACCATCTGCTCAGCCCACTTTACTCCTCGTCGCTGGCACAAGCACTTCATCAGCGTATTAATGCCGTGCGTTTTGGCGATGAGGCAAAAGCGATTCGTCAGGCGCAAAAAGCAAACCAGTGGCACGAACAGCTATCTATCAGCTACCCCAATCTGGCAGTACAGAATAGGGGAGGTTCTAATAAGCAAAATATTTCATCTTTGAATGTCACACGTAATGGCCGTTCCTATTTGCTCAGCAGTGCCCCACCGCAGTGGAACAGCGTTGAAAAACCACCGCAGCAGCATGAATCCATTTTCCGCCCACGCGGCGAGGTGGACTATCACACCCGAGCGACATTAGCGCAGATGCAGCGCTTTCTGCTTAGCGTCAAAGAGGTGGAAAACAATCGCGACATTCGTCAACAGCGCTTGCATTACCTCGACCAGTTGATCGATCAGCTCTTCTTTTATGTCACCAGCGTGCAAAATCTGCCTTCCGGCTGGAGCGCAGAATCTGAACTGAAACGCGCCCAGCAGCTATGGCTCGATCCCTATCGTGCAGAAACAGATACGGTTTTCCGCCGCGAGCGTGAAGCAGGAGACTGGCAAAAAGCCGTGGCCTACGATTTTGGCCGCTGGCTGAACCGCCGACTCAAGCATGAAACGTTGATCTTCGGCGAAGTCGAACGCCGCGAATGGTCTACCGCTGCGCTATTCAAGCGCCGGATGCGTGAAATGGAAAGCGCACTGAAAGAGGATCTGGCATGAGCACGCTGATTATTCTGCATCGTATCAAAGTCGAAAACGCTAACGCCATTGCCGGGCTGACCTACGGTTTTCCCGCTATTACGCACTTTCTTGGTTTTACCCATGCGCTGTCGCGTAAATTGCAGGCCAGCCACGGGTTGACGCTGGACGGCTGCGGCGTGGTGAGCCATCAACATCAGCTACACGCCTATGGCTCCAGTTGGGAACGGAGCTTCGCTCTGACCCGCAACCCACTGACCAAAGAAGCGAAAACCGCCGCCTTCAATGAAGAAGGCCGTATGCACATGACCGTTTCGCTGCTAATCCGCTGCGAGGGACAGATCCCAGCGGATACCACGGCATTGCGTGATTTCCTCACCCAGCAGGCACAGTGCCAGCGGCTAGCGGGCGGCACGATTGTCGATATCGAGCGCGTTACCATTCAGTCATTACCCAGCGACGCAGCGGAAACCCGTAAAGTTATGCGCCGTTTGTTACCTGGCTTTGTACTAAAAGATCGCACATCGCTACTGCATGACCATTTCCAGACGCTACAGCAGGACAATCCACACGCGGAACTGATCGATGCCTGGCTGGATTTCGCCGCGTTAAAAATGCGGGCAGAGCGCGATCCCAACGGGAGCAGTGTACAGTGGCAATACCAGCCCAAACCTGGTGGTGGCGGCTTCCTAATCCCGCTAATGATCGGTTACCGTGCCATTTCGCCGCTTTATGCCCCCGGTGAAGTCGATAAAACCCGCGATCCGCACACGCCATTCTGTTTTGCCGAAGCCGCCTACGGCATCGGGGAATGGCAAGGCGCGCACCGTATCAGCGATATCCGCCAGATACTCTGGGAGTACGACTATCAGAACGGCGATTATCACTGCCGCCAATTAGTGGATACTGATTCAACAGCAGAAGACACTTCCTACGAATTCGATGACTAAAAAGGACGACATCATGGCAAAAGCACCAACAAGTTTAAAAACTGCATCGGTACTGGCTTTTGAACGCAAGCTGGCGAATTCGGACGCGGTAATGTACGCAGGTAACTGGGCGCAGCAGGATAACTGGACGCCGATTGCCATTCAGGAGAAATCGGTGCGCGGGACGATCTCCAACCGCCTGAAAAATGCCCTCACCAGCGACCCAGCCAAACTGGATGCAGAAATCCAGAAAGCCAACCTGCAAACCGTAGACGTTGCCGCCCTTCCCTTCGGAGCCGATACCCTGAAAGTCGTGTTTACCCTGCGGGTACTCGGTAATCTGGCGCAGCCCTCGGTCTGTAACGATCAGGACTATCAAACCGCGCTGGGTAGCATCATCACCAGATACGCTCAGGATCAAGGTTTTGGCACACTGGCGGCACGCTATGCGGAGAACATCGCAAACGGTCGTTTTGTGTGGCGCAACCGCGTCGGGGCGGAAGCCATTCGCGTGGTGGTTACCACAGGCGAGCTGCGTTGGGAATTCAATGGTGAAGACTATTCGCTGCGCCAATTCAGCCAGCCAACGGGTGACCTTGCCGCATTAGCACAGGCGATTGAGCAAGGGCTGGCGGGTGACGCCTCGGCACTTTTCACCGTGGAAGCCTACGTACAGCTCGGCAACGGGCAGGAAGTCTTCCCTTCTCAGGAACTGGTGCTCGATGAAAAAGCGCGTAACGGCAAGAGCAAGATTCTCTATCAGGTGAATGACGTCGCCGCCATTCACTCGCAGAAAATCGGTAACGCGCTGCGCACCGTTGATGACTGGTATCCCGCCGCCGATGAAGCAGGCCCGATTGCCGTCGAGCCTTACGGTTCCGTGACCAGCCGAGGTAAAGCCTACCGCCAGCCCAAAGATAAAATGGATTTTTACACGCTGCTGGATAACTGGGTGATTAAAGGCGATGTTCCTGCACCGGAGCAGCAGCACTATGTGATCGCCACGCTGATTCGCGGCGGTGTGTTTGGTGAAAAAGGCGAATAAGGTGGCGGTATGGATCACTACATTGATATTCGCGTCCAACCCGATCCTGAGTTCACTGCCTCGCAGCTCTTGAACGCGCTATTTGCCAAACTGCACCGGGCGCTCGGACAGGTGGCGGATGGCAAGATTGGGATCAGCTTTCCCCAAGTGGGTAAAACGCTGGGGGAATGCCTGCGGCTGCACGGTACAAAAGAGGCGCTCTCTACACTGAAGCAAACGGCCTGGCTGAAAGGATTGCGGGATTACACGCAGGTTTCTGCGTGTACAGCCGTACCTAACGGTGTGAAATTTCGCACCGTGCGCCGCGTTCAGCTCAAGAGCAGCGCCGAACGGTTGCGCCGACGCTCAGTCAGCAAAGGCTGGCTGACGGAAGCGGAAGCCGCAGCACGGATTCCCGACGCGGTGGAAAAACGCAGCGCACTGCCGTTTGTGCAAATCAAAAGCTTGTCCAACGGCCAGATGTTTTTCGTGTTTGTGGAACATGGCCCGCTACAGGACATCCCTGTCGCTGGCCGCTTCTCTTCCTACGGTTTAAGCGCAGAAGCCACCGTTCCGTGGTTCTAACCCTTTTTTAGCGGCCAACTGCAAGCTATTGATTTTTAATTGCAGTTGGTCGCCCTAATAAAAAAGGGTTTTGCGCCAAAAAAGCCATATTCTCTTTAACAATCTGGTGGTTAGCGTAAAACCTTAACGGTTCACTGCCGCATAGGCAGCTTAGAAATGCCCGTTTCTGAACGTGTTATGTCATTCAATGTTCACTGCCGCATAGGCAGCTTAGAAAAGCCCAGCGAGCAATGATTTCACGACTCTAAAGTTCACTGCCGCATAGGCAGCTTAGAAAATGGAAGAGTAGCGCTTGCTGGCTATGGTGCGTTCACTGCCGCACAGGTAGCTTAGAAAATGGGGCGGCGGACTCGCGAAAAACGGCTAGTGTTCACTGCCGTACAGGCAGCTAGATGCTTATCGGGATGCGTCGCTGGCGCGACGCATTTCGTGGAGTTATTCCCCGTTGAGCGTGACAACCAGCGAGCGACTGCCGCCGTGGTTGCGGTGTTCGCACAGGTAGATGCCCTGCCAGGTGCCGATGTTCAGGCGTCCGTTGGTGATGGGGATCGTCAGACTGTTGCCGAGCAGGCTGCCTTTCAGGTGCGCGGGCATGTCGTCGCTACCTTCATACGTATGGCGGTAGTACGGTTCATCCTCCGGCACCAAGCGATTAAAGAAACTCTCGAAATCCTGCCGCACCGTGGGGTCAGCATTCTCGTTAATCGTTAGCGCCGCCGAGGTGTGCTTGATGAATATCTGCATCAACCCGACGTTTATCTGGCGCAGTGCGGTGACCTGCGCCAGTATCTCGTCGGTCACCAGATGGAAGCCTCTGCTTTTCGGCTTTAGGCGGATTTCATATTGCGTCCACATCGGAGTCCCCTGCTATCAGGCTTCACGCGCCAGAATAGGTCGCAGGAAGCGCGCAGTGTGAGACGCTTCGCACTCTGCTACCGTTTCCGGCGTGCCGGAGACCAGAATTTCCCCGCCGCCGCTGCCCCCTTCCGGCCCTAAGTCGACAATCCAATCTGCCGTTTTAATCACATCCAGATTGTGTTCAATCACCACGATGGTATTGCCCTGATCGCGCAACTGATGCAGAACGGTAAGAAGCTGCTGAATATCGGCAAAGTGCAGGCCGGTTGTCGGTTCGTCGAGAATATACAGCGTCTGCCCGGTGCCACGTTTCGACAGCTCGCGAGACAGTTTTACACGCTGCGCTTCCCCGCCGGATAGCGTGGTGGCCGACTGCCCAAGGCGAATGTAGGACAGGCCGACGTCGATCAGCGTTTGCAGTTTCCGCGCCAGCGCCGGAATGGCATCAAAGAACTCTCGCGCCTCTTCGATGGTCATATCCAGCACTTCATGGATGCCTTTGCCTTTGTATTGAATCTCCAACGTTTCGCGGTTATAGCGCTTGCCTTTGCACTGGTCACACGGCACATAGACATCCGGCAGGAAGTGCATTTCCACCTTAATCACACCGTCTCCCTGACAGGCTTCACAGCGCCCGCCGCGCACGTTAAAGCTGAAACGGCCAGGATTGTAGCCACGGGTACGGGCTTCCGGCACGCCAGCAAACAGTTCACGAATCGGCGTGAAAATACCGGTGTAGGTTGCGGGGTTAGAGCGCGGCGTACGACCGATCGGGCTTTGATCGATATCGATCACCTTATCGAAATGCTCCAGTCCCTGAATCTCGCGGTGCGCGGCAGGCTCTGCCAGCGTTGCACCGTTCAACTGGCGCTGCGCCAGTGGGAACAAGGTATCGTTGATAAGGGTGGATTTGCCCGATCCCGACACACCAGTGATGCAGGTAAACAGCCCAACCGGCAGCGTCAGCGTGACGTCTTTCAGGTTGTTGCCCTTCGCACCAATTAGCTTGAGCACTTTGGTCGGATCCGCAGGCACGCGCTGCTTCGGTATTTCAATCTTGCGTTTACCGCTGAGGAACTGCCCCGTCAGCGAATCCGGCACCGCCATGATCTCTTCCATCGTGCCTTCTGCGACAATCTGCCCGCCATGCACGCCCGCGCCGGGGCCGATATCAATCACATGGTCAGCGGCACGAATCGCGTCTTCATCATGCTCAACCACAATGACGGTATTGCCCAGATTACGCAGGTGAATCAGGGTTTCCAGCAGGCGCTCGTTATCACGCTGATGCAGGCCGATAGACGGCTCATCCAGCACGTACATCACGCCAACCAGTCCGGCACCGATCTGGCTCGCCAGACGAATGCGCTGCGCCTCGCCGCCGGACAGCGTTTCCGCCGAACGGGAGAGTGACAAATAGTTCAGCCCGACATTCACCAGAAACTTGAGTCGATCGCCGATCTCTTTTAGCACTTTCTCGGCGATTTGGGCGCGTTGCCCGCTGAGCTTCATATTCTGGAAAAACGTCATCGCATGGCCGATGCTCATATCGGAAATCTGCGGCAGCGTCGTCTGCTCGACAAACACGTTACGCGCTTCTTCACGCAGACGCGTTCCGCCACAGCTGGCGCAGGAACGGTTACTGATGAATTTCGCCAGCTCTTCGCGCACCGCCGTGGATTCCGTCTCTTTATAACGGCGCTCCATGTTGTGCAGCACGCCTTCGAACGGATGGCGACGTATCGAGGTGTCGCCGCGATCGTTGATATATTTGAATTCGACGTTCTCTTTACCGGAGCCGTACAGAATCACTTTCTGAACCGCGGCGCTCAGGCTTTCAAACGGGGCATCGACGTCAAATTTGTAGTGCTCCGCCAGTGAGCGCAGCATTTGAAAATAGTAGAAGTTGCGGCGATCCCAGCCGCGAATTGCGCCGCCTGCCAGCGACAGCTCGGCATTTTGCACCACGCGGGACGGGTCGAAGAACTGCTGTACACCCAGACCATCACAGCTTGGGCACGCGCCCGCCGGGTTATTGAACGAGAACATGCGCGGTTCCAGCTCATGCATGCTGTAGCCACACACCGGACAGGCAAAGTTCGCCGAGAACAGCAGTTCAGGCTGCGTCGGGTCGTCCATATCCGCGACCACCACGCTACCACCAGACAGATCCAGCGCGGTTTCGAATGACTCCGCCAGCCGCTGCGCCAAATCGTCGCGCACTTTAAACCGGTCAACGACAACTTCAATAGTGTGCTTTTTCTGTAATTCCAGCTTCGGCGGATCGGACAGATCGCACACTTCGCCGTCGATACGGGCGCGGATATAGCCCTGTGACGCCAGGTTTTCCAGCGTCTTGCTGTGTTCGCCTTTGCGATCTTTCACAATCGGCGCCAGCAGCATCAGGCGTTTGCCTTCCGGCTGCGCCAGCACGTTGTCCACCATCTGGCTGACCGTTTGCGCATCCAGTGGCACATCGTGCTCTGGGCAACGCGGCTCACCCACGCGAGCAAACAGCAAACGCAGGTAGTCATGAATTTCGGTAATCGTCCCGACCGTAGAACGCGGGTTGTGCGAGGTGGATTTCTGTTCGATAGAGATGGCGGGCGACAGCCCTTCTATATGATCGACGTCCGGTTTTTCCATCAGCGACAGGAACTGACGGGCGTAGGCGGAGAGGGATTCCACATAGCGCCGCTGCCCTTCGGCATACAGCGTGTCAAACGCCAGCGATGACTTACCCGAACCAGACAGACCGGTGATGACGATCAGCTTGTCACGAGGGATTATCAGGTTGATATTCTTGAGATTATGGGTACGAGCACCACGAACTTCGATCTTATCCATTCACACACTTCCCGGAATAAAAACGGTTTGTCATCGCCTCTCGAACGGAGAGAACCGGTACGAAACGAGCAATTATGGCACAAAAAAAATGCCGGACGCATTTTTTAACGTCGCTTGCGACGGCCCGATAGGGTGGCAAGCAGGGATAGCTTGCCATAAAAAAAACTGAATGGATATCCAGTATTAAATCCGTTTACCTTGCAAACGCTGCAAATATTACTTTCATTTCTGAAGCCATTTCGCAGGTATGACAGAGAGTTTTCCACATGGTAAGATTGATCGTTTAGACTTAGAAAATAAATCTACCGATTCATCAGGAGACGAGCATGGCCAGCAGAGGCGTTAATAAAGTGATTCTTGTCGGGAATCTGGGTCAAGACCCGGAAGTCCGCTATATGCCGAATGGTGGTGCAGTTGCCAACATCACGCTGGCTACGTCGGAAAGCTGGCGTGACAAGCAAACCGGTGAGCAGAAAGAGAAGACCGAATGGCACCGTGTCGTGCTGTTCGGCAAACTGGCAGAAGTCGCGGGCGAATACCTGCGCAAAGGCTCTCAGGTTTACATCGAAGGCGCACTGCAAACCCGTAAATGGGCCGATCAGGCTGGCGTAGAGCGCTACACCACCGAAGTCGTCGTTAACGTCGGCGGCACCATGCAGATGCTGGGTGGACGCCAGGGCGGCGGCGCACCAGCAGGCGGTAACGCAGGTGGCGGTCAGCAACAAGGCGGTTGGGGCCAACCTCAGCAGCCGCAGGGCGGCAACCAGTTCAGCGGCGGCGCGCAATCTCAACAGCGTCCAGCACAGAACCATTCCTCTACAAGCAATGCTCCAGCGCAAAGCAACGAACCGCCAATGGATTTCGACGACGACATTCCGTTTTAATTTGCGTTAGTTAGAATAATTACTGATATATTTATTTAATGGCCTGAATATTCAGGCCATTTTGCATGGAAAGCTCGTAACACCATGAACAAAAATATTGACTATGTGCCAACACTGACACTACCGCTAATTCTGATTGAAAATAGCAATGGATATTCTTCGCAAACCCGAGAGAGGAAAAAAATTGATATTTCTGGTTTCCCTGAAGAAATTGGTGCCTACGTTATCCGATATCAACAGCATCCGATCCCTCGATTAATAGGAACCAGCCCCATATTAAAGATAGGTTGCACTACCGATAGTTTCAGAAAACGTTTCAATAACTACAATCATCAATCAGATATGACCACTCCTGATGTTGATTTATATGAAAAACTTAAGCTAAGAACACAAAAAACGAATATCAGGATTATGTATTTTCTTTCCCACCATAAACATCAAGATGAGATTGTTATCGACTTTTATTTCTCCACACTTGATGAACCGAAATCATTAGAGTACAAACTTATCAAAAACTATATGGAATCACATGGTGAATTACCACCACTTAATTTTGGCATGAAATAATGTAATAACACCGATTACATTTTCTTTATTTAAAATTTATTCCGCCCGCTGCACAGGCTACCTGTACGACAATCCGCCGTATGGATAAACACCATATAGCCGTCCTCCATTCTGCGAAATAACCTGCCGCCATAAAGCCGTTTGCATTCATTTTCACTTGACGCACCGGAGACCAAACGTGGGATATGACCATAACATCCCGCTAACACTACGGCAAAACCCACAGCCTGTTCAGGCTCAGAACGTGGGAATTTAAACGAATTGGTCTGCTCTATTATCAATAAGTGGAGGGGAACATCCGTCTATTTGATTGCTATTTTATTCCGGTACATATCAGCCTGATTGCCAGCACTTATCCACGATAATATGAGAGTAAAATGATGAATACAGACCAAGAAATTATTGTTAATTCCGTTGAGCCAGAAGATCACGCGCAGTGGCTGCCCTATTGGAAGAGTTATCAGGAATTCTATAAGGTGCAGCTTTCCGATGAGGTCACGGAAGTCACTTGGGATCGTTTTTTTAACGCCGAGATTCCCGTGTATTGCGCCGTGGCGCGGGAAGGGTCGCACATTATTGGTTTAGTGCACTTTGTTTTTCACGATTCAACATGGGGAGTAAACTCTTATTGTTATTTAGAGGATCTGTTTGTTACCCCCACCGCTCGCGGTAAAAACGTTGGCAAAAAACTGATTGAATACGTGAGAGAACAGGCACAGGAAAAAAGCTGCGATCGGCTGTATTGGCATACTCAGGAAACCAATAAAACCGCCCAGCGACTTTATGATTGGGTCGCGGAAAAACCCGGTGTTATCGAATATAGAATG
Organism: Pectobacterium carotovorum; assembly: GCA_016415585.1. Lineage (NCBI taxonomy): Bacteria > Pseudomonadati > Pseudomonadota > Gammaproteobacteria > Enterobacterales > Pectobacteriaceae > Pectobacterium > Pectobacterium carotovorum. The sequence goes on along the minus strand of CP066552.1, from coordinate 952,799 downwards.
CCGCTTTAACTATAGTATTTATGCATAAAACATAGTATTTGTGCATAAAAATAGTACTTATGCAGAAACTATAGTGCTTATGCGGGGTGAAACTTCCCTGTAAATAACGCCCGCCTACCCCACCCGCTGCACCGATTCCCTCACCACCACCTGCCCAGCCAGTTCAGTACGCTGGGCAATACCGAGCGCCTGTGCAGGCGTCATTTGCTGTGCCAGCAGCTGTAGCGCCGCGCGGGCGATGGTCTCAAACGGCAAATGCACCGTGGTGAGCGAAACGGGTAGCATGTCGAACGGCAGAATGTCGTCCATGCCCATGACGGAAATGTCCTCCGGCACGCGTAGCCCGTGCTGATACAGCGCGTCGATCACACCGATAGCCTGATTGTCCGCCGCACAGAAAATCGCGGTGACGCCCAGCCTGTCGGGGTTAGCCGTCAGCCAGCGCAGCAGTGCATCGCGCGCGGTACGCGGATGGAAATCCGGCAGCGACAGAATGAGATCCTCATCCACCGCTATGCCCGCCTGCGCGAGCGCATCCCGATAGCCGCGTTCGCGCTGTTTGATCGTCATACGCGACGTCCAAGTGAGATGCAGGATCCGCGTATGTCCTTGCTCGATCAGGTAACGCACGCCCGCTGCTGCCGCATAGTGATTGGCGGGCGTCACGCTGCTCAAGCGCATTGAGGGATCTTCACCGTTGATCAGCACCGCCGGAATCCCGCTTTCCGCCACGGCGTTCAGCAACGTCGGGTGATCGTCATTCACAATCAGAATGCCGCTCTCTTTTCCGCCCTGAAGCTCACGCAACAGCTGTTGTTCGTTAATGGTGTCGTGCTCCCCCAGAAACGGACGCAACTGAATATTACGTTGCAGGCAGAGCGTTTTTAGGGCGTTGATCAGCGTCAGCGACACCAGATTGTACTCACTCTCCAGCATCAGATTGCGCGGCGTCGCCAGCAGAATGTGGCGCAGCGGCTCCGTCTGCGCGATGGCCGCTTTGCCCACTTTATGCAGCGGATAGCCTTGCTCGGTGGCAATCGCCATGATGTGCTGCCTGACCTTGGCGCTGATCGGTGCCGTCCCGTTCAGCGCGCGGGAAACCGTGCTGATGGAAACCCCAGCGCGGTCGGCAATATCCTTGAGTGTCGCCATTATTTCATCCCCGTGTTGGCAATCCCCGTCGTGATGTATTTTTGCAGGAAGACGAACACCGCCGTCACCGGCAGAAGCGAGAGCATCGTCATCGCCAGTATATAGTGCCATTGCACCGAGAACTGCCCCTGAAACGCATTCAGGCCGATTTGCAGCGTAAAATTGTCCTGACTGGAGAGGACGATCAGCGGCCAGAGGAAGTCGTTCCAACGCCAGATAACTGAGAAGATCGCCAGCACCGCCAGCGCGGGTGCGGTCAGCGGCAGGATGATCTTCCAGTAAATACGGAACTCGCTGGCGGCATCGATACGCGCAGCTTCGATCAGCTCATCGGGGATCGTCAGCATGTATTGCCGCAGCAGGAATACGCCGGTCGGCGTTGCCACCGTGGGAATAATCACGCCCCACAGGTTATCGCCCATGTTCAGGCCAATCACCACCAGAAACGTCGGCACCATCACCACCGACAGCGGAATCATCATCGTAGAGAGAAACAGCGTCAGCACCGTACCGCGCCCGCGAAACTCGTATTTCGACAGCGCAAAGGCCGCCATCGAACTGAGCAGCAGAGTAAGCAACGTCGCCATCACCGTCACGAACACGGTGTTCTTCAGGTAGGTAGCAAAGTGGAACTTCGTTATCGGCGTCGTGTAGTTCTCCGTCTCCAGATGCAACGCTTTCATCGGCACCAGATCTTTGGTCGATACACGCACCACTTCACTCGGCGCATCCGGGTTCACCAGCTGTGCAATCAGCCCGATGCGACGCACCAGCGCCATCGTTTTCGCTTCGCCGTCTTCCTGCTTAACCTGCCACAGCTCGAGCGGCTTCGGGTACTCCGGCAGCGTGACGGTATCCGCCGCCTGCGGCAGAAAACTCGGCGGAAAGCGGTTGATCTCTGCTGGCGTCTTAAACGACGACATCGCCGCCCACATCACCGGAATCATCACCAGCAGCGTACCCACCACCAGCCAGACCCAGCTCATAATATCCGTAATATGGATACGCCCCGGATGACGGGTACGGGTGAGAAATGCGATTATTTTCATCATGGCTCCCGTTATTTTTTCCCTTCCAGCCGACGCGTCAGCAGGAACTGCAATGCCGTCAGAATCATCAGCACCACGCCCATCAGCACCGACGCCGCCGACGCCAGCCCGTAAAGCGAGGCATTCGACGAGAAGGCGGTCTGGTAGATGTACTGCACGATAAAGCTGTTGGCCGTGCCGGGGCCGCCGCCGTTGGTCAGCACCCAGGCTTCATCGAAGATCTGCACGCTGTTGATGGTCAGCAGAATCACCACCACCAGAATGTTCGGTGCCAACAGCGGCAACGTCAGGCGATAAAAACCACGCCAGCGCGAGGTGCCGTCCACCGCCGCCGCCTCGTATATATCACGCGGGATCGCCTGCAATCCGGCCAGCAGTATCAAGGTATAAAACCCGACGTGAAACCAGACAGAGACAAACACCACCCAGAAGCGCGAAAACGTCGGATCGAGCAGGAAGGTAATCGGCTGCCCACCCAACGACGACAGCACCAGATTCAGCAAACCGTTGCGATTGAGGAACCACTGCCAGATCAGGCCAACGACCACCGGCGACAGCAGTACCGGATAGAAGAACATGGCGCGGAAAAAGCCACGGGCGATAATCTTGCGGTTGAGGATCAGTGCCGTCACCAGCGCCACCAGCAGCGTGCAGAGCACGTTGAAAAAGGTGAACGACACCGTGTTGTATACACCGGTCCAGAACAGATCCTGCTCACAGGTGGATGGCTCAGTGTAGTTGCCACAGCTCAGCAGCGTGGAAAAGTTATCCACGCCAACGTAGGGGCGTTCCCACAGCAGAATATTGGTGCCGCCGGTAAAGGCGTAGCACACCGCCAGCAGAATCGGAATAAAGACAAAAACGGCGAACAGCAGCATATTCGGCGCGATAAAAAACCACGGCATCACTTTGCGGCCACCGAGTTTTTGTAGCAGATTCACCGCTTTTTCCACTGGCGTCACCAGCTTATCGATCAGCGATCCTGCGGGCAGTAAGGCAATCTTTTTCATGTCGTCCTCTCCCGTCGCGATAATTAATGCTCGGTACAGCGCGGCAATGTGTCATCCGTTTTGCCATCGAACAGATGGCAGTATGTTGGCGGGAAGCGGACGAATACCGATTCACCCGTGGCGAACTCGCGGTGCTGCGCCAGATGGACAATCATCTCATCGTCAATGCCGCCCATTCGCCCGTAGATAAAGGTTTCATGCCCCATCATCTCGCAGCGATCGACACACAGTGCAATCCCCTCGCCTTCCTCCACCAGCTCACAGTGTGAAGGACGAATGCCGAGCGTGACGTTCTGCCCAACGGTGCCGATAAACGGCAACACCAGACGATTACCGGACGGACACTGCACGTCGACGCCGTCCGCGCAGGTGGCGACAACCTGCGCTGGGAACATATTCATGCGCGGTGAACCGATGAAGCCCGCGACAAATTTGTTTTTCGGCCGATTGAACAGCTCCAGCGGCGTACCAACCTGCTCAATGCGGCCAGCGTTCAGCACCACAATGCGCTGCGCCATCGTCATCGCTTCCACCTGATCGTGAGTCACGTAAACCATGGTGGTGCGCAGCTTCTGGTGCAGGCGGGACAGCTCGCCGCGCGTCTGCACGCGCAGCTTGGCATCCAGATTGGAGAGCGGTTCATCAAACAAGAACAGGTCGGGTTCACGCACGATAGCGCGACCAATCGCCACACGCTGCTGCTGCCCACCCGAGAGCGCACGCGGTCGGCGATCCAGATAAGGTTCCAGCCCCAGCATGCGGGCAGCCTCATCAATACGACGGATGATTTCGTCTTTAGGAAAGTGCAGGTTCTCCAGCCCGAACGCGAGGTTCTTGCGCACCGAGAGGTGCGGGTAGAGCGCGTAAGACTGGAACACCATCGCAATCTTGCGCTCTGCTGGCGTGAGATCGTTCACCTTGCGGTTGTCGATCCACAACTCACCGCTGCTGATCTCTTCCAGCCCGGCAATCATGCGCAGCAGCGTGGATTTTCCACAACCCGACGGGCCGACAAAGACCATGAACTCGCCGTCATGAATCGTTAAGTCCACGCCTTTGATGATGCTCACCGCACCATAACTTTTGTGGACGTTTTTTAGTTCCAGACTCGCCATTGTCAGCCCTCGCAAACAGAATCTAACTGTGCCAATAACATCAGCATGACCAGCGCCTGCCCGTAAGGCACAGCGACATTGGGAATATCGCGATAGAACTGTAAATCATGTCCCATCGCCGTGCCGTCCGAGACACCTTGCACCACGCCCTGCGCGTCAATCTGCGCCACCACGGCGGCATAGCCTTTTTCCAATACGTCCTGCGGGAAGTCGCGCAGCATCCCCAGCCGCCGCGCCGTCAGAATCCCGGCAATGAATCCCGCGCTGGCAGACGTCTCCAGCGGAGAATCTGGGTCATCCAGCAGCGTGTGCCACAGGCCGGAGTCATGCTGGCAGCGCGCCAGCGTTGTCGTTTGCTGTTCCAGAACCGCTTCCAGCGTGCGCAGTACCGGCGCGGACAGCTGATCCTCCGCTAGCACCCGCATTTCCGGCAGCACCAGCGTGATCCAGGCGTTGCCGCGTCCCCAGAACGCATTGGCATAGTGATGACGACCAACAAACGTCCAGCCGTGATACCACAGCCCGCTGCGCACATCGGCCAGATAGCGTGCGTGCGTGACAAGCTGGTATTCCGCCTCTTCGATCAGATCGCGGCGGGAAAGTAGTTTCCCCGCGACCACCAGAAACAGACCCGCCATAAACAGCGTGTCGTCCCACAGCTGTCCGGTATTCGGCCGCTCTTTTACTGTGTGCTGGAAGCCGCCATCCTCGGTTTTTGGCAGCGAGTGCAGCAGCCAGTCCGCCCAGTCGCTCACGGTTTCGCGCCACTGCGCGGGCGCATCCGGCTTGTCCTGACACAGCAAGGCCAGCACCAGCATTGGTGCCGTCGAGTTAATCTGGCGCGGTGGCAGCCCAGCATCCAGCTTTTGCTGATACCAGTTCGCCAGCGTCGTCAGCATGGTGTCATCCTGCGTCAGATGCGCCAGCTTCCAGAAGCCGTACAGCCCGACGCCAACTTCCCAATCCCACTCTTCGAATTGAATCGTCAGTCCGGCATCCGGCGCATCGTCCTGCGTCACGCTGTCGATAGCCTTCAGGCGGCAAAATGCCCGCGCCACCTGCGCCAGCAGCACTTCTGTTTGTTGTCGGTTAAGTGAACCTGTCTGCATGTCATGGGTTTCCTATGTTGAACTGCGGGACGACCGGGACATCGTCGGGGAAAAGGAAAGGCTGCTGCGCCACGCTGAATCCTGCCGCGTGGCTAAAGGCCAGTTCGCCATAATCGGGATCGTCGATACGCACGCCGTCGCTGTCCTGTATCAGCGAACGCCCTCGGAAGCGGTCAGCGAATGCGGCGAATCCTTCTGCCCCATCGCCGCTGTCCACGGCAACGAACCAGACATTCTGCTCGCCATACGCCCGCAGTTCGCCTTCCGCCTGCTGGCCTGCGGTCGCAAACGGCTGCAATCCGGCGGGATTATGAAACGCGGCATAGCCGTTGCCGCCGCGTACGAAGCACCAGACGTCTTCAACGATGACCTCATCCAGCGCGGTTTGCGGCAGATAGAGGTGCGTCCACGGGCGGATATCCTGTCGCAGATCGAACACCATCAGCGCACGATTACGATGTTGCATCAGGTGCGGCAAACGCCCGCTTCCCGCCCAGTAAGAAGGACGGTGTACGCCGTCGGGGCGATCTTCGCCGGGGTGGTTCACCCACAGGCGGGCGGCATAGTGTGTGCCCAGCCGCACATCCAGCAGATGCTGCTGGTGCCCATGCTCGCCGGGGTGATGATCGAAAACGGAAGAAAAGGCCACGTCGCGCTGCTTCCAGGCAATGATGCGGGCGCTGCGGTTCAGCCCCTGCACCCAACGCGCTTCGGTACCATGCGGTAATGACCAGTGTGCAATCTGATTCGTCGCTTCCGGTGGCTGATAGTCGCTCAGGCACAGCAGCGGCAGAGCGGCACAGTGCGGAATCAACCAGCCCTCGCCCCACATCAGCGCACACAGGCCGGACAACTCGGTCAACATGCCGGAACGTAACTCTTTATCGTAGGCGCGCCCCATCGTGCCAACCGCGACGCCGTTCTGATGTACCCACGCTGTCATCAGCATGATGCGGTCGATCACCACGCGGGATTTCTCGCGCAGATCGGCGTCCTGCGCCAGTTCGTACAGCGCGACTAGCCCAATCAGATCGATGGGATAATAGGCCGCTGAATTCCACTCCACCAAACCGTGTTCCAGAATGGAATCAAACCAGCGAGTCAGGCGTCCGTGAGCCATCGCCTTCTGCTCCAGCCCGCGACGACCGCTGCACGGAAAGGTGTCATCCGGGAAGTTTTGTCCGGCCAGATATTGTGCGACGTGGAAGCACAGGCAGTGGTTTTCGCTCCAGAACCACATGGTGTCGTTGCCCGGCTCATCAATCCAGTAGCGGAAACCGAGAATCGCGCTACGCACGCGCCGCCAGTCCTGCGGCGGCAACTGTTGTCCCTGATAGCGCTGCCACAGCCAAATCAGCGGCACCAGTTGGAAATCGGCACAGTCTTCACGACGGCTGATTTTCTGCAATGCGCTGTTGAGAATCGGCGCGGCGGCATCGTTACCCTCACCGGTTTCGACAATCGCCAGCAGCCGACCGAGGCGCTCAAAACCGTGTAACGCGGTATGACGCAGTACCGCTTCACGCCGCGCCGCTAATGTCGGCAGCGCAGGCATCGTTTGCGATGGCAAGCGCCCAAAGCTGAGGGTCCGCGTCAGCGTAATGCCGTAGCAGGTCGCAGCGCAGACCAGATCGTAATAACCGACTAAGACGTTGGGTAAATCCACCTGCCAGCCCAGATTACCGGCAGGCAGCGTCTGTTTCTGCTGCCATGCGGGGACGGATTCGTTGACGTTGCCAATCAGACGATGCGCCATCGTCACGGATTCCGGCAGCGGCTGCGAGCTATTCAGCACCAGTACGGGCGGTTGGATCAGGTTATTCTCCAGCGTCAGCCCGTTCACCCAGCTATCCAGCGCGGTCAGCTGTTCGCTGAGCGCCGCGTCTTCATCAAGCTGCCAGAAGAGCGTGTCTTCCCCCTGATAGCACAGGCTAAACAGGTAGTCGGTATCGCGCTCGCACAACTCTTCGCTATGAACCACCAGCGTGTTCAGCCCCGCTCTAAACGGCAGCGAGATCGCACAGGTTTGCTCGGTGTTGCGGGTAAACGGCGTAAAACGGGTAATCGGCTCACCGTTCAGCCACAGCGTAACACCGCCGCAGGTGCTGAGCGTAAACGGTGCCGTCTGCGCGCGGTCACTGTGGATCGCGCAGCGAGCAAAGCGCTGAACGTGAACCGGACACGGCCAGAAATCGCTGAAATTCACGCTGCGGCTTTCATCGCCGCCGCTCCACATCAGCGGGAAATGAAGATCTTCGGGTAACGCCACTTCGCGCTTTGCCTCTTCCTGCAAAAAACGCACGCGACAGGGCAGCACACCAACATCGACAAAACCGTTAATAAAGCGGTAATTCACCTTATCCGGCAGCGTATCCGGCTCGGCGAAATAACGTTTTTCCGTCAACTCGGTGATGAGAAACCGATTAATGACGCCGTTCTTCTTTAATTTCCAACCGATATTCATACGGAATCCTGTTTACGGCGTTGAAAAATAAAATAACGAAAATGTATGGCGGCACTTATTTGCACTTTCGCTGTGCACACCCTGCCAATATTTAGGGCAGCGGGTCATTCCCTGCACTGTGATATCGCAATTAGAATGCAAATTTGCATTAAATTGTCATTTGCATTCATTTATTGACATTTCGCATTAATAAATAAGATTATCGCGTTTATATATGTGATTAATATCACAAATATGTTTTATTTAAATCAACATTTAAAATATCTTTAACCTGCTTCACATAAATCAATCAGGGTTCTGTCCATGATTGCATAATGAAAATGACAGATGAATGCAAATTTGCATTAATAAAAAATGAAATAAACCACCAAAAGGAAATATGCTCTAAATAATTCGAGTTTCAGGAAGGCGGCAAGAGAAGGAATCCCGATGAGCTTACACAAGTAAGTGATTCGGGTGACTGAGCGCAGCCAACGCACATGCAACTTGAAGTATGACGAGCATAAAACCCGTCGCCAACGCCAGGGTATTTCAGACATTAATCAAACCTATGATGTGGAGATGTTTATGATGCGTCCCAACACCGCGTTATTTTTTTCCGCCCTTGCACTGGGGTTATTCGGCAACAGCGCGTTAGCTGCCAAAACGCAAATAACATTTTTATATAGTGACGACGATCCCGAATTAGTGCATTTCATGGAGCAGAAAGTTAAATCCTTCTCTCAAAGTAATGAACGCATTGATGTGAATTTCGTCAGCACTGGCTATAACGCGCTGCAAACGCAGTTGCCGATGCAGCTAGCGGCAGGCTTAGGCCCGGATATTGCCAAAACCACGCAAATGGGGCTGCTCGGCTATACGCTGGATTTACGTCCCTACCTGAAAGATCCCGCCGCCTTTGAGAAACGCTACAGCGCTGGCATCGAAAAAATCATGCGTGTGAAAGGCGTGCATAAAGCGGATGCGCTGCCGGGCTTTGTCGCTTCCTGGACCGCCGACCTGCCGTTCGTTAACGTGACGCTGTTTGAGCAGGCGGGCGTTCCGCTACCGCAGCCGGGCTACACGATTGATGATTTGATGAAAGCCTCGAAGCTGGTCGCAGAAAAAACCGGCGTGCATATTCCCTTCACCATCGACCGCAGCGGTTTCCGCTTCTCCGGCCCCGCCTATTCCTATGGCGCACGTTACGATAAAGACGGGCTGATCAACTTCCCGGATGCGGCGGCACAGCAGTGGATTAAAGATCTGAAACGCTGGTCGGACGAAGGTGTGTTCCCGCGTGAAATGTGGGGCGCGGCGGGCGGCGGTCAGTACAAGAGCATGGCGGACGATTTCGTGAACGGCAACATCGTGACCTACTTCTCCGGCAACTGGCTGTTGAACCAGTTCAGTAAGCAGATTGGCGACGGTTTTGACTGGAAAGTGCTGCCCGCACCTTGCAAAGAGAAGTGTATTTCGATGGGTGGCGCAACCTTCATCATGCCGTTCACCACCACCAAACACCCGCAGGAAGTCGCCGAATTCATGGAATGGCTGGGCAGCGAACCGCTGCAACGTGAGATCGCCGAGCGCTTCAATATCATCGTCGGCGCAGATATTGCCGATCTGCACTACCAGACCAAAGATAAGCACGTGATCGACGGCCTGAACACCGCGCGTGAAGAGATCAAAAAGATCCCGTCTTACGTCTTTGATTGGGAACGCATGGAAAGTCTGGGCGCGAACGAACTGTACCCCATCATCCTGACGCGCTTTACCCAATACCTGAACGATCAGGTGTCGTTTGATGAGTATCTGCGCCTGACGTCCAACGATGTGAAGCGCCTCAACGAAACGATCGCGACCAATCAACAACAGCGGAAAAACACACCGTGAAAGGGCAACTGAGGGAGATCGGCATTGATGGCGATCGCCCCTTTGATCGGGCGCAGGAGAGCACGTTGTGTGAACAGCGCTGGCCGGGGCAAAGCCGCTATCTGCTGGTCACCGGCGGTTTTACCCGGCTGCTGCACTGGCATGACGGCCTCCTGACCTGTCGCGGCGGCGAGAGCTTTCCCATCGGCAACCCAGCCAGCCTGTCGCGGCTGGGGCTGTGGGCGGTGCAAGAGATGCTTCAGGCTGTTGAGGGCATCACCCCACTGACGCCACTCAGTGAAGCACTGTTCCTGCACTTCGATAAGCATATCGATCGGGTGATCGACTGGTCAAAACAGGCGCAGGCCGCAGACTACAGCACGCTAGGGAAAATTGTGCTGGCGCACCCGCAGGATGCGCTTGCGGTGCAACTGCTGGCCCGCTGCGCAGGTGAACTGGCTCTGCTGCTCAGCAGCCTGCCGGACTCGCAGACTGAAGCCGTCAGCCTCAGCGGCGATCTGGCGGTTGCCTGCCTTCCCTATCTGGATTCTGGAGCACGCGCATCATGACGACATGGCTCTATGCCGGTGTGGATGGCGGCGGAACAGGCTGTCGGGCACGCATTTATAAGGCGGATGGCACGCCGCTCGGACAGGGACACAGCGGTCGCGCCAATCTGCTACTCGGCGTGGAGAACGTACGTCAGTCAGTGGACGACGCCATCGCACAGGCGTTGAAGCACAGCGGACTGTCACCGGATGACGTATCACGGCTGAAAGTCGGGCTGGCACTCGCCAGCGCAGAACACCGCGCCGCCTATGATGCCTTTCTTGCACTGCCGCATCCTTACGCCGCTCAGGTACTCAATACCGATGCGCTGGGCGCCTGTCTGGCAGTCAACCAAGGGAAAGATGCGGGCGTAGTGATTGCCGGCACGGGTTCTTGCGGGCTGGCGTGGCAAAACAGGACGATTACCGCCTACGGCGGCCATGAATTCCCGATTTCCGATCAGGGCAGCGGCGCACGGCTTGGGCTAGCGGCGCTGCAACATACCTACGATGTGCTGCAAGGCTGGTGCGCGCCGTCTGCGCTCAGTCAACGCATCGACGATTTCTTTTCTGCCAGCGTAGCGCCCGCGCAGGCCGCGAACACACTCGACGCACTACAAACGTTTAGTCAGCAGGCGAAACCGGGCGACTATGCGCAGTTCGCCCGCCACGTATTTGACTGCGCTCAGCAGGACGATACTGTTTCTTACGCGCTACTCACGCAGACAGCCAGCGAAATCGGCCTGCTGTTGGCCGCCGTGGCACGCCATACGCCTCCCCGCCTGTCGCTCATGGGCAGCATCGGCTTACATATTCGTCCGTGGCTACCGGACGAGTGGCAATCCCAACTCGCCGCCCCGATGGGCGATGCACTCGACGGCGCACGGTTGATAGCCTGTCATGATTATGCGCTATACCGCTAGTCCTTTGGGTTCGACCAGCAACCCCACCTATGGAGATAGTCATGGAATCACTCACTCGCAGAACCTTCGTCAAGCTCGGTGCAGGCAGCGCCATTACGCTGGCTGGCGGCTTTTTCCACGCTAACGGCGAATCGGCAGCACCCGCCAGACCGCTGCGTATTGCCATTATTTCGGATGTCCACGTCCACAATATCTACGGCAACTATGATTTTGACGGCCTGCCTGATGCGCAGACGGGAAAGAAGCTGACCATTCGTACACTGAAAGATTCGGTGAATTCGACCCGCATCTTCAACGAGCCCTACTTTGCGCTGCTGGCCGCGCTGGACGAACTGGCAAAACAGCAGGTGAAATACGTCGTGCTGTCCGGCGATTATTCTGATGATGGCCAACAGCCTACCGTTGAAGGTATTGCCGCCATCCTGATGCAGTATGAGCAGCGTCACGGTATGCGCTTCTTCGCCACACCGGGCAACCACGACGTTAATCGTCCGCAGGGGGATGATTCCTCGGAGAGAATGCTCAATGCCGACGGCAGCAGCACCATGCTGAGCAGTAAATCCGACGTCAAACTCGGTGATGCAAAATCGTTGATCGTCACGGCCACGATGCAGGCGCTCGGCTATGAGCGTGGCCTGCCGCTGATGAAGCCGTTTGGTTTCTTTAAACGCGACGATTTTCTGCACTGGGAAACGCCGTTTGGTGACAGTGATGAACTCAGTCAGCGTCAGTATCTCGCCCGTTCGCCGGACGGCAGCAAACAGTGGAACATTGTGGACGCTTCCTATCTGGTGGAGCCGGAAGCCGGACTGTGGCTGCTTTCCATTGACGCCAACGTGTATCAGGTTAAAAACGGCCCGGAAAAACGTGAGGAGATCAAAGGCTACTCCACCAGCAGCGACACGGGCTGGAACGCCTTGTTGACGGAAAAGCCGTTCATGCTGCCGTGGGTGAAATCGGTAGTGCAACGGGCGAAAGCGCAGAACAAGAAGCTGCTGGTGTTCTCGCACTATCCGCTGGTCGATTTTCTCGACGGCACGGTAGAAGATGAAAAACAGCTCTTTGGCAGCAACAGCTTCATTAAACGCACGCCGCGGCCAGAGGTCGCCGAACAGGCGCTGGCGGCAGGTATTCGCCTGCATTTCAGCGGCCACCTGCACGTTAACGACACCGGCGTGTATCGCGGTTCACAGGGGACGCTGGTGAATGTGGCGGTGCCGTCTCTGGCTGCCTATCCGCCCGCAATGAAGCTGGCGACGCTACATAACGACCGGGTGGACATTGATACGCTGGTGCTGCGCAACGTGCCGCAGTTCAACCATCTGTTCCCGTTTTATCAGAAAGAGCTGGATCGCACTGGTGAACCGCTGGGCGACATCCTGAAAAGCCGCGATTATTACGATTTCCTGCACCATCATCTGGCGCTGCTGGTACGCCAGCGTTTTCTGGTGAAAGACTGGCCGGAAGATTTGTCACCCCTCATCACTACGCTGAACTGCGCCGATCTGCTGTGGATCGCACAACAACAGGAACCGCTCAGCGCCAAAACGCTGCCCGACGCCGCCGAGCGCAAACCGACTGTGGTTGCAGGCACCGAAGGGTTACAGGATATTTCGCTGCTCACGCTGGTGACAGACTGGTATTGCCTGCGCAACGGCAGCGATCTCGCCTGGCAGGATATTCCAACTGCGCGGGTGAAGCAGTACCGCGCACTGCTGGCGGCCTACACGCCAACGACCACACTACCGCAGGACAGCCTGCAATACCGCTTCGGCCTGATGCTGAAAATCCTCGCTGGTTATATTAATGACGAGCCTGCTACTCGCTTTGTAGTTGATATTCAGGGGAATCTTTTAACGGTATAAGATTTTCTCTTTCGGGGGAGGCTTCGTGCGCCATGCTGAAGATAAAACTGAGCCAACTCATATTGCTCACGGGTCTTCTCTTCACGGCGTAAAAAATTATGCTGAGGTGAACATGAACGCCGAGTGAGCGGCATGGACGCCGCGAAAGCCAGTGCCGCGTCAGGAACGCGTCACTGGCGGCTCGAAAAGCGGGCATGGGCACCGAAGGTACCGCTTTAGCGGCATAATTTCCGCCAAAAGCCGGGGTTCATAGGGGGCTGGCGTAGCCCCCTATGTCGGGCGCATGCTACGACGTAGCATGAAGATAACAGTGCTCGACGCGCACGAAATATTCCCCCAAACCAAACCAAACCCAATCAGCTTACATAATTTTTTACCTATTCCCTCTGTCGTCATCGCCAAAAAGTGATATGTTATAATATAACAATTTAGCTTTTTACCGATGATAATGACAAGTTTTTACTCTCTCTCTGCGTTCAAGCGCGTGTTACTGGTTTCCCTGCTGTTGGTGCTGTTGTGGCTATTGGTTGGGTGGGCGGTGATGTTGCCATGATTGCTCTACAGGAACTGGCCTTTGGCTATCGTCATCAGCCACCGCTCGCGACACTCAGCGGATGCTTTCATCAGGGATCGCTGACGGCGATTATCGGCGCGAACGGCAGCGGAAAATCTACGCTGCTGAAAACGCTGGTGGGTCTGCTGCCGCCGCTTTCCGGTTCGTTCAGCCTCGGTAACGACAGCAACAATAATGCTATTGGCTATCTACCCCAGCTCTCCGAATTTGATCGGCAGTTTCCTATCAGCGTGCGCGATCTGGTGCTTATGGGATCGCTCCCTCACCGCGGGTTGCTGCGGGGGATCAACACCAACTGGCATCGCAAAGCGATCGACGCGCTCGACGCCGTCTCCATGACGGACTTCGCCGATCGGCATATTGGCGTCCTGTCCGGCGGGCAACTACAGCGCGTGCTCTTCGCGCGACTGCTGCTGACACAGGCTCCCATCATTCTACTGGATGAGCCTTTTACCGGCGTCGATAGCCAGACCACGCAAACGCTCTTGCAGATTATCGAACAGCTTCACGCCGAAGGCAGAACCATTCTGGCCGTATTGCACGATCTGGAAGTAGTCGGGCAGCACTTCCCGACTATCTTACACCTCACCCCAGACGGCCACCGCTGGGGAGATGCCCAACCCATATTACATAGCCTGCGCAAGGCCGACAGCGATACGCCAACGCTCAGGATCGTCATGTCATGATGCTATTTCACCTGATTACTTCTCCTTTTGCCGAATTCGGTTTTATGCGCCGTGCGCTGGTCGGCTGTCTGGTCATCACGCTGAGCGCCGCACCGCTGGGCTGTTTCCTGCTGTTGCGGCGCATGAGCCTGATTGGCGATGCGCTGTCACACGCGGTCTTACCCGGCGTCGCCATCGGCTACCTCATCTCGGGGATGTCGCTGCTGGCGATGGGGATCGGCGGTTTTATCGCCGGGCTGTCTGTCGCCATGCTCTCTGGATTCGTCACTCGCCACACGGAATTAAAAGAGGACGCCAGCTTTGCCGGATTTTACCTCGGTTCGCTGGCGCTCGGCGTCACGCTGGTGTCACTGCGCGGTTCCAGCGTCGATCTGCTGCATGTGCTGTTCGGATCGATTCTGGCGGTGGATCGCGCCGCGCTGATCGACATTGCGCTGATCGGATCGACTTCCTTGCTGGTGCTGGCGGTGATCTATCGGGCGTTGGTGATTGAATCGTTTGACGTGACCTTCCTGCGCATCAGTTCAGGGCGCTATCGAGCGTTAATCCACGGGCTGTTTCTGTCGCTGGTGGTGTTGAATCTGGTCGCCGGGTTCCAACTGCTAGGCACGCTGATGACGGTCGGCATGATGATGCTGCCTGCCGCCAGCGCACGCTTCTGGACGCAGCGCCTGCCCGTCATGCTCGGCATTGCGGTGCTGCAAGGGATGCTCGCCAGCCTGATCGGGCTGCTGTGGTCCTATTATGCCGAGCTGCCCGCCGGGCCCGCCATCATTCTGACGATTACGCTGTTTTTTTGTTTCTCGGTCTGCGTTGGTCACAACGGTGGGCTGTTACGCCTGCGTCGGTGACCGATGAATCTCGTTATCTGCAACTGTCTGTGAGGGAAAAATGAAACGTTCACTGTTAGCTATTGCGTTATCCGGCCTGCTGCTTAGCCCACTGGCGATGGCAAAGAACCTTGATGTTGTCGCCAGCTTTTCCGTACTTGGCGATATGGTCAGCCACATCGGCGGCGATCGCGTTACCGTGACCGATCTGGTGAAGCCCAATGGCGATCCGCATGAGTTTGAACCATCTCCGAAAGACAGCAAAACGCTGGCTAACGCCGATCTGGTTTTCGTGAACGGGCTGGGGCTGGAAGGGTGGATCGACCGCTTGGTCACCGCCTCCGGCTACCGTGGTGAGGTCATCACGGCATCAAACGGAATTGAAACACGCTCGATGGTGGAAGACGGAAAAACCGAAACCGATCCGCATGCCTGGAACAGCATGAGCAACGGCGTGGTCTACGCGCACAACATCGTCAATGCGCTGGTAAAAGCCGATCCAACGAATGCCGATTACTATCGTCAGCAGGGTGAAACCTACATCAAACAGCTACAGGGACTGGATAGTTACGCGAAGAAAACGTTCGCCGCCATCCCGCCAGAAAAACGTAAAGTGCTGACCAGCCATGATGCCTTCGGCTATTTCGGCCAGGCCTACGGCGTGACGTTCCTGTCGCCAGTGGGCTACTCTACCGAGTCAGAAGCCAGCAGCAAAAAAGTGGCCTCTCTGATTAAGCAAATCAAACAAGAGAAGGTGAAAAGCTACTTCATCGAAAACCAGACCGATGGACGTCTGGTGAAGCAAATCGCGACGGCCAGCGGCGCGCAGCCCGGTGGTGAACTGTACCCGGAAGCGCTGACCGATGCATCCGGCCCCGCGTCAACCTACACGGCCGCGTTTAAGCACAACGTCGATACCCTCGCCGCCAGCATGAAGTAGATACGCAATATTTAGCCAGCACACAGGAGATCAGGAAAGAAAGCGCCACGGATGGCACCTCGCCTACACCAGCGTCAGATTGAACGTTTTGCCTTTCAGCTCCGCTTGCGCCTCGGGTGCTAACGCGCTGTCGGTGATGATATCGGTGAGTTCCGACAGGGGCGTGACGCAGAACAACGAATACGCACCGTATTTACTGCTGTCGGCCAGCAGTATCCTGCGGCTGGCATTCGCACCGAGATCTTGTTTTATGCCCGCTTTCTCTTCCGTCGGCGTGGTGACGCCTTTGTCCAGACTCCACGAGTTGCAGCTGATAAACGCGATATCGGGGTAAATGCTGCGTAACAGACGGCGCCCATGTTCGCCGATGCAGGACTGGCTGCTATCATCAATACGTCCACCGATAATCGTCACTTCGATCTGCTTGAACTCAGACAGAAACAGCGCAATTTGCAAATCGGCGGTAATCACGCGCAGCGGCAAATGCGTCAGGTTTCGCGCCAGCTCCAGCATGGTCGTTCCCGCATCCAGCACCACCGCGCTGCCCGGTTTAACCAGCGTCGCGGCATAGCGGGCTATCGCCTGCTTCTCCTGCAGGCTACGATGTAATTTCTCATTCGTGGTCGGCTGGGAAGGAATAAAACGATTGAGCGTCACGCCGCCATGACTGCGGCTAATCACGCCCTGCTCATCCAGTTTGATCAAATCACGACGGATCGTCGCTGGGGAAGCGTCGATCACGGACACCAGTTCATCTACCGTCACCAGATTATGGCTTTTCAGGTAATCCATAATCTGATCAAGACGGCTCTGCCCTTTTACTTTATCCCCGCTCATGCGGAAAGCATCAGTTAATGTAGGATCCACGGCGATATCCATCTTGCTGTCATACACCCGTAATACTTCAAGCTGCTTGTGCGTTGGCTACGCTACTCGAATTATTTGGGGTATAAAGTTATTTTACATTGTTGGTTCTTGATTGCAGGATACCAGAAACCTTCCCGAACGCGGGAAGGAAGATATCCTGCAATGTGCACTGTAGCTTAAAAAACCGTGCTATTAACCGTGATGGGGTACTGCCAATCAGGCCAGTTGCATGGCGAGCTGGATAGAGATTGCCATACTTTCGGACTTCGCTTTACCCGTCCAGGCAATATCAAACGCTGTACCGTGGTCAGCAGACGTGCGGATGAACGGCAATCCGGCGGTGATATTCACCCCATCATAGAAGCCTAGCAGCTTAAGCGGAATGTGGCCCTGATCGTGATACATCGCCACCACCATGTCGTACTGTCCTTCATACGCCTGCAAATAGACGGTATCCGGCGGGCACGGGCCATAGACATCAATGCCTTTAGCTTTCATGGCTTCAACCGATGGCGACACGATGGTGATCTCTTCATCACCAAACAGGCCATTCTCGCCCGCATGCGGGTTAACCCCAGCAACGGCGATACGCGGGTGAGTAAAACCAACGCGCTTGAGGAAGACATCCGCCATCTCGATCACCGTTTCCACGCGATCGCGGTTCAGCGTATCCAGGAACTTACGCAGCGCGATGTGCGTTGAAACATGGACCACCTTCAACTTATCGGTATACAGCACCATCGCATAGTCGCGGCTGTTGGTCAGCTTCGCCAGCAGTTCGGTGTGACCCGGATAGAGGTGGCCTGCCGAGTGCAGCGCTTCCTTATTCAGCGGCGCGGTGGCAATCGCATGGACTTCACCCGCCATCGCCAGCGCGGTCGCTTTCTTAATGCAGCGGTAAGCTAAATCACCCGCCTGCGCCTGAACAAGACCCGGCTTCAGCGCCTGCGGATCTTCCAACGGCTCATCAATCATGTTGATGACACCCGGCGCGAAGACCGCATCAGCCGGTTTATCAATGATTTTCAGCTCTACGGCTGGCACGATATTCAGCGCCAGAATACGTCGCATCGTCTGCACGCAGCCCACCACCACGGCGGACGCACCGGAAAGCTCGCCTTCGGCCAGCGATTTGATAATAATTTCCGGTCCAATCCCTGCCGGATCACCCATCGTTACCGCAATAATTTTACTCACTGACCTTCTCCTCAATAAAACGTAAAACGTCGAGCAAAGTAGTTTCGTTGCCAAAACCCCCCGCTTTAGTCATCACAGGGGTCGTGCCGACAACGCTGTTCAGCAGGTATCCCCAAGGCACACAGGATGCGATTTGCCCCTTAATCTGAAAGCCGGTCGCGCCCAGTGCGGTTGCCACGGCAATCGCAATGTCACCACCGGATAAATACAGCCCGCTCAGCAGGCGCCGGTTAGCACTGTCCGCCGTCAGGCTATCTAGCGCCTGAACAATATTGCGCGTAAGTTCCCCCAGATAGTGGCTGATCGTTTCGCCAAGCTGCTGTCGGCTAAGCCCAAGCTCCCGGCACCGCGCGTCAATCTCGAAGCGCTGATTTTCGTTATGACAGGTACGAATAATGCAGTGATTACCGTTCATCAGCGCCTTCACCGCGTCCTGACACTGAGATGCCATGACGGTGGACGAGTCGGGTGAAAAGAGTGCGTTGATATCAATCTCAACCAGCGTGACATCGCTGCGCAGTCTGACGGCCGCAATCTGTTTTTGAGCAATATCGCTCATCGACCCGACGACAGCCAGCAGCGGCCTTTCGGTCTTACGCGTAAAATTCTGCGTATTCGCCAGCGCTTCGCTCAGGCCTGCCGACCCAACCAGCAAGGGACGAAATGGCAACGTTCTGGCGGCGTGAACGATATGCGTCAGATCGTCCTGCTCGTCGGTATCAAGAATAATCAGACGTACGCCCTCGTCCGCCAGTTGCTGCAAACGGTCGGCTAAATTGTTCTGACGGACGTCATCAAGGTGTATTTCCGCCACGGATAAAGCGGTTTGCTCTGTCAGACGGGCAGCGATAGAAGCCGAAGCCACCGGTGTTTTTGGGTCGCTGGCAAATTCCGTTTCGGTAAGCAGGCGACCATTCACCCAGACTTCACCTTTGCGGGTCACGCGCCCCAGCGTCGGCGAAGCCGCAGCAATCAGCGCGACGGGTACGTCTGCCGCAGACAGCGCGGCGGCCACTTCCGCCCCCAGATTCCCACGTAGCGTCGAGTCAATCTTCTTAATAATCCAGCCTTGTCCGCCAGCAGCCTGCCAGGCTGTAACCGCTTCTGCGGTACGTTGAGACGCCACGTCGTCACGCGCCGCACGGCTATCGGTGTTAATCACCACCGCATCGCCCAGTAAATCCGCATGCAGTTTATTAACGTCAAATACGACGCTAACCCGCGCGCCATGCTGCGCCAGACCGACGCCCGCATCATTGGCACCCGTAAAGTCATCAGCGACTACTAATACCTGTTCTGCTGATTGCTGCACGTTTGACATACCTCATCCCCGGTTCGTGATTACCTGATAATGATTATATTGAATCACATTTGATTATATGTGAGCAATATCAAATTATTTAAAAGGAATTTCACCTATAAATTATCACCACAATGTGGCAAATGGCGTTTCTGCGTGATGAAAACCACGCTATTTGACTGAAAGTAATCACCATCGCAACCATTATCATCATAGCGATAACGCTCTGGCGAAAGAGAAAAGGCAAGGTAATAAGCATGAACATCAATAGCACTATCCTCAGCGGTTACCGGGTACTTCAGGACATGAGTCACCTGTTGGCAGGGAAACAGCACGTTTTATTTGTCACCGACAAAAACATCGTCGGGCTGCCTGACGTTCAGGCGCTGATCGCACAAGTTAAGCAAGCCGTTCCGCAGGTTCTGTTGGTTGATAATGTTCCTGCCGAGCCAAGCCAGCACGACGTCGCCCAGATACTGAGCCAGCTCAATCAAATCCAAACCGATCTGGTCATCGGCGTAGGCGGCGGCAGCGTACTGGACGTTGCCAAGCTGCTTTCCGTGCTGTGCGCGGGCGACGATACCGTCACGCTGGATAGCCTGTTGGCAGGGGAGAAACCGACTCGCCGCACAACATCCCTGCTTATCCCGACCACCGCGGGAACCGGCTCAGAAGCCACGCCGAATGCCATTCTGGCGATCCCGGAAAAAGAGACCAAAGTCGGCATTATTACGCCAGTGATGCTGCCGGATTACGTTGCGCTGGTGCCGGAGCTGACCATCAGCATGCCGTCGCGTATCGCCGCTTCAACCGGTATCGATGCACTCTGCCACCTGATCGAGTGCTTCACCTCGACGATCGCCAACCCGGTCAGCGACAACTACGCGCTGATTGGCCTGAAAAAGCTGTTTGCCAACCTCGAAACCTCCGTGCGCGAGCCGAGCAATATGGAAGCCAAGCTGAACATGCTGTGGGCGTCCTATTACGGTGGTGCTGCCATTGCCCACTCCGGTACGCATCTGGTTCACGCCATGTCTTACCCGCTGGGCGGCAAGTACCACATCCCACACGGTGTAGCGAACGCCATCCTACTCGCCCCTTGCATGCGTTTCGTGCAGGACGCCGCACAGGACAAATTCGCACAGGCGTATGACCTGCTGCCGGATGCCGATCTGACGCTCAGCACGGCGGAAAAAGCGCAGGCGCTGGTGACCTACTTCAGCGAATTGGTTAAACGACTCAATCTGCCTAACACCTTACAGCAGCTCGGTGTGGAAAAAGACCACCTGCCGTACCTGGTTGATGCCGCGTTACAGGTTCAGCGCCTGATGAAAAACGTGCCGACACAGGTCAGCGCCGACGATGTCCGTGAGGTTTATCTAACCCTGTTTTAACCATACGCGATCGTTTAAGCATCGAGATACACGGGGCGACCACAGGGGTGAGGCCTCCTGCGGGAACCTCCCCCTGTGTTTCCCCTAATAATGGGCTTCAGTGGCCGGCATTCGTTTTAAGCAGAATGGTTTTAAGTTTTCATCTTTTTGATTACGTGTCACGAGGAAGAACAATGAGTAAAAATATTACCGGCGTACTAACTGCCATCGTCACGCCGTTTGATAACCAGGGCGAATTTAACCCCGCTGCCATGCGTCTTCAGGTTCAGCGCCAGATGCGCTACGGCAACGGTATTTTCTGTAACGGCACCAACGGTGAGTTTTTCGTTCTGCACACCGATGAGAAAGTCGCCGTCACGGAAACCTGCGTTGATGAAGTTGCCGGAAAAGTGCCGGTTGTCGGCCACATCGGTGAAATCTCCACGCGGGAAACCATCAAGCTCGGCAAGCGCATCGCCGCGCTGGGTGTTGATGCCGTTTCGGTCATCACCCCGTATTTCATCCCACTCAAACAGGAAGAACTGATCGCCCACTACACCGCCGTCGCCGATGCGCTGACTGTGCCGGTGTTTCTCTACAACATTCCTGCACGCACGGGAAATACGCTGGCACCGGAAACCGTCCGCACGCTGGCGGATCACCCGAACATCATCGGCATTAAAGACAGCGCAGGCAGCTATGAAAGCCTGAGCGGTTATGTGCAAGCGGTGAAAGGTGTACAGGGTTTTAACGTACTGAATGGCCCAGACTCGCTCATTCACCAGGGCTTTGTTGACGGCTGCTCCGCCTGTATTTCCGGGCTGGCTAACGTGGCACCGGAACCGATCAGCCAAATTTGGCACCGCTTCAAAGCGGGTGACATCGAAGGCTCCCGTCAGGCACAAGAACAGGTTGCCGAATTGCGTAAGACACTGTACGCCATCGCGTTCTCACCGGCTGTGGTGAAAAAAGCGCTGGCGATTATGGGTGAAGATGTCGGCGTCAGCCGCTATCCGATCCAGTTTTCCGCACAGGATGAAGACAACATCCGCAACATACTTAGTCAATTCTCGCAGTAACAGAGAAATATCAATTTCCACTTATAGGCCGAGAAGATATGAACCATTTTAACGTTACCGACACCCTCATAATCGTTGGGATGATTGTGTTTTATATCGCATTCACCTCATGGTTAACCTACAAGCTCCGCAGTAAATCGAACACCGAGTTCATGGAAGGCTCACGCGCGCTACCGGCGTTTATCGTCGGTATCCTGCTGATGACCGAGTTCATCGGTGCCAAATCCACCATCGGTACGGCACAGTCCGCCTTTGAGAACGGCTTTGCCGCATCCTGGTCGGTGATTGGCGCCGCCATCGGTTTCCCGCTGTTTGGTATGATTCTGGTGAAGAAGATTTATAACACCGGGAAAATCACCATCTCCGGCGCGATTGCCGAGAAATACGGTACCAGCACCAAGAACATCATTTCGATCATCATGATCTATGCGCTGTTGCTGGTGAACGTGGGCAACTACGTCAGCGGCGCGGCAGCCATCGCCACGGTGTTGAAAGTCTCCCTGCCTGTCGCCGCGTTGATCACCGCTATCGTCAGTACCTTCTACTACTATTTCGGTGGCTTGAAAGGAACGGCCTACATCACACTGATCCACAGCGCCGTGAAATACGCTGGCGTCATGATCATTCTGTTCGTGGCATTGAAAATGACCGGTGGCTTCAAGCCAATGATCGAACAAATGCCGGATTACTACTGGACGTGGGACGGTAAACTCGGTGCCAGCACCATCTTCGCCTGGCTGATCGGGACCATCGGTTCTATCTTCTGTACGCAGTTCGTGATTCAGGCCATTTCATCAACGAAAGATGCCACCAGCGCCAAACGAGCCACCTGGGTTGCCTTCTTCTTCTGTATGCCGATTGCACTTGCTATCGCGGTCATCGGTGTCGCGGCGAAGTTTGCTCACCCTGAAATCAACAGCCTGTACGCGATGCCAGTCTTCCTGCAAGACATGAACCCATGGCTCGCCGGCTTGGTCACCACGTCACTGGTCGCGTCTATCTTCATCAGCGTGAGTATGGTGGCACTGGCTATCGTTTCCCTGCTGATTAAGGACTTCTACGTTCCTTACTGGAAACCGACGCCAGAAAAAGAAATGAAAATGACCCGGATCCTCTCGCTTGTCGTAGGTTTCGCGCCGCTCATCTTCGTTCTGTTCGTCCCTGAAATCCTGAAACTGTCATTCTTTACGCGTGCCATTCGTCTGTCGATTTCCGTGGTTGCTGTCATTGCGTTCTACCTGCCGTTCTTCGGCAGCGCCCGCGGTGCAAACGCCAGCCTGATCTCCGCCTGCGTGGTCACCTCTGTTTGGTATATTCTCGGCAACCCATACGGCATCGATAACATGTATGTCGCGTTAGTTACCCCTGCTGTCGTCATACTGATCGATCGCATGATTCCGAACAAAGCGAACAAAATCAAAACCTCTCCAACTGAAAATAAATCGGGAGCCTGAGTCATGAGTAGCGAAATCATTACTGTGGAACGTAGCGGAAAAGTTCATCACGCAGAAGGCGATGCCGCGCGTCTGGATGCCTACATTCCATCGGAATGCCCGCAGAATCATGCGGCCAACCTGCTCCATCTGCCGAACGGCGATGTACTGTGCGTCTGGTTTGGGGGCACACAAGAAGGGATTGCGGATATCTCTATCTATATGTCCCGTCTGGTGAAAGGCAGCGATAGCTGGAGTAACACCGTTAAGTTGTCTGAAGATGCCACGCGTTCCGAACAGAACCCGGTTCTGTTCCTCGCGCCGGACAACGTGCTGTGGCTACTGTACACCGCGCAGAAATCCGGTAATCAGGACACCGCAATTGTGCGCTACCGTCAGTCTACAGATTTGGGGGCGACCTGGGGCGAGATCGGCACACTGCTCGATCAGCCCGGCACTTTCATCCGCCAGCCTATCACCGTGCTGGAAAACGGCGACTGGCTGCTGCCGGTGTTCTACTGCCGCGTTCAGCCGGGTGAGAAATGGGTCGGCAACGATGACGACAGCGCCGTGAAAATTTCCAGCGATCAGGGGAAAACCTGGCAGGAATACCCGGTGCCAAACAGCACGGGCTGCGTGCATATGAACATCACCCCGTTGCAGGACGGCACGCTGCTGGCGCTGTACCGCAGCCGCTGGGCGGATTTCATCTACCAAAGTCGTTCAACGGACGGCGGTAAAACCTGGTCGGATCCCGTGCCGACCGAGTTGCCGAACAACAACTCGTCCATTCAGGTGACGACGCTAGAGAATGGCCATCTGGCGCTGGTGTTCAACCATATGAGCGCCGCCGATGCGACCGAGCGCCGTCTGTCGCTGTACGATGAAATCGAGGATGAAGAAGACAAAGCCAGCAATGCCAAAATGCCGGAAGTACAAGCCGGTGGTCGTAGCGCCTTCTGGGGTGCCCCGCGCGCACCGATGACGCTCGCCATTTCGGAAGACGGCGGTAAAAGCTGGCCGTGGCAGCGTAATATCGAAGTGGGCGACGGTTACTGCATGACCAATAACTCCACGGAGAAGCTGAACCGCGAGTTCTCTTACCCCAGCGTCAAACAAGCGCAGGACGGTAAGCTGCACGTCGCGTTCACTTACTTCCGACAGGCGATCAAGCACGTCGTGGTGAGTGAGGAGTGGGTCAAAGCGAACTAAACTGCGCGGCTTTTTTTCTCTTTATCAGCGGGGCTCTCCCCCGCTATACCCTAAATAATTCGAGTTTCAGGAAGGCGGCAAGTGAGGGAATCCCGATGAGCTTACACAAGTAAGTGATTCGGGTGACCGACAACGCCGCCGAAGGCTGAGTTGAACGCTGCTTGCAGCGGCCCCAACGGGGCGAGGACCACAAAGTGGGCCGAGTAATGAAGCCAACGCACATGCAACTTGAAGTATGACGGGTATATACCCAGGACACGATTATGATTGCAGGAAACCTCAACACCCTCAAACTCGCCACATTACCCGATGCGCTGTGGACCATTCTGTCCGCGCCGGGCATGTCACTGGCTGAACTAAATGCGCTGCCGGAAGGCCGTTATCAGCCGGAAGGTGCCGAATGGTTCTACAACATCGGCACCGTGAACACCGCACCACGCGCCACGCGACATACCGAATTTCACAGCAACTATCTCGATATTCAACTGATTCTGGAAGGCGAGGAGATTATCGGTTACGGTCTGAATGATGTGCATGGTCAGCCCGCAACTGAACGTAAGCCGGATCTCTATATTCTGGATAATCCTCAGGTGCCGCATCAGATCCACCTGCGGGCAGGCGACTTCGTCACCTTCTATCCAGGTGAAGCTCATCAGGCACTGTGTGCGATTAACGACAGCCCTGCACCGGTCAAAAAAGCCGTGTTTAAAATCCCCGTCACGTTGTTGTAATTAAAATGGTTGCATCAAAGCCGTTAAGTTTGATTAAGGAGACACATGTCAGCGACAGCCACTAAACACGCCCTGATTACCGGTAGCAGCTCAGGGATCGGTGCCGCCATCACACAAAAATTACTGGCGGAAGGCTGGCGGGTAACCGGCCTGTCACGCAAGCCGGGTGACTATTCACATCCAAATTTTACCCACCGCGCGGTGGATATCATGGATACGCCCGCACTGACGGCCATTCTGGACGAGATTACGCAGGTTGATGCCGTCATCCATGCCGCTGGCATTATGAAAACCGCCCCACTCGGTCAGCTTTCGCTGGAAGACGGTGAAACGCTGTGGCGATTGCATATCAACGCGGCACAGGTACTGGCCGATCGTCTGGTCGATAAGCTGCCGCAAGGTGGAAGAATTGTGCTACTGGGCAGCCGCACATCCAGCGGTTCAGCAGGACGCAGCCAGTACGTCACAACCAAATCCGCGATGATCGGCATGGCGAGAAGCTGGGCGGCAGAACTGGCTCCACGCGGCATAACGGTAAACATCGTCGCGCCGGGCGCCACAGAAACCCCGATGCTGACCATGCCGGGTCGCCAAAGCTCTCCGCCGAAGTTGCCGCCAATTGGACGCTTCATCCAGCCACAGGAAGTGGCCGATCTGGTAGGCTATTTGCTCTCCCCGTCTGCCGCGGCCATTACCGGCCAGCAGTTGGTGATGTGCGGCGGCGCATCGCTGTAACGCTCTCTTTTCTCCCTCGATTACAGGCCAATTTTCTTAAGCATAGATTGGCCTGAATTATCAGCCCTCTTTTCCTTCCTCTTGCAACCCGCACTATATAAATCCCACGCCCCATTTTATTTATTATGAACACATTCAAAATAATTAATGAGAAAACAATACAAAAGCAATCATATAATAAAACAGAATGAATTGATCTTAGTCAATTTATTAACGCCGTTATTTTTATCAGTATTTAAAATAGTAGCCACACTATTTTCAACGTATAAAAATGACTCATAAAAGAGATAAGAAATTATTAAAAACAAAAAGTATTAATTAAAAAAACCAATCAACCTATATTCTCTCTACCTGATGAAATTTTTTAAAAACAAACGGTTATCTTAATAAAAATGCAAAATAGCCCCATGAAAAAACCAACAAAATTAAATCATTAAGAAGTAAATAAAAAACCTCCATACACAGTGACATTCAGGCAAGTATTCTCTGCCTATTCCGTCACCCAGATATAGTACATGGCATTTCCCTTATCGGATCTGATTGCATCAGAAAAAATAACAGCAGGAGACTTTCGTATGGATAATGACACGTTAGCACCAAAAACAAATCACTTCCCGTTTGATAACAGCATATTGAATACCGAAAAAATAGCCAAACGGGGCAGTCTTAAAAAATCATCTAACGTAGCAGAGCAAGAAACGCTTACGCCACGTATGCAGCGCCTCCGCGCCCGTTATTTAGAAGCACGCCCTAGTATCTCTATTTATCGCGCACTGGCCTTCACCGAGGTGGCAAAACACAACCCCGGTCTGCCGCCTATTCTGTTACGGGCTAAATCATTCCGTAGAGCCTGCGAAACGGCACCGATTCTGATTCAGGATGAGGAACTCATTGTAGAGCATCCCTGCGGTAAACCGCGGGCGGGAGCGTTCTCTCCCGATATTGCCTGGCGCTGGGTGCGTGACGAACTGGACACCATGAGTACCCGTCCTCAGGACCCTTTCCAAATTTCAGAAGAAGATAAAAAAACCATCCGTGACGAGATTGTGCCGTTTTGGCAAGGCCGCTCGCTGGATGAGATTTGCGAGACACAATACCGTGAAGCGGGCGTCTGGGCCTTCAGCGGCGAAACCTTCGTCAGCGATCTTTCATACCACCAGATCAACGGCGGCGGCGACACCTGCCCTGGCTACGATGTGCTGCTTTTCACCAAAGGCATGGAGGGCATCAAGGCCGAGGCGCAGGCAAATCTGGCTCAGCTTGATATGGACGAGCCGGATAATATCGACCGTATCTATTTTTATAAGGCCGCGATTGAAACCTGCGACGGCGTCATCGCCTATTCCCGTCGTATCGCGGCGCACGCGCGTGAACTGGCAGAACGGGAAGAGGACGCCTCACGGCGCGCCGAGCTTCTGGCTATTGCTGAAACCAACGAGAACGTGCCTGCCCATCCGCCCAAAACATTGCAGGAAGCCCTGCAAAGTATCTGGACGCTGGAGTCACTGTTCGAAGTGGAAGAGAACCAGACGGGGATTTCACTGGGGCGCGTCGACCAATACTGCTACCCAATGTATGAGGCCGACATTCAATCCGGTCGCCTGACGCGTGAGCAAGCGCTGGAAATGATGCAGATGTTCATTCTGAAATGTGCCGAGCTGATGTGGATGTCCAGCGAAAGCGGCGCGAAATATTTCGCTGGCTACCAGCCATTTATCAACCTGACGGTCGGTGGGCAGAAGCGCAGCGGAGGCGATGCCTGTAACGATCTGACCTACCTGATCATGGATGCGGTACGTTTTGTCAAAGTGTACCAACCGTCGTTGGCCTGCCGTATTCATAATCAATCCCCGCAGGCGTATCTGGAGAAAATTGTCGACGTCGTCAAATCAGGGATGGGCTTTCCAGCCTGTCACTTCGATGATTCCCACATCAAGATGATGCTGCGTAAAGGCTTCGATTTTGAAGATGCCCGCGACTACTGCCTGATGGGCTGCGTAGAACCGCAAAAATCAGGCCGCATTTATCAGTGGACCTCCACGGGCTATACCCAGTGGCCGATCGCCATTGAGTTTGTCTTAAACCGTGGCCGAATGATCCTGTTCGATCGCGTTCAGGGGCTGGACACCGGTGAGTTAAGTACGCTGGACACGTTCGAAGCGTTTGATCGTGCGGTGAAAACACAGATCGCACACATTATCCGTCTGTCGGCGATTGGCACCGTAATCAGCCAGCGCGTGCATCGTGATGTCGCCCCCAAACCGCTGATGTCGCTGCTGGTCGAAGGCTGCATGGAAAAGGGTCGGGATGTGGCCGCGGGCGGTGCCGTCGTCAATCACGGGCCGGGTCTCATTTTCTCCGGGCTGGCGACTTACGTAGACTCCATGGCGGCAATCCGCAAGCTCGTTTATGAAGATCGGCAATACACGCTGGAACAGCTGCGCGATGGCCTGCTGGCGAATTTTGAAGGTAATGACGAACTCAGAAGAGACTGCCTGAATGCGCCGAAATACGGCAATGATGATCACGAGGTCGATCAGCTCGCACGGGATATCACCGAATGGACGGAAAAGGAGTGTCGTCAGTACAAGATGCTCTACTCCACGTTTAGCCACGGCACGTTATCGATCTCGAACAACACACCAATTGGTGAACTGACAGCAGCCAGTGCTAACGGCCGACTGGCGTGGATGCCGCTTTCCGATGGTATTAGCCCAACACAAGGCGCGGATACCAAAGGACCCACTGCCGCGATCAAATCCGTCAGCAGGCTGAACGTCGAAAGCATGAATATCGGTATGGTGCATAACTTCAAGTTCCTTAAAGGCATGCTGGATACGCCAGAAGGTCGCAACGGACTGATCGCCCTGTTGAGAACGTCGTCGATTTTGGGCAATGGGCAGATGCAGTTCAGCTACGTTGACGATGAAATATTGAGAAAAGCCCAACAAACACCAGAGCAATATCGTGATTTGATCGTGCGTGTCGCAGGCTACAGCGCCTATTTCGTTGAGTTATGTAAGGAAGTTCAGAACGAGATCATCAGTCGCACTATGATCGATAAGTTTTGATCGACAAGTTTTGATCGACAAGTTTTGAGCGCTCCACAGCCTAAAGGCATTAGCAGGATATCGTCGAGTAGGGAGGCTTACAATGACGGAGGGAGGCAGAAGCATGGAATCCGCACAGACAACCACAGGGCGAATATTCAACATCCAAAAATATTCAATCCACGATGGAGATGGCGTCCGCACGCTGATTTTTATGAAGGGCTGCAATATCCGTTGCCCCTGGTGCGCTAACCCAGAGGGGATCAGCAGCGCCTATCAGCTCATGATCTCTCAGGATAAATGCGTAAACTGCGGCAAATGTGTGGACGTTTGCCCTACGGGCGTTCACCACATGCAGGCAGACAACAGCGGCCAGCAGCGCCATCATCTCGATCGCACGGCGAACTGCATTGGCTGCCGGAAGTGTGAAACGGTGTGCCTGTCCGGCGCGCTGGATGTCATAGGGCAAGAGATGACGGTTACCGAGCTGATGGAAATCATCATGCAGGATTATCCTTTCTATGTGTCCTCCGGCGGCGGCGTCACTCTCAGCGGTGGGGAAATGAGCCTACAAACGGATTTCGCCGTCGAACTGCTCACCGCCTGCAAGCGCATGATGATTAATACCGCAGTAGAGACACAGGGCACGACCCTGAAGTCCCACTACAGTAAGCTCGCCGCCGTGACGGATTTATTCCTTTTTGATATCAAACACATTGATACCCAGCAGCACAAAGCTTTGTTCGGCATAGGGAATGAGAATATACGGCGCAATCTGGAACATCTGGTCAGGCTGGGAGCCGATATCGTCATTCGTATGCCACTCGTTCGCGGCTATAACGATTCGTACGATGCGGTGACCAGCACCATTCACTATGTTCAGACGCTGGCAGAGCACGGCAATATACGACGCATCGACGTATTGCCCTACCACCAGCTAGGCCGCAAAAAATACGAAAGGCTGGGCATGATTTACCCCATCGAAAACGATCCCAGCTATAGCCAGGAGGAACTGAATCGTCTGGAGATGTTCTTTTCCGGGTTTGATATCGATATTCGGTTGGTTCGTCATTAAAGAGAAACCTATAGCAGTAGAAAATAGCCCTCGCCGTACAACAAGAGAACGTATTTTTAATACCCAATAAATCAGGAGTCATATTATGTCACTCAGAAAGCGATCATGGCTTTGGATGTTATTAGTCATTTTGTCAGAAACGTCTGCCACCTCTACGTTAAAAATGTTTGATGATAGCCAGGGCGCAACAAAAATAGCATTATTGGCCGTTATTATTCTGCTGTACTGTGTTTGTTATTATTCACTCTCAAAAGCCGTAAAACATCTTCCCGTCGGTTTGGCCTATGCGACCTGGTCGGGTACAGGCATTTTATTGGTTTCAACACTCAGTATTGTTTTCTACGGCCAACGTCCTGATATCCCCGCCATCATTGGGATGGTCGTGATTGCTACCGGCATTGCCATCATGAATCTCTTTTCTAAAATGGGCGTGGATGAACAGCCAGAAACGTCAACAAGCAGCCCCCAAAATCCGCCATTAAACACAAAAATTATTCATGAAAAATAAGGATACCCATCATGCTAAACGGATTCCTCTGGCTGGCACTCTCCATTGGTTCGGAAATCACCGGCACGTCAATGATCAAAAAAACCGATGGATTTAAAAAGCTCTCTCCTTCCGTTATCGTGATTTTCGCTTACTGCCTTTGCTATTTTTCGTTAACGCGTGCGATGGGCTATTTGCCCGTAGGTATTGCCTATTCCCTATGGTGTGGTTTTGGCATCATTGGCGTGACATTTATTTCGATGTTGCTCTATAAACAGAAACCGGATCTCCCAGCACTCTTTTCTATGGTATTAATTATCAGCGGAGGAATGATCATGAACCTGTATTCAAATATGTAATATCATCCAGACACATTTTCTTTTACTGCTGGGACTTGGCCTGCCTGCTCTGGCACAGGCGGAACGACAGCTGCGCATTGCGCAGCAATTCGGGATCGTTTACCTGCTGCTGAGTATTCTGAAAGCCCCGAAGTGTCGTTCAGTGTGACGCCGCACAAAACCTTGCAGCTTGGTCAATTCCTATATCGCATTGGGGCGATTAAAAACAAGCCGGAATCCATTAAAGACGACCTATTCGACGATAAGCACGTCGATGCTGGTAGCTAATCACGCCGCGTGTGGCAAGCCTGCATGAGAAAACGTGGGCTTGCACTGCTCCCTTCTTAACTCCGCCTCAACCTTTCATCATCAGCGGACTGCTATCAGTGCACCCTAGTAAAAAATAAAATAACAGTAAATTTCGACGAATTAATCTCGGATAAAATACTTCTCAATAAAAATACTTATGAAAACATTAACTAATAAAAAAAACCAAAAAAAAATAATAATACGCTTTGTATTTAATAGCGTTAACAGAACAGCCCTCACCTTGAATAAAAAAAACACAGAACTATACTTAAAAAATCACACTTAACAACCGTGCAAAATTCATTCAATACTATGCACGGAGAACTATAGAAGGTATTTATGGATTGCAATGATAAAGTCAAGAAAATAATAGAAATGGAGTTATTTGACGCCCGAACCAGACATCATATTTCATCACGTGATTATATGGACTTGACGGTAAAGAGAATGAAAGTTATTTTCCGGGAAGGATTGATTAATAACGAAATGTGGCTAGGACAAAATAAGCAATCACAATTTGATGAACTCTGCCAAAATATCGCATTGTTCGGTACTCTGGATCTGTCATTAGGTATCTCTCTCGCGGCACACCTCATTGCAGGAAATGTGATATTTACACAATCCAGCGACAAACAGATAGATAAGTATCGTGATGAGGTCGTTAGCTTAGACAAAATTTATTCTTTTTGCTGCACAGAAATAGCCTGCGGCACTAATTTACGCAATATAAAAACGACTGTCACCTACGATCATACACAACGAAGGTTAATCCTCCATTCTCCTACTCCTGAATCCTATAAATTCTGGATAGGTAATGCACTTTACTCCGCAACAGTCGGTATGGTACTGGCGAGACTTATTGTTAACAATCGTGATGAAGGTATTCATTGGTTCCGCGTGCCATTAAGGGATAAGGAAAATGAATGCCTACTTCCAGGTATAAGCACTATTTCTTGCGATCCCAAAGGCGGCGTAAAAGGGTATCAAATTTCTGGCATTCGATTTGATCAAGTCAGTTTGCCGCTTGATGCAATGATGCAACGTCATTCTGAAATTACTCAACAGGGGACATTTTATAGTCAACTTACAAAATCCCAACGTTTTGCCTCACTGTTTGAGACCTTTTTACAAGAGCGTATTTTTCCATTAAGTAGCGGTAGCCTATCTGCGGCAGCCGCACTTTATATTACCTATAAATTTTCTGAGCATCGCGTCACATCATTAAAACCAACATATCAAACCTTAATTATGGAGCCATTATTTTGCCAAAGGTTATATCCAGAGTTACTAAAAGCCTTTTCTCTAAATATTTTAAATAAAATTATTATTAATCAATTTAAAGTAAATTGGGAAGATAGAAATACACATAAAAAATTACAAATTTTAGTCGCCGTTGGAAAATATTTGGGTTCATCATTAGGATTAGAAATCCTACGTAAATGCCGAGCGATGTGTGGCGCTCAGGGTTTACATCACTACAATCAAATTATGTCCATGCAAATTGACTATGAAGCCAATATTACCTTTGCAGGTGATAACTCAGTCATGTCTTATCAAATCGCTAAATATATGATTGGATTAAACCGATTTAAAAACAATGATGCTATACCAGAAAATATTGCACAAGAGATAGAAAAGAGAATTGTTGCAGACTGTCATCAGCGTCGATTCACTCATACTGAAGCACAGGCTCTGACCTATACCTATGCATTGGATATTATTATTCAAGAAATCCAAGAAACAGGGGTTGCAGATGATGAAATGCTCAAGGATATTAGTAACATTTTTTCACCTTATATGTCAGATACCCTATCCTTCCACACTATTAATCCTACAATAGAGAAGATAACCTATTTGATGAATATACTCACCCCTCCAATTGAGTTAATTACCGCACCAATAATCAATTCTAATTACACCGAAAAATTCACTTCAGAGTTATATACGGAATCATAAATAAATGTATTAAATTCATCTGCAAATTTACTTCTGGAGAATACATCATGAATGCATCGATATCAAGTATTACAGATAGTAACGATAGTGTAAAAGCTAATAAAATAAGAAAAACCATTATTGAATACGGAAAGGAGTTACGAAAAAAACACCCAATCCTAAACCATCAAGATCTATTAGGGTTTAGTTCATTAGTAGCAACCGTAATCATTATGGTGCTAAGTTCTTTATTCTATTTTAATGGCTATATTTCTTGGTGGATTTGTTTAATAGTCAATGCATTATGTATTTCTGTTGCTCATGAAATTGAGCACGACTTAATACATAATTTATATTTTAGGAAAAACCGATTTATGCACAACATAATGATGACGGTAGTTTGGCTAATGCGCCCCAGTACAGCCAGCCCATGGATGCGGCGTGACGTACATTTAATGCATCATCAGGTATCAGGATCTGAAAATGACGTAGAAGAGAACTTTTTGGGAAATGGACGAAAATGGGGGCTCCTTCGGATTTTGATGCTCAGTGATTTAGTTGTCGCTGCTGTTGTTATGATGCTTAATGCCAGATCGGCCGTAGAGAGAAAAAATCTACTTTCATTTTCAGTGAAAGCATTTTTCCCCCTTGCCGTGATCTATTCAGTAATATGGTATTCTTTTTTAATTTTTCATGGCATAAATTCTTATTTTATCTTAACAGGAAACCCTATCATTTGGTCTGAAACCATGATGGACACGATTTATTTTATTAATATCTCAGTGGTAATCATTGTTGGCCCTAATATGCTTTGGTCATTTTGTCTACATTTTATCTCTTCAAGTTTGCATTATCATGGTGATAATGAAAGTGGTAATGTCATTCAGGAAACACAAGTTCTTAATCCTTGGTGGCTCTATCCCATTAATTTTTTCTGCTTTAATTTTGGTAGCACGCACGCAATACATCATCTCGTCGTGAATGAACCCTTTTATATAAGGCAACTATCAGCATCCGTGGCGCATAAAGTAATGAAAGATATGGGGGTTCGATTTAACGATTTTGGCTCTTTCAGCCGTGCTAACCGCTGGAATAAGGGTCAATAAAAAAGGAAATATTCTTAGTGAGAATCAGTTATCAGCGTTGTTGAATCCATCAGATTAGGGATTAGCCACACTATTTCCGTTTCATTTGGGAGAGAAGAATACGGATTGGTATTTCAACAACGCTACTATCTAATATTCAGAATATACTTCAACGATTGGAGCACACGTTTTATCCCTTGCTAACTGCTGGCGCGGGGTTCAAAGATAAATTTCACTTTTTCCAGTACGGTCGGGTGATCGTCGTTCTCAATCATGGCAAGTACCAAACGCCTAAATTTCGTCAGTAAGCCCTAAAACTTGCCGAACGTATCAGCGTGACCACCAATCCGAGTATTGTCGCACGCGGAAAATCCGATATTTATAGCGTGCTGCGGGACATGCAGACCATTATCGGCACGGAAGGACAGGTTTGCTCAGGTGATGGCTTGCGATCCTGACGTGATGGTGGAAGAGGCGTTGAAACTCAGAGACGTCATTCCTTCTCTGGTCGTCAAAATACCAGTAACCCATGCAGGTTTAAGTGCGATTAAGCAATTAACAACGTTGGATATTCCCACCCTCGGCACCACCATCTACGGCGCTGGGCAAGGGTTTTATGCCGCGCTGGCAGGAGCGAGTTACATTGCGCCTTACGTCAACCGCATTGATGCGCAGAGGTGGAGACGGGATTGCGCTGGTGAAAGAGTTGCAAACCCTGATTAACCTGCTCTGTCCGAAAACTCAGGTGCTAGCAGCCAGCTTTCGCACACCGCATCAGGTATTTGACTGCCTGCTGGCTGGGTGTCGGGCGATTACCATCAACCCTGCTGTTGCTGAGCTGTTCCTGCAAGATCCTGCGGTTGAAGATGCGCTTAACCGGTTCAATCATGACTGGCAGACGCGCTTTGGCTATGCCGATCTTGGCTGATTGATAAAAACACCACTCGCTCGTCGGGTGGTGTTACTAAAATTATCGTGTTACTAAAACGCTCGTGCGACCGAAACGATCAATGCAGGACGAAATCGCGATACTTTTCCACCAGCGTCAGAAAATCATCCAGACCGCATAAAGACAGGCTCTCTTCGTCGTAATAACTCATGCCTTCCTCCAGCTCATCCGTGGTGAAAGACAGCTGATTTGCCTGCACCATCACTTCTTCTTCATCCAGCGACAGCGTGTATTCATGACCCACGCGCCGCCACTGCCGCTCGCTGCCCGCGACGGAACGCGCGGCGTCTTCGACGTCAGTCAATATCGTCAGTTGGCCTTTCACTTCTTCATTGAACCAGTGCCCGATCGCTTCATGTCCCATCGACATACGAACGATGACCTGGCCCGTCACATCCCGCAAAAATTCATAGTCCATGATGCCATCCTCACTGTTATGTTTCTTTTGTTCAGTCTAGTCGCCTCTACACTCTACCGTCGTGATGCACCTTCACCTTTCATGTTGCAGATGCACACAATCCCGTATGCCAATTCCAGCAGAGATGGCGCATAAAAAAAGGAGGCACAAGGCCTCCTTCAATGTTGGGATGCGAACTATAGCGAGTTAGACCGTCGTCTGGAAGATCACGCCATCGGCTTTCTCGGTATATTGACCTAACTGGTCAAAATTCAGATAGCGATAGGTGTCCTGCGCGGTTTTATCCACCTGAGACATGTAGGTCTGGTACTCTTCTGAGGTCGGCAAGCGACCCAGCAGCGAAGCCACCGCAGCCAGTTCGGCAGACGCCAGATACACGTTAGCACCGGTTCCCAAACGGTTCGGGAAGTTACGGGTCGAAGTAGAAACGACCGTCGCACCATCCGCTACGCGCGCCTGGTTACCCATGCACAGCGAGCAACCTGGGATCTCGATACGCGCCCCGCTCTTACCAAACACGCTGTAGTAGCCTTCTTCGGTCAGCTGTGCTGCATCCATCTTGGTCGGCGGCGCAACCCACAGGCGGGTCGGCAGCTGGCCTTTGTGGCTATCCAGCAGTTTACCTGCCGCACGGAAGTGACCGATGTTGGTCATACAGGAACCGATGAAGACTTCATCAATCTTCTCGCCCTGCACGTCAGACAACCAGCGCGCATCGTCTGGATCGTTCGGCGCACACAGGATTGGCTCTTTGATATCAGCCAGATCGATGTCGATCACCGCCGCGTACTCGGCATCGGCATCGGCTTCCAGCAGTTGCGGATCGGCCAGCCATTTTTCCATGCCCTGAATACGGCGCTCCAGCGTACGACGATCGCCGTAGCCTTCGGAGATCATCCACTTCAACAGCACAATGTTGGAGTTCAGATACTCGATGATCGGCGCTTTATCCAGCTTGATCGTACAACCAGCCGCAGAACGTTCCGCCGAGGCGTCGGTCAGTTCAAACGCCTGCTCAACTTTCAGATCCGGCAGACCTTCGATTTCCAGAATACGACCAGAGAAGATGTTCTTCTTACCTTTCTTCTCAACGGTCAACAGGCCTTGCTTGATGGCGTACAGCGGAATGGCGTGAACCAGATCGCGCAGGGTAATGCCCGGCTGCATTTTGCCTTTGAAGCGCACCAGAACGGATTCCGGCATATCCAGCGGCATCACGCCCGTCGCGGCAGCAAACGCCACCAGACCGGAGCCCGCAGGGAAAGAGATCCCGATAGGGAAACGGGTGTGGGAGTCACCGCCTGTACCAACGGTATCTGGCAGCAGCATGCGGTTCAGCCAGGAGTGGATAACCCCATCGCCCGGACGCAGCGATACGCCACCACGGTTCATGATGAAATCAGGCAGCGTGTGGTGCGTGGTCACGTCAACCGGCTTAGGATAAGCCGCGGTGTGACAGAACGACTGCATCACCAAATCAGCGGAGAAGCCCAGACAGGCCAGATCTTTCAGCTCATCACGGGTCATCGGCCCGGTGGTGTCCTGTGAACCTACGGACGTCATCTTCGGTTCGCAGTATTCGTCAGGGCGAATACCCGCAACGCCACAGGCACGTCCCACCATTTTCTGCGCCAGCGAGAAGCCTTTTTTGCTGGCTTCAACCGCTTTGGAAATACGGAACACATCGCTGTGCGGTAAGCCCAGTGACTCGCGCGCCTTGGAGGTCAGTCCACGGCCGATAATCAGCGGAATACGGCCACCGGCGCGGACTTCATCCAGCAAGACGTCGGTCTTCAACGCGAACGTCGCCAACACGTCATTGGTGTCACGACGGCGCACTTCACCTTCATATGGGTAGATATCAATCACATCGCCCATATTCAGATCGTTCACATCGACTTCGATCGGCAGCGCACCAGCATCTTCCATCGTGTTGAAGAAGATCGGGGCGATCTTGCCGCCCAGCACGACACCACCACCGCGTTTGTTCGGGACATAAGGAATATCTTCGCCCATGAACCACAGCACGGAGTTGGTAGCAGATTTACGCGACGAACCAGTACCGACAACGTCACCGACGTAAGCCAGCGGGAAGCCTTTCTTGTTCAGTTCTTCGATCTGTTTGATCGGGCCTACCGCGCCAGGTTGATCGGGATCGATACCTTCACGGGCGTTTTTCAGCATCGCCAGCGCGTGCAGCGGGATGTCAGGGCGTGACCAGGCATCAGGTGCCGGAGACAGGTCATCCGTGTTGGTTTCACCGGTGACTTTAAAGACGGTAACAGTAATTTTTTCCGCCAGTTTCGGGCGGGACAGGAACCACTCAGCATCAGCCCAGGATTGAATCACTTTCTTGGCGTGCGCATTGCCTGCTTTCGCCTTTTCTTCTACATCGTAGAAGTTATCAAACATCAGCAGCGTATGGGACAGCGCTTCGGCGGCAATCGGTGCCAGCTTGTCGTTGTCTAACGCATCAATCAGCGGATGAATGTTGTAACCCCCTTGCATGGTGCCCAGCAGCTCAACGGCTTTTTCCTGGGTGACCAATGGGGAAGTGGCTTCGCCTTTGGCGACGGCAGCCAGAAAACCGGCCTTCACGTAGGCGGCTTCATCAACGCCGGGGGGGACACGGTTAATCAGCAGGTCAAGCAATACTTCTTCTTCGCCCGCAGGGGGATTCTTGAGTGACTCAACCAGCGCGGCCATCTGCGTGGCATCTAACGGTTTAGGAACAATCCCCTGCGCAGCCCGGTCGGCTACGTGCTTACGATATT
This sequence comes from Pectobacterium carotovorum, assembly GCA_016415585.1. Classification (NCBI taxonomy): domain Bacteria; kingdom Pseudomonadati; phylum Pseudomonadota; class Gammaproteobacteria; order Enterobacterales; family Pectobacteriaceae; genus Pectobacterium; species Pectobacterium carotovorum. Next base: position 914,333 of record CP066552.1, on the reverse strand, counting down.
CTTCTAGCACGACGTTCTCCTCGCTCTCATTGTCTTCATTATGCCCGGCGCTCTTGTTCCCGCTTGTGGTGTCCATGCCTGGGTGCCAGCGTGTGGATGTAAGGTAGTAGAGTGTCCGGTCCAGCCTCGCCAGCATATCAGGATTTGAATTGATTGTTAATTCGTTCACATAATAGCAACATTAATTTTTATTCAACTATGCTATGTGCCCAATTTCACTATCACTGAAAAATGCCGACCTCAGCAGAATAGCATGTCCCTGACGGCGCACACTAACTATGCTGAGTTAACCACATAATAGGTAGGTTTTTAACAACATAGCGTAATTAATCATCGTTTGATGGCGTAGCGATAATCAGAATGTTCGCAATAGAGTCGGGAAAAGTGAATATGACGGGTACGGATATCATCCCGCTCGAAGCCGAGGGTATGATAAACTCAATACATTAGGTATCACTAAATTAGTCAGTCACGCAGGATGGTAGGAACATGGTGTTGAGCAATTCGGATCGGGGATTCATGCAGGACGGTGCAGCAAAAGCAGCGGCTATGCTGCGCGCAATTGGCAACGAGAACAGGCTACTGGTGCTTTGCTTACTTATCGAGAGGGGTGAAATGTCGGTTGGCGCGCTGCTTGAACACATCCCGCTCAGCCAGTCCGCTCTCTCGCAGCATCTGGCAAAAATGCGTGAAGAAGGGTTGATTAGCTATCGGCGCGAGTCACAAACGCTGTACTACCGCATCGAAAATCAGGACGTGGAGAAAATCGTCGCCACCTTAAAAGGCATTTTCTGTCCCTGATAGCAGCCACACGAAACGGCATAGACGGAATTCCGCAATAAAAACGCCACAGGATTTCCCGTGGCGTTCGCGATTAAGTATGACGGGTAGAGAACTTAGAACGACGTATTCACGCTGACAAAGAAAGTCCGTCCCGGTTCGTTATAGGTTGCCGCACCCGCACCCGCGATGGTAACCACGTTATTGTTCACCACATCCTGCGCATTACCCGCGCGGAACAGGCGTTTATCAAACAGGTTATCGACACCGCCGGTCACGCTCAGGTTCTTGTTAAACTTATAGGTACTGCTTAACCCGAACAACGCATAAGGGCTTAACTCATTGGTTGCGCTACCCGTTACACGCTCACCTTTGTAGTTATATTTCTTCGGCTTCTGGCGACCATACCAGGTCACATCGGCCAGAAAGGAGAGGCTCTCCGTCGCCTGCCAGTCTACTGATGAATTCAGGGTAAACTCCGGCGTAATCGACAGATAATCACCCGTGGTTTTATTTTTCGATTCCAGCATCCAGGTCAGGTTGTTACGCCAGTTGATGGTTTCCGTGACGGGAACGGTCAGGTTACCTTCCAGTCCCTGAATAACGGCTTTCGGTACATTGCCCCACTGGAAGATATTGGCATTAGCATATTGAGCATTGGTTCCGCCCACCGCTTTACCGATGACATTGTTGCCAGCTTCAATTTTGTTGCGGTAATCGTTATGGAAATAGGTGATACCCGCGATCAACCCATCACGATGGAACTCCAGACCAATCTCTTTATTCAGGCTGGTTTCCGCCTTGAGGTCTTCATTGCCGATCAGATAGCAAGACGTGCCGCCAGAGCAGCCCTGTCCACGGCTATAAAGAATGTAATTCTCATTGGTCTGGTACAGGTTCGGCGCTTTATAAGCGCGGGCGATACCTAACTTCAGCGTGTAGTCGTCACCCAGCTCCTGCGACAGGTTAAGCGACGGGCTCCAGTTGGTGCCTGCCGTGCTGTGATGATCGACACGCAGCGCCGGTGTCAACATGGTACTGTCCGTCAGTTGGACGTTATCTTCCACGAAGGCAGAAGCCAGACGAGCAGCGGATTTTTCACTACGACCGCTGCTGCTAAGCGAACCCACGCTGCCAGCTTCGGTTGTCGTCTGCATGTTCGACACCGGATCCTTCATCTTCTGCTCGTTCCATTCAACCCCGAATGTGAGCACCTGATCGACCCAGACATTCAGCGGAATATTCACTTCGTTATGTGCAGTGAAATTATCCAGCTTTATCGTGCCATATTGGTTCGGACTCGTCGTATCAAAAATCCCTTCTAAACCGCCAGACAGTCCCTCAAGGATACGGGTATTGTGCGTGCGTTCGTATTGCAGATACGACGTAGAGCTGACGCCGCTGTCCCAGTAGCCGCGATGCGTGACCGCAAAGTTCTGGCGATACATGCGGTTGGTTTCCTTGCCGTAATTACTCACGACCAGCGGGTTGGTGTTGGTATTTTGTGAATCGCCTGCATAGATATTGCCCTGACGGCTGGAACCCGCTTCGAATTCCAGTGACTGCTGCTCGGTCATATCCCAGCGCAACAGGCCATTGATATCTTTATTACGCACCCCTTCGCGTCCGGAAGGCAGTGAAGCTGACTGATTGCCCGCGCGTGCGGACTGATGCCCTTGGTTAATATCGCGTGCATCAGCCTCGGTTTTATTCAGGTTGCCGTACAGACGGAAACTCAGGCTGTCGGTCAGGCCGCCCATCAGGCTGAAATCGGTACGCTTGGTTGCGCCTTCTGAGCTATGCTCCGGCGCGTTCAGGAAGGTGTTCCAGGTGCCGTGCCATTCTTGCATCGGCTGCTTGGTGATGATGTTAACCACACCGCCCGCCGCGCCGTTACCATAGCGCGCCGCTGCTGGACCGCGCAGCACTTCAATACGCTCAACCATATCAGCAGGCACCCAGTTGGTGTCACCACGGGTATCGCGCTCGCCGCGCCAACCGTAACGCACCGCCGTACGGCTCGACACGGGCTTGCCATCCACCAGAATCAGCGTGTTTTCCGGTCCCATGCCGCGGATATCGATCTGGCGATTGTTACCGCGCTGGCCGCTGGTTGAGTTACCGGACAGATTGACGCCCGGCATGGTGCGAATCAGATCGGACAGATCGTTAGCAGGTGGGCGCTTGCTGATATCTTCCGCCGTAATCACCGACACACCGGGAGCCTGACGGGTTTGCTCAGCAGCCGTCACCACCATCGTATCGCCCGATGCTTTACTTTCGGCCTGATTCTGCACCTGAGGGGCAGGTTCTGTTGAAGGCGAGGTCTGCGCAGCGCTCAGAAACGACGTCATCCCGCAGCTAACGCCAATGAGCGTCGCCAGATAACGACGCGATTGTGGTAGTTTCATCAAAATTATCCTGCCCTGTAAGAAATGAATAAGTAGCCTGAAAAAGGATCAACATCGCAGCCGGTACAGCGACACCTAACGACAATCAGCAAAACGCTGAATAACGGCGGAGATAAAACGCGCAAACGTGGCGGTTATCGGGGAGAAGCGTCATGCCAACGGCATCACGTCGTGTTGTTATGAAATGCTGTGTGTAATCAATCAGCCCTTTTCTCCGCATTGCCGTAAATGGAAAATGCCTTTATCGTGCAATGTGACGTCCTCAACGAAAAATGCTATTGAGAAGTATTTGCATTACCATTTTGGCGCGGTCATTGTTACATTTGTCATTCAGGACGGGGTTTGCTCTAGCAGCAAAATGTTTTGCCAAAGCATCAAAATGGAAGGCGCAGGTCGAAGGGTTTAATCAGGTAGGTAATCACGTGCGCAGCTTCACTCAGTCATCAAAGCCGATCTATAAAGATCACATCGTTCAGCAATCGAGTCTGGTCGCGAACAATTACCGTTTTATCGGCCCTCGGCTGATCGATAACACGCCGGTGCTATTTGGCTCGTTCACTGTCGTACAGCTCAATCCGCATCTGATCCTGCACACCGCGGATGTGATTAATCGCCACAACATGAAAACCCAAAACCTGCTGGATGGCGCGATCAAGCTGGCCATCGTGGTGAGTGGCAATGCGCATATCTCATTTGGTCATCAGGAACTGCATCTGGGAGAGAACCAGCCCGCCTCGCTGATTACGTTGACAGAGCCGACGATGTTTAGCCGCATCGGCAAGCGTGATGAATATGAGCGAACGATTACGCTGACGTTCGACAGGGAATGGCTGTACGGCAATATGATGGACACCGTTGGCGGCTGGCAGGCCATCCACGATTTCACGCAGACGCATCTGGCGACACACTTGTGGACACCGTCCCGACAGGCATTAGCGATTGCCTTACAAACGCTGGACGCTGAACCTTGCCAAACGCCGCTCCAGCGCCTTTATCTGGAAATGCAGTGTATGAGCCTGATTATCGAGGCGTTTACTTCATTGACCGCCAGCGTGGCGCAGGAGAAAAGCAGCGGTGTTACCCTGCGCAGCTACCATCGCATTCAACAGATCAGAGATATGCTGGAAAGCGGCAGCGCCGACCATCTGTCGATGAGTGAAATCGCTAAAAGCGTCAACATGAGTGAAAGCACGCTACAGCGCCATTTTCGTCAGACGTTCAATATGAGCGTGTTTGAGTATCTGCGTAACTGCCGCTTACAGCGCGCCATGCTGGCCTTGCAGAAAGACGGCATCGGCATTGCGCAGGCGGCCAGCATCGCCGGTTACAACAGCCCCGCTAACTTTGCCACCGCTCTGCGCCGTGCATTCGGTATTACGCCGGGGCAGTTAAAAGACCGCTTCTGATTCTGAATCACTAATAACCAAATGGAATTTGTTATTCCGTTTGGTTATTAATCGCTATTCAGCGATGCACAGTAAATTAGTGTTTTTCTGCCAGCGACACATGACGACTCATGACCAATCAGACTGATATCACCGCAACGCTTGCCCACCACATCATCCATAGCGAACCCAATCGAGAAGCGATTGATGCCGCCCGTGACGGGGTGACAGACTTCGTCTCCACTGCGCTCCCCATCGTACAGGGTGCGATTGCCGATAGCGGGCTCGCGCCGTTAAAGCAGGTATTCAGCGGCACGGACAGCCTGACGCGTAGTCTGATCCTGGGTTATGCCGGTCACGTACTGGACTTTGACGATTATCATCCGGCGTTTCGCGGCCACCCCAGCACCGTCATTCTGCCCGCCCTGTTTGCCCTTGCCGCAGAAGATCCTGCCGTGACGGAAGAAGCGTTTTTGACGGCCTATGTGATCGGTGTGGAAGCCGCAGGCAGAATCGGGCTGGCATGTGGCCCACGTCATTACAGTCTCGGTTACCACAACACGGCTACGCTCGGCGCTATCGCCGCCGCCGCTGCCGCTGCACGTCTGGCTGGTGCTTCGGTAGAACAAACGCAAACCATTCTTGGTCTGGCTGCCACACAGGCCGCCGGGCTGCGGGCGCAGTTTGGTTCAGCGGTCAAACCGCTACACGCCGGGCTTTCCGCCAGAGCAGGACTAACCGCCGTCAAGCTGGGCTTAGCGGGCTTTGAGGGCAATACACAGCAGGTGATTGATGCCTTTCTTGCCGCACACGGCGATCAAAAACAACAGCCGGAGTTGCTGGTTGAAAACTGGGGAGCGCCGTGGCGTATGCTTTCTCCCGGTCTGGAATTCAAACGCTACCCGACCTGTGGCGGCACCCACAGCGCCGCCGAAGCCGCGTTTGCGCTGCGGGAACAGTGGCATAAGCAGAAGGGTGCGGATGCCGATCTGGCCGACGCTATCGAACATATCACGGTGACCTTCCCGCCGGGTGGCGATGTTGCTCCCTTTATCCGTAATGCCACAAACGGCGTAGAAGCCCGGTTCAGTCTGGAATATGTGATTGCAGCGGCGCTGATTGAAGGGGAACTGAAGCTGGCGCATTTCTCGGAAGCTCCGGTTGAAAAAAACATCGCTGCGCTGGCGAATCGCGTCATACGCCGCGCGGATGAAACGGCTCCGCCTGATGAGCTTGACCCGGAGGCACGTTTTCATGAGGTTACGCTGCACCTGCGTAACGGCAGCACGTTAATCCAGCGCACCACACGTCAAGAAACCTCAGCGCGCCCTACCGATCTCCGTGCCAAGTTGCAGCAAACGATCGGTTCGCTGGCGCATCTCGACAGCAGCCAGATCGCCGATCGCTGCGCATTACGGCAGGAAGGCGATCTGCGCTATTTGCTGGGGCTGTTGTTTTAATTTTCCACGACTCAAACCGCAATAACGGCTCTCTGCTGCAGGCGCTGTCGATAAATTTACTATCGTCAGCGCCAGTATCAGCACGCCGCGATATCCACTCAATCTGCCTGATGGGAAAGCCATTTCCCTTTTTCATCAAAGACCGTCACGCCCGGCTCACTGGAATAGCTACCCTCACCCAGTGGTTTATAGTGGGTTGCCAGTATATGGGGAGCACGATATTTAAAATCGAAATAGCCCTCATCAGGGTTCTTGATAATCAGCTTGCCCGTGCTGTCGATGAGACCTTCTTCTACCTTGAAGTAGCGATTATCAAGGTTGTTTTTAAAAGATGTCGCTTCGCCATACGTAAACAGGTTCTTTTTCTCTTGTGCGGAAATAGCTGGAAAACGCGTCACATCAAGCTGACGTAATACATGCAGAAACATCAGGCGCTCCAGCGGCGTTCCTGCATCTTTCGGGACTAAAAATTGTAATGTGAGCCCGCTTCCCACATTCACATCGTATTCATAGCCGACAAATGCGCTGTCCCCATAAATAAAAACGTTATCAACTTCCTTACCTTCAGGAACGATCTCTTTGATTTCAGCCATGAGTTCAGGAATGGATTGATTAGAGACTTTAAAATAAACGTCATATTTAAAGCTTTCCGACGGAAACTTTATCTCAATACGTGTTTTTGACATGCTCCGTTTAATAAAGCGTTCCGGCTTTTCCATACGCTGTTCGAGTGCTTTCCAGATCGCCTTATGCATATCTGCGATCTTAAATTCATCAGCGATCTTTACGCCATACTTCGCTTCCAATTCCTGCTGAGATAATGCCAGATCGTACATCGACAACACCTGCTCGCCACGGTAACGCTCATCCATCGTACGCAGTACGGCAAACGCGTTGGCTAACGCGGCGGTGTCCTCCGCATTCGCTAACCCGATAAAGTAGCGTTGCTTAGCCTCATCATATTGAAAATAGACTGCTTCCAATTTTCCCTGTTGATTATCGTATGCCGCACCGTTTTCCGATTGGAACAACACGCCCTTCTGCCCTTCCAGCCACGATGCCAGATTAAAATCCTCTTTTGCCGCGCTAACGGTAAGCAGGTCAACGTCGGTGTTATTCTGCTTATCACGATAGGTGTAGATCTGCGTGTCTTTATTTTCCCGGTCGATGAGTAGACGCCCCATCTTGCGCACATAAGTCCCGTGTTCCCGTAGGCTCAGCTTGTCAAACATGGCAAACGGCAGCTTAATCGTAAAGTCATCTTCGGGATAAAAGGGGATGCCGGGGAAATCGTCCATCGGCGCGCGATTAAATACCGCTTTCTCTTCAAGAAGCCACGCCTGATAGGCTTTTTTATGTTCTTCAAAACGCTGCTGGATTTTGAGTAAACCGGGTGACTGTTCTTCCGTCTTTTTCAAGACCATGGTGATTTCACAATAATAAAACGCACAGGCAGCACTTTTATCCGATACAAACTGAACCGTGTTTTTCCCGGTGATTTTTAGCGTGTGCCACATACCGTTTACCTGTATACGGTTATCTTTCATCTCTTCGGTATATTCACTCTCCGCACTGTAATAGCTCACCTGCGTCGGCGTCAGATTAAAATAGAGGTCGTTTTTAATACCCTTGAGGTTTTGCTTTATATGTTCCTGAAGGTTATCTCTGTTTTCATTGGCTTCAGGATGTTTACTGTTATCAAACACCACGCGAATATCCTCAATCAGATATTTCCCCTCGCGAAGCGTTTCTTCTCCATTACAGCCCGACAGCCATAACGTCATGATTAAAACGCCCAGATATTTCCTCATCACTTCATCCCTGTAAAATTAAAAAGCCCCTGAATGCCGCGGCACGCAGAGGCTAGCAATGCATCAGTCATCTGATGTTATCAAAAAATTTATTATACTCGTCATACTTCAAGTTGCATGTGTGTTGGCTGCAGTCACTCACCCGAATCACTTACTTGAGTAAGCTCATCGGGATTCTTTCCCTTGCCGCCTTCATGAAACTCGAATTATTTAGAGTAGATAATTCAGGCACTGCCAGTTAGGGTTTTAGCCACTGGTCCAGAAAACTAAAGACTTCTTCCTGCTGCTCCTGATAGAAAACGTGTCCCAGCTCAGGCCAGATCTTGGTTTGCAGCTTGCTGTCCGCCCGCTGGGATTGCCACACCTTGTGCATTTTGGCGTAGGCGTCTTCAACGGATTGCGTCGGGAACAGTTTGTCTTTGCCACCGTTAAATAACAGCATCGGTTTTGGTGCGGCAACGCTCGCCACATCTGGGAAATCAAAGCGTGTCGGTTGCCCCGGATGCAACATATAGAATGCCGACTGCCCTCTCAGCACATTGTTGCCCGGCGTCATCAGGCCATCGTACGTGCCAATCCAGGACACCGCTGCCGTTGCCGCGACCTTGTCGGACAACGCGGCAAGCTGCCAGGCACGATAGGCACCCATCGAGAAACCGACGACGCCAATACGTTGCTTATCAACCTGTTCAAGCGATGCCAGAAAATCCGTTGCCCGCATGTCTTCGTAGGCCATCAGCCCCGCGAGCGAGCGCCCCAGATTAAAGAAATTGCTCGCCAGCGCCTGCTGCTGCTCATATTTGATCGGCCCACGCGATCCCCAACCTAGCGCATCCACCGCCAGCACTACATAGCCCCGCTTCGCCAATTCATCCCCAACAAAACGGCCAGTGAAAAACTTATCAGCCCACGCCTGTGCGGAATCAAGCTGTTCGTTATTCCCCCACGGCTTGATCATCTTCTCTTTGCCGATATCAAACTTCGCGCCGTGATCGTGTAGCAGGATTACCGCAGGATGCGGCCCCGCGCTTTTTGGCGTCAGGAGCAGCGCGTCTACGCGGCTTTCATCGGTCAGGTTAAAGGCAACTTTCTCTGCCGTGTAGCTGCCGCGATCCTGTTTTTCAATCGCCTGCGGGGCAAAGTCTTTGGTGGAGTCCGGCGTTAGGAGCAGCGAACGTAGCGTTTCTCTCGACTGGGCTTGCCACTGGCTAAAATCCGTAAAATTCCCAGATAGCCAGGAATCCGAGTAGGTCATCTGCTGCTTAAGCTGCGGATAGAATGAAGGAAGCCCTTCATCCGTCACCGCCTGATCCGTCGCGGGTTGAATCGTAGGGTTCATATCGTTCGCCATCAGTGAAGGGCTAGCCAGCAAAGCCGTCAACAGCCAGACAGAGGTGCGTAAGGTATTAAGATTCATCATAACCTCAAAAACAAAACGTCGTTTCTTTTTTGAGGTTTGATTGTAATTGACGCGGCTAAAAATAAACGGACGGAAGGCGCATTCTGCGAAACAGCAGGCAAAAAAAAATCCGGCACCTGTAAAGGTGCCGGATTGAATTCACGCTATTCGAACCTGAGCGAACTTACTTCTTCTTCGCTTTCGGGTTCGGCAGGTCGGTGATGCTGCCTTCAAAGATTTCAGCGGCCAGACCAACGGATTCATGCAGCGTTGGGTGCGCATGGATGGTCAGAGCGATATCTTCTGCATCACAGCCCATCTCGATCGCCAGACCGATTTCACCTAACAGTTCACCACCGTTAGTCCCGACAATCGCACCACCGATAACACGGTGAGTTTCTTTGTCGAAAATCAGCTTGGTCATACCGTCAGCACAGTCAGACGCGATAGCACGGCCAGACGCTGCCCATGGGAAGGTCGCGGTTTCGTAGCTGATGCCTTTCTCTTTCGCTTCTTTCTCAGTCAAACCTACCCACGCCACTTCCGGTTCGGTATAGGCGATAGAAGGAATCACTTTCGGATCGAAGTAGTGTTTCTTACCGGAGATCACTTCAGCAGCAACGTGGCCTTCATGCACGCCTTTGTGCGCCAGCATCGGCTGACCAACGATGTCGCCGATAGCATAGATGTGCGGCACGTTGGTGCGCATTTGCTTATCAACGTGGATGAAGCCGCGATCGTCAACTTCCACGCCCGCTTTGCCAGCATCCAGGTTTTTGCCGTTCGGTACACGACCGATAGCAACCAGAACCGCATCGTAACGCTGTGGCTCGGCTGGCGCTTTTTTACCTTCCATCGTCACATAGATGCCGTCTTCTTTGGCTTCTACTGCCGTCACTTTGGTTTCCAGCATCAGGTTGAACTGCTTGCTGATACGCTTGGTGAAGACCTTAACGACATCTTTGTCAGCAGCTGGGATAACCTGATCGAACATTTCAACAACGTCGATCTGTGAACCCAGAGCGTGGTAAACGGTACCCATTTCCAGACCGATGATACCGCCGCCCATAACCAGCAGACGTCCTGGGACGTTTTTCAGCTCCAGCGCATCGGTAGAATCCCATACGCGCGGGTCATCATGAGGAATGAAAGGCAGTTGGATTGGACGTGAACCCGCCGCGATAATCGCGTTATCGAAGTTGATCGTCGTTTTGCCGTTTTCACCGTCAACTTCCAGCGTATTAGCACCCGTGAATTTGCCCAGACCGTTAACCACTTTAACTTTACGGCCTTTCGCCATGCCAGCCAGACCACCGGTCAGTTGGGTGATGACTTTTTCTTTCCACAGACGGATTTTATCAATGTCGGTTTTAGGTTCACCGAATACGATACCGTGTTCTGCCAGTGCTTTGGCTTCTTCAATGACTTTAGCAACGTGCAGCAGGGCTTTGGAAGGGATACAACCCACATTCAGACACACCCCACCCAACGTGGAGTAGCGCTCTACCAGTACGGTTTCCAGACCCAAATCCGCCGCGCGGAATGCAGCAGAGTAACCCGCGGGGCCGGCACCAAGTACCACTACCTGAGCTTTAATTTCAGTACTCATCATGACCTCTTAATTGTTTTCCGGCGGGTCTGTGACGTCACACCCGTCGTCTTTCAAGTGGCAGGTGCGTTAGCATCGTGTCTTCACTCCAGTCACTTACTTGAGTAAGCTCCCGGAGATTCAGCCCCTTGCCGCCTTCCTGTCACCCGAAATCCATAGGGTGCATTTTTAATAACGCCCTCTTCCACCGGGACGTGTCTTTGCCGCTGTAGTTTACAAAATCGTTAACAATTTTGAAACAACAAGCGACTAACGATTTGTCCTTGATCACTGACAGCTGTAACAAATAACAGCTTATCAGAAAAAAGCCGGCCGTCAGGCCGGCTTTTCGATTACATCACCAGACGGCGGATGTCAGACAACGTGTTGTTAATGATGGTAATGAAGCGAGCACCATCAGCACCGTCAATGACCCGGTGGTCGAAGGACAGAGACATCGGCATCATCAGACGCGGAGTGAACTCTTTACCATTCCAGACCGGTTCCATCGCGGACTTAGACACACCAAGAATAGCCACTTCCGGCGCGTTGACGATCGGCGCAAAGTGCGTAGTCCCGATGCCGCCCAGGCTGGAGATCGTGAAGCATCCGCCCTGCATTTCGCCAGCGGTCAGCTTACCGTCACGGGCTTTCTTGGAGATCGCCATCAGTTCGCGAGACAGCTCAGTGATGCTCTTCTTGTTCACGTCTTTGAACACTGGAACCACCAGACCATTCGGCGTATCAACCGCGACACCGATGTTGATGTATTTCTTCAGCGTCAGACGTTGTGCATCTTCAGACAGTGAACTGTTGAAGCGTGGCATCTGCTCAAGCGCAGCGGCAACGGCTTTCATGATGAAGACAACTGGGGTGAATTTCACATCCAGTCTGCGCTTCTCTGCTTCGGCATTCTGCTGTTTACGGAACGCTTCCAGATCGGTGATATCCGTTTTATCAAAGTGCGTAACGTGCGGGATCACCACCCAGTTACGGCTCAGGTTGGCACCAGAGATTTTCTGGATGCGACCCAATTCCACTTCTTCAACTTCACCAAACTTGCTGAAATCGACTTTCGGCCACGGCAGCAGCCCCGGCAGAGAACCACCGGTAGCAGCAGCAGGTGCAGACTCAGCGCGTTTCACAGCATCTTTCACGTAAGTCTGAACGTCTTCGCGCAGGATACGGCCTTTACGACCAGAACCCTTCACTTTCGCCAGATTCACGCCGAATTCACGTGCCAGACGACGGATAACCGGCGTGGCGTGAACGTAAGCATCGTTCTCAGCGAAGTCGCTCTTGCCTTCCGCTTTCGCGGCCGGTGCAGCAGCAGGTTTTGCCGCTGGAGCTGGTGCAGCCGCCGCTTCTTGCTTGGCAGCCGGAGCCGCCGCAGGTGCAGCGCCTTCCACTTCGAAGACCATGATCAGTGAACCGGTTTTAACTTTATCACCAGTGCTGATTTTGATTTCTTTAACCGTACCCGCGAACGGCGCAGGGACTTCCATTGAAGCCTTATCGCCTTCAACGGTGATCAGTGATTGCTCAGCCGCGATTTTATCGCCAACTTTAACCATCACTTCAGTCACTTCAACTTCATCACCGCCGATATCCGGTACGTTGACTTCTTTCGCCGCAGAGGCCGCTGGCGCAGCTGCTGCAGGAGCAGCGGCTTGTGCCGGAGCGGCAGCAGGTGCAGCACCCGCCACTTCGAATACCATGATCAGAGAACCGGTAGAAACTTTATCGCCAGTACTGATTTTGATCTCTTTAACCGTACCTGCGAAAGGTGCCGGGACTTCCATAGACGCTTTGTCGCCTTCTACAGTGATCAGAGATTGTTCAGCAGCAACGGTGTCGCCCACTTTAACCAGCACTTCGGTCACTTCGACTTCATCACCGCCGATATCCGGTACGTTGACGTCTTTCGCTGCCGATGCCGCTGGGGCAGCAGCCGGAGCCGCTTCTTTCTTCTCTTCTGCCTTGGCAGGTGCAGCGTCAGCTGCACCGTCGGCGGAATCGAAAATCATGATCAGTTTGCCAGTTTCAACTTTGTCACCGACAGAGACTTTAATCTCTTTCACGACACCAGCCTGCGGAGAAGGGACTTCCATAGAAGCCTTATCACCTTCAACCGTGATCAGCGACTGTTCAGCTTCAACTTTGTCGCCAACCTTCACCAGCACTTCGGTGACTTCAACTTCATCTGCACCGATGTCCGGTACGTTGATTTCGATAGCCATGTAATCTTTACCTCTTATGCCAGACGCGGGTTAACTTTATCTGCATCGATGTTGAATTTAGTGATGGCATCTGCAACCACTTTCTTATCGATTTCACCGCGTTTAGCCAGTTCACCCAGAGCCGCAACCACGACGTAAGACGCATCCACTTCGAAGTGGTGACGCAGGTTCTCACGGCTGTCAGAACGACCGAAACCGTCAGTACCCAGTACGCGATAATCGCTAGCCGGGACGAAGCTACGGATTTGCTCAGCAAACAGCTTCATGTAGTCAGTAGATGCAACCGCTGGCGCATCGCTCAGAACCTGAGCTACGTAAGGTACGCGTGGCGTTTCGGTCGGATGCAGCATGTTCCAACGTTCACAATCCTGGCCTTCGCGTGCCAGTTCAGTGAAGGAAGTCACGCTGAATACGTCAGAACCGATGCCGTAGTCTGTCGCCAGAATCTGAGCCGCTTCACGTACGTGACGCAGGATAGAACCTGAACCCAGCAGCTGCACTTTACCTTTGCTACCTTCAACCGTTTCCAGCTTGTAGATACCCTTACGGATACCTTCTTCCGCACCCTGCGGCATCGCAGGCATGTGGTAGTTTTCGTTCAGCGTGGTGATGTAGTAGTAAATGTTTTCCTGCGCTTCGCCGTACATGCGGTGCAGACCGTCATGCATGATGACAGCAACTTCGTAGGCAAATGCCGGATCGTAGGAAATACAGTTCGGGATAGTCAGAGACTGAATGTGGCTGTGACCATCTTCGTGCTGCAGACCTTCGCCGTTCAGCGTCGTACGACCTGAAGTACCACCGATCAGGAAGCCACGAGCCTGTTGGTCACCCGCTGCCCAGCACAGGTCGCCGATACGTTGGAAACCGAACATGGAGTAGTAGATGTAGAACGGGATCATCGGCAGGTTGTTGGTGCTGTAAGACGTTGCCGCCGCCAGCCAGGAAGAACCTGCGCCCAGCTCGTTGATACCTTCCTGCAGAATCTGACCTTTCTGGTCTTCTTTGTAGTAAGCAACCTGCTCACGGTCCTGCGGAGTGTACTGCTGGCCTTTCGGGCTATAGATACCGATCTGGCGGAACAGGCCTTCCATACCGAAGGTGCGCGCTTCGTCAGCGATGATCGGAACCAGACGATCTTTGATAGATTGGTTCTTCAGCATCACGTTCAGGGCACGTACAAACGCGATAGTGGTCGAGATTTCTTTGTTCTGCTCTTCCAGCAGAGTGCTGAAATCTTCCAGCGTTGGCAGTTCCAGTTTTTCGCTGAAGTTAGGCTGACGAGACGGCAGATAGCCACCCAGTGCCTGACGACGCTCGTGCAGGTATTTGTACTCTTCAGACTCTTTATCGAAAGTGATGTACGGCAGTTTTTCGATATCAGCATCAGACACAGGCACGTTGAAGCGGTCGCGGAAGTAACGCACGCCATCCATGTTAACTTTCTTAACCTGGTGAGCGATGTTCTTACCTTCAGCCGCGTCGCCCATACCATAACCTTTAATGGTATGCGCCAGAATAACGGTTGGTTTGCCTTTGGTGTCCTGCGCTTTTTTCAGTGCAGCGTAGACTTTCTTCGGATCGTGACCACCACGGTTCAGTGACCAAATTTGATCGTCGGTCCAGTCTTTAACCAGTTCTGCCGTCTCCGGGTATTTACCGAAGAAGTGCTCACGCACATAGGCACCGTTTTTGGATTTGAAGGTCTGGTAGTCACCGTCGACGGTTTCTTCCATCAGTTGGATCAGTTTACCGCTGGTGTCTTTACGCAGCAGTTCGTCCCAACGGTCGCCCCACATGACTTTGATCACATCCCAGCCAGCGCCGCTGAAGATACCTTCCAGCTCGTTGATGATCTTGCCGTTACCTGTAACCGGACCATCCAGACGTTGCAGGTTACAGTTGATGACGAACACCAGGTTGTCCAGTTTTTCACGGGTCGCGATAGTGATCGCACCTTTGGATTCTGGTTCGTCCATTTCACCATCGCCCAGGAAGGCATAAACGGTTTGTTTAGAGGTATCTTTCAGACCACGGTTTTCCAGATACTTCAGGAATTTAGCCTGGTAGATAGCACCGATCGGGCCCAGACCCATAGAGACGGTCGGGAACTGCCAGAAGTCCGGCATCAGTTTAGGGTGCGGATAAGAAGACAGACCGTTACCGTGAACTTCCTGACGGAAGTTGTTCATCTGATCTTCAGTCAGACGGCCTTCAAGGAAGGCACGAGCGTAAACGCCCGGAGAGATGTGGCCCTGGAAGTAGACCAGGTCGCCGCCGTCCTGCGCAGTGCGAGCACGGAAGAAGTGGTTAAAGCACACTTCATAGAAAGTGGCGGAAGACTGGAAAGAAGCCATGTGGCCGCCCAGATCCAGATCTTTTTTAGAAGCACGCAGCACTGTCATGATCGCGTTCCAGCGGATTGCTGAGCGAATACGACGTTCCAGATCCAGATTACCAGGGTATTCCGGCTCGTCTTCCACTGCGATGGTATTGATGTATTGACGTGCAGCTGTACCAGCAGCAACGCTGACACCGCCTTTACGTGCTTCACTCAGAACCTGATCAATCAGGAACTGGGCGCGTTCAACACCCTCTTCACGGATGACCGATTCGATCGCCTGCAGCCAGTCGCGGGTTTCGATCGGATCCACGTCATTATTTAAACGATCTGACATGGTTATTCCTTATCTTCTCTAATCAGTTAGTTTATGGAGCCTGTCTTCCTGCATTCTGACTTAGGTTTCGTCCTAAGCAAAACGCATGAAGACAGGCTCATCGTCGTCATTACCGCATTCAGAGCCCCAAAGTACGGATGCTCAATCCCTGCGTTGCTGGAGCCGACGCAGCGATCTCTCGCGCCGACTATGTTCCCGGTTAAGATCCAGCAATACTTCCTCAATAAACGCCAGATGACGGTGTGATGCTTCGCGCGCCTTTTCCGGCTCACGGGCAACAATCGCCTCAAAAATGCTGGCGCGATGAATGCTAACCTGAGCCAACACTTCACGGCTCAAATAAAGCAATTCAAAATTTTTCCTCACGTTCTGTTCGAGCATCGGCCCCATACAGCGCACCAAATGCAGCAACACCACATTATGCGTGGCTTCTGTTACAGCAACCTGATACTGCATAACGGCTTCTGACTCGGCGTCCAGATCGCCCGCTTCCCTCGCCTTCTCAATCACGGCATGACAATCCCGGATACGTTGCAGATCCGACTCGGTGCCACGCAACGCAGCATAGTAGGCAGCAATGCCTTCCAGCGCATGACGCGTTTCCAGAAGATCGAACTGTGATTCGGGATGTGTGCTCAGTAATTCTGCCAGCGGATCGCTGACGCTTTGCCATAGATTGGCTTGAACGAAGGTACCACCACCCTGACGGCGCAAAAGGAGACCTTTAGCTTCCAGGCGTTGAATGGCTTCTCTCAGAGAAGGGCGGGAAACATCGAACTGTTTTGCTAGTTCGCGCTCTGGTGGGAGCTTCTCGCCGGGGCGCAAGGTTCCCTCAAGAATCAGAAACTCCAGCTGCTGTTCAATCACATCTGACAGTTTGGGCTGACGGATCTTGCTGTATGCCATAGTGAATTCTTCTCTGCGAATGGCGCGGAGTCAATTGGTAATACCAATTTCAAAAACGTGACGCTAAAGTAACAAAGTATTCACCTTCTGTCCATAAGGACCTTGAGCTAAATCACCAATCCCACCAGATTTTAACAAATGCACGAGAAACATGCGGCAAAGTGATAGCCTGCCTGTGGTATTACCATTAATCCCCTCTGTCTATATTTTAACTTTTTTGAAACGTAAAGCAGGCGTTGCTGAACCGTTTAAATACGAAAATAGTGAATTTAAATGCAAAAAATAAGGTTTTTTATTCTCATAAGGAAAGTGTAATTACCCGCAGATCCCTATCGGGGTAAACACCATTTTACAGCAGGGATAAAGAGATAATAAAAGGAAGTAAACCCAAAGGGGTAGAAACCCCCTTCTACCCTAAAAAATCATCTCTCGATTTTCTCGTCATCAGGTTCTTAATCAGGGAGAGGTAAAATTTTTGATGTGGCGATAGTTTTTAATTATCAGACTATAAGAAATCAGTGCAATTTTGCGTACTTACCACTATTCTCTGCCAAACGGTAGCGGTTTTCTTATTTTAAGAAACATCAGCCCGTAAAAATAAAATTACACAAACGTATAGTCACTAATACGCGTGTTCGTTCACACCGTGTTTTTTACTTGTACTGGCAGAGGGTTAAATTTGATGGATAATCAACAAACGGACGGCACGCTAAAGCGTGGTTTGAAAAACCGTCATATCCAGTTGATTGCCTTGGGTGGCGCGGTAGGTACTGGCCTCTTTCTTGGTATTGCGCAGACAATCAAAATGGCCGGGCCATCGGTCCTGTTAGGCTATGCGATTGGCGGGCTGATCGCGTTTCTCATTATGCGCCAACTGGGCGAGATGGTGGTTGAAGAGCCGGTAGCTGGATCGTTCAGCCACTTTGCTTATAAATACTGGGGCGATTTCGCAGGCTTTGCATCAGGATGGAACTACTGGGTGCTGTATGTTCTGGTCGCCATGGCCGAGCTCAGCGCCGTGGGGATTTACGTCCAATACTGGTGGCCAGACATTCCGACCTGGGTATCCGCCGCCGTCTTCTTCCTGCTGATTAACGCCATCAATCTGGCGAACGTCAAAGTCTACGGTGAGATGGAATTCTGGTTTGCCATCATCAAAGTCGTCGCGATCATTGGCATGATCGTCTTCGGCGGCTGGCTGCTGCTCAGCGGTACGGGCGGGCCGGAAGCGACCGTAACCAACCTGTGGGCGCAGGGCGGGTTCTTCCCGAATGGCGTGCTCGGTCTGGTGATGGCAATGGCCGTAATCATGTTCTCATTTGGCGGGCTGGAACTGGTGGGGATTACCGCAGCAGAAGCGGATGACCCAGAGAAAAGCATTCCACGTGCGACCAATCAGGTTATCTACCGCATCCTGATTTTCTACATCGGTTCACTCGCTATCCTGCTGTCACTGTACCCGTGGGGCAAGGTTGTGGAAGGCGGTAGCCCGTTCGTCATGATCTTCCATGAACTGAACAGCAACGTCGTAGCAACGGTGCTGAACATCGTGGTATTGACCGCTGCACTGTCCGTTTACAACAGCTGCGTGTATTGCAACAGCCGCATGCTATTCGGTCTGGCGAAGCAGGGTAACGGACCGAAAGTACTGAAAACTGTCGATGCTCGTGGCGTACCCGTTGTTGCTATCGGCATCTCCGCGCTGGCGACAGCGCTGTGCGTCCTGATCAACTACCTTATTCCCGGCAAAGCCTTCGAGCTGCTGATGGCGCTGGTCGTATCTGCTCTTGTGATTAACTGGGCGATGATCAGTCTGGCGCACCTGAAGTTCCGTGCGCAAAAGGACAAAGAAGGTACGGTGACCAAGTTTAAAGCGCTGCTTTATCCGCTGGGTAACTACATCTGTCTTCTGTTCCTGGCCGGTATACTGGTCATCATGTTCCTGACGCCGGGCATTCAGATTTCCGTCATGCTGATTCCGGTCTGGCTGGTTATTCTGGGCGTGGGCTACTTCATCAAAAAGAAAAATCAGGCGGCGTAAGCCTCAGCGTTCACCACATCCTTTTCCATGGCCGACTCTGTCGGCCATTTTCATATCTGGTAAACGATTGGAAATCAAACCAGCGCACCGTATATCGTCAGGAACGCGACCACCACCACCAGTGCTAACGTCACTTTTTTTGCTAGCGTCACCGCGGCTTTCGGTGTCTCTACAGGCTCAACGTGGGATTCACGCGCCAGAGAAAATTGGGCCAGTTGAGTTAACACCCAATACTGTGAACTGCGAGAATCCCCCAGCGAGGCGAACCAGGCAGGCAGCGCTTTCTCGCCGTGCCCCAGCAGTGCATAAGCAGCACCGACCAAGCGGGCAGGAATCCAGTCAAGCCAATGCAACAAACTATCGACACCAGACTGCGCGCGCTCCAGCGGGGTGTGGTGGCGGGCAAGCCAGGTCTGTCTGGCGCGTAAAAACGCGTACCCCATCAACGCAATCGGCCCGTAGGGTCCAGCAACGATAAACCAGAACAGCGGCGCTAAATAAAACCGGAAATTTATCCACAGCAGCGCGTTTTGCAGCTCTTTCAATTGCTCGCTTTCGCCTGTGCCAACGGGCAGGCCGTGAATCAGCGCCAGCTCTGCCGCCATTTCCCGGCTGGCATCCGCCTCACCGCGCTGTGCGGCCTGCAAATAGCACCGATAGTGCTGACGAATTTCACCCGCACCAATGCACATCAGGCTGATGACAATCCACAGCAAAAGAGAAATCAGGCCGAACAAAATACCGCTCATGAGCCACAGCAGGCCTGCCACGATACCCATGCTGCACAGCGTCAGGAACAGCGTTTGAAGTAAAGACGAAGGCGGCACGTGCCGGAACACGACCTCAAGCCGATGATCGATCTGCCAGTGCTCGCCCTGTTTGAACAAGCGTTCCCATGCCAGCGTAAGCAACAGTGTAAACAGCGTCATTAATCCAGGCTCCCTTTGTTCTCTGTCCAGTTTTCTTGTAGCAGACGATGATAGCCGTCCCAGTCAAATGCCGGGCCGGGGTCGGTTTTACGGCCCGGAGCGATATCGCTGTGTCCAGTAATGCGCGATAGCGTAATGGGATAGACCCGCATTAACAGACGTGTAATCGCAACCAGCGAGTGATACTGCTGCGCGGTAAAAGGCAGCGCATCCGTCCCTTCCAGTTCAATGCCAATAGAGAAATCATTGCAGCGTTCTCGGCCTTCAAACACCGAAACGCCAGCATGCCAAGCGCGCTGCTCGAAAGACACATACTGTGTGATTTGCCCATCACGGCGAATCACACAGTGTGCCGCGACGCGTAAATGGGAAATGTCGGCGAAATAGGGATGCGCCGAGGGATCCAAAGTAGCCGTAAATAGTTGATCAATATACGGGCCGCCAAATTCACCGGGCGGCAGACTAATATTGTGGATCACCAGTAGGGAAGGCACCTCATTATTTGGGCGACCATCATAATGCGGTGAAAGCGTGTGTGTAATGTCGGATAACCAGCCATTTTCCAAAAGCATCGGCGATAACCTCGCATCGTATCGTATCGTTTGCCGGCTGAATCAGGCGAAAAATCAATTTCAGGCGTAAAAGCCATGTAGCCAAAAATCCTTGTATCCAAGATACCATGTTTCACGCCATGCTATCTATTCAACTGGGTATCAATAGATTTTACCGTTTTTTTTGTGATATTCCCGCTGTTTTCCTGCCTGAAAGCAATCCCGATATCTTTTTTAGTAAGGTGGAATCCCTAACCCCACTATGTGATTAAAATCACATTACACATGTAATATTGCAATGTACGCTAATAGTTTTCGTGCATTGCATCTATTTTTACTTAAAATACAAAGCAAAATTATCTCCTGATTTTTTTAGATATTGAGAATTTTTATTTCGATATCTCACACAAGACGTACATTACGCCTAACACTATGGTACTTAACATGAAAAAAACTTTCGCTGCAGGCGCTTTACTCGCCCTGTCATGCTCAATGCCTGCTCTTGCCGACAGCAATAAAGCCGAATATCTGTCCGACTGGTGGCATCAGAGCATTAACGTCGTCGGCAGCGCCCACACCCGTTTCGGGCCGCAACTGAACAGCACGACTTATCTGGAATACGAAGCATTTGCGCGTAAAGACTGGTTCGATTTCTACGGCTACGCCGATGCGCCTAAATTTTTTGGTGGCGATCCTGACAGCCGTGGCATTTGGGACAAAGGCTCTCCGCTGTTTGTCGAGATCGAACCACGCTTCTCTATTGATAAGCTGACGGGGGCTGACCTCAGCTTTGGTCCGTTTAAAGAGTGGTACATCGCTAATAACGTTATTTACGATCAGGGCCGCAACAGCGGTTCACGCCAGAGCACCTGGTACATGGGCTTAGGCACCGATATTGATACCGGTACCGATCTGTCTCTCTCAGTAAACGGCTATGCCAAATACCAATGGCAGAACTACGGCGCGGCGAACGAAAACGAATGGGACGGCTATCGTGTAAAAGTGAAATACTCTTACCCACTGGGCTCGATGCTGGGCGGCAACGTCTCGTATATCAGCTTCACCAATTTCGATTTTGGTTCAGAACTGCGTGATAAATCAAATGCAAGCCGCACCAACAACTCCATTGCCTCCAGCCATATTCTGGCGCTGGGCTACGACCACTGGCACTACTCTTTCGTCGCTCGTTATTTCCACAATGGCGGCCAATGGGCTGATGGCGCAGAACTCAATTTCGGCAAAGGCCCGTTTGAAGTGAAATCTACCGGCTGGGGCTACTACCTGGTCGTCGGTTACAACTTCTAAAATCGCATCCCCTTTCCGGCGATCGGAGATCGCTCGCCGGAAAGTTAATAGCAGTAACAGGTTGAATTGTAATAATTATTCATTCTGGATGTCCTGATATAAACAAGGTAGCATAGACCTCCGAATCCCCCTTCGGAGTTTTGTCATGTCAACGCGTCGCTACAGTCAGGAACAACGCCAAAAAGCCTTGCTCGCTCGTATTGCACAAGATATCCCCGCCAGCGTGCAACTGGCCTTGCGTGAAGATTTAGGTGGCATCGTCGATGCTAATCAAGATATTACCGCCCTTCTGTTACCCGACAATGAGACCGTCAGCGCACGCATCATCACGCGTGAAGCGGGTATATTCTGCGGCACGCGCTGGCTTGAGGAAGTCTTTTCTCAATTAGGCAACACGACAACGATCGTCTGGCACGTTGCCGATGGCAACGCTATCACTCCCAACCAAACGCTATGTGACATCACAGGGCCAGCCAAACAGCTTCTTACGGGTGAACGCACGGCGCTGAATTTTCTGCAAACGCTGTCCGGCGTCGCAACCGAAGTCAGCCGCTATGTTACCGTATTGCAGGGAACGCGCACTCGACTGCTGGATACGCGCAAGACGCTGCCGGGGCTGAGAACCGCGCTGAAATACGCCGTATCATGCGGTGGCGGAGACAACCATCGACTCGGTTTATCCGACGCCTTCCTGATTAAGGAAAACCACATCATCGCCGCAGGCTCAATCAAAAATGCGGTAGAAAAAGCGCAGTCTTTACGCAGCGATGTTCCGGTAGAAGTGGAAGTCGAATCGTTGGATGAGTTACAGCAGGCGCTGGAAGCAGGCGCAGATATCATCATGCTGGATAATTTCAGTCTGGATAACATCCGAGAAGCCGTTGCTATAGCACAAGGCCATGCGCTGCTGGAAATATCCGGCAATGTCACCCTCGACACGCTGCGTGGCTATGCGGAAACTGGCGTGGACTATATCTCAGTAGGGGCGTTAACCAAGCATGTGCAGGCGCTGGACTTATCCATGCGCTTTATCTAACCGTTCCTATTTTTTACCAACGAGGTGCCATCCCGTACCTCGTTCTTAACGCTCAATCTCACGCTCTCCATTCCATCGTAATGACACGTACTCACACGCACAGTCGCCAGTCCTGATAATGTGAGAATTGCGTACCTGTCCACAAAAATTTTTCAACGCTCTGCAAATCCCTAGAAATACGTCGTAACGCTTTCCTATTTTGATTTTCCCCGCTCGTCAGTCATCGCTCCCTTTTCTATGCTGCCAGTCATCCGTATGGATTGATGCACCACAATATTTATGTGCCACAAAATTTATATGCAACAACAGGGAAATCAAAATGATAAAACAACAAGGATTTACGCTGATTGAGCTGATGATCGTCATTGCGATCGTCGCCATCCTCAGCGCTATTGGCGTACCGGCTTATCAAAGCTATCTGCAAAAAGCAGCGCTGACTGACATGCTGCAGACCATGGTGTCTTATAAAACGCCAGTCGATCTCTGTGGTCTGGAAAATGCCGCTTTTACGGCCTGCAATGCAGGTAATCAGGGAATACCGGGCAGCAAATCTTCACGCTATGTCAGCGCCGTTAGCGTCACTCAAGGGGTGATTACGCTGACTGGACAATCCACTCTGCAAGGGCTGCGCGTTATTCTGACACCAGCGTGGGATACCGAAATCGGCGCTTCACGCTGGACGAAAAACTGTGCCACGGATGACAACGCAGAGAGCCTACAATCTGCCTGTCAGGACGTTTTCCGTTTTGATAATACGGCAGGCTAATCATGACAGATTCTTCCTTCTCCTCCGAGCATACGCTCAGCGAATTACAGACGCTGTGCCGACGTTATCAGGCCCTGTTGCTCAGCCTCGATGAACAAACGCTATCGGTCGCCGTCACGGCGTCCCCTTCTGCGGAAATGATTTCCGCGCTGCGTTTCGCCAGCAATCGCCGCATTATGGTGGAGCAATGGCCACAGGCCAGAATGGAACAGCAGCTTAACCCGGTGAACGCCGTTGCTGAGCCCACAGAAACCTACCATGCCGGCACTTATAACAGCAGTTATCACAACAGCGCCGGGCAACAGGATCATGACGACGATTCCCCCGTGGCACAGTTTATCCATCAAACGCTGCGTCTCGCCGTTCAGCGGCGTGCCTCTGATATCCACTTTGAGCCGTTACTCGACAGCTATCGCGTACGTCTACGCATCGACGGCGTGCTACAGGCCATATCCGCACCGCCTCCCGAACTGACGAACCGAATTACCGCGCGGCTGAAAATCATGGGTAAGCTGAACATCGCCGAACGGCGATTGCCGCAGGACGGTCAATTCAGCCTGACGCTGGATCAACAAGCCTATTCGTTGCGCATCGCTACGCTGCCCGTGCAACAGGGAGAAAAAGTCGTACTGCGTATCTTGCAAACGCATCAGCAGGAGCTGGCGCTGGATAAACTCGGGCTCACTGCAAAGGCGTTACAGCAAGTGATTAGCGTGCTGAGCGCCTCACAGGGAATGCTGTTAGTCACGGGCCCAACGGGCAGTGGAAAAACCGTCACACTTTACAGCGCGATACGTTGGCTAAACGAGTGCAGCCGCAATATCTGTAGCGTAGAAGATCCGGTTGAAATTCCCCTGGAGGGAATCAACCAAACGGCAATCAATCCTAAAGCCGAACTGGGCTTTGGCCGCATTTTACGAGCGCTGCTGCGGCAGGATCCAGACGTCATTATGATCGGTGAAATACGCGATGCCGAAACCGCAGAAATTGCGGTAAAAGCCGCACAAACCGGCCACCTAGTCATGTCCACACTGCACACCAATTCTGCCGTAGACACGTTAACTCGACTCAGTCATCTCGGCATCCCCGGTTACCTGTTAGCTGCGGCGCTAAAACTCATCATTGCCCAACGCCTTGTACGTCGGCTATGCCCGCACTGTAAAACCCCAGGAGAACCGCTGCTTTCACTGCCACACGACGTATGGCAAGGGCCACTGCGCCATTGGCAAGCCCGCGGCTGTAGCCACTGTTTTTCTGGCTACTATGGCCGCGTCGCGCTCTATGAGTTATTGCCTATCACGCCAGATTTTCAGGCAGCGCTGGCGGGCAACGCCAGCACAGGGAAGTTATCCTCACTGTCTCACAACTCAGGTTTTCCAACGTTGCTGACCGCAGGGCTTGAGTTGGTCAACGATGGCCTGACCTCACTTGCTGAAGTCTACCGTGTGGTGGGCGATGAGCGGCCAATGAATCAGGAGGAGAAATGAGGCTACAGCGCTTATATCACTGGCAGGCCATCACGTCCGAGGGCGAATTTATCGATGGAGAACTCATTAGCACACATCGCCAGCACGCCTATGCCAGTCTAATTGCACAGGGCTACCAGCCGCTTCTTGTAAAAGCTGGCCATTATCTGTCGCTACGCGACTGGAAACGTGAACAGCTAGGCGAGTTAATCAAACAGCTCGCTGCCCTGCTACAAGCCGGATTACCGCTGCTGGAAGCATTAAAACTGGTGTCGGAACAGCATGAACGCCCCGGCTGGCGTTGCGTATTACGGGATGTTCGTACCCATGTTGCTCAGGGAAATTCGTTCTCTGAGGCGTTACAGGAATACCCGCATATCTTTCCCGTTCTGTATCGTTCCCTCATTGCCGTCGGCGAATTGACCGGGAAGCTAGACGAATGCTGCCTACAGCTCGCTCAGCAGCAAGAAAAACAGTCCAGGCTGCAACAGAAAGTCATCAAAGCACTACGCTACCCCTGCTTTGTTTTGGCAATTGCCATAGTGGTCAGCATGATGATGCTGACGCTGGTTCTGCCCGAGTTTGCGATGCTTTATTCCTCGTTCGATACGCCGTTGCCGTGGTTTACCCGACAGTTGCTTAATCTGGCAGGGATAATCACTGACTACGGATTCATTGGGTTGCTGGTACTCAGTGGCCTGATAGTGGGGTATGCCCGCTTGAGACAGAAACGGCCATTATGGAAAACCCGAGAGCAAGAGTGGCTGCTGAAGCTTCCTATCGTATCCAACCTGCTACGCGGTAAATCGCTGAACCAGATATTCCATATTCTTGCCATGACGCAGCATGCCGGTTTGACGCTCCCGGAAGGGCTTGATGCCGCCGCGACAATCCGTCATCCGCTTTATCAGACCGCGATTCAACAAATACAAGCGCAACTGCATCAGGGCACGTCGCTATACCATGCCACACAGCATCATGCCTCTCTGTTCCCAGCGCCTTGCCCGCAGTTAATTCGCGTGGGAGAAGAAACGGGTGCGTTGGATGCGATCTTTACACAACTGGCAGAATGGCATGAGGGTCGGGTACAACAGCAGGCAGACATGCTGACACAAACGCTGGAACCGTTGCTGATGATGGTCGTCGGGGGGATGGTCGGGGCACTGGTGATTGGCATGTATTTGCCTATCTTCCAGTTGGGGAATGTATTGGCCGGTGCCTGAACCGACCAATACAGCACGACAACGTTTACACGTTAGGCCGCACGCCCTCGCTAACAGCAAAATAGACGGAGCGTAACAGCGGCAGCTATCCGTTGAAAATACGGTTTTCCTACTCGGCCACGCGGATAAACGTTGTACGCTTCGTCAGCTCTTTCAAACGGGATGCTCCGACATAGGTACAGGCCGATCGCAGTCCGCCAAGAATATCGCGTACGGTATTGTCTACCGGACCACGCAGAGGCAATTTCACGGTTTTTCCTTCTGCGGCACGATACTCCGCTACGCCGCCAACATGACGTTCCATCGCGGATGCAGAACTCATGCCGTAGAACAGCATCATTTTCTCACCGTTTTCTTCAACGATAGTGCCTTCACATTCATCATGTCCTGCCAACATACCGCCCAGCATGACGAAATCGGCTCCGCCGCCAAATGCTTTCGCGACATCGCCCGGCATGGCGCATCCGCCGTCGCTCACGATTTGTCCACCGAGGCCATGTGCTGCATCGGCGCATTCGATCACGGCAGAAAGCTGAGGGTAACCGACACCCGTTTTAACGCGCGTCGTGCAGACAGAACCTGGGCCAATGCCAACTTTCACGATATCCGCGCCGGAGAGGATAAGCTCTTCCACCATTTCACCGGTCACGACGTTTCCAGCACAGATAACTTTGTCTGGGCAAGCCTCGCGTGCTTTTTGCAGGAACGTGACAAAGTGCTCGGAATAACCATTGGCCACATCAATACAGATAAATTTCAGCTCAGTCGACAACGCTAAGATTTGCTTTAACTTGATGAAATCAGCCTCAGATGTCCCGGTCGAGACCATCACATGGCGCAATACCGATGCCGGTGTGCGTTGCACAAACTGAGACCATTGCTCGACAGAATAGTGTTTATGGACAGCCGTCAGAACATCAAAAGAGGCCAGCACCTCCGCCATACTAAACGTACCGACAGTATCCATATTGGCTGCGATAATCGGTACGCCGGACCAGTTGCCGCCAGCATGGAGGAAGGTGAATTGACGTTCCAGTTCAACGTCGGAGCGGCTTTTCAGCGTCGAACGCTTTGGCCGGATGAGAACGTCTTTAAAGCCTAACTTTAAATCTTCTTCAATACGCATGAGGTTCGAGTTCCTGGTTAGTGACGGCGGAATGCTCAGTATTGTTACTAAGCGATACCCTAAATAATTCGAGTTGCAGGCAGGCGGCGACCGCACGAATTTCCAGGAGCTTACTCAAGTAAGTGACTGGAGTGAGTAAGGGAAGCCAACGCACATGCAGCTTGAAGTATGACGGGTATAATCATTTCTGAAAAAATAATAGCCCTTTACCAGTGACGTTATCATACGCAGGAATAATCCTGCGGCAAGACTGCGATTTCCACTTTATTTGGGATAAAATCAGAGAAATTTACCTATCACCCAGCAAAGTGATAACGTGAAGCACACTGCGGTTGATGCCTGATTGACTTCAAAGAGGCAGGAACACATTCCTCACCTTTGAAAATAATAGAAATGTTAACTTTTCAACACGGGTGCAATGACATACATCGTAGCCTTAACGGGCGGTATCGGCAGCGGAAAAAGCACCGTTGCTGATGAATTTGCCAAATTAGGGGCCACTATCGTTGATGCGGATATCATCGCGCGTCAGGTAGTCGAGCCTGGGAAACCCGCACTGGATGCCATCAGGCTCCGGTTTGGCGACGCTATGCTCAATACCGATGGTTCATTGGATCGTGCCGCACTACGCCAACGGATTTTTTCCTCACCGGAGGAGAAACAGTGGCTGAATAATTTACTCCACCCGTTGATCCATCAGGAAACACAGGCCCAGTTTCAGGCTGCATCCGCACCGTACATTCTGTGGGTCGTCCCTTTACTGGTGGAGAACGGTTTACAACGGCGGGCACAGCGCATTCTGGTCGTTGATGTAGACAAAGAAACACAGCTTGCACGCACGCTAGCTCGCGATGGCATCAGTCGGCAGCAAGCAGAAAACATACTGGCAGCACAGGCTACCCGAGAACAGCGCCTGGCTTATGCCGATGATATTATTGATAACAGTCGCTGCCCGAACGAGCTGGCTCCACAGGTTGCGGAATTACACCGCCAGTACCTGGAGCTCGCCGCCTCCGCAGCCGACAGGATGACTAAGAATGAGTGACGCTCCCTCAACGATTTTATTCGAATACCCGCTGAACGAAAAAACACGTACCTGGTTGCGTATCGAGTCATTATTGCAGCAGTTGCATCAAAACCACTCCCTGACCGATATGGGAGGCGCTCTGACATTTTTTCGTGCTATCGCCGAACTGCTAGATGTGCTGGAACGTGGAGATGTCCGTACCGAGCTGCTGAAAGATCTGGAGCGGCAACAGCAAAAACTGCTGCAATGGAGTGATGTACCGGGCGTTGACATGGAGCGCATCCATACGCTGAGACGCCAGTTGAAAGATCTGGCTAGTACGTTGATGGCCGCGCCACGAATGGGGCAGTTCTTACGGGAAGATCGCCTGATTGGCATGGTACGCCAGCGCCTTGGTATTCCCGGCGGATGCTGTAGTTTCGATCTACCCACTCTGCATAGCTGGCTGCACCAACCTCAGGAACTGCGTGAGAAATTGGTTTCCGGCTGGCTTAACTCCTTGTCGCCGCTCAAACAAGCGCTGGATATGATCCTGGAACTGATCCGCCACTCCGGCACGTTCCGCCCGCAGACCAGCCTGAACGGTTTCTTTCAGGACAATGCCTCCGATGCTGACCTGCTACGTTTGCGCCTTGAACAGGTACATCAGCTCTATCCGCAGATCTCCGGCCATAAGACACGCTATGCCATCCGTTTTCTGCCATTAGATAGCGAAAACGGCCACATTCCTCCGCGTTTAACATTTGAACTGGCCTGCTGCTAGACTCAGCCCTGACAAACCAGAATGTGTTAAGTCACAAATAGAGTGAAAAAGAATCTTATGACAACAGAAGTTACGACAGTAAAATGCCCAACCTGCAAGCAGGCGGTCATCTGGGAAGCTGCCAGCATCTATCGCCCATTTTGCAGCAAACGCTGTCAGCTCATCGATTTGGGTGAATGGGCTGATGAAGAAAAGCGCATTCCAAGTGATGATATGGTTTCTGATAGTGAAGAATGGAGCGAAACGCGCTAACGGCCACGTTTCGCCACTATAGTTTTCAGGCAGGGGCTTTCAGACAGGAAAAAGTAAAGCTAGATTAAAGCGATTTCAGCCAGCGGATCATCTCCGCATTCGCTGGCGGAAATTCTTCCTCACGTAATTCGTCTACGTTAACCCAGCGAGATTCCTGACCTTCCCGGCCATAGGGTTCCCCCTGCCACGTTTCAACCAGAAAGAAATGAAGCGTGATGATTCTCTCCGGCGTAGAAAACGTTTTATCGTTTAGCGCCTGTGGTGCGCTAGCCTCGATGCCCGTTTCTTCATGCAGTTCACGAATCAGCGCCTGCTCTGGCGTTTCGCCCTCTTCAACTTTACCGCCGGGAAATTCCCACATCCCTGCCATATGCACGCCATCAGGGCGGCGAGCAATGAAATATTGCTGCTCCGCATTGCGGATGATGCCTACCGCGACGGATAACTGTTTTTGCGTCATGACACTTCCTATCAGGTTCTTATCAAGTAAAAGGCGGTCAATGACCGCCCTTGTACTTATCACATTTTAATCACTGGATTCAGCAGTCAATTATTTCTGTAAGCGACCGTGGCACTGCTTATATTTCTTGCCTGAACCACATGGGCAAGGATCGTTACGCCCAATTTTACGGTCTGCCTGCGCCGGTGAACCCGTATTCAGGCTATCTTCTTCCTGATGGCTAAACTGTTGCTGCTGCGCCAAACGCTCAGCTTCTTCACGGCGTTGCTGCTCCAGCGCTTCGATTTCTTCTGGCATTCTCACCTGGACTTTGCTCAGCGTGCTAATCACTTCATATTTCAGTGATTCCAGCATCGCGGCAAACATAGAGAACGACTCACGCTTATATTCTTGTTTCGGATCTTTCTGTGCATAGCCACGCAGATGGATGCCCTGACGCAGGTAATCCATTGCCGCCAGATGCTCTTTCCACAAGGAATCCAGCGTCTGCAGCATCACGCCTTTCTCGAAGTTGCGCATGACTTCCGTGCCAACCACTTCTTCTTTGCGATGATAAACCTCAAGCGCGTGCTGGAAAATACGTTCACGCAGCGTTTCTTCGTGCAGCTCAGGCTCTTTATCCAGCCACGCCTTGATTGGCATATCCAGATCGAAGTCGTTCTTCAGGCGCTGTTCCAGACCTTCCGTATCCCACATTTCTTCCAGAGATTCCGGTGGAATATAGCTGTCGATAGTCGCTTTAAACACATCTTCACGAATACTGGTGATGGTTTCACTGATATCGGATACATCCAGCAGTTCGTTACGCTGTGTGTAGATCGCACGACGTTGATCGTTCGCCACATCATCGTATTCCAGCAACTGTTTACGAATATCAAAGTTACGGCTTTCCACTTTGCGCTGTGCGTTAGCAATCGCCTTGGTGACCCACGGGTGCTCAATCGCTTCGCCCGGTTTCATACCCAGTTTACGCATCATGTTGGAAACGCGATCGGAGGCAAAAATACGCATCAGCGCATCTTCCATCGACAGATAGAAACGTGATGAACCTGCATCCCCCTGGCGGCCGGAACGACCACGCAGCTGGTTATCGATACGGCGAGATTCATGACGTTCTGTACCGATAATGTGCAAACCACCCGCAGCCAACACCGCATCATGGCGCACTTTCCAGGCCGCTTTGATTTCTGCAATTTGTGCGTCATCTGGGTTTTCCAGATGTGCGACTTCTGCCTGCCAGCTACCACCCAATACGATGTCCGTACCACGACCGGCCATGTTGGTCGCGATGGTGACCGCACCAGACTGACCAGCCTGTGCAACGATGTCCGCTTCCATGGCGTGGAATTTCGCATTCAACACATTGTGTTTGATGCCCGCTTTTTCCAGCGCCTGAGAAACCACTTCTGATTTTTCAATGGAGATCGTACCGACCAGAATAGGCTGGCCTTTTACAGAGCGGTCTTTGATATCTTCAATAATGGCATCGATTTTTTCCTGCTCGGTCATGTAGACCAGGTCAGGCAAGTCTTTACGAATCATCGGACGGTTAGTCGGCACCACAATCGTATCCAGCTTATAGATGGAGCTGAATTCGAACGCTTCGGTATCTGCCGTACCGGTCATACCGGCCAGTTTTTCATACAGGCGGAAGTAGTTCTGGAAGGTAATGGAAGCCAGCGTCTGGTTTTCATTCTGAATAGTCACCTTCTCTTTCGCTTCTACAGCCTGATGCAAACCATCAGACCAGCGACGTCCCTGCATGGTACGGCCAGTGTGTTCGTCGACGATGATCACTTCACCGTCTTTCACAATGTAGTCCACATCGCGGGTAAACAGCACGTGCGCACGCAGCGCAGCGGTAACATGGTGCATCAGCATAATATTGGTCGGAGAGTACAGCGACTCACCCTCTTCCATAATGCCTTCTTTCACCAGCAATTCTTCTACCAGAACCAGACCACGTTCGGTGAGGTTAACCTGACGCGCTTTCTCATCAACAGAGAAGTGGCCTTCGCCGTGGAAGGTATCAGAATCTTCTTTCTCCTGACGGATCAGGTGAGGGATGATTTTATTGACGCTGATATAAAGCTCAGAGCTGTCTTCAGCCGGGCCAGAAATGATCAGCGGCGTACGCGCTTCATCGATCAGGATGGAGTCAACCTCATCCACCAGCGCGTAGTACAATTTACGCTGTACACGTTCTTCTGGGCTGAACGCCATGTTGTCACGCAGGTAGTCAAAACCGTATTCGTTATTGGTACCGTAGGTGATGTCTGCGGCATACGCTTCACGCTTCGCCGGAGCAGGCATTCCCGGCAGGTTAATCCCAACGCTCAGGCCAAGGAACTCAAACAACGGACGGTTATTTTCGGCATCACGCTGTGCCAGATAGTCGTTCACGGTAACCACGTGTACGCCACGACCCGTCAGCGCATTCAGGTACGCAGGCAGCGTTGCCGTCAGCGTTTTACCTTCACCGGTACGCATCTCCGCGATGCAGCGTTCGTTCAGTACCATACCGCCGAGAAGCTGCACGTCGAAGTGGCGCATGCCAAATACACGCTTACTGGATTCACGCACCACGGCGAAGGCTTCCGGCAGCAGACTCTCCAACGTCGCGCCTTTTTCCAGACGAACACGGAACTCCAGCGTTTTCGCTTGCAGTTCCTCATCTGAAAGTTTTTCCATTTCTGGCTCTAAACGACTGATGACATCAACATTTTTACGCATACGACGCAGCGTACGATCGTTACGGCTACCAAAAATTTTGGTTAGGATATTCATGACCATAATAATTTTAATCTCACAAGTGCCACGTATCCAGTGGCAACACAACATCGAAAAACTGAGAAACTCAGCAAAAAACGAGAGAAATTTCTTCAGCTAATTATCCACTACACTTTCAGCTGATAAGAGAAGGTCCTGCACGGATGCCGCGGATTTGGGCAAGCCAGATGCCGATTTGATGGTGTGCCTGAGGATAAAAAGTGACGCGCCCAGCATGGGGGGAGATCACAAAGGGATACTGGGAATCCTGCGTCAGCAACGCATTTAGCGTATCCAGCAAAACCAGAGAATGAGGTTGAAGATCGTCAACTTGCTGGGCACTGGCCGTCTGTGGCGTCGTCAACGCAAAAGAAAGGTGGCGAATTACCGTACGAATCGCATGCTGATGCCAGTAGTCAACGCTGTAGGACGAACGCCGATGCGCTTCCTTCAGCGCGACCAGATCGGTAAGGTTCAGCGATACGTTATTCTGGCGACTAACACTGGAGCTTGAATTAGGGAGTGAGGCGATATCCTGTGAGTCGTTAAGGCTTGTCGGCAGGCCAAGACTCGCCGCGACCATCCCTAATAAGAGATGCGGCCAGAAATAACGTCTGCCAAATTGTCGCCAACGATTTAGAATACCAATCACGAGTAACATCCACCGGAGCCAAGCCTATGCGTGATAGCCGCCCACAATCACTGGAATTTCTGTTTGATAGCGCATCCATGTCGGGTAAAGGCCCGCTACAAGATGTGCAACAACGCGCTATCGCCTTATTAAAACTCAACCGCGCCGTACGCGGATTACTGCCTGCACCGTTGCACCCATGGTGCCGCGTCGCTAATTACCGGCAAGGTTTACTAATACTGGAAACCGCCAACGCCAGTTGGTTGATGCGGTTACGTTACGAACAACCTGCGTTGCTCTCTGCATTACGCGCACAAATACTACCATCATTGGCTTCAATCGACATCAGGATTAATCCAACGCTTGCCGCAAAAGGGCATGAAATCGTGAAAAATAGTGACATTGCAGCGACGGAAAATACCGACGACAAACCGTTGCGTCAGTTGAGTGAACAAAGTGCGGAGACATTGAGGACGTTAGCAGGCAACAGCCCGGAAAAACTCAGAAAGATATTAGAACGACTGGCTTCGCTGGCCGGAGAGAGTACCAGTAAAACCAGTCGTAATAAGAAATGATTACTTCAATTTCAAGCGTTACGCCAGCACGATAGACGGTGCTTTAAACGCCAACGGCATTTCAGCTTCGTCTTCAAAGGTCACGTATTCCCACGCTTCCTGATTTGCCAGCACAGCCTGCAACAGCTTGTTGTTCAGTGCGTGTCCAGATTTAAACGCAGAAAACGCACCGATGATGTTGTAGCCACACATAAACAGGTCACCGATGGCATCCAGCATTTTATGGCGGACAAACTCATCTTCAAAACGCAGACCGTCTTCGTTCAGTACGCGGTAATCGTCAACGACGATGGCACAATCCATACTGCCGCCCAGGCACAACCCACGAGACTGCAAGTATTCGATATCGCGCATGAAGCCGAATGTACGCGCACGGCTGATCTGGCGAACAAACGCATCAGCAGAGAAATCCAAACGATAGCGCTGGTTGCCCGCATCAATCGCCGGGTGGTTGAAGTCGATAGTGAAATCCAGACTGAAGCCGTTAAACGGTTTCATTTCTGCCCACTTGTCGCCATCTTCAACGCGAACGGACTGTTTGATACGTACGAATTTCTTGGCACAATTCAGCTCTTCGATGCCCGCATCTAACAGCAGGTAAACGAACGGGCTGGCGCTGCCATCCATAATTGGAATTTCTGGCGCGTCAACATCAATGACAATATTGTCAATGCCCAACCCTGCAAGCGCAGCGTTAAGATGCTCCACCGTAGAAATACGGACGTCATGCTCATTAACCAGGCAAGTACAGAGCATGGTATCACGCACGGATTTTGCATCAGCCGGAAAATCAACCGGGGGATTCAAGTCTGTGCGGCGATAGATGACCCCGGTATTTGCCGGTGCAGGACGCATGGTCAACGTGACCTTCTTGCCGGTATGTAACCCGACACCAGTCGCCTGAACAATACGTTTTAATGTACGTTGTTTGATCATCATTTTATCTCGCATGTTACTGAACCTACGAACCTAGTATAAACCAGGTTCGGTGGCACAGTTTAGCACAAAGAGCGGAGATTCCAACGTTATCTGGCAGCAAATTAGTCTGCCTGCTTACGCAGAAACGCTGGGATATCCAGATAGTCTGGCTCTTTATTCGTCTGCGGATTCTGGTCGTTAACCACTTTGGCAGCCGGTTTTTCCTGCGCCAGCGGCGTCATACCGTGTTGCTGATAACGATGATCCATCACAGGCTGGCTGGCCTGCTTGTTCGTTACCAGAGTAATCTCAGGACGCTTGTCCATGCCGATACCCGTCGCAACAACCGTTACACGCAGTTCATCATTCATTTCTGGGTCAAGCGACGTACCAATTACGACGGTCGCATTATCGGACGCGAATGCACGGATGGTGTTACCTACCGTCTCGAACTCATCCAGACGCAGGTCAAAGCCCGCCGTGATGTTGACCAACACGCCACGAGCGCCGGACAGATCGATGTCTTCCAACAGTGGGCTGGAGATCGCCATTTCAGCCGCTTCTTCTGCACGGTCTTCACCACGCGCAACACCGGAACCCATCATGGCATAACCCATTTCGGACATCACGGTACGCACGTCTGCAAAGTCGACGTTCATCAGGCCCGGACGCGTGATCAGCTCGGCAATACCCTGCACCGCGCCTTTCAGTACATCGTTTGCCGCGCCAAATGCATCCAGCAGGGAGATACCGCGCCCCAGCACTTTTAGCAGTTTGTCGTTTGGAATGGTGATCAGCGAGTCGACGTGCTTAGACAGCTCGGCGATACCCTGCTCTGCAAACGCCATACGCTTTTTGCCTTCAAAGTTGAAAGGCTTGGTCACGACAGCGACGGTCAGAATGCCCAGGTCTTTTGCGACTTCGGCAACAACTGGTGCAGCACCTGTTCCCGTACCACCGCCCATACCTGCGGCGATAAACACCATGTCCGCACCTTCCAGTGCTGAACGCAGTGCTTCACGATCTTCTTCAGCCGAATTACGGCCGACTTCAGGGTTAGCGCCTGCGCCCAGACCTTTTGTGATACCGCTACCGATCTGAATAGTCTGGCCAACAGCTGTTTTACGTAATGCCTGCGCATCAGTGTTGACCGCAAAGAACTCGACGCCTTCGATGCGCTCACGCACCATGTGTTCGACGGCGTTACCACCGCCGCCACCGACGCCGATGACTTTAATCACCGCGTCGTTGGTTAATTCCATTGGTTCAAACATAATTTCTCTCCGTTTGTGCCTGTAACTGCGAGATCATAAAACTGTGCCAGGTGATCTCTTTGATAAAATTAAAATTCTTTCCTCAACCAGCTGTTGATTCGCTTGAACCAGTTGCTCACTGAGGCACGTTTTTCGACTTCATGCTCACCGCCCAGATGAGATTCTTTTCCGTAATGCAGCAACCCAACCGCCGTTGAGTAATAAGGCTCTTGGGCATAATCCGTCAGCCCTGTTATATTCATTGGTTGTCCAATACGCACCTGTGTATGGAACACACGCTGCGCACAGGCCGCCAGACCGTCTATTTGCGCGGCACCGCCCGTCAGCACAATCCCTGCCGCCAGATGGTGTTTCACGCCTTGTTGACGCAACTGCTCCTGCAACTGTAAAAGTTCATCGTTCACCAAGTTCAACAGCTCGGTGTAACGTGGTTCAATCACTTCCGCCAATGTCTGTCGTTGCAGACTGCGGGGTGGACGTCCTCCAACGCTCGGGACTTCCACATTCTCATCTTTGCCGACAATCGCACCTAATGCACAACCGTGGCGTACCTTGATCGCTTCGGCATCCGTCGGCGGCGTACCAAATGCGTAGGCAATATCGCTGGTAACCACATTGCCCGCATACGGAATCACTTTAGTGTGTCGCAATGCGCCGCCGGTATAGACCGCGATGTCCATTGTACCGCCGCCGATATCAACAACACACACGCCCAGTTCACGTTCGTCTTCAGTCAGAACCGCGTAACTGGAAGCCAGCCCGGCAAAAATAAGCTGGTCGACCTTTAAGCCGCAGCGTTCAACGGCTTTAACAATGTTCTTCGCCATATCGTTATGGCAGGTTATCAGGTGGACTTTCGCCTGCATACGCACGCCGGATAAGCCAACCGGGTTTTTAATCCCTTCCTGATAATCAATCGCGTACTCCTGTGGAATCACATGGAGAACACGGTGTTCATCACGCACACGCACGGATTTAGCGGTATGCACCACGCTTTCCACGTCGTCCTGCGTAACCTCTTCTTCTGAAATAGGCACCATCCCTATTTCATTCTGGCAGCTGATGTGTTTTCCCGAGAGCGCCAGATACACGGAGGAGATCTGGCAGTCTGCCATCAACTCAGCCTGATCAATAGCGCGCTGAACACATTTAACGACCGATTCCAGATCGTTTACGCCGCCTTTATCCATACCGCGTGACGGGCAACTGCCTACGCCAATAATATTGACCATGCCATCGGGCAGAACTTCCCCTACCAGCGCAGCCACTTTTGCTGTACCGATTTCCAGCCCAACTACCAGTTTTCTGTCCGTCGACTTGATCATTGTTGTTTAGCCTGTGCTTGTTTCTGGTTACTGTTCTGTTGCTGATCAATGTCTTATTGCTGACCAACTCGTTGCCGATCAACGTTTTGTTGATCAAGCAAGGCTGGAGCCCAGCCTATCGCGGCCCCGCTGTCGTACCGCAAGTCCACATGGCTGATACGTTTGTTTTCGCTTTGAGCCTGCCGCTGCAACAGCGGATACAGCTCGATAAAGCGTTGCAGACGTTTGGCCCTATCGTCCCGCCCCAACTCAAGGCGAGTATCATCGTCTAATCCTAGTTGCCACGAATGCCGTGCGCTCATCGCAACCGTCTTTAACGTAAACTTCCCGGCGGCCAGCGTCTGATTCATTGTGCGATAGCCTTCCAACACTTCAGCCTCACTGCCTTCCGAGCCATACAGCAACGGCATCTTGCGATTACCAATACGTTCGGCGGGTACACTGAACGAATTTCCTTCCGCATCAACCATTAGCTGGTCATTCCAACGCGCTACCGGAACATATTCAACCAGATGAATCTTTAATTCGTCCGGCCACTGTTTGCGCACGCTGGCCTGTTTTATCCACGACAGACGCTCGATCTGCTGCTGGATCACGTTCACATCCTGCGTCATGAACGTTCCCGGCGACCCCAACGACAAGATGGCCTGACGGATATCGTCGTTGGTGGTGTACTGCCTTTCCCCTGTCACAGCCATGCGGGAGAGCGGTAAGCGGCTGGCATCTTTCATCCACCCCACTACCATCCAGCTTCCCCAGACGATCGTCCCTATCACCATCAGCAGGAAAATCATCCCTGCCAATTGGCCTCCATTACTGCGACGTGTTCCTTTCGTTTCAGGCTCTCGTCCGCGTGTATTCAGCGCTGCCTGCGACATATCAGCCAGCAAGCTCTAAAATTTTCACGACCAGTTGCGAGAAAGTCAGCCCACGTTGGCGCGCTGCCATAGGAACCAGGCTGTGGCTCGTCATCCCTGGAGACGTATTCACTTCAAGCAGATAGAAGGCGCCGTCGCTATCCAGCATAAAATCGACACGCCCCCACCCGCCGCAACCCACCGCACGATAAGCCGCCATAGCCAGTCCAGCTACTGCTTGCTCTTGCTCATCCGGCAAACCACTTGGACAGAAATACTGCGTATCATCCGATAAATACTTCGCTTCATAATCGTAAAACGTACCCGCAGGCTGAATACGAATAGAAGGCAACACCTCATCACCCAAGATAGCAACCGTATACTCTGGGCCGCTCAGCCATTTCTCGACCAAAATATCGTCATCGTGACGGAATGCTTCTTCCAGTGCCGCAGGCAGTTCGCTAAGCGTATTCACTTTGCTCATACCCACGCTGGAACCTTCACGGCTTGGCTTAACGATCAGCGGCAACCCGAGATGGGTAAACTTCGCCAACAAGGCGTTTGCCGCTGTTTCCGAATATTGGCGACGATCCAGCGCTACATACGGCGATACCGGTAATCCCACGGCTTGCCATACCTGTTTGGTGCGGAGTTTATCCATCGTCAGTGCGGATGCCATGACGCCGCTACCGGTATAAGGCAATCCCAGGAATTCCAGAACGCCCTGCAATGTACCGTCTTCTCCACCACGACCATGTAAGGCGATGAAAACATTGGTAAAGCCTTCTTCCTTTAACGTCGTCACAGAGACGTCACGGGTATCAACCGCATGCGCATTGATGCCCGCTTCTTTCAGACCAGCCAAAACCGCCTGACCGGAAAGTAACGAGACTTCACGTTCGGCAGAGGTTCCACCAAGCAATACAGCAACTTTCTCAGTCATGATGTTCCTCATTCACTTATCTGCGGCTGTAATCTGGAATCAGCCAGTTTACGCGCCAGTTTACCGATGTTGCCGGCACCCTGAACCAAAATCAGGTCTTCACCTCGCAGCGCCTGTGACAACAGTTCCGGTAAAGTATCCACATCTGTCACCAAAATCGGATCAATCTTACCTCTTCCGCGAATTGTGCGGCACAGCGAACGGCTATCTGCGCCCGGAATCGGCGATTCTCCGGCGGAATACACATCCAGCATCAGCAGCACGTCAACCTGTGATAACACATGCGCAAAATCGTCATACAAATCGCGGGTTCGCGTATAGCGATGCGGCTGGAAAATCATGACCAATCGCTTATTCGGCCACCCAGCTCGGGCAGCTTTAATTGTGGCATCGACTTCCGTCGGATGGTGGCCGTAATCATCGACCAACATCGCCGTGCCGCTCTGCCCATTCACCAGCTCAAGCGGATATTCGCCGAGGAAATCGAAGCGACGCCCGGTACCCTGGAAACGCTCCAGCGCGCGCAGAATCGCTTCGTCATCAATACCTTCATCCGTTGCCACAGCAACCGCCGCCGCGGCATTGAGCGCATTGTGACGTCCCGGCGCATTCAGAGTGACGTTTAGCAGCGGTTTGTCTTTCCGCTCCAGCGTAAAATGCCCTTGCGCGCCAGTCTGGCGATATCCAGCAACACGCACATCGGCATCGTTGCTGAAGCCATACGTAGTGATATGACGACCCACGCGTGGCAGCAGTTCACGGATGACTGCATCGTCAATGCACATCACCGCTTGCCCGTAAAACGGCAGGTTGTGCAGGAAATTGATGAACGTCTGCTTCAGGTTCTCAAAATCGCCCTGATAAGTGTCCATATGGTCAGCTTCAATATTGGTCACAATCGCTACCATTGGTTGCAAATGCAGGAAAGACGCATCGCTTTCATCAGCTTCTGCAATCAGGTAACGGCTCGATCCCAAACGCGCATGCGTTCCTGCCGCTTTTACTAATCCACCGTTTACAAACGTCGGATCCAATCCCGCTTCCGCGTAAATACTGCTAACCATCGCTGTTGTCGTCGTCTTGCCGTGCGTACCGGCGATCGCAATACCGTGACGAAAACGCATCAGTTCCGCCAACATCTCGGCACGACGGATCACTGGAATACGTGCGTCATGCGCGGCAACAATTTCTGGGTTATCCGCGGTAATGGCACTCGATACCACCACCACGCTGGCGTTCAGAACGTTTTCCGCACGGTGGTGGAAATAAATCTGCGCACCAAGTTCGGTCAACTGCTGGGTCACCGCATTCGGTGCCAGATCGGAACCGCTAATTTCATAACCTTCATTGGCCAACACTTCGGCGATACCACCCATGCCAGCACCGCCGATGCCGACAAAGTGTATGTGCCGGACGCGATGCATCTCGGGCACGATTGAACGTAGTTTCGCCAGTTGTTGAGTATTCACTTTATTCTATCGCTACCTTGTAGCGTCGTCGCACAGCCGTTGTCCGACAACGTTGTATTAATTAACCATGAGCCACACGTGTGGCCCGACTGTCTGCCGCTGCACTAATTTCCGCCGCAACCCGTTCGGTTGCATCTGGAATGGCCACTGCGCGGGCTTTTTGCGCCATTGTCAGCAAGGCGGCGCGATCCCAACCGGACAGCACCTCGCTAACCGCCGCCACGCTGAACTGTGGCTGCTCAATAATTTTTGCCGCACCTGCCTTTTCCAACGGCAGCGCATTCCAGTACTGCTGCCGATCTTTATGCTGGAACGGAACAAACAGTGCCGGTAGCCCAGCCGCCGCAATTTCACTGACGGTTAGTGCGCCGGAACGGCACACGACAACATCCGCCCAGGCGTAAGCTGCCGCCATGTCATCAATAAACTCGGTAATCTTGTGCTGCGTCTGCCCAACATCCTGATAGGCCTGTTGAACGGTTAATAACGCGCCTTTGCCGACCTGATGCCAGATCGTCACTCGATCGCCCAACTGTGCCGCCACGCTGGGCAGCGTTTGGTTCAGCACTCTTGCGCCCTGACTACCACCAACAACCAGCACCCTCACAGGGCCTGAGCGATCGGCTAATCGAGTTTCCGGCGCAGGCAATGCCAGCACATCGGTTCTGACCGGGTTCCCCACAACATCCGCTTTAGGAAATGCGCCCGGAAATGCCTGCACTACCTTCTTAGCGATATGGGATAACCAGCGATTGGTCAGCCCCGCAATGCCATTTTGCTCATGCAGTACGACTGGAATGCCACACAGCCAGGCAGCCAAGCCGCCGGGGCCGGAAACATAACCGCCCATACCCAGCACCACATCAGGCTGGTAACGGCGCATAATCGCCCGCGCCTGACGCACGGCCTGAAAAATACGAATCGGCGCGCTTAACTGCGCCAGAATGCCTTTACCACGCAAGCCAGAAATGCGGATGAAATCAATTTCGATACCATGCTTAGGTACCAAATCGGCTTCCATGCGATCCGCCGTACCTAACCAGCGAACCTGCCAGCCCTGCGCCATCAGGTGGTGCGCAACCGCCAGCCCGGGGAAAACATGCCCGCCCGTACCGCCAGCCATCACCATCAAACGCTTGCCTTCGCCACTCATCGGGCACCTCTCGTAAACGCCTGCGCTTTCGTCAGACGCGTTTCAAAATCAATACGTAACAGCAAAACAATCGCCGTCGACATAATCAGCAAACTGGAACCACCGTAACTGATCAGCGGCAGCGTCAGTCCTTTTGTTGGCAGCATTCCTGCCGCCGCGCCTACGTTCACCAGCGTCTGAAAGCTGAACCAAATGCCGATCGAACAGGCCAGAAAGCCCGAAAAACGCTGATCGATCTCCAGCGCCCGCTTCCCGATAGACATAGCACGAAAAGCGACGAAGAATATCATTAACAACGCTAAAACCACACCGATATAGCCGAGCTCTTCACCTAAAATAGAGAAAATGAAATCGGTATGCGCCTCCGGCAGATATTCCAATTTCTGTACTGAATTCCCCAGCCCTTGCCCCCAGAATTCGCCGCGCCCAAACGCCATCAAGGACTGCGTCAACTGGTAGCCGCTGCCAAATGGATCGTCCCACGGATTCCAGAAAGACGTCACACGGCGCATGCGGTAAGGCTCAGCGACAATCAGCAGGCCAACGGCAAACACGCCACAGCCGATGATTGCCAGAAACTGCCACATCTTGGCGCCAGCCAGAAACAACATCGCCAGCGTCGTAATAAACAATACAACCACGGTACCGAGGTCAGGCTGCGCCAGCAGCAGTACCGCCAACACCACCATCACGCCCATTGGTTTGCAAAAGCCCCAGAAGTTATTTCGCACTTCTTCAACTTTGCGCACCATGTAACTGGACAGGTAGCAAAACAGCGCCAGCTTAGATAATTCCGCAGGCTGAATACGCAATGGCCCCAGCGAAATCCAGCGTGATGCACCGTTGACCGAGCTTCCCACCGCGAGTACAACCAACAACATAACCATGGAGAGCAATAGCAGCACTGGGCTGTAACGTTGCCATATCTCCATCGGGACACGCAGCGTGATTAACGACAGGCCAAATGCCAACCCCAGATAAATCGCATCACGCTTCGCGAACAGGAACGGGTCGCTGGCAAGACGCTGCCCAACAGGCATAGAAGCCGACGTCACCATCACAAAACCAATCACGGCCAGCCCAAGCGTCAACCACACCAACGTTCTGTCGTACAGAACAACGCTGAGCGTATCGCTTTCGCGCGTTCCCATAACCCAGTTCTTGATGCGTTCGATAAACGCCAGCCCGAAGAACCGCATCAGCCTAACGCCTCCGCCAGACGAGCAAATTCATCGCCTCGCTGTTCAAAACTGCGGAACTGATCCAGGCTTGCGCAGGCTGGCGACAGCAGCACCAGATCACCCGGCTTAGCGCGTTCGGCGATGATACGCATCGCCTGTTCCATCGTTTCTGTCTGCTCGGCAATTTCCGGACGCAGCGCAGCCAGCTGTTGCCCATCCTGACCGAAGCAGTACACATGAATGTGCTCGCCCTGCAAATACGGCACCAGCGGCGAGAAATCGGCAGATTTACCGTCACCACCGAGCAGCAGATGTAACGTGCCTTCTACCGCCAAACCGCTCAATGCGGCCTCGGTGCTGCCCACATTGGTGGCTTTAGAATCATTGATCCACCGCACGCCGTTGCGCTCAAAGGCCATTTGAAAGCGATGAGGCAGCCCGGTAAATGACGTCAGCGCCGTCAGCGCAGACGAGCGCGGAATCTTCACGGCATCAGCCAGCGCCAGCGCGGCCAATGCATTCGTATAATTGTGCTGCCCGACCAGCTTGATTTCACGGGTATTGAGTACACGTTCACCGTCCACACGCAGCCAGGTTTCTCCTTGCTGGCGGTTAAGATGATAATCGCCGACATCAACTCCAAAACTGCGACAGCGTGCATCCGCACCGCGAACTGGCATGGTCAGCGCATCGTCAGCATTCACAACACACAAATTCGTGTGTTCATAAATACGCAATTTCGCCGCCCGATACTGCTGTAGACCAAACGGGTAACGGTTGGTGTGATCTTCCGTCACGTTCAGAATGGTTGCCGCAGCGGCGTGCAAGCTACTCGTCGTTTCCAACTGGAAACTCGACAGTTCCAACACATAAAGCTGAGCAGGCTGTTCAAGCAGTTGCAGCGCAGGTAGACCAATATTGCCACCGACGCCCACCAGCCAACCCGCCGCTCGTGCCATTTCGCCGACCAGCGTCGTCACCGTGCTTTTACCGTTAGAACCAGTAATCGCCACAATCGGTGCCTGCGCCTCACGGCAGAACAGTTCGATATCGCCAACGATTTCAATGCCAGCATCGGCGGCGTCACACAGAATCGGCGTTGCCAACGCAACACCGGGGCTGGCGACGATCAAATCCGCACTCATCAGCCAGTCTTCATTCAGGCTACCGAGATGTCGCTCCACCTGCTCCGGCAACTTATCCAGACCCGGCGGACTGATACGGGTATCCACCACGCGCGGTATAACACCACGCGCGAGAAAGAAATCAACACAGGAGAGCCCGGTCAGACCCAACCCGATAATGACGACTTTTTTAC
Source organism: Pectobacterium carotovorum (assembly GCA_016415585.1). Lineage (NCBI taxonomy): Bacteria > Pseudomonadati > Pseudomonadota > Gammaproteobacteria > Enterobacterales > Pectobacteriaceae > Pectobacterium > Pectobacterium carotovorum. Next base: position 870,317 of record CP066552.1, on the reverse strand, counting down.
CCTGATAGTCCACCATGTCTTACCGTACCTTCAGCGTTGCCAGGCCAATCAGCACCAGCATCAACGAAATAATCCAGAAGCGCACAATCACGCGCGGTTCCGGCCAGCCCTTAAGTTCATAATGATGATGAATTGGCGCCATGCGGAAGATCCGCTGCCCGCGCAATTTAAAGGACCCGACTTGCAAAATCACCGACAGCGTTTCGACCACGAATACGCCGCCCATAATCACTAACAAAAGCTCCTGACGCAGCAGGACCGCGATCGTCCCCAGCGCGCCGCCCAGCGCCAGAGAGCCTACGTCTCCCATGAAGACCTGCGCCGGATAGGTGTTAAACCACAGGAACCCAAGCCCCGCGCCCACAATCGCGGTGCAGACGATCACCAGTTCACTGGCATGACGGATATACGGGATATGCAGATAACCAGCAAAATTCATGTTCCCCGTTGCCCATGCCACCAGCGCAAAGCCAGCAGCAACAAACACTGTCGGCATGATTGCCAAGCCATCCAGACCATCAGTCAGGTTTACGGCATTACTGGTGCCGACAATCACAAAGTAGGCCAGTGCAACATAGAGCAGACCCAATTGTGGCATCACGTCTTTGAAAAACGGCACAACCAGCTGCGTGGCTGGCGTATCTTTGCCGATGGAATACATGGTGAAAGCCACCACGAGCGCAATCACTGACTGCCAGAAATATTTCCAGCGGGCAATCAGCCCCTTGGTATCCTTACGGACCACTTTGCGGTAGTCGTCAACAAAACCGACCGCACCATAGCCTGCTAACACCAGCAGTACGCACCAGACATACGGATTCGACAGATTTGCCCACATCAAAACGGAAACGATGATCGCGACCAGAATCATCACGCCCCCCATCGTCGGGGTGCCGCGCTTACTGAAATGTGATTCTGGCCCTTCGTTACGCACAACCTGCCCAATCTGCAAACGCTGCAACCAGGCAATCATATGTGGTCCCATCCATAGGGAAATAACCAATGCGGTCAGCAGGCTGACAATGGCGCGGAACGTCAAATAAGAAAAGACGTTAAAACCGGTATAAAGTTTGGCCAAATGTTCGGCCAGCCATACTAACATTGAGCATTCTCCTGTAATGCATGTACAACCTGCTCCATCGCAGCACTGCGTGAGCCTTTGACCAATACGCTGATGACGTTATGTTCTGACATCAGCACCTTCAAACGTGAAACCAGCGCGGCTTTATCCTGAAAATGCTCACCATTGCCACTGGCAGTGCCGATCAATTCACTCAATGTTCCCACACTCAATACGCGATCAATGCCCGCAGCACGCGCCGCTTCGCCCACTTGACGATGGCACTCAGGGGCTTCATCCCCTAGCTCGCCCATATCACCAACGACCATCACGCGGTAGCCCGGCATGTCAGCCAATACCTGTGCCGCCGCCGTCATCGAGCCCACATTCGCGTTGTAGCTGTCATCCAGCAGCAACTTACCCTCAGACAAAGCAATCGGAAACAGCCGCCCCGGCACCGCCTGAAGCTGGGATAATCCAGCTTTAACGGCTTCCAGCGTCGCTCCGACGGACATTGCCAGCGCGGCCGCTCCCAGTGCGTTAGAAATGTTGTGTCGACCCGGTAAAGGCAGCAGAACCTGCGTTTTGCCAAATGGCGTGTGAAGAGTGAAACGCGTACCTTGCGCCAAAACGTCTACGTCGCTGGCAAAAAAATCGATATCGCAAGCAGCCTGCGGCGAGAAACGCCACACGGTTTTATGATTAAACATGACCTGCCAGTGCGGGAAATCGTTGCTGTCCGCATTCACGATCGCTACACCGTCTACTGGCAAACCCGCAAAAATCTCACCTTTCGCCTGCGCCACACCGGCCAGTGAGCCAAACCCTTCCAGATGCGCAGCGGCCAGATTATTGACCAACGCGCTTTCCGGCCGCACTAAATCGGTGGTATAGGCAATCTCACCAATGTGATTCGCCCCTAATTCAATCACCGCAAACTGGTGTTCCGCCGTCAGACGCAGCAACGTTAACGGCACACCGATATCATTGTTGAAGTTACCGGCGGTATACAGCACTGAGCCACACTGGCGCAGAATCGCCGCCGTCATCTCTTTAACCGAGGTTTTGCCGGAGGATCCGGTCAGTGCCACAACGCGAGCCATTGACTGCTGACGAACCCAGGCAGCTAATTGGCCCAACGCCACACGCGTATCGCTCACCAACAGCTGTGGTTCGTCAACGAGTAAGCGCTTACTGACTAAAAGAGCCGCCGCACCGCCTTTCACCGCATCAGCGGCGTAATCGTGAGCATCAAATTTTTCGCCTTTCAGCGCGACAAATAAGCAGCCAGAAGACAGCTTACGCGTATCGGTTGAAACATCTTCAATATCAATGTTTTCGCCAATCAACTGTGCATTCAGCACCGTGGCAAGCTGCTGCAAGGAGACGCGAATCATGCAATCACCCCCAGCAGGCGGGCAACAGTGATGCGATCGGAATAATCAAGACGCTGATTGCCAACCAGTTGGTAGTCTTCGTGCCCTTTACCCGCAACCAGAACAACGTCATTTTCCTGTGCCTGCATGATCGCACTGGTAACTGCTTCAGCACGTCCGTGAATGACCTGAACCCGTCCGGCGTCCAGCAGACCGGAGAGAATATCGGCAACGATCGCCTGAGGCTCTTCACTGCGCGGGTTATCATCAGTCACCACAACGCGGTCGGCCAGCTGTTCTGCGATGCCGCCCATAAGTGGGCGCTTACCTTTATCGCGATCGCCGCCGCAGCCAAACACGCACCAGAGTTTCCCCTGACAGTGCAAACGCGCCGCTTCAAGCGCTTTTTCCAGCGCGTCTGGCGTGTGAGCGTAATCCACAACGACCGTTGGTTTTCCTTCTGCATGGAAAACTTCCATGCGGCCACATACAGGTTGCAGCTGAGATCCCGCGATAACCAATTTGTCGAGCGGATAGCCAAGAGACAGCAACGTTGCCAGCGCCAGCAGCATATTACTGACGTTAAACGCGCCCATCAGGCGGCTTTCAATTTCGCCGTGTCCCCAGCTTGAATCAAACGCAATCGTGGCACCGTTGTCGTGATAATCAATCTGTGTCGCTTTCAGCCAGCGCCCGCGGCAGCCGGGGACCAGATTATTTTCCATGGTTACAGCAACCGCGTCCGGCAGCTTCGCCAACCAGCGCAGCCCGACCTCATCATCAGCATTGATAATCATCTGGCCAACGCGATGCTCACCGAACAGCGCCCATTTGGCCGCTTCGTAGCTTTCCATATCGCCATGGTAATCAAGATGATCGCGGCTCAGGTTAGTGAACACCGCTGCCGCGAACGGCAACGCAGCAACACGATGCTGCACCAGACCGTGGGAGGACACTTCCATTGCGGCGAACGTCGCGCCTTGCTCGACCAGTTGGCTTAACACCTGCTGAACATCAACAGCAGATCCTGTCGTATTCTCTGTCGGAATCGCCCGACCCAATAGGCCATTGCCTACCGTGCCCATCACCGCACTCGTTTCGCCTAATGTCTGGCTCCACTGTGCCAGAAGCTGAGTCGTTGTCGTTTTTCCGTTGGTTCCCGTTACACCAATCAGCTGTAACTTTTCCGCAGGCTGCTGATAAAAACGGCCTGCCAGCGCGGAAAGCCGCTGGTTCAGGTTACTGAGATACACCACTGGCACACCGTGCATTTCGCGAACGGTGCCATCAGCGGCCTCACCTTCTGCTTCGGCAACAATCGCTGCTACGCCTTGCGCAATTGCCTGCGGAATATAGCGCCGTCCATCTGCTTTGTGCCCGACAATCGCGACAAACAGATCCCCGGCAGCCGCAACGCGGCTGTCTAATGTCATTTCCCGCAGCGCGCGCGCCGGAGTGTCTTGCACCCACGGCGCAAGTAAATCGCGCAAATTACGATCTGCCACCTGATCCCTCTTCTCTATTAATTACAAACTCGTTTTTGTCACCCGTCGGCAACGCATCCGGTTCGATATTCATCGTCCGCAGAACGCCGCCCATGATGGCACCAAAGATTGGCGCAGAAACCGCACCACCGTAGTATTTCCCTGACTGTGGATCGTTGATCACAACAACCAGAGCAAAACGTGGATTGCTGGCTGGTGCCACACCCGCCGTATAGGCAATATATTTGTTGATGTATTTACCATCTGGGCCAACTTTCTTGGCCGTACCGGTTTTAATCGCGATACGGTAACCTTTGATTGCCGCTTTGGTACCGCCGCCGCCAGGTAACGCAACGCTTTCCATCATGTGCACAACAGAGCGCACCAGCGCTTCAGGGAAAACACGCTCGCCGGGAACCGGTGGATCAACTTTGGTAATCGACAGCGGGCGATAAACGCCAAAGCTGCCGATAGTTGCGTAGACTCGCGCTAACTGTAACGGCGTCACCATCAGCCCGTAGCCGAAAGAAAAAGTGGCCCTATCTAGATCAGACCACCGTTGTTTTTGAGGGTATAAGCCACTGCTTTCTCCGACCAACCCCAAATTGGTCGCTTTCCCTAATCCAAAACGCGCGTAAGTATCTACAAGCGCAGAGGAAGGCATCGCTAACGCCAGCTTAGACACGCCAACGTTACTCGACTTCTGAAGCACGCCCGTCAGCGTCAATTCGCTATAACGCGCCACGTCTTTGATCTCATGACCATTGACGTAATACGGCAGGGTGCTGAGTACATTGTTTTCTTTCACGACCCCGCGCTGTAGCGCCGTCATCACCACCATCGGTTTAACGGTCGAGCCGGGTTCGAAAATGTCGGTAATCGCGCGGTTACGCATGATGTCTTGCGGCGTACCCGCCAAATTGTTCGGGTTATAAGACGGGCTATTCGCCATCGCCAGCACTTCGCCAGTATTTACATCAACCAGTACGGCCGTCCCCGACTCGGCTTTGTTAAAGGCAACAGCGTTATTGAGCTCACGGTAAACCAGCGCCTGCAAACGCTCATCAATACTGAGCGCCAGATTGTGTGCGGCCTGGCTATCAACGGAAGAGATATCTTCAATCACGCGGCCAAACCGGTCTTTACGCACGGTTCGTTCACCGGGTTGCCCGGTCAGCCAGCGGTCAAAACTTTTCTCAACGCCTTCAATACCCTGCCCATCGATATTGGTGAAGCCAATGAGGTGAGAGGTTACTTGTCCAGAAGGATAGTATCGGCGAGACTCCTGCCGCAGATTGATGCCCGGCAGCTTCAGCTTATGGATGTATTCACCAATGGCTGGGTTCACCTGACGAGCCAGATAAACGAAGCGACCTTTAGGGTTAGCATTAATCTTCGTTGCCAACTGATCCAACGGAATGTCGAGCGCATCGGAAAGTGCTTTCCAGCGCGTATCCAACGTAATGCCGCCACGTTCGTTCACTTCTTTCGGGTCAGCCCAGACGGCATTAACCGGCACGCTGACGGCCAAAGGACGGCCAGCACGATCGCTTATCATGCCACGCGCCGTTGGCACTTCCTGCACGCGTAGGGAACGCATATCCCCCTCGCGCACCAGTTTGTCTGGGTTGATAACCTGAAGATAAGCCGCACGCGCCATCAAGCCAACCATCGCAAGCAGGATACAGCCGCAAAGCAACGCAAAACGCCAGCTAACAAAGCTGGCTTGATCTTCCTGGCGCTTTAACTTTCCTGTACGGGCTACTTTCATGCTTAGCTGGTTGCCTATTTAGTTCATTGCTTAACCACAATGTTTTCCTGTGACGGATCAACATGCCCCATTTGCAGTTTTTCCGTCGCGATCCGCTCTACGCGGCTATGATCCCCTAGTGAGTTTTCCTCCAGGATCAGGTTTCTCCATTCGATATCCAGCGCATCACGCTCCAGCAAAAGCTGTTCGCGTTCTGCCGTCAGCAGACGTGTTTTATGCGCCGTGGTGACCACAAAGACCGCAGAAACCAGCACGGCAACCATCAGCAACACCGGGAGCTTTGCATGACGCAGCAAATCCTCACCGATGACGCCAACCAGAGTATGCCGCTCGTTACCGATCACGCTGGCAGTCTCTCAGCGAAACGCAGAACAGAACTGCGCGCGCGTGGGTTTTCCGCAACTTCTGCTTCAGAAGGCATCAGTTTCTTGCCGACAGCTTTTAACGTCTGTCCGCCCTGGCTGCGCAGTTGCTCTTCCGTTAACGGCAAGCCAGCTGGCACCTGTGGCCCACGGCTCTGATGGCGAATAAATCGTTTCACAATCCGATCTTCTAACGAGTGGAAGCTGATCACTGACAGACGGCCCTGCGGAGCCAGTACGCTCAGTGCGCCTTCTAATGCACGTTCGATCTCTTCCAGTTCGCTATTGATGTAAATACGGATCGCCTGAAAACTGCGCGTTGCTGGATGTTTATGTTTTTCCCGAAACGGGCTGGCGGCAGCGATCAATTCGGCGAGTTCTTTTGTCCGCGTCATCGGATCGAGACGATTACGTTCCACAATGGCGCGAGCAATACGCTTGGCAAAACGCTCTTCGCCGAACGTTTTTAAGACCCAGACAATGTCGTCAGCTTCCGCTTTCATCAGCCATTCAGCAGCAGACAAGCCACGCGTCGGATCCATACGCATATCCAACGGGCCATCGCGCATAAATGAGAATCCACGTTCAGGGTCATCAAGCTGAGGGGAAGAAACGCCAAGATCGAGCAGAACGCCATCGATCTGCCCGGTCAGTCCGAGTTCCGCAACATACTCCGCCATAGCGGAAAACGGCCCGTGAATAATAGAGAAACGAGGATCGTCAATCGCCTTGGCGGCTTCAATAGCCTGAGGATCGCGATCGATAGCTAACAGGCGCCCTTCCGGCCCCAGTTGGGAAAGAATCAGACGAGAATGACCACCACGGCCAAATGTACCGTCGATGTATATGCCGCCGCTGCGAATGTTCAGGCCATTTACTGCCTCATCCAACAGGACGGTGGTATGTTTATAATTTTCCAGCATGGCTATAGCGATAGGTCCTGCAACCGCTCAGACAAAGGTTCCTGAGTCGATTGTTCAGCGTCAATATCATCCCTGACCTGTTGATACCAAGTCTGTTCATCCCACAGTTCAAACTTGTTGAACTGCCCGACTAGCATCACTTCTTTTTTGAGGTCCGCATGCTGCCTTAACGTATTCGCAATCAACAAACGCCCTGCACTATCCATTTGGCACTCGCTGGCATGCCCTAATAACAAACGCTGAACACGACGTTCAGCAGGGTTCATGCTCGACAAGCGCGACAGTTTTTGTTCAATAATTTCCCATTCAGGTAAGGGATAAAGCAGCAGGCATGGCTGATGCAGGTCAATGGTGCAAACAATTTGACCTTGCGATTCCCCGTTCAGCATTTCCCGATATCGGGTAGGCACAGCAAGGCGCCCTTTACTGTCGAGGTTAACCAGCGTAGCCCCGCGAAACATACCTGACTTACCCCTCCATAACCTTTTTCACCACTTTGCTCCACAAAACCCCACCTTTAAGAGTGTACGGAGGGTATGAAAACCTTGTCAAGCCAGAGCGGACGCGCTTTGGGATTATTCCTGAATGAATTGGGGACTGTATAGAGATAAAAGAAATAAGGAGTAAGAATTAACAAAGATTAACGTCATGATAATTTAAGAAAATTTCACCGCTAAGCTGGAAAATTACAAACATATAACCACCAATTCCAGCATCTCGATTATTTTTATTGTCACAAGCTGATACCAAAGATAAAGGTTTTCAGACTAGTCTTATCAGGCTGAACACCTTGAGCACCAAGGGATACGTGGGCCTGCAGAATCATACCGTGGTTATTAATAGTTGTTCAATGTCACATTTTTAACATCAATATCACCGACTATTTATTAATCAGCCAACTTACTTAACGTTAAGCTATCATTACCGACAAATGCAGTTTCCTGAAAAAAACAGGTCCAGGAAACGTTCTGGATAAGCTGTACACCCTCCTCATCCAGACAAGCATTAAAAAGAAACGACACAAATAGCCTTTTTTATCGGTTATTTCCTCACTTCCTTCAATGCGTTAAAACTATTTAACCTTCATCGTTCCCCCACCTTCAAAAAATAAAATAACCATTTGTTTTTAAACAATTTTAACCTCATCACCACAATAAAAAAACAAGAAACATTACAACTAAAAATAAAATAGCGACAAAATATAAAAAAACGCTAAAAATAATTTTTTTCACTAATACCAAGCAATACAATCAGTGATGTACACTATAAAAAACAAAAAACACACAACAAAAAACCATACATATTGATTACACCAGTTCATCCATACTAGGAATGGAGCAGCCAGTTATGTTTTCCCCGACGTCACGATTGCGAAGTGCCACCGCCGATACCTTTGCGCTCGTTGTCTATTGTTTCATCATCGGCATGGCAATTGAAATCATGCTTTCCGGTATGAGCATCGAGCAATCGCTGTCTTCACGCTTGTTGTCGATCCCCGTTAATATTGCTATTGCCTGGCCGTATGGGCTTTACCGCGATCGCGTATTGAATATGGCCAGACGTCACGGTGGCGATCATTTCCTGGTGCGCAGCGTTGCCGATCTGTTTGCCTATGTCAGTTTCCAATCCCCCGTTTACGCCATCATTCTCTGGTCTATCGGGGCGAACCCCGCGCAAATCCTGACCGCCGTCACCAGTAATTTGGTGGTGTCGATGGTGACGGGCGTGATATATGGCTACTTTCTGGAATATTGCCGTCGGCTATTCCGGGTCGCATTGCCATAAAAGAGAATTGAGGCAGGGTAAGGAAGAGGCGCCATAGCAATCTATGGCGCAAAAAGCAGGTAGAGATTACGCGCGGCTCAAAGAACCACGACGATACAGATTGCGCCGGATACGATTCAAACCAGGTTTCGGCCTTTTCGGCTCATCCAGACTGGCGAGCACCAATTCAAGTACGCGCTCCGCGACTTCACGATGGCGCTGAGCGACAGACAATACCGGGCACTCCAGATAATCCAACAGTTCATTGTCCCCAAAAGTCGCGATAGCCAGATTATTCGGCAAACGCCCGTTAATCTTCAGGTTGACGTCCATCACTCCCTGCAATAACGGGAATGAGGTGGTGAATAACGCTTCGGGCATAGGATTATCTTTCAAATAATCCATAAACGCGGCAGCGGAAGCAACACGCTCATAGCTATTGGAATAAAGATAATTCACTTCACGCGGATCGCCCGCCCACGCCTGACGGAACCCCTGCTCACGCAAGAAACTGACGGAAAGCTCAGGCAAGGCACCAAGATAAAGTACCGATTTCGCAGGCACCTTCCTTAATTCCTGCGCCAGCATTTCAGCATCTTCAAGATCGGCACCCACCACGCTGGTGAAGTGCTCACGATCTAACGCCCTGTCTAACGCAATAATCGGCAGGCTGCCGTTTATCCAACGCTGATAAAACGGGTGCTCCGGCGGTAATGCGGTAGAAACAATAATCGCGTCAACCTGGCGCTGTAACAGATGCTCAATACACCGCATCTCGTTGTCCGGCTGATCTTCTGAACACGCAATTAATAGCTGATATCCGCGCTGTCTGGCCTGACGCTCCAGATAATTAGCAATGCGTGTATAGCTGGTATTTTCCAAATCGGGAATAACCAAACCAATTGAACGCGTACGCCCGGCACGTAATCCAGCCGCGACGGCGTTGGGATGATAATTGTGCTCCCTGACGACAGCCATGACTTTCTCAACGGTCTTATCGCTGACGCGATATTGTTTCGCTTTCCCGTTAATGACATAGCTGGCTGTCGTGCGTGAAACACCCGCAAGACGCGCGATTTCATCCAGTTTCACGGTAACCCCTTAGTAGGCCGGAAAATAAGTAGGCCGGCTCAATAAATAGTGTGATGACCATAAAATCATCATGGATATGGCGTAGATCTAACAGCAGAAGCTTTTGTACGGCAACTGCTTTTATCACGTTACCCACATATTTCAAGCTGCCATATCAATAATGGATGTCTTTTAAGCTGAATATATTGTGTTTATATAAGATAAGGGAAATAAAAAGGCCCGATACTATTATCGGGCCTCTTAAAAGAAAAAGCAGCGAAAAGTCGATTAACGCATGATTTTATCGCCGCGCGATACGCCGACGATACCAGAGCGCGCCACTTCAACAATTTCGGAGACTTCACGCACGGCGCTGAGGAATGCATCCAGTTTATCGCTGGTGCCAGCAAGCTGTACAGTATAAAGCGAAGAGGTGACATCCACGATCTGACCGCGGAAAATATCGGCGCAGCGTTTCACTTCTTCACGACCATATCCTGTCGCCTGTAGCTTCACCAACATGATCTCACGCTCAACGTGCGCTCCCTGCCCCAGCTCGCTGACGCGCAGGACATCCACCAGCTTGTGCAGTTGCTTTTCGATCTGCTCCAGCACTTTCTCATCGCCTACCGTCTGGATAGTCATACGAGATAGCGTTGGGTCTTCGGTTGGCGCTACCGTCAGGCTTTCGATGTTGTAGCCGCGCTGTGAAAACAGACCGACGACACGTGACAAGGCGCCTGATTCATTCTCAAGTAATACTGATAAAATCCGCCGCATGATCAGGTCCTCTCCGTTTTGCTCAACCACATTTCGTCCATCGCCCCGCCGCGAATCTGCATGGGGTAAACATGCTCGCTGCTGTCGATGTTGATATCAACAAACACCAGACGATCTTTCTGCGCCAGCGCTTGCAACAGCTTACTTTCCAGTTCGTCCGGCGTATCGATAGAAATCCCGACGTGACCGTACGCTTCAGCCAGCTTGACGAAATCCGGTAGCGATTCCATGTAAGAACTGGAATGGCGGCCAGAGTAGATCATGTCCTGCCACTGCTTCACCATGCCGAGGAAACGGTTGTTCAGGTTGATCACCACAACAGGCAAGTCATATTGCAGCGCCGTAGAAAGCTCCTGAATATTCATCTGAATACTGCCGTCGCCCGTTACGCAAATGACCGTTTCTTCCGGCAGCGCAAGCTTGATACCCAATGCCGCAGGCAGGCCAAAGCCCATCGTGCCCAGCCCACCGGAGTTCACCCAGCGGCGCGGTAAATCAAACGGATAATACAGCGCGGCGAACATCTGGTGCTGACCGACGTCCGATGCCACATAAGCTTTACCTTCCGTCAGTCGGTGCAGCGTTTCAATCACCGCCTGCGGTTTAATCTTGTCGCTGTCAGTGCTGTATTTCAGACAGTGGCGCCCACGCCATTGCTCGATACGCTGCCACCAGTCGCGCAGCGCATCAAACTTCTGCGGTGCGCCATCTTGTTCCAGTAGCTCCAGCATCAGGCTTAGCACCTGTTTAGCATCGCCAACGATAGGGATATCGGCATTTACCGTTTTGGAAATCGACGCGGGATCGATATCAATATGCAATACCGTCGCATTCGGACAGTACTTCGCCAAATTGTTCGTCGTACGGTCGTCGAAACGCACCCCTACGGCGAAAATCACATCGGCGTTGTGCATCGCCGTATTGGCTTCATACGTCCCGTGCATCCCCAACATGCCGAGGCATTGACGGTGCGTTCCGGGAAAACCGCCCAGCCCCATCAGAGAGGTTGTCACTGGCAGGTTAAGTTTTTCCGCCAGCATCAGCAGTTCTTCGTGGCACTCCGCGTTAATCACACCGCCACCGCTGTAAATAATCGGCTTTTCTGCTGCCAACAGGGTTTGCAGCGCGCGACGAATCTGCCCTTTGTGCCCTTGAACCGTTGGGCTATAGGAACGCATGCTGATGCTTTCGGGGTAAACGTACGGCAGCTTATTCGCCGGATTCATGATGTCTTTCGGCAGATCGACCACCACAGGCCCCGGACGTCCGGTTGATGCCAGATAAAATGCTTTTTTCAGAATTGTCGGGACATCTTCCGCTTTCTTGACCAGAAAACTGTGCTTAACGATAGGCCGGGAAATCCCCACCGTGTCGCATTCCTGAAAGGAATCGTAGCCAATCAGCGAAGTTGCAACCTGACCGGACAACACCACCATAGGAATGGAGTCCATATAGGCAGTCGCGATACCGGTAATCGCGTTGGTCGCACCGGGACCAGACGTGACCAGCACGACGCCGACCTCACCCGTCGCACGCGCATAGCCATCCGCCATATGTACCGCACCTTGCTCATGCCGCACCAAAATATGCTCGATACCGCCAACCGTATGCAGGGCGTCGTAAATATCCAGCACCGCACCGCCCGGATAACCGAACACATGTTTTACGCCCTGATCGATCAACGATCGGACCACCATTTCGGCGCCTGACAACATCTCCATGGGTCTGCCTCTTTTGTTCAGAAAGCGGAATCCGCTTCTGTATTGACCGGGGAAATCCCCGCGCTCACATTGTATTAATACTGCTAATTTTTAGTATATCCTAAATAGTTCGAGTTTCAGGAAGGCGGCAAGAGAAGGAATCCCGATGAGCTTACTCAAGTAAGTGATTCGGGTGACTAAACGCAGCCAACATACATGCAACTTGAAGTATGACGGATAGACAAGAATACGAAATATTATAGGGATTGCTAATAACCCATTAACATAACGCCAGATTATGGCGCAGACAAACGGCAAAAAACCACCGCCCTTAATCAGGCCTAGGGGAAATCGAACGTGGGGGAAAAAGGAACTGAGATAAAATACTAACTGGGAACCTTCAGACCTGAGAGATCGTCCATAAAGGCCACAAATTACAGAGTGAAATATTGAGGCCGAAAATCACATTTCTTTTCAGGAAACGCGCTTCTCGGCCTACGACAGCATCAAGACTCTGCGTACATCGCATCAATTTCCAGTTGGTAACGCTGGTTGATGATCTTTCTGCGCAGCTTGAGCGTTGGCGTCAATTCCCCTTCCGCCATCGAAAACGGCACAGGCAATAGCGTGAATTTCTTCACCTGCTCAACGCGGGAAAGCTCTTTCTGCATCTCCCGCAGACGCTGCTCGAACAGCTCAATAATATGGCTGTGGCGCAGTAGCTCCAGGCGATCGTGGTACTTCAGATTGATGGAGTGAGCGTATTCTTCCAGCGCCTCGAAACAGGGAACAATCAGCGCAGACACGTACTTACGCGTGTCCGCAATAATCGCAACCTGTTCAATGAAGCGATCCTGCCCCAGCGTGCCTTCCAGATGCTGCGGTGCGATATATTTACCGCCCGAAGTTTTCATCAGATCTTTCAATCGTTCGGTAATAAACAGGTTACCGTTGGCATCCAGTTCCCCCGCATCGCCGGTTTTCAACCAGCCATCTTCGGTAAAGGTTTCTGCGGTTTCCTGCGGACGGTGGAAATAGCCCCGCATGATGGTCGCACCACGTACCTGAATCTCTTTTTCCTCGCCAATACGGACCTCAATGCCCGGCAGCGGCGTACCAATAGAACCTAAGCGGAAGCGGCCTTCTTCCCAGCAGGAAACCGTCGCACAGGTTTCAGTCATGCCGTAGCCATAGATGATGCGAATCCCAATCGACCGGAAAAACAGAATGATGTTGTCATCCAATCGCGCGCCCGCAGCTGGCATAAAGCGAATCTCGCCCCCCAGCAGTTGGCGCAGTTTCCCTAACACCAGTCGGTCTGCATAGCGATGCATCACGCGGCGGAAAAGACCACCCTTCTTCGCGGCCTGGCTAGCCAGAAAAGCGTGTTGCCCCTGCGCAAGAGCCCAGTTAAATAGACACTGGCGATACCACGGTGCCTGCGCCACTTTTTCATGGACTGCGCTGTAAACTTTCTCATAAAAACGCGGTACGGCACACATCACGGTAGGCTTCACCGCCTGCATCGCGGCACGCACCAGATTCGTATCACTGAGATACACGTTCTGCGCGCCACGGTGTATAATGACAAAGCTCCATGCGCGCTCAAATACGTGAGAAAGCGGCAAGAAACTGAGCGATACGTCGTTTTCTGACATATCCAGACGATCGTCGTGCAGCTTTAACTGCATCGCCATGTTGGTGTAATCCAGCATGACGCCTTTCGGTTCACCAGTGGTGCCAGAGGTATAAATCAGCGTAAACAGATCGTTGAGATCGCGGCTGTCGATGCGCGTTTGCCATTCCTCACGCCAGAAATCGTCTACCGCCTGCGCTTCAAACTCGCGCAGCGATTGCACAATGTCGCTGCCGCGCAGGTTAACACCTTCATCCATCACGATGATGTTTCGCAGCTGTGGGCAGGTATCGCGCAGCGCCAGCAGCGCATCCAACTGTTCCTGACCGCCAACGAATATCGTACGGATGTCCGCATCATTGATAATGAATGCCGCCTGTGCCGCCGTATTCGTGGCATAGATTGGCACGCTAATCGCCCGCAGGTGCAGCAATGCCAGATCGGCCAGCGACCAGTTCATTGAATTATGAGAGAAAATCGCAACCCGTTCCTGAACATCCAGCCCCAGCGCTAAGAGCGCGCTGGCAATGCGCTGAATGCGCTGCCCGGCCTGTGTCCAGGTGAGCTGCTGTTCGCCCGCAGGCGTCCACTCGCGCAACGTAATACGGCCTGCGCAGTGATTGATTTGATCTTGGACCCGGTGCACCACATGGTATGGCTGTAAATGATTATTCATCTGTAAAAGAATTTCTAAGGGGGAAGAATTTGACAGCATTTCAGCGTACAGCTGTACATTATTTGGCGTGCAGTCTACCGTCATTGTTCAAAACCGCAACGATCTTTCGTTCATTCGGCGCAGGCTATCGCTGGTTTACTTGACGCATGTCACACCAATCAACAGTTGACATAACCCTGGTAATCGCGTACCAATAAAGGAACACCGAATTTCAGATGACGAGACACCATGTTCAACTTTACTGTCCTACTAGGCCTACTACTAAACGCATCCTTCTTGCGCGGTAGGTTTGTGGGCAGAGTTCAGAACTAAGTTTCTCGCCACACGATACAAAAACCCGCGCCGATGCGCGGGTTTTTTTTTACTCGCCGAGCGCTAAGTACAAGTAGACACGACAAGGAACTAAACCGATGAGCGAGCAAGTCATTATTTTTGATACCACATTACGCGATGGTGAACAGGCTTTACAGGCGAGTCTGAGTGTAAAAGAAAAGCTGCAAATTGCCTTCGCCCTGGAGCGTATGGGCGTTGATGTCATGGAAGTTGGCTTTCCTGTATCCTCTCCCGGCGACTTTGAATCCGTTCAGACGATTGCCCGCAACATCAAAAATAGTCGTGTGTGTGGCCTGACCCGCTGTGTTGAGAAAGACATCGATGTCGCCGCAGAAGCGCTGCGTGTCGCAGAAGCTTTCCGTATTCACACCTTTATCGCGACCTCACCGATGCACATCGCCACCAAGCTGCGCAGCACGCTGGATGAAGTGATCGAACGCGCCATTTACATGATCAAACGCGCGCGTAACTACACAGACGACGTTGAATTTTCCTGCGAAGATGCGGGTCGTACGCCAATCCCAGACCTGTGTCGCGTGGTTGAAGCCGCCATCAACGCCGGTGCTCGCACGATTAATATCCCAGACACCGTCGGCTACACCATGCCGCATGAGTTCGGCAATATCATCGCCTCTCTGTACCAACACGTTCCCAACATCGATAAAGCTATCATTTCTGTTCACACTCACGACGATCTGGGCTTGGCCGTCGGCAACGCCATGGCAGCGGTGCATGCAGGTGCTCGTCAGGTAGAAGGCACATTGAACGGTATCGGCGAACGTGCGGGTAACTGTTCACTGGAAGAAGTCATCATGGCGATCAAAACCCGCCATAACATCCTGAATGTGCACACCAACATCAATCATCAGGAAATCTACCGTACCAGCCAGCTGGTCAGCCAGATTTGCAATATGCCCATTCCTGCCAACAAAGCGGTTGTGGGTGCCAACGCCTTCGCCCACTCCTCTGGTATTCACCAGGATGGCGTGCTGAAGAACCGTGAAAACTACGAAATCATGACGCCGGAATCCATCGGCCTGAAAGAAGTACAGTTGAACCTGACTTCCCGTTCTGGTCGCGCGGCGGTGAAACACCGCATGGAAGAGATGGGCTATCAGGACAGCGACTACAATCTGGACGATTTGTACTCTGCCTTCCTGAAACTGGCGGATAAGAAAGGTCAGGTCTTTGATTACGATCTGGAAGCGTTGGCCTTTATCAGCCGTCAGCAGGAAGAGCCTGAGTTCTACCATCTGGATTATTTCAGCGTTCAGTCCGGCTCCAGCGTGATGGCAACCGCCTCTGTCAAACTGATCTGCGGCGAAGAAATCCAGTCAGAAGCCGCGACAGGCAATGGCCCGGTGGATGCCGTTTATCAGGCGATCAACCGCATTACGGGTTATCAAGTTTCGCTGGTTAAATACCAACTGACCGCCAAAGGTCAGGGCCGTGATGCGCTGGGTCAGGTTGATATTGTCGCGGACTATCAAGGGCGTCGTTTCCACGGCGTCGGTCTGGCAACGGATATCGTTGAATCTTCCGCGCAGGCAATGGTAAATGTATTAAACAACATCAAACGTGCTCAGCAGGTAGAAAAAGAAATTCAACGTCTGCAGCAGCACAGTAACCAACAACAAAACGATAGCAAACAACAAAACAGTCAGGAAACAGTGTGATGACAAAGAGCTACCATATCGCCGTTTTACCCGGAGACGGCATTGGCCCAGAAGTAATGGCACAGGCCCATAAAGTACTGGATGCGGTACGTCAGCGTTTTGGCATCCGCATTACCACCAGCGAATATGACGTTGGCGGCATCGCCATTGACCGTCAGGGCACGCCGCTGCCGCAGGCGACCGTCGCGGGTTGTGAGCAGGCCGATGCGATTCTGTTTGGTTCCGTTGGCGGCCCGAAATGGGAACACCTGCCACCGGCAGAGCAGCCGGAGCGCGGTGCGTTATTGCCTCTGCGTAAACACTTCAAACTGTTCAGCAACCTGCGTCCTGCTCGCCTGTATCAGGGACTGGAAGCGTTTTGCCCGCTGCGCAGTGATATCGCCGCGAAGGGCTTTGATATCCTGTGCGTCCGCGAACTGACGGGCGGCATCTACTTCGGCCAGCCAAAAGGTCGTGAAGGTAGCGGTCAGTATGAGCGCGCTTTCGATACCGAGGTCTATCACCGTTTCGAGATTGAGCGCATCGCGCACATCGCGTTTGAATCCGCTCGCAAGCGTCGCAGCATCGTGACCTCTATCGATAAAGCCAACGTGCTGCAAAGCTCGATTCTGTGGCGCGAGATAGTCAACGAAGTCGCACAGCACTATCCCGATGTGAAGCTGTCTCACCTGTATATCGATAACGCAACGATGCAGTTAATTAAGGATCCGTCTCAGTTTGACGTGATGCTGTGTTCTAACCTGTTCGGTGACATTCTGTCCGACGAGTGCGCCATGATTACCGGCTCAATGGGCATGCTGCCTTCTGCCAGCCTGAACGAGCAAGGCTTTGGCCTGTACGAACCTGCTGGCGGTTCCGCACCAGATATCGCTGGTAAAGATATTGCCAACCCGATTGCACAGATTCTGTCGCTGGCACTGCTGCTGCGCTACAGCCTGGGTGCAGACGATGCCGCAGAGGCGATCGAAAAAGCCGTTAATACCGCACTGGCTGAAGGCTATCGCACCGCCGATTTGGCAAGCACCGGCAGCGCGATCGGTACCAATGAAATGGGCGACGTGATTGCGCGTTTTGTCGCGCAAGGGGCATAACCATGGGTAAGACGTTATATCAAAAATTGTTCGAAGCGCACGTGGTTCATGAAGCGCCGAACGAAACGCCGCTGCTGTATATCGACAGACATCTGGTACACGAAGTGACTTCCCCACAGGCCTTCGACGGCCTGCGAGCGATGGGCCGTAAGGTTCGTCAACCGGGGAAAACCTTCGCGACCATGGACCACAACGTGTCCACGCAAACCAAAGACATCAACGCCAGTGGCGAGATGGCCCGCATTCAGATGCAGGAGTTAATCAAGAACTGTGCAGAATTCGGCGTTCAACTGTATGACCTGAACCACCCGTATCAGGGCATTGTTCACGTTATCGGCCCTGAACAAGGGATGACGCTGCCGGGTATGACCATCGTCTGCGGTGACTCACACACGGCAACGCACGGCGCGTTTGGCTCACTGGCTTTCGGTATCGGTACGTCGGAAGTGGAACATGTGCTGGCAACGCAAACCCTGAAACAGGGTCGCGCTAAAACCATGAAGATTGAAGTCACCGGCGATGCACCACACGGCATCACCGCGAAAGACATCGTGCTGGCGATCATCGGTAAAACCGGTAGCGCAGGCGGCACCGGTCATGTGGTTGAATTCTGCGGTACAGCTATTCGTGCGCTGAGCATGGAAGGCCGCATGACGCTGTGTAATATGGCGATTGAGATGGGTGCGAAAGCAGGTCTGGTCGCGCCGGACGAGACAACCTTCAACTACCTGAAAGGCCGCCAGTTTGCACCGAAAGATGCCAACTGGGATGCCGCTGTTGCGTACTGGAGCACGCTGAAATCCGATGATGACGCGCAGTTCGATACGATCGTCACGCTGGACGCCGCGCAGATCGCGCCGCAGGTTACCTGGGGTACTAACCCCGGTCAGGTTATCGCCGTCAATCAGGAAATCCCTAGCCCTGACTCTTTCAGCGATCCGGTAGAACGCGCCTCCGCGGCCAAAGCACTGGCCTATATGGATCTGCAACCCGGCATTAAACTGACCGACGTGAAGATCGATAAAGTCTTCATTGGTTCCTGCACCAACTCGCGCATTGAAGATTTGCGCGCAGCAGCAGAAATCGCCAAAGGGCGCAAAGTTGCCGCTGGCGTTCAGGCTATCGTCGTACCTGGCTCCGGTCCGGTAAAAACGATGGCGGAGCTGGAAGGGCTGGATAAAGTGTTCATCGAGGCGGGCTTTGAGTGGCGTTTACCGGGCTGTTCTATGTGTCTGGCGATGAATAATGACCGCCTGAACCCCGGCGAGCGTTGTGCATCAACCAGCAACCGTAACTTTGAAGGCCGTCAGGGCCGCGCGGGTCGCACCCATCTGGTCAGCCCGGCAATGGCTGCGGCAGCGGCAGTGACGGGTCGCTTTGCCGACGTCCGCGAGTTGAATTAAGAGAGAAACCGACATGGCTAAATTTACCCAACACACAGGTCTGGTGGTTCCTCTGGATGCCGCTAACGTCGATACCGACGCCATCATTCCCAAGCAGTTTCTGCAAAAGGTGACGCGTACCGGTTTCGGCCAACACCTGTTCCACGACTGGCGTTTTCTGGACGATGCGGGCCAACAACCCAACCCTGAGTTTGTGCTGAACAAGCCGCATTACAAAGGGGCGAGTATCCTGCTGGCGCGGGAAAACTTCGGCTGCGGTTCTTCCCGTGAGCACGCACCGTGGGCGCTGACCGATTACGGCTTCAAAGTCGTTATCGCCCCAAGCTTCGCTGATATTTTCTACGGCAACTCGTTTAACAACCAGCTGCTGCCGGTGAAGTTGAGCGATGAAGAAGTGGACGAGCTGTTCAAGCTGGTTGACGGGCAAGAAGGTATTACCTTCACGGTAGATCTGGAAAATCAGGTCGTTCAGGCGGGCAGCAAAAGCTATCCGTTCGAAATCGACAGCTTCCGCCGTCACTGCATGATCAACGGGTTAGACAGCATCGGCCTGACGCTGCAACACGAAGCGTCTATCACCGAGTATGAAAAGAATCAGCCAGCCTTTTTGAACTGATTAAAGTATTACGGATAGCCCGAAGCCCGCGCTTCCTTGCGGGCTTTGGGGGCTAACAAAGCTCATTGAGCGGCAGTAACGGATAGATCGTAAAGACGCTGTAAACACATCCCTGTGCGCTCGGCTTGCGCCATCCATGGCGCAAACGCTTTACTCTTCTATTCCGTTACTCCCGTTTTCGTTCGGCAAATAGGTTTGTCAACAGTCTGAGTCCGCACTTTATTGCGGGCTTTTTCTTTTGGAAGAATGACGTGGATTACAGCAACCCAGCAATGAGATAAAAAGCCAACATACTCAAGAGGACCGCAACCACTATATTTCTGATAAAGAATGAAATCACGACACTCACTATCGCGCCGAGAAAATACGGATTATCAGGAAATGCGCGAATAACGCCGTGGTCCATCAAAATAATCGGTCCGCAAATCGCAGTGAGTAAACAAGGTGCTGAATACTTTAACGCCCGATGGAGTAAAACCGGGATTTTTACCGGCACCGCGGGTTCAAGAAAGATATAGCGATTAAAAAACACGATCCCTGCCAGAACGAATATCAATAACCAGCTCATTTTTCTTCCTTAAGCACAGATGCGATGAGAACAGAGAAAAACATGCCGCCGACACCGGCAATAGCAATGGCACCTTCTACCTTGAAATAGCTCAATAGCATCGACAGCAGCAGAGAAAACAGGACGCCAGAGAAGGTGCTGATCTTCTTTATCATCGGTACAACGATGGTGATAAACGTGGCAACGATAGAGTAATCAAGGTGATACTTATCCAAATCGGGCACAGATGACGCCATGACCACGCCAAGAATACTGAAAATATTCCAGAAAATATAAAAGGTGAAACCCGCACCGATTAAATAGCTGGTGCTAACGTTGTTCTTCCTGTCTTTCTTTTCACTAAGTGCAAAAAGCTCATCCGATAATAAAAACCCGATAGGAAGCCGTTTTCTTAATTTCAACGTTGAAACATATTCACGCAGCGTCAGGCCATATATCAGGTGCTGTGCGGTGATAAAAAAAACGGAAATTAATAGCGTCGCAACATTCGCCCCAGACATAAGCAACCCAAGCGACACGAGTTGCGCCGCTCCCGCGAAAATAATCGCGGACATCCCGATACTTTGCCCAACGGATAATCCCGATTGAATAGCCATAGAACCGGCCAGAATGCCCCAGGGCACCACGGACAAACAGAGCGGAAGCATTTCAACCACGCCGGTCATAAAATGCTTCCACGGACTCACGGTGTATTTTGATTCAGACGATGAACGGGCTACGGTGTTTTCCATATAACATTGCACTACCATAAATAAATCGATAGCGGAAAACTAACAAACCGTTTTTTAAGAGTATTGGATAAAGTTGCTTACCTCGGAATAGAGGGAAAGCCTATTAATACCCTAAATAATTCGAGTTTCAGGAAGGCGGCAAGGAAAGGAATCCCGATGAGCTTACTCAGGTAAGTGATTCGGGTGACAAATCTGCCGGGAGCAGATTTGAACGCTGCTTGCAGCGGCCCTTCAGGGCGAGGCCCACGACGAGCCGAGTATTTAAGCGCAGCCAACGCACATGCAACTTGAAGTATGACGGGCTATGCGTTGCCTTTAGCAAACTCGCCAGGCGTCAGCCCCAACGAGTTTTTGAAATGGCGATGGAAGTGGCTCTGGTCGGTAAAACCACACGACACGGAAACATCAAGGATAGCATCGCCTTTGCGCAATAATTCCTTAGCCTTGTGCAGGCGAGCCTGAATCAAGTAGGCGTGAGGCGTAATCCCCACCACCGCTTTAAACTGTCGCAAGAAGTGCCACACACTGAGTTCAGCCAGCGCGGCTAATTCAACGAGAGCCAGTTCTCTCTCAGGATAGCTGTCCATAAACGCTTTAACATTCAGTATATTTTGGGTCGCAACGGGCAGTATCTGTGGCGTCAGGCGCGTCTTGCTATAGCGCATCGTCAGCCAGGTTAATGACGACAACAGCAGCGTTTCTTTCAAGAGCATATTGCCCGGCTGAGCGAGCATATTGAACGTCATGAGCAACTGATCTGCCAGTCCTGGATCGTGAACAACAGCGTCGGGAAACCACGGAATGGAATCCTTCGAGCGTTGAAGATCCTGATTAATCGAACGAAAAAGATCGGGATGTGGATAAATGGCGCGATAGGCCCAGCCTGTTTCTACCTCGGAACTCCCCGTGTGTACATCGTCAGCATTCACCAGAATAATGTCACCTTTGGGGGCGACATGCTCTGCACCGGAACGATAAAAACGCTGAGCCCCCTGCTCAATCACGCTGATACAATACGTATCATGCACATGGCGAGGAAAGCGCTGCTGATAGTACTGCGCCTGCAACATATCCAGACCACCTAATGCTTCCAGATGCCTGAAATGTGTCTGCTCTTGCACTACCGGCTTTTTCTGCACGCGTTAACCCTCTTATCATTTGTACAAAATTGCTCTGGCGGAAACGACATCTGCATACTTCTTTATAGATAGCCAGAAACAGCGTACCTGTTCACTGATTCTATCAGAAGCGGATTCACATCCCCATGCTGGAAAAAACTGCAAAAAAAGCCAGCGACAAAGCCGCTGGCCATTAATGATACATTCTTGTCTTTTTACGGCTCTTGGCTTTTTACCAACCGGGTCACATCAGATGAAACCGGGAAACGCCAAGATTCAATCGCTCGGCCTGCTGCTCCAGCGAGGCGGCAGACGAGGAAGCCTCCAGCACCAGCGTTGCGTTTTGTTGCGTGACCCGATCCATTTCTGATATCGCTAACGACACCTGATTGATACCGCTGCTCTGTTCATCAGACGCCAGCGCAATCTCATTCATGATGCGGGTGACGTTATTAATTTCAGCCACAATCTCGGCCATCGCTTTACCCGCTTCGGATGCCAGCGTCGTTCCCTCTGTCACTCTGGCTTCGGATTCTTTAATCAGTGCTGCAATTTCCGTTGCGGCGTTAGCCGAGCGCTGTGCCAGATTACGCACTTCTCCTGCAACTACCGCGAAGCCTTTGCCCTGCTCGCCCGCTCTCGCTGCTTCAACCGCCGCATTCAACGCCAGAATATTGGTCTGAAATGCAATCCCGTTAATGAGCGCGATAATCTCAGAAATCTTATCTGAACTCTTGGCGATATCCGCCATAGACCCCACAACCTGTTCAACAATGCTGCCACCGTTCACCGCTTTGGTTGAGGTCTCCGTCGCCACAACGCTTGCATGATGCGCATTATCGGTATTCTGCTTCACCGCAGCCGTAAGTTGCTCCATGCTGGCCGCCGTTTCCGCCAACGCCGCAGCCTGCTGTTCAGTTCGTGCAGACAAATCCGTATTACCGACGGCAATTTTCGTCGAACTGCTGTGAATCGACTCTGCGCTGTCGCGTACCGAGCCAACCGTTTCGGAGAGCGAGTCCTGCATTTGCTGGATGTTTTTCCCCAAAATACCGATTTCATTCCGCCCGACATCTACACTCGCGCTCGTTAAATCTCCGTGCGCGATTGCCTGTATGCGCGACACCCAATACTGCACTGGGTTAATAATGACTCGACGAATTAATAAGAACGTCATGCCCGTTAATACGATCGCCAGAATAAAGGCACCTATCATGAGCGTATAGCCCAGAGTGGAATGCCTTTCAGCCGTCACATTAATATTTTTTGCCATCTCAACCCGATAAAGATAGGACGCCTTCAACGGCACATCATATTCATCATCCAATTTAGACAGGGTCGTCGACTCAAACGCATTGAGTTCTTCCACATTGCCCTTCTTCGCTATGTCAAACATAGGTTTAATACCGCGTTCAACATAATCGCCATAGCGCGCTTTTAATTCGTTATCGCGGGCGAGTTCAACATCAGCGCGAACCGACCTATTTTGATAGCCATTAAACATTTGCTGAGACAGCGACAGGCGTTCTTCAGCCGCTTTCATACTCGCATTGTAGTTATCAGTAAGACCATTACGTAAGTGATTCACAGCATGTAGCAAATTCATACGCGCCGCACGCATATGATTAGCACTATCAACAAGTTCCATTCGAACATTCAATTCCAGCGTCGAACTATTTAACGACTGTTCAGCCTGCTTAAGAAAATAGGACGATGTGGAAACCGCCAAGGCAAAAAGTAGTAAAACACCAGAAAAAACAACGACAAAAAGGGGTGTCAGTTTGATGTTGTGCACGCCGGGTGCAGCATGCCAAGGTTCTGGTTTTTCGTAAATCGCTATTGACTGATAAGGAACATCGCTCATTTTTACATCCGTCGAGTTATTCAAAAAATTGCTGTGAAGTAAATTGCTGGTAAACAAGAAAAAATAAAACGCCGCTACATGTTACATAATATTTAAAGGTTGTAACAATGTGCGTTAAACACAAGATAAAAAACAGTGGACTATAAAAAATAATTTTATTCATAGGACCGCCATCACAAAAAACCGCCTATAATTTCAACTAAAATAGTTTCCCCAAAAAACAATTTAGAATGAAAATCATTACACTAAATTAGTGAATTATTTTAGTCATTATTCTTACATTAATATTAATTATAAGAGAAAAAACAGATTAACGGAGTTATTCTTTTTTATTGAAAATAAATACGCTTTAACATTCAACATTACTGATTGATTTATTACTTCGTCATTCGGAATATAAAAAAATCACGCTACGACACGCCCGGATTAACATTCACCTATGCCCTCGAGCTTCGGCACTTTGTCGCCCGTCTAAAATCGGTGGAGTAACCCGCCGTAAGCATGCCCGGTGTCTTTCTCTGCGGGCATGCTTCCTCTCCAGTCTTCTTCTTTAATTTGCTTTTGCGAAGCCGCGCGCAGGCCGCTCACGCCGTTTAAATGTCAGCTAAATAAGTAGGTATATTTCATTCTCGATCAACACCATCGTTGACAACCGTCAACACATGAATTTACCATGACCCTATATCGCGATGAAAAAACACCCAAACAAGCATGTTCAGGCAGCCATTGAATACGCATTAGCGCAGGGCTGGCGTTTTTATCCCAGCAACGGGCATGCATTTGGCAGACTTATCTGCGGCACGCCGGATCACAGTACCCATATGATGAGTATTTGGTCCACGTCATCAGTCCCGGAAAATCACGCAAAGCAAATCCGCCGCAACGTCGATAGCTGTCAGGCAATACTAAAACAATAGAAGACACACACAGCTTACCGAGGTAATTTATGACAACGTATCACTTTTCTCTCACGCTATCGGGCGTTTCCGCAGACACAGCAGGGCTGGAAGATGCGCTTTTTACCAGCGGCTGCGACGATGCCTTGATCTGCTTCTATGGCAGTGCCGTCTATCTCGAATTTGATCGAGAAAGCCCGCGTTTTTCTACCGCAGTCATTAGCGCTATTCATGATATTGAATCCGCGAGCATCAAAGCCAAAGTCCACTCCGTCGATGCAGCCTGGGTTGGGATCAGTGACATCGCGGCCTTGTCCGCGCTGTCTCGTCAGGCGATTGCGCTTCTCAAAGACGGAAAACGTGGTGCAGGTGATTTCCCCTCTCCGGTCCAGCGCTTACGCGGTACATCACCGCTGTGGGAATGGAGCGATGTTGCCGATTGGCTGGCCAAACAAAAAAAAATACCACAAGAATTAGCCGACAATGCTCAGGAACTTGCCACGATTAATCTGGCCTTGCAGATACGCAATACCCGTCAGCAGGACGAATTAGCACGTTATTGCACATTGCTAAGTGAAGGTATGCCATTACGTGAACAAATCATTACGTGAACACTGCCGCTAATATCTCCTTACCATGCAAATCGTCCGCGGCAGCCAAAAAGAGATACAGGTAAACACCATAAAAAAAACCAGCGAAAAAACTCGCTGGCTGGTGAAACGTCACCATTACTCAGAATTCTTTTTCTCACACCATCTAGAGCCAATGACGATATTCGTCGTCGGACATGTCTTTCAGGTGCCACTGCGTCGCCTGTTGCAGTAATGCAACGCGCTGTTGGGTAGACATCCATCGTAACCACTTCGCTTGACAGGTCGATAAGTAGGTTCGATAGAACTGGGACAAACGGGAAATTACCATAAGCCACCCCCTCTCTTTCCTTGTTGGAAAGTATCGACGTAATATAGGGAAAGATAAATTGATGACTTTAGTGCAAGGAGTTCCTCTTTTATGTCTTCTCCTCGATTGCAGCAACAGTTCATCCGCCTGTGGCAACATTTTCAGGGACAAACTACCGACACCACGCTGCAAGAGCTGGCTGGTGTATTGAATTGCTCACGCCGCCATATCCGTTCGCTGCTGAACACGATGCAGCAAGAAGGCTGGCTTGTTTGGCAAGCCGAAGCCGGAAGAGGAAAACGCTCGCAGCTCTCCTTTGTGTGTACCGGATTGGCGCTACAGCAACAACGTGCCGAAGATTTGCTGGAACAGGATCGCATTGAACAACTGGTTCAGTTGATGGGTGACAAGGAGGCGGTGCGCCAGATGCTACTTGCCCACCTTGGGCGGAGTTTCCGGCAGGGGAAACATATTCTGCGCATCCTCTATTACCGTCCTTTACGCAATTTACTGCCCGGCTCTGCGCTACGGCGTTCAGAGATGCACATTGCCCGGCAAATTTTCAGCGGACTCACCAATATAAATGAGGAAAATGGGGAAATTGAACCCGACCTGGCTCATCACTGGCAGATGATCTCTCCCCTGCATTGGCGCTTCTATCTGCGCCCGGCCATCCGCTTTCATCATGGGCGCGAGCTCACAATGGATGACATCACCACGTCACTCTCTCGTCTTATTCCGCTTCCACTCTTTTCTCATATTGAAGCCGTAACGTCGCCGATGCCATTCGTGATCGATATCCAGCTAAACAGCCCGGATAAATGGCTGCCGTGGCTATTAGGCAGCGTGCACGCCATGATTTTGCCGCAAGAGTGGAAAACGCTACCGGATTTTGCCCAACACCCGATTGGCACCGGCCCTTACGCCGTCGTGCGTAATAACAGCAATCAACTGAAGATCCGCGCCTTCGATGATTATTTTGGCTATCGGGCGTTGATTGATGAGGTCAATATCTGGGTCCTGCCGGACGAACCGGAGGAAATGCCGGTGTCCATCCAACTCCAGTCTGACAATTCTCGTCACGAACAGTTGGAAAGTCGGATGGAAGAAGGCGGCTATTTCCTGCTGTTCGACAAGCGTTCGCCGTTAGCATCACAACCGGAAGCGCAGCAGTGGCTCAGGCAGGTATTTAACCCGATTTCGCTACTCAACCACGCCAATACCAGCAACCAGCGTGACTGGTCACCGGCCTACAGCCTACTGCCGCGCTGGCACCATCACCATCCCGATGTGCCGCAATCCCTTCCAAAAGGGCTGACTGAAGTCACACTCACGTTCTATCAGGCACACCCTGAATACCGAATATTAAGCGAGATTATGCGTACGCTACTGGCGCAGCACGGCGTCACGTTGCATATCCAGACGGTCAGCTATGAAGACTGGTATCAAGGCAACGCCGAGAGCGATATCTGGTTTAGCAGCGTGAATTGTTATTTACCGCTCGAGTTCTCCCTGTTTGCGATGCTCTACGAACTCCCGCTGGTGCAGCACTGTCTGGATGACGATCTACATGCGGACGCGCAGCAGTGGCGTAATCACTCGCTGCCGATGGCGGAATGGTGTGAAAAACTGATCGATAGCGGCCAACTGTATCCGCTGTTGCATCACTGGCTGCAACTTCAAGGGCAGCGCAGTATGCGCGGCGTCAGGATGAATATGCTGGGCTGGTTTGATTTTAAATCCGCCTGGTTTGCGCCGCCGGAACGCTGAGAGCCTTTCACTGCCCGACTTAACCCTTTACAATGTGCCGTTCTCAACGGGGTGCGGAAAATTTTTCGCTGAGAAGATACCCGTCGAACCTGATCCGGTTAATACCGGCGAAGGGATTTGAGAGTGCGGCTTATTGCTGCCTCAAAGTCCTTTGCCACCCTATGATTCTCAGGAGTGCAAAGTGTTAAATCAATTACTACACCGTTCAGCCACCGCGCTGAAAATCAGCCTGCCTTGCCTGTTACTGCTCTCTGCTTCGGCTTTCGCCAAGCCTGCGCTTACCGTTTATACCTATGATTCATTCGCTTCCGAATGGGGTCCGGGCCCTGTCATCAAGACCGCATTTGAAAAAGAGTGTGAGTGCGAACTGAATTTTGTCGCACTGGAAGACGGTGCCTCGCTGCTAAACCGTCTGCGTATGGAAGGCAAAAACAGCAAAGCGGACATCATTCTGGGGCTGGACAACAATCTATTGCAGGCAGCAGAGCAAACCGGCCTGTTTGCGCCACACGGTCAGGACACCCGTGCCGTCACGGTGCCAGGCGGCTGGAGCAATAAGACGTTCGTTCCTTACGACTACGGCTACTTTGCGTTTGTGTATAACAAAGACACGCTGAAAAACCCGCCGAAAAGCCTGCATGAGCTGGTGGACAGCAATGCACCGTGGAAAGTGATCTATCAGGATCCGCGCACCAGCACGCCGGGACTGGGCTTACTGCTGTGGATGCAGAAAGTGTACGGCAACGATGCGCCACAAGCCTGGCAGAAGCTGGCGAAGAAAACCGTTACCGTAACCAAAGGCTGGAGTGAAGCCTACGGTCTGTTCCTGAAAGGGGAAGCGGATCTGGTGCTGAGCTACACCACGTCACCGGCCTATCACATCATTGAAGAAAAGAAAGACAACTACGCGGCGGCCACCTTTAGCGAAGGGCACTATCTGCAAATTGAAATCGCCGGGCAGTTGGCTTCCAGCAAAAATCCCGAACTGGCAAAACGCTTTATGCAGTTCATCCTGAGCCCAGCCTTCCAGCAGGCTATCCCTACCACAAACTGGATGTATCCAGCGGTTAAAACCGACCTGCCAGCAGGCTTCGCTGCGCTCGCGGTTCCTGAGAAAGCCATGCAGTTCAGCGCACAGGAAGTTGCCGACCAAAGGACGCAGTGGATTCAGGCATGGCAACGCGCCGTCAGCCACTGATCGGCGGACGTCTGTGGCCGGGGCTACTGGCCACAACGCTGTTAATTTCCGTTGCCGTCCTGGCTTTCGGCGCGCTATGGCTACAGGCGCCCGAAAGCCAGTGGCGTACGCTATGGCATGACAGCTATCTCTGGCATGTCATTCGGTTTACCTTCTGGCAGGCCTTTCTCTCTGCGCTGTTTTCTACCGTTCCGGCGATCTTCCTTGCCAGAGCGCTGTATCGACGGCGCTTTCCCGGCCATCGCTGGCTGCTACGCCTGTGCGCAATGACGCTGGTGCTGCCGGTGCTGGTCGCTGTTTTTGGCCTGCTCAGCGTTTATGGTCGGCAAGGCTGGCTGGCCTCTGCGCTGGGCTGGTTTGACCTGAAATACACGTTTTCGCCCTATGGGTTGCAGGGCATCCTGCTGGCGCACGTCTTCTTCAACCTGCCGCTGGCGACCCGATTGCTGTTGCAGTCGTTAGAAGGCATCGCTACCGAGCAGCGTCAGTTGGCCGCCAATTTGGGTATGAACAGTTGGCAGCATTTCCGCCTGCTGGAATGGCCCGCTCTGCGCCGACAGATTTTACCCACTGGCGCACTGATTTTTATGCTCTGCTTCGCCAGCTTTGCCACAGTGCTGTCGCTGGGCGGCGGCCCGCAGGCAACCACGATCGAGCTGGCTATTTATCAGGCATTAAGCTTTGATTACGATCCGGGGCGCGCGGCGCTGCTGGCGTTAATTCAAATGGTTTGCTGTCTTGGTTTGGTGCTGCTGAGCCAGCGACTGGGGCGCATTCTACCCGTCGGCAGCACACAACAGCTTGCCTGGCGCAATCCTCAGGATAGCGCCTTAAGCCGCCTCACCGATGGCCTGCTGATTGGTGCGCTGTTGCTGCTGGTCATCCCACCTTTACTGGCCGTGGTGGTGGATGGCGTAAACCGATCGCTGGTTACCGTGCTGCAACAGCCTGTACTCTGGCAAACGCTGTTTACCTCGCTGCGCATTGCCTTAGGCGCGGGACTCCTGTGTCTGGTGCTAACCATGATGCTGCTCTGGAGCAGCCGCGAGCTAAAATTACGCCAGAAACCACTCTACGGGCAGTTAATGAACCTGAGCGGTATGCTCATCCTCGCCATGCCGGGCATTGTGCTGGCAACCGGCTTTTTCCTGCTGCTGAACAACAGTATCGGGCTACCGCAATCTCCTTACGCACTGGTGGTGTTCACCAACGCGCTGATGGCAATTCCCTACGCGATAAAAGTGCTGGAAAACCCGATGCTGGACGTTGCCGAACGCTACAACCGACTCTGCACGTCACTGGATATTCGCGGCTGGCAGCGGCTGAGACTGATCGAACTCGCCGCGCTAAAACAGCCGCTGGCGCAGGCATTGGCTTTTGCCTGCGTGCTGTCGATTGGTGATTTCGGCGTCATTGCGCTGTTTGGTAATGAGCAGTTCCGCACGTTGCCGTTCTATCTGTACCAGCAAATTGGTTCCTATCGCAGCGCCGACGGCGCAGTCACGGCGCTACTCTTAATGCTGCTGTGCTTTATGTTATTTACCCTGATTGAGAAACTGGCAGGCCGTCATGATCGCGCTTGAGAAATTGACCTACTTCTATCAACACTTGCCCATGCGCTTTGATTTTCACGTCAGGCCGGGCGAGCGCATCGCTATCCTCGGCCCCAGCGGCGCAGGGAAAAGTACGCTGCTGAATCTGGTTGCGGGCTTCCTGATGGCAGACAGCGGGGAATTACGGCTTAACGGAGAATCTCACCGCGAGGCGCCTCCCGCTAAACGACCAGTTTCGATTCTGTTTCAGGAAAATAACCTGTTTCCTCATCTGACAATTGGGCAAAACATCGCGCTGGGGCTACACCCCGGCCTGCGGCTTAGTGCAGAACAGCGCGAGACGTTACGGCAGATTGCCGATCGGGTCGGTCTGGCCGATCTTCTGGATCGTCTACCCTCGCAGGTTTCTGGCGGACAGCGCCAGCGCGCGGCATTGGCACGCTGTCTGGTGCGTCATCAGCCGATTCTGCTATTGGATGAACCGTTCTCGGCACTCGATCCCGCGCTGCGTCAGGAGATGCTCGATCTAGTTGAAAGCGTGTGTGAGGAGCGTCAATTCACGCTGTTGATGGTGTCCCACAATTTGGATGATGCCATGCGGATCGCAAAACGTACGGTGCTGATCGTGGACGGGCAGATTTATTATGATGGGCCGACTCAGGCGCTACAGGATGGCAGCGCCGAAGCGGCCGCCATCCTGGGAATTTCACGTCCGCCTTCGGATTGAAGAATTAAGGCAAAGCCTGATAGCGCAAGTTGCTGAACGTGACGTCACCCTCGCCTGAAGCATACAGTGCAGGCCGCAGACTGAGGAAATCATACGCGACGTTGTGATGGTAGCCGGACACTTCCATCTGCACCGGATATTTCTTCCACGGTTCCTGATCTGAGGTGCGGGTGTAGAACGTCACAATGTGGCGATCGTTTTTCATCAGAATCTGCACCTCGTTACCCGTAATATGCGGCAGTTTCTTCTCCGCCCTTTCCAGCCCGTAGCGGTGCATTACGGTGCCGTCCTGATTAAACGACAGCCCGACGTATAGCTTCGCGTTATAGAACAGCAGCAACCCTGCCTGTGCGCCGGGGGCAAAATTCGCCGTGACTTCAATCTGGTAAGCCTGATCGCCAGGAATCATCGTGAGCGGCGCGCTGTCCTTCGGCGACGTGCCTTTTGCCTTCAGGTGCAGCTTGCCCTCACTGAGCGTGACCCGTTTCAATTCCTCCGCATTGGCGCGGTAGAAATGCCAGCGAGCCGGAAATTTCTCGTCGGTAAAGCTATCAGACCAGCCGATGCCGTGAGGCACCGCCTCGCCGCCTTCCGGCTTGCGAATCGGTTTGCCGGTATCGAATCCAGCGGATGTAAACCAGCCATCATCACCCCAGACGATCGGCTCCAGCATTGCCTGCCGCCCCAGTGTCATAAAGCCGTTTTCATAACCGTGATACACCATGTACCAGCTTTTATCCGGCCCTTCGATCAGCGTCGCATGGCCGCGCGACCACCATTTATCTGAACGATCCTGCGTGCGGATAATCGGGTTATGCGGCGAATTATCCCACGGCCCATTGATCGATTTCGATCGGGCGGCAATCACCATGTGTCCGGTCGGAGGCCCAGCCGTTCCACCTTCCGCCAGCACCATGTAGAAGTAGTCACCGTGGCGCAGCATCTTCGGCCCTTCCTGCGAGAAGCTTTCCACATCCCACTCTTCCGGGTACTGCCATCCCTGATAGACCACCGCCATTTCACCGACCGTCGATAGCCCGTCGTCCGTTAATTGCACGCGGTTGCCGCCAGACATAAAGATGTAACGCTTACCGTCCTCCCCTACTACATGGCCGGGATCGCTGGCCGGATTTTTCAAGCCGGTATCTTTCGGTGGCGTCCACGGGCCATGAATGTCATCAGCGGTAATCACATACAGCGTTTTCTTTTTCGTCCCTTTGGCGTCGATGATCCGGTTCGTGGTGAAGTAGATATAGTATTTGTCGTTGTGCTTCACCAAATCCGGCGCCCAGATGGCATCAACGGGTGTCGTTATCGCCGGGCCAAGCGGTTCCCAGTTCACTAAATCACGCGAGTGCCAAATCAGCAGTCCGGGAATGTCGTCAAATGACGAGAACGTCATGTAATAGTCATCCCCATCCTTGATAATCGTGGGGTCAGGATGATCGCCCGCAATAATCGGATTGAGATAACAGCCATTGCCCAAATCCGCCTGCCGCTGCTGTTCAATACCCCGCATCCATTCATTGGCAGGGCCAGCCTGACAGGCTATCGCCTGACCAATACCCACTGCCATCAATAAGATACCGCTCAATACGCCTTTCCCTACCACTCGGGACACGCCCATTTGTCACCACCCACTATCCCAATGATTATTTTATAATTTATAACATTGAAACCCTGTTCCAATTGTGAAAGTAATCACGCTTCTCTCGGTTATACGGCGAAAAATCAGGCGGTAATAACACTGTGCCATTTTCAATATATTGTGACCACTTCGACATATTCAGTTTTTATCCCTTGTAGGTATTGTGTCTTTTTGTGCTGCTGTGCTTATATGAATTGGCGATTGAATAACTCATTCAAACACAACACTCGACCGCAATTAGTTCGAACATAACTAACTTGAACATAAATAGGATTCCCGTGACGCACTACACTTCTTCCACTTCAGCACTACTACACACCGCGCATGTTGACGCGGTCGTCGTCGTGCGCGTGGTCGTCGTGGTCGTCGTCGGCAGCGCGCCGTAACGGGTTCCGAATCGAAGATTCTCAAACCCCGCCGGCGCAAGCCGAGCGGGGTTTCTTGTTTCTACCCTCCCCGCTCCGACACCGCACCGGCCCTGATGAAGGATGTAAACATGCGTTATACAGGCGCTCAGTTAATTGTTCGGCTGCTCGAACAGCAGGGTATCACCACCGTAGCGGGCATTCCCGGCGGCGCGGCCCTGCCGTTATATGATGCACTGGGTCAAAGTAAGACGATTCGCCACGTTCTGGCTCGCCACGAGCAAGGCGCTGGATTTATGGCACAAGGCATGGCGCGAGCCAGCGGACGCGCTGCGGTTTGCATGGCTTCCAGCGGGCCGGGGGCGACCAACCTGCTCACCGCCATCGCCGATGCCAAACTGGATTCGATCCCGCTGGTGTGTATCACTGGTCAGGTGCCTTCCAGCATGATCGGTACCGATGCGTTTCAGGAAGTCGACACCTACGGCATTTCTATTCCCGTCACCAAACATAACTATCTGGTTCGCGACATCAACGAACTGCCGCGTGTGATTCCAGAAGCCTTTCGCATCGCACAGTCGGGCCGTCCCGGTCCGGTGTGGATCGATATTCCAAAAGATATCCAGAATGCGACCATTGAGCTGAGCGAACTGCCAGACGTCTTTCCTCTCGATACGCCACCCGCTATCCCTCAGCAGGAAATCGAGCGTGCTGCGGCCATGATTAACGCGGCTCAGCGTCCGGTGCTCTATCTCGGCGGCGGGATTGTTAGCGGCGTCGCGCACGAACAGGCGGTTCAACTGGCGGAACGTTCCAGCCTGCCAACCACCATGACGCTGATGGCGCTGGGTACGATGCCTGTCGATCATCCCCTGTCGCTCGGTATGCTGGGCATGCACGCCGCACGATCAACCAATCTGATCTTACAACAGGCAGATTTGTTAATTGTGCTGGGGGCGCGTTTTGACGATCGCGCGATTGGTAAAGCGGAACAGTTTTGCCCGAATGCCAGCATCATTCACATCGATATTGATCCCGCCGAACTGGGTAAGATCCGCCAGCCACACGTGGCGATCAATGCAGATGTCGCGCAAGCGCTGGATCAGCTGCTGCCACATATTGCGCCACAGCAGCGTGACGTATGGCGTGCCACCGTCTGCGGGCTGCAACAGGAATTTCCGTTCAGCATGCCGGGCGCTGACGATCCATTGAGCCATTATGGTCTGGTTCAGGCCACGGCACAGGCGCTGACGGATGATGCCATCATCACGACCGATGTCGGCCAGCATCAGATGTGGGTCGCGCAGTCTTATCCTCTGCGTCGTCCACGCCAATGGCTGACATCCGGCGGGTTTGGGACGATGGGTTTTGGCCTGCCTGCGGCGATTGGCGCGGCGCTGGCTGAACCGGATCGCACCGTGGTGTGTTTCTCTGGTGATGGCAGCCTGATGATGAATATTCAGGAAATGGCAACCGCGGCAGAAGAAGGACTTAACGTAAAAATCGTCCTGATGAACAACCAGTCACTCGGTCTGGTTCACCAGCAACAGGATATGTTTTTCCAGAAGCGCATCTTCGCGGCCGATTACCGCTACAGCGCGAATTTCCTCGCGATTGCCGCAGGCTTCGGCTTTGCAACTTGCGATCTGAACGCCGCCGCCGATCCACAGGCCGCGCTGCAAGAGATGCTCAACCAACCAGGCCCTGCGCTGATCCACGTACTCATTGACGCCAATGAAAAAGTGTTACCCATCGTGCCACCGGGCGCCGCGAACATCGATATGATCGGAGATTAATGACTATGTCAATTCAACTAACTTCGCCAACGCAATCAACGTCAAATCAGGTCACGCTGGAGCTCTCGGTACGCAACCACCCCGGCGTCATGTCACACGTTTGTGGCCTGTTTGCCCGTCGCGCATTTAACGTGGAAGGCATTCTGTGTATGCCGCTGGCAAATGGCGAGGAAAGCCGGATCTGGCTACTTGTCAAAGATGACCAGCGGCTACAGCAAATGATCAGTCAGGTGGAAAAACTGGAGGACGTCCTTCAGGTACGCCGTCACGGTGAAGAAATGCGTATTTTCGAGCAGGTCGCCGAGTTCTACTGCTAAATGGCTTGGCCGGGTCTTTCCCGGCCTGCCCAACCTTACCCGTTTAACACCTGCCATAGCAGATGGCGGTAAACTGGCATCAGCGGGTGCTGAATCAGTACGATCGACAAGGCAACCGCCGCCACAGACATCACGGGCGCGACCCAGCGCAGACGTCTGAGCGGCATCTTTCTGCTAAACCAGTCATGATGTTTACGCTTATCACTGTGCCACCAGCGCCAGTTTAGCCAGCCTGCGCCCCACACCATGATGGCAGTAATCAGCAGCAGCCACTTAAATCCTGCGCTATTCGTCCCCGCGGGAATATCAATCGCAACGCCAGCCAGAATGCCAGGTAAGAAGTAAGCCGGCGGCCACAGCAGGCAGCCGATGATATTCGGCACGGCAAATTTATAAGGCGGTAACCCCAGCATCCCCGCCACCATCGGGATAAGCGGACGCGTCGGGCCGACAAAACGCCCGATCAGTATCGTCGGCATCGGGTGCTGATACAGGGCATATTCGGTTTTACTCAGCAACGCCTGATGCTTTTTCAGGAAAGACCAGTTATGCAGCGGTGCCTTAAAGCGCATGCCAATGAAATAGGAAATCCAGTCCCCTAGCAGGCAACCGATAATCCCTGCCGCCCACGCCGGGTAAAGCCCCATTTGTCCGCTGCCGATCAGTGCTCCCAGCGTTGCCATCATCACCGTTCCCGGCAACAGCAGCCCTACCAGAGCCAGAGATTCTAAAAAGGCAACCAGCATGACGGCGATCAGTGAATACGCCAGCGATTGAGTAACCAGATGATCCAGCCACGCTTCCATAAACCTACCCATATTTTATAAAAACAAGGATTGTCTGGATCATAGCAGAAGCCGTCAACTCCTGATTTCTCCCCATAATTCTACTGCCGCTACAGCAAAAACCAGCAATATCCTACTGAAAATATGTAGCAGGGTTTATCTATCCAGTACTGAAGCTCTCTCAGCCTTCAGATGGTGAAAGCATGTACATTTTGATAAATATCAACTATTAAAATTATTAGCACACACCCAATATCATTTTCCAATTCAAGCCGTTAGCTCAACTTGAGTCATGTCGTTTTCTGTTCAATTCTTTTGCACCGACGAGCGTCAACACTTATGATAGCAGTCATTTTTTGCCACTGTGCCGCGCTGCCACTATGTTTTTTAAACTACTCAACCATTTCGGATTACGACGTCTTATCCTACTTCTGGCAGTGGCAAGCGCACTGGTGACGCTGGCAAACAGTTTTTATGCCAGCTATCGCGTCCAACGAGAGCTTCTGATTGATAACACACTGGAAGCCAACCGCGTCTACGCCACCAAACTTTCGGCAATGACCCATTCTTTCTTTAAAGAAGCCCAGCAGCAGCTAGCCTATAGCGCCAATATCGTCGCAACCCAGATGGATGATAAGACTAGCCTGCTTAAAGAAGCCGACCGCCTGCGGCTACAGACCAGCAACTTCAATTCTGTTGTCATTGCTGATGAAAAAGGTATCGTCAGAGCCACGTCACCCGATACGTTCCAATTAATCGGGAAAAGCCTGACAACAGACGGCGCTCTTGAAGCCCTGAAAGAAAAGCAGCCTCTTATCAGCCAGCCCTATGTGTCTGCCGCCAATAACTTCATCGTACTGATATCTTCGCCGATTTTCACACGGGACGGCCGCTACAAAGGGTTTATCGGTGGATCGATCTACCTTAAACAGCCCAGCGTTCTCAATACATTATTAGACAAACACTATTACCGCGACGGCTCTTATATCTATGTCACCGATAAAGATAGGAAGACGTTGTACCACCGTGATATGGAGCGTATTGGCAAAATAGATACCAACGACCTGACACTCGAGGCACTGCCCGATAGTAACAGTAGCCAGCATGTCACTAACTATTTAGGTGAAAAAATGTTGGCAGGCTACGCTATTGAATCAACCTCACAGTGGGTGATTGTGGCGTTACGCCCAACGGACATTACACTGAAACCGTTGGATGGCTTAATGCTGAACGTGTTACGCCACACGCTCCCACTCGCGCTTTTGACCATCTTCTGCGTCTGGCTGCTTGCTCGGCTCATCGCCCAGCCTCTGTGGCTATTGGCGCGTAGCGCCAATAAGATGGATGCAACGGACGTTTCCGACGATATTCGAAATATTCACTCCTGGTATTTTGAAGCTTCGCAGCTCAAACAGGCGATGTTACTGGGTATCGATCTACTCCAGCGCAAGATTGGTAAGTTGCGTTCTGAGGCACACTCAGATCCAATGACCGAACTGCTCAATCGTCGTGGGTTGGATAGCGCTCTCCGTTACTGGCAGATGGGACAGAAAAGTTTTGCCGTCGTCGCACTGGATATTGATCGCTTCAAACGCATCAATGACACCTATGGGCATGACGTTGGGGACAATGTCATTCGTTATTTGTCACAGTTGATTCGTACCAGCTCGCGTGACTCAGATATTCTGTGCCGCAGTGGCGGTGAAGAGTTTCTTATCCTGCTACCGGAAACCAGCCTGGATGTCGCACTCAACATTGCCGAACGGTTGCGGCAGCGCACACAGGAATCAACCATTCCTGTCGTAGGTAGCATTACGATCTCATTGGGTGTCGCGCTGTGGCAGCCGAGCGTGAGTAATATATCGATCGAGCGAACCTTCAAACTGGCGGATGAAGCCCTATACCAAGCCAAACAGGAAGGCCGCAACCGTGTGGTCTCTGCCTCCAGCGGAGAGCAGTAATCCAATCCCCCTTCTTTATATACAGGTGATGTTGCTGGACATTACCTGTATAAATAACCATACTTATCCCTACTATCCTTCCTTAATCCCGCTTGCTATAAAAGGCCGCTTAGTGACTCAGGTTCGTCAAGGGTTTCTACTGACCCGCCACTGGAACGACACACCAGCAGGCACGCAGGTTGAATTCTGGCTGGCCACCGATGAGGGGCCACTTCTTGCACGGCTACCGGTACAAGAGTCCATTGCCTTTATTCCCGCGCAACAGGAAGCTCGGGCAAGAACGCTCTTACAGCAGGAAAAACGCTGGCAGTTAAAACCACTCGCCATGCAGGACTTCCACCATCAGCCGCTGTTGGGGTTGTATTGCCCACAATATCGTCAGTTGCTGCGGCTGGAAAAATTGCTACGCGAGGGAGGTGTTCAAGTCTACGAAGCGGATACTCGCCCGACGGAACGTTTTCTGATGGAGCGCTTTATCACCGCGCCCGTGTGGTTTAGCGGTAACCCAACGTCAGGTAGCTTGCTGACGGAAGCCCGCATGAAACCCAATCCCGACTATCGCCCTACGCTCAAACTGGTGTCGCTGGATATCGAGACCACCCGCCACGGCGAGCTTTACTGCATCGGGCTGGAAGGCTGCGGACAGCGTCAAGTTTACATGCTCGGCCCGCCGAACGGCACGCCTGCTAAACACGAAGATTTTAATCTTGAGTACGTCGCCAGCCGCCCGCTACTGTTGGAAAAGCTGAATACCTGGATGCAGCAGCACGATCCCGATGCCATCATCGGCTGGAATCTGGTGCAGTTTGATCTACGTGTCTTGCAGAAACATGCCGAACGCTACAACATTCCGCTCAAGCTGGGGCGTAACGGACAGGCGTTAGAATGGCGGGAACACGGCTTTAAACAGGGGCATTTTTTTGCCAGCGCCACCGGCCGCCTGATTATTGACGGCATTGAAGCCCTCAAATCCGCAACGTGGAATTTTGCCTCGTTTAGTCTGGAATTTGTCGCACAGTCGCTGCTGGGGGAAGGAAAAGCTATCGGCACACCCTATCAGCGAATGGATGAAATCGACCGCCGTTTTGCCGAGGATAAACCTGCTCTCGCTCGCTATAACCTGCAAGACTGCGAATTGGTCACGCGTATTTTCGACAAAACCGAGCTGCTGCCTTTTTTGCTAGAGCGCGCTAGCGTCACCGGACTGGCAGCCGATCGCAGCGGGGGTTCCGTCGCAGCATTTTACCACCTTTATTTACCGCGCATGCATCGCATGGGTTACGTTGCCCCGAATCTCGGTGACGTCGCGCTTGAAGCCAGCCCCGGCGGATTTGTGATGGATTCGCGTCCCGGCCTGTATGATTCAGTGCTCGTACTGGATTACAAAAGCCTCTACCCTTCGATTATCCGCACGTTCCTGATCGACCCGGTCGGGCTGGTGGTGGGAACACAGAATCCAGACGCTCAGCACGCAGTCTCCGGTTTTCGCGGCGCGTGGTTCTCCCGCGAACAGCACTGCTTACCGGCGATTGTCGAGCAAATCTGGCAAGGGCGCGAAGCGGCGAAGCGCGCCAATAATAAACCGCTGTCTCAAGCGCTAAAAATCATCATGAATGCCTTTTACGGCGTACTAGGAGCCACAGGCTGCCGCTTCTTCGACCCACGTCTCGCCTCCTCCATCACCCTACGCGGCCATGAAATCATGCGCAAAACGCGCGAACTGATCGAGGAACAGGGCTATCAGGTGATTTATGGCGATACCGACTCCACCTTTGTCTGGTTGAAGCACGCACATAGCGAAGAAGAAGCAGCAAAGATTGGCAAAACGCTGGTGCAACACGTTAACCAATGGTGGACACAGCACCTGCAAGACACTCAGCAGTTGACCAGTGCGCTGGAGCTGGAATTTGAAACGCATTTTCGCCGCTTCCTGATGCCAACGATTCGCGGCGCGGAACAAGGCAGTAAAAAACGCTACGCCGGCCTGATCGACACGCCACAAGGCGAAAAAATGGTGTTCAAAGGGCTGGAAACCGTGCGTACCGACTGGACACCGTTGGCGCAGCAGTTTCAGCAGCAGCTCTATCTGCTGATTTTTCAGCAACAGCCTTATCAGGACTGGCTGAGGGATTATGTCGATCGTACCCTGAACGGGGATTTTGACGATCTGCTGATCTACCGTAAACGGCTGCGCCGTCGGCTCGATGATTACCAGCGCAACGTGCCGCCCCACGCCAGAGCCGCGAAAATCGCCGATGACTATAACCGCCAGCAGGGACGACCGCTGCAATACCAAAACGGCGGCTGGATCAGCTATGTGATGACCGTCAATGGCCCCGAACCATTGGAAACCCGGCATGCTCCGCTGGATTACCAGCATTATGTCGAACGCCAGCTCCAGCCCGTCGCGGATGCCATTCTACCGTTCCTGCACGACGATTTTGCTACGCTGGTAACAGGTCAGATGGGCCTGTTTTAAATGGCAGACATTCATGTTTTTAGATGAAAGGGGTTAATTCGCGCCATAGCAAGTTTGAGGGGTGACGAACGCACCGTCATCTATTACCATAACGCCCTTTCTGAATTTGCATCAGCAGCATTATCGGCAACCGATAATGTAATCAGACATTCCTCCGACACAGACGAACATCGAGCTAAGAATTTATGCCTTTTACACTTGGTCAGCGCTGGATCAGCGATACGGAAAGCGAACTTGGACTGGGAACGGTTGTTGCCGTCGATACACGTATGATTACGCTGCTTTTCCCTGCCAGCGGTGAAAACCGACTTTATTCCCGCAGCGACGCCCCCATCACCCGCGTGATGTTCAATCCCGGCGATACCGTCACCAGCCATGAAGGCTGGCAGCTCAAAGTGGATGACGTGCGAGAAGAAAAAGGGTTGCTGGTGTATTGCGGCCAACGCCTGGACGATGAAACGTCGGCGGAACTGCGTGAAGTCTTCCTCGACAGCAAACTGACGTTCAACAAACCGCAAGATCGCCTGTTCGCCGGACAGATCGATCGTATGGATCGCTTTGCTCTGCGCTATCGCGCCCGTAAGCACCAGAACGAGCAGGCTCTGCAACAGTGGGGCGGATTGCGTGGCATGCGTGCCAGCCTTATCCCCCATCAGCTTCATATCGCTCATGAAGTCGGCCAACGCCACGCGCCACGCGTTTTGCTGGCGGACGAAGTCGGTCTGGGAAAAACCATTGAGGCAGGGATGATCATCCACCAGCAGCTGCTGGCGGGTCGTGCCAGTCGCGTGCTGATTGTCGTGCCGGAAACCTTGCAACATCAGTGGCTGGTCGAAATGCTGCGCCGCTTTAACCTGCTGTTCTCACTGTTTGACGACGAGCGCTATGCCGAAGCCAAGCTGGACAGCAGCAATCCGTTTGAAACTGAACAGCTGGTGATCTGCTCACTGGGATTTGTTCAACGCAGCGCCCAGCGCTTTGCGCAGCTCGTCAACGCCGACTGGGATCTGCTGGTGGTGGATGAAGCCCACCATCTGGTCTGGAGCGAAGAAAGCCCTAGCCCGGAATATCAGGCCATTGAAACGCTGGCACGCGCCACGCCAGCCGTTCTGCTCTTAACGGCAACGCCAGAACAGCTCGGCCAACAGAGCCACTTTGCGCGCTTACGCCTGCTCGATCCCAACCGTTTCCACGACTATCAAGAATTCGTTGCTGAACAGCAGCAGTACCGCCCGGTTGCCGATGCCGTCACGCTGCTGTTAGCAGGCGAAAAAGCCCAAACGGCTGAACTGAATGCGCTAAGCGATCTGCTGGGCGAGCAGGACATTGAACCACTGCTGAAAGCCATC
This sequence comes from Pectobacterium carotovorum, assembly GCA_016415585.1. NCBI lineage: Bacteria > Pseudomonadati > Pseudomonadota > Gammaproteobacteria > Enterobacterales > Pectobacteriaceae > Pectobacterium > Pectobacterium carotovorum. Next base: position 828,570 of record CP066552.1, on the reverse strand, counting down.
AACAGCGACAGCGATGACAATCAGAAGGCGCGTCAGGAACTGATCACCATGCTGATGGATCGCCACGGCACCAGCCGTGTGCTGTTCCGTAACACGCGTCAGGGGGTTAAAGGCTTCCCGCATCGTGTCCTGCATCAAATCCGCCTGCCGCTGCCGGCGCAGTACCAAACGGCGATTAAAGTGTCCGGCATTATGAACGCGAACAAGGCGCTGGAAGTCCGCGCCCGCGACATGCTGTACCCGGAACAAATTTATCAACAGCTCGAAGGGGACGATGCCACCTGGTGGAACTTCGATCCACGCGTAGAATGGTTACTGAACTACCTGACCGCCAATCGTGATGAAAAAATCCTGGTGATCTGTGCACAGGCAGCCACCGCGCTACAGCTGGAACAAGTGCTGCGCACGCGTGAAGCCATCCGCGCCGCCGTCTTCCATGAAGGGCTGTCGATTCTTGAACGTGACCGTGCCGCCGCCTATTTTGCTTCTGAAGAAGAAGGCGCACAGGTGCTGATTTGTTCAGAGATCGGTTCCGAAGGCCGTAACTTCCAGTTTGCCAGCCATTTAGTGATGTTCGATCTGCCGTTTAACCCCGACCTGCTGGAACAGCGTATTGGTCGTCTGGACCGTATCGGGCAGGCAAAAGAAATTCAGATTCTGGTGCCGTATCTGGAAAACACCGCGCAGGCGTTGCTGGTTCGCTGGTATCACGAAGGGCTGGATGCGTTTGAGCACACCTGCCCGACGGGTCGTACCATTTATGATACGCACCATGCTCAGTTGATCGAGCGGCTGACAACGGTTGGCGAACAGCAGGGACTGGATGAATTTATCCATACGTGCCGCCAACAGCACGACAACCTGAAGCAACAGCTTGAGCAAGGCCGCGATCGCCTGCTGGAAATGCATTCTAACGGTGGCGAACAAGCTCAACTGTTAGCGCAGGCCATTGCCGAACAGGATAATGACGTCAATCTGGTGACATTTGCACTGAACTTGTTTGATATTGTTGGCATCAATCAGGAAGATCGCAGCGATAATCTGATCATCCTAACGCCATCCGATCATATGCTGGTGCCGGATTTCCCGGGCCTGCCGCAGGACGGCTGTACGATCACTTTCGATCGCGATCAGGCGCTCTCTCGCGAAGACGCACAGTTTATCAGTTGGGAACATCCGCTCATCCGTAACGGACTCGATCTGGTGCTGTCCGGCGATACCGGAAGCTGTGCAGTGTCGCTGCTGAAAAATAAAGCGCTGCCAGTCGGCACGCTGCTGGCTGAGCTGGTTTACGTGGTGGAAGCACAGGCACCGAAACACCTGCAACTGACCCGCTTCCTGCCGCCAACACCGGTTCGCCTGCTGATGGACCGTAAAGGCACCAATCTGGCGGAGCAGGTTGAGTTTGAGAGCTTCAACCGCCAGCTCAACGCCGTAAACCGTCATACGTCCAGCAAGCTGGTGAATGCGGTACAGCCCGATGTTCACGCCATGCTGCAACAAGCGGAAGCGCTGGTAGAAACGCAGGCGCGCCAGCTCATCACCGAGGCTCAGGAGCAGGCTGACCTGCAATTGCGCCGCGAACTGGAACGTCTGGAAGCGCTGAAAGCCGTCAACCCCAACATTCGTGAAGATGAGCTGACCGCACTGGAAAACCAGCGCGAGCAGGTGCTGAGCAACCTGCACGAAGCCAACTGGCGTCTGGATGCTATTCGTCTGGTTGTGGTGTCACATCAGTAAACGTTTCTGACAGCGGTATAGGCATAAACCTCATACCGCTGTTATAAAGACACGTTGTTTGCAAAATCGAGATACACGGGCATACCACGGGGCGAGGTCTCCCTGCGGGAACCTCATCCCCGTGTTCTCCCTAATATCACACATTATATGTTGTCTGAAGGTGCTCCGATGGAACCCTATAACCCACCTACCGATCCTTGGTTGCATATTCTGTATCAGGATCAGCACATCATGGTGGTGAATAAACCCAGCGGTCTGCTGTCGGTTCCCGGCCGCGCGCCAGAACACAAAGACAGCGTCATGAGCCGCATTCAGGCTGACCACCCGACGGCAGAATCTGTGCATCGTCTGGATATGGCAACCAGCGGCGTGATTGCCGTTGCACTCACGAAAGCCGCCGAGCGTGAATTAAAACGTCAGTTTCGCGAGCGTGAACCCAAGAAATCCTACCTTGCCCGCGTCTGGGGACATATGGCGCAGGATGAGGGCGTCATCGATCTGCCGCTGATCTGTGACTGGCCGAACCGCCCGAAACAGAAAGTCTGCTTTGAAACAGGAAAATCGGCACAGACGGAGTATCAGGTACTGTCGCGTGACGCTGACGGTACAACACGCGTCAAACTGATGCCGATTACCGGTCGCTCTCATCAACTACGTGTCCACCTGCTCGCGCTGGACCACCCTATTCTCGGCGATGGCTTTTATGCGCATCCCGATGCCAAAGCGCTGGCCCCCCGCCTTTTACTGCACGCACAAGAACTGGCCATCACCCACCCAGCATTCAATACCCCAATGCACTTTCGTTGCGAAGCGGATTTCTGAAGCAAACTCACTGACGGTATTTGCAAATCGGGTTTGGTGGAGCAGTAAAACGGGGAAGTAATAAGAAGAGGAAGGATGCGGATTATTTTGTCTGATTCGCGCTTTTCAACAGTTCATAGGCGGCCTGAATATCCTGCGCTTTGCGTTTGGCCATCTCCATCATCCTTGGCGAAAGCTTCTTGGCGACCAGCTTATCGGGATGATGTTCGCTCATGAGTTTGCGGTAGGCGCGCTTAATCGTCACGGCGTCATCGCTGCTGCGCACGCCCAGCGTACGACAGGCACTTTCGACTGTTGGCCCTCGCGGCGGTGAGGCTGGACGTTGGCCGCCATAAGAGTGTCCGTTGGAGTAGCCCCCGCTGGAGTGACCGTTACTGTGGCGCTGATGCGATTTACCGTTCTGGCGTGACTGATTCTGCCGCGACTGCTGCCCCGTGGTACTTTCCATATTCCGCAGAAAAAACTCAAACTGCTCACGCGTCACGCCCAGCTCATCGGCAATCACGTACAACACGCGTCGCTCGTTCGGATGCAGAACGCCATCAACAAACGCGACCTGAAGCTGAATTTCCAGAAACATCTTAATTAAATCAAAACGTCCCAGACAAGCATCGCGCAGCTTGCGTAATTTTATTCGCAGAGGGAAATGGGTGGTCTTTCCTTCGCGGAATGCCCGTTGAGCGGCAGCTCTAGCCTCACCAAACAGCTCAAGACGATCCATCATTTTGGTTGCGATCTTGATATCGGCTTCCGTCACCCGGCCTTTGGATTTGGTCAGGTGTCCCATGGCCTGAAAGGTCGTGAGAAAGAACAATGACTGGCGAGTAGACTGAGCGGAGAAATAATCACGGCGACGCGATGCCCGGGCTTTGTCAACCCAATGCCCCATCAGTAAGCCCATGACCATTCCCCAGATGCCAGCGCTTGAGACGATTCCCAGCGCCAACCCCAGCAACTTTCCCCAATACCGCATATACTCCTCAAATCCTCATGCCGTCAGCCAAAAATTGCTTTATCATACCTGTCATTTATCTTTGCACCTAACGGCGGTGCGTATAGGCGGTGGGGATTTAACACTGGCGCAACGCTAACGAGTGATATAGTCTCTGACCGTTTGCCGGCATGATGCCCCTGATGACGGAACACCTGATACCACGTATGAAAAAAAGTTTCCCAACTCTGCTGGCCACTCTGGTTTGGTCGGCGCTTTACAGCCAGCACGCGCTGGCCGATCTCGCTCAACAGTGCATGCTGGGTGTACCTACGTACAACAGACCACTGGTAACAGGCGATCCCAACCAGCTGCCGGTCAATATTCAGGCCGACAAAACCGAAGCCAACTATCCCGACAATGCCAAATTCATCGGCAATGTTAACATCCAGCAGGGTAACAGCGTCATGACCGCCGAACAGGTGGAGCTGAACCAGTTGGATCCGGCAACGCAGGGTAGCACACCCACGCGTACTATTACCGCGACGGGAAATGTCCACTACGACGACAATCAGGTCATCCTGAAAGGCCCTAAAGCCTGGGCCAACCTGAACACCAAAGATACCGACGTCTATGAAGGCGACTATCAGATGGTGGGCCGTCAAGGGCGTGGTTCCGCCGACAAAATGAAAATGCGTGACAGCAATCGCTACACCATTCTGGAAAACGGCTCCTTCACTTCCTGTCTGCCGGGAGATAATAGCTGGAGTGTCGTCGGTTCGGAAGTGATTCAAGACAGAGAAGAGCAGGTTGCTGAAATCTGGAACGCACGTTTCAAGATTGCTGGCGTACCTGTGTTCTATAGCCCGTATTTACAGCTTCCTATCGGCGATAAACGACGCTCTGGCTTCCTGATCCCCAATGCGAAATATGGTAGCAGCAATGGCTTCGAACTGCTGACGCCCTATTACTGGAATATCGCCCCTAATTTTGACGCCACGATCACCCCGCATCTGCAAACTAAACGTGGTATGCAGTGGCAGAACGAATTCCGCTACCTGACCACACCGGGTCTTGGTGTCATTCAGTTCGACTGGCTGCCCAGCGACAATGAATACGCTAAAGTCTCCCCGCAAGATAGTAACGACAACCGCTGGTTGTTCCACTGGGGTCACAGCGGCGTGATGGATCAGGTGTGGCGTTTTAACGCGGACTACACAAAAGTCAGCGACGACCGCTACTTTACCGATCTAGATTCGCATTACGGTTCGACCACCGATGGCTACGTCCCCCAAAAGCTCAGTGCAGGCTATGCGAACCAAAACTGGGACACCACGTTGTCCAGCAGACGGTTCCAGGTCTTTTCTAATGCGACTAGCCATGATGTTTATCGTGCTGAGCCACAGCTCGATATCAATTATTACCAGAATGATATCGGTCCAATTGATATACACCTTTATGGTCAGGCGGTAAAATTTACCAACGTCAACGACAATCGCCCAGAAGCGACTCGTCTGCATGCTGAGCCAACGCTGAGCCTCCCGCTAGCAAACCGCTGGGCCAGCCTGAATACCGAAGTTAAGCTATTAGCGACGCATTACCAGCAGGATAATCTGGATCGTTACCGTGCTTCCTCGACTCCAAACATTGACCAAGGTACAAAAGATGCACTGAAAGACTCGGTTAACCGAGTCATGCCGCAATATAAAGTCGATGGCAAAATGGTCTTTGAGCGCGAGATGGACTGGTCGCAGGCTTATACCCAGACGCTGGAACCTCGAGCGCAGTACCTGTACGTCCCTTATCGCGATCAGAGCAGTATTCATACCTATGACTCCACGCTGATGCAGACCGACTATTCCGGCCTGTTCCGCGATCGCAGTTACAGCGGTCTGGATCGCATCGCGTCCGCAAATCAGATTGCGACGGGTGTCACGACACGTATTTATGATGATGCGTTGGTTGAACGTTTTAACGCTTCTATTGGTCAAATCTATTACTTCGATCGCCCACGCACGGGTGACCGTAATACGTCGCTCGATAAAAGCGATAACAACGGTAGCCAGGTATGGGCAGGTGACTCCTTCCTGAGAATCGATGACGGGTGGGGCATTCGCGGTGGTCTACAGTATGACAATCGACTGAACGAAGTCGCACTGGGCGATGCCGTGTTAGAATACCGCCGCGATGCAGAACGTCTGGTGCAGCTAAACTATCGTTATGCCAGCCCTGAATACATTCGGGATATGATTCCGAATGTGACGAACCCTGGCTTCCAACAAGGTATCTCACAGGTTGGTGTTACCGCGAGCTGGCCGATCGCCGAACGTTGGGCAGTGGTTGGGGCTTATTACTACGACACCAAAGCCAATCAGCCAGCAAACCAGCTAATTGGCTTACAGTATAATACTTGCTGTTGGGCCGTGAGCGTCGGTTATGAACGCAAAATTACCGACTGGAACAGTGCCAGCCGCAGTAGTGAATACGACAACCAAGTGTCATTTAATATTGAATTACGTGGTTTAAGCAGTAATTACGGTCTGGGTTCCGACAAAATGCTGCGTTCAGGTATTTTGCCTTACCAGCGTGCATTCTGATGTCATACAGAGTGCAGGGCCGATAAACACAAACAGTCTGTCTTACGGAAATGTTGGAACTTTAACCCGCCTTGCGGATGAAATAATGGGAAAGGTATGAAGAACTGGAGAACGCTTATTCTCGGATTGGCACTGAGTGCCTCTACCGCGTTCGCAGCACCACAGGTGGTTGATAAAGTCGCAGCAGTGGTCGACAACGGCGTCGTATTGGAAAGTGATGTAAACAGTCTTTTACAGTCGGTAAAATTGAACGCCCAACAAGCCGGGCAGCAGTTGCCGGATGACGCCACGCTACGTCATCAGATTACCGATCGCCTGATCATGGACAACATCATCCTGCAAATGGCGCAGAAGATGGGCATTCAGGTGACGGATGAGCAATTAGAGCAGGCGATTACCAATATTTCCGCTCAGAACCGGATGTCCCTGGATCAGCTAAAAAGCCAGTTGGCTTATGAAGGTCTGAGCTACAACACCTACCGTAACCAGATTCGCAAAGAGATGCTGATTTCGGAAGTGCGTAACAACGAAGTCCGTCGTCGCGTCACCGTACTGCCTCAGGAAGTCGATACGCTGGCTAAGCAAATCGCCACCCAGACTGGTGAAAACGATGAGCTGAACCTGAGCCACATTCTGATCCCATTACCGGAAAACCCGACTCAGCAGCAGGTTGATGAAGCGGAAAATCTGGCAACATCGCTGGTGAAGCAAATCAGTGAAGGCGCAGATTTTGGTAAGCTGGCCATTACTTATTCATCTGATTCTCAGGCGCTGAAAGGCGGCCAAATGGGCTGGGGCAAGCTACAGGAGATCCCAACACTGTTTGCCGAACGCTTAACACAGGCGCAGAAAGGTCAGGTCGTCGGCCCGATCCGTTCTGGTGTAGGTTTCCACATTCTGAAAGTGAACGATATTCGCGGCGGTAACAAAAGCGTATCGGTAACTGAAACGCATGCTCGCCATATTCTGATCAAACCGTCTGTCGTCATGACGGACAGCCAGGCGCAAGCCAAGCTGGCCGAAGTGGCACAGCAGATCAAAAACGGCAGCACTGATTTCGCTTCACAAGCCAAACTGCTCTCTCAGGATCCAGGTTCAGCAAATCAGGGCGGCGACCTTGGCTGGGCTTCTCCAGATATGTACGATCCGGCCTTCCGCGATGCGTTGTTGAAACTGAAGAAAGGCGAAATCAGTCAGCCCGTTCATTCCTCTTTTGGCTGGCACCTGATTCAGCTGCTGGATACCCGTCAGGTTGATAAAACCGACGCAGCGCAAAAAGAGCAGGCGTACCGTATGATCTTTAATCGTAAATTCGCTGAAGAAGCGCAAACCTGGATGCAGGAACAGCGTGCAGCGGCCTATGTCAAAGTGATTAATGGTGCCAGTAACTAATGCAGATTGAAACTCATGCAGACTGAGAGCAATACGCCACGCGTTGTGATCACCCCCGGCGAACCCGCCGGGATTGGCCCCGATCTGGTGATTGCTCTGGCTCAGCAGGCCTGGCCTGTAGAGCTCGTGATCTGTGCGGATCCTGACCTGTTGCTCAGTCGCGCAGTGCAGTTGTCGATGCCGCTGACGCTGCGTGACTATCAACCCGGCCAGCCCGCACAGCCACAACAGGCGGGTAGCCTGACCATTCTGCCGATCGCCGCACCAGCAACCATCATTCCAGGCCAATTGAATGTCGCTAACAGCGCTTATGTCGTTGAGACGTTGGCGCGTGCTTGCGATGGCTGCCTGAACAGCGAATTCGCCGCGCTGATTACCGGCCCGGTGCATAAAGGCATTATCAACGATGCTGGTGTCCCATTCAGCGGACACACTGAATTTTTCGCCGATCGCAGCCGCTGTGACCGTGTCGTCATGATGCTGGCAACAGAAGAACTGCGTGTTGCCTTAGCGACCACGCATCTTCCGCTGGCCGCTGTTTCTGCAGCGATTACCCGCCAGAGCCTGCACGAAGTCATCACGATTTTGCACCATGATTTGCAGACAAAATTCGGCATTGCTCAACCGCAGATTTATGTGTGTGGGCTAAATCCCCATGCCGGTGAAGGCGGCCATATGGGCCGTGAAGAGCTGGATGTAATTAACCCCGCGCTGGACGAACTCCGGCAACAGGGCATCACACTAGTTGGACCGTTGCCTGCCGACACGCTTTTCCAGCCCAAGTATCTGCAACACGCTGACGCCGTTTTGGCGATGTACCACGATCAAGGGCTCCCGGTTCTGAAATATCAGGGCTTCGGGCGCGCCGTTAATATCACGTTGGGGTTACCTTTTATTCGTACGTCGGTCGATCACGGTACAGCGCTAGAGCTGGCCGCAACTGGCAGCGCCGACCCCGGCAGCTTCATCACGGCATTAAATCTTGCCATTAAAATGATAAAACACAGTAATGAATAATCGCGTACACCAAGGTCACTTCGCCCGTAAACGTTTTGGGCAAAACTTTTTAAACGATCACTTCGTGATCGATAGCATCGTTTCGGCGATTCATCCTCAGCCAGGTCAAGCGATCGTTGAGATCGGTCCCGGCCTCGGCGCGTTGACCGCGCCCGTTGGCGATCGAATGGATCGTTTTACCGTTATTGAGCTGGATAGGGATCTGGCCGCGCGGTTGGAAACGCATCCGACGCTGAAAGACAAGCTGACGATTATTCAGCAAGATGCCATGACGATCGATTTCGCCGCGCTCGCTGAACAGGCTGGGCAACCGCTGCGTGTTTTCGGCAACCTGCCGTATAATATTTCCACGCCGCTGATGTTCCACTTATTCACCTATACTCAATCTATCCGCGACATGCACTTTATGTTGCAGAAAGAGGTGGTTAACCGCTTGGTGGCAGGACCGAACAGTAAAGCTTTTGGACGCCTGAGCGTCATGGCACAGTATTATTGTCAGATAATCCCAGTGCTTGAAGTACCACCAGAGGCATTCAAGCCCGCGCCTAAAGTTGACTCCGCCGTAGTGCGACTCGTTCCTCATGCCGAGATCCCCTACCCGGTCAGCGACATTCGCGTGCTGAGCCGCATCACGACGGAAGCGTTTAACCAGCGCCGTAAGACATTGCGTAACAGTCTGGGCAACCTGTTCACCCCGGAAATCCTCACCGAACTGGGGATCAATGTCACCAGTCGCGCAGAGAATGTGACCGTTGAGCAATATTGCCGATTGGCGAACTGGCTGAGCGAGCATCCTGCAAAACAGGAATAACTGGAGTTCATCATGATTAATGCGCCCCGTGTTTGTTTACAGGTTCAGAGCTTCTACGTGGAATCACAGTCGGAGCCTGATGAAGAACGTTTCGTGTTTGCTTACACGATTACGATCCGCAATCTGGGGCGTCATGAAGTCCAGCTTTTGGGGCGTTATTGGCAGATCACCAACGGTAACGGTCGCCAGACTGAAGTTCAGGGTGAAGGCGTCGTCGGCGAAAAGCCGATTATCCAGCCCGGTGGCGAATTCCACTATACCAGCGGTGCCGTCATAGAAACGCCTCTTGGCACGATGGAAGGCCACTACCATATGGTTGACCATCAAGGTAAAGCGTTTCAGGTCCCAATCCCCGTTTTCCGTCTGGCTATCCCTTCACTGATACATTAATTATGTCTACCTATTTAGTTGGCGATGTTCACGGCTGTTACGTTGAACTCAACGCGCTATTGGCGCAAGTTTCCTTTAATCCAGAACAAGATACACTTTGGTTAACGGGCGATTTAGTCGCACGGGGGCCGGACTCGCTTCAGGTTCTGCGGCTTGTTCGTTCTCTCGGTTCCTCTGTCCGTATGGTGCTTGGCAATCACGATCTGCATCTTCTGGCCGTTTATGCCGGTATCAGCCGTAATAAGCCGAAAGATCGTCTCAACGATCTCTTCACCGCACCGGACGCCGACGAGCTTATCAACTGGCTACGCCGCCAGCCGATTCTACAGGTTGATGAAGAGTTGAAACTGGTCATGGCGCACGCGGGCATCACACCGCAGTGGGATCTGCCGACGGCGCTCATGTGCGCACGCGAAGTCGAGTCGATCCTGAGCAGCGACAGCTACCCGCTTTTCCTCGATGCCATGTATGGCGATATGCCGAACCATTGGAGCCCAGAGCTCAGCGGTCTGGCTCGTCTACGCTTTAGCACCAACGTCTTTACCCGTATGCGCTACTGCTTCTCTGCCGGACAACTGGATATGCTCTGCAAAGAGCCGCCGAGTCAGGCTCCTTCTCTGCTCAAACCGTGGTTTGAGCTGCCGAGCCAGGTTGCAGGGGAATACGCCATTGCCTTCGGCCATTGGGCATCACTGGAAGGGAAAGGCACGCCGGAAAACATTTACGCACTGGATACCGGGTGCTGTTGGGGGGGGAGAACTGACAATGCTACGTTGGGACGATAAGCGCTATTTCACGCAACCATCACTCTCATCAAGCACCGAACTCTCTGGCGAGATCGCACCCTTAGCGGATGAGTAAAGGCTAGAAAGCATTCACTCTATCGCCAGTGCTGGTTTCATAGAAAAGGGAAAGCCGTCCCAGACTGAGCCTTTTGGGATGGCGGCACGACCAACTCCTCGGTGGGAATCGACCAGATGCCACCACCAAGAAACCCAGCTAAACCAACGGCTTCTACGTCGCCTGACGGTAATTCACGGCGGCGTGGATCGCTCAGACGGTCAGTATTCAGATTACGGTTTCTATTCGTCATGCGTACTGTCTCCTACCTATCAAAGGCTGCGACTCAACGGAATTTCGATTTAACGACGAAAGCCGTTACTCATTTTTATACTAACGATGACAGATGACGGAAATGTGACCCATTCGCGCGACGAAATGAAGAGATAACCTCCTTACTGTGGTTGCTTATAGGTTTCAACGCCGGATTTTGTCAGCGGTTGAGATGCCGCAGAATATTGCACCACCAGCATCCCTATAACGATTAACGCGACACCCGCTATTCGCCCCAGCGTAGCAGGCTTCACTGCCAGCCCCATCAAACCAAAATGATCGATAATCAGCGATGCCACAACCTGACCCGCAATCACACAGACAATAAAGCCTGAGGCACCGAGCTTTGGCGTCAGCAATAACGCAGCGGTGATATAAGCGACACCCGCCACCCCACCCAGCCAGATCCACCACGGCCCCTGCAAGGCATTGCCAAGCGTTGGCGTAGGCACCCGAGCAGCAAACAGAATCGGCAGCAGCACGCAGATGCTGACCAGCAGGGACACCAGCGTTGCCCAAAGCGGATGACCTAACGAGCGACCCAACACCGCATTGCTGGCAGCCTGAAAAGGCACAATGCTCCCAGCAAATACCGCAATACCCAGCGGCAGCAATAATGAGAGAGAAAAAGAAGAGAATAACGACATGGAGCCCCCTGATTCACAATATAAGTTCACAACACAATTGGGATGTTCCAATACTCACCCATCCATTAAACTGATGGAAATTCGTAATTCATACGGAAGGCATTCACAGAATGGATGATTTACGTCGTATCGATATGAATCTGCTGCTCACGCTTCATGCGCTGTTGACGGAAAAACACGTCACACGGGCAGCGCTTCGTCTACACCGCAGCCAGCCTGCCGTCAGCCATTCATTATCACAGCTACGCCAGATTTTTAACGATCCGCTGTTAGTTCGGCGTGAGGCTGGCCTGACGCTCACGACCCGTGCTCAGGCGCTACTCGGCCCGCTGGAACAGGCGCTTGATCAGTTGAACGAGCTTATCCAGGCACCGAAGTTCGATCCGCGTCATAGCACGCGGCATTTCCGGTTAGCGCTCTCCGATTACGGTACGAATGCCGTCTTGCCAACGCTCATGCGGCATCTACGCACACAGGCACCCGGCATTTCTCTGGCCGTCAGCCATGCCGGCCGTGAAATGATGCTGGCACAGTTGATCGATGGACAAATCGACTTAGGCCTCGGCGTGTTTCCTGAGCGCCCATCCGAGGTAAACGCCGAACTTCTCTTTGAAGAACAGTTTGCCTGTCTGGCCGACCGCGCCACGCTGCCAGAAAACGGTACGCTGTCGTTTGAGGCATGGCTGGAACGGCCACATATTCTGGTCACGATGCATCCTGATTCAGCCAATGAAATTGACAGCGCGCTGGCTACAAACGGCCTAGCGCGCAATGTCGTGCTAACTCTGCCCCACTGGCATGCCGCCATCAATCTCATTGCCGGTACTGATCTGATTCTAACCGCTGCACGGCGCAGCATGGCCCGCATCACTACGCCAGATTTGTACATTTTTCCGCCGCCGTTCACGATACCCGATTTTGCATTCCAGCAGGTGTGGCATACGCGACGCGAGAGCGATCCTGCACATCGCTGGCTGAGAAACGCCATTTGGGAAAGCTGTCAGTCGGGGAAGTAAACATCGGGCCAGAAACGAAAAAAACCCGCAACAAGGCGGGTTTAGCTCTTCACCGTTTACTGACAGAATGTTATCGCAGGAAAGCGCGCTTAGCGACGCTCCAGAATTTCGAAGCAGTAACTGTGTGAGTTACGCTCGTCAGCATCATGGAACTCGCTGAAAACAGACTGCCATTCATCCGGCTCATAGTCAGGGAAATGCGTGTCGCCTTCCACTTCGGCATCAATGTGCGTCAGATAGAGGCGGTTAGCCTGCGGCAGCATTTGTTGATAGATACTGCCGCCGCCAATCACCATCACTTCCTCGACGTCGCCCGCCGCCGCCAGCGCAGCGTCCAACGAGGAGACCCAGGTCACACGATCGTCATCACTGGGATGATTGCTGACGACAATGTTCAGTCGGCCGGGCAGCGGCTGGCCGATAGAACGAAAAGTGTTACGCCCCATAATAATCGGCTTATTAAGTGTATTACGCTTAAACCATGCCAGATCGGCTGGCAAATGCCACGGCATCGCGTTTTCCATGCCAATCACGCGATCCACTGCCAGTGCAGCAATCAAACTAATAACCATGGTGAAAAACCCTGTAGGTCAGAAAATTGCTGACACTATACGGAAAGCCCTTTCGCTCGTCGACATAGATACAAGACCGAAACGTAATATAAGAGTTTTATACTCCCGGCCGTTTACGGTAGAGCCAGATCCCCGGTAAAGACAGACCGATAGAGAGCGCGCCGACGATAAAACTGGCCTTCAGGAAATTGGTCATCATGGCGTTCATCAGCGCTTCGCTGTAGCCAAGATGCGAAATTTCCACCACCGAAATCATCGCCGTGTAGGCAGAAATGCCGGGGAACATCGGGATCACCGCCGCTACGGTAAAGACTTTCGGATGCGCCAGCAGCCAGCGTGACCAGCGAATACCGATAATGCCAATTAGGATCGCCGCCAAAAACGACGCCCACTCGATATTCATGCCGAAATGTATCGCCAGAAACCGTACGCCATGCCCGACACCGCCCAGCAGCGCACAGTAAGGCAGCACTTTCAGCGGTACGTTGAAGACCATCGCAAACCCCAACGCAGGGACCGCCGCCAGCACCATATCCTGCAACAGTGCCCACAGTAAACTTAAGCCCATCCGCGTAACCCCCACAACGACATCGCCATCACGACCCCAATACAGGTTGCCAGCGTCAGTAAACTCGCGACCGTCCAGCGTGCCAGACCGGTATTCACGTGCCCTTTAAACATATCGGCCACGGCGTTAATCAGCGGGAAACCGGGAACCAGCAGCAACACGCTCGCCGCCATCGCTACCGTCGAGGTTTGAGAAAAAGCAGGTAAACGCATCAGCAGCCCAGATGCCGACGTCGCCACAAACGCCGTAATACAGAAGTTGATCAACGGGTTCAGGTGTCGCGCCGTAAACACTTGGCGAACATACATTGCCAGACCGCTAGCAATCAGCGTGACGATAAACGCATCCCACCCGCCACCGTTCAAACGGCTGAAGCAGCCGCAGGAGAGTGCCACAACGGAAACCATCAGCCAACGCGGATAGCGCAGCGGTTTGATATTTCCCAGACGCTTTTCTACGCCCGCCACATCCAGCAGTTTATGCTCGGCCATGATGACCGCATGCTGAACTTCAATCACGACGTGCATATTAATGCCGCGATCCACATTCTTGCGTGTCGACGTCATACAATGCCCCTGCATGATGGTGGTCAGTACAATCGAATTTGCTGAGATGGAGCTCTCAACGCTATCAGCACCGAGCGCCATACCCAGCCGTGACGACAGCTGTTCAACCACCATACTCTCCGCGCCATGCTGTAACAGCAGCAGCGCACATTGAATGCACAGTCGGGTTATTTCCCGCTGCTGTGGCGCTTCATCCATCCGTTTTTCGCCACTTAGTAGTTTTGCACTACTTAATAGTTCACGGTTCTCACGTTCACTGACCATGTTGTTATCTCAACCTGCCCCTGAAATTAACCACAAAAAACCAAAGGATAATTGTTAACATATCGCCGCCGAATAACCAATAAGTGTGATGCGAATTCATTATTCTGACGCTATCATTTCAAACGTTCTTACTATTTCACTCTCTGGGATGACCATGTTAGAAACATCGCTGTTTGTCGCCACTATCGCCACGCTGGGGATGCTCTCTCCCGGCCCCGACTTTTTCCTCGTCATCAAGAACGCGACACGCTACCCACGCGTTGCCGCACTGATGACCGCGTTTGGCGTAATCTGCGGCGTGGCAACTCACATGGCATACTGCGTCGCTGGGCTAGCCGTCGTCATCACCACCACGCCGTGGCTGTTTAATGTACTGAAATATGCGGGCGCCGCCTATCTGATCTGGATCGGTATTCAGACATTATTATCGCGTGGCGGCGGCAAGATGGACATTTCACAACAGGGGCAGCAAAACGTCAGCTTGAAAAAAGCCTTCCTGCAAGGCTATCTCTGCAATCTGCTTAACCCAAAAGCCACACTGTTCTTTCTGGCGATGTTTACACAGGTGCTGAACATTCACTCCGGCTTTGGTGAAAAACTGTGGTACGCCATGATTATCTGGCTGTTATCCGTTGTCTGGTGGCCGCTGCTGGTGCTGCTTTTCCAAAGCGAGCCGGTACGACGTGGGCTGGCTAAAGCACAGAAACTGGTGGATAAGCTGCTGGGCACGGTGTTGATCGCGTTGGGTATCAAAGTGGCGCTGGGTTAACGCCTGAAATGTGATATCAGGCCAAGGGATGATTACAGAATACAAAATTTACGTTGAATAGCCCTTATCACACTTTCCCTGTGCTGATAAATAAACATGTGATCACCTGGAAAATTCTGTTGTTGAAAATGACCGCAGGCCAGTCTTTCCCAATCACTTACATCCTGTTGTTCTACCCAGCAATCGTCTTCACCACTAAGGAATAACACTGGCGAAGAGCAACGGGTTTCCATAGGGAAAACCAGTTGGTTTGCAAGATACAAGTCGGCACGTAGAAGGGGAAAATAAAAATCAAGCAAGTCTGCATTGCTGTAAACCGCAGCGTGAATTGCTCCTGATTCACGTAACACTTCTATCATCGAGCTACGCGTCAACCTCAGCAAGTGATGGTGCCTAGCGGCATAAGGAGTAGTACACCCAGAGACAATGAGCTGTGCGGGCGGCTGAGAACTTTGCAACGTAACCGCCAGCGCCAATCTGCCGCCCAAGCTGTGCCCCAAATAGATACAGGGTTTGTCTTGTATCAGCCTCAGCGCCTGTACAATGTCATCAATCAGGCGCTGAGGCTGGCAAGCAAGCGTTTCTTGTATGCGTTCTTCGCGGCCAGGATACTGTACAGCAAACAGCTCTATATTCGGATGCAATTGCTCAGCCCATGAACGGAAAATGCTGGCGCTGCCCCCCGCATGGGGAAAACAAATTATCCGCACAGAGCCTTGACTATGCGGCGTGAATTTTTTTAGACAACGTTGAGCAGTGAGTAAATGCACCATGTATGTAGGCCTTCCTTACCAAAAACATTAAAAATAAAAGAAAGTGATCTCCCTTTTACTTAACAATTGATTGAATCCCACAGTTCTTCAAAGATCGGCGTAAATAACGTGGATTTTAAGTAATCAACTCCCGACGACCCTCCCGTACCTCTACGCTGACCAATCGTTCGCTCCACTAATTTAATGTGCCGATAGCGCCACTCTTGCAATAACGAATCCAGATCAAGGAGCTGGTTCAACAATAAGGATTCGCATGAGGGCTGTTCCAGAGAAGTTTTAATGACATTCCCAATACTATTGGTTGATCCTTCCAAGCGGTCAGTGCAACGCAATAAATGGTTTTTAACCGCCCCCCACAATGGTACCGGCCGCATAATATCTCTTAACTTCTGCTGGATATCTTCATTTTCAATGTGTTGCTGCAATTTCTTACCATTTTCTTTCCCCAGAAGAGCCTCGATTCCAGCAAACTGCCAAGACTGAAACCCGCTTGCAGTGCCTAGATAATGACGAAATCGCTGAAACTCATGAAACTTCAACGTACATATGACCCCAATCTGATTCACCACTGTCTGAGTGATAACATTCACACGTTGCAGCACACTTATAGCTGTGGGAATATTACCTTCCTCAACCTGATCGATAAGATAGTGAAGTTCATCAATTAATTGTCGGAACCAAAGTTCATAAGTCTGATGAGTGATAATAAACAAATTTTCATTACGGTGTTCACTGAACGGAGACGCAGGTTGTTGAAGCGCAAGCAATTGGTTCAGTTGCAAATAATCTGAATAATTCATTTAGCGTCCTTACTTCGAGAAAATGAGAACAATACTGGCATGCTGGGAAGCGCGTCACCCGATATGTCTGGTAAATGTATAGACAAAAAGTAATGCCCAGAAGGGAGTTCCTGAGGTACTTGAATCATTTCAGTAACTGAGCAATCTACGCGGGCTGGCTCCATAATAGTGCCATAGCTAACACCCCAAAAAATTCGATGATTATCCATTCGACCACCATCGTGCAGACGGTCAATTGAAGGAATATCTACCAATAAATGGCGAACCCCCAAAGCGACGATTCGCTCCATCGCCTGATGAGTAAAATAAGGCGCAGATTCCCCTTCTGGTAACCAATCTGGCACACTAGTGGAAATAACCAGTGCCTGAAGATAATCTGACGTCATCAGTGCCAAAGCGTCATCAATCGCAGCTCGTGTAATCACCAAATCCTTTTTTTGGGCACTCGCGTTATACCCATCCTTCACATTTTCAATAAATTGCAATGGTACTCGAATCAAGGTCGCAGCCATGAACGGTTCAAATAGCAGTTCCGCAACATGGTATTCTCCTTCCAAAATATGGCCAATACACTCAGTATGAGTACCGTGGCAATGCGGAACTAAATTGATACTTGTCGCGTTGCACGAACCTCCTTCGCTAACGCTTGCAACACAAGAACCATAGTGCAACGGCTCTCCACTAGCTGGGGCGATGCCATAAATGTTAATCGGGTTATCATTCAAGTGGATTCTGGATGATAAACGAACTGGCTGATGATGCTCTATTCGGTGAAGACGCCCACAGTAGCTAATATCAATGTGCGTCATTTCCCACCTCATGTGTTTTAGCCTGTGCCAATGCAGCCAATTCACGGATCTGGCTATGCATAATGAATTCACGGATTGTGAGAGAAATGCCCATTTCCTGACGAATAGCATGAAGTAACTGCGGGATTTGTAGCGAATTGCCACCCAAACTAAAAAAACTGTCAGTAACGCTGATCTGTGTTTGCACCAAGACCTGCTGCCAGAGGTGTTGCATTACACGCTCTGTCTCATTGGCCGGAGAAATATAGTCCACGTCAGAAAAAGACCACATCATTTCAGGTGCAGGCAACTGACGGATATCGATCTTGTTGTTATTGGTTAGCGGAAATGCGTTCAATACGACGAAACCAGAAGGAATCATGATATTGGGTAGGGTTTCCCGCAATGTGCAACGTATCAGCTTTTCATTCAATTCACTGCCGAGTGCTAGTTGTACATAGCTGATAATTCGCGACTGATTACCCTCTCCGACAATCAAACTCAGAGCCCGGACAATACTATCCATTGAGGATAGTTTTAAATCAATTTCGCTTAATTCAATACGGTGACCACGAATTTTAACTTGCTGATCATTACGCCCTATATATACCAGTTCACCATGGCGATTAAAGCGCACAATATCGCCAGTTCTATAAAGGTAACGCATCTCACCACATACCTCTCGCCACACAAAAACGTTGTCACTTAAGGCCTGCTTTTTCCAGTATCCGGGTGAAACACCAAGCCCCCCGATACACAACTCACCAAATGCACCACTGGGCATCAAGGCACCATGTTCGTCCATCACGAAAACATCCGTCATGTTGATCGGCTTACCAATACAGGCGCTATCACCTTCGTGTGTCAGGTCGATGCAGGTTGACCATATTGTTGTTTCCGTTGGCCCATAGACCTGCAACACTCGGTCAGCAACCCGACGCAGAGGACCAAGTAGTGCCGCGGGCATTTTTTCACCACCGCACAACACAGTGAGTGGTTGGTTTGCCGCGTTGGGAAGATGGTTGACAATCGTTCCCCAGACAGTAGGAGTAGCTTGAATAACGGTAGGCTGTTGTTGCTCAATAAAATGATATAACTTCACTGGATCCATCGCAGTTTCTCGTGCACACAGCACTAAATGAGCACCACAAACCAGAGAACAAAATAGCTCCAGACCAAAAATATCAAAACTAATGCTAGTCAGGCTTAATACCCTGTCATTTACGCCCAAATTGAGTCTGTCAGCAAAATCGTTGATAAAGTTGTTTAGGTTACCGTAGGTGATCATGACACCTTTAGGATTTCCGGTAGAACCGGAGGTGTACATAATATACGAGAGACAATCATCAACAGGATCCATCAGCGACGATGAAACTCCACTGCCAGCAGCCAACTTGCTAAAATGGATCTGAGCCACATCGTCTTGTAATAGCTCTGTACCATCATCCCTCACCAAAATTTTCGTTTTCGCATTATCAATCATGTAACGTACACGCTCTGCTGGGTAATGTACGTCAATGGGAACATAATGTTTACCAGCTTTAAGTACGCCTAGTATCAGCGCCACCACTTTGCAACTTTTCTCCATCATAATGCCCACAGAGAACGTCTCGTTTTCCAACGCTTGCAAAGCCTGCGCAATACGATCAGAAACAGCCCACAATTGCCCATAGCTGTATTGCTCGTACTCACAGCAGACCGCGATATCATCAGGCCTGCTATGAACAATGCTGCGAATCTGTTCTAGCAGCGTACCGCGTGCACTCATATTCTCATTACTGGCCTGCTGCAATAACCAACGTTGTTCTGCTTCGCAAAGCGGATTGATTGACGTAAGCTGCGTCGCCTCTGAACAAGTCAGTAACTCTTCCAAGACTTGAGCATAATTACCCAGCATCATCTGCATCGCCGAATGATGAAATAATTCTGAGGCATAGTGCAGTTCAATCTTCAGGCCATGGTTTTCCTGATTAAAATTCCACGTCATATCGAACATGGAAAATCCAGATGTCACAGGTAAGCGCCGCAATGTACAGCCATATAAATCCGTCTGACAAATATCACCTGCATTTTGCAGAATCGCCATAATTTGAAAGAGTGGATTTTTGTTCAATACGCGTTCGTGATCGATCAGATGGAGAATCCGATCAAAAGATAGATGCTGATGTCGCCAAGCATTCACACAGGTCGATGACGTTTTACGAATTAAGCTGCCAATGGTCTCTTCCGTACTCAATTCCGTTCGTAAAGGCACCGTATTCACATGAAAACCACTGACTAACTCAACATCTACATCGTCACGTGCAGCAATAGCCGTGCCGATGACAATATCCTGCTGATTCGTATATTTACTCAACAAATAGTTCAGTGCAGCAGTCAATATTACAAAAGGCGTTACACCCCACTGTTTCGCTCGTTGTATCAAGCTTTCTGCAAGTTCGGCATCAAATTGATAATGAACGCACTCTCCTATATGGCTCGGCGATACAGGACGTGGCTTATCAAGTGGGAAATCCAGTTCTTTGCATCCACTTAAATGTTGCTGCCAGTAAGCCGAATCACCCTCATAGGTTTGCATCGTTGGGTTATTAATAAGATCTATCGTCTGTATTTGCGGAGACAAAACAGCTAATGGTATATGGCGGCTCAAATCATTATATCTCTGCCACAGATCATTAAAGATTAAGTATTCACTCCAAGCATCCGTAATAATATTGTGCTTCACCCAAACCAGTACATAATGTTCTTCATCGTATTTCACCAATCGCAGAATGACAGGAGGGCGTTCAGTAATATCAAATGGTGTAGCACACAAATTTTTTACTAATTCATCCAGCGACTGCTCTTGGCCACTGATACAGTAATCACATAGCTTCAATGACACATGGGGCTTAGCATATTGATACGCAATCCCCTGTGATTCACAGAATAGTGTTCGCAAACTTTCATGCTTTTCATAGACAAAATTTACTGAATCTTCAAACAATTCCAGATCCAGTAAACCGTAAATTTCTACACAAACAGGCAAATTGTAACTACAGTCATCTGGGTTCAACGCACTCAGATACCACAAGAGATTTTGCTGTGGATTAAGTGATGCGCGCCGCTCCTCACTAAGGAGAACGATTGTGTGGGCTACGGTAGCCTGTTCATCAATATACTCAGCTAGGCTGCGAATAGTATTATGATGAAAGATATCCGCCAGATTCAGGCGACAATGAAGATCTCGGGAGGTCAACGCTACAATTCTACTCATAGTCAATGAATGTGCGCCTAGGCTAATAAAATCCTGGGTTACATCCACATAAGCACAGCCAATTGCATCAGCAACGATCCGTTCCAAAAGTGCTTCGGTCTCTGTTTCCGCCTTGGCAACGCTGCTATCAGCGTCCTCCAACGGCCTATTCTCAAGTTGCCGTCTATCAACTTTACCGTTGACGGTCAGCGGTAAGGCGGATAGAAAAACAAACGCACTAGGGATCGCCGCAGAATGAAGCTGCGTTATCAACGAATAACGTAAGATATCTGCTTGTAGCGTGGATGAAGATGGCTGCACAAATGCCACCAACACCTTGCCGACACGTTGCTTGCTAGCAACAACACAAACACTTTCCACCTGAGGATGGCGGCGAATAGCAGCCTCTATCTCGCCAATCTCAATACGAACCCCTCTGATTTTGACTTGATTGTCTTTACGGCCAATAAAAACAATATTGCCTTGCTCATCCCATTTAGCGATATCGCCAGTTTTGTAGATCCGTTCAGGATACGGATTACCTGGCAAAGGCAGCATCACAAATTTCTCATCGGATAGGGCTGGTTCATTCAGGTAACCATGGGCAAGGCCCACACCAGCAATATAGAGTTCCCCTTCAAAACCTATAGGTAAAAAATTGTGCTGGGCATCAAGAATGTAACAGCGATAGTTTTTTAACGGCTTACCAATGCAATTCCATGCAACACCATCACGATATTCACACAAAGATGTTGCAATCGTCGCTTCCGTTGGGCCGTAGCCATTGCATAGTCGGGTTCGGCTAGACCACCAAGCGATCACATCCGCTGGCGGCGCATCCCCCATTACAATCATAGAACGAAGTCCATGCCAATCCTCATGTGGCAGCAGTTCAAGAATAGCGGGTGTGAGGGTGACGTGCCCTATTTCATTCTTTACCAAATATTGATGCAGTGCAGTAACATCAGAATGTAAGACATCAGGTGCTAAATACACGACAGAACCGCTAACAAAAGCACCAAATATATCCCAACCAAACGCATCAAACCCCAACGATGCAATACAAAGCACCCTACTTTCGAGCTTTAATCCTATAAAATCACGGTGATTTTGCGCGAGATTACTAAGCCCAACTCTCGTGACCATGACTCCTTTAGGTTTACCCGTCGTGCCTGAGGTATAGCAGATATAAGCAAGTCCTTCTGCGGGAGTCTGAAGTATTCGATTATCCACCTGTATTTGCGCAAAATTGATATTATCAGGATGTAGGCAAAGAGACTCTCCCGCCTGTAACGGAGTTTCTGCAAGAATCAACACTGGCCGCACATCATCCAGAATATGTTGGTTACGTACCGCGGGAGCCTGTGGGTCAAGTAACACATAGGTTTTATTACTTTTCAAAATACCCAGTAGCACAATCAGCAATTGTGCGGATTTTTGCATAGATACGGCTATTACCGCGTTTGCCTGTCCACTCTGTTCCTGTAACCAACAGGCCATTTTGTCTGAGAGAGAATCCAATTCACCGTAGCTATAACTGCGTACATCCGTATGCAAAGCAATAGACGTTGGATACTCATTGGCTATGTTGCGAAACAAAGTAATGACATCATTTTTGAGCAGTGCTTTATCTTCCGTAGAATTAAACAGGCTCAA
Organism: Pectobacterium carotovorum; assembly: GCA_016415585.1. NCBI lineage: Bacteria > Pseudomonadati > Pseudomonadota > Gammaproteobacteria > Enterobacterales > Pectobacteriaceae > Pectobacterium > Pectobacterium carotovorum. The sequence continues at coordinate 806,103 of CP066552.1, read as the reverse complement.
CTGAGCCAGCTCTTCTGGTTCAACAACAATTGGCGCATAAACGGGATCCACGTCAGCCACCAGCAATGCACTCAGATAGCGGGTAAAATATTGAAAACGAAAATCATCTCCCATAACTTTAATCAAGGCACCATTACCTTGTGGGTGTATGCTGATCATAGTACGGGTTTGCACATATCTACTTTTTCTTAACGCTCCCGTTTCATTAAAAAAAAAGTGATATAGAGGTGGATTACCTGTCGATGTATTGACCGTCGAGAAATCAGTATCTGGTAACCAAATATGGTACGCAAAATCACTAGCACTCCCCCCATCCGTTTGATCACCGAAACGGCGTAGTAGAAGAGGAATCAACTTGCCAAGACGCTCTGGCGTTTCTGCAAAGAATTTTTCATCAAGTAAGTTAGATATTTCAAAATCATCAGGCACGCCTCCCCGTGAAAATTCAACAGTGATATCGGTAAGCTGATCTCTCACCCACTTAATTCTATATTGTGATTTATCTGTTTTTTCATTGAAAACACACTTACAAATACAACCAGAGTCCTCCTGACTAATAGAATAAAAAAATAAAAACTCAGCCTTCTCTAAAAAATCACTATCGCTAACAATGTCTTTATTTGATGCAATAAGAATGATATTTTTTGAGAACCCCTTCAACAACTCGATTTTATGAGGGTAATTTTCCGTTGTTACGATAAAATCAAACTGAGTATTAACACATGATGATTCAGAAAAAAAGCAAACCTGATGACCATATTCCATTACATCTTCAAAAAACGATTCACCAAGAAATAAATCACCAACAAAACCAATATTTAACATTTCCATAGAATATCCCTACAATATTAATTAGTCATGATAAACATCAACCATTCATCCTCTAATTAATCAAAAAAATACATTATTATTTTTTTATCGGAAGATCAGAAAGAATACCTGCCTTATCAAGAGAAACTAACATTTGACCTGTAATGATATTATTGGTCTCCCAAGGTTTGGTCGTAACAGGAGGATAAGTGTCAGCAATAACTATAGAAATATTTTCTTCACTCATATTGAGTTCCTGCAAAACTCTCTCGCCAATAGACTTTGAAATAGTATTCGTTACATATCCTTCAATAAAAGAAACAATAGATTCCTTCATTGCATCCTTCATCGCGCAATCACTGTGCTCCCAAATATATTCAAGTACTCGCTGAGAAAAACGAGCATGGCGTCCTTCATCAGCAACATGATCTTTCATTACTAAATAAAAAGATGGAAAGATATTTTCGTTATCAATTACATCAATTAAATCTGTCGTCAATGCTTGTTCTGAAAGTGAAACACAGAGCAGTCGGACTAAATCCTTCAATCCCTGAGGTACCAAACCCAATGCTATCGTTAGAGCGTATGAGGCTTCAGTATATTCAGGCATAGATATCATTGCGGTATCGGTCATCTGTTCAACTTGATTGATCAAATCCAACGCAACCAGGGCATGGTAAGATTCATCCACGACAACGGTTAAAGCTTCTAATCGCATTTCCTCTGGAAAATGTACCCCAACTGCATTTTTATAAAGCTTATAACTGGATTCATTTATAATATCTAATTCAATATTAGCAATGCCGTACAAATAATGATAAAGAGTCTGTATCTGTATGTATCGAATTGCATCCTCTCCCAATTCAATTACAAGAGGATGTATACAAATTGGTAAACGCTCGGGAGGAAAGAAAAGGGTAGCTAGTTTATCTTGTTCATTAATAACACGGCGTGGTCGAGATCTAACAATGGCAGCGCGATCCCATTTCTTTAACGTGTTTTCTATCATATTCATACTAGCACCCTTATTTAATAAAGCTCAAATTCAGCATCTGATTTAGGATAAGAACAACAGGCAAGAATAACGTTCTCTTTTATTTCATCGTCAGTTAATGATGTTTGGTTGTTTTGATGAACATGTCCTCTAAGCAAAATTATTTTGCAACAACCACACTGACCTTTTCGACATAAACTTGGGATGTTTAACCCCTTAACTTCCAAACTATCTAATAATGAAATATCAGAGCGACATAAACCAATATCTACTCCTTCAAAAAAAACCTGATAACAATCAGATTTTATTATTTCCGACATAAAAAACCTCCAAGACCAGAAAAAACACCCATCCATTTAAAATATAAAGCCTAAAAATATTTCCAATCGTTTATTATCACTGTATTAAAATACACGTAACACGTAACACGTAACACGTAGCAATATCGCTCACCATTCAAATTAAAAATGGAAAACAAAATAATCGTGAAAGAATAAATTTTCAGTAATAATTAAATAACGCTATTATTAATTTTCTAATTTTTCTATTAACTGTCTTTTTTCTTCACGTACAACGATTAATGCTAGGAATAGCATGCACAGTCCGCTCAGAGTTAGCACTATACCCAGTCGCTGCGCAAAACCAGCAATAACTAACCCTCCTCCAAGCATTAGATAATACATCAGCCCAAGGATTGCTCCGGCAGTGCCCATACACTCTTTATAATGACGCAGGGCACGCGCCAAAATATTAGGGATAGCTATACCATAGGCCATCACTACCAGTAGCATCGCCAGCACAAACCAAGGAGTGCCTTCCATCATAAAAACCAATCCTCCTCCCGCTAGCGCCAATGCACACGCCAGCATCAATAACGCAGAAAAGAGCCAATTTCTGGCAACGAGTGATTTATTTACTATCGCACCAATAGCGACGCCAGTGGCGAGTACAATGCCGGTATAACCAAACCATTGCTGTGGGATGTTAAGTGCTTCAAAACGAAACGGGGCAAGTTGGTAATAGCTGAATATGCAAGTATTGAACAGCGCCACCAGCAACGCGCTACACCAGATGTCACCATCTTTTATCATACGCCTAAATGTATTGATGAAGGCGTTTGGTGCTAACTGTAGCGGACGTGTTTCTGGCAATCGCCATGCAGCGTAACAAAGTAGTAATGCAGCTAAAATTGCAAGACCAGCAAATACTCCCTGATAGCTCCAGTAATGTGTCAGTAGCGCTCCACTCAACACTCCAACGGCAGGGCTAATCGCCATCGCAATCCCCATTAGAGAAAAAACCTGTGCCAGTTCGTGGTCATCAAAACGATCACGGATAACCGTTTGTGTACCAACAGATCCCACTGCTGCGCCAAACGCGGCCAAAGCGCGGGCAGCAAGTAAAATAGCAAAAGAGCTACAAAACACGGCAATAATAGAAGCCAACATGTATAGCACTAGCCCCGATAAAATGGCAGGACGCCTCCCGATCACATCACACATACGTCCCCAAACCACTACGCCAATAGCAAAGGCGAAAAAATAGAAGGACAACGTTTGTGCCGCAGACTCAGCACTGACATGAAAGCCCTCAGCAATATGCGTTAAAGCTGGGCTATAGATGGTCTCCACAACTTGAGGAAACATCATCATTGATGTCGCCAAAGTCAGGGTCAATTTGCGTTGCATAATGAGCCATGTAATTAATTTGTTAAAAGATAAGATAAAATAGCATAATCGCTCATTCGACATTACAATATAAAGGACATAAAACTTACAAAATCAGACATTATATGGCATGGATTACTGCAGAATCAGAATTCAGCCCAGATAGTTATGAGAATAGCGTCGTAGGTATCGCATCTGAGTTAGCCCAGCACGATTCTGGTATCCATTGGCATAAAATGGGTCAGTTGCTCTTTAGCCAGCAAGGGTGTATGCGTATTACTCTTAACGAGAGTATCTGTTTCTTACCACCAGCCCGCATAGCCTGGATCCCCTCAGAAGTTGTTCACCGAGTACAAATACGTGGCGTAGTGGGCTATCGTTCAGTGTACTTTGACCAAAAACACTACCCGACTCTTGCGGAGAATGTAGAAGTCCTTAACGCCACACCACTTTTACGGGAAGTCCTCGAACGAATCGCCTTTGCTGATTTTGCGGCCAACTGGCAACACGGCCCTGCCAAGAATATTCTGGCCGTTTGTCTGGATGAAATTCAGAGTGCCCATCGTGAACTCACTTTTCTTCCGTTACCGAAAGACAGACGGCTACAATGTTTAAGCAAAATGGAAACACCGCCGCCACTGCATACACTGGCATGCTACAGCGGTGCATCAGAGAAAACGATCAGCCGTATTTTGAGCCGAGAGACAGGACTCAGCTATCAACAATGGCGCCAGCAATGGCGACTGTTTAAAGCAATTGAATTACTGGTGGAAGCACATCCACTTTCTGAGATTGCCAGTATTCTTGAGTTTTCCAGCGACAGCGCCTTCGCTACATTTTTCAAGAATATGACAGGGAAAACGCCAAAGGCTTATATAACACATCGTGACTAGCCGTGCGGAAAAAAACCAATCGCGCTAGGTATCAAAGTGGCGCTAGGTTAGGCTTGCGGAGTGTTTGTTAGCCTAAAGCGATTGAGGGCATGGTGAACACCTTCCCAATTCCCACCAGGAAGGTGTGTTTGCATTTATTCCTAAGCGAACTTAGTAGCTGGCATAATAAACCCGTATCCGATGTTGATCGGGATCGAGCGCCACAAACGTCAAACCGAAATCCATCTGGGTGATGTCCTGAATCAGGGTCATCCCCTGTTCCTTCCAGTTTTCATACATCGCGCTTAGTGCAGCCTCATTCTCGACACGAATGGCTACTTCGCTACCACCGCCCGCCAGTTGGGTCACCGGTTTAACCTCATGTTTAGACCACACCCCCAATAACAACCCAGAGTCAAAGGCAAACATGGCAAAGTTTTCCGACTTCTCAACAGGTTGCAAATCAAACAGTTCACGATAGAAACGCTCGCTGGCAACGGCATCTTCCACATATAAAATAATAAGATTTGGTGCGTTCATCAGAGATTCCCTGTAATCAGGTGAGTAATAAGCAGAAGGCTTCTGCTTGCCTGAATGCATCGTAGTACGCACTGCTGTCAATTTTTGTCAGTAGCCATTACTGCTGAGGAATGTCTTCTTTTTCATGCCACTCTTTTAATAACTGCTGGCGACGGCGGGGATCACGCTGATCCAAAACCGTCATGCTGCGGATACGTTCAGCCTTGAAATGACGAAACTGCTGACGAAGCTCACACCAGGCGGCAATCACGTGGGTTTGATCGAAAAATCCTAATGCGAACGGCCAGATAATGCGGAGAGACTCATCGCCCTGAAGGTCGCAATAAGCAATCTCCGTACGACGCTCCGCCCGGATAGCGTGACGCAAAGCGGATAAATCGATCACCACAGCGGGAGTAAATTCTGCCTTCCCCATTAATAGCCCAGAAGAATCAAGCTCGTGGCGCAACTCTGGCGGTAATACCGCAGCAATCTTCATCAATGCATTACGGGCCGCGCCCGCCAAACGCTCATCTGCTCTTCGGACTACCCAGCGCGTGCCCAACACCAATGCTTCAATTTCCTCTTCTGAAAACATCAGCGGGGGTAGCATGAACCCTGGGCGCAAGATATATCCTAATCCCGCTTCTCCCTCAATATGCGCCCCCTGCAATTGCAGCGTGGCAATATCCCGGTAGAGGGTGCGTTGGCTTACACCTAGTTTTTCCGCAAGGTATGCTCCCGTCACAGGAAAACGGTGATGGCGTAATAGCTGTAAAAGTTCGAGCAAACGCTGCGTTCTGGACATGATCTTACCTTGGCTTAAGGCGCGGGAAGTCTCTTCAATATTGCTCTGAAAGCATATTGGTCGAAAAGAGGATTTCAGGCGAAGTAAAAATACAAAAAAACCAGCGCTGTTGCCAACGCTGGCTTTCATTGTCCGCTTACTGCCTACCGAAGTCGGTCAATCAGCCTTTAATCATCGCATGCATTTCCTGTACGGAAGTCACTTTCTCCGTCGGGTCTGCCGTCAATGACATCGCGGTCGCGAAACCACCGTTCAGCGTGGTGTCGTAGTGCACCTTGTATTGCAGCGCACTGCGGCGAATCAGCTTAGAGTCTTCAATCGCCTGACGTCCTGCGGTAGTGTTGACGATGTAAGTGTACTCACCGTTCTTGATGCGGTCCTGAATGTGCGGACGACCTTCATGCACCTTGTTCACCAGACGCGGATTAATACCCGCTTCACCCAGCTCAATCGCCGTGCCGTGCGTCGCATCCAGCTCAAAACCGTGCTTCAACAGCTTGGCTGCCAGATCGACCACACGAGCTTTATCACCTTCACGTACCGACAGCAGCGCGCGTCCAGTTTTCTTCATGTGCGAACTGCTGCCCAGCATCGCTTTAGCAAACGCTTCAGCAAACGTGCGGCCAACGCCCATGACTTCACCGGTCGAACGCATTTCTGGCCCCAGAATCGGGTCAACGCCAGGGAACTTGTTGAACGGCAGCACCACTTCTTTTACGGAGTAATACGGCGGGATAATTTCTTTCGTGACGCCCTGCTCAGCCAGCGTTTTGCCTGCCATCACGCGTGCCGCGACTTTCGCCAACGGAACACCGGTCGCTTTCGAAACAAACGGTACGGTACGCGCCGCGCGCGGGTTCACTTCAATCAGATAAACTTCATTATCTTTCACTGCGAACTGCACGTTCATCAGGCCGCGAACACAGAGTTCAAACGCCAGTTTTTCAACCTGCTGACGCATTACGTCCTGAATTTCTTTACTCAGCGTGTAAGCTGGCAGTGAACAAGCCGAGTCACCGGAGTGAACGCCCGCCTGCTCGATGTGCTCCATAATACCGCCAATCAGCACGCGCTCACCGTCACAAATCGCATCAACGTCAACTTCGATGGCATCGTCAAGGAAGCGGTCTAACAGTACCGGCGCATCGTTAGATACGCTAACGGCGTTTTGGAAGTAGCGACGCAGGTCAATTTCGTCGTACACGATTTCCATCGCGCGGCCGCCCAGAACATAAGAAGGACGGACAACCAGCGGGTAACCGATGCCACGCGCTTTTTCTACCGCTTGCTCAATCGTCGCGACCGTAGCGTTAGCCGGTTGCTTCAGGCCCAGACGATTCACAGCCTGTTGGAAGCGCTCGCGGTCTTCTGCACGGTCAATCGCATCCGGGCTGGTACCGATAACCGGCACACCCGCCGCTTCCAGCGCACGCGCCAGCTTCAGAGGCGTTTGACCACCGTACTGCACGATCACGCCTTTTGGCTTCTCGATGCGGACGATTTCCAGCACATCTTCAAACGTTACCGGCTCAAAGTACAGGCGGTCTGACGTATCGTAGTCTGTTGAAACGGTCTCTGGATTGCAGTTAACCATGATGGTTTCATAACCATCTTCACGCAGCGCCAGTGAAGCGTGGACGCAGCAGTAGTCAAATTCGATCCCTTGACCAATACGGTTCGGCCCGCCGCCCAGTACCATGATTTTGTCACGATCCTGAGTCGGATTAGCTTCACACTCTTCTTCATACGTGGAGTACATGTAAGCCGTATCGGTCGCGAATTCTGCCGCACAGGTATCGACACGCTTATAGACCGGATGCAGGTCGAATTTATCGCGCAGTTTGCGAATTTCGCTTTCTGCCACGCCAGCCAGTTTCGCCAGACGCGCATCGGCAAAGCCTTTACGCTTCAGCGTACGCAGGAAATCGGCATCCAGCGCGGTTGCGCCTTTTTCAGCGACCTGCTCTTCCAAACGCACCAGCTCTTCAATCTGCACCAGGAACCAGCGATCGACGTTGGTCAGGTTAAATACGCCGTCGACGGACATCCCCGCGCGGAAAGCATCAGCGATGTACCAGATACGCTCGGCACCGGCATCTTTCAGCTCGCGGCGGATTTTGGTCAGCGCTTCTGGGTCGTCCAGATCCACTTTCGGATCGAAGCCGGTTGCGCCCACTTCCAGACCGCGCAGCGCTTTCTGCAAGGATTCCTGCTGCGTACGGCCAATTGCCATCACTTCGCCCACAGATTTCATCTGCGTGGTCAGACGGTCGTTGGCACCAGCGAATTTCTCGAAGTTGAAACGTGGAATCTTAGTGACAACGTAGTCGATAGCAGGTTCGAAGGACGCTGGCGTACGGCCACCAGTGATGTCGTTCATCAGCTCATCAAGCGTGTAACCCACAGCCAACTTAGCCGCGATTTTCGCAATCGGGAAGCCTGTCGCTTTAGACGCCAGCGCGGAAGAACGTGATACACGCGGGTTCATTTCGATAACAATCAGACGGCCAGTTTTCGGGTTTACCGAGAACTGAACGTTAGAACCGCCCGTTTCTACGCCGATTTCACGCAGTACCGCCATCGAGGCGTTACGCATGATTTGATATTCTTTATCGGTCAGCGTTTGTGCAGGGGCGACGGTGATGGAGTCTCCAGTGTGGATCCCCATCGCATCGAAGTTTTCGATTGAGCAGACGATGATGCAGTTGTCGTTCTTATCACGCACCACTTCCATCTCATACTCTTTCCAACCAATCAGCGATTCATCGATCAACAGCTCTTTGGTTGGAGAAAGATCCAGCCCGCGCTCACAGATCTCTTCAAACTCTTCACGGTTGTAAGCGATACCGCCACCGGTGCCGCCCATCGTAAAGGAAGGGCGGATAATGCACGGGAAGCCGACGTCAGCCGCAACGGCCAGTGCTTCTTCCATATTGTGTGCAATACCGGAACGCGCAGTATCCAGACCGATCTTCTTCATCGCCACGTCGAAGCGGCGGCGGTCTTCTGCTTTATCAATCGCATCCGCCGTTGCACCAATCATGGTGACGCCGAATTCAGCCAGCACGCCCTGACGTTCCAGCTCCAGCGCACAGTTCAGCGCAGTCTGGCCGCCCATCGTTGGCAGCACTGCATCTGGACGCTCTTTTTCAATGATTTTGCGTACCACTTCCCAGTGAATCGGCTCGATATAGGTCGCATCGGCCATTTCCGGGTCGGTCATGATGGTTGCTGGGTTGGAGTTCACTAGAATAACGCGGTAACCCTCTTCACGCAGCGCTTTACACGCCTGCGCACCCGAGTAGTCAAACTCACACGCCTGGCCGATAACAATCGGGCCGGCGCCCAGAATCAGGATGCTTTTAATATCTGTACGTTTTGGCATTTTCTCGCTCCTGATTATTTAGCTGAAGAACGGTAAGTCTGAATCAAGTCAATAAAGTGGTCGAACAGCGGCGCGGCATCGTGCGGGCCTGGGCTTGCTTCTGGGTGTCCCTGGAAGCTGAACGCAGGCTTATCTGTGCGGTGAATCCCCTGAACCGTATGGTCAAACAAGGATTTGTGCGTGACGCGCAGCGTGTCAGGCAGATTATTTTCATCAACCGCAAAGCCGTGGTTCTGCGCGGTAATCATCACACAGTTGTTATCCAGATCTTTGACCGGATGGTTGCCACCGTGGTGACCCAGCTTCATTTTGATGGTCTTGGCACCGCTCGCCAGTGCCAGCAGTTGGTGACCCAGACAGATACCGAATACCGGAATATCCGTTTCCAGGAAGGTTTTGATCGCACGAATCGCGTAGTCGCACGGTTCCGGGTCGCCCGGGCCGTTAGAGAGGAAAATACCGTCTGGATTCAGCTTCAGTACGTCCTCAGCAGGCGTCTGCGCCGGAACAACCGTCAGGCGGCAGCCGCGATCCACCAGCATACGCAGAATGTTGCGTTTCACACCGTAGTCATAAGCAACAACGTGGTAAGGCAGCTCGCTTTCGTTTTTCGCCGCCGGCAATTCGCCTTCCAGCGTCCAGCTTCCCTGTAACCAGCTGTAGCTTTCTGCCGTCGTGACTTCTTTTGCCAGATCCATGCCCTTCAGCCCTGGGAAGGCTTTCGCTTTCTCCAGTGCGACGGCAGCATCCGGCGCATCGCCCGCGATGATGCAGCCATTCTGTGCGCCTTTCTCACGCAGCAGACGGGTCAGTTTACGGGTATCGATATCAGCAATGGCGACGATGTTGTTGCGTTTGAGGTATTCAGACAGGCTTTCTTCACTACGGTAGTTGCTGGCAATCAGAGGTAAATCGCGAATAACCAGACCTTGAGCCTGTACAGAGGGGGATTCTTCATCGTTGGCATTGGCGCCGACATTACCGATATGGGGATAAGTGAGAGTGACAATCTGGCGGGAATAGGAAGGATCAGTAAGGATTTCTTGATAACCGGTCATCGACGTATTGAAGACCACTTCCCCCACTGCCGACCCTTCTGCCCCAATGGCCCGACCGTGGAATTGGGTTCCGTCTTCCAGAACCAATAGCGCTGACTTAATCAAAACACCCTCCAAGGAATAAACAATCACGTTATTTGCATATTAATTCAGATTCGAGCCACTAAATCAATGCAAAAACTACCTGTAAGGCCAATTTTTGGCAAATTGGGCGCATTTTAATGATGGTCTTCCTGATTGTCTACCCAAACCGCTTTTTTTCTCTTATTTTTATGCTTTCCGAAATAAATAGTCGCCCACTGACGTAAAAAACCCTATCAACTGAGATAAGTAAACGGTTGCGAGACAACATTGCTAAAATAAGAGTAACAAATCACCAGCAAAGGACATTTTGGGAGTAAGGAGGGAAAATCATCACTAAAAAACAGAATAAAACACAAACAAATACCAATGATGATAGAAAAAAGAAGCCAAAAAGATAAAAATAAAGGTGAACGTAAAAACACCCACCTTTTTCAGTTAGATAAACTATTTATAAAAAAATAAAATACTACAAATCATCCAAATAAAGCACATCTTTCATATCAAAAAGGCCACTTTCTTTCGCACTAATCCAGATTGCAGCTCTTACTGCACCATTAGCAAATGTCATGCGGCTGGATGCCTTGTGGGTAATCTCAACGCGCTCACCCACATCAGCAAACATCGCCGTATGTTCACCGACGATATCGCCCGCTCGCACGGTCGCAAAACCAATGCTTTTCGGATCGCGTTCACCGGTGTAGCCTTCACGCGCGTACACGGCACAGGACTTCAGATCGCGTCCCAGCGCATCAGCGATCGCTTCGCCCATCGCCAGTGCGGTACCCGATGGCGCATCCACTTTGTGGCGGTGGTGTGCTTCAATGATTTCGATATCAGTATAGTCGCCCATGACTTTGGCCGCTTTTTCCAGCAGCTTCAACATGACATTGACGCCAACGCTGAAGTTCGCCGCAAACACAATGCCGATATCCTGCGCAGCCTGCTTAATCGCCGCCTTTCCTGCGTCATCAAAGCCGGTAGTCCCAATAATCATGCCTTTACGGTGCTGACGGCAAAACACCAAATGCGCTAATGTGCCTTCTGGGCGGGTGAAGTCGATCAAAATATCGAAATCATTCTGCACGGCATCCAGGCTTTCATTCACGGTAATACCGCTTTTCCCCAGCCCAGCAAGTTCACCGGCATCGCTTCCTATCAGAGACGAACCAGAACGCTCCAGCGCCGCGCCCAATACCACGCCGTCCATTTGCTCGATAGCCTGAATCAGCTGGCGTCCCATACGGCCGCCCGCGCCTACAACCGCAATACGGATGGATGAATCCTTCATAATGTCTCTCTCTCTTTTTAATCCCAACGACATAAAAATAACATCAGGTTAACGGGCGCTGCGCACTATCGCCAGCGGATTTACCGCCAGATTATAAAATACTGTTTGAAGCCGCAGAAAATCAGCAAAACTGTCTAACCAAAGGTATCAGAATGGCGCTCAGAGCGATGAAAAGCCGTAAGGTATTTGAAGATAAATACAAGCGGTTAAAAAACAAGCCACATGGCATAACGCATAAAAATTCATTTTTATGCATTAACATTTTCATGAGTGAATATAGGGGAAAGAAAACGGAAGGGGATAAAAGCGATAGGGCTTTAGCCTAGCCCTACCGCAGAAACAGCATTAATCTATCTGTTTGACTTCAACACGCAACTCTTTTGGCACTTCAAAGACGATGTTTTCTTCACGCCCTTGCATTTCAATTGCCACCTTGCCGCCCAATTCTTTCAGGCGCTGGATCACCTGTTGTACCAGAATATCCGGTGCCGATGCGCCTGCGGTCACCCCAACATGCGAAGCGCCCGCTACCCATGACTCCTGGATATCTTCCGCTGAATCAATCAGATAAGCCGCTTTCCCCGCACGTTGTGCCAATTCAGCAAGGCGGTTGGAGTTTGAAGAGTTTTTAGAGCCGACGACAAAAACCACATCCGCCTTATCTGATAAATGGCGAACGGCTTCCTGACGATTGGTCGTGGCATAGCAGATGTCATCTTTACGCGGGCCGACAATCTGCGGAAAACGCTCACGCAACGCATCAATCACCGCATAAGTATCATCAACAGAAAGCGTGGTTTGCGTCATAAAGCACAGATTGCTTTCGTCTTTTACCTGTAGCTGCCAGACATCCTCGGGGGATTCCACCAGATACATGCCACCCTCCGCATTGCTGTACTGCCCCATCGTCCCTTCAACTTCAGGGTGTCCGGCATGCCCGATAAGAATCGCTTCTACGCCTTTCTTACTGGCTCTGGCCACTTCCATATGCACCTTGGTCACTAGCGGACAGGTTGCATCGAATACCGTCAGATCGCGGTTTTTGGCTTCATTTCGTACCGCTTGTGAAACGCCATGTGCAGAGAAAATCAGAATCGCACCATCCGGCACATCTTCAATCTGCTCAATAAAAATCGCGCCACGTTCGCGTAATCCGTTAACCACATAGCGGTTATGTACTACTTCATGACGGACGTAAATCGGCGTACCAAAAAGCTCCAGCGCACGTTCCACAATGCTGATAGCCCGATCGACACCGGCACAAAAGCCGCGCGGATTAGCCAGCAGGATCTGCATGTGTCACCTCCTGTTGTACGGGATCGATATCCAGCACTTCAAGATCGAAGGTAATCGCCTGACCAGATAGCGGGTGGTTAAAATCCACAGTGACCGATTCTTCGGTCACATCGCGGATAATCCCCGGCATATCATTTCCGGCAACGCCGCTGAACAGCATGATGGTGCCAACATCCGGCACACCGGTCTGGGCGAAATCACGGCGCAGGAAGAACTGGATCAGGTTCGGATTGGTCGGCCCAAAGGCCGACTCTGGCGGCAGCGTAAACTTGCGTTTATCACCACGCTGCAATCCCAACAGCTGTTGTTCCAACGCGTCAGACAGGCTGCCGTCGCCAAGGCGAAACAGCGCTGGCTTGCCGCGCTCACGCGTGGATTCGGCCGCAGAGCCATCCTCCAGCGTCAGGATAAAATGCACCAGCAGCGCGCTGTTATGCTGAACACTCTCGGACATCAGTGACCCTTTTGCTTAACGGTATCAGTATCATCATGCGTACTGAAAAATCCTTCCAGTACGATGAGCGCCGCACCAATACAGATAGCGGTATCGGCAAGGTTAAAGGTGGCGAAGTGCCAGTCACCTACATAGAAGTCGATGAAATCGACAACAAATCCGTGCCATGTCCGGTCGAACAGATTGCCCAATGCGCCACCGATAATCAGCGAATACGCAATGTTATTGAGCCGCTGTTTGACGCTGCCACGGTACATCATCACCAGCAGTGCAACCACGATAGCAATCGCGATGCCAGCAAAGAACCAGCGTTGCCAGCCGCCTTTATCCGCCAGGAAGCTGAATGCTGCGCCGTAGTTACGGGCGTAATGCAGATTCAGAGAAGGCATCACTGGCACCGTATCCCCCAGCGCAAAGTGGGCAAGGATCCACTGTTTGCTGCCAAGATCGACAATTAAAACCAGTATCGCCAGCCAAAGCCAGCGCAGTCCACTCGAACAGATCTTATTCATCAGACAAATTTACGCTCTTCGCCGTTACCGCCCACGTTAGTCGCACAGCGACCACACACTTCAGGATGCTCGGCATTGCTACCGATATCCGTCTCGTAATGCCAGCAGCGTGGACACTTGTGTCCTTCTGCCTCACTTAAGGCAATTTTCAGTCCGGTGAGTTCCGTTGCCTGTGCGCTATCCGGCGCATTTTCATAACGTTCCACCAGCGCTTTTGACGTCAACAACGCGAAATGCAGTTCCTGACGCAGCTGGTTCAACTTGCCCGCCAGATTGGCATCGGCGTACAGCGTAACGGAAGCTTCCAGCGATCCACCGATGCGTTTGTCATTACGCGCCAGCTCGATGACTTTGTTCACTTCGCTACGCACTTTCAGAACATCCGCCCAGAACGCATCGTTCATGGTTTCTGCGCTATCCAGCGCGAACAGACCGTCATACCACTCTTCGGTAAAGACGTACTGCGCACGCTCGCCCGGCAGGTAGTTCCAGATCTCATCCGCGGTGAAGGACATAATCGGTGCCATCCAACGTACCAGCGCTTCTGAGATATGGAATAGCGCAGTCTGGCAGCTACGGCGTGCAACGCTGTCGCTTTTTGCCGTGTACTGACGATCTTTAATGATATCCAGATAGAAGGATCCCATCTCGATCGAGCAGAACTGCATCAGACGCTGTACGACGCGATGGAAATCATAGCTTTCATACGCTTCAAGGATCTCTTCCTGCGCGGCTTTCGCACAGCTAACCGCCCAGCGATCCAGCACAACCATGTCTTCTGGTTTCACGCTATCTTTCTGTGGATCGAACCCGTTCAGGTTCGCCAGCAGGAAACGCGCGGTGTTACGAATACGGCGATAGGCATCGGCAGAACGCTTCAGGATCTCATCAGATACGGCGATTTCACCGGAGTAATCCGTTGAACCGATCCACAGGCGCAGAATGTCGGCACCGAGTTTGTTCATCACGTCCTGCGGGCTGACGGTATTCCCGATCGACTTGGACATCTTGCGACCCTGACCATCAACGGTGAAACCGTGAGTCAGTACCTGACGGTAAGGCGCTTTGCCTTTGATCGCGGTGGAGATCATCAGGGAAGACATGAACCAGCCACGATGCTGGTCGGAACCTTCCAGATACATATCCGCTGCATGACCGCCAAATTCAGGACGAACGTCTACCACGGACGCGTGCGTCGATCCAGAATCGAACCACACGTCCAGCGTGTCTGGTACTTTGACGTAGTTGTCAGCGTCTGCGCCCAGCACGTCGGCCGGATCGAGATCCCACCATGCCTGAATACCGTCGGCTTCAACACGTTTCGCTACCGCTTCAATTAGCTCTGCGGTGCGCGGATGCAGTTCTTCCGTCTCTTTGTGGACGAACAGCGACATTGGCACGCCCCAGGTACGCTGACGGGAGATACACCAGTCAGGACGGTTGGCGACCATCGCTTCGATACGCGCCTGACCCCAATCTGGGATCCACTGCACGCCTTTGATTTCAGACAGCGACTGCTTACGCAGGCCTTTCTGATCCATGCTGACAAACCATTGTGGCGTCGCACGGAAAATGATCGGCGACTTATGGCGCCAGCAGCACGGGTAGCTGTGCTGCAATTTCTCTACGTGCAGCAACATGCCTTTTTCACGCAGGATTTCAACGATCAAGTCGTTAGCTTTGAAAACGAATTTGCCATCCAGTTCAGGATAGGTACCGCTCAGGTAGCAGCCATTCGGCCCCACCGGATTGGCGATTTCCAGATTGTACTTCTGGCTAATCACATAGTCGTCAGGACCGTGACCACCAGCGGTATGCACCGCACCGGTACCCGCATCCAGCGTCACGTGCTCGCCCAGAATGGCCGGTACGTCAAAGTTCAAGAATGGATGTTTGAAACGCAGCAGCTCAAGTTCCGCGCCTTTGCAGTCTCCCAGCACTTGCCACTGGGTCACACCTGCGCGTTTCATCACACTTTCAACCAGATCGGTCGCCAGAATCAGCGCCTGACCGTCAATCTGCACCAGCTGATAATCGAACTCCGCATTCAGCGAGATCGCACGGTTTGCTGGCAGTGTCCACGGCGTCGTCGTCCAGATCACCAGCGAAACAGGGCCGTCTACGCTCTTCACGCCGAATTTGGCTAATACCGCCGCCACATCGCTGGCGTTAAACGCGACATCAATGGATGGAGACGTTTTGTCGTAATACTCAACTTCCGCTTCCGCCAGCGCGGAACCACAGTCAGCACACCAGTGAACGGGCTTAGCACCCTTGTGCAGGTGACCGTTTTCAATGATGCGGCCCAGCGCACGGATAATATTCGCTTCGGTTTTGAAGTCCATCGTCAGGTAAGGACGATCCCAGTCGCCCAGCACGCCGAGACGAATAAAGTCGGCTTTCTGACCCGCAACCTGCTCTGCCGCATATTTGCGGCACTCAGCGCGGAATTCTGCCGCGCTGACTTTCTCACCCGGCTTACCAACCAGCTGTTCTACTTTCAGCTCAATCGGCAAACCGTGGCAGTCCCAGCCCGGCACATAAGGAGAATCGTAGCCAGACAGGCCTTTCGATTTAACAATAATATCTTTCAGAATCTTGTTAACTGAGTGACCAATGTGAATGTTGCCGTTCGCGTACGGAGGGCCATCGTGCAAAATGAAGGTCTTCTTTCCCTTCTTCGCATTGCGAATAATCCCGTACAGATCCTGCTCATACCAACGTTTCAGCATGTCAGGTTCGCGCTTGGCCAGATCGCCACGCATCGGGAACCCTGTTTCCGGCAAGTTCAGGGTAGTCTTATAGTCACTCATTAGATTCTCGATTTCGTTTCGGCTAGAAAAATTAAACCGGTGTCTTTAACCCGAAGAACGTCCGGGCTGTCACCACATCATCGGCGATTTGCTGTTTTAACGCATCGAGCGAAGCAAAACGCTGTTCATTACGGATTTTTTTACGCAGTACGACTTCAATGTGACGACTATAGAGGTTCATCGTCACGTCCAGCAAATGCACTTCAAGCTGCTGGCGTTTGTCACCGTTTACGGTTGGACGCGTGCCAATATTGGCAACGCCCGGTAGCGGTTCTTGCCCCAGCCCATAAACGCTGACGGCATATACGCCGCTGACAGGGGAAACCTGACGTTTTAGCGGTAGATTGGCAGTAGGGAACCCAATGGTTCGCCCCAATTCTTTGCCATGTTCCACGCGACCAGAAATGCAGTAAGGATGACCCAGCAGGCTTTCAGCCAGTTCAAGTTCATCACGACTGAGCGCCTCACGTACGGCAGTGCTGCTCACCCGTTTGCCGCCATTACAGAACGAATCGGTGCTGATGACATCAAACCCCGCCTCACGCCCAGCCTTCTGTAATAACAGGAAATCTCCTTGACGACCAGCCCCGAAACGGAAGTCATCCCCCACCACCAAAAACTTCGCGCCCAATTTTTTCACCAGCAGAGAAGAAACGAATGTCTCAGCATCGTAGGCAGCAAAACGAGCGTCGAATCTAACGCACAGCAGATAGTCCACGCCAGCCTGCGCCAGATATTTCACCTTGTCACGCAGACGTGTCAGACGGGCGGGCGCTTTTTCCGCAGCGAAGAGTTCCAGCGGCTGTGGTTCAAAAATCATAACCATCACTGGTAACCCACGAGCGCGACCTTCCTGCTTCAGTCGTTCAAGCAGCATTTGGTGTCCGAGGTGCACGCCGTCAAAATTACCAATAGTGAGCACACAGCCGTAATGGTGTGCCCGAAGATTGTGTATACCGCGAATTAGCTGCATGGCTGGCCCAGAACAAAGGGTTAATATTATGGAAATCGGCGGATTATACCTTGTACAGCGAGTAAGGTTAACCTGCGATTCGCGCCTTTTGCAGCCACCTTGTAAATCGTGCCAATATTTGCGCGTTTTTTAGCTGAATCGTCGATGGATGACGCCCATACGCAGAATATCCAGACGGCGGACAGCACATGCAATCCGACTTTACCGACGGCAGACAAGGCTTTATCAAATTCAGGATGAATTTATGATGCGAAAAGCTGTATTCCACCGCGTGAAGCTGCTAAAATCCTGCGCCATCACAACGTAACAAGTGTCGACGTACAAACGACGCTTATTTGCACAAATCCATTGACAAACGAAGGCTAAACGAGCATATTCCACGGCCTTTGAATTGTCCTCGATTGAATATATTTGGGAGTTGGACCTTGGCTAATATCAAATCAGCTAAGAAACGCGCCGTACAATCTGAGAAGCGCCGTAAGCATAATGCAAGCCGTCGCTCAATGATGCGTACTTTCATCAAGAAAGTATACGCGGCGATCGCTACTGGCGATAAAGAAGTGGCACAGAAAGCATTTAATGACATGCAACCGATCGTGGATCGCCAGGCTGGTAAAGGCCTGATCCACAAGAACAAAGCTGCACGTCATAAATCCAATCTGGTTGCGCGCATCAACGCCATGCAATAATCACGCATCTGCGTGTTCTTGCTAAGAAAAAACCGGCCTAGGCCGGTTTTTTTGCATCTGCCAGTAGCGTCATAACACATTGCCTACGCCACACCGCTCCACTACAAACCTGCAGTTCTATCACAGAAGAGCGTTGAGAAATCCGCGTTACAGACACGCTGCACCGCCGGATGTTGGATCATTCTGGCCGCAAAAATCGCATAATACTCGTCCTGAATGTTCTCGATCCTGCCGATCTCGACGATATCGCCCTGCTGGTAGATTTCATTGGCATACAGCGACGGTGCAACGAAAATCGCGTCGTTATTAATGCCAAACGCAGTCATCAGCGCCGCATCATCAAATTCGCCCAAAATAGTCGTCTGAATATTCTGCGCAGTAAACCAGTTCAGCAGTTTCCGTCCTAGCATGGTTCGCCGCCCGGGAATCAACAGCTTACGTTGTTCAAGGCAGGCCGGGAAAGGCTGCTCAGGGTGCGGGCGTTTGCAATAAAAACTCACACCACATTCGCCTAGTTTGATTGAAAACAGCCCTTCCTGTTGCGTTGAATCCACCGGGCAATCCGACAGAATCATATCCAGCTTATGCTGACTCAACTGCTCCAGCAGCATTTCGTGCGTCGACTCAAAACAGCGTAAATGAATATGTTCCTGTTCCGTCACGACCGTTTCGAGCACCCTGCTCACCAGCCGTTTGGACAGCGCATCGGCCACACCGACATCGAATAACAGGTTCGATTCTTTGCGGTAGTTCACAATATCCAACATTTCCTGGCTAAGCTGGAACATGCTATCCGCATAGCGAAAAACAAGCTGCCCCAGCTCCGTCGGTTCCAACCCGCGCCCTTTACGCTTGAAGAGCTTGCCCTGTAAACGCTCTTCTAGGCATTTGATTTGCCCAGTAATGGTCTGAGGCGTTAAGAACAGCGTCTCTGCCGCACCCGCAACGGATCCCGACTTATAAACCTGCCAGAAATAATAGAGATGGTTAAAATTCAAATGAGACACACCTGCCTCCTTTTCGCGCCTCCGGCATAGCATCAACCCTTACACGGCTGAACCGCCTTGTCCAGCGTAGGCAACACCCCACGCAATGCCAGATAGCCAAGCAGCGCCGCTAGCCCTGACGCCAGTAAGATTCCCAGCTTGGCATAGGTAATCAATTCCGCATCGCCGCCAGAGAATGCCAGCAGCGTAATAAATATCGACATGGTAAAGCCGATACCGCACAGCACAGAAACCGCCATGATCTGGTTAAAGCGCACGCCAGCGGGCAGGCGAGCATAGCCCAGCCGGATGGTTAGCCAACTGAACAAGGTAATGCCCAGCGGTTTACCGATCAGCAGCCCGGCAGCAATGCCAAGGCTCAAAGGGGAAAGCAGCTTTTCCAGCACAATCCCCTGTAGCACAATGCCTGCATTCGCGAAGGCAAACAGTGGAATAATCAGAAACGCGACCCACGTTTGTAAGCCATGTTCCAGCGTGGTTGCCGGAGAAGATTCCCCGTTGGACATACGTAAAGGAATAAAGAATCCGACGATCACCCCAGCGAGCGTCGCATGAACGCCACATTTCAGAATGCAGACCCACAAGACGATCCCCACCAGCAAATAGGCGGACGTTTTACCAACCTGCTGCTTGTTCATATAGGCCAGCGCCGCAATCGCCAGCACCGCACCGCCCAGCGCAGGCCAAAAGATTTGCTGCGTATAAAACAGGGCGATGATCAGGATCGCCCCCAGATCGTCAATGATCGCCAGCGCCAGCAGAAAGACTTTCAGCCCGG
Organism: Pectobacterium carotovorum; assembly: GCA_016415585.1. Classification (NCBI taxonomy): domain Bacteria; kingdom Pseudomonadati; phylum Pseudomonadota; class Gammaproteobacteria; order Enterobacterales; family Pectobacteriaceae; genus Pectobacterium; species Pectobacterium carotovorum. Next base: position 786,096 of record CP066552.1, on the reverse strand, counting down.
CGGGAACACGTTTGCCCAATAGCGTCAGCACCCCAACGGCGAACGCGATATCTGTCGCAGCGGGAATCGCCCAGCCAGCGCGCGTTACCTCATCATTCGCGTTGAAAAGCAGAAAGAGCAAGGCAGGAAAAATCATTCCACCTACCGCAGCCGCCAGTGGCAACATCGCCTGTTGGCGGCTGGCTAACGTGCCTTCGACTAACTCGCGTTTCACTTCCAGACCAATCAGCAGGAAGAAAATCGCCATCAGGCCGTCATTAATCCACAGCAGCAGATTCTTATTGATTTCCAGTGCGCCAAACCGCATTTCCACTGGCATCATCAGGAATTGTTGATAGCCAGTAGCAGTCACAGACCAATTCGCAAACACGATCGCCAAAACCGTTGCCATCATTAGCATCACACCCGCGGCGGCATCCAAGCGAATAAAGCGACGAATCATTGTTATCATTGACTTAATCTCCCATCAGGTACGAACGCCAATACCGTACGCTCGCTTTCTTGCTGGCAAGATTACGTGACCTAACCACTCGTTAAAAGCAGATTAAAACTGGCTTAATCGTCGTAAAAAACGATCTATTGAATTGAGGCTATCTAGAGGAAGGAATAAAAAAACGTCGGAAGCGTTTTTCAACATTGCGCAGCAACAGCCGCAAGATGACGGACAAGGATGTCCGTCATAAAAAAGCCGGTGGGTTTACCCCACCGGTTTCTTATCACGCGTTAACGACAAACTATTAACGGGTCAAATCATCGAAAAATTTCTTCACGCCATCGAAAAAATTTTTCGAACGCGGGCTGTTTCTCTCGCCAGACGGGCCACCGAAGCTCTCATCAAGCTCTTGCAGCAGCTGTCTTTGACGTTCGTTCAAATTAACCGGTGTTTCTACAACCACACGGCACAGCAGATCGCCCTGCGCACCGCCGCGTACCGATTTCACGCCTTTGCCACGCATACGGAACAGTTTCCCGGTTTGCGTTTCCGCAGGCACTTTCAGCTTCACGCGGCCATCCAGCGTCGGGACTTCAATCTCGCCGCCTAATGCAGCCATTGCAAAGTTGATTGGCACTTCGCAGTACAGATTGTTTTCTTCACGCTGGAAGATCGGATGCGCTTTAACCTGCACCTGGACGTACAGATCGCCTGACGGCGCGCCGTGTTCACCTGCTTCGCCTTCACCGGATAAGCGAATACGGTCACCCGTGTCCACACCCGCCGGAATTTTCACCGACAGCGTTTTGCTCTTCTCTACGCGACCATGACCGTGACATTTAACACACGGATCTTTAATGATCTTTCCGCGTCCATGACAGTGCGGACACGCCTGCTGCACGGTAAAGAAGCCCTGCCGCATCTGCACCTGGCCGTTCCCATGACAGGTTGGACAGGTTATCGGGGAGCTACCCGGCTTCGCACCGTTGCCGTGGCACACATCACACTCTTCCAGTGCGGGAATACGGATCTCTTTGGTGACGCCACGTACCGCCTCTTCCAGCGTCAACTCCATGTTGTAGCGTAAATCGGATCCACGGCTCGCGCGCTGACGGCGACCGCCGCCAAAAATGTCTCCGAACACGTCGCCAAAAATATCGCCAAAATCAGCACCACCACCGCCAAAGCCACCGCCGCCTCCGCCCATACCACCTTGCTCAAACGCCGCGTGACCGTACTGATCGTAGGCGGCGCGTTTTTGCGAGTCGGTAAGGATCTCGTAGGCTTCTTTGATCTCTTTGAACTTGGCTTCTGCCTCACTATCACCCTGATTACGATCCGGGTGGTACTTCATCGCCAGACGCTTGTACGCTTTCTTTATTTCGCGCTCATCCGCGTTTTTAGCAACGCCCAGGCTTTCGTAATAATCTTGCTTCGCCATTTATTTTCCTGCCCCTCAACATGCATGCACGGGCGCAGAGTTTCCTCGACGCCCGTGCTGATTGCCAGCAATAGCCTTGTGGCTGCTACTGCGCCCGCTCAAGGGCGATTACTTTTTATCTTTTACTTCTTCAAATTCAGCATCAACGACATCGTCGTCGCGACGAGCAGAGGCATCATCAGCGCCACCTTCAGCACCTGGCTGTGGCTGAGACGCTTCCAGCAGCTTGCCAGAAACCTGAACCAGCGCCTGAATCTTCGCTTCGATTTCTGCTTTGTCTTCACCTTTCAGCGCGCTTTCCAGCGCTTTCAGTGCGTCGTCAATGGCAGTTTTATCATCAGCGGCCAGTTTGTCGCCCACTTCTTCCAGCTGCTTACGCGTGCTGTGCAGCAGGTGATCGCCCTGGTTACGAGCCTGAACCAGCTCTTCAAACTTACGGTCAGATTCTGCGTTCGCTTCTGCGTCGCGTACCATTTTCTGAATTTCTTCTTCGTTCAGACCAGAAGATGCCTTGATGGTGATTTTCTGCTCGCGACCGCTGTTTTTGTCTTTTGCAGAAACGTGCAGGATACCGTCGGCGTCGATGTCGAAGGTAACTTCGATCTGTGGCATACCGCGCGGCGCAGCCTGAATACCATCCAGGTTAAACTGACCCAGAGATTTGTTGTCATGCGCACGCTTACGCTCACCCTGCAGAACATGGATCGTTACCGCAGACTGGTTGTCTTCCGCCGTTGAGAACACTTGGCTGTGTTTCGTCGGGATCGTGGTGTTTTTAGCGATCAGCGCCGTCATCACGCCGCCCATGGTTTCGATACCCAGAGACAGCGGGCTTACGTCCAGCAGCAGAACGTCTTTCACATCACCAGACAAGACACCGCCCTGAACCGCAGCACCGATGGCAACCGCTTCGTCTGGGTTCACGTCTTTACGTGGCTCTTTACCGAAGAAGTCAGCGACTTTCTTCTGCACCAGAGGCATACGCGTCTGACCACCAACCAGAATCACGTCCTGAATTTCAGAAACGGACAGGCCAGCATCCTGCAATGCCACTTTCAGCGGCTCCAGAGAACGATTAACCAGCTCTTCTACCAGTGATTCCAGTTTCGCACGGGTCACTTTGATGTTCAGGTGCTTAGGACCGGTCGCATCCGCCGTGATGTATGGCAGGTTAACGTCGGTCTGCTGTGCGGAAGACAGCTCGATCTTGGCTTTTTCTGCTGCTTCTTTCAGACGCTGCATTGCCAGCGGATCGTTGCGCAGGTCGAAACCTTGCTCTTTCTTAAATTCGTCAACCAGATAGTTGATCATACGGCTATCGAAGTCTTCACCACCCAGATGGGTGTCACCGTTGGTCGCCAGTACTTCAAAGGTTTTTTCGCCATCAACTTCATCGATTTCGATGATGGAAATATCGAACGTACCACCACCTAGGTCGTAAACCGCGATAGTGCGGTTGCCAACTTCTTTATCCAGACCGTATGCCAGTGCTGCCGCTGTTGGTTCGTTGATGATTCGTTTGACTTCCAGACCCGCGATACGACCAGCATCTTTGGTTGCCTGACGCTGCGCATCGTTGAAGTAAGCTGGAACGGTGATAACCGCTTCGGAGATGGTCTCTCCCAGATAGTCTTCCGCTGTTTTCTTCATCTTTTTCAGCACTTCAGCTGAAATCTGCGGCGGAGCCATTTTCTGATCTTTCACTTCCAGCCATGCATCGCCATTATCCGCCGCAATAATTTTGTACGGCATGATGTTGGCATCGCGCTGAACTTCTTCGTCTTTGAAACGACGACCAATCAGACGCTTGATAGCAAACAGTGTATTTTTCGGGTTGGTCACTGCCTGACGTTTAGCCGGTTGGCCAACCAGAGTTTCACCATCTTGCGTATAAGCAATGATTGAAGGCGTGGTGCGATCGCCTTCGCTATTTTCCAGTACTTTTACCTGAGTACCGTCAATAATCGCGACACAAGAGTTGGTTGTACCCAGGTCGATACCAATAATCTTACCCATCTAAACATCTCCACTAAAAAGTCATATTCGGTATGGTGGTTAAACCTACTGTGCGGGCAAAATGTCGTTTTTCAACAAAATTTCTCGTTTTCCAACGACACCCCCTCGTTTTCATCAGCAGCACACGTTTGATCTTCATGCTAACCACCGATGTAACGACCCGACACTCGCCTTTGCGGCAGGTCAAACTGTTTCGGTTGAAAATAAGATGGGGCCAACATTTCTATCATCAAGGGGGGAAGATGAAAAAAAATGACCTTTATCCCTCGTACGATCAAACTATTCTGCCTTCTCCATGTTGTGTCCATTCCCAACGCCCGATATGATGCCGCGCTCGCCGCAAAAATGGGAACATTTCCCTACACAATGGCGGGCAATAACACCTAAACGACACCTATCCCAACGTGATTGGCGCATTCGCTAACCTTAATGCCGCGTCCGACGCGAAGGGACTATTAATAATCTGTTATTGCAGAGGATTTATGAGCACGAACACGTTGGCAAATCCTGGTCCATTAGGACTGATGGGCTTCGGGATGACCACTATTCTGTTGAACCTGCACAACGCAGGCTTTTTCCCACTTTCTTCCATCATTCTCAGCATGGGTATTTTCTACGGCGGTATTGCCCAGATCCTCGCTGGCCTGCTGGAATATAAAAAAGGGAATACGTTTGGCGTGACCGCGTTTACGTCTTATGGCGCTTTCTGGCTGACGCTGGTTGCCATTCTCATGCTGCCGAAAATGGGCCTGGCAGAAGCCAGCGATGCCCAGTTCCTTGGCGTATTCCTTGGTCTGTGGGGCATCTTCACACTGTTTATGTTCTTCGGCACCTTCGGTACCAACCGCGCCTTGCAATTTGTCTTCGGCAGCCTGACCGTGCTGTTTGCTCTGCTGGCTGTGGGTAACTTTACCGGCAACCACGCTCTGCTGACCTTCGCGGGTTACGAAGGCATCATCTGTGGCGCTAGCGCGATTTATCTGGCAATGGCTGAAGTGCTGAACGAGAAGTTTGGCCGCACCGTACTGCCAATTGGTTCATGTGGCGCATCTCACTAAGTTCTGACGCCATACCCGTACCGACCAATCCTGTTTTACATGCTAACGAGCCCTGTCAGATTGACAGGGCTCGTTTGTTTTTGATGACGCGCTATTTTTTGAGAAAAGCGTGCTTAAACTTCGACGGGCGAACGATCGCGCGCCTCGCTATCGGCCGAAACCTGCGAGTCAGCATCCAGATCGCGCTGTAAATAAACCCCCAACAGCAATCCCACAGCAGCCAGCGTCAGGACATAGAAGGCTGGTGCCATCGGCGTCGCCTTCATAATCAGCGTCACGAAGACAGGCGTCAGGCCACCGAAAATGGCATAGGAAACGTTGTAGGAAAAAGAAATCCCTGAGAACCGCACCGCAGCCGGAAACGCTCGCACCATGACATAAGGCACACCGCCCACCACACCCACGCTGAGCCCGACAATCGCATAGCTGACAAAGAGCAACGTCGTACTGCTTGCTGCCGAGCTATAAAAGAACCAGCTGCATGCGGCCAGCGACAGGCTACCCACAATAAACAGCTTGCTGGCACCGAAGCGGTCAACCAATAGCCCCGCGCCGACGCAACCCACCATCAGCGCAATCGTTGCCAGACAGTTCGCCTGCAATGCCAGCGCAGCAGGAATACCGTGGACTTTTTGCAGGTAGGTCGGAGCCATCAGAATAACGACGACGATGCACGCAGACAGCAGCCAGGTCAGCAGCATTGAAACCATAACCGCACGTTTATGATTTAAGACGACAGATTTCAGCGGCAGCTCTTCTGCCAGCTTTTTCTGCTCACGCATTTCCATAAAGATGGGGGTTTCCTGCAACCAGCGGCGCAGATACATGGCGATAAGGCCGAATACCCCACCAATGAAGAACGGCAGACGCCAGCCGCCACCAGACATCTGCTCTGGCGTCAGCACCGTGTTCAGCAACGTTGCGATCAGCGAGCCTAGCAAAATCCCCATCGTCAAGCCGGCAGTCAGCGTCCCGCAGGCAAACCCAATACGGGCGCGAGGCACATGCTCCGCAACGAAGACCCATGCGCCGGGGACTTCGCCACCAATTGCCGCCCCTTGCAGCACGCGCATTAACAGCAGTAAAAGCGGTGCCGCAATACCAATGGCTTCATAGGTCGGCAGCAAGCCCATTGCCAGCGTCGGTAGCGCCATCAGTAATATGCTCAGGCTGAACATTTTCTTACGTCCGCTCTTGTCGCCAAAGTGGGCCATGATGATGCCCCCAAGCGGGCGAGCCAGATAGCCTGCGGCGAAAATACCGAACGTCTGAACCTGCCGTAGCCATTCAGGAATATCTGGTGGGAAGAAGAGATCGCCAATCACGGCAGCAAAGAAGACGAAAATAATAAAATCGTAAAACTCTAACGCGCCACCCAGCGCAGCCAGAGACAGCGTTTTGTAGTCCTGCCGGTTCAACCGGCGAGGATGGGCGTGTTGATCCTGAGTCATAAGTTACCGTGCATTGCCAGAGTGAGAAAAGAAGAACGTCACCGCAGTATGTAAAGTAGAAATTACTATAGCGGCAAAATTTTTATACACCAGCAAAGCTGAATCTTATGTTTCAAATCGGCTAACTTCAGTCTTTTATTTCGCGCACGGCATTTTTAGGGCGAAAAGCTGCTACTACATCCGCATTGGTTTCAATGTAAGGGCCTTCCAGCAGCTGGATACAATACGGTACGCTGGCAAAAATACCGGCCACAACCACCTTGCCATCGGCATCTTTTAAGCCTTCCAGCGTTTCCTTAATCGACTTGGGTTGTCCCGGCAGATTAAGAATCAGCGCCTGTTTACGCAGCACGCCCACCTGACGGGAGAGGATCGCGGTAGGAACGAAGCGCAGGCTGATCTGCCGCATTTGCTCACCAAACCCCGGCATTTCGCGATCGGCAATGGCCATCGTGGCATCCGGCGTGACATCACGACGAGCTGGCCCCGTTCCCCCAGTTGTCAGCACTAGATGACAGCCACGCTCATCCACCAGCTCACACAGCGTTTGTTCAATCATTGGCTGTTCATCCGGCACCAGCCGGGTTTCCACTTCAAAAGGCGTGGTCAGGGCGCTGCGGAGCCAGGATTCCAGTTCTGGGATGCCTTTATCCTGATAGACCCCGCCGGAAGCGCGATCAGATACGGAGACTAAACCAATACGCAATACATTCATAAGCACCTCATTTTAAACAAAACACCAATTTTATCAGGATATTAAATGTTGTCAGCGAAGAATCGCTTCCTACGATAAAATTCATATCACATCGGCTATTTTATACGGCAAGCAATATTTTATTTGATAACAATTATTAAATGCCGTCTCAAAAAATGTCGGCAATACCTATGCGATGAAAATAACAAAACAATAGAAAGGGTAAAACAGGCATCCAGAGAAAGACGTTTTATAAAATAAAATCAGGAGGGAAAAAGAGTAGGGCTGGCCACTACAGAACCCCACCTAAAATCCGATAATATGATAAACTTAAATCACTTCTTTACCACCAACTATAAGTAAAAAAGCTATACCAAGGAAGTAACTATGAACGACCTTAAGTATAAGATATTAAAATTATTCTCACACCCTACCTCATCCTTCTTCCTGTTCGGATTGATTTCCTTTTTCATTACTATTTTTCTTATGCATGAAGCGAATAAAAGCGCGTGGAAAGTAGAGCGACAGAACCTGGACACCACCATCAAGACGTATGAATCCTATAATATCGGAGGAGAGGTGACAGAGAGTGATGTCATCCGAAAAACGGGTAGCTACGTCACGGCACGAACAAGAACATTTGTATTTAATACGCGTGACGTACGTAGTGAATGTATTAATCGATTATCTTCATCCGACCTGACATTTAATGATATGGCTGTTATCCGTATTTGCCAGAATAAACTCCCATCAATTGGAGAATATGCAGGAAAAGGTACTCTTACTGTAATTTATCCCGTACTTTCCCCCACAGATGAATTATTAGGTATTCGTATTAGAACGTCTTCAGAAACCGCTCAGCCTTCATTTTTTGAAACCCTGGCCTCACTCGGTTCTGCCATTGTCATCCTGAGTATCGTGTTGCTTTGTGCCGTTTTAGGCAGCCTGCTGTCACTGCTGACGAAAAAATATTTGGTGGAATTGCCTATCATTGCACGATATGACGATCTCACGGGCTATTTACGGCGAGACGCGTTCTTTCTGGCCGCGAATAAGGCCTTCAGTATCGCCAATCTGACTAAGCGCCCCGTGAGCGTCATTCTGATCGACATCGACTACTTTAAGCAGGTGAATGATAGTTTTGGTCACAGCGTGGGTGATGATGCTTTAAAATTTGTTGCCGACACGTTCAAAAAATCATTTCGCCGCGAAGATATTTTTGGCCGGATTGGCGGCGATGAATTCGCGATCCTTTTACCGAATACCGGATTAGATGATGCGTATACCATCGTTGATAAAGCCAGAGAGCGTGTTAGCAACACGCCTTGTGAAACCGCCGCGGGCAAAATCAGGCTGACGGTCAGCATCGGGCTGGTTGAATACCATATCACTGGAGAAGATTTAATCGAAGTGATGAAGCGTGCCGATGATAATCTTTATATCGCGAAGAAAACCCGTAACGCGACGGCAAAATAGGCCTATTCCTGCCACAACGCCAAACTACAGACAAAAAAATAGCCGGGCATCCCGGCTATTTTCATCAGCAGAATGGTTACAGTAAATCTGCGATCATCTTTTCCAGTTTTTCCTGGTCGATAGCAAACTTACGGATCCCGTCGGCCAGTTTATCAATCGCCATTGGATCCTGGTTGTGTTGCCAGTAGAACTCAGCTTCCGTCATTTTCGCCGGACGAACTTTCACATCACCGACGTAAGACAGCTTGCGAACCACTTCACCTTCGCTTTCTGACAGCTCTTTCAGCAGGGCGGGTGCGATCGTCAGGCGGTCACATCCAGCCAGTTCCAGAATCTCACCGACGTTACGGAAGCTCGCGCCCATCACGACCGTTTCATAGCCGTGCTCTTTGTAGTAGTCGTAGATTTCGCTAACGGAAACCACGCCCGGATCTTCATGCGGCGCAAATTCTTTCTTATCGCCATTGGCTTTGTACCAGTCAAGAATACGGCCAACGAACGGTGAAATCAGGAACACGCCCGCTTCAGCACAAGCACGCGCCTGCGCAAAGGAGAACAGCAGCGTCAGGTTACAGTTGATGCCTTCTTTTTCCAGTTGCTCCGCCGCGCGGATGCCCTGCCAGGTGGAAGCCAGTTTAATCAGGATACGCTCGTTGCTGATGCCTGCGTCGTTGTAAAGCTTGATCAGGTGTTTTGCCTTCGCCACGCTGGCTTCGGTGTCATAAGACAAGCGCGCATCCACTTCTGTGGAGATGCGGCCGGGGATCAATTTTAAAATTTCGAGACCGATATTGACCGCCAGTTTATCCGTGGCATCCACGACCTGCTGTTTGCGATCGCTGCTCTGCTCACGCGCCCAGGCAATAGCCTCGTCGATAAGCTTGCGGTATTCAGGAATTTGCGCAGCGTTCAGAATCAGTGAAGGGTTAGTGGTCGCATCCTGCGGTTGGTACAGTTTCATTGCCGCAATATCGCCGGTATCAGCGACAACCGTGGTCAGTTGGCGTAGGGAAGTCAGTTTATCCGTCATGTTGGCATGTCTCGTTGTTTATACGTGGTGCTCGTGAATGAAAATAGCTCGTATATGAATCGACTGGTTATCTAATCGGGTGGCCGTCTGTTTTGCACCGAAATCTGATAATAACACGCGCACTTTCCCGTGCAAGCCAGCTGTTAATCCTCTCTACACAGCCCCGCCTCTTACCACACTAAAATCATCCTGCCGAAAAAATGAAGCGTCTTAAAAGATGAAGCTATTGTAGCCATCGCCGTTTTCTTATCAGGTTCTTGCTATAGTAGGTGCATCAAAAATCAGACCGACAGGACAGGCGCATGCTTATTACTATTTCACCTGCAAAAACGCTCGACTACACCAGTCCTTTGGCAACGACGCGTTATACCCAGCCGGAACTTCTGGACTATTCCAGCCAGTTGATTGATGTGTGTAAAAAACTGACGCCAGCACAGATCGCTTCTTTGATGAGCATCAGCGATAAGCTGGCTGACCTGAACGCAGGCCGCTTTAGCGATTGGCACCCGGATTTCACGCCGGAGAACGCGCGTCAGGCGCTGCTGGCGTTTAAGGGCGACGTTTATACCGGATTGGCCGCAGAAGATTTCAGCGAGGATGACTTCGATTTCGCCCAGCAACATCTGCGTATGCTGTCAGGCCTGTATGGCGTGTTGCGCCCGCTGGATTTGATGCAGCCGTATCGGCTGGAAATGGGCACCAAGCTGGAAAACAAAGCCGGTAAAGATCTCTACAGTTTCTGGGGCGACACCATTACTGAAAAGCTGAATCAGGCGCTGCACGATCAAGGCGATGATGTACTGGTTAATCTGGCATCGGACGAATATTTCAAAGCCGTTAAACCGAAAAAGCTTAATGCCCGTCTGATCAAACCCGTCTTCCTGGATGAGAAAAACGGTAAATTTAAGGTAATCAGTTTCTACGCCAAGAAAGCACGCGGCCTGATGAGTCGTTTCATTATTCAAAACCGTCTGACTCAGCCGGAACAGTTGAAAGCGTTTAATCTGGAAGGTTACTTTTTCGAGGCTGCGGACTCTTCAGCTAACGAGCTGGTATTCAAGCGCCACGAACAGTAATGTACTTTGACGAATGACAACCGCCTCCCAGCTTCCCTATCAGGATAGCCTTTATACACAATTACAGGAAGGTATCGCGGATTTTGCCGTTATCCGGCGTAAAAAAGTATGCTGAGGAGATAGCAGGCTTCGGATGAGCCGCAGGACGCGGCGAAAGCTTGCGCCACGTCGGGAACGTGTCGCAAGCGGTCCGTTAAGCCTGATACCGACGAAGGCACCGCGCCAGCGGCATAATTTCCCGCCGAAAGCCTGGGGTCACGGGGCGAGCGGCGTGTGAGCCGCCCCGTGTCGGGCGCGTGCTACAAAGTAGCATGAAAATGACGGTATTATCGCGCACGAAACCACCTCTTAGTCCGCATAAACCATGTCACTAAGAGGCAAATCCTTGCAGCAATCTTATTCCGGTAGCGACATCAGGAACTCACGCAGCTTCGCGAAATCATCTGGGAAGTTGTGCGACAGCAGATCCAGATCGGCACGCTCAGCCAGCGCTTCCGGCAGATCCAGTTCTTTGCCCAGAATGTCTTCCACGCTTTCCTTGAATTTCGCTGGGTGCGCCGTACCCAGGAACAGACCGAATTCACCCGCTTGCAACTGATCGCGCAGCAGACGGTAAGCAATCGCAGCATGCGGCTCTGAGAGATAGCCTAACGCATCCAGCTCATGCATGGTTTCTTTCGTCGTCTCATCGCTCACCGCGCCAAAGCCCAGCGTTTTCAACTGCCAGTTCTTACGACGGAACAACTCTTCCACGCGCGGCCAGTTGTTCGGCTGGCTGACGTCCATCGCGTTGGATAAGGTTGCCACCGTTTTATGCGGTTCCCAGTTACCATTGCTCAGGAAGCGCGGCACCGTGTCATTGGCGTTAGTCGCCGCGATGAAGCGCTTAATTGGCAGACCCAGCGATTTCGCCAACAGGCCAGCGGTCAGATCGCCAAAGTTACCGCTCGGTACAGAAACCACCAGTTGGTTACGGGCTTCCTGCGGCAGTTGTGCAACGGCTTCAAAGTAGTAGCAAATTTGCGCCAGCAAACGGCTGATGTTGATGGAGTTTGCTGAGTTCAGGCCGATTGCTTTTTTCAGTTCTTCATCATCAAACGCCTTTTTCACCAACGCCTGACAGGCATCGAAATCGCTGTCGATAGCGATGGTGTGAATGTTGCCACCCAGCGTACAGAACAGTTTTTCCTGCAACGGACTAATCTTGCCCTGCGGATACAAAATCACAACGCGGACATTTTCCAGACCGTAAAAGGCGTGCGCCACAGCGGCACCAGTGTCGCCAGAGGTCGCCGTCAGAATGGTAATTTTCTCGTCGCCAGACACTTCCGTCAGCATTTGCGCCATAAAGCGGCCGCCGAAGTCTTTAAAGGCCAGCGTCGGGCCGTGGAACAGCTCCAGCGCAGCGATATCTTCCGCCACTGGCGCAACCGGAGCCGGGAATGCAAAGGCCGCTTTCACACGCTCAAACACCGTTTCGGTCGCAATTTCATCGCCGATATAGGCGGACAGAATGCGGCTGCTGCGGGTCACAAAATCCAGATCCAACAGCGCATCGATTTCAGTGCGCTCGAATTCCGGCAGTTCCAGCGGGAAGAACAGCCCTTGCTGGCTACCCAGTCCTTGCTTGATAGCCTGAGCAAAACTGACCTGCTCGTTATGATCTTTAAGGTTGTACAGTTTCATGCGTTATCCCAGTTGTCGTGCGCCAGTCGTATCAAGACGGCAAATATGAACAAAACCTTCATCGTTCTGCAAATAGTTATCCCGCAGCCAGTCGGCCAGACGCTGTGCGCTCGCCATGTCGTTGCAGACGGAGAATAACGTTGGGCCAGAGCCGGAAATACCGCAGGCCAGCGCCCCGATATCTTCAGCAGCCTGGCGAGCGGCAGCAAAGCCGGGCAGCAGTTTCGTCCGATAAGGTTCCGCGATGACATCCTTCATCAGTTTTGCCGCCAGCGCGGCCTGTCCGGTATGGCAAGCGTGGATAAAGCCCGCCAGATAACGGCCGTGGCTGATGCAATCCTGACGACGATATTGCGCAGGCAGAATCGCGCGCGCTTCAGCAGTGGAGACTTTAATCCCCGGATACGCCATGACCCACAGCCAGTCATCGAATGACGGCACAGGCTGGCTGATGATGCCGTTTTCTTCCAGCATCAGTTGGACACCGCCGAGAAAACACGGGGCAACGTTATCGTAGTGAACGCTGCCGGAAATGCGCCCTTCCAGCTCACCCATCAGCGTCAGCAGACGGGTATCATCCAGCGGTTTACCGCAAAATTCGTTCATCGCCATCAACCCAGCGACGACAGAACAGGCGCTGGAACCGAGCCCTGAACCAATTGGCATATTCTTTTCGAGCGTCATCGCCACTGGCACGGTTTTGCCAATTTCCTGACAGAACAGTTCCCAACATTGATACACAATGTTTTCTTTCGGGTTGTCCGGCAGCTTGCTAACAAAACGCCCTTCATTACGCAGGCTGAACAGATCGGCGGCTTCAACAGAGACGCAATCCCCCAGCAGTGAACCGTCTACCGGCGAGACGGCCGCACCCAGCACATCAAACCCGACGCTGACGTTACCGATTGATGCAGGTGCATACACCTTAACCATAATTATGCTCCCAACTTCCATGACAAGGTGCGCAGCAGATCTGCGAACACACCAGCAGCGGTAACATCGTTACCCGCGCCATAACCGCGCAACACGAGCGGCAGTGGCTGATAATAACGGCTGTAGAATGCCAACGCATTCTCGCCATCTTTGACTTTAAACAGCGGATCGTTGCCGCCAACGGCACTGATCTTGACCTTACAGCGGCCTTCTTCAATCACGCCGACATAGCGCAACACTTTACCTTCATCGCGCGCTTGTGCAACACGGCTGGCAAACTCATCGTCTGCCGTCGGCAGGCGTTGCATAAAGCTGGCGACATCGCCGGATGCATCAAAGCTGGCAGGCAGAACGGATTCCACCTCAATATCGCCCAGCTCCAGTTGATAACCCGCTTCACGCGCTAGAATCAGCAGCTTACGCGCCACGTCCATACCGGACAGATCGTCACGCGGATCGGGTTCGGTATAGCCTTTTTCTTTCGCCTGCGTGGTCGCTTCCGACAGCGACATGCCTTCATCGAGTTTACCGAAAATAAAGGACAGCGAGCCAGAGAGAATTCCGGTAAAGCGAATCAGTTCATCGCCTGCATTCAGCAAATTTTGCAGGTTCTCAATCACCGGCAGGCCTGCACCAACGTTGGTGTCATACAGGAAACGACGACGGGATTTCGCCGCAGCGCTACGCAGTTGATGATAGTAATTCATCGATCCCGTGTTGGCTTTCTTGTTTGGCGTCACGACATGGAAACCATCGGCCAGGAAATCCACGTACTGATCGGCCACAGCCTGATTCGACGTACAGTCGACGATCACCGGGTTCAGCAGGTGGTATTCTTTAACCAGACGGATCAGACGGCCAAGATTGAACGGCTCGCGGGCTTTACCCAGCTCTTCATGCCAGTTTTCCATCGAGATGCCGTTAATGTTGGTCAACATCGCCTTGGAGTTGGCGATCCCACACACGCGCAGGTCGATATGTTTGTCTTTCAGCCACGGCTGCTGGCGGTGGATCTGATCCAGCAGTGCGCCACCCACGCCGCCGACGCCGATAACAAACACGTCGATCACCTGATCGGTGTTAAACAGCATCTGGTGGGCAACACGTACGCCAGTGGTGGCGACATCGTTGTTCACCACGACGGAGATAGAGCGCTCAGACGAGCCCTGCGCGATAGCCACGATATTGATATTTGCCGTCGCCAACGCCGAGAACAGACGTGCAGACAGGCCGCGCAGCGTACGCATGCCATCGCCCACCACAGAGATAATCGCCAGACGCTCCATCACATCCAGCGGCTCCAGCACACCTTCTTTCAGTTCCAGATAGAATTCGTCTTCCAGCGTTTTTCTGGCGCGCGCCAGCTCGTTTTGCGATACGCAGAAGCTGATGCTGTATTCGGAGGATGACTGCGTAATCAGAACAACAGAGATGCCCGCACGCGACATCGCAGCAAACACACGCGCAGCCATGCCGACCATGCCTTTCATGCCAGGGCCGGATACGTTAACCATCGCCATGTTGTTCAGGTTGGTGATTCCTTTCACTGGATACTGGGTATCCGTGCTATCCATGCCGATGAGCGTGCCAGGAGCCTGAGGATTTTCGGTATTTTTGATGAGGCAGGGAATTTGGAACTGGGCGATAGGAGCAATGGTGCGAGGGTGGAGGACTTTGGCGCCGAAATAGGACAGCTCCATCGCCTCCTGATAGGACATCGATTTCAATAATCGAGCGTCCGGCACCTGACGCGGATCGCAGGTATAAACGCCGTCCACATCAGTCCAAATCTCACAACAGTCGGCACGCAAACACGCAGCCAGTACCGCAGCGGAATAGTCAGAACCATTACGGCCCAGCACCACCAGTTCGCCTTTGTCGTTACTGGCAGTAAAGCCCGCCATCAGGATCACATGATCTTTCGGGATAGCGCTTTCAGCGATGCGGCGGGTCGATTCAGTGATATCCACTGTGGATTCAAGATAGTGTCCCTGCGCCAACAGTTTCTCGACCGGATTGATAACGGAGACCCCATAGCCGCGCGCCTGAAAGACCGCTTCCATGATGGCGATAGACAGTTTTTCTCCCCGGCAGATGATTGCAGCATTCACGCTGTCAGGGCATTGGCCCAGCAGCGCGATGCCGTGCAGAACGTGTTTCAGCTGTGCAAATTCCTGATCCACGAATGCCTTCAGGCGGGCATGGTCAAAACCGGGTTGAGATGCTGCAAGTCCTTGCAGTAATGAAGAAAAGATCGTTTCGGCGTCGTTTAAATGCGGCAGGATATCTTGTCCGGCGACGGTTTTCTCAATCATGGCAACCAAATGGTTGGTAATTTTCGCCGGCGCGGACAATACGGTAGCCACCTGTCCCTGGCGCGCATTGTTTTCGATAATGTCGGCAACGCGTGCAAAACGCTCCGCATTTGCTACTGAAGTCCCGCCAAATTTCAACACTCGCATTTTTATCTGTTCTCCTGAATTTCTGCCAACCAAACGCCGGAAGCGTTTTTTGTATGCCGCTTACAGACGGCGTTATTGGATAACCTGCCATAAAAAAAAAGCCCGCACTGTTCGGTGCGGGCTTTTTCTGGAATCTTTATATGCGTCAGCCCGCACCGTTACTGGTTGTATCGGTGATGGTAATAATCGTGGTGATTAGGCTGATAGTGCGCATGCTAAAATCGAATCTCGTTAGAAGTAGAGTTATCTGCCCTATTAGTTAGGCCAATCGCCCTTTGAAGTCAACGGATTTCTTTTTTTTCTTCTCGTCGAACGAAAAATTCCTGCCGCGCAACTCACTGCCTAAACAGGAATAAGCCGGACAAACCGTTGTCAAAATACGCAGTCCAAGATGTTCGACTACCAGAAAAACTATCTTTGCGATCTTATTTCGGCAATCTTTTTTCAATGTCGTGTAGCAACCGATGGAGCATCGCCGTATCGCGTTGCTCTAAACGCCCTAGCCGCTGATGCAGCCAGTCCCGCAGTTTTTCATCGTCCTCAACCGCCAGAGTAACCAAAAGCCGATCCATACGATCGCGCAGCGCCGACAACTGCCCCGCCACCGCTGGCTCTGCCGCTTCCGGTTTGACCTGCATGAGTTCAGCCAGTTGGTAACAATACACCATCACCGCCTGACCAAGATTCAGCGAGGGATAATCCGCTTTCATCGGCACGCCGGTCAACACATCCGCCAGTTCGAGTTCCTCATTCGTCAGGCCAACATCTTCACGACCAAACACCAGCGCCGCAGAGGCCATCCATTGAACCTTGTCCTGCAATACGCCGGTCAGTTCCGCTGGCGTGCAGTAATAGTGATACTTAGCCCGGCTGCGCGCGGTGGTCGCAACCGTAAAATCGACATCTGCCAGTGCTTCAGCCAACGTGGAAAACATCTGTACGTTATCCAGAATATCCCCTGAACCATGCGCCACCCAGCGGGCTGCGGGCTCTTGATGTACTGTGCTACCGACAATACGCAAGCTGCTGAATCCCATCGTTTTCATCGCACGAGCTGCCGCCCCTACATTTTCAGCCCGAGCGGGCTCAACCAAAATAATATGAAACTGCATAGACTCCTCAGTATGGGTTACATCCGTTTTGGCAAGCCTTCATCTGCTCGCCAAACAACGCAGCCCTGTAATCGATAACAATTTATTGATGACTACGATTTGTTGATAACGACAATTTGTTGGGCATTACGGTAAAAAATTAACAATAAACCAACAAAATTTCCGGCATCAATTCGGCCTTCGGTAGGCAACATCGGTGAGTCCAAAAAATGGGCGGGAAGATAAGACCCCAAGAAAAATAAGGTAAATTATTTTATTTCAATAAGTTATAAAAGCACCACCGACTGTGTAGCGCCAATTATGATTATTGGCATTTGCTATGCTAAATCGTTCATAAAAAGTGCTAAATTGTGACGTAAACTGGCAATCCTATAAGTGTTTATCACAAAATAGTTAACGTGCTAAAATGAAATTTGATATATGTCAACAGAACCGTAGATTTATCAGCAGGCAAAATCTGTGCTTACTGTTATGTTGCTGTTAATAAGGTTAAACTGTGCGCCACTTTGAGCGCAGTTAAATTAGCGCCACGCTCACCCGCTAGCAGTACCTCTAAGCGGGTAGAGAATGAACACCAGTAACGCATTTACGTACTTGAGTCTGACGTTGAGCGAGAGCGTAGTCTACCTCGATAAGCTCCAGGGAAGTACCCAGAATAACTGGCGTTGTAGCCAGCGGGCCAGCAGGGTATGACAGCGACTTCTGTACTTCCGATTTCTATAATTTAAGTTGGCAATTTTAGGTAGCAAACATGCAGACGCCGCACATTCTTATTGTTGAAGACGAGCTAGTAACTCGTAATACCCTCAAAAGCATTTTTGAGGCGGAAGGATACGTTGTTCACGAAGCCACTGATGGCGCAGAAATGCACCACATTTTGTCCGAGAATGACATCAATCTGGTGATCATGGACATCAACCTGCCAGGAAAGAACGGCCTGTTGCTGGCACGTGAATTGCGCGAGCAAGCCACCGTTGCCTTGATGTTCCTCACTGGCCGCGACAATGAAGTCGATAAGATCCTCGGTCTGGAAATCGGTGCGGATGACTACATCACCAAACCGTTCAACCCACGTGAACTGACGATCCGCGCACGTAACCTGCTGTCACGTACCATGAATCTGGGCAGTGGCACCGAAGAGCGTCGTCTGGTGGAAAGCTATCGTTTCAACGGCTGGGAACTGGACATCAATAGCCGTTCTCTGATTAGCCCGGCTGGTGAACAATACAAGCTGCCGCGCAGTGAATTCCGCGCCATGCTGCACTTCTGCGAAAACCCAGGCAAGATTCAGTCTCGTGCAGAACTGCTGAAGAAAATGACGGGCCGTGAGCTTAAGCCACACGACCGTACCGTTGACGTCACTATCCGTCGTATCCGCAAGCACTTTGAATCCACAGCTGATACGCCAGAAATCATCGCGACGATCCACGGCGAAGGCTACCGCTTCTGCGGCGATCTGGAAAATTAATTCCCCTCAGCCGGAGCAGGCATCTGCTCCGGCTGTTTTCCCTTCTTACCGCACGTTATTCACTCTTTCCCCACGGCATAACCGGCACCGCGCTTAACGCATTTTTCGGCGAACCATCGACTAAGCGATCGGAATAAGTAAGGTAGATCAGCGAATTGCGCTTTTGATCGTAAAATCGAACAACCTGCAATTTCTTGAAAACCAACGATGTTCTTTTCTGGAACACCACGGATCCGCGATCGCCGCCGTTTTTGATTTTATCGGACAGCGTAATCGGCCCAACCTGCTGGCAGGAAATAGCCGCATCCGACGTGTCTTCCGCCAGCCCTAATCCGCCCTTGATTCCGCCTGTTTTAGCTCGGCTAATGTAGCAGGTCACATTGGATACATCCGGATCGTCAAACGCTTCCACTACGATCTTGTGATCCGGCCCCAGCAGTTTAAAGGCCGTATCGACAGACCCAACTTCTTCCGCACTGACAACGCCTGCGGTGGATAGCAATAGCAGACCCGCTCCCATGATGCGCGTTATGTTCATATTTCAGGCCCTGTGACAATTCATAACAAATGGTTAATAACCACAATTAAAAAGGGGATGAGCAAAATAAACCGCTATAATCTCCCTCCTTATCCAAATTACCTGCGGAACATTTTCAAAAATCTTCGGCAGTACCAAAGTGAAAATATTGCTATGATGCGGGATCTCAATACGCTCGCGCTCAATGTGTTTGATGAGGAAGATTATGGATCAAGCCGGTATCATACGTGACTTGCTTAACTGGCTGGAAAGCCATCTCGACCAGCCGCTATCACTCGATAATGTGGCGGCGAAAGCGGGTTATTCCAAGTGGCATCTGCAAAGAATGTTCAAAGATGTGACGGGCCATGCCATTGGTTCATATATCCGAGCGCGGAGATTAACCAAAGCGGCGGTGGCACTCTGCCTGACCAGCCGCCCTATCCTGGATATTGCCCTGCAATACCGTTTTGATTCACAACAGACGTTTACCCGCGCGTTTAAAAAGCAGTTTACCCAAACGCCAGCGTCTTATCGTCGTTCCGATAACTGGAATACTTTTGGCCTTCGTCCGCCGATCCGACTCGGTGCGTTTACGCTGCCGCAGCCGCAGTTTATCACGCTGCCAGAGACACAGTTGCTTGGGCTAACGCAAACCTATAACTGCCGTCTGGAGCAGATTTGTAACTTCCGTACGGAAATTCGCGTCCACTACTGGCGTCAGTTTTTAGGAGAGACCTGCTCCGTTCCTCCCGTACTTTACGGGTTGCATCATTCACGGCCGAGTAAAGAGAAAGACGACGAACACGAAGTGCTCTACACCACCGCGCTGGAGCCACAGTATCTGCCCGATGACGTCCACACTGGCGAGCCCGTCACGCTACCGGGCGGCGACTACGCGATGTTTGTTTTTGAAGGGCCAAATGACGAGCTACAGGATTTTATTATCAGCCTGTATGACACCTGTCTGCCGACCTTTCAGCTCACGCGCCGCAAAGGGTTTGATGCCGAGCGTTTTCACCCTAACCGCGATACAGACGGGGAAATACCCGCTATCATCCGCTGCGAGTATTTTATCCCCATCCAACATACCGAGCCGCTCTCAGCGCTGTAACTCATCCAGTGCCGGAATATCCAAATGCGAAATATCTCCGGCCGTTTCCACCACCCATCCGGGTGCTAGCCACGGGCTTTGCTGATAATCAATGCGCGACAGGGAACAGTTGCGCAGACGCAAGCGCCGTTCAGCCGATGCGGGTAACCCCAGAACCGTACTCAGCAAGCACCCCAGCGCCATCCCGTGGCTAACCAGCAAAGGACGACTTCCCGCTGGCAACGCCAGACAACGTTCCAGAACACCGTGCATGCGCAATGCCACATCAACCATCGACTCGCCTTCT
Source organism: Pectobacterium carotovorum (assembly GCA_016415585.1). Classification (NCBI taxonomy): domain Bacteria; kingdom Pseudomonadati; phylum Pseudomonadota; class Gammaproteobacteria; order Enterobacterales; family Pectobacteriaceae; genus Pectobacterium; species Pectobacterium carotovorum. The sequence goes on along the minus strand of CP066552.1, from coordinate 765,843 downwards.
GGGATGCGGCCATCGGGCGTGCCATCCACCAGCCCTTTACGCCACCTTTCTTCCCCGTCGGTCAGTGAATCCAAATCGCGGGCTTCTAAGACGCCCATGTTCAATTCACGTAACCCGGGCTCCAGGATTATCTGGCAATCACCACAAGATTTAGCGATGATTTCTGTCGTCTGACGCGTTCTTCCGAGATCGCTGGTAAAAATATGCGTAATCCCTAACGTCCTGATTCGTCCAGCAACTTGCTGTGCCTGTTGCTCACCTCTTGGCGTCAGCGCACTGTCCGATTGACCTTGAATACGTCGAGCCACATTCCATTCCGTTTCGCCGTGGCGAACAAGATATACCTGTAACATGGTTATTTTCCGTTATACTGCGTCAAATTAACTAAAGGTACGAAACTGTTATGTATCACGTTGTTGCTGCAACTACCAACCCGGCAAAGATTAAGGCTATTACTCTGGCATTCACCGATGTCTTTGGTGCAGAAAACTGCCGCATCGAAGGCGTTGACGTCGACAGTGGTGTCCCGCGCCAGCCTCTTGGCTCTCTCGAAACCCGTACGGGCGCCAGAAACCGCGTCATGATGGCACGCCAGGTGCGTCCAGAAGCCGATTTTTGGGTCGGTGTCGAAGCAGGCATTGAAGAAAGCATGACTTTCGCCTGGATGGTGATCGAAAATGCTCACCTGCGTGGCGAATCACGTTCTGCAAGCCTGGTTCTTCCAGAAAGTATATTACATGGTATCCGTGAAGGGCGGGAATTAGGCGATGAAATGGAGCGTTTGACGGGCGTTCAGAATATTAAACATAAAGGTGGTGCCATCGGCGTCTTCACCGACGGCAAATTGTCGCGTACCAGCGTATACCATCAGGCGCTGCTGCTGGCCCTGGTGCCGTTCCATAATCCGATCTATCAGATTCCCGTTCAGGCAGCAAAACCGTAACGGTTACGCATCGTCACCTAACGGCTTATCTGCCGACAGCAACTGCGCTTCCAGCCAGCTTTTTAACGCGGGGGGCGCGGCTTTCAGACTGTTTGAACCGCGTGTAATCGTCGCAATTCCCGCACCTAACTCGCTTTTCAGCTCACGCTGGCTCATTTCACCCCGCATTAGCTCCTGTATAATTCGCACCCGCGTTCCCAACGCTGTACGCTCATCCGGCGTCAGCAAGAGTTGAAGCAGCGGCAATTGAAGATCCTCCGCAATAGACTGCTGCAATAGCGCGACAAAGCGTAACCAGTGCTCATTGTCTTGTTCAGAAAGTGCTGGGTCGATAAGCGATAACGGAGTCATAACGGGCTGCCATACTATTTAACTAGTACGGCAGCATAACACAATTTCAGGCAACGAGCGCAACGCCGCGTCTCAATAACGCCGCTGCCATTCCGCATCCGTCAGCACACTGGCTGGCTGATTAAGGAAATAGCGATAGAAGACGTCATACGCCAGCACATTTTTCACGTAACCCCGGGTTTCTGAGAACGGAATACTTTCGATAAACGCAACGGGATCGATGCGCCCTGCGCTGTTCTTCAGCCAGGTATTCACACGCGACGGCCCGGCATTATAAGCCGCTGAAGACAGAATGCGGTTACGGCCAAATGTCTGGTACACGTACTCCAGATAGCTCGTCCCTAACAGGATATTGGTTTCGGGATCGAACAACTGGCTGGTGTTCGTATAGAACGTGATATTGCTCATTTTGGCCGTATGCTGCGCTGTCGCGGGCATCAACTGCATCAGGCCCGATGCACCAACCGGGGAACGTGCTTTCGGGTTCCAGGCGCTCTCCTGACGAGCTATCGCCATCGCATAACTCTGGCTGATGCCTTTCCCCTGCGTTTCACGGCGGAATTCATCGTTCCAGGCCAGCGGGAAACGCTCTTCCAGATGATCCCACAGCTTCGCGACAATCGTCGCCTGCACGCTCAAATCCGCCCAGCGCTGCTCAAACGCATAGCGAGCCAGCGCTTCCTGCTGCGGCTTGCTGCGATTAGCCACCAGCCCGACCCACTCGCTGCGCGCCAGATTATCCATCTGCCAGAACATCAACTCCCGCACGCGAGTGATTTCCGGTAGCTGAGACAAAGAAGGATCTGGCTTCACTGCCGTCATGATAGTAATGGGATAGCGCTCGTTCAGTTTCTGCGCCGCCGCCATCGGATAGAACCCGCGTTCCTGCATCAGGCTGCGTAATAGCGTCTCGCCTTCCTGACGTTTGCCCTGATCCAACAGCGCCGCCGCGCGCCAGTAGCGCCATTCGTCTTTCTGTAACGCCTCCGCCGGTAAGCGCGCCATCCAGCTTGTTAGCCCCTGACGATCGCCTGCACCCAACGCCATACGTACGCGGCGTTCCAGCAACGTGGTTGACGTGCTCTTTCTCACTACGTCATCCCGCCACTGCGCCTGCTCTGGCGTGGCATCGTTGCCCATCAAACGCCAGGCGATGGTTTCTTCCATTGCCTGACGCTCTGCGGCACTCATTTTCTGCAAACGGACAATAACCGGCAGCATTGAACGGGCATTATCGGCATCCTGGCGCGCCGTGCGCGTGAAGGCCGAGAGCGTGACTTTACGCGTAAAATCCGTCGGTCCGACGGTACGGGCGAAGCTCTCCAGCGAATTCGGATCGTTCTGGAGTTTCAGCAGCGCATCGCCCATCGTTTTATAATCGTCGGGTAACTGCTTGATGAGATAGCTCACCAGACTGCCGCTGCCTTCGTCCATTGCCAGACGTGCGCGTTCCAGCGTCGTCAGCGGCGTCTGTTCGCCTGCCTGCTGCCAGACGGAGAAGAGTTTATCGCACACGGTAGGGAGCGAGCGTCCTGTCAGCCAGATATCACGCGTGGCTTCCCACACGCCCTGACGCTGACCCGTTGCCCATTGGGCGTAATAAAAGTTACAGCGGGCGCTGACCGGCTTCGGCGGCTGGGGGCTAAATGCCAGCAGCCCAATCCAGTCCTGACGACGCGCCAGTTCATTCACAAAGCTGGTAGAGAGATTACGGGCAGGCGGCAACGTCGGGTGCGTTGCCATAAACTGCTTCACCTGCGTCGCACTGACCTGACTCAGATCCTGCGTGAGCGAACGGTATTCAAGATAAGGATAAAGTGGATAACTGCGCAGCGTTGGCATCAGCTGCGCCACCGTGTCCATCTGGTTGCTGTCCCATGCTTGCTTAACCTGCTGATAGCGCTGACGCTGTTCGTCCAGAGAATCCGCCAGCACATGGCCGGAAAACCCAGCCAGACATATCGCCGAAACGGCGTACCACCAATGACCCGCTTTTATCACCTGCATTAACCTCATCCGTTATCGAACTTGCTATCGGCATCCTTCATCGTATCGATACCCCTATCCTATCGGGCAGATCCAGTGTGGCACATCATGCCAGACAACGATATGCCGATCCGCAAACCGATTCTGAAATTCATCAGGCGGGCCGAGGTCTCAGATCGACCACGGCAAATCGCCGGATAGCTGGGATCGCGGGCCGAAACCCGCTACACTTCATACTTAGAGTAATGCGCCTAGAATAATCGATCCGCTGCTGGGGTATTTCCTTGGCAGCGATTTAGTATTAGGTAACACAGTGCTACATATGGTCACCCGCTTATGGTGACAAATCATAGAGATAAGAGAGAGGCGAAGTCGCAACGTGGCTCAATATGTTTATACCATGCATCGCGTCGGTAAGGTCGTACCGCCGAAGCGTCACATTCTGAAAAACATCTCCCTCAGTTTTTTCCCCGGTGCCAAGATCGGCGTGCTGGGTCTGAACGGAGCCGGTAAATCAACGCTGTTGCGTATTATGGCTGGCATTGATACGGACATCGAGGGCGAAGCTCGCCCACAACCTGGAATCAAAATCGGCTATTTGCCGCAGGAACCGCAGCTAAACACGGAGCACACCGTACGTGAATCCGTAGAAGAAGCGGTATCTGAAGTCGTCACCGCGCTGAAGCGTCTTGATGAAGTCTATGCGCTGTATGCTGACCCGGATGCAGACTTCGATAAATTGGCCGCCGAACAAGGCCGGTTGGAAGAAGTCATTCAGGCGCACGACGGTCATAATCTGGATAACCAGCTAGAGCGTGCCGCTGATGCGCTGCGCTTGCCGGAGTGGGATGCAAAAATCGCTACCCTGTCCGGGGGGGAACGTCGCCGCGTGGCGCTGTGCCGTCTGCTGCTGGAAAAGCCGGATATGTTGCTGCTCGACGAACCGACCAACCACCTGGATGCCGAATCTGTCGCCTGGCTGGAACGTTTCCTGCACGATTTCGAAGGCACCGTAGTGGCGATTACCCATGACCGTTACTTCCTCGATAACGTAGCGGGCTGGATTCTGGAGCTGGACCGTGGCGAAGGTATTCCGTGGGAAGGCAACTACTCTTCTTGGCTGGAGCAGAAAGATCAGCGTCTGGCACAGGAAGCCTCTCAGGAAGCGGCACGCCGTAAATCCATTGAGAAAGAGCTGGAGTGGGTGCGTCAAGGCGCTAAAGGCCGTCAGTCCAAAGGTAAGGCACGTCTGGCACGCTTTGAAGAGCTGAACAACACCGAATACCAGAAACGTAACGAAACTAACGAACTGTTTATTCCGCCTGGTGCTCGTCTCGGCGATAAAGTGGTGGAAGTCACCAACCTCAGCAAGTCTTACGGCGAACGTCAGCTCATCGACGGGCTGTCTTTCTCCGTACCGAAAGGCGCGATTGTCGGCATTATTGGCCCGAACGGTGCCGGTAAATCGACCCTGTTCCGCATGATGTCCGGTCAGGAACAGCCAGATGGCGGCTCGATTGAGCTGGGCGAAACGGTAAAACTGGCGTCAGTTGACCAGTTCCGTGATGCGATGGACAACAGCAAAACCGTCTGGGAAGAAGTTTCTGGCGGGCAGGACATCATGCGTATCGGCAACACCGAAATGCCAAGCCGCGCTTACGTTGGCCGTTTCAACTTTAAAGGAGTTGATCAGGGCAAACGCGTTGGCGAACTGTCCGGTGGTGAACGCGGCCGTCTGCATCTGGCGAAGCTGCTGCAGGTAGGCGGCAACGTGCTGCTGCTCGATGAACCCACCAACGACCTGGATATCGAAACCCTGCGCGCGCTGGAAAACGCCCTGTTGGAATTCCCTGGCTGTGCCATGGTGATCTCGCATGACCGTTGGTTCCTCGACCGTATCGCAACGCACATTCTGGATTATCAGGATGAAGGTAAAGTGGAATTCTTCGAAGGTAACTTTACCGAGTACGAAGAGTACAAGAAGCGTACGCTGGGTGCCGATGCGCTGGAACCACACCGCATCAAATACAAGAAGATCGCTAAATAAGCCGTCATCGAACGTGATAAACAAATGGCCCGCAATAAATTGCGGGCCATTTTTCTTTCCAATACTGCTTCACTTACCTAATCAGAACGTTTCCCAGTTTTGACTATCGCTGCCTTTGCTACTGGCTCCGGCGAGAGCCATCGCTGGCGCTAAGCGCGGTTGCGGTGCAGCCTTCGGTAAGGACGATTTCAGTCTCTGAGCCACGCCAGCCAGCTTGAATACCGAGACAGCCTGCGTCAGACGTGCAGCCTGTTCTTCAAGTGAAACGGCTGCCGCCGAGGCTTCCTGCACCAACGCCGCATTCTGCTGCGTCGCACTATCCATTTCAGACACGGCTTGACTCACCTGCCCAATGCCACGGCTCTGTTCGTCAGAAGCGGAAGCAATTTCACCCATGATGTCGGTCACGCTGACAACCGCGCGGACAATCTCACCCATGGTTGTGCCCGCCTGAGACACGAGCCCAGATCCGGTATCCACCAGCCTGCTCGATTCGCCAATCAGCCCTTCAATCTCTTTCGCTGCCTGTGCACTACGCTGTGCCAGACTACGGACTTCGCCCGCTACCACGGCAAAACCACGCCCTTGCTCACCCGCCCGCGCAGCTTCTACCGCCGCGTTCAGCGCCAGAATGTTGGTCTGGAAAGCGATGCTATTAATGACGGAAGTGATTTCGGAAATACGGCGTGAACTGGTAGAAATGTCCTGCATGGTATCCACCACGTTCTTCACGATCTGCCCGCCCTTCTCCGCTTTTTCAGAGGCATTTTTTGCCAGTTGGCTGGCGTGATGGGCATTGTCAGAGTTCTGTTTCACTGTTGCGGTCAGTTGTTCCATGCTCGCGGCGGTTTCCTCCAGCGCGGCCGCCTGCTGTTCGGTGCGTGAAGAAAGATCGACGTTACCCGCCGTAATTTCTGACGACCCTTGATAGATCGAATCCGCGCCTTCGCGCACGATCGTCACCGTATCCGTCAGTTCCGCCTGCATGTTCTGGATATTCGTCCCCAGAATGCCGATTTCATTACGCCCCATCACCATCGCCGGCTGCGTCAGATCGCCTGCGGCAATCTTCTGGATACGCTCAACCAGTCTGTTGATTGGCGCGAGGATCACATTGCGCACCATGATGTAGGCCATGATCGCCATAATGATAGACAGGACAAATGAGCCCGCCATCATCCAGTAACCCAGCTTGGCATTCTCCGCCGCACGCAGGTTGATATCCTGCGCGGCTTTCGTGAGTTCAGTCACTTTCTTGCGTACGGGAACACTGAACGCTTCATCTAGCTGACGAGCTAGCGTACTTTCCAGCGTAACCGTATCTTCAAATTCCCCGTCACTGGTTGCTTTCTGCATAGCCAGAATTGCGTTATCGCGATAGTCGGCGTACGCCTTAAGAATTTCGCCATCCAGCACGCTTTCACTCTCCAGTTTATCTGGACGCGCGAGGTATTCATCCAAACGCTTCTGCGAGGCTCTGACGCGACCAGCAGCCTGATCTGAAGCGGATTTAAAGACCTCGTGATCGCTAATACGGTTTGCCGCCCCCGCCTGAATAAGCAGCAGTCTGGCAACGCGTAACTGATCGAGGCTGCTGCTGATACCGGCGCGAATATCAGACAACTCATTAGCCTTATCAAGTGAATTATTACTCTGCTTTAAAAAATAACTCGCTGTGCTAATAGAAAGCGCAAATAAAATCAGGATAATTGAAAAAAGAGTAATAAATAACGAGACGAGACGTATATTGTTGATGTAACTCAACTTCTCTTTTTGAATAGACATCGGTTGCATTCTCATTTTCACCATCACTGGTCTACATTATCTCTGCCATCACAGGTGCGGCAGAGCCCAGATATCACCGTGACAATAATGCCACGCAGAACAAACCTTTTATAAAAAAAAGCAAAAAGGAACCAATATTGTTATCGGCATTTTCAGCCTAAAGCGTACCTAAAATAAGTTGATAGAAATCACGTTTCAATAAAAATCAAAAAACACCTAAAAAAATGAAACAAAAACATTATAGGTACGACCATCACAGCTGCTTTTTCAAAAACGTTGAGTAATCATCCAGCGCGCGATGTTGTAAAACAAAGTCGATAAAACATGCCAATGCGGGCGAATTCAGTTTGCGGCTAGGGTAGACCAGATAAAGTTCGTTGGCTTCCGCCTGCCAATCCGGCAAGACCCTGACCAGCTTGCCGGAAACCGCCTCATCCCGACAGAGAAAATCCGGCAGTAGCGTAATCCCCGCCCCCGCAATCGCGCACTCGCGGGCGTAAAGCAGGTTATCCGTAATATGCGAATCGGGCAGTAACCAGCGATAGAGTTCTGAACCGCGATGAAGGAGCCACTCCGTCCAGGCATGATGCGCAATACAGCGGTGTTGCTGAAGCTGCTGTGGGTGGAGTAATGCCGCGTGCCGCGCCAGATAGTCAGGCGATGCCAGCAAGTATCGCGGAGTCTGCCCAAGCGAACGCCCGATAAGTGAAGAGTCATGAGGCTTACCGGTACGAAAAGCGACATCAAAGCCCTCCTGCACCAGATCGATCACGTCATCTGAAATCAGCACATCCAGCGATACCGCCGGAAAGCGCTGCTGAAACTCGGCAGTGAGGCGCGCCAGCAGCGTGGAACCTAATCCCGCCGGGCTGGTGATACGCAGTCGCCCGCTGGGGTTATCACGCAAGCGCTGTACGGCAAGATCGGCACGCTCACTGGCTTGCAGCATCTCCTGACAGTGAATCAGGTAGCGCTCGCCTGCAAACGTCAGATTGAGCTGGCGCGTCGTTCGGTTCAGCAACCGCAGGCCGATCTGCTGTTCAAGCTGGCTAATACGCAGGCTCAGGCTGGATTTTGCCAGGCCGGCTTTACGCGCCGCCTGTGTAAAACTGCCACACTCGGCTACCAGCGCAAACAGCGCCATATCCTGCAACTGTTTAAACATGATTGTTTACCTCAGACGAACACTGCATTATTTATTGTCCATCTTATCAGCCCTATCTCCGTGTTCTACACTTTGCTCTATTAACAAGACCGCATTCTGAAAATAATGAGGAACAGACCATGACCGCTCATGCGATAGCCGTTGATCCACAACAGCCAGAAAATTTCATTGCCATCACCCAGGACATCCCCGAACCCGGTGAATACGATCTGTTGATCGGCGTAAAAGCCATTTCCGTCAATCCGGTGGATACCAAGGTTCATGCCGGATTGCGTCAAAATGGATTACAGCAGCCCCGAATTCTCGGCTGGGATGCTACCGGCGTCGTGCTGAAAACCGGTAGCGCCGTGAGCCACCTTCAGGTAGGCGATGAAGTCTGGTACGCCGGCGACATCACCCGCCCCGGCAGCAACACCACCCATCAGTTGATTGATTCACGCATCGTGGCACGCAAGCCCGTCTCGCTGGACTGGGCCGCGGCCGCCGCACTGCCGCTCACGGCGCTGACTGCATGGGAAGGCTTATTCGAGCATCTGAAAATACAGCAGGCCGACAGTGAGAAAACGCTGTTGATTATCGGCGGCGCAGGTGGTGTAGGCTCTCTCGCGATTTCTCTGGCGGCATTGCGCAGTTCGGTGAATATCATCGCTACCGCGTCACAGCCAGACTCGGCAGAGTGGTGCCGCCAGCGCGGTGCCCATAAGGTCGTTGATTACCGCAATCTGGTCGAGTCTCTGGAAAAAGAAGGGATCAAACAGGTCGATTACATTTTCTGCCTGAACGACACGGACGGCCACTGGGATGCCATCAGTAAACTGATCGCGCCGATGGGGCATATCTGCACCATCGTGGAAAACAAAAACCCGCTCGACCAAACGGCGCTGAAACTCAAAAGCGCTGCGCTGCATTGGGAATTAATGTTTACCCGCAGCATGTTCACCACGCCGGATATCGCGGAACAAGGGAACATTTTGCACGAAGTCGCACAGCTGGTTGATGCAGGAAAACTTCAGGGAACCGCGAGCGAAACGCTGCAAGGGTTAACGGTAGACACGCTGAAGCAGGCTCACGGTAAAGTGCTGGAAGGGCATATGCGCGGCAAGATCGTTATCGCGCTTTAAAAACGTAACCAGCCCCAAAAGGGGCTGGCTGTTTATTCACTGATTAAAACGAATCAGAACAGCAGACGGGCACGAATGGTGCCAGGGATTGCCTTCATCAGTTGCAGTGCCGTTTGCGCACCGTCAGTTTCAACATCAATCACCACATAACCAATTTCAGGTGTCGTTTGCAGATACTGCGCGGCGATGTTAATGCCCTGCTCTGCAAAGATCTGGTTAATTTTGGTAATCATGCCAGGACGGTTTTCATGGATGTGCAGCAGGCGACTGGCGCGTACGCCATGAACGGGCAGTGATACTTCCGGGAAATTCACCGCAGACAGCGTAGAGCCGTTGTCTGAATATTTCGCCAGCTTACCGGCGACTTCATCACCGATATTTTCCTGCGCTTCCTGCGTGGAACCACCGATATGTGGTGTCAGCAGCACGTTATCAAACTCACACAGCGGTGACAGGAACGGATCGCTGTTGGTTGCCGGTTCTTGTGGGAATACGTCAATCGCCGCACCGGACAGATGCTTGCTTCTCAACACTTCGCACAAAGCAGGAATATCAACCACCGTGCCGCGAGCAGCGTTAATCAAGATTGAGCCAGGCTTCATCAGCGCCAGCTCTTCCGCCCCCATCATATCCTGCGTGCTTTCATTTTCTGGCACGTGCAGGCTCACCACGTCGCTCATATTCAGCAGGTCGGACAGGTGGCGCACCTGCTGAGCATTACCCAGCGGCAATTTACTTTCGATATCATAGAAGTAAACGTGCATACCCAGGCTTTCAGCCAGAATACCTAACTGCATACCGATATGGCCGTAGCCGATGATCCCCAACTTTTTACCGCGTGCTTCAAACGATCCCACAGCCAACTTGTGCCAGATACCACGGTGCGCTTTCGCGTTGGCCGCCGGGATACCGCGCAGCATCAGCAGCATTTCACCGATCACCATTTCTGCCACGGATCGGGTATTGGAAAAAGGTGCGTTAAATACCGGGATACCGCGTTTGGTCGCGGCCGACAGTTCAACCTGATTAGTCCCGATACAGAAACACCCTACCGCGATCAGTTTTTCCGCAGCAGCAAAAATCTCTTCTGTCAGATGGGTACGCGAGCGGATACCCACAAAATGCGCATCGCGGATGGAGGCTTTCAGCGCCTCTGGATCCAGTGCTCCTTTATGGAACTCGATGTTGGTGTAACCCGCTGCACGCAGGTTATCCAGCGCGCTCTGATGCACGCCTTCCACTAACAGAAACTTAATCTTGTCTTTTTCCAATGATACCTTTGCCATTTCCCGACCTTATTTTCAGACTTCAAATGTGACAGAGTGCTCAATAGCTTCTGCCAACATAACAAAAATTACGCAGTCAGCAATACAAACGATTGCTTCGCCCAAATCGCGCCACAGAGGAGCGCGCCTGATTTATGGCAAAAAATATTGCCAAAGATGTGCATCGCCATATCGGCGATAAACAAAATAAGAAAATGTGATATTAAGTACCAAAAATGAGCTATTAACTAAATAGATTTTTTTAGCTAAAAAATTTCTGACGTGGGTGTTCACCACGCCAGAACGATCATGAACTCATCTAACGACGGTTTTTACACCCTCAGCCGTGCCGACTAACGCAACATCCGCACCACGGTTGGCAAACAGCCCAACGGTCACAACGCCTGGGATACCATTAATGTGGTTTTCTACCGCGACCGCATCCATGATATTCAGGTTGTGCACATCCAGAATGACGTTGCCGTTATCCGTCACTACGCCCTGACGATAGACCGGCTGCCCGCCCAGCTTCGCCAGTTCACGCGCCACGTAAGACCGCGCCATCGGGATGACTTCGACCGGCAGCGGGAATTTGCCCAGCACGTCAACCTGTTTGGATGCATCAACAATGCAGATGAACTGCCGTGACAGTGCTGAAATGATTTTTTCGCGGGTCAGCGCTGCTCCACCGCCCTTGATCATCTGCATGTGTCCGTTGATCTCATCCGCGCCATCCACGTAGACATCCAGCGAATCCACATCATTAGCGTCAAAAACGGGGATGCCCAGACTTTTCAACTTTTCCGTTGAGGCATCCGAACTGGAAACCGCGCCTTTGATTTGATGTTTTATCGAACCCAGCGCATCAATAAAGTGTGCAGCCGTCGATCCGGTTCCTACTCCCACAATAGTGTCTGGGCGGACGTAGTCGAGCGCTGCCCACCCCACTGCTTTTTTCAGTTCATCTTGCGTCATAATCTGCTTCTGGCCTGTAGAATCGATATACGAAAACGTGTGCGTATTATAGAACATGCTTATTGGGGAAAGCGTGCAAATTCACCTCACCGCCGATGCATTATTTCACATATACCGTGCTGAATCGTGATTGCACACAACAGCCAAAATAAGATTTCTGCATGGCAAATCAGCAAAATGTGGCATAGTGAAAAAAACAGACTCATTCAGGGGATTTTGACTTTTCATGAAACGCCCGGACTATCGAACGCTTCAGGCTCTGGATGCCGTCATCCGCGAGCGTGGTTTTGAACGCGCTGCCCAAAAATTGTGTATTACCCAATCTGCCGTTTCGCAGCGTATTAAACAGCTCGAAAACCTGTTCGGCCAACCGCTGTTGGTCAGAACCATCCCGCCCCGCCCAACGGAACAAGGGCAGAAACTGCTGGCTCTGCTGCATCAGGTCGAACTGCTCGAAGAAGAGTGGTTGGGTAATGAAACCAACAGCGACATTCCGCTGCTGCTGTCGCTGGCGGTGAACGCCGACAGTCTGGCAACCTGGCTGCTGCCTGCGTTACAGCCGGTGCTGGTTGATTCACCGATTCGTCTTAATTTGCAGGTAGAAGATGAAACGCGCACTCAGGAAAGGCTGCGCCGGGGTGAAGTGGTCGGTGCGGTGAGTATTCAGTCTCAACCGCTGCCAAGCTGTCTGGTAGATAAACTGGGGGCACTGGACTATCTGTTTGTCGCGTCGCCGACTTTTGCCGCCCGCTATTTCCCGAATGGCGTAACGCGTTCGGCGCTGCTGCGTGCCCCTGCGGTCGCCTTCGACCATCTGGATGACATGCATCAGGCTTTCTTACAGCAGAACTTTGATTTGTCGCCCGGCAGCGTTCCTTGCCATATCGTGAATTCGTCGGAAGCCTTTGTACAACTGGCGCGACAAGGCACAACCTGCTGCATGATCCCACATCTGCAAATCGAGAGAGAGCTTGCCAATAACGAGTTAATCGACCTGACGCCAGGGCTGTTTCAGCGCCGGATGCTCTACTGGCACCGCTTCGCGCCGGAAAGCCGGATGATGAGGAAAGTGACGGACGCTCTGCTCTCGCACGGCCATCAGGTACTACGACAGTCATAAGAGATAGTGCAAAAAATAACAGGCCTGTCTGAGCAGGCCTGTTGGTATCATCAATGGTTTACGCAACCCTGTTTTAGCGTGAGCGTTACTGCGTACGCAGCAGCTCAAACACGACATCCACCTGATCGTCAAAGTGAATGGTTTGCTGTTCATAGGTTTGCGCCGCTTCGCTTTGCACCGCGGCATCTGCCGTTTTAAACATCCGAGCCATTGGCATCGGCTGATAGTTGGCAACGTGATAGCGAACGCTGTAGATCGGCCCCAGCTTGGCATTGAAGCCTTGCGCTAGCGCTTCCGCCTGATTCGTCGCCTGCTCAATGGCTTTCTTACGCGCTTCATCACGATAGGTTTCTGGGTTAGCAACGCCTAATTCTACCGTGCGAATCTCATTCAGCCCCGATTTCAGCGCCCCATCCAGCAGCTCGTTCAGTTTGTCTAACTGACGCAGCGTCACTTCCACCTGACGTACGGCACGATAGCCTTTCAGCACTGACCCACCCGTTTTCAGATAGTCATATTCTGGTTGTGTGCGTAAATTGGCAGCATTAATATCTTTTTTCTCAATGCCGTTCTTACCCAAAAAATCAAAATATTGTGCAACGCGGGCATCGACCTGTTTTTTCGCGTCCGCTGCATCTTTCGATGACACACTCACTTCAATTGCCAGACGCGCAATGTCTGGTGTCGCGTCTACGCTGGATGTCCCTGACGTCACGATATGCGGGCCATCAGGCAGTTCCGCAGCCTGCGCAACCATCGACACACCGCCAAATCCCACCGCGGTAGCCAACACCAGCGCATGTAGTTTCATCATACCTCGTTTCACACTCTCTCCTTACTTATGTTTCGTCACGCATGCCGCTGGCAGATTGTCTGCACCAACACGGTATCTTCCAGAATGAAAGAGACAAGACGGATCGCTCTACCGAACAACATAACGCATTACCAACTCCACACAATATAGGTGAATTTCTGAAACGTAGCGTAAGGTGACGTCATTTATTGCCAGCCGTGACGCGCCAACTGCAAGGCAATGCCCCACATCACTACGCCGACAAAAAAGTTGATGACCCGCTGTACCCGCGGCGTATTCAGCCACGGCGCCAGCCAGGCGGCCAATAGCGCCAGTGCAAAGAACCAAGTGAAGGAAGCCGTCATCGTCCCCAGCGCGAACCAGCTTCGGGCATCGTCCGCAAACTGGCTTCCCAGACTCCCGAGCACCACAAAGGTATCCAGATAGACATGCGGGTTAAGCCAGGTCACCGCCAGCATGGTCGCAATAATGCGCCAGCGGCTTTGTTTCATCACTTCCGCGCTGGCCAGCGCAATATTCTTGCTGAAGGCCGTTTTCATGGCTCCCCAGCCGAACCAGAGCAGAAACGCAACGCCGCCCCAGGTCACCGCCCCCAACAGCAATGAGGACTGACTAAGTAACGCGCTGCCGCCAAAAATACCGGCTGCAATCAGCACCATATCGCTCAAGGCACATAGCAGTGCCACCATCAGGTGATACTGCCGGCGAATTCCCTGATTCATCACAAACGCATTCTGTGGCCCAAGGGGAAGAATCATCGCCGCCCCTAACAGAACGCCCTGTAAATAGACCGCCCACATACTTCTCTCCTACGCCGTTTATTGTTGTCGCGGGGAGTTTATGGAAGCCGATTAGATAAGTGAAATTGAATATTCTAACGCTACATTAGCCACGCTAATGCGCTGAAATGAGAGGAAGTAAACGCTAGATGAGAGGACGATTTCTGACGATGCACCATGCCGATATCAGAACATTGCTACTACAAACATGGTGCATATTTAGCGGATTATGTCAGCGCGTTCACTCTGGCTGTTTCGCTTCGGATGGTACGTTATGCAGGTGCACATCCATCTGCGGATAAGGAATGCCAATACGGTGTTCATCCAACACACGTTTAAAGCTTTCCAGCAGGTCCCAATACACCATCTGCGCGTTTCCATTGGTTGTCCACACCCGCACCACAAAATTCAGCGATGACGCTGCCATTTCATTCAGGCGAATCGTGACACCCTTGTCGTGCTGGATTCGATCATCTGCAGCAACAATATCGCCTAACAGCTTTTTCACCACGTCGATATCAGCATCGTAGGCTACACCGACAATAATTTCGGTACGACGATCCGGTTCACGAGAGCTGTTGATGATGTTGCCAGCAATGATCTTGCCGTTCGGGACTACGATGATTTTGCCGTCAGACGTGCGCAGCGTCGTCGAGAAGATCTGTACCTGCGTAACCGAGCCAGACACGCCGCCCAAATCCACCCATTCGCCGGTACGGAAAGGCCGGAAAATCACCAGCAAGACGCCCGCAGCAAAGTTGGCTAACGACCCCTGTAATGCCAGACCGACAGCCAAACCCGCGGCACCCAATACCGCAATCACCGATGCAGTCTGTACGCCAACCCGGCTCAATACCGCAATCAGCGTGAACGCGATAATGCCATAGCGCACCAGCGCAGACAGGAAATCAGCCACGGTTGAATCGATAGAACGGTTAATCATCAGTTTATTGATGGTACCGGAGACGATCCGAGCGATCACCAGACCAACGATGAGGATCACTAATGCTGCGACGATATTCACGGCATACTGCAAAAACAAGTTCTGGTGTGTCACCAACCAGTCCCCTGCCTGATCCAACCCCGTATTAAGTTCTTCCATTTGAACGCTCCTGTTTTCTTAATCACTGGGAAAGCATAACGTCCATAACTGAAACCGCAACATTGAGTCCCAAAAGCCCCAAAAATTAAGGCTCCCGTAGGAGCCTTAGCATCAAATCATGTTTATACCCGTCATACTTCAAGCTGCATGTACGTTGGCTTTCCTCGCTCCCCCCAGTCACTTACTGATGTAAGCTCCAGGGGACTCACTGCGTCGCCGCGTTACGAGGCACATAAATGCGCCTCGCCCTTGCGGGCCAACGCTTTGCGTTGTTCAAAAAGCTAACGTTTTGTCCTGCAACTCGAATTATTTAGGGTATACGTCGTCTGACTTACAGCACATCAACAGCATTAAGCTCTTTGAAAGCTTGTTCCAAACGAGTCACCATGCTCGCCTGAGCGGAACGCAGCCACACACGCGGGTCATAGTATTTCTTGTTCGGCTGATCTTCGCCTTTCGGGTTACCCAATTGGCCTTGCAGATACGCTTCGTTTTCTTTGTAGTATTTCAGGATACCTTCCCACGTTGCCCACTGGGTATCGGTATCGATGTTCATTTTCACTACGCCGTAGCTAACTGAATCTTTGATTTCCTGAGCGCTGGAACCAGAACCACCGTGGAACACGAAGTCCAGGCTGTTGTGCGGCAGGTTATGTTTCTTGGAAACATATTCCTGAGAATCACGCAGGATAGTCGGGGTCAGCTTCACGTTACCTGGCTTGTAGACGCCATGCACGTTACCGAAAGAAGCAGCGATAGTGAAACGTGGGCTGATCGCGTTCAGTTTGGTGTACGCGTAGTCAACATCTTCTGGCTGGGTGTACAGCGCAGAAGCATCCATGTGGCTGTTATCCACACCGTCTTCTTCACCACCAGTACAACCCAGTTCGATTTCCAGGGTCATGTCGATTTTGGCCATACGCGCCAAATACTTAGAGCAGATCTCGATGTTCTCTTCCAGAGACTCTTCAGACAGGTCGATCATGTGAGAAGAGAACAGCGGTTTGCCGGTAGCAGCAAAGTGTTTTTCACCCGCATCCAGCAGGCCATCGATCCACGGCAGCAATTTCTTCGCGCAGTGGTCTGTATGCAGAATCACCGGCACGCCATAGTGTTCAGCCATTTGATGCACATGATGAGCGCCAGAAATCGCACCCAAAATTGCCGCCTGCTGACCTTCTGCTTTCAGGCCTTTACCGGCGATGAATGCTGCACCGCCGTTAGAGAACTGAACGATGACCGGCGCACGCACTTTGGCTGCGGCTTCCAGCACAGCATTGATTGAGTCGCTACCGACACAGTTCACTGCTGGCAAAGCGAATTTGTTTTCTTTTGCTACTGCGAAAACTTTCTGAACGTCATCACCAGTGATGACACCGGGTTTTACGAAATCAAAAATTTTAGACATGTTACGTGTCCCGTTTCGTTGGCCGTGGAGGGGTTAGAGAAATCGATGTTAAATCGACAGGTTGTCTCGACACGATATTGCGAACATCACATATCGAGACAACCACAGGAAAGAGGAAAAGCGCCCCTTACCTTAAATTATTGCTTGGCACGTTCTTCCAGCATAACCACTGCTGGCAGTTTTTTCCCTTCGACAAATTCGAGGAATGCGCCACCACCGGTAGAAATGTAGGAGATTTTATCTGCAATACCAAACAGATCGATCGCAGCCAGCGTATCGCCGCCACCTGCAATAGAGAACGCGTCGCTATCTGCGATAGCACGAGCGATGGTCTCGGTTCCTTTACGGAAATTAGGGAATTCAAAGACGCCAACCGGGCCATTCCACAGGATGGTCTTGGCATTCTTCAGAATTTCAGCCAGACGCTCGGCGGATACATCACCCAGATCCAGAATCTGCTCTTCGTCTTTGATTGCTGTAACAGACTTCAGCGTTGCAGCTGCAGTTTCAGAGAATTCTGACGCAACACGCACATCGCTCGGTACTGGAATATCACAGGTTTCCAGCAGCTTTTTCGCTTCAGGAATCAGGTCAGCTTCGTACAGGGATTTACCCACGTTGTGGCCTTGTGCGGCAACGAAGGTGTTGGCGATACCGCCACCGACGATCAGTTGATCGGCGATTTTAGACAGGGAATCCAGTACGGTCAGCTTGGTAGAAACTTTAGAACCACCAACGATAGCGACCATCGGACGGGCTGGTTCGCTCAAGGCTTTACCCAGCGCTTCCAGCTCACCAGACAGCAGCGGGCCCGCACAGGCGATAGTGGCAAATTTACCCACGCCGTGAGTTGAAGCCTGCGCACGGTGTGCCGTACCGAATGCGTCCATTACGAACACATCACACAGCGCCGCGTATTTTTTGGACAGGACTTCGTCGTCTTTTTTCTCGCCTTTGTTAAAGCGGACGTTTTCCAGTACAACCAGCTCGCCTTCGGCGACATCAACACCATCCAGGTAATCTTTCGCCAGACGTACAGGAGAAGACAGTTTCTCTTTCAGGTAGTCAACGACAGGCAGCAGAGAAAACTCTTCGTTGTACTCGCCTTCGGTCGGGCGTCCCAGATGGGAAGTGACCATAACGCGAGCGCCTTGTTTCAGCGCGATTTCGATGGTCGGCAGAGAGGCACGGATGCGCGCATCAGACGTCACTTTCCCTTCTTTTACTGGTACGTTCAGATCCGCACGAATAAGAACACGTTTACCAGCCAGATCCAGATCGGTCATCTTAATTACAGACATGGTGAATCCTCTTGTTGATTCTCTTTTAAAGTTGCTTGAGCGAGATAGCGACCCCAGATCGCCACCGTCGTACTAGAAACCGCTGGCCGCCATCGCCCGTGTTGTATCCAACATCCGGTTGGCAAAGCCCCATTCGTTATCGCACCAGACCAATGTTTTAATCAGATGCTGACCACTGACCCGTGTCTGCGTGCCGTCGACAATGGCACTGTGCGGATCGTGGTTAAAATCAGCCGACACTAACGGCAATTCAGTGTAATCAACTATACCACGAAACGACTCATGCGCTGATTTTTGCAATAGTGCGTTAATTTCATTCACATTTACGGCTTTCCTGACGCTAACGCTCAGGTCAATTGCCGTGACGTTAATCGTCGGTACTCGCACCGATATCGCCTCAAAGCGATCGACAAACTGCGGAAAAATACGAGTGATCCCCGCAGACAGTTTAGTATCTACCGGAATGATCGACTGGCTAGCGGCTCGTGTACGCCGCAGATCGTGATGATAAGCATCGATCACCGGTTGATCGTTCATCGACGAGTGAATCGTCGTCACCGTCCCATTCTCGATACCAAAGGCATCATCCAACAGTTTGATTACCGGGATAATGCAGTTGGTCGTGCAGGACGCATTGGAAACAATGCGATGCCCGCTTTCCAACTGATGGTGATTAACGCCAAACACCACCGTGGCATCCAAATCCGTCGTTCCCGGGTGAGAAAACAGCACCTTCTTCGCGCCTGCCGCCAGATGGGCTTCCCCATCTTCCCGGCTACCGTAGACGCCGCTGCAATCCAGCACAATGTCTACACCGAGTTCTCGCCAGGGCAATTGCTGAATCTCTACCTGATGCAACAGACGAATACAGTCATCACCGACATAAAGCTGGTCGCACTCTTGACGCACATCCCACGAAAAACGGCCGTGACTGGAGTCGTACTTGAGCAAATGCGCCATGCCTTCCGCGCTCGCCAGCTCGTTAATAGCCACAACGGTAATCTCGGCTCGGCGACCTGATTCATACAACGCACGTAAAACACTGCGGCCTATGCGGCCAAAACCGTTTATCGCAATACGGATCGTCATGGCGTTCCTTGTGATTCCTTATGTCATAGCAGGGTTACCCAGCACATAGGATATACCCTTCTTAGACACCAGAGAACCCCTAGAGAAACGCCGTCAGCACAACAACTGAAACGCTTCAGCTAGCATAAACGAATTAACGCATAAAAGAAATATTCTCGTCTGGCACACGTAAGAAGAGTGACCTGCGTCATAAAAATGAAAAAGCCGCGATCGAGGGGCAGACAAAACGCATTGAGAGGTGGGTTAAATTAAAGGTGAAAAAAAACCGCCAGCGCTCGCTGACGGCTTTTCATATCGAGATTAACGCGGCGTGATTACTTCAGCAGCGCCTGCGCTTTTTCGACGACGTTATCGACCGTGAAGCCGAATGCTTCGAACAACAGCTCAGCCGGTGCAGATTCGCCGAAGCTTGTCATGCCGACAATCGCGCCGTTCAGGCCGACGTACTTGAACCAGTAGTCTGCGATACCCGCTTCAATCGCTACGCGCGCCGCTACCGCTTTCGGCAGAACCGCTTCACGGTAGGCTGCATCCTGCTTGTCGAATGCATCCGTTGACGGCATGGACACCACGCGTACCTTGCGGCCTGCGGCGGTCAGTTTGTCATACGCGCCGACAGCCAGTTCAACTTCAGAACCGGTGGCAATCAGGATCAGCTCAGGTTGGCCATCGCTGTCTTTCAGCACGTAACCGCCTTTCGCCACGTTCGCCAGCTGTTCAGCGGTACGGGGCTGCTGTGCCAGGTTCTGACGAGACAGGATCAGCGACGTCGGGCCGTCCTGACGCTCAATGGCATATTTCCACGCCACCGCCGTTTCCACCTGATCCGCCGGACGCCAGTTGCTCATATTCGGCGTCACACGCAGGCTTGCCAGTTGTTCAACCGGCTGGTGTGTCGGGCCGTCTTCGCCCAGACCGATGGAGTCGTGGGTGTAAACGTAGATGCTGCGGATTTTCATCAGCGCGGCCATACGCACGGCATTACGCGCATATTCCACAAACATCAGGAAGGTTGCGGTGTACGGTACAAAGCCCCCGTGCAGCGCAATCCCGTTGGCAATTGCCGTCATGCCGAATTCACGCACGCCGTAGTGGAGGTAGTTACCCGCGTGGTCTTTATCCAGTGAAACCGAGCCGGACCAGATGGTCAGGTTGCTCGGTGCCAGGTCAGCAGAGCCGCCCAGGAATTCCGGCAGCAGTTTGCCGTAGGCTTCCAGCGCGTTCTGTGAGGCTTTACGACTGGCGATTTTCGCCGGATTCGCCTGCAAATCGTCGATAAATTTCTGTGCGTCTGCCTGCCAGTTGGTCGGCAATTCACCGCCGGTGCGGCGTGTGAATTCGGCAGCCAGCTCAGGGTACGCGCTGGCGTAGGCGGCAAACGCCTCATCCCAGGCCGCTTCCTTACGCTGACCGGCCGGTTTCGCGTCCCAGGCCGCATAAATGTCAGCTGGGATATCAAATGGCACGTGCGTCCAGCCCAGCTGTTCGCGGGAAGCAGCCACTTCCGCCTCACCCAGCGGTGCACCGTGGGAATCGTGCGTACCGGCCTTGTTCGGAGAACCGAAACCAATCACGGTTTTGCACATCAGCAGCGATGGCTTGTCAGTGACAAGCTGGGCTTCGCCGATGGCGCGTTTGATGGCGTCCGCATCGTGACCGTCTACGCCACGCACCACGTGCCAGCCGTAGGCTTCAAAACGGGCAGCGGTATCGTCGGTAAACCAGCCTTCAACGTGACCGTCGATAGAGATGCCGTTGTCATCATAAAACGCAGTCAGTTTGCCGAGCTTCATGGTGCCTGCCAGCGAGCAGACTTCGTGAGAAATCCCTTCCATCATGCAGCCGTCACCGAGGAAGGTATAGGTGTGATGGTTAACAATCTCGTGGCCCGGACGGTTGAACTGCGCCGCCAGCGTGCGCTCGGCAATCGCCATACCCACGGCGTTGGCAACACCCTGACCCAGCGGGCCGGTGGTGGTTTCAACGCCGGCGGTGTAGCCGTATTCAGGGTGACCCGGAGTTTTGGAATGCAGCTGACGGAAGTTTTTCAGTTCTTCAATCGGCAGGTCGTAGCCGGAGAGATGCAGCAGGCTGTAAATCAGCATGGACGCGTGGCCGTTGGACAGCACGAAGCGGTCACGGTTGGCCCAGTTAGGGTTGGCCGGATTATGGTTAAGATAATCGCGCCACAGCACTTCGGCGATATCGGCCATGCCCATCGGTGCGCCCGGGTGACCGGATTTGGCTTTCTGCACCCCATCCATGCTCAGCGCGCGGATAGCATTGGCAAGTTCTTTACGAGAGGACATGCTTGACTCCAGATCGGATTGAACGACTGCCTTCCTCATATAACTGATTAAAATCAATAAGTTAAACAAGAATGACAAAGTAAATATGATTACAAATGTACATGAAAAGCAGCGGGAATGCACATGGAACCGTGAGCAAAAAACAGGGATTTATCGGCTGACGAATCAATGGCGGTTCTTTTGCCAATTATGCAGTTGATTACAGCGCCATAAGCACTGTTTTTCAGTGGGTTCACCTTTATCCATCGTGCCTTTTTGGAGCGCACTAAAAATAAAATTCACCGCCTGTAGGCTATCGGGAAAAGAGCAAGTCAGATTTTTCGATCTATTTCTCAATGCCGTTTTCGGATATTTTATAGCCGATTTTCTTTCATATTAAAAAAACAAACACAATTTTAGGGAGATGATTTTTATGGCAATTCGTTCTTCTGTGCTGGCACTGTGTGTCGCAACCTTGCTGACTGGCTGCCAGAACTTAAACACCAATACCTTAATGCAATCTGGCGCACAGGCGTTTCAGGCGGCGACGCTCAGCGATGCCCAGGTGAAAGCCCTTAGCGATCAGTCCTGTGAGCAAATGGACAAAGAGGCAAAAATTGCCCCTGCTGACAGTAAATACACGCAGCGTCTGAATAAAATTGCGGATGCGCTGGGTCACGATATCAACGGTACTCCTGCGAACTATAAGGTGTACCTGGCAAAAGATGTTAACGCCTGGGCCATGGCTAACGGCTGCATCCGGGTATACAGCGGCCTGATGGACATGATGAACGACAACGAAGTAGAAGGCGTTCTCGGCCACGAAATGGGTCACGTTGCACTAGGACACACCCGTAAAGCCATACAGGTTGCCTATGCGACGACAGCCGCACGTACCGCAATCACCTCTGTTGGCGGCGTGGCGGCGTCTCTTTCACAATCTCAGCTAGCCGAGCTGGGAGAAAAACTGGTGAATTCCCAGTTCTCTCAAACTCAGGAAACGCAGGCGGACGACTACTCCTTTGATTTGTTGAAAAAACGCGATATCAGTCGGGAAGGTCTGGCAAGCAGCTTTGAGAAACTCGCCAAACTTGATGCAGGCTATGAGAGTAGCATATTTGATTCCCATCCTTCATCGGAAGGGCGCGCCAAACACATTCGTGGACGCATTGCTGCCGAGAAGTAATCCCTCACATTGATTACTCGCAAAGCATGCACGCTGTGGGGGCAATTGAAAAAATCTCAATTGCCCCCTAGTCATCCGACCACTATCATCCCCGCCATATTCGCTGTAAGCTGGTATGTAACCGCTATCTTTTAATCGCGCCATCATCATGATGATAGGATTTAAGAATTAATAAATAATAAATAGATAGCTATTTTCAATCATATTACTTCTTCGTTCTCTTTTTAAGAAACGATACTTAGCAGATTTCCAGATGCAGGAAAGCAGCAGTGAACGAATACTGCAACATAGGGGAAAACAGGTAGCCACGATTAACGCAGGCACATACCGCAATAAGTATAAAGAATGGGTAACCCCATGTATTTAAAGATAGAAATAAACCAATAAATCAAGCATACTATGTTAAACTAATAAAAATTTTTTCCAGTTTTATCATATAGATATATGATAAAGCCTATTGTCGCCTCCACTGGTTTCTCTAGAGATTCCACCTTTTAGCGATTTAAAGGCATTTCAGGATCTCGGTTTCTTAATAACTGGATAACATCAGCAGCAATTATTGGTTTGTGGCCACTTTCAGACAATAAACTCATATGTGTTAAAAATCATGGATGTGAGAATTTTCAGTAAATGCAATTTTACCACGGTGGGATTACGGGAAATCCTATCTAGTATCCCTATGCTCTCGATAAAGCCCGTCAACAGGTTTACGCTGCAACAAGGGAAGAAAAAATGTATTTTCATCATTGACGGTAGCAGCGAGGGCTTTGAGGAATACTATGAGTCGATAAGAACTCACTTTTATAATATGGCGTCATCGTTCGTTATCATCAATAATTCCCCCAATCACCCTCCCGTGTGCATTGACGAAAAAACGATTCTTATTTCCAAATCAGCAGCCATCGATTCTTTTTATAAATTACTCGATTTCGTTCATCTCCACGATCGCCGTTTATTCAGTCCCGTCAGGCTGTCAAAATCTGAATATGCTGTATTCCAGTATTGGTGTGCGGGCTACACAGCGGAATCGATTGCCGATCTCATCGGATTAAATAAGAAATCCGTACTGAACAGTAAATCACGATTACTGAATAAATATGGTGTTCAGGATAAAAATTCTTTACTGCTTATTGCTAAAATTATCTTCAAAGACAGCGTCATTGAAGAATTTGATTCCCTTCCCAAACCAGCAACCGATATCAATATGAGTCATTCGCTTATCTGAGCGATAGACGAAAAAAAGGGATGCTCACTCGCATCCCTTTTTACTCAGTCAGCAACGCTTACTCTTCATCTTCCAAATAAGTATAGCCGTACAGCCCTGTTTCAAACTCTTCCAAGAATTGTGCCTGAAGTTCAGCATCCAGATCGGTTTCTTTTACCTGATCGCGGAAACGGGTCATCAGCACTTTGGGGTCAAGCTGCACATACTCCAGCATGTCGGCAACCGTATTCCCTTCGTCAGATTCTTCAATCTCAACGGTGCCATCCTGGAAGACAAACACGTCAACGGTCGACGTATCGCCAAACAGGTTATGCATATTCCCCAGAATTTCCTGATAGGCGCCGACCATAAAAAAGCCCAACAAGGGCGGATTTTCTGGATCGTAAGGCGGCATTGGCATCGTCGTCGCGATCCCGTCACCGTCAACATAATGATCGATCGTACCATCAGAATCACAGGTGATGTCGAGCACGACAGCACGGCGCTCAGGCGGTTTGTTCAGCCCTTCCAACGGCATTACAGGGAACAGTTGATCGATCCCCCATGCGTCCGGCATGGACTGGAACAACGAGAAGTTGACATACAGTTTGTCAGCCATCCGCTCCTGTAACTCATCAATCACCGGTCGGTGCGCACGATTGCTCGGATCCAACTGCTCCTGAATCATCTGGCAAATGCTCAGATAAAGCTGCTCTGCTTTCGCCCGTTGTGTCAGATCCAACATACCGTGCGTGTACTGGGTATGCACATCGTGCAAGTCCATCTGGCTGTCGTGCAGCCATTCGCGCAGCGAACGGCGTTTTCCCGGCTGTTTAATTTCTTTCCAGGTTGACCACAGGCTCTCCAGCGCACGCGGAGCGTCTTCTTCTGGCTCTGTAGGTTCACTGAACTCGTTGCGTTCAACCCCGATAATATTGGAAACCAACACGGTATGGTGCGCGGTTACCGCTCGGCCAGATTCGGTGATAACCGTCGGATGTGGCAACCCGTTCTCGTTACAGGCATCACCGATGCCCCAAATCACGTTGTTGGCGTATTCGTTCAGGCCATAGTTCACTGAACAATCGGACTGAGAGCGCGTGCCTTCATAATCCACGCCCAACCCACCACCGACGTCGAAGCACTGGATATTTACGCCCAACTTATGCAGTTCGACATAGAAGCGCGCAGATTCACGCACGCCCGTCGCGATATCACGGATATTCGCCAGTTGCGATCCCAGATGGAAATGCAGCAGTTGCAGGCTATCCAACCGCCCCGCTTCACGCAGTATCTCAACCAGTTGCAGCACCTGGACCGCCGCCAGACCAAACTTGGATTTTTCGCCGCCGCTGGATTGCCACTTGCCCGATCCCTGAGAAGCCAGACGCGCACGGACACCAAGGCGTGGCACTACATTCAAGCGCTCAGCTTCTTCCAGCACCAGACGGATTTCGGACATCTTCTCGATGACCAGATAAACTTTGTGGCCCAGCTTTTCGCCGATGAGTGCCAGACGGATGTATTCACGGTCTTTGTAGCCGTTACACACAATTACCGTGCGGGTCATGCCAGCGTGGCCCAGTACTGCCATCAGCTCCGCTTTTGAACCGGCTTCCAGGCCCAACGGCTCACCGGAATTAGCCAGTGACTCAATGACGCGGCGATGCTGGTTAACCTTGATCGGATAAACCAGAAAATACCCGCCTTCATAGCCAAACGATTCGCGAGCCTGTTTAAACGCAGCGTTAATAGAACGCAGGCGATGCTGAAGGATTTGCGGAAAGCAGAACAGCGCAGGAAGGCGCTGATGGTTCTCTTTCTGCATATCTTTGACCAATCTGGCCAGATCGACGCGAGCTTCTGGTACGTCAGGATCCGGACACACGCTAATGTGGCCGAGTTCATTGACGTCATAGTAATTATTGCCCCACCAGGCAATATTGTAAGTACGAAGCATTTCGCTGGCATTACGGTCATTCATGGCAACCTCCTGCATAGAGCGCAAATTTTCATGTTTACCCGTCGCTGACGAGCCGTGATGAATCATGTCGTCAGACATAACGAACCTCTTCTTTTTCTGGACTGCGGATCACATCAGTACCTGAATAAACAGCCCACATGAGCATACCTGCAACATGCGGCATCGACAGTGAAAAAACTGGCGTAGTGAAGTATGCCGTCACTTTATTACTCTTATTAGTGTAAAACACGTTGTCAGGCTCCGTGTTACGGGTCGATAAAACTCGTTGTGAAAATCACCGGGCGAACGTGACCAGAAAAGCGTTAAACGCTTCTGGCGGAAAGAATAACAGGCAGGTTAACCAGCCCTGGAGTCCTGTGTCGAATTTAAAGACAGGCTACGTCGAGAAACGGAAAAGAAGGGTTGAGTCGCGGACGCGGTAGCGTCAAAAGGGACATATTGCGAACGCAATATACTCAGTAAACAACGGATCATTAATCCTACCACCTCCACGTGCGCCGCAGGCTATGCGGTCAGCTATCAATAAAAAATTCAAGATGTCGCGGGTTGCATCACCGCTCGCCGTTTATACCTACATGCTGCTGGAAAAGCAAAATGAAAATTACCGCTAGTCATCTCTTGTAAAAGAAAAAACGGCCGATGATAAAAGGACGATGGTTCGCTAATGCGAAAAACTACTGGCACTGAGACCAAAAGGTGACCTAGAATAGCCATCCAGATGTTAATCCGTCTATACCGATTAACTGATACACTGCTTAACGGCTTTGATTTGAAGGTAAAGAAACTCATGGCTAAACACCTTTTTACGTCCGAGTCAGTCTCTGAAGGACATCCTGATAAAATTGCTGACCAGATTTCTGATGCGGTTCTCGACGCCATTCTGGAGCAAGACCCAAAAGCGCGTGTCGCTTGTGAGACTTATGTAAAGACCGGCATGGTGTTAGTCGGTGGTGAAATTACCACCAGCGCCTGGGTCGACATCGAAGAAATTACCCGCCGTACCGTGCGTGATATCGGTTATGTCAATTCCGAAATGGGCTTTGATGCCAACTCTTGCGCCGTACTGAGCGCGATTGGTAAACAGTCTCCTGACATCAATCAGGGCGTTGACCGCCGCGATCCGCTGGAACAAGGTGCGGGCGATCAGGGTTTGATGTTCGGTTACGCGACCAACGAAACCGACGTCCTGATGCCTGCTCCCGTGACTTATGCACACCGTCTGGTTCAGCGCCAGTCAGAAGTCCGCAAAAGCGGTTCTCTGCCGTGGCTGCGCCCGGATGCAAAAAGCCAGGTTACGTTCCTGTACGACGATGGCAAGATTGCCGGCATTGATGCCGTGGTACTGTCTACCCAGCATTCAGAAGACATCAGCCAGAAAGATCTGCATGAAGCGGTGATGGAAGAGATCATCAAACCGGTTCTGCCTGCAGAATGGCTGTCTGCCAATACCAAATATTTCATCAACCCAACCGGACGCTTTGTTATCGGCGGCCCAATGGGTGACTGCGGTCTGACCGGTCGTAAAATCATCGTTGATACCTACGGCGGCGCGGCGCGTCACGGTGGCGGGGCGTTCTCCGGTAAGGATCCGTCTAAAGTAGACCGTTCTGCTGCCTATGCTGCACGCTATGTTGCCAAGAATATCGTCGCGGCTGGCCTGGCCGATCGCTGCGAAATTCAGGTGTCCTACGCCATCGGCGTGGCGGAACCAACCTCTATCATGATCGAAACCTTCGGTACAGAGAAAGTGTCAACCGAGCAGTTGACGCTGCTGGTGCGTGAATTCTTCGATCTGCGCCCTTACGGCTTAATCCAGATGCTGGATCTGCTGCACCCGATTTATCAGGAAACGGCAGCCTACGGTCACTTTGGCCGCGAGCATTTCCCGTGGGAAAAAACCGACAAAGCCGTACAGCTGCGCGAAGCTGCGGGTCTGTAATCTGGCGACTCAATAAATACCAAACGGCGAATGAAAATTCGCCGTTTTTCATTCTAGCTCCCTGAATATTTCGCTTCAGGTTCCCTATTGCGTCTGTCTGCCACTCACTTTATTCTCACAAAATGAACACACCCCGAATCCCGATTGCCAGCCACCAGGCTGTGATGTGCTGCCTGCGTGATAAATTGCAGCAGGCCAACTTCACTTTGAAAACGAGCTACACTGAACCAACGGTGAATTACCAGCAGCGCGGCGCTACAGCAGGAACGGCCTGGCTGCAACACTGGGAAATTCGGCTAAATCCCGTCTTGTTGCAGGAAAACCAGCAGACTTTTATCGATGAAGTGGTTCCCCATGAACTGGCTCATCTGCTGGTCTATGCGCGTTTTGGCCGTGTCGCACCGCATGGCAAGGAATGGCGCTGGATGATGGAAAACGTGCTGTGCGTCCCGGCAAAACGCACGCATCGGTTTGCGGTACAATCCGTACAGGGGAAAACTTTCACTTACCTGTGTGATTGCCAACGGCATGAGTTGACGATCCGTCGGCACAATCGGGTGCTGCGCGGCGAAACAGAATATCGCTGTCGTCGTTGCGGGAAAATCTTACGTCATGATGTAAAAAATTCTATTTAAAAGGGAATTTCCAGTTTTAAAAACTGCTTTTGCATTTGCCTGCCGACGAGACATCCGGTAGTCTGCCAACTTTACAGCCTGTGGATTATTTGGAATATGCTACGCAAAATTCTCGCTATCGCCGCCGTGGGCGCGGGTCTGTTTTCGGCTACCGCGCTGGGTCAAAACATCAATAATTTTTCGCAGGCAAAAGCCGCCGCTGTCGACATTAATCGCGATGCGCCGGGCTCGTTCTACTGCGGCTGTAAGATTACGTGGCAGGGCAAGAAAGGTACGCCCGATCTTGAATCCTGCGGTTATCAGGTCAGGAAAAATGAACAGCGTGCCAGCCGCATCGAGTGGGAGCATGTTGTGCCCGCCTGGCAGTTCGGCCACCAGCGCCAGTGCTGGCAAGACGGCGGCAGAAAGAACTGTAACAGCGACCCTGTCTACCGTGAGATGGAAACCGATTTGCATAACCTGCAACCCGCTATCGGCGAGGTCAACGGCGATCGCGGCAATGCCATGTATGGACAATGGAACGGTGGTGCATCCCAATATGGTCAATGCGAGATGAAGGTCGACTTCAAAAATAATCTGGCAGAACCGCCCACTCGCGCTCGCGGCCAGATCGCTCGCACCTATTTCTACATGCGTGACCGCTATCAGTTACGCCTTTCCAGCCAGCAAACCCAGCTGTTCGAAGCCTGGGATAAGCAATACCCGGTCACCCAGTGGGAATGTACCCGCAATCAGCGCATCGCCGCAAAACAGGGAAACCCGAATCCCTACGTTCAACAGGCTTGCCAGCGCTAGTTCCTCTACCTACTATAGCGAATCGGTTTCCAGCGTAACCGCCGTCAGATGACGGTGGTTTTGCCTATTTCTGGCGTTTCTGCGCCGCTCTATTTTATTCAAAGGTCTTAATTCAGCATGCGAGTACCACGCATTTTTCATCCCGAAACACTCTCCCTTAACGGCGGTGAAGCCGAACTGAGTGACGATGCCGCCAATCACGTGGGTCGCGTGTTACGCATGACGACGGGTCAGTCATTGCAGCTGTTTGATGGCAGCAATCATGTCTTTGATGCAGAAATCATCGCGGCTGGCAAAAAGAGTGTGCGCGTTCGCTTCACAGCAGGTAAGTTGGAAGATAAAGAATCGCCCCTACATTTACATCTGGGACAGGTGATGTCTCGCGGCGAGAAGATGGAATTTACCATTCAGAAATCCATCGAGCTGGGCGTCAATGTGATTACCCCACTGCTTTCTGAACGCTGTGGCGTCAAACTGGATGCCGAGCGTATGGAGAAAAAAATTAGCCAGTGGCAGAAAATTGCGGTCGCCGCCTGTGAACAGTCCGGCCGCAATTGTGTGCCGCTGGTACGACCAGCGATGACGCTGGAAGCCTGGTGTGCGGAACAAGACGACGCGTTGAAATTGAATCTGCACCCACGCGCCACACAGAGTATCAATACGTTACCACTGCCGGTCGCTCGGGTCAGGCTACTGATTGGCCCGGAAGGCGGACTCACCGCCGGTGAAATTACCATGACCTCAGAACACGGATTCACTGATATCCTGTTGGGGCCACGCGTTTTGCGCACAGAAACCACTGCACTCACCGCCATGACCGCCTTACAGGTACGTTTCGGCGATTTGGGGTAAAGGAGAAAAGAATGATCAAACTCGGTATCGTGATGGACCCGATTGACACCATCAATATCAAGAAAGACACCAGCTTTGCCATGCTGCTGGAAGCACAGCGCCGTGGTTGGGAACTGCATTATATGGAGATGAACGATCTCTATATGCATGCGGGCGTCGCGCGTGCAACAACGCGTCGCCTGAGCGTCCAGTACGATTACGACGGCTGGTACGATTTCTCCGGTGAACAGGATATTGCGCTGGAAGAGTTGGATGTGGTGCTAATGCGTAAAGATCCACCGTTCGATACGGAATTCATCTACGCCACCTATATCCTTGAACGTGCGGAAGAGAAAGGCACGCTCATCGTCAACAAGCCGCAGAGCCTGCGTGATTGCAATGAGAAGCTGTTCACCGCCTGGTTCCCGCATCTAACCCCTGATACGCTCGTTACGCGTCGTGCAGACAAACTGCGTCAGTTCCATGAAAAACACGGCGACGTCATTCTCAAACCACTCGACGGCATGGGCGGTGCGTCTATTTTCCGTTTGAAGCAGGATGATGCCAACGTCTCGGTCATTATCGAAACGCTGACCGAACACGCGACCCGCTACTGCATGGCGCAAAACTATCTGCCTGCAATTAAAGATGGCGACAAACGCGTACTGGTGGTTGATGGCGAACCCGTGCCTTACTGCCTAGCGCGTATCCCGAAAAGCGGTGAGACACGCGGCAATCTGGCAGCCGGTGGGCGCGGCGAAGCGCGTCCGCTGACCGAAAGCGACTGGAAAATCGCCCGTGACGTCGCACCAACGCTAAAAGCCAAAGGCCTGATTTTCGTCGGTCTGGATATTATCGGTGACCGCCTGACAGAAATTAACGTCACCAGCCCAACCTGCGTGCGTGAAATCGAAGCGGCTTACCCAGATGTTTCCATCACTGGCATGCTGATGGACGCCATTGAAAAACGTCTGGCTGCACGTACTCGCTAAGACCAGAGACACCTGACACGCCACCCGGCCCGCGCAATACGGGCCGTTTCTCCAACGCTGACGGATATCGATTAAAATACACAATGAATTTACAGCATCACTTCCTCATTGCTATGCCAGCACTACAGGACTCTGTATTTAAACGTTCGGTGGTCTATATCTGCGAACATAATGAAGACGGAGCCATGGGGCTGATCATCAACAAACCGATGGATCAGTTTTCCGTGGAAAATGTGCTGAAAAAGCTAAAAATAGACCCAACGCCGCGCGATCCCGCCATCCGATTGGATAAACCCGTCTTTGTGGGCGGCCCACTGGCGGACGACCGTGGCTTTATCCTGCATACGCCCTGCTCCGGTTTTGGTTCCAGCATCAGTATTTCTGAAGACACTATGATCACCACGTCAAAAGACGTGCTGGAAACGTTAGGCACACCCCAGCAGCCGAAAAATACGCTGGTCGCATTAGGCTATTCCGCCTGGGAGAACGGCCAGTTGGAAGAAGAACTGCTGGATAATGCCTGGCTGACGACGCCAGCCGATCAAGACATTCTGTTCCATACGCCAATTGCCGAACGCTGGCGAGCGGCGGCCAGGAAGTTGGGCATCGATATTCATAATATCTCCACCGAAGCAGGACATGCCTGATGAGTAGCAGAACCATTCTTGCCTTTGATTTTGGTACAAAAAGTATCGGTGTCGCTATCGGTCAGGAGATTACCGGTACGGCACGCGCACTGACATCATTCAAGGCGCAGGAAGGGATACCCGACTGGCAAAAAGTGGAGAAGCTGTTGTCAGAATGGCAGCCCGATCTGGTCGTCGTCGGCCTGCCGCTCAACATGGATGGCACCGAGCAACCGCTGACAGCACGGGCACGGAAGTTCGCTAACCGGCTGCATGGCCGTTTTGGCATCGCTATTGAGCTACACGATGAACGCTTGAGTACAGTGGAAGCGCGAGCCGATCTCTTCGAACGCGGTGGCTTTAAAGCGCTGGATAAAGGTAGCGTAGACGCGGCTTCTGCCGTGATTATTCTGGAAAGCTGGTTCGACGCACAGCTTTAAAAGACAATCCCGTGTAGCCGAGGATCCGACCACACGGGACTATACCTGTCATACTTCAAATTGCATGTGCGTTGGCTGCGCTCAAATACTCGGCCCGTCGTGGGCCTCGCCCTAAAGGGCCGCTGCAAGCAGCGTTCAAATCTACTCCAGGCAGATTTGTCACCCGAATCACTTACCTATGTAAGCTCATCGGGATGAAATGAGAGACATCCTGTCTCTCACCGGAGGCCAGCCTTTGGCTGGACAAATTCGTTCCCGACGAATTTGTCCTTCCCTTGCCGCCTGCCTGAAATTTGAATTATTTAGGGTATATAGATGTTAATTAGGCATCTGGGAATTCACGGATGAAACGTTCGACGTCATCAACCATGGATTCTGTTCCTACGAAGAACGGTGAACGCTGATGCAGTTTCTCTGGCGTGATATCCAGAATACGGTTTTTACCGTCGCTGGCCTTGCCGCCCGCCTGCTCCGCCAGAAACGCCATCGGGTTGCACTCGTATAGCAAACGCAGTTTGCCTTTCGGATAGCTCGCCGTGCTCGGGTACAGGTAAATCCCGCCTTTCAGGAGATTACGGTGGAAATCCGCAACCAGTGAACCGATGTAACGCGACGTATAAGGACGCTGCGTCTCTTCATCCTGCTCCTGACAGTATTTGATGTATTTCTTCACGCCGACAGGAAACTTGATGTAGTTCCCTTCGTTGATGGAATACATATTCCCTTTTTCCGGGAAGCAAACTTTTTCATGCGAGAGACAGAATACACCGAGCGACGGATCGTAGGTAAAGGCGTGAACGCCGTGACCCGTGGTGTACACCAGCATGGTAGAAGAACCGTAAACGATGTAGCCCGCAGCAACCTGCTGACTACCCGGCTGTAAGAAGTCAGCTTCCGTGACTGACGTTCCCAGCGGCGTAATACGGCGATAAATAGAGAAAATCGTACCGACGGAGACGTTCACATCAATATTCGATGAGCCGTCCAGCGGATCCATCAGAACCACATACTTGGCATTTTCCGCCTTATCACCTTCAAAGATAACAATTTCGTCTTCTTCTTCGGAGGCGATACCTGCCACTTCACCACGCGCTTTTAATGCCGCTTTCAGTTTCTCATTGGCATACAGATCGAGCTTCATCTGCACTTCGCCCTGAACATTAGAAATACCGCTGGCTCCCAGGATATCAACCAAACCCGCTTTGTTGATATCACGGTGAATAATCTTGGCACCCAGTTTAATAGCAGACAGCAGCGCGGTAAGCTCACCTGTGGCGTGAGAGAAATCGTGCTGTTTTTCGACGATAAATTCGCCTAACGTTTTCATAACACTATTCCAGAATCTACGGATGAAAAGCGGTTTCATTTCTGCACCGCCAACGTTTGCGCATGCAGTGTAGCCCAAAGAGAAAGTGAGTACCTAGTCAAATCCATTTCTTATGGCGGATTCATAGCGTTAGAATGTGGCGCAGACTCACTGTGAAGATGGAAAATGTATGCGTATTCATATTTTAGGTATCTGTGGCACCTTTATGGGTGGCCTTGCCCTGCTTGCTCGTTCACTGGGGCATGACGTCACAGGCTCAGATGCAAATGTTTATCCCCCCATGAGTACCTTACTTGAAAAGCAGGGAATCACGCTGATTCAGGGATACGATCCGGCACAGCTTAACCCCGCCCCTGATTTAGTCATCATCGGTAATGCGATGACACGTGGCAACCCGTGCGTCGAAGCCGTACTGGAGCAGGGATTACCTTATGTTTCCGGTCCACAGTGGCTGCATGATTATGTGCTACGCGATCGCTGGGTGATTGCCGTCGCGGGAACGCATGGTAAAACCACCACGGCGGGGATGGTCACCTGGATTCTGGAAGATTGCGGCTACCAGCCCGGTTTTGTCATCGGCGGCGTTCCCGGCAACTTCACCGTTTCCGCACGACTGGGCGACAGCCCGTTCATGGTGATCGAAGCCGACGAATACGACTGTGCATTCTTCGACAAGCGTTCCAAATTCGTACACTACTGCCCAAGAACGCTGGTGCTCAACAATCTTGAGTTCGATCACGCCGACATCTTTGACGATCTGAAAGCCATTCAGAAACAGTTCCATCATCTTGTACGACTGGTGCCGGGCAGTGGGAAGATCATCCTGCCAACCAATGACCTTAGCCTCAAACAGGTGATGGGAATGGGATGCTGGAGTGAACAAGAGTTGGTTGGCGAAGAAGGCGTGTGGCGTGCACAAAAGGTCGCGATCGATGCCAGCCAATATCAGGTTTACCTGAATAATGAACTCGTCGGTGAAGTCCACTGGAAACTGGTGGGCGAACACAACATGCACAACGGGCTGATGGCTATCGCTGCCGCACACCACGTCGGCGTGTTACCCGCTGATGCCTGCCGCGCGCTGGGCGGATTTATCAACGCACGCCGTCGCCTTGAATTACGCGGTACGGAGCATGGCGTCACGGTTTATGACGATTTTGCGCATCACCCAACTGCAATTCTGGCGACGCTATCGGCGCTACGTAGCAAGGTTGGCGGCACGGCTCGTATTCTGGCAGTACTTGAACCTCGTTCGAACACCATGAAATTGGGGATGTGCAAAAATGAACTGGCGCCGTCATTAGGTCGCGCCGATGAAGTTTTCCTATTCCAGCCCGCACATATTCCGTGGCAGGTCGTAGAAGTCGCGGAAGCCTGCGTCCAACCCGCTCACTGGAGCGCGGATATTGACACGCTGGTAGAAAATATCGTCAAGACCGCGCAGCCTGGCGACCATATTTTGGTGATGAGCAACGGCGGGTTCAGCAACATCCACAATAAGCTGTTGAATGGTCTGAAAAAGAAAGCGCAGAAGGCGAAAGACGCTCAAGAGTAACGTGTGGCAAACCGTCGCTGTTCACACCACGGCGGTTATACAATAAATAGCAAAAAGGACGGGAATCCCGTCCTTTTTCATATTCGCATCACCCATTAAGGGTGGCAAAATCAAGCGTCGAACGGATCGCGCAACACCATCGTTTCGCTACGATCTGGGCCGGTAGAAATAATATCAATCGGCACACCCGTGATTTCTTCGATACGTTTGATGTAGTTCAGCGCAGCCTGCGGCAGTTTGCTGTGATCTTTCACACCAAACGTGCTTTCAGACCAGCCCGGCATCGTTTCGTAAATCGGCTCAAGACCTTCCCAGCCTTCAGCAGCCAGCGGAGTGGTATCCACTTCACTGCCATTCGGCAAACGATAGCCTACGCAGATTTTAATTTCTTTCAGGCCGTCCAGAACATCCAGCTTAGTCAGGCAGAAACCAGACAGCGAGTTGATCTGTACTGCACGACGTACGGCAACCGCATCCAGCCAGCCAGTACGACGACGACGACCCGTTGTCGCGCCAAACTCGTTACCTTTTTGAGACAGATGCTCGCCCACGTCTTCAAACAGTTCAGTCGGGAATGGACCTGCACCTACACGGGTAGAGTAAGCTTTAACAATACCCAGTACGTAATCTACATAGCGTGGACCCAGACCAGAGCCGGTAGCAACGCCGCCCGCAGTGGTGTTTGAGGAGGTCACGTATGGATAAGTACCGTGGTCGATATCCAGTAGCGTACCCTGAGCGCCTTCAAACATGACGAAATCGCCACGCAGGTGCGCTTTGTACAGCAGATCGGAAACATCAACGACCATTGCGGTCAGAATATCGGCAATCGCCAGCACGTCATCCAACACTTTCTGGTAGTCGACTGCATCCGCTTTATAGTAGTTAACCAACTGGAAGTTGTGGTATTCAACGATCTCTTTCAGTTTGACAGCAAAAGTTTCTTTATCAAACAGATCGCCAACGCGCAGGCCACGGCGAGCCACTTTATCTTCATACGCAGGACCGATACCGCGGCCAGTCGTACCAATTGCTTTCGCACCACGCGCTTTTTCACGCGCGTTATCCAGCGCGACGTGATAAGGCAGGATTAACGGACAGGCTTCAGAAAGCAGCAGACGCTCGCGTACCGGGACGCCACGCGCTTCAAGCTCCGTCATTTCTTTCATCAATGCGTCAGGCGCCAGCACAACACCGTTACCGATGATGCTGACAACATTTTCACGCAGAATGCCAGAAGGAATTAAATGAAGGACGGTTTTTTCACCGTTGATAACCAGCGTGTGGCCAGCGTTGTGTCCGCCCTGATAGCGCACAACATATTTAGCCCGTTCAGTCAGCAGGTCAACGACCTTGCCTTTACCTTCGTCACCCCATTGGGTGCCCAGTACGACGACGTTCTTACCCATTTCAAGAATCACCAGGTTGCTTAAAAAAGGATTCTACCATCTCATTTGGATGCTTTCAGTACTTTTAGCACACGGTTGCGCACATTTTTCTGCTTAATTTTAGCCACCCATCCGGCTACGCAACATGTAGTAGATCACGCACCCTGCAACAACTATTCCGCCGCCAAAACGGCGCAAAATAGTATCCGGCAACTGCGCTATTCCCAAAATCATACGTCGCCAGAGTCGAGGAAACAGTAACGGCCCCAATCCTTCGAGTACCAAAACTAGCCCAAGCGCCAGCCAAATCGTTGAATTCATAACCCCCCCCTTTTCCCACTTCGAATACAAGCAGGAGCAAACCCTTAGACATATCTCTGCCAGAAAATGGCAAAAAAAAGCCCGGAGAAAGAACCCGGGCTTGATGAGACGAGTTAATGACTATCAGCGGCGTGGTGCCATGCTGCTGTCCGGTGACTTCATGTAGCGGAAGAAGTCACTATCCGGGCTGAGAACCATGACGTCCTGATTATTACTGAAGCTGCTTTCGTAAGCACGCAGGCTACGAACGAAAGAGTAGAAGTCAGGATCTTCACTGAATGCGTTAGCGAACAGTTTCGCCGCTTCGGCATCCCCTTCACCACGGGTAATACGCCCTTGACGCTCAGCTTCAGCCAGCGTACGGGTAACTTCATAGTCTGCCGTCGCTTTCAGCTTTTCAGCTTCTTCCTGACCTTGTGAACGGTGGCGACGCGCTACCGCTTCACGCTCTGCACGCATACGTTGGTAAATAGCGTCAGACACTTCAGTTGGCAGGTTGATTTGCTTAATTCGCACATCGATAACCTCAATACCCAGCGCAGCCATGCTGTTAGGGTTGATGTGAGGCTCGTTGCTCGCCGTCTCTTTCTCGACACGTGCAGCAGCAGAAGCAATCGCATTATCGGCCTCGGTCGTTTCACCGGTACCCGTATTCAGCGCTTCACGCACGTCGGACATCAGTTGACCACGTGAGTCGGTAACGATGCCTTTTACATCCAGACGACCAATCTCGGAACGCAGACGGTCACTGAATTTACGTTTCAGCAGTACTTCAGCCTGAGAGATGTCACCACCGCCCGTTGCCAGATAATAGCGGCTGAAATCGCTGATACGCCATTTGAGGTAAGAATCGACAATCAGGTCTTTCTGCTCTTTAGTGATAAAGCGGTCAGCCTGGTTTTCCATGGTCTGGATACGCGCATCCAGCATTTTCACTGAGTCGATAAACGGAATCTTGAACTGCAATCCCGGCGCATAAATCAGCGGTTTGTTGTCATCATCACGCAATACTTTGCCAAAACGCATCACGATGCCGCGCTGGCCTTCCTGCACCACAAACAGTGACGCATAGACCACCATCAGTACCAGGATCAGGATAAATAGTAAGGGCTTACGCATCGATTATTCTCTCCCTACTCGAGTGAAGTCATCACGCTGCGCATTTGCTCTGCGCTGATCCATGATATTTCCATTGTTACTGCTGCGCGTCTGGTTGCTATTCGTCGCACCGCTGCTGTTGCCAGGCAAACGCAGTGGGCTAGCGCTGCTGCTGTTATTGCTTTGCGTATTGTCACTGCCTTGTCCACGCAGCATCTGATCCAACGGCAGCACCATCAGGTTGCCCCCCTTGTCATTGACCAGAACTTTACGGGTATGACTCAGCACGCGTTCCATGGTTTCGATATACAAACGCTCGCGGGTGATTTCAGGGGCCGCTTTATATTCCGGTAAGACTCTGGCAAAACGGGCAACTTCACCCTGAGCTTCCAGAACAGTACGGGTTTTATAAGCGCGGGACTCTTCCAGAATACGCTGAGCCTGACCGTTGGCACGCGGTTGCACTTCGTTCGCGTACGCTTCCGCTTCACGAATATACTGCTGTTCGTTTTCACGCGCGGCAATCGCATCATCAAACGCGGCCTTCACTTCTTCCGGCGGACGCGCGGTCTGGAAGTTGACGTCCAGCAGCGTGATCCCCATGTTGTACGGACGAACGGTTTCTTCCAGTACACGCTGAGTATCCGTACGCACAATGGTACGGCCTTCCGTCAAAATTTTGTCCATCGTGTACTTACCAATAACACCGCGCAGCGCGCTGTCAGTTGCCTGACGCAGGCTGTCATCAGCATTGGTGACACTGAACAGATATTGTTCTGGTTGCGTGACACGATACTGCACGTTCATTTCAACGCGCACGACGTTTTCATCTGACGTCAACATCACGCCCGACGTCGCCAATTCACGCACCGATTCAACGTTCACCGCGCGAACTGAGTCGATGAAGGTCGGTTTCCAGTTAAGACCGGGTCCGACCAAGTGGCTGAATTTACCAAAGCGCGTGACGACACCGCGTTCCGCTTCTTTAATGGTGTAGAAACCAGTAGCAGCCCAGATGACAACCGCAGCGACGGCAGCGATACCGACGATCCGACCACCCAGTGCTGGGCCGCCAGAATTTCCGCTGTTGCTTGAGCCTGAACCTTTGCCGCCACCCAGATCGCTGAGCTTTTTGCTCAGCTTACGGAAGATGTCGTCCAGATCCGGTGGCGCCTGCTCTCGGCCACCTTTATTATTATTTCCGCCAGAGTTGCCGCCATTATTGCTGCTGCTCCCCCACGGGTCGCGGTCTTGTCCGTTATTACCGGGCTGATTCCACGCCATGTTTTAGCTCCATTCTTTATGATAGGTGTTCTTCAGGTTCAATATCCCAGAGTCCGTCAGACTATTTCGGCCATTCAGACTGTTTCTGCCAGTCAAATCAGACAATATAGTCCATCAGTTCCTGCTCTTTTTTGCAGAGGCGGCGCCAGTCAGCAATCGGCATACGAATAACCAGACCAATTTGCCCATCCTCTTCAATCCATTCTTTTTCTATTGCCTGAAGCTGGTAAAAACGACTACGCAAGCGTCCTGCCTGCGGGGGAAGGTGCAAGGTATATTGCGCGATTTCCCCGGAAAGCCGCTCAGTTAATGCCTGAAATAGCAACGGAATACCGTCGCCGGTCTGTGCTGAAAGCCAGACCCGTACCGGTAGGTTCTCTTCGTTGCGATCGATACGCGGAACGAAATCATCCAGCATATCAATCTTGTTCATTACCAAGAGCGCAGGTATTTCATCTGCCTCGATTTCCGCTAGTACGTCATCTACTGCCTCGATATTCTCGTCAAGACGAGGATCGGCAGCATCAACGACGTGCAGCAGCAGCGAGGCCTGACGTGTTTCCTGTAATGTAGCCTTAAACGCAGCCACCAAATCGTGGGGCAACTGCCGGATAAAACCTACGGTATCCGCCAGCACTGTATCACCGACATCATCCACTTGAATGCGGCGTAATGTTGGGTCCAGTGTGGCAAATAGCTGATCGGCGGCATAGACGCCCGCCGATGTAATCTTGTTAAACAACGTGGATTTACCCGCGTTGGTATAGCCCACCAGTGAAACGGTGGGGACATCGGCACGAACCCGTGACCGGCGCCCTTGTTCACGCTGTTTTTCTACCCGTTCAAGACGCGACAGTATCTGACTGATACGGTTACGCAATAAACGACGGTCGGTTTCAAGCTGGGTTTCACCCGGGCCACGCAAACCAATACCGCCTTTCTGACGTTCAAGGTGCGTCCAACCGCGAACCAGTCGGGTCGCAAGGTGGCGCAGTTGTGCCAGTTCTACCTGTAATTTCCCCTCATGCGTACGCGCGCGCTGGGCAAAAATATCTAAAATCAGTCCGGTACGATCGATCACTCGGCACTCGCACAAACGCTCCAGGTTACGTTCCTGAGCAGGCGTCAGCGCATGATCAAACAGCACGACAAACGCGCCCGTTTCTTTTACTACCTGAGCAATTTCTTCAGCTTTACCTTCCCCGACAAAATACTTGGGGTGAGGCGATTTACGGCTACCCGTAACAACCTGCAAGGATTCAATACCGGCAGAAGAAACCAGAGACTCAAACTCCAGTAGATCTTCCGTATCTCTATCTTGCGAAAAGAAAATATGAACTAATATAGCCCGTTCACCTGATTCATAACGGTCAAACAAGCGAATAACCTCTCAAACGAGCAAAAAACACCACAGCGAAGGAGCCGAGCGATGCGTCCAGCTCTCCCGCGCCGTGGTGAATTGACAATACGCCTTATTCGGCGTCATCAGCTTCCTGCGACTGCTGCTGAGCAGTCGTGTTACTACCGTGATAATTGTTGCTGCCGCCTGGATTGTTGCTATGGTGAGAAACTGGGCGGGAGGGAACAACTGTAGAGATGGCATGCTTATAAACCATCTGACTTACCGTGTTTTTCAACAAAATCACGAACTGATCGAAAGATTCGATCTGACCTTGCAACTTAATACCGTTCACCAAATAAATCGAAACCGGAACACGTTCACGACGCAAAGCGTTCAAGAACGGATCTTGCAAAGATTGCCCCTTAGCCATTCTATATTTTCCTTATTTGTATGTTGTTTGTAACAAAGAACCCTATGGCTCTAAAATAACGGTGTAAAAAAACTTGCACGCTGAGACTCACCGATTGTACACAATCACTCAACCTATGCACTAACAAACCTGTGCACGAACAACCTGTATAACATTGTCCAGTGCTTCAGTCGGTTTTTCGCTATCCAGCCAGCAGACATCATCCCAACCGCGCAGCCAGGTCATTTGACGCTTTGCTAACTGACGCGTCGCACAAACTCCCCGATAAACCATCTCATCGTAATCGATTTCACCGGATAAATATGACCACATCTGGCGATAACCAACACAACGAATAGAGGGCATATCCGTATGAAGGTCATGCCGGGCAAACAATGTCCGGGCTTCTGTCTCAAAACCTGCCGCCAACATCTGATGAAAACGCTGTTCAATCCGCTCATGCAACAATTCACGCGTCGCCGGGGCGATAGCAAACTGATGAACCTGATAAGGCAGTGCATCGCCAGACGTTTTTGTCAGTTCAGTTAAAGTGTTGCCTGAAACGAAAAAAACTTCCAGTGCTCGCGAGAGTCTCTGCGGATCATTTGGATGAATCCGAATGGCTGCTACCGGATCGATCTCACTGAGCTGCCGATGCATCGCTTCCCAGCCGATTTCTTTTGCCTGCTCTTCAATGCGCTGGCGCACTGCAACATCGGCTGGAGGCAGAGGAGAAAGCCCTTCCAGCAGCGCCTTGAAATACAGCATCGTCCCCCCGACTAACAGGGGAATGCGCCCGGCAGCGGTAATGTCTGCCATCTCACGTAGCGCATCGCGGCGAAAATCAGCCGCAGAATAGGATTCTGTCGGATCGAGAATATCGATTAACCGATGCGGGGCCAGTGCCAGCTCTTCCGCACTTGGTTTCGCCGTCCCAATATCCATGTCTTTATAGATGAGGGCGGAATCTACGCTAATCAACTCTACCGGCAAATATTCTCGTAACGCCATTGCCAATGCCGTTTTTCCTGACGCCGTCGGCCCCATGATAAAAATAGCGGGCGGCAACGGCGCGTTTTCTACATCATTCATGCTTTAAAGCCTTGATGGCATCCTGGATGTCCATCATCGATAAAAGTTCAGACGGCGGCGTTTTCGCCAACTGCGGACAAAGCCGCTCGACATCCGCCAGTAATTGTATGGCCTGAGAATGGTTCCAGCTTTCCTGCTCGCTCTGCAATCGCGTTGCCATCCACGACGCTAATTCGCCAGGTTCTACCTGCTGTGTCTCAACCGTCTGATAGTCGGCCAGATAGCCTATCAGTTCGGAGATCAAGTTTTGTAAATTTTGTTGGCGCAATGGTAAAGGTACGGCACGCAATGTGGCACGCTGTGACTCAACCACGACATCAATACCAAAACGCGCCAGCAAAGCGTGATGGGCAGACAAAACGTTCAGTTCAGATTTACTCAACGTCAGGCGCTGCGGAATCAGTAACGGCTGTGCCCGCAGCCCTTCTTCCGACGGCGTCAACTGCACCGCTTTCAGATAACGTTCAGCAACGGAAAGCGACAGCATCGCCAATCCCTTATGGTACTCCAGCAGCGCATAACACGGCGGATAAACCGTCAACACTCGCCCAAAACCGTTCGATTGGCTTTCCAGAGGCGACTCAGCCGGTGAGCATTGCTGATGACTCTTCGTCGTTGTCGTGCCATGCAATACCGTCGATGGCACAACGACATCCGACGACATCACGTGATTCGACGGTACAGAAATACGCTCGCCAGACGGCGGCGGTACACTTGCTACGTTATCCGTCGGTTGCAGCAGTGTTTTATACAGCTCACCCTGCTTTTTCTGGTACGGATTCTCTGGCTGATAGCCGGAATAGGCCGATTCTCGCGCCGAACCGGAATGACCCGCGCGCGGCGTTTTCCCACCATACGGCGGAGAACTATCGGTACGTGACGGCTGGGCAAAATGGTTTTCGCCAGCGGCAGGGCGATTTTCCTGCTGCCATTGCACGGGTTTCCCGGTCTCCGGCTCTGTCATGCCAAGCGCCGGTGAAGATGCCTGTTGCAGAACGGACATCACGGCCTGATAGATAAAGTCATGCACCAACCTAGCCTGATGGAACCGTACCTCATGCTTGGCTGGATGCACATTGACATCAACCTGATGCGGGTCGATCTCCAGATACAACACATAGGCGGGCTGCTGATCGTCACTCAGTTGATCCTGATAGGCCTGCCGGATGGCATGGTTGATGAGCCGATCGCGCATCATGCGCTGGTTCACATAGCAATACTGCATATCAGGCAGTTGCTTGGCACCAACCGGATCGGCAACCCAGCCATGAATGGTGAGATCGCCGTGTTGCCATGACACGGCGAGCGCATGCTGTAAGAATGTCGCACCGCAAATGCCACCCAACCGGCGCTCATACTGGCTTTTATCCGACGCAGCACGATACTGCCGAATCAGCTTACCGTTATGATGCAGCGTAATGGCGACATCAAAACGCGCCAGCGCGATGCGCCGTACCACCTCATCAATGTGGGTGAATTCGGTTTTTTCCGTGCGCATAAATTTACGGCGTGCGGGCGTGTTATAAAACAGATCCAGCACTTCCAGCGTGGTGCCTACAGGATGGGCGGCTGGCTTGACTGTCACCGCCATGTCACGCCCTTCGGCGTAGGCCTGCCAGGCCTCAGATTGTTCGGCGGTGCGCGATGTCAGCGTTAAACGGGAGACGGAACTGATACTTGCCAACGCTTCGCCGCGGAACCCCATACTGACGATCGCTTCCAGATCGTCGAGCGTAGCAATTTTACTGGTCGCATGACGCGCCAACGCCAGCGTTAATTCATCCTTTCCGATGCCTGAACCGTTGTCACGAATGCGAATCAGCTTCGCACCGCCGCGTTCTATGTCGATATCAATCCGGGTCGCACCTGCATCCAGACTGTTTTCCACCAGTTCCTTCACGACCGAAGCCGGACGCTCAACCACTTCTCCGGCAGCGATCTGGTTAGCCAGTTGCGGTGGCAACACCTGAATCGGCATAGCGTATCCCTCTTACTATCCTCAATCTATCGACATCGTCAGCATGAAGAATCAGGCAGACGGAATAACCAGCGTTTGCCCCAACTGTACCGTACCGGAGCGCATATTATTCGCCTGTTGGATCTCTTTCATGCTGACACCGTAACGGGCAGCAATCGCACTCAGGCTATCACCCTTTACGACCTTATGCTTCACCGGCGCGGCCTTTTTGGGCGCGGGCGTTGATGCCGTCTGCTTCGTCCCTGTCGCCGGAATCTTCAAACGCTGCCCAACCCAGACGAT
The DNA here is from genome assembly GCA_016415585.1 of Pectobacterium carotovorum. Taxonomy (NCBI): domain Bacteria; kingdom Pseudomonadati; phylum Pseudomonadota; class Gammaproteobacteria; order Enterobacterales; family Pectobacteriaceae; genus Pectobacterium; species Pectobacterium carotovorum. Next base: position 721,596 of record CP066552.1, on the reverse strand, counting down.
GTCCTTGTTCAGCTTATTCACATCACGCATGGCTGCGAGGCTGACGCCATAACTCCGAGCAATCGAAGAGAGCGTTTCGCCACGCGCAACGGTATGACGCGTGCTACCCGCACTCGCTTTTGCCGCCGTTACGCTACCAACCGACGCTTCTGTATCACTTGCCGCCGACTGTAGTGGGCGGCTTTCCTGCTTTGGGAGCGTGTTTTTGGGAACGGATTGCATCGGGTGTGTTTGGAAATAACTTCTCAGCCCCTGATAAATCGCATTGGCGAGTTTTTCCTGATAGTCGTTACTCCCCAGGAGCCGCTCTTCCGAGACATTAGTGATAAACCCGGTTTCCACCAACAGAGAAGGAATATCTGGCGAGCGCAACACCCCCAGACTGGCGTGCTCAGGGCGTCGTTTATGCAGCCCTCCAACACGCTGGAGCTCACGCAGCACCTTGGTCGCGACGTCATACCCAACGCGCTGGGAGTGACCAAATTGCAGATCCAGCACCGCCTGGCTGAGGTAAGGGTCCGCGCTGCTGTTCGCCAGCAGATCGCCCGCGCCGCCCAACAGTTCAGACTGTTTCTCATGCTGTTCCAGCCAGTTTGCCATTTCGCTGTTTGCGCGGCGGTTGGACAGCACCCAGACAGAGGCACCTTTAGCATTGCGGTTCGGCGCAGCATCCGCGTGAATCGACACTAACAGGTTTGCGCCCTGCTTACGCGCCACGTCCGAACGCCCCATGACGGAGATAAAGTAGTCGCCATCGCGCGTCAGCACGCCTTTAAAGGCCGGATCGCTATTCAGTAAGGCTTGTAACTTACGCGCGATAGAAATGGTGACATTTTTCTCCCGCAGCCCGTTCGTCCCAATCGCACCAGGATCTTGTCCACCGTGACCGGCATCAATCGCCACAACAATCCGTTCATTATCCTGTCGGGCCGGCAATCGCGTAGTAGACGACGCATTGCTATTCACGACAACAGTAGGCTTGTTGGTAAACGGATTTTTGGCGGGTTCTGCCGGCGCACTATTTTGCTGTCGTGAAGCCGGAGGCGCTGAGGCTTGTACCGTTTTCGCTTTATCACCGGTGATAGTGAAGACAACAACGTAACCCGAGCCTTCTTTTTGCGTCACCGCCCGCGTTTTCGCCGCCTGGGTTAAATCCAGCACCAAGCGCAGGCTTTGTGCGTCCTGCGCGTTACTGGTTCGCACACGCTTAATCAGATTTTGCCCGCTGAAATCCAACGGCAAGCCCTGAATGACGCCAGTCTGACGAATATCGATGACCACTCTGGCGGGGTTACTGAGCGGGAAAAAAGCATAAATAGGCTGACCGCTAAAGCTCAGGCGTACCGTGGCCTGGCCTGACGCATTGTCCACCTTGATATCCGACAGATTGGCTGCCCACGCCGTTCCTGCCAGCAACAGCCATACGCCGATGAACAGCTTAACCATACGACTCATCATGATTCTGTTGTTCCTGGCTGAAGAGAAAAACGTTGTAACATCGCATCTCCCGTCGCAGAGACAGCGGACAATTCAGCCTGTCGGCCCTGATCCTGATAGCGCAAACGCAGTTCGATATCCGCCTCGGGCAGCACACCAGCCCCCTGCTGCGGCCATTCAATCAGGCAAATGGCATCCTGTGTCAGATAATCGCGGATCCCCATAAACTCCAACTCTTCCGGGTCGGCCAGTCGATAGAGATCAAAGTGGTAGACCGCCAGCGGCAATAACGCATAAGGCTCGACCAGCGTATAAGTGGGGCTTTTGACATTGCCCTGATGACCGCGCGCCTGTAGGAACCCGCGACTAAACGTCGTTTTCCCCGCACCGAGGTCGCCATAAAGGTGGATAACACAAGCACCGCCACAGGCTTTCGCCAGCGCCGTGCCTAAAGAGATCGTTGCTGCCTCATCCGGCAGAAGTAAGACTATTTTTTTCATTCTATCTATTGTTCTAAAAACATCGGTTCTAAAAACATCGGCTCGGGATTTCCCACATCAGAAATGGCAACCTCTTCTCGATCATCGCGGGTAGTCACCGTTCCCGTACCTTTTAATACGACAACGCCGCCATCGCGTTTAACCAACGTTGTGACCGCAAGTAATCGATCACTTTCGATATCAGCAACGCGGCAACTTAGTAAACGTGCCGCCTCTCCGGGGTGAGGTGTCAGCACGCGATTCTGCCGCTTATGCGGATTGATTGCCAGCAGGTTAAGCATATCCGCATCCCACAACATGGGTTTGTTACAATTTTCTACCAGACGCAGCGCGCTTTTATCCCAGTCATCCTGCCCTAAATCGGGTTCAATCACCACGACATCCGCCTATTCCAGCCTTTGTCGTCAACTCTTGCACCATTAACGTAGGTCAACCGCCAGAGACGCCAACGGATACTGGTTGTAAGTAAGTACTCGCACTATTCCTAAATCGCAGAGTGAAAGAGAATTCGCGGCTACGAGACAAAGGCTGGTTCAATTCCCTCGCTACCCACTATTGCTATGTATGCTAGTTAAAGCGATTTTTAATATACCGAGTGCGCCTGACGTAGCAGATCGCAAGTTAGGTATTGCTTATTGATTCGATAAAGACAACGGATTGGTGATAGCGATCACGTTTCTGTACTTTAGCCACATGCGAAAACACATGAGGATAAAGTGATGTCAGTAATTAATACCCAAGTTAAACCATTCAAAAACATGGCTTTCAAAGACGGTCAATTCATTGAAGTGACTGAGAAGAACATCGAAGGCAAATGGAGCGTGTTCTTCTTCTATCCGGCTGACTTTACGTTTGTCTGCCCGACCGAACTGGGTGATGTCGCTGACTATTACGACGAATTCCAAGAGCGTGGCGTGGAAATCTACTCTGTTTCCACCGACACCCATTTCACGCACAAAGCGTGGCACAGCAGCTCTGAAACCATTGGCAAAATCAAATACACCATGATCGGTGACCCAACGGGCCAACTGACGCGTAACTTTGAAAACATGCGCGAAGCAGAAGGTCTGGCCGATCGCGGTACCTTCATCGTTGACCCACAGGGCATCATTCAGGCGGTAGAAATCACGGCAGAAGGTATTGGCCGTGATGCATCTGACCTGCTGCGCAAAGTGAAAGCGGCCCAGTACGTTGCTTCTCACCCAGGCGAAGTGTGCCCAGCCAAGTGGAAAGAAGGCGAGGCTACGCTGGCTCCGTCTCTGGATCTGGTTGGCAAAATCTAAGCTAACACCTCGGAAAACATAACTGTAGAAAACATGGCCTTTTTTGTCGGGTGCGTTGCACCCGATTTTTCTGGCCCGGCTTTTGGGGCCAGCACCCTGCACGATTTTGCCTTTGTACCTATTTGCCTAATTAAGGACGACCGATGCTCGACAATACGATGAAAGTCCAGTTGAAAGCCTATCTGGAAAAATTAACCAAACCTGTTGAGTTGATTGCGACTCTGGATGACTCCGCCAAATCTGCTGAAGTCAAAACTCTGCTGGCTGAGATTGCTGAGCTGTCCGATCGGGTAAGTTTTATTGAAAAGAATGATCTGGCAGTACGTAAGCCTTCATTCCTGATTACCAATCCTGGCTCTCAAAGCGGCCCGCGTTTTGCTGGTGCGCCGATGGGACACGAATTTACTTCTTTGATTCTGGCGTTATTGCAGGTGGGCGGCCATCCGTCGAAAGAAGCGAAAGAATTGCTCGATCAGATCCGTCATCTTGACGGCTCGTTCCACTTTGAAACCTATTACTCGCTGTCCTGCCACAACTGCCCGGACGTGGTGCAGGCGCTGAATTTAATGGCGGTGTTGAATCCGAATATCACCCATACCGCGATTGACGGTGGCGTGTTTCAGGATGAGATTCAAAGCCGTAATGTGATGGGCGTTCCTACCGTTTTCCTGAACGGTGAACACTTCAGTCAAGGGCGGACGAGCCTGGCTGAGATTGTGACTAAAATCGATACCGGCGCCGGCGCTAAACAGGTTGAGAAGCTGAACCAGCGTGACGTCTATGATGTGTTAATCATCGGTAGCGGTCCGGCGGGGGCAGCAGCGGCGGTCTATTCGGCGCGTAAAGGCATCCGTACCGGTTTGGTCGGTGAGCGTTTTGGCGGTCAGGTACTGGATACCGTCGATATCGAAAACTATATTTCCGTGCCGAAAACGGAAGGTGCCAAACTGGCGACCGCGCTGAAGAGCCATGTTGATGACTACGATGTCGACGTGATTGACGCGCAGAGTGCAGAGGCCCTCATTCCTGGCGGTGAACCGGGTAAACCGCATCAGGTGATCACCGTATCCGGCGCGACGCTGAAAGCGCGCAGTGTGATCATTGCGACTGGCGCACGCTGGAGAAACATGAATGTACCCGGCGAAGATCAGTACCGTACACGTGGCGTAACGTACTGCCCGCACTGTGATGGCCCGCTGTTTAAAGGCAAACACGTTGCAGTGATTGGCGGCGGAAACTCTGGGGTAGAAGCGGCTATCGATCTGGCTGGCGTGGTGAAACATGTCACGTTGCTTGAGTTTGCTCCAGAACTGAAAGCAGATTCTGTATTACAGGAAAAAGTGCGTAGCCTGCCGAACGTTGACATCATCCTGAATGCGCAAACCACTGAAGTGAAAGGCGATGGGCAGAAAGTGACGGGGCTGAGCTATAAAGATCGTATTACCGATACGGTACACGATTTAGCGCTGGAAGGGATCTTCGTGCAGATTGGCCTGCTGCCTAACACCCACTGGCTGGAAGGTACGGTAGCCAGAAACCGCATCGGTGAAATTGAGATCGATGCCAAGTGTGAAACCAGCGTGAAAGGGGTCTTTGCTGCCGGCGACTGTACGACGGTGCCGTACAAGCAGATTATCATCGCGACGGGTGAAGGCGCAAAAGCGTCCTTGAGCGCCTTTGATTATTTGATCAGAACCCGTGCATAACATCGGCCTGTTGAGGACGAAGGTGGATATATTTGCCATTCTTCTGTTTCTCCGACGACGATCTTAACGTTCCGCGCGGCGATGCCTCATCAAGAGGTGTCGCCGCGTTTTTGCTTTTGATCGTAGAATTTTTCTTTCGATCGTAAAAATTAGATCTCAGCCCTTGCCAAAGGACGATAAGAAATTCATAATGCACGCCGCTTTGTGCTGTTGCCCGTTTTTTACTGTCTACACAGCATCATATTTCGAGCACAAGCGTTACCTCAATCCACATCATTTTTTATCAGTTAATACAAAAAATCATATTCTTCTTAACAGACTTATCCACAGGCTGTCTGTTGGTTATTTATTAATCACGCTATGTTGTTGATAAAATACTGTAGAGTATCTTATTGATATCTATTCATAAATTTTACTTATAAAACGTTATAACGATCGCTTGTACTTTTTGTGACAGTTGATTGGCAACGGTTTTTTTTATTTATTCACAGCGCGTGCGACAAACTGATGACAAGAGTTTGAGCGGCTCACGCATCACGCGGTAATCCTTTCTCTACTGCACGAATAAGTCGCTTTTTCTGTGTGGATTGGACGTCAATTTCCAGTGACGCGCGACGTTCCAACTGCTGATGAACTGCCCAGTGGATATGTTCATCCAACAGTTCGCTTTCACCCAAACGGGCTTGCAGCGCCAGTACGATACTATCCTGATAGGGGGCATTCCCCAGTGCGACGGCAATATTGCGTAGCCAGCGGAGATGGCCGATGCGCCGGATCGGAGACCCTTCCGTAATTCGCAGAAATTTCTCTTCATTCCAGCCGAATAGCGCCAGCAGCTCTGGCGTATGCAGCGCGGCTCGCGGGCTGAAATCCGCCTCGTCGGTAAGCTGTGAAAACCGATTCCACGGGCAAATCAGCTGACAGTCATCGCAGCCATAGATGCGATTGCCCATGAGCGGACGAAATTCTTCAGGAATCGGACCTTCCAATTCGATGGTCAGATAGGAAATGCAGCGACGGGCATCAACGGTGTAAGGGGCGACAATCGCGCCAGTTGGGCAGGTGGTCATGCAGGCGACGCATCGGCCGCACTGTTCTTCCTGTGGGCGATCGACGGGTAGGGGTAAATCGATCAGCAGTTCACCCAGAAAGAACCAGGAGCCGGCTTCTCTGTTCAGAATGAGTGAGTGTTTACCAACCCAGCCAAGTCCGGCTTTCGCAGCCAAAGGGCGTTCCATAATGGGAGCGGAATCGACAAAGGGACGAAAATTCAATTCACCGCAGTATGCCTGAATCTGGTCGCCGAGCTTTTTCAGACGCTGGCGCAACAGCTTGTGGTAATCGCGACCCAGTGCATAGCGGCTAACGTAGCCGAGTTCTGGGTTTTTTAAGGTACTGGCGAATGCGGCTTTGGCGGGAAGATAATTCATACGTACGCTGATGACACGCAGTGTGCCGGGCAGCAGCTCATGCGGACGCGCCCGCAGCATGCCGTGGCGCACCATCCAGTCCATTTCCCCGTGGTATTGCTTATCCAGCCAATCCTGAAGTCGAGGCTCTTCTGCGGACAAATCGGTGTCGCAGATACCGACCTGCTGGAAACCCAATGCCTGTCCCCATTGTTTGATGTGTTGCGCTAATTCATTGAGATCGTAGGGATATGGCATGGAGAACCGTAAAAATATACTGTATTGTCCCGATTTTATCACAAAACAAGGATATTCTGAGGTTCATGGTTAACAGCGTCGGCTATTGTCCCAGTTTCCCGAGACAATAGCCAACAGACGGAGCCTTACTGCCTCAACGCCACCATCATAAGTTCAACAACCTGCTCGACCGTTAGCTTACTCGTGATTTGTGAACGCTCCAACACCAAGCCAAGATCTTCCAGTTTTATCAGAAAATCAACTAACTCCACGGAATCCATTGCAATATCCTTGATCAAGCTATCCTGTGCTTTAATCTCAGCAGGAGCCGTGCCATTAACCTGATAAATAACATCACATATCAACTCAAACACATTGTCTTTTATTAGCAATGAATCCAACCTTCACCTCCGCTGGTTTTTTAAATTGTCCCAGCTTTTCTGAAGCGCTTATCGACGGCTTATTCGCGCCTCTGTTCATATCAAGAGTTCATCGTTGATTTTTTAAGCTTATCTTCCTGTTCCTGTTGGAGCTTGTCGCTCAGGGAAGACCAGCTTAAAGAACGTCTTAAACCCCCTTTGACTTCGATCCGATTAAAATGCTGCGGCTCTTTGCTTTGACGACGGTTAAACATGTCAGGAGTACGACTAGTGGTGTAGATAGAAGCAGATGGTGACGGCGAACTTAGATCCTGTAAGGATGGTGATGTCCTTAAGGGCTGATTGCTTCGATCATCAATCTCTGGTGATGCTGAGCCATTTGTTGGCGGCATCCACTTCGTTTCATTGCGATTTAAAAAAATGTCCTGCGACTTAGCGTTTTCAGCCTTACGTTGAAGGTTCACTTTAGTCCTACTGGACTTTGTCTTGACGTTATGAGGCGACGTGTACAGAGGCTTCTGCTTCACCTTTGAAGCCGAATCGGTAACATCCTTCTCGTTAGTATTCGTAGCCCCATTAGGTGACATTGAAGAAGCGGGATTCGGGAACGGAGGCGGCGTCGGAATCCTTGGAGGGGTAGGCTCCTGCTGATAGTACACGATTGCATCTGCCTCCGAATCTACCTCCGAATTTTCCCCCAAGTCTTCAATCTTTACTTTGCCTGGTTGTTCAATATGATCTTTCGGTTCATTCCCTGCCCCATTAGGTGACATTAAAGAAGCGGGATTCGGGAACGGAGGCGGCGTCGGAATCCTTGGAGGGGTAGGCTCCTGCTGATAGTACACGATGTCATCTGCCTCCGGACCTAGCCCCAAGTCTTCAATCGTTAGTTCAATATGACCTTTCTGTTCGTTCCTGGACTCATTAGTTGATGATGCGGTAGTTCCAGCTATCGGTTTTAGCGGTACCCCTTTCCTTATTGCCTCAAGATGCTCATCGAGTGGCGTTTGGACGGTAGACTTCTGCTGACGGTGTTCGGCTATAAACTTCTCTATATCTTCAGGGCTTTTTGTCTGCCCTGCTGCGTTACGAGCGGCAAGCGTCTCTTTCAGTTCATTTAGAAACGCAGGAGATTGCGCTACTGTGGATGGGGTTCTGGTTCCATTAAAGTGGTGACGCCTCAGCTCCACTGTCTCTGCTGACTCCTGCTGCGTCTGGGTAGCTGTCTCTGCTGACTCCTGCTGCGTCTGGGTAGTTTTCTCTGCTGACTCCTGCTGCGTCTGGGTAGTTTTCTTTGTTGGATCCGACTGTGCTGAAGTTAACACGCAGTGTGGCTGCGGGGGGTTATCCGGCGTGTACGCACTGACACGCTGCAAATTAGGGAGTACACCGCCGTTCATAAAAGCGGATGGAGAAGCCGCTTTTATTATATCACTCAATAAATTAGCCTTGGTCTCCTCGGTCAAATCACCTGTTGCCAGAACAGAATCAAAAGCAGCATTCCAATTCATCCCCGTATTATTCACTAACCCTGGGTGATCATCATTCCCTGAGCTTGAAGACTTACCTCCATAGTTCAGCATGATGGGACTCACGGTGGGATTAAAGGTGGGATTAAAGGTGAATGGCTGCGCCCCCCCCTCCGGCATCCGCACTCCCAGACCAGCATCGGGTGATTTAGCAGCAGGATGTTCAGGGTTAAGTGCTCGATCTGTCTGGGATGTTGATTCGGATAGGTGATGACGCAATGTCTTAGCCAAAGAGACATTAAGGTCCTTGAATTGGGCGGCATAATACTTCAACGCCAAAAAGGTATTTCCCTCCTGTGTTTTAATTAAATCGTCTTTCATCGAACCGACTAACGCAGCATAACGCCGCTCTTGTTCAGTGAAAATCTCATCACAATTCGTTTCAAGACCAGGATGGTATTCTTTCCAGGCATCAACGCAGATATCACGATATTCTTCGACAAATTGTCTAAGCGCCTCGCTACCATAACGAATCATTAACTCAGAAATTGCTTTACCAAGCTTATTCTCTTGTGTCCATTCCTTCCATGAATATTCCTTATCCTTACTCAGCGTATGAATAATATTGTCGAATGTTTTTTTATCTTTTTCATCAGATATATAAGGGCAAATTATGCCTAATATATTTTTCACGTCCTCCCTTTGACGATTGAATAATTGAGTATCACGAAATTCAAGATGAGAATTATTGCCAGAAAATCCCTTACGAGCAAGCTCATCGAATGCCTTTCTTGCACATTCTGATTCATTTGGTTTCTTTTTAAAATCATCAATCGCTGAACTATCAACATGTTTAATAGCATTTAGCAGCGTTGAACTATCACCTGATTTTTTTATTCCAGGCTCAGCGTGAACATCAGCGTAAACCACCGTCGAGGTGGGAACTGTATTAATAGTCGGCATTTAACACACCTTAATCGTCGGTTTTAAAACATGAGAGGCAAGATGAAAAAAAAGTCATCTCTTCAGGTGGTTCTGGTCTCGATGCAGTCTCAAAACCTACTTTCCAGCCACTGCAATAGGCGGCATACTGCTCAAGCTCATTATTGTCAAGGTATTCACTTGGCGTTTTGTATTTACCATGATAAATGCTAAGCAGCTCATTTATAGTATTTCGTTGCTCCGGAGTATCAACTGCTGCTATAACGCTATTCCCAGGTAAACGACGTGGTTGAGTGGTGACTTCCTGTGGTCTATCGTTATAAGCGCTAACGGATTTCATATTTTGAGGGAAATCACTAGCAGGACGAGCAGATGAACTAACAGGTTTGGCAAAACCCTGAGAATGACAATTGGAATATTGAGCACTTGCCAAATATTCACTAGCAGTTCTCTCCTGCTGTATCTCCAGCTCCTTAATTTTTTCCTCGTAATTATTATTTATATAGTTCCAGTTTATATCACTCGATACACTATTACCTGAAAAAACACCTAGCATAATACTCACCTTAATGTGAAAATTTATATGATTACAACGCTTTGAAAACGTCTTTGGCGCTTTCACCTAGTGCACTAATTGCACCGCTTAATACTTTATTTAAATTATCAAATGTATTGTTCGCTTGACTATAGCGCTGGGCGAATGACTGCATATTACTTTGCAATGCACTACTGGTGGAATTAAAGGTCGCGAGCCAGGCCTGATAGCTAGAAGTAGAGGGCTCATATACTCCCGTTTGATTTTTTGCTGCCGGATAAGAATTTTTCACGGTCTTATCATACTGATCGAGATTAAATTCAATAGAGCCGTGACAGTTACCATCCTCATCCTCAACCTCAACAATCTTATAGGCAGGCTCAAGCGTGACTCTCATGTCATTTTTTTCTTCCGGCGTCATATCGGCCCAATTTTTTACTTCTCCAGCCGGTGAATTCGCCGCCACATACGCATCAAAAGCAGTATATCCGTCCTCCATTTTCTTCTGATCGAATGCGACGGTGTTGCCATCTTTCCCTGCGGACACCGCCTCCGAGGAAGCCTTTTGTACATGTTCATTATAGGCTTCATACATATCAGTATACTGCTTCATTAAATCAGCATAGAAATCTACATAATCTTCTTTTATCGTTTGAATCGCATTGGCAATTACCGCCCATAGCTCCGCATAGCTAGTGCTCGTAGTGATTTCTCCATTACGTTTGCCATTTTCATTAGCATGGCTAATTTCATCTCCCGCTGTTTTTTCAATATTTATTCTCGCTAAATACAGTTGGCTATTAGCATACTTGGCCATTAAGTTGTCATTATTAATTTTTTGCTTTATATTTTCAGCCGTGCTGATATATTCTTTATCATGGCTCAGTACTTTACTTTCTAAAACATCAGAACGCACCATGCCTATACGATTAAACACATTGTTTTTCTGTCCCGCGCCCTCCCCAACATTACCGTGTTCGAGATTCGGGCTGTCAATATCCACACCATTTTCTGATAGAGATTTCCCTATCATTTCCAGCGTTTTTTTCGCCTCAAGCGTAGGAATATCCTTGCTTGCCGAGGTAGCCAACTGACATAGTAATATTTTCAATAACGTAATATTAACTACAGGTTCTGAAACAGTATAACTTTCAGCGTGGTTTTTATTTACCCCCCCCTGAGTATAAATGAGAGAATGTAACTGACCTGGTAATATAGCAGTATTCATAATAGGTTCCTATGATCGTAATATTCTACATGGCGTATTTGTCTAAAAACCATAAAGCGATCAACTAAAGAGATAATGCAGAAAAGCGGAAATAATCTCTCCGCTTAATAACGCTGACTAAAAAATTAGCCCATCCGCCCTGAAATAGACGATGCGGCATCATTATTATTGCGCAATACACTTTCTTGCATCTGGCGCATTGCAGCCTCTGTTTCAGCCGCTTTCTTCGCTGACTGCTGGTGCGCGTTTGAGACTTCGCTATTAACTGACTGGTTGGCACGCGCCAGCTCCGCCTCTTTAGACTCTCTGGAAGCAGCAACGTTGAAGCCACTTTCAATCGCTTTTTGAGTCGACTGAAACACCTGATTGCCATACTCTGTGCCTACGCGAGTTTTCTGCGTACTATTAACGACTCGACTATGCTTCTGCCGTCGAGTAGCAGCTTGTTGCACAAAATCCGGTTGCGACTTGCTAATCTCTCCCGTCATTACGGCATCTGGTGCTATTCCTTTACTTACCATCGCGTCAGAGCCGCTAGTGACTGCTGTTTTGTGAAGACCAGTGAGGTTTTCAATATCAGCGGCATCACCCAAATTAGCCTTGATTGACATAGATTCTGCTCTCAGCGATTTCATTGAGGCCAGTGTCATTCCCCCTTGCCCTGCAAGGCCTACAGAACTAGCGGAAATCACCCCTGTCATCCGCTGCTTTTCTGCATCAATATGTTTATTTCCAACGTGATTTGCCGATGTCACCACATTTTGCATAGACCGAGCTGATGCCTGGCTATGTGAAGTATTCTGTTGATTGGCCGTGACGATAATATTATTAAGGGTACTCAGCATCACCGTATCAAACATTTTTGTTCTAGTGGTTGGTGTTTTCTCAGCAGCATTTGCGGCAGTAATATCCGTTCCTCCTGCAACGGGAGCCATTGCACGAGTATTCCCACTCGAGGAAACCGAATTCGTCGTCAACGGCTCCATCGCAAATTTACTGTTCTCGCCTGTTTTATTATTTAACAGGGCGATACTAGCCTGCGAAGGAATTAAGCTTGAAGCGGCAGCTGCAAGACGATAAAGCGTATTAACATCCGCGCCTTTCTGCAGGCTCTCAGTTAATTTAACCAACGTCATCTTCTGCTCTGCTCCCATTTTTTCATCACTACGGATACTACGGGTAGTAGGTACAGACAAAACGGGCTGAGCATTAATATCCGTTAACACCAAACTCTGGTTATACTGATTATTAACGCCAAGCTGCGTCACCAATGCAATAATATCTTTTGGCCCCTCCCCTTTCGGAAGGGTAGCCGTATTGGCTGCATTCCCGGTGGAATCAATCAGAGATCGATACGACTGTTGAGCCGAAACAGTAGAGTTATTAATAGCAGGACTAATCATAGTGGATAACCTCTTTTATTTATGGAATATAGAGAGTGGGGGTCGTCACTACGCCCCCACCGCTCTCATTCGTTTGGTAATATATTTACCCGCCTGCATTTGATTATCAGCAACGGTAGAGATGTTTTTAATAATTTCATTCGCGCTTTCTACACGCCGTGTATAGCTATCCATTGCGCGATCCATCATTTCATTTAAAAGATCCTGTAGCGCAATATCATTTATCATATTGGCTTTTGTTTTTGCCGCCTTAACCATCATATCCGCAGTAATAATATTTCCTGTCGTTTGTATCGTGGTATTGGCAAACGAGGCGATGGTTGTTGCCATTCTCATGCGTACAGCTATCTGCCCCATTTTAACTGAGTCCATAGCAACCGCACGCCCAATCCCCCCACTCATCTTTTTAATCGTTTCACCGACCACGTTATCCATCATTTTGTGCATTGTGTTCTGAATAGCTTTTTTCGCAACGTCACCACCGAGCTTTTTCATGAAGACATCGCCCAGTTTACTTGCCGCGCTGCCAGCAACCATCATCGCAGCAATCAATATCACTGCCGCACTAATCGCCCCCAGAATTTGGCCTACAAACTCAGATGTACTTTTATCGAGACCAAATAATTCAAGAATCTGAGCATACATTTTGGCCATAAATTCCATCAGCGGCTTCATAACATGCTCCATCAAAGGCTTCAGCGCAGCCTGCATGAAAGAATACCCATCATTAACGGCTTGGCATATTTCATCACCAATTGCTAACGCTAGCCCTACAGCTGCGATGGCCAGAGAGGCCCCTCCCGTAAAGGCTGCCCCAACAACTCCCACTACGGTGATCGCCCACCCCAAGACTTTAGCAATGCACCCCATGGTTTTTTGCAGTTCTTCGGCTTTACGAACCTGTTCATCGTATTCTTTCGCTTTTTTTTCCGCATCTTTGGCGGCGGCCTCAGAGAGTTTCTGTTTCAATTCGGCCGAGGCACTCAGATCCTCATTCGCACTCTGATTAATCAGCTGCGATATCAGAGCCATTAAAAATGTGAGGCTTTTCGTATTCTCATCGCGCTGCTTACGTTGGCTTTCAACGGCGAACTGCTGCTGCGGCGAAAGGGAGTTCACCATAGTGTTAGACTTAGCTTGCGTCGTATTGAGTTCCGCACGAGACGCATTTTCCGCTTTAATTGCAGTTGCGAGTGGACCCGCAACGAAATTGTCGTGCGCAGATTTGGCACTAGTTAAATTAGCCTGAGCCATTACCACTGCGTTTCTGGCTTCATCAATTTGCTGTTCTAATTCCGGAGAAACTGGATCCTGCGCCGCGGCCTGACGCTCCAGATCGCTCAACGTACCCTGCGCTTTATTCAGTGAGGATTGCGCATTGTTAACATCCTGTTCTAGCTTATTCGCCTGTTTTTGTGCAGCGTTCAGAGCATCAGCATCGCCAGCCCACTGCGTTCCCTGTGTTTCAAGCGCCGCGGCCAGTTCAGAATACGCATTTTCCGTACCCGCCATCATGGCGTTATAGCTGTGAACTTGTGCATTCAATTTTCCAACTGAGCTGTCATTAGTAAGCTGAGCTATTTTTCCTAACAGCGCGTTCATTTCGGCAGAGGTGCTGAGGCGTTTATCTGCACGAGCATTTTTATCACTATTATCAGCCTCCCCACTTTCTTGCAGCAACGTCAATTGAGGAATATCCTGTTGAGCAAGATCGGCTCTCTCACCGTTGCCGCTCATTGCAAGATGGGTATTCTGCAACACCTTCATTAATTGCCCAGGCTGTAATACCTGAATAGCATCTTTGACTTGACCTAATTGGGAATGATTTTTTAACGCCGAATTTCCAAAACGCTTCGTCAGCTCGCCCTGTCGTTTTAACTCTTCCTGACTAGCCTCTGAGCTTCCTCTGATGTAATCGAGAGTTCCAAAACCATCAAGCGGTATATCCATCACTAATCCTCATTTTTTATTTATATCTCAGAGCTATCGACCTCTTCGTCATTACTCATCTCATTTAACGCTTGTAGGTAATTCTGAGATTTTTCATTCAGCACAGGGTCGCTGCATTTATCAATAACTATTTCAAAACACTTTTTAGCTTGTATAGAATGGCGCATCATCAGATTACACTGACCAGCATAAAACATCGGGCGGTAGTCATTTTCTGATAATGTATAAGACAAGGCATAGAAATCAATCGCTTTGGGGTAGTTTCCTTTCAGCTGATATACTGCGGCCAGCCCCATCGTATACTCAGGGTTATAGAAATCATAGATACACAAAAAGCGAAAAAGTGACTCAGCGTCGTTTAATTTTCCGTGGTAGTAAAAATCATAAGCCAATTTATAAATATCGCTCATTGTTTCATGAGAAACATTATGAACGTCTTTTAAAGTTGCCCCACTCTGGATGGCATCAATAATGCCAATTGAGTAATCATAGACTTCATCTTCATCACTGGGGGGGGCTGTCACGTTTTCATTAATCATTCTTTCCTCTACACCGTTAATTCAACGTCCCGAATCAAATACAAACAGTGAAATACAATCGTATTCTACTGTTAAGTACCGACATTTAATATCAAAAAACCGTACAGTCAGGGGGTTTTCGTTTCTGGCGATGGCTCAGTCTGTTCTGGCACATGAGCATTATCTTCTATCGTATCTTCTGGTAAAACAATCCCAGCGGCTTCTACCTGTCGCAACCAAACGAGTATATCCATGACGTCCATTAATGCATCATCATTCAATGAAATAAAACTGTACTTGCGATAAGAATGATAAATTCTTCTCGTCAGTAAAATATTGCGAACAACTGGCACACCTATTTTCTCCGCATAGGCAATGGCAGCCCTTGCCTTCATATTTGTACTACGAAGAGCAATAAATGGGAGCATAGCGACTTCTGGATTGAAATAAATAGCAATCGCAATATGGGTCGGGTTGGCAAGCACGACCTCAGAGTTTCTAATTGCCGCCATCTCCTCCCCTGAAAGAATTTCCTGATGAATCCGGCGTCTGGCACTCTTAATTTCAGGATTACCATCATTTTCTTTACGTTCTTGTTTAACCTCATGCTTATCCATTTTTATATCGCGAAAATGAATAAAATACTCAGCAATAAAGTCAGCGACTAAAATACACAAAGCCCAGGCAATAAAAACTAACACCGCTTTGAACGTCAGCGAACTCCAGACACTAACCAATTGAGGAATATTACCATTATAGGTAATTAAAGCCTGCTTGAGATCATTATGTACTAAACTGTAACAAGTACAGATAAATACGATAAGATAGCAGATAGATTTAACGAGTTCTTTGATTGTTCTAACATTAAAAATCTTCTTCATACCCTCGATGGGATTCAATGCTTTAAAATTCATTTTTATTGCTTTTGATGCAATAGAAAATCGAGTCTGTAATAAAGTCATCCCTGCCCCAACTAATGCACAAACAGCGATAAAGGGTAACGTAATCTGCAAAAAAACAAGCGAAAGTTCTATCAGGAAATCACTTATATTCATGTCAGCGTTGTGTAATAACGCCATATGATAAAGAGAGAAGAAACGACCAAAATCGATAGCATGGGAAAGGTAATAGACCCCGACCAACAAAATAGTTGTGGTGATAAGATCTTTACTTTTAAATGTTTGCCCTTTCTTTGCCGAGTCTTTACGCCGTTTATCCGTTGGTTTTTCCGTTTTTTCAGCCATCGTCTCAGCTCCCTGTCAGGGTAAAAAGTTCTGAAATATCGTCGTAGAAAACATCTTCAAGGGCTTTTCTGACAACGCTTGAAAGCCGTAGAGCAAAAAAACAAGAAAAGCGATGAAACTTTTGATGGTAAGTGACAGTGAAAATGAATTGAGCTGGGGGCAATAGCGCGCAAAAATACCGAGTAGAATTTCTGAGATCATTAATACAATCAGCACCGGTGCAGCCAGCATAATACTGCTCTGCACCAAGGTCGTCAGCAAATTCCCCGCTTCCATCCAGTTAAAGCCTTCGAGCTCACTGCCACGCGGAAAAGCACGATAACTTTGTGCCATCGCCTCCATCAGCAAACGCATGCCATTCTGAGCAAAGAAGATCGCGCCGAATGCAAAGTTCAGAAAGCCAGACAACACAGAGCTTTGCACACCATTAACGGGATCGATACTGTCGCTAATCGTTGCACCGCGCTGGTTATCTAGAATTTCCCCCAAACCAATCGCAACCCAAAAAGGTAAACATAAGGACATAGCTAAGATTAAGCCAACGACGCACTCTTTCACCAAGACAATTAGCCAGCCTTGTTCCGGTGAAACAAACGGCTCAAAGCAAGGCCATAAGCCAATAATGGCAAGAGAAACTATCACGTTCTTAACTATCAGATTTGACAATACACGCTCCCCTAATACCGGCAACATGTAGAAAACTATTGCCAGTCGCGCGTAGGCCATAGCAAAAATGAGCACGTTGTGCTGAAAATTAAGGTAAAACGCAACAAACAGCATAATTTTATCGTTTCATCGAAACGCCATATAAAAAACATTGGTTGTGAAATTAATCATTTCAGCAGAAAACCACTCAATTAACATAAAAATACTGGCAAACACAGCCAACATTTTCAGACCAAATGGCAAAGTTTGCTCCTGTATTTGCATTACCGTCTGGAAAAGGCCGACAACAATGCCAACGACCGTAGCAAAAGCGATAGGAACGGAAGTAAGCTTTAATACAAGAAGCATAGCCGAATTTCCGATAAATAAAATATTATTCATGACATCATCAAATCAGTATATTGTGAAATTAATCCCTTGGTTAGCAGGCTCCAGCCATTCATTGCAACAAAGAGAATCAGTTTTATGGGAATAGATATTGTTACTGGGCTCATCATCATCATTCCCAGAGCCAATAAGATACTAGACACCACCATGTCAATAACGACGAAAGGCACATAGAGATAAAAAGCAATTTTAAAAGCACTTTGTATTTCACTTAATGCATAGGCAGGCATTAGCGTCATGAGTGGCAAAGCGCTTAATTCGTGATCGTCAACCTCTGGTTCAAGAACAACGTCATTCTGCTGTTGTACTTTATTGAAAAAACGAATCAGATCGTGATCAGAATAACGCACCAAATACTCCCGATAGCCGCCTAACCCTTGGTCGACTAACTGCGTAACGGAGTGACTATCATTAAAATCAATGTTATTGGTTTCGATGTAATTGGAAATACGCTGACAAATCGGCATCATAATAAAAGCAGTTAGAATCAGAGCCACTCCATTTAAAGTTAACGTAGAGGGCACTTGTTGAATACCAAGCGCATTGCGTACCATAATCAATACAATGGAAAACTTAATGAAACAGGTTCCCCCTGCAATAAGAAAGGGTAGCAGTGTAAAAAAAGATAATAGTGCGATTAAAGAAATATCATTGTTAAGCATCTGAACAACTCGTTTCACCGCTTGAAAAATTACCAAGCTGATAAATCTCAACTGCTAGCGTACCATTTTCCAATGCAACTAATTCTCCATGAGCAAAATATTTTCTATTTAAATAAATTTTCACCTTTTTCTCAGCGTCAGCACTGAGTGGCAGAGAGCTGCCAACCCTTATATCTTCTAAATCAGCCAATACCATGCTATGGCTATCAAGAACAAATTCGATATTTACTGGAATATTTGACCAGTCAAACAACACTTCTTCTTCACCACAATAATCTTCCGAAAATTCATTTAATTGTTCTTCCACAATAACCTCCTGGCTCTGGTAACTAAAACGAAATGACCTCTCCCCCCCGATAGTCAATACTGGGGAGTAATTCTTAATCAGTAATAAATCCCCTGTGGCAACATCCATCAACACAGAGAGCGGCAACTGGCTATGACCCAACACGTATTGCAACGTAAAAGGAAGAGCTTTCAACCAGAACGATTCCATATCCCCTGTCGCATACCCACTCGGCCAAGTAAGACACAATAACGGACAGGGCTGTGTAGGTAGGGAAAGTAATTTCTCCGGCAACGAAGACGTCGGCAAGGTTAAATGGTGTACATACCAAACCGTTTCTTCTAGCATGAACGCTAGTTGCATGGTATCCAACCATCGCACCAGATAGTCAACCGGCACTTGTGCCCAAGGAACCCCCGGCAAACGTGCTTTCATCTCTCGTAACCACAGATCAACATCCAGGAAAGCTTCCGCTTCTACCCCCTGCTTATTGTGTAATAGCACATGCAGATAACGGCAGTCTGGCTGCGCGGTGATAACTTTACCCCCTGCAAACCGACTGCAATGCTGTTCTAATACCGTCTGGCCAAGACTTTTCACGCGTAAATGGCTGCGTAAACTCATTCTTGTTCCTCATCCTGAGCATCTTGCTGCTGGTGACGCTCATGCTCCTCGCCATCTTGCTCAGGTTTCAGTAACTCGGGCGTATGACCGGATAAATGTACCATCTGCCTGGATAGAACATCAGCGGCACGAGTATCTGAAGGTAACAGCGTAATATTTGCGTCGCGCCTTGCCTCGGTCGGAATAGAAACCTTGACTGAGTGATCGCCAGCCCAACGCTGGAACGGGTAATCGATATCGAATGAACGGCTCGCCACGTCATGCTTACCATTTGTAGCAGCGACAGCGTTTTGCATCGTTTTTTGCAGCATGGCGTTCATCGAAGAACGTTGAGCTTCAGGACCTTTCGCAAGATCTGTACGTTGTGTCTGTAATTCCGCAAAAGGCAAGTGTGTATTCGTCGTTATAGCCGCATTAGCTGCAGTGGTCTCAAATGCTGATTTTTTCTGCTCCACAGCCAATTTGCCATTCAAAACCTGTTGAGCGGACGGAATACCCTGCATCAATGGAATATGGGTATTGCTTGCATTATTTTTATTTATTCCGATGCTACTGTTATCGGGATTAAGCCTCTCACTATTCTTTCCTGGAGATAACGCGCCAGCCAGCTCGGAGCCATTGACTTTCACTGCAGCCAGAATAGACATACGACGTAAATGCTCATCACGGGTCTTGGTGGCTAACAATGTTGCCGCACCCAGCAAATCTTTTGCTGCATGCGGGAGTTTCTTCACATTACCTTCTACGGGGAAACAGCCTCCGCCATGAACCTGATGCTTACTATCCGGCAGTTGGAGATAACGTGCTACGCCAGTAGAAACTGCGGACACTTCATCCTCGTCTTCTTTTTTCTTTTTATAGACTTGCTCGAAAAAAGTATCTTTATCTAAAGGCATATCAGTGTAAATATTACCTTCACGTTTCACAGTTGGCGTTTCAAAAAGCTTTTCTACCATAGCCAGCGATCTCCTGAATGTCATTTTCGATGTTATTTTCACTACGGCGTAAATACTCACGACGGATTCGCTGTAAGTAGAAAGAAAGCTTGTAATGCCTTTTATCCAGCACAGCCATTGCAGCGCGATACTGATGAATTTTTCTCTCCTCAGTATCTTTTTTTCCTTCAAGCTGCTTTATTTCTTGAGTGATAAATTGTTGCCTATTTAATAAAGCACCTTGACGCCGTATCCCTGCATAAATATCATCCCGACTGACCAGGCCGGAAGGCGTGAGTTTTTTCATTTGTTGATCAATAGACATACACTCTTGCTGATGCTGAATAATAAGCAACTTTATTTGTGAAAGACAATTTTCAGCTGTAGCAATATTGCCGTGTAAAATGTCTTGCTTGTGCTCCAGCATTTGTACAAATCCACGCCCTCTACGCCACACATTCATGCAATTTCTCCATACAGATCTGTATTGCCGTTTTCTCTGTTAAGCATTGTTTTAGGAACATTTCCATTTCACCCTTCTTATCAAAGGCCGCATCGTTGTCTTTATTTTCTCCCCGACGATATTCGCCGAGATCGATGTACAGTTGCATATCACGTTGGCGCACCAGAAATTCGCGGAACTGCGTCGCCAATTGTTGGTGTCCACTCTCTGTCACCTGCGGGAATACACGGCTAATACTCTGCAATACATCAATAGCGGGGTAATGGCCTTTTGCTGCCAATTTCTGACTCAGATAGATATGACCATCCAGAATGGAGCGAACTTCGTCACCAATAACGTCCGACTCTTCTTCATTTTCTATCAGAACCGTATAAAAAGCGGTGATTGAGCCAGTCAGAAAGCGCCCAGGACGTTCCAGCAATTTTGGTAACGCTTCAAAAACCGAAGCCGGATAGCCACGCCGTGCTGGCAGTTCCCCCATACTCAGTGCCACATCTCGCAGGGCACGGGCATAACGGGTGATCGAATCAACAAACAGCAGTACATCTTTGCCCTGCTCGCTAAAAAATTCAGCGATAGTAGAGGCAACTTGCGCAGCATTACAGCGTTCGACACAGGAACGGTCAGAAGTGGCATACACCAAAATGATTTGTGACCGCCTGGCAGACTGGCTAAGCGTTTCAACAAATTCTGTCACCTCGCGACCACGCTCACCGATCAACCCGATGACATAGACATCAGCTTCAGAGTGCTCAATGAGCATGCTCATTAGGGATGTTTTGCCACATCCAGCTGCAGCAAAAATGCCAATACGTTGCCCCCGACCACAAGTGAGTAAACCATCAATCGCTCTGATACCTGTGGCCAAAGGTGCGTCTATTGGCCGTCTTTGAGTAAAATCACGCGGCATCCCACAGGCTTCAAGGCTCTTACCACCAATGATTGGTAGAACCGGACTCTCATCCAAACGCCCACGAATATTCCCTGTCGCATCAACGATCGCACCAGCCATACTTTCATGAACTTCAACGCGGAATGGCTTGCCAGTTGGCAACAACATATTGTTCCGAGAAAAACCCTGATTATCAGTAAGTAAACTTAATAAGGTATGTTCCTTATTAAAACCAATAACCTGAGCAAAACCCAGTACTTCAGGTTCAAGTATGGATTTTTGAATTTCACATATCTCGCCAATTCTCGTACTAGGGAGATGTGCTTCGATAATATTTCCCTGAATACGTAATGGATGAGCAAGACGAACAAGACATTGCGCGACCATGTTGCTAAACCTCAGTAATTAAGCTAATACTCTACGATAGTCCTGCATAATTGACAGGTAGTGATTCAGCATTTCCATAAATGCATCAGAAGATGCTAAGGATGGCTCTTTTACCTGCGCGCGTAGTTCTAAATTTCCGTCAATGGGATATAAACAAGGTTGACCAGCATGAAATATGCTTTCATTATAATCCAGCATTACAGGAAAGAGACTTGCGCTGCAATAAGACAATGAGGAAATATTGTAGTCACAAAGTTTGGCCCACACCCAAACGTCATCATCCTCACTTTTAATATGAATGGTAGGGATATCATCTTTCATATTAAGAGAAATAGTCGAATGATTATTTAACCCCTCATCCAGTATATCTGTAATACCAGCATTATTTAACATTTCTGAAATCAACGCTACAATATCATGTTTCATTTAACTACCTCTGCTTAGTTTTCAAGAGAACTAATAACATCAACATCCATGCCAGCAGAAACTTCACCAAAAGAAATCACTTCCATTTCTGGATGGCTCCCTTCGATAATTTTCTTTACAAACCGACGGATATCAAGTGAAACCATCAAAACAATATCTCTAGCATTGATGCCATTATTTTTGATGCACTCTTCAAGACTACTAATTATATTTTCCGTCTCTGGGGGGGATAAATTAATAAACGTCCCACCAGATGTCTGACGCACTCCGCCACGTACCGTACTTTCCATATCATGAGACATGACTAGTGTTCTGATACGACCATTAACGGCAAAGCGGTTTGAAATATAGCGTGATAACCCTCCTCGAACATGCTCAGCGAGCATAATAGGATCCTTTTCTTTAGGCGCCCACTGAACCAATGATTCAAGAATTAGCCGCATATTCCTGATAGAAATACGTTCCTGCAACAAGCGTTGAAAAACCTCTGTGATACGTTGAACAGTATTATTTCGATAACATTCCTTCAGCAGCTCAGGATATTTTAACTCCAGATCATCTAATAATGTTTTCGCTTCCTGGATACCAAAAAACTCAGAAATATTATGTACCAGCAACGTAGAAACACAGGTATAAAATTCATCGATTGCATTGCGGGTATAGTAGCCAAGTTGCTGAACTCTCTCACAACGTGAGTCTGGAATCCAATAAGCATATCCTTGGGATATCTCTATCCTTTTGACACTCTTATCAAGCATCATTAGCTCATCACCGCGCATTAAAACCTTGCTCATTCCTGGGAAAATATCATATACAGAAACGGTAATTTCATTAATAGCAACACTTAACTTACCGCGTTCAGTATTTTCCTCATAGTTCATCATAACATCAGGTAGGCGCACGCCATACTCAACAAAAAAATTCCGTTTCAGTAAAGAAGAAAAGTTATTATCCTGAAAATATTTCTCGTAACCTTTCCAGGCAGTAATAATCAGCGGTATTGTTTCTGGTATATACTCGCCATCAATCATCACGGGTTTACTCTTCAAATTACTTTTTTCTTCATTTTGTAAATTGTCCGTATTCGTCTTTTTCTTTTTCTTTTCGTCTAAACGATGTTTTAAATATATCCCCAGTAAAATAAGCGCCAGCAAAGTAAAAACGGGTAGCGGGAACCCCGGTAACAGACCAAGGGCGAACGCTAAAAATGCAGTAATAACCAGAACAAATTTGTTAGAGAACATATCCTGTATAATTTTTGCCCCTAGGTTATTGTTCTCATTGTTATTTACCCTAGTGACGATCAACCCACCACTAATAGAAACCAGTAGCGCAGGAATCTGAGCGACCAATGCATCACCAATCGTCAGCAGCGTATAAAGTGATAACGCTTGAGACATGCTCATACCATTCTGTATGACACCAACAGAAATGCCCCCAATGAGGTTAACAAAAATGATAATAATACTGGCGATTGCATCTCCCTTGATAAACTTCATTGCGCCATCCAACGCACCGTAGAGCTGGCTTTCCGCCTCTAAGTCGGAACGACGCCGTTTTACCTCCTTCTCATCAATCACACCAGCTTTAAGATCTGCATCAATGCTCATCTGTTTGCCTGGCATGGCATCAAGAGAAAAACGCGCAGCTACCTCAGCAATACGTTCAGAACCTTTAGTAATGACAATAAACTGTACAACAGTCACGATGAAGAAAATAACAAAACCAACTACCAGGTTATCCGCAATGACAAACTCACCAAAACTGGTAATAATCTCACCAGCATCGGCATCTGCCAGAACCAGTCGACTGGTACTTATAGAAATGGCCAACCGGAATATTGTACTAATTAATAATATAGAGGGGAATGTAGAGTAATCGAGGATCCTGCTAATATAAAAAGATCCTAAAAAAATGAGCAAAGACATGGTCAGATTAAGACCAATTAGAAAATCAACAAGATAGGTCGGTAATGGAACAATCAACATTACCACAACCATAATCATCATCACCAGAATAATGAGTTCTGGTCTGGTTCTAATTTGCGAAGCGAAATTTTGTAGCATTTTTACCAACACATTAACTAGCGAAAAAATTATTAGAAAATGGATATTTACTTGTAAAACTCATTCCATATTCCTGTGTTTTTTTCTTTTTCACTTAGAGACGTCATTAACGCGGAGATAAAATCCAACACAATATTTCGATATGCAGGGTCAGCGTAAAGAGAACCAGGCGTATTATTATAAATATTGCGTAACGTTTGGATAACCGTCGCACGCTGTTTAATTAATAGCAATGACATATAATCATGACTGAATGTTTTCAACATCGATTCAAAATTTTCAAAATCAATTAACCCCGTCATATAAAGCCTCACTATCTGTTCTTCACCGACTATCTCCTGCTGATTTCTCATCTGTTCACGGAATGGAAATGCAAAAAAATTTTCACTCAGTGAGTGATCCAATGTATGGAGGACACGCGCATCAGAAAGCTTAGCGCTTAACGGACCAAATTCGTCAAAATGAATGCCTGGCTCATTTGCCTTCATATCCGCTACTAAAGCGGATAGCGTAAAAGCTAATAGGCATTGACGATTGTGATAGCCATATTCATCAATCCAGTCTTGGTAGATAAATCCTGCGGGCAGATCCAACTCAAGAAAACGCAGATAGCTACTGCGTAAATCTTTTGCTGAAAGCGATTTATCCCCCTCTGCGTCACTAAAGCGCCTGGCAATACGGCCAACATTAATACCCGACTGCATTTTTTTACTATCGCCGAATTTTTCTAAATCTTTAATCGCTTCTTTAATTTTTTTCTTTTGTAGTTCCGATAATTGACGGCTAAGCAGCAACTCACGTAACGCCAGCATTAAATCGCTATCATTCGGGAAAAAACCGCGAGCAAGATTAAGAAAATGCCCCAAATTTCGTATGTTAGCAGCCTGCTTAATAAGCGAGCCGAGTTTTTCATCGGCCTTATCTTCAAGCATTGAAGAGACGAAATCATTGTCTGCTGAATCATTTTTCCGGCCGGATTTGCTAAAACGCCCAAATGCACTGAGCAGATCGGCCATTTCCTGTGCTGCATTGCTTATTTCTTCCTGTAAGCTAGCCAATGGAACCTGTTCCATAGCCTCATCAGACGCGCGATGAGGCGCGCGGTTAGCCGGGCTTTGAAAGTTAGAACGATGAAGTTCTACAGCCCCAACAGAACGAATAGACATTTATTTAGCCCAGCCTTTATTGTTTGTTCATATTTTCGCGAAGCATGGACACCGTTGATTTCAACGTGACCTCACTCCCTGCCAAAGTACGACCTAAAACCGAGTTATCCTCACCATCACGTCCCTGCCAAGTTTCTCCGTTCACCATTAATTTTGGTTGAATGAGGAATAAGCGCACCATTTTCTTATGGCTCACGTAGCTATAGTCAAATAACTTTCCCAAAAAAGGGATATCACGTAGCACTGGGATTCCCAGACTATGGTGCTCATCTTGATCGCGGCTATAACCTCCAACTAATAAGCTATAACCAACGGGAACCCGTGCTTCCGTACTAATCTGAGTATTATTGACCATAGGGATACTATCTACATTTTCAGTATTACCATTAATATCAACCGGAACGCCACCATCCTGAATATTAAGGATCATTTCAATTTCCTGCTGGCGCGGGGACAACCGAGGCAGCACACTAATCATGGTTCCGTAGGTGATTTTTTCCAATGAGGAGGTTCGCTCTCCTACTAACTTAGCGTAAAAGCTGCTGTTATTATCAAACAGCGCAGGAACATTTTCCTGAGTCAAAATTTCTGGGCGTGAAACAACCTGTGCATTGCCTTTTTGAGCAAGAGCGGAAACGTCTGCCAGAAAGTTGAAACTGTTCTCCGGTGTCAGCGAACTGGTATTAAAAGTAACACCGCCATTTGATATTTTTGCGGCAGCCTGCCAACGAACCCCCAGTTGATTAATATCGTCTTTTGAAACATCAATAATCCACAATGAAAGCTGAATTTGCTGCTTCGGTATATCAATTGCACTAACCAAATCTTCAACAAAACTAACTTGTCGTTCTGAGCCTTGTACTAACAGGCTATTGGTAGCCGAATACGCTACAATATTGATGCTATTCTCGTTTGTCGATTCACCGATGCTTCTACGAGAAACCGCGCTGGCAGCACCACCAAATGACGGTAAAGGAGGAAAATTTCCACGCTGGCTAGCGGAAACTGCGTCTAGTGCATGCTGAGTATCTGTATCAACGGTAATGCGGGCAGGCGCGGCGCGACTACCTCCATTATCATAAGAACTATTCAATAACTGATTGAGCACCGTAGCAATCCCAGGTACGGTTACTGGCGCATCTCGCTGCGTATAAGTACGATCATTAACAAAGGCATTCTTTAATTTAATGACGCGAATTACGCTTTCTCCTGTCCCAGGCTTGGCATAAGTCGCATCAATATACTTTGCAGCCGCCGTGATCAATTCCACGTAGACAGGTGGCCCAGAAACATAAAATGAGCCAGCCTGTCCATTAGACCGTAACGGGAAACGCTCATCATAAAGACCTGAAGACTTAAGATAAGCAACCAAACGATCGAAAGGTGCATAGGCTAACCTCACCACGCTACTCTGAATTTCGTTGGTATCATAAACGTAAATAGAGCTGCCATCATCGTACCATATGAGCCCCGTGCGTGAAGTGAGCGTGCTTAATAATTCCCTCGGTCGACTGAGATCAAAATTACCAGAAATCCGCTTCTTAGCTGCTTCGGTACTGACGATTACGGGCTTATGTATCACGCCACCTAAAACATAAAACAACTGTTGAACGCTATTATTATTGGCAACATAGATATTTTCATCTTCACGATTCACATCAAAACGCTCTACGGGATGTACCTGTGAATTTCCCTGTTCAATCAGCTTCGAATAAATTTCAGGGCAGAATAACATTCCTATCATCGCGATAAAAAAACCACATGCATTTTTATTAAAAAATTTGCTACTCATGAAGAAAACCTTCTAGTCTTTTAAATTCCCGTGGAGTAATGCCAAATAATGATTTTATTTCACTAGAAAAATGGGAAGAGGAGGCGTATCCATTATCTCCAGCAACCATTGATATAGATTTATTTTTTTCAATAAGTTGTAAAACGCTGGATGCCGCACGCCATAATCTTAGTTGCTTTTTTGGCCCACAGGAAAACGCATTGTTGCACAATTTTCTAAAATAGGATTCAGATACACCGTAAACTTTACAGACATTATAAAGTTTATTCATATCTCTACTTTTTTCATCATCCATTAATTGTGATAATAAAAAATAAGCTATCCAGTAGCTTTCCATGTTGCGTATAAATGTAAACATATCATCAATAGAATCTTCTCTCTGCCTCAATCTATAACTTATCAGCATATTAAAAAAATTATTATTTTTATCCTTAACCGACGAAAAGAAACTACGCCTAGATGCCATTGCAGCAAGGTTTTTGGTAACGTCGTTATCACTACCAGAAAGCCTGCCACATATTTTTTCTTGATAGTCTAAGAAAGAAAATAGTGTGGTTATCTGTGACATGGGGAAAATTTCAATAACCCACTCGCCTTGTAATTTTAAAACCATGCTATCTTGGGTCGCTAAGATAGCAGAGGAGGACATGCAATTTTGATGTTCATCATCCGAGTACATAACGAAGGACAGCGAGGAATATTTATTCATCGGTCTGGCAAACAGTAATGTATCATTCACTTCCAACACTTCATCCCGTAGGACGCTGCATGGAAAATGATTTATCCTGCTTTCACTAGGTCGCTGCACCCCTGAATGATGGCATGGTGCCAATCCCGCATTTGCCATAATCATAGTATTTACCTCTTATATTTCTCTTTCTAAAAATCAGAGCATAAACTAACATTTTAAATAAAATCGACACATTACTAAGATATAAAGAATATTCAAATTTCTAACTGCTAATTGCCAAAATAAATAATAGAAGATGATGACAACTTTAATCTCAATCTCTTTCCCGTTTAATCTAACAGAAAAAATAACAGGATCAATTGAATCGAAGCGTTTTTTGAAAAAATCATCTTTTTTTAAAAAAATAAAAATAAAATCAAAAAAAAATAATTTGCCCTACCCCCTCAATCTGGCTAGAGTGCAACGCGTGGGTCAAGTGCGATATCGCATTACTAAAACATCCAACACACATTGAGTAGCTCAATAAATTATAAAAATAATTGGGTTTAACAAAAGAACAGTGAAAGTGAACGGTTCATTTTATGAATAGCCAAATGAAAGAAAAAGTTGATGAAATACCATTAGATGAAACACCGACAAGTGATAATCCATTGAATAACTTCACGATAAAATTGCTATTTGGTCCTATGTTTGGTTGCGAACTGAATGTTACCGCTGGCGATTATTTCTTGATTATCAACCCAAGTTCTACGCTGCAGGATGAAACAGCTGGGATCTCATCAGTACAAGAACATGCCGTACACTATACATTAAATACACTGTACATTCCCTGTAATGTTCTTTCGCCAAATATAATACTACGCCTGTCACATCGGCTGGAAAATGAAGATAAAGCGGGATACGGTGTAGAGATTCTTGATGTTTCAGGAAATGAAAACGTACTCGTTGACGAGAACGAAATATTTACGCACGGGCACATCTGCTTTGCTTTTAAGCAAAGCGAAAAAATCTGGTCTGAAGACATACTGAACTACAATCTTCAATCAACTGAACAGAAAAGTGAGCGTGTTTTAGCTAATCATGACATCGCCAGATTTTTTAACAAAAGAAAAAATCGGGCGATTGCCTTTGGTTTATTCCTTCTTTTTTTATTGTTAATCTCAGCTTCGATTGTTTGGTACAAAAAAATAGAATCCGATCGACATGTACTAACATTAAATAGCGTGCTTTCTGGTTCACCATCACCTCTGGAAGTAGTGAAAAGTCGTGATGATAAAACTATCTTCGTTCTTGCACAGAAACTGCAGGAAATGGAATGGGCACAAGAAGCCCTATTCATCAAAATTAAAGATAACCAAAATGTTGTTCCTGTATGGTTAGCTCAGCATAAAGAAGAGACTATAGCGCTGTTGTACCAAGCAGGCTATCCGGTTCTACAACTTGATTACAGCACCCCCCAACATCCTGTTTTGGCAATTTACTTACCATTATCCAAAACAGAAGAAGAAAATCTAAAATCGATTCTCCTCCAAAAAATTCCTTTTGCCACAGACATAAAACTTATCGTTAAAGATAAAAATCAGTTACTAAAAGAAGCCAGGCAGGGGCTCGATCGGCTTCATATCGCTTATCGGAAAATCAATACAGAGGTGGGCTATTCGCTGATAATACGTGATGCACTCAGCGACAGCGTACTAACGTCTTTAAACCAATATATAAAAAAATTTAACAGCCAATGGGGTAGCAATATTATCAATTTCTCAATCAACCTTGATGAAAATTGGTTGCAGGATAAGTCCTATGTGGACTCATCTAACGGATATCTGTTTTTAAACCCTCGCCATTGGTACTTTCCACTGAAAAAAAGAGACATAAACTATGACTGATCTAACTCACCCAAAGTTAGGATACAACAATGATTATTTTTTAGATGATGTTTCCGGAGCCTTTGAAGAAGGCGCCGAAGCAATGATGAAAGATCTAAATGCTGCACAGGCTGAACTAGAAAAAGATCCATCCAATCCAGCAGTATTAGCCAACTATCAGGCAAAACTACAGGAATACACTCTCTTTCGTAGTGCGCAAACCAGCACAGTTAAAGCCTACAAAGATATTGGGGCTAGTATTATTCAAAACTTCCGTTAACGTTTAGGGGGCCAGGATTCCCTGTGCCCATTTTTTATTTAGGACATGGTATGAACCAATCAGTTAAAGCATTATCGTCGCTAACCCATTTAACCCCCTACACTTTTGCGCCAGAAGATAATTCATCTATCAGCGTACACGATCAAAATTTTAACAATTTAGTTTCTAGCACGTTTGAAGAAACTAGTAAAAAAGATGTACAATTCAAAAATGTTATTAATATGCTAAGCCAATCACCAGAATATACCAGCGATCCACAAAAACTATTAATGTTGCAAAGTTACATAGGTGAATATAGCAACTACGTGTCTCTTGTTAGTACGTTAGCACGTAAAGGGGTCGGTACTATTGAAACACTGGTAAAAGCACAATAATGATAAAAAAAACATTTCAGATGATTGGCATTTTCTTTACAGTATTGATGTTGTCAGCTTGCCGTGAAGATGCCGTCCTTAATGACTTGACTCAAGAGCAGGCCAACCAAGCGTTGGCCATTTTACAGCAGCATAACATTGCTGCAAAAAAAGAGGGCACATTGAAATCGGGCTATACTATCACCGTTGATAACCCTGAGGTCACTGCTGCACTTTCTATTATTAGTCAATATAAATTGCCTTGGTCTGCCGATGTACAAATAGCAAATGCGTTCCCAGAGAGTTCTTTAGTTTCTTCACCGAATGCCGAACAAGCTCGTGTGATTTCTCTACAAGAGCAAAGGCTGGAACAGTCATTGAAAATTATTACGCAAGTAGTTAATGCTAAAGTACACATAAGTTATCCCTCTTTTAGCAATGATGTAGGAAATAAAAAAAAAGACGGACATGTTGGCATTCTTATTTCTTTCAAAGGAGAAATTGATGAAAATATTTTTATTTCTAAAATCAAATTATTGATTAAGAACAGCTTGGATGATGTGCGCTATGAGAACATTTCCATCGTACTTTTCTCCGCTCCACTCATTCAGTATGCCTCACCGATAAAATCGCCTGTATCTACACCAAGCTTGTGGACAATACTCCTTATAGCTATTGCCATGTGCGCAACAGCAATAACCTCGTATGTGCTCTATAAAACCAGTAGGAAACCTCCCATCGTTCAAGAAAATAACAATGCGGAAAAAGATAATGAGCCGCTGGACAAAGATAAGGAATCGCTTAATCATGAAACCTAATATAGAACAGATGATGAGTATTTTATACTATCCAGTAAATTATACCGACCCGAGTCATTTACCAGAAGAGCTATTGGTAAATGAAATATGGGATGAGACGCTGATAAATTACTGGTTACTGACTCAATATAAACTTGAGAATCTGCCAGTAAACAGCACGCCATGCGACCCCACATCATCACTTATAATCGCGTATTGGCAGAAAATACCCACGATTGCCCACCTGATCGGTGGGTATTTGCTACGTAGTCAATTACTGAGCCAGGGGGCATCGTTGTTAATAGATCATCGATTACTAACATTTATCTCTCTCCCCCTTGTACACCATGTAGCGATGAAAAATGTAACGCAGCACATAGATACTTACGCATGGGGGATGGCTTTTATTCTTAGCCAGCTCACTAATTTTCCAATTGCACTGAGGCAACGCCTTTTTCTCAGTTTTCCAGCGCAAATGGCACTGCCAGCAAACCCAATATCAAGTCACCCAGATCATATTAATTTGTTAAGAATGGCAATCACTTATGCGAACGATTACCAAAAATGAATTACCGCAAGACTTCAATAAACTCACGTTAATTAAATCCAGCGAACGGGCTAGATATCGTCGTATGGTCAATGCTCTGGAAAGTACACTTAAGCGTTGCAGTGAAATTCATGAAGAATATGAATCTCACACCGTCAGGTTAAGAGAAAGCTGCGAAAAAGAGGGTTTTTCAACAGGTTTTTATCTCTTTTTTTCTCAGTTAATCACAATGCTGGATCAATATGAAAAACAGCAAAACTCACGTATGGCCACCATGCGTGAGCATTTGATTACGGCATTAAGATCTTCGCTACACGATCCTGTTATTGTTGAGCGAATTATTCACCACTTGCAAGAAAAATGCGGGCATCAAAAAGATCTAAGAATTGTGATACCTAAAATTATCCCACTTCCCGATGGCGTTGATACATCTCATTATCAATTCACCGATGACAATCACATTACGGTACAGAACGAAACGGAGGCAATCCGATTCCCGAGTGAGTCACTTTGTTGGGAATGGATCCATTATGCAGATGATGAAATAGACTCATTGAACAAAAAAATAAACAGTATCATACCAGATACTCTCGCCAGTATTGCAACACGACTAACTTTATTGTGCCAGAAAGAAAATATCAATAAAATCATTGAAGAAAAGGAAAAAAATGAATGACAAACATTGACAGAATAATTCAACATAGCTCTAATTACGATAGTTATTCCAGCATAAATGAAAAATCAGACCTTCACGAAAAAGTATTACTTTGTGCCAAAAAAAACTATATTAATTATGATGATAATGCATTTTTAGAAAAACTAGCGCAACTTTCACCTAACACAAAAAAAGAAGAATTTCATACCTATAATGATGAATTAACAACAGGGACAGATAATACATCCCCACTTCTGGATGATAAACAATTATGCCTGTCAATATTTTTGAATGCGTTTATGGCGCGTATGTTACAGCCTGATTATCTCCTTTCATACGATGATGATTAATTAACACATCACAACATCACCCGGACTAATACTTCCCAGTTTAAGACTGGGATATATATCATGATGAAGAAAAATATTATTCTCACCCTACCGTTCCTTTTTCCAACACTGGTGACGGCCGCAACGCAGCAGTATGATTGTATTACTGAAGCAGCGATGTGCTTTCAAATTAATCCATTACTAATTAAAGCAATTATTTTTCAGGAATCTGGAAATAGGCAGCATGCCATAACAAAAAATAAAAACAACACAATAGATGTCGGTCTGATGCAAATAAATAGCATTCACTTTAAGGAACTCAGCTCAATCGGTATATCAGAACAAACACTACGAGAGAATAGTTGTGCTAATGTGTTCTCCGGTACATGGATACTACATAAAGTCATTCAGAAGCATGGCTACTCTTGGGATGGCATCGGTAAATATCACTCCAGCACTCCACATCATCATGATAAATATATAAATAAAATCATCTCCATTATCGTGAATAAAAATCAAGATTTGAATGAGATACAAGTTTCTTTACATGAAGATGTGCACAAGAAATTCAAGTGCAAGCCTATTCATTAGAAATATGTTCTTCTCTGTGATACTGTCATCATAGAATATGATGACATGGGATACGAGAACTATCTTTTTTAGAAATAATTATAAATTCGACATAGATAATTATAACGCTAAAATTTTAAAATTAAAAAAACAGTTGATTTCTAAATAGTTTTGCATAATAGCGCTACATTTACAGGCAGTTTTCCCCTGTCAGCACTTGCCTCGCACAATGCATAATGAGAAGTAAAGCATCAATGTGCGAAGTTATTTAGTTCAACGTAATTAATGGGAAAATCTTTTTAAAAAAAAGAGGGGGTTATGATTTAAGCAATAAAATTTTCGCTTTCATATTTCCATAATTTATTTTTTTAAATTTTATATTTTTACTTTCCGGTTCAGCTATTAAATCAGCGGATGAAACATCTTCTTTTTTTAAAGTGCTAGAATGAAAACAATACAAAGAAAACAATTATCATTATATAAAAAACGCCAATTATTTTTGTAAAAATTACATTTAACTACATGGCAGCAGGTCATTGTCTATTAAAAAAATTCAAATTTAAAATAACTCTGGCGATCCTAAATACCGCTCTAGTGAACGGTATTAATTTTAAATATATAAAACCAAACTCTTTCATTCCTCTTAAAAAAATTGAATAGTTAATGGTTTGTTTCTTACTCACCTATTTGTTTTCTTTAGTTTATGTCTAGCCTGAATAATCCTCGAGAGCATAGAATCTTTTCTTACTTCGGCACCCACAATGATTTCTTCATTCTCCTTTGAAGAATCATTATAATAATTGGAAATCAATGAACCGGAAACTGAATGTTGAGCACCTAGAAAATTAATAGACTTAATACCACCAGAGGAATTGCGAGAAACGGAACTCGAATTATTTTCGTCAGCTCGCCGTGTTATCGATTGATAAAAGTAATCCATCTCTTTTTTCATCATTTTAGAATCTAAATTACTAGAAGAGATATTGGCTCCGCAGTCAATAATAACACCTTCAATTCCTTTACAAATTGTAGCAATCCATGACAATTTATCTTTTTCCATACCAGAGCATTGGTTTTTCAATCTTTTTTGTAACGAGTCAGAAATATCTACAACATTTATTGAGCGATCCATAAAAGATTTATACAATTCGTTCTTAATTCCTTTCTCGTTTTTAACACAATTGATTTTGTCAAATAAATATGAAGCTTTTGATAGATCTTTTTTTTTCAATTTCCCATCGGGATTATCAATTATTCTATTCAAATAAAAATTTATCTTATCAGCGGTAACCTGTGATGAAAAAATGCTACTACACATATATTTTCCCCATGCTCTTGGATAAAAGTTTAAGATATCATCTTTGATATCAGCTAAAATATAAAAAATAGATTCCTTAAAAAATATAATTAAGCACCGTCAATAATTATTCCGTGTATTAGGTACTGTTTTTTCCACTAGAAAAACACATTACATTTTTTTCTTTTTTATTACAAAATAAAAGATCATCTTTGTCATCATAAAGCGAATTTCCAGACCATATAAAATTTGTACTAACACGAGCACGCTCTTCATCTGGATTTAAAGGGATTTCTCGCATTTTCGATCCTTTCAAAATCAGGCCGACCATAAAAACAACGATGCTACAGGTAAATAACATAAATATTTTTTTCGGAAAAAATCCTTTTTTAGATAAAAATCTATTCGCTAAGGATGGTTCATAGGCAAATAAAAATTTCGATTCTGCTATGGCGCGCTTGTTATCATCAAATACTTCAGAATTGCAATCTTTCCACGCAATATTTCTCTGCTCGACTTCGCCAATATTCACATCTGGCATGCAAAAAGATGGCTCTGTCGCAAGCTGATAGCCCAGCTTAGGGATCGTAATGATAATATTTTTATTTTTATCTTCCAAGGTACGCCTCAATGATCGAATCACTTGCGCAATGCTTTGAGAGGTGACATATCCTCCCTGCCATACCTCTGCTAAAAAATCATCTTGTGAGACGGGCTTCGGATATTTACGGCATAGCAGAGCGAGAACGTCAGCTTCTTTTTTTCTTAATTGGTAAATGTCTTCATCTTTTTTAAGACTTCTCATTTTTATGTTGAAAACAAAATTAAGGAAATAAACCTGTCCGTCATTCATCGATGTATCTTTCATACCTAATCCCATGGAATATTTTTTTCATATACTCATTGTGAAATAAACTTTCGGTACAAGCGTAAAATTACACTCTTATAGGCGTGGCAATAAGGGGTCATAACATCACTATAACAAATCCACATAAGAGAATATAAAAATACGATAGGAAATTTCTTATTATTGAATAGTGATGATGGACACAGTCTATCGCCCGCTTTTTAAACAAAAAGCAAACGAAGCATGTCAAAATGCCGACGTGGCATAAAATGAGACGCAGTGGTAGAGAATATTTTTACGTATAAACAATAGCTTTCAGGTTTTTTCATCAAAAAAATTTAATTCAAATAACGTCCAAAATTAATCAAACGCACCAACAGCATTTCTATTTATTTTCCCGCTTACGTTATACCTGAGAAAACCTAACCTTTTCAAATAAACTGTTATCTTGCGCTGCCTTGCATAATTTTCACCATCAGAAAATTATGCAAGGCAGCCAAGATTTTTTAAGGAAGAAAGCCATGGAGATAACTCACCTCTACCTGTTAATTATAATAACATCGGCATTCAATAGGCTCTACCAAAAAACGCCTCAAGTAAAGATGAGTGCAAAAATATAAATACTCCAGTAAGGCAAGTTTTTCACTTTTCGAGATTATTTTACATATAGCCGATACTCAGCCAAGAGAGATTATTATGCTTAAAAATCAATTCACTAAGTACAATTCACCACTGCTCTTAAAACTGTATGCTAGCCAGCTTGCCTAATTATACACCCCATTTTTTTCTCACACGTCATTAATTATATAACTACATAGTTTTAAAAAAAAATTTACATCCATGTAAAAATTGATGCCTCTGTATCAATTTATAGGTATTATTTTAACCATGAGTAGATAAATGCAATGAATACCAGCACAGGAAACAATGTCAATATACACGCTGTATGGATACTCAGGGAGCACACTATCCGTTCCCAATGTGGACATCCCTCCGATTTTTCTGTGTTATCTGAGCACTCATTTGTGTATTGCTTCGATATCAAACAGGTAATACCTCTAAACCCTGCCTGCACATGCTGCTGATAAAGCACGATGTTGTCGGCGTGGTGACTCAACAACAGGCCAAGAATTTACGCTATGACATTAATTTCTGAATCACTCACCGCATTGGTTAAGCGCCGCGCGCAGCTGCGCGAGATGTTCGCGACGCATCAATTCGATGCACTCGATACCCTGCTGGAGCAAGAACACCAGATTTGGCTGGATGGCCCCAACCGGCCTTATACCTATCTCTGGCACGTTAATTCGCTCTTTGACCCAGCGGTATCTGATGCCGATACCCTGCCACACTTGCAGGCATGGGTTGCCGCATGCCCAGAGAGCTATCACGCCACTTATCTGACAGGGCAATATTGGGAGAACGCCGCTGCGCGGATTCGTACCTCAAACGGCGGGCAATATGTAGAAGACGATCGCTGGATGGGCGCGGAACTGGCTCGCGATCTGGGCGTCTCGGCCTACCTACGCGCCAGTGCTTTACATCAACGGCCTGCGCTGGCCTTTTCCCGCCTGTTTCGTTTGACCTGCTATTTAGGGGAACCGCAATGGCTGGGCGTATTACTACAAGGTGGTGAACCACTGACCTACGCACAGCGTCAGGCGCAGGTGGAACCCGAGTTGTGGGAAGCGGGTCTACAGCACCTGCGTAATGAAGGCGCACAAGCGCTTGTTGAACTTCCTGTTGCTCTGCCCGCATCACTGCCGGCCAGAGAGGAACACGAATGGGAAGAGCCCATGCACTACTGGCTGCGTGTCACCTTGGCCGTTCGTCCACAGGACGTAGAAGTGCGCAAAGAGTGCGTTTACTTCCTGTACCCACGCTGGGGCGGTAGCCATGAGGCAATGGCGCAATTTATTGATGGGCCACTGTGTGAAGTGCTGACAGAGCAGGAACGTAACAGCCTGCGCGTTACACAGTGTTGGGACTACCTTGGCTATGCCGCACTCATTCCAGACGCAGATGATACCGAAAGCATCACGTACTGTCGGGAAACATTCGATTGGTTGTTGGGTCTGGAGCTCTTTCCAGAAACTCGCGCACGTGTTTTGCGCCAATACGCCTGGTTCCTCAGCCACTATGCACGTATTGAGGATGAAAACGGCATCCACTGGAATAAAGCGGATATGCAACTGGCCTACGACCTGATGGTTGAAGCGTGGCAGGTTGATTCTCCAGAATCCGATCCCGAAAGCGATGCATTCGCCACGTTAATCAGCTGTCTGGATTTCGCCCACATTCAAGATAGTTTCGGTTTAATGCCGAAATGGCTGGAACGCTGCCAATACTGGGGCGATGCGCACTATGAAACCACCATCGCGGCGCTCGCCAGTAAATTTGGCTTCTACGGTATCTCAAAAGGCCAATTTGATAGCGATGCGTTGCTTGCCCGTTGCCGTGTAATGAAATCAGATACAAATTTTGGTCAAGCAGCCACAAACCTGTTCGAGTATGTTTCTGAAGAAGCGGGCGTATTCCTGCTGCACGAAGCCGCTGACTGGGGGGAAGCCTCCTCAATGGCTGCGCTGTCGGATTTATACTCCGGCCATCTTTCCCGCCGTAACGGCCGCGATCCTTCGCCTTACGAAGATCAGGAAAAATCAGACTACTGGCAGGAACGCGCAGCAGATGCAGGCAGCGAGATTTGCCAGTACAACATTGCCTATTGCCTGATCAGAGATAATGAAACGCTGTCGCCAGAGCAGTACCAGCGCGCACGCGAACTGATGTTCGGCGTCCTGCATCGCCCCAACGTGGGGAGAACGGTATGGACACGAGCAGCAAGGGAACTAAGCACGCTGCTGCTGTTTAGCAACATTGCGGAAGATCAGGCGATCTGTGTGGATGTCGTCCTGCCTGAATTATGGAACGATGAAGATGATGCCAACTGCGACTATGCGGCAGGTTATTACGCGTATGCTTTCCGTAACGGGGCGGGCGTCGCTCAGAATAGCTATCTGGCCAAAGTGTGGATCGACCGCGCGCTGGAAATCAGCCCCGATAGCCAGTACAACCGCGATCGGGCAAACGAAATCTATCAACGGAGCGGTATGCTGGGCGGCGTTCGCGCCAAAATGGGCTTCAGCCGCGATAAAGCGCAAATGGATGCGCGTGGACGAGCGATCACGTTTGGCGATGACGCCCGTCAGGAGCACCAGTAAGCCACGACCGGTTTTCCCGTTTCATCATGGGGAAATCGCGGCATAGTATTATTGGGGCAGCACCGCTGCCCCTGTTATTTCAGGTGTTAATATCTATCGAGCTTCAAATCGCACAGGCATGGGCTAAAACGACAAATTGAGACCAGAACAGCCCTCTATTGCAGTTGTCAATTCAGCGTATTTTGTACCATTATATTCCCCAAAATAAGCACCGCTAATAAGTGAAAATTCAGAAAATCCCTTTATCTTTTCTGACGTGGCACACACCTCAACAAATAAGGCAGGCCAGTGTGGATGGTTTCAGTAACGTAATATTTCGCCACGCTTTTCAATTGCTGGCATTTTCCTTATTCACGTTTGCGGCCCATGCGCAAACGAGCGACCCACTCTTGGCAATGCCCTCTCATGACACACCCTCTCTCACGTCTACGGACAATCAGGCTCGCGGCATTCTGATAGCGGTGGAACAAGCCACACTGTCCAGCGAATTGGCCGGACGTATTGTGGAAATACCGTTTAGAGAAGGGGAATCCTTCAAGAAAGGCGATCTGTTGGTGCGGTTTGACTGTTCCATTTACCAAGCTCAATTGGCTGCGGCTTCTGCTGCCACACGAGCCGCAGAAGCGGAGCTGAGCCAAAATCAGCAGTTGGCACAGATGAAATCAGTGGGGAGACACGCGGTATCGTTATCAGCCGCGCACTTTGCACAAGCTCAGGCAGAAAGCCAGGTTTACCAAATTCAGGTCAATCGTTGTCGCATCACCGCCCCCTTCGACGGTCAGGTGGTAAAACGCCGTGTGCAAGCCTTTGAGAGTGTGGCGCAAGGTGCCCCACTGCTGGACGTGGTGAATAACCGCCACCTAGAGATCAACTTGCTAGTACCATCACGACTTCTGTCGGTGCTCAAACCCGGATTAGTCTTTACCTTCACGCCGGATGAAACCGGAAAACCGTTACAAGCCAAGGTCACACGGCTTGGCGCACGTATTGATGAGAGTAGTCAAACCCTAGGCCTGATTGGTACGCTGGCCCACGCGGACAATACCTTGATGGCCGGTATGAGCGGAACGGCACAGTTTTCGGAGGCGAGGTGAATACTACGCCAACGTCTGTCAGCACCGCTACGTTTGCCCGCTTCCTTGACCTCGAGCAGCAAGCACGGGCAGCCAACAGCATAGAAGAGCTAGCTTACTGCATCGTCAACGACAGCCAGCCGCTATTCAGTTTTCGCCATGCCGCCCTTCTGATTAACGGTAAGGTGCGCGCCGTAACCGGCGTCACTCAACCTGCCCCCCATGCCCCCTTTGTCGCCTTTGTTGAACGTGCCTGTACGCAGTTATCATCCGTCGATGAGAAAGCACTGGCTCAATGCAGAGTGATTCAAGCCTCACAGCTTGATGAACAAAGCCGTAAAGATTGGCTGGCGCTGTCTGCCCCCGAGGCACTGTGGTCTCCCCTCAACGATCGTCAGGGGAACCCCTTCGGTGCTATTTGGTATGCAAGAGAGCAACCATGGCAGAGTACCGATCAGGTATTGGCGGAGCAACTCAGCGGGGCTTTTAGCCACGCCTGGCTGGCTCTAGAACCGCAAACGACCCGTTGGCGTCGTCGGGCTCGGTGGAAAATCATCGTACCTGCGCTGCTACTGCTCGCTTGCCTGTTCATTCCGGTGCGCCAATCCGTGTTGGCACCCGCCGAGGTTATTCCTCATCAAGGCCGTGTCGTCGCCGCACCACTGGACGGCGTGATCCAATCCTTTACCGTGTTACCGAACCAGAGTGTACGCCAAGGGGAAGTGTTAGTTCGCTTTGACAGTACAACCTTGAAAGCCCAGGCAGATGTGGCCGAACGTGCATTGAATGTCGCCGAAGCGGAGCATCGTGCGAGTTCTCAACGTGCATTTCAGGATGCGGACTCCAAAGCCAGGCTCGACTTTCTCGCCGCTCAGGTGGCACAAAAACGAGCGGAACGCGATTACGCCAATGCCTTGCTGAGTCGCGCAGAAATCCGCGCCGAACGGGATGGCATTGCGGTATTTGCCGACGCAACGCGCTGGATGGGGAAACCGGTACGCACCGGCGAACGTTTGATGGAGCTGGCAGACCCCGCTCTCACCGCGTTACGCATCGAGTTAGACGTGGGTGACGCTATCCAGCTTGGTGCTAAAGCACCGATCACCCTCTTTCTCGATAGCGACCCGCTCACCCCACACGCCGCACTGCTGGAACGTATAGCTTATGAATCTGAACTGACGCCTGCGGGTAATCTGGCCTACCGATTGGACGGGCGCTTCAGCGACGCCCCTCCTCGCATCGGTCTGCGCGGCACAGCAAAAATCTCCGGTGACTACGTGCCGCTGGCTGTCTATCTGTTCCGCCGCCCCTTGGCGGTAATCCGTCAGACGATCGGGATATGAGTTCACTGCTGCCCACCCTGCGCGCCGACATTCAGTTGGCGGAATCTGCCACTGGGCTAAACGGCGCGCCACAGTGGATACTGTCCGATCCCGTGACTGGACGCTATTTCAACCTGACGCCCGCCGCCATCCGAATGTTGCGCCACTGGGCGCTATGCCATCCGCAGCAGGTACTGGCAGCGGCGAATAGCGAACCCGGATTACCGCTACGGCCGAAGGATCTGGAACAACTGGTGCAATTTTTACGTCAGCACGATCTGGTCGCTGCGAGCGATCCCGATCAGCGCCTGCGCTATATAGGCAAAGCCAACGCCATGCGCACCAGCCTGTGGAAAACCGTGCTGCACCAGTATCTGTTTTTTCGCATTCCGCTGTTTCGACCCGATCCCCTTCTCAACCTCTGTTGGCCCTGGCTACAGCGCTACGGCGGGCCGTTTCTTCGCTACCTGTTTCCTCTGATCCTGCTGCTGGGTGCGTTTCTGGTCAGCCGCGACTGGGTACGTTATTCCCATTCGTTTCCACAC
The DNA here is from genome assembly GCA_016415585.1 of Pectobacterium carotovorum. NCBI lineage: Bacteria > Pseudomonadati > Pseudomonadota > Gammaproteobacteria > Enterobacterales > Pectobacteriaceae > Pectobacterium > Pectobacterium carotovorum. The sequence continues at coordinate 680,211 of CP066552.1, read as the reverse complement.
CTGTTCAGTCTGACCGGCATGGCGCTGTTTGGCCTGACGCTGATTTTCGCCAAGTTTTTCCATGAACTGGGGCATGCTTTTATGGCTAAGCGTGCGGGCTGTCGCGTGCAGAGCATGGGGGTAGCCTTCATCGTGCTGTTTCCGCTGTTTTACACCGACGTGACCGATGCCTGGAGGCTCAAGGATCACAAAGCACGGCTGCTGATCGGGGCAGGAGGTATCCTGGCCGAGCTGGTTCTGGCTGGGATTGCGCTACTAGTGTGGGCGCTGCTGCCTGATGGTCCGGCGCGCACCGCGGCCTTTATGCTCTCTAGCGCAACCTGGCTCACCACGCTGGCAGTAAACCTGAATCCGCTGATGCGTTTCGATGGCTATTTTTTGCTGAGCGACTACTGGCGCGTCGAGAACTTGCAGGAGCGGGCGTATGCACTATGCCGCTGGCACCTACGCGAAAGTCTGTTTGGCTACGGCCACCCGCCGCCAGAAACCTGGTCACCAGCAATGCAACGTAAGCTACTTTTCTGGGGATACGCCTCCTGGATATGGCGTTTTTTCCTGTTCTTCGGTATTGCCTTGGTTGTGTATCATTTTTTTATCAAGGTGATCGGCATTGGCTTAATGCTCATTGAGATCGCCTGGTTTATTGCTCTTCCTATCGTGAAAGAAATTTACATTTGGTGGTCTATGCGCAATGCCATCCGTCCTTCAACCTTACTGCGATCCGCCCTGCTGTGCCTGATCGTGTTACTGGTACTGTTTTTCCCTTGGCGAGGCAGCGTGCAGGTGCCCGCCGTGCTGGAAGCCGAAAACGTGAGCACGCTCTATGCAGCGATTCCCGCTCAGGTGAAAATGTTGCATGTCAGCGACGGTCAGTTGGTAAAAGCGGGTGAGACCTTGTTGGAATTGACCTCAAGCGATCTCGATTACCGGCTAGACATTGAGCGTCAGCGTATTACCCTGCTGCAACAGCAGCGCCAGCGCGGCGCAGCGCGTCAGGAAACAGCAGGTGAAACTCAGGTGCTCGACCGTCAACTGGCAGAATCGCTGGCACGTTACCGGGGATTGGCAGCCCAGCGCCAGCGCTTGTCGATTGTGGCACCGCAGGACGGTACGGTACGCGATATCGCGCGCGACATGACTGCAGGACGCTGGCTCACCGCCGATATGCCACTGCTACGCGTCGTAGAACCCACACGCGGCAAGGTACTGGGCTATCTGCCCGAAGATAATCTAGCACGCGTCAAAGAGGGTATGCATGGCGTGTTTATCGCCGATGATCCCGCCTATCCGCGTTTAGCGGTGCAACTGCATGCCATCGCTCCCACTGGCAGCGCCTATTTGCAACAAGAGATGCTGGCGTCCGATCGCCACGGGCCCATCGCCGTGCGCCGCGATAACGATCGCAACCCTCAGCCAGTGCAAGCGCACTACAGCGTGCGCTTTACCCTAGAACACGATATTACCTTGCCACCTCAGCCACTGCGCGGCAGCGTAATTTTACAAGGTGAGAAAGAATCGTTGTTAGGTACAGTGTGGCGTCGTATCGCAGCATTAGGCATCAGAGAGAGCGGTTTCTAGCTACTGGTAACACTTGCTAACAGGCAGACCATATCCTGCTATTCCTGCACAAGCGGGAATCGTCTTCAGCATTAACGCATCCCGCCTATGAGAGATCCTCCACCGCCGCGGAAGATGACAGAGTCATGTTGGAAGATAACCAGTGCCATACAGGCCATCATTGTGAGTTGGCAAGATAAGTTGCTTTGCATCATCTTTTTTCAGAATATTGAAATTAATTATCCTCCACAGCTAACAAAATTGGTGGCCTTAGCTATGTTTCATAAATAACTAAAATTGACACAAATATGATCATTTTAAATGATAAGTCAGCTAATTAATTGACTGCGATGGTATTCCCACAAAAGACAGTAAATCTATCAAGGAGAGTCGTTATGAAACTTAGCAAGGTGTTATTTGCCAAAACCGCCCTAGCGTCGACGTTGGCGGTTGTCTTACTGCACACAGAAAATGCTTCAGCTTGCGCCGCCGAACCTTTAATCGGCTCGGTCTGTTTTATGGCCACCAATTATTGTCCGCAGGGGTTTCTGCCCGCGAAAGGACAAGTCGTACAGATCAATGCTTACCAGGCTCTCTATGCGCTCGTCAGTAACACCTATGGGGGTTCAGCGGCATCAGGCACCTTTGGTCTTCCCGATTTGCGTGGCAGAGGCGCCATCGGCACCGACCAAGGGACTGGTCTGAGCAATGTTGTCCTCGGTCAGACGTTGGGGGCGGAAACGGCTACCCTCAGCATCGCGAATCTGGCCGTACACAGTCACACTGTTACCCAGACTCAACCCCCAGCAGATAACGTATTCATCCCTGCCGTGCCGGGCACTTTGAACGTAACAGCCAGCCTGCCACTTGCCACCACCGCGCCCGCCAGCGGCGGTGCCGCGCCTGTTAGCGGACTGAACTACCTCACAGCCATTGCCGGTACAGTGCCCGCTGGCGCTGGCACATCGAATGTGACCTTCAAAGGTCCCTATACACAAACCAAACCTGGCGCCGGTGCCACCCTGCCCGCTGACGTGGTGACGACAGGAAACTCCACCATTCCGGCGTTCTCGTTTAAGGTGCCGACTGTCACGGTCGGGACTACTGGCTCAAGCACCCCTGTCGCGGTACGCGACCCCGCGTTAGGGCTGACAGCCTGCATCGCAACGCAAGGTATCTACCCACAGCATCCGTAATCAGACACTTACGGGGTAAGCCGGTACTGATTACTGTATTGCCGACGATCGGTACCGGTTATTTATCGCGAGAAAGAAATCGTCCAAAACCGAACTTTCAGGAAAAATCTCAAAAATCAATTAAATTATTATTTAATGGTTGCAATATTAATATTTTCAATATTCAACTTTTAACTTAAATTTACAGACAGACAACAAAACAATCATGTCGCCATAGTTTCATTACACTTTCGCCACATGAGGTTTTCCGTCTCCCAGCAATGTAATCCCGCTGTTTTCACATAAGCAGCCATGTAACAAATATGATTATCGGGAGTAAGGCCTATGCTTCGGCGCCTTTTCGCAACGTTACGCACACCTCGCCACCACACTACTGCGGCTGACGCGACTTCATCAACGCCACTCGGGTTCGCTCTGGAGGCACGCATGATGTTTGACGGTGCGGTAGTCGCCACCGCCACGCAGGCCGATGCGGCACAGAACTCCAGTGAGGCGGCACAGACGGCCAACAGCACGGCGCACACGACGGATGACTCGCAGACCCATAACAACGATCAAACACAAAATGGGCAAGGCGATCACAGCATTACATCGGATGATACCACCAGCGATATTGCCGTCGCCGGTGAAGCACCACGCAAAGAAGTGGTGTTTATCGATACCTCGCTCACCGATTATCAAACGCTGGTGAACAATGTGCCGAGCAGTATTGAGGTTGAACTATTTGATGGCAGTAAGGATGGCCTCAGCCAACTGGCACAGTGGGCGCAGAACCACAATGGCTATGACGCGATCCACATTCTCAGCCACGGCGCAGAAGGGGAAATTCAGCTAGGTAGCCTGAAACTGGATAGCACCACCGCCAGCACACGTTCCGCCGATTTAGCCACCTTAGGTGCCGCGCTAACCGACTCGGGCGACCTGATGATTTATGGCTGTGATATAGCGCAAGAATCGGGACAAAGTTTTGTCACCTTGCTGGCACAACTGACCAGTGCGGATGTTGCCGCCTCGGACGATACCACGGGAGCCAGTGCGCTGGGCGGTAACTGGACGCTGGAAAGCCACAGCGGTAGTATCGAAACCAGCGCAATACATATCGACAGTTATCGGCATACGCTTGATGTCAGCGGTACCACAGTGGATTTAATGATTGGCAATACGTCTTATGCCACCGGCACGGTCGGCGCTGGCGTTGAACTGTTTCTTGATGGCGCGTTTGATGTCGACAGTTCTAACTGGTACGCCGATATCAATCCCACCACCTCCACCATCACCATGACCATCCGCAATGGCATCTACGTCAGCGACGGACTGACTTCGTTTGATTTTACCTTTTCCGGCGGTACATTGCTCGCCATCACCTCGATCACCAAAGACAATTCAGCGACCACCAGTGTCGCAGACATTTCTGCCAGCGTCAGTGGTAAGACGATCACCTTCCATATCGACACCAACGAGACAGGAGGAAATGGCGTACTGGTGTGGCATTTTACCTCTACCAATACCGGCGGCAGTACCGATACGGCGCCTAGCGTGGTCGCCACCGGGGCCAACCCCACCTATACCGAGAACGGCGCAGCGGTGGGTGTGTTTACCGGCATCAGCGTCGACACTAATGACACAGGGCAGACCTTTGCCAGTGCGGTATTTACCGTCAGCAACGTAGCGGGTAGCACCGAATACCTGACCCTTCATGGCATCAATGTGGCGCTGAGCAATGGTAACAGTGTCTCGCTCGGCAGTGGCTATGGCTCCGCCAGCGTTAGCCTGAGCGGCGGGATTGCTACGGTCAGCATCACGGGTGCGACGCTGAGTAACAGCGACATGGGCAGCCTGTTGTCCGGCATGACGTATGGCAACAGCAGCGACAACCCCGGCAATGCCACACGCACGGTGACACTGACGCAACTGACCGATTCCGGTGCCAGCAACAATACCGTTGCGCCGAATATCAGCAGCGCCATCACCGTGGTGCCGGTGAACGATGCACCGACCGATATTACGCTCTCTGCCACCACCTTTGCGCAATCGCTCGGCAGCAACGGCACTGTTGCCACCCTGACGGCGACCGATGTGGATTCCTCGGTGTTTACCTACAGTCTGGTGAGTGGCAGCGGCAGTACCGATAACGCGCTGTTCACCATTAGCGGCAACACCCTAAAAGCAGTCAACGCCACTGGCATGGCAGCGGGTACCTACTCGGTACGCCTACAGGTATCTGATGGTGCCGCTACCTATGACAAAGTGGTGTCATTGGTGGTGGTGGATGATATCGCCCCCACGTTTGACCAGTCACCCAGCGTCTCCAACGCCACCGTGGGCGGTTTTAACCTAAGCGGCAGCCTCACTGAAACTGGCAATGTGTATTATGTGGTGGTGGCTGACGGTGCCAGTGCTCCAACCGCGACGCAAGTGATCGCTGGACAAACCGCCACAGGCAGCAGCGCCACCGCCTCCGGCAGCCAGGTGCTGGGTTCTTCGCCATTCAACTTTAGCTTTACCTTGGCCGGCCTTGCCGCCAGCACTGCGTATGATGTGTATGTGGTGGCGAGGGACAGTGCAGGTAATAATACGGTCAGTGTAGTTAAGGTTGATGCCACCACGACCAGCGCGGGCACAGCGCCGACACTCAGCGCCACTGGCAGCAACCCGGTATTTATCGGCGGCATGGCCGGCTCGATTGATCTGTTCAGCGGCGTCAGCGCCAATACCAACGACAGCGGCCAGACCTTCAGTTCGCTGACATTGACTGTTTCCAATGTCACCGACAGCGGCGAATTTATCAACGTTGGCGGCAACAATATCAACCTGAGCTCCAACAGCAGCGGCACGCTGACCGGCATCGGCAGCTACAGCGTGACGCGCGTCGGCAACACCGTCACTCTGCAACTGAACGGCATGAGCGCCAGTAACAGTGAGGTAGCCGGGCTGGTGGATGGCTTGCGCTACGGCAATACCAGCACCACCGCCACCGCAGCTACGCGTGCAGTCACCCTAAGCGCCGTCAGCGACAATGGCAGCAGTAACAACAGCACAGCACTCAACCTGACCTCAAACGTCAACGTGCTTGCCAGCAACAGCGCCTTGTTTGTCACCGCCGGGGATGATATCGGCGACGATGCAACTTTTGGCAGTTCGGTGCAAGAAGATGCCAATGACGGCGGCGGGCTCAGTCTGCGTGAAGCCCTGCATTGGGCGAATGCCACGGCGGGTATCGACCGTATTGTGTTCCAGACCGACGTGACGCTGGCCAGTTCGCTGCTATCGCCGACCGACAGCGTACTGATTGACGGCCAGAGTTTCACCCTGAACGGTGGCGGCTATTCCGGTTTTCAAATCGTTACCGGGTCGATCACCCTGGCCATCCAAAACCTGACACTGACCAATTTCACCACCGATTACAGTACCGACACCGGCGGCGTGTTTGGGATCAGCTACAGTGCCAGCGATGTCAACTTCCGGCTGTACAACGTGGATATTTCAGGCAACCGTGACACCATGTTCGGCAATGGCGTCTTCGACCTGTTTAACATTGCCCCCGGCAGCTACAACTTCGATTTTGACCGGGTGAATATTCACGACAACCTGATGATTGGCAATTTGAATGAAGGGGTGATCAGACTGTTTGTGTCCAGTACCCAGCAAACAGTGTCCCTGTCGATCACCAATTCCGCCATCACCAACAATACCGGTATTAACCCGGCAGGCAGCACCTTCGGTATCAGTGGGTTGTGGTTAACCGGGAATCAGGGTAACCCCACCAGCACCCACATCAGCCTGATCAACACCACCATTACCGGGCAGGACAACGGCATCGTCTTCGAATTTATCAATAATGCCCTCAGTTGGGTCGCCAGCGTGCGCAATTCCATCATCACCGGCACCAGTCAGGATATTGTCGCCTACACCCCAACGGGACAACCATCCGGCGGCAGCTACACCCTGTACGGCGGCAACAACATCCTGAGTGGCAGCATGGATCAGGTATCGTCATCTGATCCGCGACTGGCCGCCACGGCCAGCAATGCGATTAATCAAGGCAACCGTTTCTATGTTACAGGTGAGACAGATGTGCGCGGCTTGGATCGGGTACGGCAAGGCTCCGTTGATATTGGCGCTTATGAATCGCAGTTTGCTGCGGGTACCGCCCCGCAGGTCGATTTGAATGGCAGCACCACAGGCAATAATTACTCCACGACGGTACCCGCCGCCGCCGCCGCTACGGGTATTTCCGTGACGGATGCCTTAGCAACCCTGAGTCAAACCGACGGGGATTCCCGCCTCTGGACGCTGACGCTCAATTTGGCAGGAACGACAGACGGTAGCAGTGAGTCCTTATCCCTTTCACGGCAGGCATTGCTCGCTGCCCATGCTGCCGGCATCAACGTAACCGGTAATGGTAGCCAGACGCTGACGCTGACAGGCGGTGCGACGCAGGAAGCCTTCCAGATCGCGCTACGTGCCATTGTGTATGCCAACGTAGCCGCTACGCCAACGGCAGGAAATCGGACCGTATCGGTAACGGCCAATGATGATGCCAGTAGCACCGCAACCTCTACCTTGACATTGACTGCGAGTAACAACGCGTCTCCGGTAGTGTCCGGCACGATTGCCGCGCAGAGCATTGCACAAGGGGACACTCTGAATGTCACCTTACCCGCCGGCACCTTTACCGATCCGGATGGCGATACCCTGACGCTCAGTGCCACGCTGGCGGACGGCACCCCGCTGCCATCCTGGCTGTCGTTTAACCCGGCCACCGGCACCTTCACTGGCACACCAGCCAATGGGGATGTGGGCAGCCTGACCATCAAAGTCACTGCCACCGACGGCAGCAACGCCTCGGTCAGCACCACCTTTGGCCTGACCGTCACCAACGTCAACGATGCCCCAGTGGTCTCCGGCACCGTTCCGCCACAGAGTGTTGCGCAGGACAGCGGCCTGAACTTCACGCTCCCGTCGGGACTTTTTACCGATGTGGACGCGGGCGATACCCTGACGCTCAGTGCCACGCTGGCGGACAGCACGGCGCTGCCAGCCTGGCTGTCGTTTAACCCGGCCACCGGCACCTTCACTGGCACACCAGACAATGGGGATGTGGGCAGCCTGACCATCAAAGTCACTGCCACCGACGGCAGCAACGCCTCGGTCAGCACCACCTTTGGCCTGACCGTCACCAACGTCAACGATGCACCTGTCGTCGCCACGCCGATCCCCGCGCAAAGTGTCGCGCAGGATGGCAGCCTGAGTTTCACCGTGCCCGCAGGCACCTTTACCGATCCCGATGGCGATACCCTGACCCTCAGCGCCACGCTGGCGGACGGCACGGCGTTGCCAGCCTGGCTGTCGTTTAACCCGGCCACTGGCACCTTCTCCGGCACACCAGCCAATGGGGATGTGGGCAGCCTGACCATCAAGGTCACCGCCACCGACGGCAGCAATGCTTCGGTCAGCACCACCTTTGGCCTGACCGTCACCAACGTCAACGATGCACCTGTCGTCGCCACGCCGATCCCCGCGCAAAGTGTCGCGCAGGATGGCAGCCTGAATGTCACCGTACCCGCCGGCACCTTTACCGATCCGGATGGCGATCCCCTGACGCTCAGTGCCACGCTGGCGGACGGCACCGCGCTGCCATCCTGGCTGTCGTTTAACCCAGCCACGGGCACCTTCTCTGGCACTCCCGCCAGTGGTGATATTGGCAACCTGACCATCAAAGTCACCGCCACCGACGGCAGCAGCGCCTCGGTCAGCACCACCTTTAGTTTGACGGTCACCAACGTTAATGAAGCCCCGGTGGTCTCCGGCACGATTGCCGCGCAGAGCATTGCACAAGGTGGCAACCTGAATGTCACCGTTCCCGCAGGCACCTTTACTGACCCTGACGGCGATACGCTGACGCTCAGTGCCACGCTGGCGGACGGCACCGCGTTGCCAGCCTGGCTGTCGTTTAACCCAGCTACTGGCACCTTCTCCGGCACACCGGCTAATGGGGATGTGGGCAGCCTGACCATCAAGGTCACCGCCACCGACGGCAGCAACGCCTCGGTCAGCACCACCTTTGGCCTGACCGTTACCAACGTTAACGATGCCCCAGTGGTCTCCGGCACGATTGCCGCGCAGAGCATTGCACAAGGTGGCAACCTGAATGTCACCGTTCCCGCAGGCACCTTTACTGATCCGGATGGCGATACGCTGACGCTCAGTGCCACGCTGGCGGACGGCACCGCGTTGCCATCCTGGCTGTCGTTTAACCCAGCTACCGGCACCTTCTCCGGCACACCGGCCAATGGGGATGTGGGTAGCCTGACCATCAAGGTCACCGCCACCGACGGCAGCAACGCCTCGGTCAGCACCACCTTTGGCCTGACCGTTACCAACGTTAACGATGCCCCAGTGGTCTCCACGCCAATCCCGCCGCAAAACGTGGCTCAGGGGGGTGGCTTCAACTTTACCGTGCCTGACGGCACCTTTAGCGATCCCGATGGTGACACGCTGACGCTGAGCGCCACCCTCGCCAACGGGTCGCCGCTGCCAAACTGGTTACGCTTCGATCCTGCTATCGGCACCTTCTCCGGCACACCGGGCAATGCAGATGTCGGTACCTTGGTGATCAGGGTCACGGCCACCGACGGCAGTAATACGTCCATCAGCACCAGCTTTGGTCTGACGGTAACTAACACCAACGATGCACCCGTGGTCGCCACGCCAATCCCGCCGCAAAGCGTAGCTCAGGGTGGTGGCTTCAACTTTACCGTGCCTGACGGCACCTTTAGCGATCCCGATGGTGACACGCTGACGCTGAGCGCCACCCTCGCCAACGGGTCACCGCTGCCGAGCTGGCTGCGCTTCGATCCGACCATCGGCACCTTCTCCGGCACGCCGGGCAATGCAGATGTCGGTACCTTGGTGATCAGGGTCACGGCCACCGACGGCAGTAATACGTCCATCAGCACCAGCTTTGGCCTGACGGTGACTAACGTTAACGATGCCCCGATGGTCGCCACGCCAATCCCGCCGCAAAGCGTGGCTCAGGGTGGTGGCTTCAACTTTACCGTGCCTGACGGCACCTTTAGCGATCCCGATGGTGACACGCTGACGCTCAGCGCCACCCTCGCCAACGGATCACCGCTGCCGAGCTGGCTGCGCTTCGATCCGACCATCGGCACCTTCTCCGGCACGCCGGGCAATGCAGATGTCGGTACCTTGGTGATCAGGGTCACGGCCACTGACGGCAGTAATACGTCCATCAGCACCAGCTTTGGCCTGACGGTGACTAACGTTAACGATGCCCCTGTGGTCTCCACGCCAATCCCGCCGCAAAGCGTGGATCAGGGCGGTGGCTTCAACTTTACCGTGCCTGACGGCACCTTTAGCGATCCCGATGGTGACACGCTGACGCTCAGCGCCACCCTCGCCAACGGATCACCGCTGCCGAGCTGGCTGCGCTTCGATCCGACCATCGGCACCTTCTCCGGCACGCCGGGCAACGCGGATGTCGGTACCTTGGTGATCAGGGTCACCGCCACCGACGGCAGTAATACGTCCATCAGCACCAGCTTTGGCCTGACGGTGACGAGCAGTTTTGTAAGCGGCGATCCTCAGTTCAAAGCCAACGACGGTCTTGGCCGGACGCCGTCAGCCAGCGATACACGCCAGCTGTTTACGCAGGATGCCACGATAGCACTGCCGGCATTGGATGGTCTGATTGCCAATCCATCGCTCGGCAGTTTCACCGTGGGTAACGACGGCGCACCGAAGTCAGTGATGTCTGCCATTTTTGCTACCGGACGCCAGAACACCGAGAGAGGCCCCCTCCCAACGAGTCAGATGGCGGGCACTTTCGGACGTGGAGCCGCCAGCGGCATTGGCATTAACTTCGACAGCACGCTAGGTTCCTTCCCCAGCTTCAGCAAAGATCCCGCTTTAGGCGGCACCTCATCGCTGGCTAGCACGTTCTCAGGGATCTATCTGCCTTCACTGACGCCAATGGAGGTCTTCTCCGGCGGCAGTTGGAAGGATATTCCGCTCAATGGGACGAGTAACGCAATGAATAGCACTGATGACGGCACTGGGCGCTCGGTGGCATTTACGCCCTCGCTGCATCGGCAATTACAACAGATAGGTGATTCGAAACAGCAACGTCTTGCAGCCATTGAGCAAGCATTGCAGGAAAGTGGTCAGCAGCAGGGATAACCCTGCGCGGCAGCGGCGATACGTAAGACGATCGCAAGAACAACCAGAACCATTACAAGAATAACATGGGTAATGATGATAATGACGAGGAGCGGAATCGTGTTAAAGGGTCGGAAACTATTTAGCCTTAGCGCCATCGTGCTAGCCGCCAGCGGCTGTGCCGTGACCACCCAGCCGATCAGCAAGGTCGAAAGCGGACAACGCAGCCAGCAAGACCGAGTCGCCATGTTCAGCCAGCAGGAGCCCGTCACGGCACCAATCACGCTGTATGATGCCATGGCACGTGCACTGAAATATAACCTCGAATCACGCTTAAAAGTGATGGAATATGCGCTGAGCCAGCAGCAGGTGGAGCTAGCACGCTACGATATGTTGCCGAAACTGGCGGCATCAGCGGGCTACGTGGGGCGTAATAATATGAGTGCCTCCAGTAGCCGCAGCGTGGAAACAGGACGTACTTCTCTGGAACCTTCCACCTCACAGGACCGCGACCGAGATGTAGCCGATCTGACTATGGTGTGGAACGTGCTCGACTTTGGCGTCAGCTACGTGACCGCCCAGCAAAAATCAGATCAGCGCTGGATTGCCGAAGAGCGTAAACGCAAAGTCGTGCACACCATCCAGCAAGACGTACGCTCCGCCTACTGGCGCGCCGTGGCAGCTGAACGCTTATTGGGACAGATTGATGGCCTGATCGTCCGTGTCAACGCTGCGCGTGACGCGAGCGAACACATGTCGTCACAGCAGATTGGCGACCCCATTGAAGTCCTTAGTTACCAACGCGCGCTGATCGACGCCACACGCCAATTGGAGGAACAGCGTCGCGCATTATCGCTAGCCAAGACTGAGCTGGCAACCTTGATGAACCTGCCATTGGATACGGCCTACAAGCTTGCGTTGCCACAAAGCGGTGACGAAACCGTACCGCAACTGAATGTCGATGTGAAGGTGCTGGAAGAAGCGGCGCTGGTCAGTCGCCCAGAACTGCGCGAGCAGGATTATCAGGTACGAATTCATGCCGCTGAAACCCGTAAAGCGCTGCTGCGTATGCTGCCCGGCGTGGAAATCAGCGCAGGTGGCCACTATGACAGCAACTCTTTCCTGGTCAACAACAGCTGGGCTGACGTTGGCGTGAAAGCCACCTGGAACCTGTTCAATCTGCTGTCCGGCCCAGCCGCGCGTAAAGCCGCTCAGGCTAACGAGTCCGTGTCGGAAATTCAGCGCCAGGCGATGTCACTGGCAATTATGGCACAGTTATACATCGCCCGAGCCAACTTCAATGAGGCGCAGCGACAATATAAAACTAGTTCAGAATTGCGCAATCTTGACACTAAAATCGTCGAACAGCTGAGAAACCGCTATAAGGCTAACAGCATCGGTGAACTACAGTTGATTCAAGGTGAGCTGAACGCACTCAACGCCAGTTTGCGTCAAGATCTGGCCTATGCAGAACTACGCAATAGCTACGGCCAGATATTCTCAACGATCGGACTGGATTTGCTACCGAAAACCCTCCCGTCCAACAGCCTTGCAGATATCAGTCAGGCACTGCGTCAATCTGACACCAACTGGCAACAGGGCAAAATCAGTACATTGCAATCGTTCTGATACGCACTATTGTTGTGCCTGAAATATCATGTTTTACGCGAGTAGGAGGGGCAGCAACGCTGCCCCTCTTGCTGTCAGACGTCAGTCAGGCGTTTGCGATCGACCTTGCCGCTGCCGGTTTTCGGCAGCTTGTCGAGCACCACAATGCGCCCTGGCACCATGTAAGCTGGTAAGAACTGATGCAGCTGTTTGCGCAGCGCCAGTTTGGTCATCTCTGAGCCGGGTTTATACTCAACGTAGCCGACCAGCACCGCCTCATCCCCTTCCCCCTGAAGCTTGACGGCCGCATCCTGCACTTGTTCGATCCGTTTCAATTGCGCTTCGATCTCTCCTAATTCGATGCGAAATCCCCGTAATTTTACTTGATCGTCGAAGCGACCAAGATACTGATAACGATCGTCCGCCAGCAGCCGGACTTTATCGCCAGTGCGATACATTCGCTGCCCGGATTCCACCTGCTGAATAAAACGATCCTGCGTCAGATCGTCACGTTGCCAGTATCCGCTACTCAGCGCTTCACCGAGAATGCACAGTTCGCCGACCATCCCTTCTTCTAACGGATGGCGATCGTCATCGATCACCAAATGCTGATAGCCCGCCAGCGTATTGCCCAACGCGACCGTGTGCTGGTTTTCCAACGCGGCACCGTCGATCTGTGCCATCTGCGACCAAATTGTCGCTTCGGTTGGCCCGTAGCAATTCCACAGCGTCCTGCAACGGCTGACCAGACGTTGCGCCAGTCGCAGATCCAGCGCTTCACCGCCGCACAGCGCGACCAGATCGGATTTACCCTGCCAGCCCGCTTTGAACATCATGCGCCAGAAAGCGGGTGTGGCCTGCAATACGTTGATGTCCGGCCGAGCCTGCAAATACGCCGCGACCGCCTGCGGATCTTTGTATTCCTCGTGCGTGGTCAGATGCTGCACGCCACCGACCCACAGCGGCGCAAACACTTCCAGCATGGAGATATCAAACGCCAGCGTGGTAATCAGCAGCCAGTTGGCTTTATCCGTTAACGTCAGCCGCTCTACGCTGGCATGAATAAAGGTTTGCAGCGCCCGCTGACCAATCACAACGCCTTTTGGTTTCCCTGTCGAACCGGAGGTAAACATCATGTAAGCCGCCGTTTCCGGTCCACCGGCCCGCGCCAGCTGTACGCTCGCCGTGGAATCACTGGCCGCATACGGTAAATCGCAGAGATTCAGTATCGGGCAGTCAAACGCCAGCGAACCGCCGGTGTAGCCGTCCTGCAAGACCGCTGCCAACGCCGCCTCCTGCTGAATCGCCTGTAGACGCTCCCCCGGAAAGTCTGGCTCCAGCGGCACAAACGTCACCTGAGAAAACAGGCAGGCCAGCAGCGCCGCGACGGTGTCAGGCTGGCGACTGAGATGCAGCCCCACACGCTGACCCGCAGCCACCCCCTGTGCAGCCAGTGCCTGTTGAATCAGCGCCACGCGTTGCAGCAGTTCCCGATAGCGAATTTCGCGATCCTGAAAGGCGATCGCCACGCAATCCTGACGCGCTTCCTGAGTCAGGCGCGCCAGCAGTTCATCGTGCAGCGCATGCGTCGTCGCCCGGTGCGGTAACGTTGCCACCCGCGGGCTAAGGCGGATCTGCGCCAGCCGTTCCCAGCGCGATGCCAGCAGGCCATCAAGTAGCTGCGTGAGATGGCGAGCAATGCGCTGTAGCTGCCGATTATCGAACTGTCCGTCAGGTGCGGTCAGAATTGACCGATCGTTTTGAACCTGTACGATCAGCGCCACGTTTTGCGCCGCTTTTTGTACTACCACAGGCAACGATGCCATCTCCCCCACGATCAGCAGACTGCTAAACAGCGCATGCTGGATGTCTGCTGTCAGAAGCTCTGACGCAGACTGCGGATCGCACGACGATCCCACGGCGGCGATCCACTCGCTGACGAGACGATCGCGCTGTTGAAAATGCGCGATCAGCGGCCTTACGTTATCAGGAAGATCGGCCGTGACGAGCGCGGCACACACCTGCTCTTCACCGCTGTATTTGTACAGTAGCCAACTCCACGCCGCGCTCACCAGCGATGCAGGATAGTGCTTAATCAGCTCACTGCTGTGCCGCTGTTCACCGTGCGCGGCCCCCACCCGCTGCCCGAAGGCCGTGGGCTGTTGGATATCCGCCAGCGGGTTCCCTACGATTTCATCGTTCACTGTCATGACAGCGTTTCCTCATTGGCGGTCACCCTCGACTGTGCCAGATACCCGCTCAGCGCCTGCGGTGAAGGGTAGCGTTGTAATAACGCCACACTCACCGGTTGCGCTAACGCACGGCTTAATGCCTGTGCCAGCGCAATACGCTGGAGCGAATCGACACCGCTTTCACACAGCGTCTGTGACCAGAGGCCGGATTCATTGAGGCTAGGTTCACTGAGTTTCAGCGCCTGCGCCCACACGCGCAGCAGCGACTGGGCTGACGGCGTATCAGGCGAGCCAGCACGGCTATCCGGCGAGCCAGCACGGCTATCCGGCGTGACAGCCTGTTTCATCGCCGCATCTGCCACCTTATTATGTCCAACGATCTCGGCTGACTGCTGCGGTGAACTATTCACCAGCGCCACCATTTCGTCATGCCAGCGCATCAGCACCCGCCGCGCCTGCGCACTGTCCAGCGCATCGGCGTCAAACTCGAAGCGCAGCAGCATGCAGCCCGCCTGCTCACGCACCACCAGATTCAGCGGCATCTCGACTTTTTCATAGGCGGCGGAGAATTCGGGTGATAACCGATGCGGATCGTCAGCACGTTGGCCCTGCTCCGCTTTCGCGCCAGGATAGTTTTCATAAATAAACAGGCTGTTGAACAGACGCGGGCGTCCAGCAGTCAGGGCAATCAGCGACTGCGTAGCATGCTGATTCATCGCCATCAGCTCATTCTGCAACTGCACCAGATGCTGTTGCAGCGATACCGGCTGCTGCCAGCTCAACGCCAGCGGCAGGCTGTTGATGTACAGACCCACGCTACTCGCCACGTCCTCCACCGGGCTTTCCCTGCCCGACAGCACGTTGCCGACAATACTGACCGCATCACCAGTCGAGCGCGCCAGCAGCCGGTGCCAGGCATATTGCGCAATAATGCTGTGCGTAACGCCCACCTCACGGGCAAAGGCAGTTAGCGTCGCCTGATCCTGCTCGTTCAGACTCACACCAGTGACCTGCGGTTCAACCTGCGTCAGATGCTGACTGAGATCGGCGCGTTTCCCTGTCGCCGCAAACAGCATCGCCACATCGTTCGTCTGCGCCAGCAGCGGCTGACGCTGCTGCCAGAAGGCATCGACAGCGGGCTGCTGCGCCACAGCGTGCCGCGCATGATCCACATAAGCACGATCCGACTGAATCGCGGATGTTTCGCCGTGCATTAATGTTTCACCGCGCATCAACAGCAGATAGTCGCGGTGTACCGCGCCCAGTAGCTGCGGGCCGCTCCAGCCATCAATCACGCTGTGGTGACAGCTCAGGAGCACCCGATAATCCTGCTCGCCCAAACGGAAACAGGCAATGCGCAACAGCGGCGGCTGCGACAAGTCAAATCCTGAACGTAAATCCTGCTGGCGATAGCGCTCGATGACCGCCAGTGGATCGGCCTCCTGCGCCACATCCTGATAGTAGAAAGGCAGATCGGCCTGCTTCACAATCACCTGCACGCTGGCACATTCGCTTTCCAACGCGGCACGCAGCGCCGGGAAACGCTGAATCTGACGCTGCCATGCCTGACGATAGCCTTCCACATCCAGCGCCTGCGCATAGCGAATCGGCGTTTGCAGATGATAAGCATCATCCTGCGGACAGCGTAGGCGGTGATACAACATCGACTGCTGGAGCGATGACAGCGGCAACAAGGTGTCGATGTCATAACGCTGCGACAGGCTATCAAGTTGCGTCTGGCTCAGCGCAATCGCCGGGAAATCGCTGGGGGTAAAGGCCGTGCCGTGGTGCAACTGGGCCAGACAGGCTGCCGTCAGCGCTCGCAGATTCTCCGTCAGTCGCACCATCAGACGTTCACTATCGCGCTGGTTGAGGCACCCCACCTGACGCAGCGTTAACTGCCCGTCTGCAATACCACCGTGGAGACTGATCACCTCCGCTGGTTTGTTCTCCGGCGATACGCAGCAGCCCGGCGCGATGCCCACCGGACGCCATGTGCCAGCGGCCTGAACCGACAGCCCGAGATAGTTGAACACAATCGGCGACAGCGTTAGCGCATTGCCCTGCGGATGGTGGTAGCGCAACGGGTTAAACCCAACGCCTTTATCCGGCACCTGACGCAGCTGTTCCTTGCTGGATTTAATCAGGGAAGCCCAGTCAGGCTTATCTTGCAGGCACACCGGATAGGTGCTGGTAAACCACCCCACCGTGCGGCTGACATCCAGCGTCGGATCAATCGCTTCGCGGCCGTGCCCTTCCAGCATGATGCGCGCTTTGTCGCCCCAGCCGAGATCGTTTAACGTGCGGGTTAGCGCCGCCAGCAGCAAATCGCTGACTTCGGTATTAAAGGCACGATTCGCCTCGCTTACCAGTTGGCCCGTGGTTTCGGCGTCCAACGTCAGAATCGCGGCGCTGGCCTGGCCCTGCGGATCTTTCGCCGCCAGCAGCGCTGCCTGATCCACGCCATTTTCCTGCGCCTGCCAGTACGCCAGTTGTTCCGCATGCTGCGTAGCATAGTTATGCAACGCCGTGCCCCACTGGCGATAGCTCGACGTTTTCGGCGCCAGCGCTTCACCGAGGTACAGCCGCTCCAGATCATCAACTAGGATGCGCCAGGACACGGCGTCAATCACCAAATGGTGGAAAGCGAGGAATACAGCCGTGTCCGCCTGCGGATGGTGCCGCACCAGCGCACACCCCATCGTTCTTCCCTGCACGGGATCGAATTCACTCTGCAACGCGGTAAACGCCTGTTGCAGGCCGTCATCGCCAAGCTGGCGATAATCCAACGTCGACACAACCGGGCAAGGCACCTCCGTCAGATAGCGTTGCCCGTCGGCATCACAAGCCAGACGCAGCGCGTCATGCTGCGCCATCAACGCCTGCAACATCGTGGTAAGTCGTTCGGTATCCACGTCCGGCAGTTGGATCATCGCCGCCTGATTCCAGTGTTCTGGACGTGCCAGCGGCTGTTCCATAAACCAGCGCTGAATCGGCAGCAGCGCAAATTCGCCTTCCAGCGTGCCCTGCTCCGCGACAATGCCTGTGTCACGGTTATTCTGCGCCAGCACGCGGCACAGACGCCGCACGCTCTTCGCTTCGAAAACGTCCTTCACCGTGCAGACATAGCCCGCGCTGCGCAGGCGGGTGGTCAGTTGGATACTGAGAATGGAATCGCCGCCTAAGCGGAAGAAATCATCCTCAACGCCCAGCGGCGTATTCAGCACGCTGCGCCAAATCACCAGCACGTCCGCTTCCAGCGGATTACCGGCTTCGCCGTCGCCCTCGCTGGTTTCCAGCACCGGCGGTAGCTGTTTCGTATCGAGCTTGCCGTTCGGCGTCAGCGGCATGTCTTCTAGCAGAATCAGTCGGAACGGCACCATGTATTCGGGCAGATGCTTTGCGACATCAATCAGCACGGCGGCGGGTTCCGGCGTGCTGCTGCCTGCTTTCACCGTGCCATAGGCGACCAGCGCCGGCCGGTTCCCCACCTGCGCCACGATGACTTTAACCTGTTTCAGCGACGGACATACTGTCGCCAGCTGTGCCTCGATTTCACCCGGTTCAATGCGGTAGCCGCGCAGTTTGATCTGCTCATCAATACGGCCACAGTATTCATAGTCGCCGTTGTTCAGCAGTCTGGCCTTGTCGCCCGTGCGATAAATGCGCAGCGTCGCCGTGCCGTGTTCAGCATTATTTACGTCATTCAGCGTGATGTGTTCAAAGCGGCTGGCCGTCATTTGTGGCTGGTTGAGGTAGCCACGCGCCAGCCCAAGCCCCGCAAGACACAGCTCTCCCGGTACGCCCGCTGGACACAGTTGCCCGGCCGCATCCAGAATCAGCGCCTGAATATGAGTAAGCGGTTTACCGATAGTGACAGGCTGGCCTTTGCGCAGACGGGTACTCAATGCCGTGACGGTACACTCCGTCGGCCCGTACATGTTGTACAGCGCCACCTTATCGGCCCAGTTTTCCACCACTGCGTTCGGGCAGGCTTCTCCGCCCATGCCAATCGCCTGAATACCATTAACCTGCTGTGGATCGAGAATCGACATCAGCGCCGTCGGCAGGATCAGATGCGTCGCGCCCGCCTGTTCGGCCTGCACAATCGCCCGATCGTTGGGTTCGCCAAACGCCAGCGTGCCACCGCAGCTCAGCGGCAGCAGCGTCGTCATGTTACCGGCGTCAAACGAGAGCGACATGCAGTTGAACATGGTGCTTTGCGGCGTGAACGCGATGCGATCGCGATGATCGTCCAGCAGATTGATCAGCGAACCGTGTTCGATCATGACGCCCTTCGGCAAACCAGTCGATCCCGAGGTGTAGATCACCTGTGCCAGCTGCTGTGCATGGCGCGGAATGGCGGGCGCTTCATCGCCCGGCAGATCGTGCCACTGCGCGACAACCGTAGGATCGGTCAGATCGATACACTGTTCGGCAGACCACTGCGCCAGCTGTTGCCCATCGCCGCCAAGAATGACGGCAAGATTGGCATCGGTAATGATGTGGAGCAGCCGCTCCGGCGGATAGTCAGGATCCAGCGGCACATAGGCAGCGCCCGCTTTCCAGACGGCCAGCAGCGCAATGACAAAATAGCGATCGCGTTTCGCCAGCACGCCAACCAGCGACTGTTCGCCCAGCCCCTGACGGTGCAGCCAGTGCGCCAGCTGATTCGCCTGCCTGTTCAGTTCAGCGTACGTCAGCGTGTCAGTGCGCTGTTCACCATCAAAAGCAATCGCCAGCTGCTGTGGAGCGCGCAGTGCCATCGCTTCAATCACATCGGTTACCGTCAACTGCGGCTGCGGATAGCTACGCGGCAGTTGCTGACTTTCCGCCTGCACGGCAGCAAACCGCTCCGCATCCATCAGCGGCAGGTGCCAGACATCGGTTTCGGGGGCCTCAACGACGGCTTCAATCAGCCGGATAAAGCGGTCGGCGTAATACTGGATCGTCTGGCGCTCAAACAGCGCGGTAGCAAACAGCCAGTCCAGCCGCACCTCGCCCATCAGCTCCGTCACCTTGACCGAAATATCGGTCTTGGCAGGCAGCACGGGCGAGGTTTCTTCCGCCGCATCACAACCGGGGATCAGATCGTTGAAATCTACTTTGGCCTGATAAACCAGCATCACCTGGAAGATCGGGTTGATCGCAGTGGTGCGATCGGAGCCGATCGCCTCGCTTAATGCTTCAAAACGGTAGAGTTGATGATCGAAAGCCGACAGATCCTGTTCGCGGCAGTATTGCAGGTAATCGACGAAAGTCTGGCTGTCTTGCAACTGGGTGCGCAGCACGATGGTGTTAACGAAAAAGCCGACGACATCTTCGATATCCGGCCGCTCGCGGTAGGCCAGCGGTGAACCAATCACGATATCTTTCTCGCCGCTGATGCGCGCCAGCATCAGGGAGAACACCGCATGCAGGCCAATGAAATTAGACGTGTTATAGCGCTGGCACAGGCGTTTGAATTTATCCCACAGATCGTTGTTGATCGCGGAGAAGATCACCTCCCCGCCGCTGTTCTGATGCGCCGGACGCGGTTTGTCCAGCGGCAGGCTATGTACTTCGGGGATCCCCGTCAGCCGCTCAACCCAGAACGGTTTGAATTCATTGTGGTAATCCAGAAACGAGTCGGAATTAAACCAGTGTGCGTAATCGATATAGTTAAGCTGGGTCGGTTCGACGGGATGAGGCTGGCGATTTTGACAAGCAAGAAAAGCTGGTTTGAAGTCCGCGAACATATTCTTCACCGACCAGCCATCGGAAATAATATGGTGCTGGGTGATCATCAGAACATGCACCCGTTCGCTCATTTTCACCAGCCGCACGCGGGTGAGATCGCCCGCCGTGAGATCGAACGGACGGCTGATTTCCGCTTTCACCTGCTGCTGCAAACGCCCTTCCCGTTCGGCTTCCGGCAACAATGAGAAGTCATCATGCTGTATCACAAACGGTTGATAAGCATCGATACGCTGCTCACCTTTGCCTTGTTCATTGACCACAAAACGGGTGCGCAAGCTGGCATGACGCTGCGCCAGCGCGTCAAAGGCAAACTCCAGCGCAGCCACATCCAGCGTGCCGGTCAGCCGAAAATAGACCGGCATATTGTAGAGGTGTGATTGCTCTTCGTACTGCTCGATAAACCACAGTCCGCTTTGCGATGACGATAGCGGGCCAGACGTCGCATTCTGCGGCGTGATGGGGCGCTCAAACGCCTGCTGCGCCGTCAGGCAGCGCACAATGGCGTCTTTGTTTTCCTTAATCGTGCGCCCAATCTCTGCCGTGATCGCGTCTTTGTTGGACTGCGAAATCAGCTGCCCCTGTGCATTCAACGCCAGACGAACGCCCTGCCGTTCCAACTGCTTTAACAGCGTTACGATATCTTTCATGACTTATCACTCTCTCAGCAAATCAGGCCGTCAGCGTTGCCCCGCCATCCACCACCACGTCCTGCATGGTGATGTGGCTGGCCAGATCGGAAGCCAGAAAAACCACGGTATTGGCGATCTCTTCCGGCTGAGCGATCTTGCCCAGAGGAATTCCCAGTTTGTACTGGTCAGGAAAGCCCGCGATAGTGCGCTGCTCGGCATCCGCGCGGTGCCACATGCCGCGCTGCATCGGCGTATCCGTTGAGCCTGGCGACACCAGATTGCAGCGCACGCCGTAAGGCGCTAACTCCAGACCCGCACAGTGAGACAGGCTGGTGAGCGCCGCTTTCGAGGCACAGTACGCCGCCATCTGTAGGCGTGGCACATGCGCGGCATTGGAACCGACGCAGACAATCGCGCCACGGCGCTGCTGCTTGAAATGCGGCACCAGTGCGTTCAGCAGGTAAAACGCACCAGAGGCGTTGACGTTAATGCACTGGTGCCAGTCGTCCACGCTCAGCGCGTCGATATCACCGAGACGCAGAATCCCAGCGGCGTTGACCAGAACATCAAGCCCAGTTTCTGCCAACTGCTGGCGACAGACCGCCGCCACGCTGTCCGGCTCGCTGATATCCAGCATCACACAGGTAAACGGGCGATCGTCATGTTGGAACGCGCGATCGAAGCCGATCACGTTCGCGCCCAGCGCGACAAACTGGCGGGCAATGCTTTCGCCAATGCCGCTCGCCGCCCCGGTTACCCAGACGGTCTTGCCGCTGAAATCAAACTGAAGAGGTTGTGCCTTGTTCATCATTTTCCCTACCACACCATTTCCACGCTGTTTTCATCCTGTGACAGCCTGTCGTCCAGATAGCGGCAGAAGTCGCTGAGCTGGGGATGATCGAACACATCAGACACCTTGATGCTGACGGAAAATTCGGCAGCCAGACGATTAACGATCTGGATGGTCTGCAATGACTGTCCGCCCAGTTCGAAGAAGTTATCTCGCGATTGGATCCCCGACACGCCGAGGATCTGCTGCCAGATGGCGCTGACCCGGTTCTCGGTTTCGCTGGCTAACGCCTGCGCAGGTGCCTCGTCGCGGTATTCCGCCAGCAGACGTTTGCGATCGACCTTGTTAGAGCCGGTTTTTGGCAACTGTCGGAAGGCGCGGTAATCGGTCGGGATCATCGCTGGCGGCAGCACGCTGCTCAGGCGCTGTTTCAGCGCTCGTGCATCGATCTCGCCCGCTTTCGTGGCAACAAATGCCACCAGACGCCGTACGCCGTTAGGGTAAATAATGCCCTGCACGCAGGCTTCATCAACGTCCGGCTGCGCCAGTAGATGGGCTTCGACTTCCCCCGGCTGGATCCGGTACCCGCTGATTTTAAATTCGTTATCCATACGCCCGAGGTACAACAGCTGTCCTTTCTCCAGCCGAACTCTGTCGCCGGTGCGGTAAGCCGGAAGATCCTGATCGCCCACCGCTATTTGCGTAAACGCCGTGTGTTCTGTACCGATGTAACCCGCCGCCAGCGTTGGCCCCAGCAGCACCAGTTCTCCTTCCGCCGCAGGGCGGTCGCCCGCCGCCAAAATCAGCGCGTTGACGCCCGCCAACGGCAGACCAATAGGAAGCTGCGCCACATCGGCAGACTGCGTTTGCAGATCGTAACTGGTCGCGACTACCGTGGTTTCGGTGGGGCCATAGGTATTGATTAAGCGCAGCGTATTCGGCGCATGACGCTGCCACTGCGCCAGCTGTTCGGGGTACACCGCTTCACCGCCGATGATGATAGCGCGCAGTGCGGAAGGCATGGTCAGCGTGCCGGTTTTCAGCCCCACTACCCATTCATTCCAGAATGCCGTTGGCAGATCGAGCAGCGTAATCGCCTGCTCTTCAACCTGTTCGACAAAGGTCGGAATCGATTCCAGCATCTCATCGGTGCGCAGCACCAGCGTCGCACCGCTGGTCAGCGTGGCAAAAATTTCTTCGATGCTGGCATCAAAATTGAACGGGGCAAATTGCAGCACGCGATCCGCCGCACGCAGGCCGTAGCGCTGACGTGCCGCCGCCGTGAAGTGATCCAACGCGCTGGCGCCGATCTCCACACCTTTCGGCAATCCGGTCGATCCCGATGTGAACATGACATAGGCAATCTGCCCGTCTCTCGCTTCCACAGGCGGCAGCGCGGCGGCCTGTGCGTTGGATGACAGAAGATGCCCTGCCAGAACGATCTCGCCGGAAAAGACCGACGCCAGCCGATGTTGATAATCCGCCTGCGTGACGATCGTATGCAGATCGGCAATCTGGATGATGTGCTGCTGACGTTCACGCGGCTGTTCAGGATCGAGCGGCACATACACCGCACCGCACTGCATCACGGCCAGCAGGCAAATGATGGTTTCAGGGCTACGGTTCAGCATAATGCCGATGCGTTCGCCGGGCTGAACGCCGCGCTCATGCAGTGCCGCAGCAGCCTGACCGCTCAGATCCAGCAATTGCTGGTAGCTATACTGTCGATCGCGCTGCGTCAGCGCCAGATGGTTCGGGTTTTTACGCGCCTGTTTGGCGATCGCCGTCAGAACCGGTTCGGCAAACGGCTCAGGCTCGCGGCTGGTGATCAGCGCCAGTTCGCGTTCTTCACGCAGCCAGCGTCCCAGCAGCTCGCCACTGGTCTGCTGCGGCTGTGCCAACCAGCGTTGAAGCAGCGTGAACAGCGTTTCTTGCAGGCTGGCAAGCGCTTCCGCGCTGTAACAAGCTGGGTTAGCGTCAAAATCCAATACCGGTGTGCCATCCGGTTTGAAATGGATCTCGATCGTCAGATCTTCGACTGGCCCAGCACTGAGATTCAACGTGCTGGACGACAACGATCCGTAATTGAGCGGATGATCGAACGGCATGATATTGATCAGCGGGCCGAAGAGGCGCTGTTCGCCGCCGACGCGGTTCAGATCGCGCCGTAAATGCTCATAGCGATAATGCTGATGCCGACGCAGCGTGCGCTTGGTGCGGGCAACCTGCTGCGCCAGTGTGACAAAGTCCGCCTGCTCATCCACCTGAATGCACAGCGGCACGATATTCATCTGCATGCTCGGCACCGTCAGCGAGGCGGAACCGATACGGTTCATCACCATCATGCCGAACGTCAGCCTATCGCTGCCGGACACCAGCTTGAGGTGCGTCGCCAGCATCGCCAAAAACAGATCCGGCCAGCTGATTTTGTTGCCTTCACACAGCGTCGTCAGCGGCTGCCAGATATCTGTAGGCAACACGCTGCTTTGGCGCAAAAAACGCGCCGCGATCGGAGCTTTCTTCTCGCTGAAGCTGGCCGGTTCCGGCATTGCGTTCAGCGTTTCTAGCCAGAAATCACGCGCCTGCGTCGTCTGCCCGCTGGCATCACGCTGCTGCTCTTCTTCCAGTACCTCGCTGAATGGGCCGAACTCCGCCACCGCCACGGGTTGCCCCGCCGTCAGCGCGGTATAGATCTGGGCGATGCGTTGAAACAGCATCGTGGTGCCAAAGCCGTCCAGCGCAATGTGGTGAACGCAGCTATAGAGAAAATCACGCTTTTCACCGCACAGTAGCGCAAAGCGGCAGGGTAATCCGTTCAGCAAATCCAGCGGCTGGGAGATTTCCTCACGCGCCCAGTGGCGTATCGTCTGCTCTTCATCCGTCATCGACGCGGGTAGCAGCTCTATAATCGGCAGCACGCCGATCGGCACTGGCAGTTGTGAAGCCACAAAGCCGATTTCCGGCTGGTCAGCTTGTTCACCTGCGACCTCAACAAACTGGCAGTACAAACACTCGCACTCCATTACCGCCTGACGGATCGCGCTTAACATGGCTTCAATATCGACCTTGCCATCAAACGCGATGCACTCCGCCGTGTTGAACGTCGCCTTATCATCGTTCAGGGCATGGCCTAACCACAGCCCGCGCTGCGCAACGCTCAAGGGCTTCATGATGCAGCTCCCTGCTGTTTTTCGATCAGCGCCCACCAGGCATTCAGGCTAGGGTTACGCGCCAGATCGACAAAGCTCAGCGTGACGCCCTGATTGCGCCATTCGGTTAGCAGCGCCATCATGCGTACCGAATCCAAACCGTAGTCAATCAGGTTCTCATCTTCATCGAACTGATCTTCTTCTTCGTCGATCAAGGTCAGCAGGTGCGCTCTCAGTCCTTGTTTCGTTAGTGCCTGTGCCATTTTTGCTCCTGTGAGTTCTGCCGTGCTAACTACTCGTCCAGCGCGCGTCGCCACATATTTCAGCGCCATCTGGTGTTCCTGAAGTGAGAAATCCGCCACCGCATCGCCGACCATGAATGGCTTGATGTCGCGCATGAAGGCATCCGTTGCGGTAATCATGCAGCCGATATGCCCGTAAACGCCGCAGATAATCAGCTGATCTTTACCCATTTCCTTCATCATCGGTTCCAGCGGCGAACGGTGGAAGGCGCTATAGCGCCACTTCACCAGCACGGTGTCGTGCTCATCCGGTGCCAGCGCGCTCACGACGCGCTGTTTTTCAGGATGATTATTCAGCCCTGCGCCCCACATGTCGTTCAGCAGCGCCCGGTCAGCCGCACTTTGTGCATTCGGCTGCGCGGTATACACCACCGGAATCCCCTGTGCTTTGCAGTAGGTTCGCAACGCCACAATATTCTCAATCAGTTGCTGCGCCAGCGGGCTGTCCGCGCCATAGAAATTCACGAAATAGTCCTGCATGTCGTGAATCAGCAGCACCGCGCGTTCAGGCTCAAACGCCCAGGAAACCTTGTTCTCAGGGAAATCCTGTGCGCGCGGCAGGGGATAAGAAGCAATAGAAGGGATTGCCATCACAAAATCCTTATTTATTTTGAACACCAAGTTGGGTTTTGAGTGCTAAGTTGGGTCTGGATGCGCTGACGGAGTGATTTCTTATCAATCTTGCCAACCGGTGTAACAGGTAAGGTGTCGATCATCTCGAAGCGGTCCGGCAATTTGAATTCAGCAATACCCTGATTACGCAGATATTTTCTTAACGTGATGGCTTTCAGCGAGGGATCGTTGACCACCAGAAAAGCGCAGCTCTTTTCGCCCATAATCGGATCGGGCATGGACACCAGCGCGGCATGGAGAATGCCATCATGCTTGAGCAGCAGGTTTTCGATCTCTTCAGCGGCAATCTTTTCACCGCCTCGGTTAATCTGATCTTTTTCCCGCCCGACCACGCGCAAATAGCCATCTTCGGTCATCTGCA
The DNA here is from genome assembly GCA_016415585.1 of Pectobacterium carotovorum. NCBI lineage: Bacteria > Pseudomonadati > Pseudomonadota > Gammaproteobacteria > Enterobacterales > Pectobacteriaceae > Pectobacterium > Pectobacterium carotovorum. The sequence goes on along the minus strand of CP066552.1, from coordinate 653,877 downwards.
CCACATCGCCCGAGTGGTAGAAGCCTTCACTATCAAAAGCGTGGGCGTTGTGTTCCGGGCTGCGGTAATAGCCTCGGAAGGTGTACGGGCCGCGCGTCGCCAGCAGCCCCGTTTCGCCTCTCGGCACCGGATTACCGTCGATATCCAACACTTTAACTTCATCGTCCGGGCTCATCGGATAGCCCTGCGTGGTGAAAGTGTGCTCGTCGCTGTCGTCCAGTCGGGTGTAGTTCACCAGCCCTTCCGCCATGCCGAGCACCTGCTGTAGCTGACAGCCCAGCACCGCCGGAATACGACGGGCGACGGTTTCACTCAGCTTCGCGCCGCCTACCTGCAAGATCTTCAGGCTACGCAGCGCGCCACCAAACTGTTCGGCTGCTTGGATCCACAGCGCGGCAGCGGGCGGCACCAGAGAGGTAATATCGATCTGATGGCGTTCGATCAGCGGAAAACAGGTCATCGCCCCCGGATCCGGTGCCAGCACGACACGTCCACCGGCGTAGAACACACCGAGCGAGCCGGGCGAACTTAACGGGAAGTTATGTGGCGCAGGCAACGCGCACAGATAGCGGGTGTGTGGCGTCAGCTCGCAAATTTCCACGCTGCGGCGCACGCTGTAGTAATAATCATCATGGGTACGGGGAATCAGCTTTGGCGTGCCGGTACTGCCGCCAGAAAGCTGGAAGAAAGCCACCTGCCCCGACGCAGAAGGCTGATACTGGCTGGTCGACGCGTACGGTTGCAGCCAGTCCGTCAGACTGTGCCCCAGCGGGCTGTCGCCGAGCATCACCACCGTTTGCAGGCGGGGAACCTGCGTCTGTAGCCGATCCAGAAATTCACCGTTGCCAAACAGCGAATGTTCGGCCGAGGCGATCAGTAGGCGTGGTTCGATCTGCGTGGCATACGACAGCAGCTCCAGCTTGTTATGGCTGAACAGTGCGTTAACCGGTGCGACGCCCATTTTCAGCAACGCAAAAAAGGTCAGGTAGAACTCTGCCACGTTCGGCAACTGCACCAGCGCGGTGTCGCCACAGCGCAGGCCGCTTTCAGTCAGGCGCGATGCCAGTGCGGAAGACTGTCGATCCAGCTCCCGATAGCTCCACTGCCGCTCGCCGCACACTACCGCAACGGCGTCAGGCTGCGTCGCAAGATGACGTTCCCAGGCATCCGTGAGCGGCAGGCCAACCCAGTACCCCTTGTCGCGATAACGCTGTGCCAGTTCCTCTGGCCAGGGCGTAAATTCAATGCTCATAGTCCATCCACACCTGAGTTAAGCCCAAACGCATTCAGCATCGTGTTTAATTTGGCGGCGGTTTCAGCCCATTCATCCTCGGGGACGGACGCCTCAACAATGCCCGCACCGGCAAACAGGCGGACTTTGTTGTGTTTAATGGTGCCGCAGCGAATCGCTATCGCCCATTCACCATCGCCGTTGGCATCACACCAGCCGACGATGCCGCTGAATACGCCACGATCGTGCGGTTCAAGCTCGGCAATCAGCTGACGCGCTTCCTGCGTGGGGAAGCCGCACAGTGCGGGGGTAGGATGGAGCTGGCAGGCGACCTGAAGCGCCGTCATCTCCGGGTTCGCCAGTTCACCGCGGATAGCGGTAGACAGGTGCCACATGGAGGCGGTGTGCATCAACGAAGGGGCCGATGGAATGGTTAACGACGAGCACAGCGGCATCAGGCGTTGGCGGATGTCATCCACCACCAGCTTATGCTCGTGCTTGTCTTTACCCGATTTCAGCAGGCGCTGGCTGTTCAGGTAATCCAGATGCTCATCGTTCATCCGTCGCGCCGATCCCGCCAGCGGATTAGAGACAATGACGTTCCCCTGCTTGCGCACCAGCAGTTCCGGGCTCGCGCCCAGCAATACCGAACCATCCGGCAGCGGCAGTGAGAAGTGGTATCCACCCGCGTTCTGCACCATCAGGTTATTGAGGATCGTTTGCGCCTTCACGGGGCTCGTCAGCTCAATGTCCAAAACGCGTGACAGCACCGCTTTGCTCAGTTCACCACGGCGGAACCGCTCAACCGCCTCTGCCACGATGGACTTGAACTGACATTCGTCTGGAATGCTGTTTAACGTTAGGGCAGCAGGGCCCGCAGCCGTGTGCTTACGGGCACGGCTGACGAGTTCAGATTTCGTCGTAACGGTATAACTATCAGGGATATAGAGACAAGACGGTTGCGTAGTATCAAAGGGAATCGCCCCCACAACAATAGGCAGCGGCTGCCCTGCCTGACGCGCTCGCTGGAATGCCTGCGCGATTGCAGGGCTAAGCCTGTCATCGTGCGAGCCAGGGACACAAACAGGGGACGAAATACGTTCAAATAAGCCTGAAGTAGACAGGCTTCGGTGCTCCGATGCATATAAAAAAGCGGTCTGTTCCGAATAGGTTAGCCCGCTAAATGCTTCAGTTTTTGTAATCAGTGTATCCACAAGACAGCTCCTGCGCTCGCAAATCAAATACCAATGATTATTAAAATCATTATCATTTATATTAAGCGCAGTTAAATTACACTGAAGTAACGTGTTCGGTCAATCCTTCCACAAAATGGTTATTCACGCCTATTAATTAGGGGTTATATTGATGTTAATCAATTTTTTTGTTCATGTTTCATAATGAATAATGGTTAGCAACAAGAATGTATTGATTATAAAACCCACATCACAGGTGATAATGAAAATACTTATCATTTATTGTCAGAAAAATTAAGCTGCGCTAGACTGCGCAAATATTTTACTATTTATGTCTAAATGTGAGCCTGTCATGGATGAAAGCATGTACCGCCCGCACACCCGATCCGTTGTGCATCTGGCGCTGCTCATTAATATGCTTTCCCTCGGTAGCTTGATGATGGTGATGCCGCTAGGCCCCGATTTCGTTAGCGCACTGTCTATGGATGCTAAGAACATCGGCTACATTAGCGGCGGTGCAACGTTTGCCTCCGCCATCGTCGGCTTTCTCGCCGCTCCCTATCTGGACAGATTTAACCGTAAACATGCTCTGATCGTGCTGCTAACGCTGCGCTTTGGCCTGACGGCAGCCTGCATGTTTGCCACCAGCCAAACCGATCTTTTGCTGCTGTTTATTCTGGCGGGCTGTGTTGCTGGGCCGGCATCCGGTGTCTTGATGGCCGCGGTTGTCGATATTGTGCCGGCCAACGAGCGCGGAAAGCAGCTGGCCTATGTCGGCATGAGTTTTTCGCTCGCGGCGATTGTCATCATGCCGCTGTCGCTGGAACTGGCGCACCGAATTAACTGGCAAGCGCCGTTTTATATTTTCGGCCTCGGCGGTCTGCTACTGGCGCTGTTAGTGCTGTGGTTTTTTCCTTCCATGCCGCCGACGCATCGGGTCCAGCAAGGTAATTCCCCTACGACGGCATCCACGTCGGTATTACATGACCTGTTAGCATCGCCTCTTTTCCTGCTGGGACTGACGGTAATTTCGCTGCAAATGTTCGGTCATTTCCTGCTGATTCCGCACTTTTCCAACTACTTTCAGTTCAATCTGGCCTTCCCGCGGGATGATATTTCCCTGCTCTATCTCTGCGGCGGGCTGGCCAGCATGGTGACCATGCAGCTGTGCGGCAATCTGTTGGATCGAGGATATGCCAGCCGGACGATTGTCGTCACGACGCTACTGCTGGCCGTTGTGATTCTCTGCGGTTTCGTTTTGCCTTTTTCATTTTCCCTGTATCTGGTGTTCACCCTGTTCATGGCGCTCAGCGCAGCCCGCTCCAGCAGCACGCTGGCAATTACCGCCGGTATTCCGCTACCGCATCAGCGCGCCGCGTTCATGTCCTATCAGGGAACCGCTGCCAACGTGGCATCCGGGCTTGCCAGCGTCGCTTCTGCCGCTTATCTGAGCACCTCTGCCGAGGGAAAAATTGACGGATTCTCGCAGCTCGCTATCGCCAGCACCGTATTTGCGCTGGCCGCCATGCTGCTGACCCTGCGCTTAATTCCGCAGTTGGCTGAACGCAGCCGAAAGATGGCCGCACGCCAACCTGCACAGGCTACAGGGCAATAAACCGATCACGTACTAATGGGTCGGCAATACACAACACAGCACGTTTACGGGGATATTTTTTCCACTCTTTGATGGGGTCTTTGACATGCAGCTAAAACCGGAAAGTCGTTTTTCACATCATCATTTCCCACACAGCAAGGTGTATCACGCCCTGCTGGTGACCGGGTTACTAACGTTACCTGCGCTTGCACAGGCAGAAAACGCGGCAGATGAAAAAATCGTCGTGACGGCAACACAGACGAAACATACCACGCTAAGCGCTCCCGCCAGCGTTTCTGTCATCACCCGCGCCGAGCTGGAAAAGATGTCGGTGAATAACGTTACCGATGCGGTGAAAAAGCTGCCGGGCATTAATATCAACCCGTCGACTACCTATGGCCGTAACGAGATCAAGATCCGTGGTATGCGGGCAGACTACACGCTGCTGCTGGTGAATGGTCGCCGTATCAACGCCCAAGAATCACTCGCAACTGATATGGGGAATGATTTCGATCTTAGCTCCATTCCTATGTCGGCGATTGAACGTATCGAAGTGATTCGTGGCCCAATGTCTTCGCTGTACGGTGCTGACGCGCTGGGCGGTGTGGTAAACGTGATTCTGCGCCAGCCGGGGGAGAAAGTGGCTGGTGAATTCGGCTATAACTTTCAGGCACCGACCGAAGGTTCCGGCGGTGACAACAATCGCCTGAATGACTACGTTAGCGGCCCACTGATAGAGAATACGCTGCTGGGTAGCTTGATTGTCGATGGCGGCAAACGTGATGCGTGGCGTACCGAGCAATCACAAAACCGTAACACGGATGCCATAGAAAAGCGTGATAACTACAGCGTGCTGGGTAACCTGACGTGGTTGATCGATTCCCAGCAGAGCCTGGATTTTGATGCGACCTATACCAAAGATGACCGCTTCGTCGACTGGAATAACGCTGGCACCGCTGCTCATAATACACAGAAAATCGATCGCCTCGGCCTGGGGCTCACGCATAACGGTAGCTGGGACAATGTCGATACGCGGCTGCGCTACTACTACGAAAACATCGATTTAATGGATAATTCTGAGCTTAATAAAGGTATAGCCGATATTACTCAGAATAATCATACCGTTGACGGGCAAATTTCTGGTTACCTAGGTGACCACCTGCTGACCGGCGGCGGCGAATACCGCATCACATCGCTGGAACACAGCATGAATCTGAAAGGTGGAAAAGCAGACGTCAATCAGAGTGCTCTTTTCCTACAAGATGAGTTCAAGATTGCGGATTTAGCCCTCACCTTTGGTGGTCGCGTCGACCACCATGAAGTCTATGGAACAGAATTCAGTCCACGCGCCTACGCCACTTATAGTTTAACCGACAACTGGGTGATCAAAGGCGGCGTGAATAAGGCCTTTAAAGCGCCAACCCTCGCTCAGTTTACCCCCGGCTATATGAAGGCAGCATGTCGCGGATTCTGCTATCTAGTCGGTAACCCTGATCTCAAAGCAGAAACTTCCATCAGCTATGAGATAGGAACTGCCTATGAAGCTGAGCGCTTCGGCGGAGGTGTCACTCTGTTTAATAATGATATCAAGAATATGATCCAATCTGAGGCTTGGGATAAAGACAGAACTAGGGTAGTCAATCTTCCTTATTACAACGTGGATAAAGCGCGGGTTCAGGGAATTGAAACCTCATTTTGGGTCGATCTCACGGATGACCTAAACTGGACCACTAACTGGACTATCGTCGATGCCGAAGACCGCACCACCAAGAAGCGCCTGAAAAAAACCCCAAAAAATACGGTTAACACGCAGTTGAACTGGCAAGCACTGGATAATGTATCAACCTATATTGCTTACCAATATACGGGGAACCAATATCTGCTTGACAAAGAGTCCACCAAGACTCGCGGTTTCAATACCGTGGATATCGGTGCCACTTATACACCGGTTAAAAACGTAGATCTAAAACTGGGCGTCACTAACCTGACCAACGAAAAACGGGACTATGTTGCCACTGACAACGACTACTTCCTGTCTGGGCGTACGGTGTACGGCGGCGTGAGCTATAAGTTCTGATACCGATGACTCTAGCCCGCTAACGCGAGCTTCAGACCGTTGACAAGTCTGTTTATCGAACGAGAACGGGAGCAACGGAATAGAAGAGTAAAGCGTTTGCGCCAGGGACAAAAACGTCAGGAACGTTTTTGAACGTCGCTTGCGACGGCCCTGCAAGGGTGAATCTCAGGGATGAGATTTATATCTGCGCAAGCCGAGCTTACATGGACGTACTTGCAGCGTCTTTACGATCTATCCGTTACTCCCGCTCGACGGACTTTGTCAGCAACCCCAGCCCGCTAACGCGGGCTTTTTTAGCAGCAGAGAAAGGTGGTGACGTCGTACTCTCTCAGCAGATACGCACCTTTAAAACGGCGTCCGGCATAAAACGTTGGCGTCAGATCGGTCAGCAGTTCCAGCTCGAATTCACGTTTGGTGATATCCAGCGCCACCAGTCTGGCATCCAGAAAATCGAAATAGTGCCTAACCTGCGGGTAAAGCGCCTTGAACAGACTCTCTTTCGCAGAGAAGCTGATCGTCAGCAAACAACTAAATGCCTCATCCCGCTCCTGAAACCAATGGAACTCTTCATCGCCAATGATGCCAGGCCACAGCGACTGCGCACGCTCGTCGGACATAAATCCTTCGATATCCACACCCACGCACGATAGCGCATCGCTACGTAAATGGGCGGCGCAGAGTACGCTGTCTTTGTTATGGCTCAGCGAACCAGCAATATTTCCCGGCCACTGCGGCGAGCGGTCTTCTCCGCTATGCAGAACAAAACCAGGGTGATCCAGCTTGTTCAACACATGTTTGGCAACACAACGCCCAGCCAAAAATTCGGCACGTCGTTTCGGTACGGCGCGCTCTAGCGCGTCGGAAAAAGGAATGTTCGCCTCGGCAAAAAGCGCGTCGTCGTAGGCAGACAAATGGAAATGGCAGCGTGCAGTAATACCTGGGTAGGCGGCACCGTCCGTTGCCCGTGGAAAAGAAATCCATTCAACATCATCAATAAAAGCAGAAAGCATGTTGCTCCACTCAGGCAAGCATATCGCACCCGCATTCGGTAAATGCTGCGCAAGCCACGCTTAAACCCTGAATAATGTAGGGACTTAAACGAACAATGGGCGACTTTCGCCGCCCATCATCTCGCTACTGCAAGAATGCCTGGTTACATTTACAGGGCCAGGAAGAACCCTGCGATGCAGGCGCTCATCAGGTTAGAAAGCGTACCTGCCGCAACCGCTTTCAAACCAAAGCGGGCAATATCCTGACGCCGAGTCGGTGCCATACTGCCCAAACCTCCAATAAGGATAGCAATAGACGAAAGGTTAGCAAAGCCGCACAGCGCGAACGAAATCACAGCTTTGGTATGATCCGACAGAACCTGCAAACCAGCGGCCTGCACCACCTCATCCGCTTTCAGATATTCACTGAAATTCAGGTAAGCAACGAACTCGTTGACGATCAGTTTCTGCCCAATGAACGAGCCCGCCACGGTTGCCTCACTCCACGGAATACCAATCAGGAACGCGACAGGCGCAAAGCACCAGCCCAGAATCAGTTCCAGTGACAGCTGCGGGTAGTCAAACCAGCCACCGATGCCGCCCAGAATGCCGTTCAACACGGCGATCAAGGCGATAAACGCCAACAGCATCGCACCCACATTCAGCGCCAGTTGCATACCGGACGCCGCACCGCTTGCCGCCGCATCGATGACGTTAGCTGGGCGATCGTCTTCATCGACAAAGCCAACCATCTCATCATGGTCGTGCGTTTTTTCCGTTTCCGGCACCATCAGTTTGGCAAACAGTAACCCGCCTGGGGCAGCCATGAAGGACGCTGCAATCAGGTATTCCAACGGCACGCCCATCTGGGCATAGCCTGCCATCACCGCTCCGGCAATTGAGGCCAACCCACCACACATCACCGCAAACAGTTCTGACTGCGTCATATTGGCAATATACGGACGGACCACCAGCGGCGCTTCCGTTTGACCGACAAAGATATTGGCCGTCGCAGAGAGCGATTCAGTACGGGAAGTTCCCAACAGTTTCTGCAATCCGCCACCGAGTACCTTGATGACGATCTGCATAATGCCCATGTAGTACAACACGGCGATAAGAGAAGAGAAAAAGACGATAATCGGCAAGACGCGGAGTGCGAAAACAAAGCCACCACCGCCAAAGACTTCGAACATTTTGTCGGAGACCAGACCGCCAAACATAAACGAAACGCCTTGATTTCCGTAGGAGATAACGTTTGCTACACCGCTCGTCATGCCCTCCAGAATCTTGCGCCCAAGGGGTACATACAGTACCAGCGCACCAATACCAATCTGAAGAATAAAAGCACCAACTACGGTGCGCAATCTGATCGCTTTACGGTTATTGGATAACATAACCGCGCACAGTATCAGAACAATCATACCGATGAGACTCATAACGAGTTGCATGTGTAGTTCCCTATAACGCGTGAAAAAGTAAGAGCATAATAAAAATCGGGTCACCAGAACGGTAAACACGCGCTGGCGAGCCGATTATAAAGACAGGCCCGTGAAGGTCGCTAACTTATGTCACAAATACATACAACATCGAACAGCCGAAAACACAAAAAGGTGATCTTTATCACAATTTAATGATTGATATATGAAATCAGAATGGCTGTTCTGTCTGTTGTTGCACAGAAATAACAGAAAACGGAAGCAAGTATTCTTCCACTTGGGGGAATGGTAGTGGTGTAACGGGTAGCGTCGTAACACTCTCAGCGTTACGTCGGGCTCAGCCGTCCAAACAGCCTGAACGAATTCTGCCACAGCGCCTCGGCAATCTCTTCAGGCGATTCTGCACGTAGCTCACACAGCGTTTGAAACGCGCACGAAATACGTTCAGGTCGGTTTGGCTGCCCCTGATAGCCACTCATCGGCATGTCGGGCGCGTCAGTTTCCAGCAGCAGTCGATCTAACGGCAGTTGCGCGATTGCCTGACGCGTTTTATTCGCTCTGTCATAGGTTATGGTTCCCCCTACGCCGATGTAATAGCCCAGCCGGATAAAGGCCTGCGCCTGTGCCAGGCTACCTGCAAACCCGTGAACCACGCCAGTACGCGGCACATCGATACGGCGCAGTAATTGCGCCAGCCTGTCGTGGCTTCGTCGCGAGTGCAGAATCGTCGGGAGATCGTATTTTTTCGCCAGCCGAAGCTGAGCCTCAAGGAAGGTAAGCTGCCGCTCAAACTGCGGTTCCGGCATATAGAGATCCAACCCAATCTCCCCCACCGCCACCAGCTTGGTGGGTAGCTGGCGCAGTTCGTCTTCCAGACGGAGCAGGTCGCTCTCCTGATGCTCGGCGATATAAAGCGGGTGAAGGCCCAGTGCGGCGTAGAGCGGTGAGTAGGTGCGAGAGAGCGTCAATACGCGCTCAAAATGCTGAGAAGCCACGGCAGGAATGATGATGCACTCAACCCCAGCGTCTTGCGCCAGACGCAAGCTTTCCGGTGCGTCATCATAGAATAAGGGGAAATCAAAATGGCAGTGGGTATCGATAAAACGGTATCGTTCAGCGGGCACGTCGCTTCTCTCCGTCAAAATTAGGTCAGATGAGGCGACCTAATCTACGCCCAAGAACTATCCTGCCAAAGCCTCATGGCAGAATCGGACTTGTCGTTGCGGTGAGGCCTCAGTGTAACGTGGTTTTCTCTGAGGATACCTCTTCGTGCGCTTTTCCGTAACCCTCTTGCAAGACACCGGACAGGTAATCGTTACTCCCTTCCAGCCAGGCGCAGTCGCTGTCAAACCAATCGGCCCACAGCGCGAGGAAATTCCCTTTCCACTGTTTCCATTTGCCAACAACGATATCGCTATTCATCATAAACCTCCTGATAAACTGTCGAAATGCAGCAAATACGCGGGTAGTATCAGTAAAAGACAGTGTGCCGGTAAAATATGACAGCCGCGTGGCGCGGCTGTGTGCTCTGTATGACATTTTTCTATACGAAAGGATGCGCTGTGCTACGGCCGTTTTCGACCCGTGAACAAGCTAACCAGAAACAGAATAATACCGACTACAAAGACGATTTTTGCCGCGCCAGCTGCTGTGCCGGCTAATCCACCGAAACCCAGTGCTGCCGCGATGAGTGCGATAACTAAAAAGATAATACCCCAACGAAACATACGCTCTCCTTACCAGACAAAATGAAAAATCATGGTGGTCATCCTGACGCCATTCGTGCGTCCTGACTGCGTATCCACAGGTGGTGTTTTATTATGCGGATTAGGTAGGGTTATCCGCCATTAAGGATAACCCTGTATCAAAGGGTTATTTAACTGTCAGGTCGTTCTTGACGCTTTTCACACCGTCGACGGCCTTCGCAATACTCTCAGCACGGTCGGACTGCGCTTTGTTATCCACCCCGCCGCTCAGTTGTACGACGCCAGCCTGCGTTTCAACTTTCACTTTACGGGACGGAACAATGTCATCCGCCAGCAGCTTGGCCTTAATGGTGCTGGTAATCACGGCATCATCGGCATACGCGCCAACCGATTGTGATTGATTATCTTTCACCTGCAGTTTATCGCTGACAGACTGGACCCCCTCAACCTGCGTAGTGATTTCTACCGCGCGGGTGCTCAATTCCTGACTACCGACAAAGCCACTCAGCGTGACGACGCCATTTGATGTTTCAACGGAAATATCGCTGCTGGTAATCGATTTGTCTTCCAACAACGCACTCTTCACTTTTGCTGTGATAGCGCTGTCACTGACGTAGCCAGAAGCTTTATTGGCGGAGCTATCGATTTTTGCACCAGTTGTGTCCGCGATACGCTCTACTTTCTGCCCTAACGTTTCTTCAGCCATGGCACCGCCAGCCAGAATCGAACCCAGAGCAACTACGATCAGCGATTGTGTCAATTTGGTCTTTTTCATCGATGTCTTCCTTCTTATGCTCTTCTATAAACCCGAAAAACCGATTTGGGTCACGTTAACGCCTGCACCGTCATCAGCAAACCAAGGTGATAATGACGTTATCAATACTCCGATGATTCCTTCTGCTTGTATAAAAAAATCAGAGTATTGAATTGCAAAGACGAAACAAATCAAAATAATGAACCAACTTAAATTGAACTAACAGTTGAACAAGCTAAATCAGTTAACACGCTGTTAACTATAGCCTACAGAATGGAAAATCACAGGGGAGCAAGGGAATATGCGCAGCAATTCAGATTTGTCTGTTGCACTGAAGCGAGAAATAACAGCAGGGAAAAACCCTGGGTAATGCATTGTTTTTAAATACATTTAAAAATAAAAACACCCAGCACTTTTGGCCTAAAGCCAAGCATAACCGGGTGATGATTATTTTAACAATGTGGTCACGATTTAAACGCCACAGTTACGATGATTTTCATGAAACCGTGGCGCCATCGATCAAAATTAATGCTCGCGCGTTTGGTGGAACTTCACTTCTGGATAGCGTTCCCGCGTCAGGTTCAGGTTTACCATCGTCGGTGCGATATAGGCCAGATTATCACCACCATCCAGTGCCAGATGCTGTTCGTTCTTACGCTTAAACTCTTCGAACTTCTTCACATCGCTGCACTCAACCCAGCGCGCGGTAGAAACGTTCACCGACTCGTAAATCGCCTCAACGTTGTATTCCGTTTTCAGACGAGCAACGACCACATCAAACTGCAGCACACCGACCGCACCCACGATAAGGTCGTTGTTGGTCAATGGACGGAAGACCTGTACCGCGCCTTCCTCGGACAGCTGTACCAGCCCTTTAAGCAGCTGTTTCTGCTTGAGCGGGTCACGCAGGCGGATACGACGGAACAGTTCCGGCGCAAAGTTGGGGATACCGGTGAATTTCATGTCTTCACCCTGGGTAAACGTATCGCCAATCTGGATAGTGCCGTGGTTGTGTAACCCAATGATATCGCCGGGGTAGGCTTCTTCAATGTGGGAACGGTCGCCCGCCATAAAGGTCAGCGCATCTGAAATCACCACGTCTTTGCCCGTACGCACCTGACGCAGCTTCATGCTCTTTTCATATCTTCCGGACACCACGCGCATAAACGCCACGCGGTCACGGTGTTTCGGGTCCATATTGGCCTGAATCTTGAACACAAAACCGGTGAATTTCTCTTCCGCCGCCGTCACTTCACGGGTATCCGTTTTACGCGGCATCGGCGCAGGTGCCCAGGCGACTAAGCCATCCAGCATGTGGTCAACGCCGAAGTTGCCCAGCGCCGTACCAAAGAAGACTGGCGTCAGTTCACCTGCCAGAAACGCATCCAGTTCAAATTCGTGCGATGCCCCTTGCACCAACTCCAGCTCTTCACGCAGTTGTGCGGCCAGCTCTTCGCCAACGGCGGTATCCAGTTCCGGGTTATCCAGCCCTTTAACGATGCGCACTTCCTGAATCGTATGGCCTTTACCAGTCTGATACAGATAGGTTTCGTCTTTATAAAGGTGGTACACGCCTTTGAACAATTTGCCGCAGCCAATCGGCCAGGTAATTGGCGCACAAGCGATCTTAAGTTCGCTCTCGACTTCATCCAGCACTTCCATTGGATCGCGGATGTCACGGTCAAGTTTGTTCATGAACGTCAGAATCGGGGTGTCGCGCAGCCGAGTGACTTCCATCAGCTTACGCGTACGATCTTCGACCCCTTTTGCGGCATCGATCACCATCAGGCAGCAATCCACCGCCGTCAGCGTACGATAGGTATCTTCGGAGAAGTCTTCGTGCCCTGGGGTATCCAGCAGGTTAACCAGACATTCGCGGTAGGGAAACTGCATCACGGACGTGGTGATGGAGATACCACGCTGCTTTTCCATCTCCATCCAGTCGGATTTCGCATGCTGGTTCGAACCACGCCCTTTTACTGTACCGGCAGTCTGGATCGCCTGTCCGAACAGCAGAACCTTTTCGGTAATCGTGGTTTTACCGGCATCGGGGTGAGAAATGATAGCGAACGTTCTTCTTTTGGAGACTTCGCGGGCGTATTCACTTGGAGACATGATTTTCAGGTTTCTTTTGTTAGCCACCCGGCGTCAGCATCAAGTGAACAACACACCGATGTCAGATCGTCAGGCAAAGCGGAAATAAACGGTAGCCGAGCATTTTCCCTGATTTAACGTGCAGACACAATCGGTGATGGCATAAACAGCAAAGCAGCGTCTTTACTTGCCAAACCTCGGCACCACGTCACAAGTAATAATAACGGAATAAATCATTTATAAAGTTACCATCTGTCCCTGCCGATAACATTTGGGTCAATATTTAACCATTCAATCGCACTTAAGGAGAGAGTATGAGCTTGTCTGTAAATAATACGGGTTATAGCAATTCTCAGGCCCAAAGCACCGCGATACCTTCATCATCAACACAGCACACGGCAACGACAGAGTCCAGCGCGGCCGACAGCGTACAAATCGTCGATCCGATTACCGGAAAGGCGGTCACCTTCCCCAACACTATAAAAATCTCTGCGGAAGCGATGGCACGCTTGAAAGAAAATATAGCAAACGCTCCACCTTCTAACTTGAGCGAAATAGATCAAGATGCGATGCAAGCAGAGATGCTTAAAGCACGTAACCTGATGATACAAAACGAGATTAACTCAACGGCCAAGTTGCCGATTGATCCTATCGGCACGAATGAAATAGCGTTGGAACTTTGGTCAAATAATCTCAAAGCCGACAGCGGTATCAGTAAAGAAGACTTTATCGACCTGGTTCATCAAGCGCTGTCTAAACCGTCCGACGTGAGAACGTGGAGCTATACCACCGATAGTATCGAAATCACGCTAAAAGCCGCAAAGCTGGAAGAACTGAAAAACCGCTATGTGGATAGTAGCGCTCACCAGCAAGCCGATAAAGATATTCAGGACTTTATCCAGTACCAGTCTGATGCGTTGAGTAACGTGGAAAAACATATTCTGCAAGATGAGTATCAACGCAGTGTCGACGCGGGAGACACCGATAAAGCGAACGCGACGTTCCAGGAACTACAGAAAAATGCGGAAGGCACGTCAGCCACGCAGGTTCAACGCCAGCAAATCTTTTCTCTGGCTGCATCAAGCGACAGCGACGCCATGTTCAGCCATTTTCGTAACTATATTTCCGCTACTGCATCCGATCGCTACACCAAAAGCGAATACACCTCGATACTCAATCAATTCCATAGCCACTGGCTGGAGTTTCAACTGTCGTTGAAATAACTCGCTACGCCCTCCGTACAAACAGACCGTTTGTACGGGGTGCTCGCCCGCATGTCAGAGACTTTTCTCTTCCCCGTCTTTTTTCACTATCGCGCCGCTGTCCGGCTGCGTGTCGCTTTCTACCTCATCCCCTTCTTCTTTCACTGGCGTACTGGCCGTGAGAAGGTAAGGCGACTGCTGCCAGCGGGTACGACGATTCTGCAACAGCGTTCGGGTCAGAATAATGCCGATAGCCAGTGAAAGTAGAATCATCAGACGCAGAATATTGGTGGTGTTATCTACCTGTCGGGCTTCGGTCGCCAGCACATGGGTATCTAAGGTGATGCGCAGGAACCCGATCGGGCCTTCTTTTCCTTCAATCGGCTGCACCAGTTGGTGGTTAAAGTAGCTACCGACACGATTGCCGTCCAGCGCCAGCCGGTCTCGCAGTTGCACCTGTTCACCGACATGCGCTACCAGCGAACCGTCCTGTTGATACACACCAGCATCCAGAATGCGGCTATGATCGGTAAGCTGCTTGAGGATGGTATTAATCTTTTGACTATTATCATCGACGCTACCCATCAGCGACGAAAGGCTGTAAGCCACCTGTCTGGAGAGCGTACGCGCCAGATCTTCAACCTGCTCAGATCGCACCATCTGGTGGCTCAAACTGAAATAGGACGCACCTTGCATTAATACCACTAGCAGAGCGAAGCAAATCAGCACAATTGCCGTGCGGTGTAGACGAAATTTCACCTGGGCGCGAACCATGATAATCCTTACACGATTTGGATACTTTCATGTTGCCAGAAGCGCCGACGATAGGATAGCTTGTTGCCCAGTTTTTGGAGGGATATGTTTGGTCGACGCCACATCCCTCTTTATCACACGACTTTATCGCACTACTGCCAGCAGAGGATTTACCCCATGTCGAATAGTCTGACCTATCGTGATCTCCCTGATGAGATCAACTGTTGGCCGGGACTGCCATTATCACTAAGCGGTGACGAAGTGATGCCGCTTGACTACCGCGCTGGCGACACCGGCTGGCTTATTTATAGCGACGTCCTCGATAAAAACCTGATTTCCCGCTACCAGCGTAAACTGGGAAGTGCGATGGTGATCGTGAGCGCTTGGAGCGTGGGCGATTATCAGGTCGTACGCTTGGCTGGCACGCTGACGCCACGCGCAACTAAGCTGGCCCACGAACTGGGCATCGATGTCGCGGCAATGCGTAACGCGCCAACGCTGCGTTCGCCGGGTTTACTGGTGATGGACATGGATTCCACCGCGATTCAGATCGAATGTATTGATGAAATCGCCAAACTAGCGGGTACAGGCGAACTGGTCGCTGAAGTTACCGAACGCGCGATGCGTGGCGAGCTGGATTTCGCTGACAGTTTGCGCCAGCGCGTAGGGACATTAAAAGGTGCCGACGCCAATATTTTACAGACGGTGCGTAAAAATCTGCCGCTGATGCCGGGCCTGCGTAATATGGTTAGTCAGCTTCAGGAAGCAGGCTGGCACGTCGCGATTGCATCGGGCGGGTTTACCTATTTTGCTGATTATTTACGTGATGAGTTAGGTCTGGTCGCCGCCGTTGCCAACGAATTAGGCATGCAAGACGGCAAGCTGACTGGCGACGTCATCGGCACGATTGTCGATGCAAAATATAAAGCGACCACGCTGCAACAGCTGGCGGAAAAGCTGGAAATCCCAATGCATCAGACCGTTGCGATTGGCGACGGCGCAAATGATCTACCGATGATCAAGGCAGCCAGCTTAGGCATTGCCTATCACGCCAAACCGAAGGTCAATGAGCAATCTGCGGTGACCATCCGTCATGCCGACCTGAGTGGTGTACTATGCATCCTCAGCGGCAGCATGAGACACGAAAAGCGTTAATCAGTGGGAGGTGAGACGTGGCAAAAGCCGTCAAACGGGCGTTTGTATGTAATGAATGCGGGGCTGACTACCCGCGCTGGCAAGGGCAGTGCAGCGCCTGCCATGCCTGGAATACCATTACCGAAGTCCGTCTGGCCTCGGCGTCTGTGTCACGTTCCGACCGTCTCACTGGCTATGCAGGTGAAAGCGCTGGCGTCAGCCGGGTACAAAAGCTCTCAGAAATCAGTCTTGAAGCGCTGCCTCGCTTTTCTACCGGCTTTCAGGAGTTTGACCGCGTTCTGGGCGGCGGCGTCGTTCCGGGCAGCGCCATTCTGATCGGCGGTAACCCCGGCGCAGGCAAGAGTACCCTGCTGCTGCAAACGCTCTGTAAACTGTCAGAAAATATGAAAACCCTGTACGTCACCGGTGAAGAATCACTACAGCAGGTAGCAATGCGGGCGCACAGACTCAACCTGCCGACCCAGAATCTCAACATGCTGTCGGAAACCAGCATCGAACAGATTTGCCTGATTGCCGAGCAGGAACAGCCGAAGCTGATGGTGATCGACTCCATTCAGGTCATGCACCTCGCCGATATCCAATCGTCCCCCGGCAGCGTGGCGCAGGTGCGTGAAACCGCCGCCTACCTAACGCGCTTCGCCAAAACGCGCGGCGTTGCTATCATCATGGTCGGCCACGTCACCAAAGACGGTTCGCTCGCCGGGCCAAAAGTATTGGAACACTGCATCGACTGCTCCGTGCTGCTGGATGGCGATGCCGATTCCCGCTTCCGCACGCTGCGCAGCCATAAAAACCGTTTCGGCGCCGTTAATGAGCTGGGCGTGTTCGCCATGACGGAACAGGGTCTACGCGAGATCAGCAATCCGTCGGCGATTTTCCTCAGCCGCGGAGACGAAGTCACGTCCGGCAGTTCGGTCATGGTGGTGTGGGAAGGCACGCGTCCGCTGCTGGTCGAAATTCAGGCGCTGGTGGATCAATCGATGATGGCTAACCCGCGTCGCGTGGCGGTTGGACTGGAGCAAAATCGCTTAGCGATTCTGCTGGCGGTACTGCATCGTCACGGCGGCTTGCAGATGTCGGATCAGGATGTGTTCGTGAATGTCGTCGGCGGAGTGAAAGTCACCGAAACCAGTGCCGATCTGGCGCTACTGCTATCGCTGGTCTCCAGCTTCCGCGACCGCCCGCTGCCGCAAGATCTGGTCATCTTCGGTGAAGTCGGTCTGGCGGGCGAAATTCGTCCGGTTCCCAGCGGGCAAGAGCGGATCACCGAAGCCGCCAAGCATGGCTTCAAACGCGCCATCGTTCCTCACGCCAATATGCCGAAGAAAGCTCCTGCTAGCATGCAGGTGTTCGGCGTGAAAAAGCTAGCCGACGCGCTCGCAATCCTCGACGATCTCTAAACGGGCCACAGAAGGTCATCCGCCCCTTCCATCCTGAGCTAAACAGGGAATGAAAGCGTAGCGGATATTGCCCTGTTCTGTGTTATTTTGTTTAGTAAGCTAAACAAGAGTGCTGCGCCATGTCATCATTTGATTACCTGAAATCCGCCATCCGGCAGAAGGGTTGCACCCTACAGCAGGTTGCCAACGCGACCGATATGACCAAAGGCTATCTCAGTCAATTACTTAATGCCAAAATCAAAAGCCCTAGCGCCCAGAAACTGGAAGCGCTGCATCGCTTTCTTGAACTGGAATTCCCGCGCTACGAAAAGAGTGTTGGCGTCGTCTTCGGCAAGTTCTATCCGCTACACACCGGCCACATTTATCTTATTCAGCGCGCGTGCAGCCAGGTCGATGAACTGCATGTGATTTTAGGTTACGACGAACCGCGCGACCGCCTGCTGTTTGAGAACAGCTCGATGTCACAGCAGCCCACCGTCAGCGACCGCCTACGCTGGCTATTGCAGACCTTTAAGTATCAGAAAAATATTCATATTCACGCCTTCAATGAGCAAGGAATGGAGCCTTATCCGCACGGCTGGGATGTGTGGAGCAAAGGGATTCAGGCGTTCATGCAGGAAAAAAGCATCACGCCGAATTTCGTCTACACCAGCGAAGAACAGGATGCCGCGCAATACCGCGAGCAACTGGGCATTGAGGCCATTCTGATCGACCCGCAGCGATCCTTTATGAACATCAGCGGTTCACAGATCCGTCACGATCCCTTTCGTTACTGGGACTATATTCCGACCGAAGTGAAGCCGTTCTTTGTGCGTACCGTTGCCATTCTTGGCGGCGAATCCAGCGGTAAATCCACGCTGGTAAACAAATTGGCGAATATCTTCAACACCACCAGCGCCTGGGAATATGGTCGCGATTACGTGTTCTCCCATTTGGGCGGCGACGAGATGGCGCTGCAATATTCCGACTACGATAAGATCGCGCTGGGTCAGGCACAGTACATTGATTTTGCAGTGAAATACGCCAATAAAGTGGCCTTCATCGACACCGACTTTGTCACCACGCAGGCGTTCTGCAAGAAATACGAAGGCCGTGAGCACCCGTTCGTTCAGGCGCTGATCGATGAATACCGTTTCGATCTGGTGATTTTGCTGGAAAACAACACGCCGTGGGTCGCCGATGGGTTGCGTAGCTTAGGCAGCACCACCGCCCGCTCGGAGTTTCAGGATCTGCTGAAAACGATGCTGGCTAACAATAATATCCCGTACGTTTACATCAAAGAGTCGGACTACGATTCGCGCTTCCTGCACTGTGTGGAATTGGTACAGCAGATGTTAGGCCACGATCGCTCGCCTGAAGCGCTCAAAAGCTAGCGTGAGTTCCACTGCCAATGGCGGGAGGGGGTAATAATTTCCGGCAGCGGAATATCCCAACTTTCCACTGGTAGTGCGTCAACCTGCTGACAATCGTGGGCCAGACCGATCGGATAAGGCCCGCGAGATGTATAGTTGCGATACTGCAACGTACGGTCGTAAAACCCGCCCCCCATACCCAGCCGCTGTCCCTGATGATCAAACGCCACCAGCGGCGTCAGCAGGACGTCCAACTGCGGTAACGGCAGCACCTGACGCACATCCAGACGTGGCTCCATAATCTTCAGACGATTGCGCACCAGTTCAGTGTCCGGTGCATAGCGCAGGAACAACAGATGCCCGGTACGAAACGGATGCAGAACCGGCAAATAAACGCGTTTCTCCTGCTGCCACAGCTGTTGAATAAGCGGGTGCGTATCCAGTTCACCATCAAATGACAGAAATACTGCGACGCTATCTGCCTGTATGATTTTCGGGTGCACCATGACGCGTTCACTCGCCTGCTGCGCAAAGCGCGACTGCTGCTCTGGCGTCAGTAAACGACGCTGCTGACGCACAGCCTGACGAATCTGCTGACGCGATGACGCCGTAGAAGAAAGTGAAGTATCGAGAAGTGCCGATGAAGATGAATCAGAAGATGACATGGGCTGCATTCGCCACGGGTCAAAAATGATAAAAGAAAGGGAATCTCCGAGATGCCGCCGCAGGCTGTAACCCTTGAACCCTTGGTTCAAGGTGAACATAACGTCGCAGTCTTAAGGCTTCTCGGACGAACCGAGCGTGCTCACCAACCGCAGAGCATTACATTCTGTTGGTATGAAATATCGGCTCAGGGGACTGGCCCGCTGACAAACATCTCAGAGAAATTTTATTCGTTACTCGCGATAAACCTTAGCACGTCTTCTCGCGTAAAAACACCGTACTTTTGTCAAAATACGACGTTATTCAAATTGTGCACCCTGACGTTCAGTGATCTTGCCTTGCTCCAGCAACGCCTGTTCGATCGTCTGCTGCAACATACGAATACGCTGTTCCATATTCGATGCATAATCACGCGTCTTACCCCGCTCCTGTGCCAGCTCATGGCACACATTCAGCGCGGCAATAAACACCAATTGCTCAGTGTTTGTGACTCTAGTGCGAACTTTAAGATCTTGCAACCGCTGGTTAAGATCTTCCGCCGCCTGATTCAACGCATCCTGTTGTTCTGGCGGGCAATTTACTCTTAACGAACGGCCAAAAATTTGAATATCTACTGGTTGTGCAGACATACCACCTTCCTGCCTTTTGTCGTTCTTACGCCCGCGTGCCACATAGCATGAGCATTACCCGTTACATCGGGCTCGTTAAAGCGGGCGCAACTATATATAGCCGAGATCTAAGATACAAGCCCTTTCTGGTATCGAAAGGGAGCTTGGTGGTAGCATAGCACGAACCAATCCAGCCAACGATGACGAATCCGCATGTCTATAGAGAATACGTTTCCTGCCTATGAAGGCCTTGACCAACTGCTTCACCAACAGCAGGTCGCGCTGACCGCAGCAGAAATGCACGGTTTGATCAGTGGGATGCTGTGTGGTGGAAACCATGACGACAGCTGGAGAACGCTGGTTTTTGAACTGACTAACGAAGGCATGGCGTTTACCCAAACGCTGTCGCAGCCGCTTCAGGAGCTGTATCAGGCCACGTGTGAAGCGCTGGAAGATGATGGCTTTCTGTTCCAGCTTTTCCTGCCGGACGACTCGCAGGATGACGTGAGCGTTTTCGATCGCGCCGACGCGCTGGCAGGCTGGGTCAACCACTTCCTGCTCGGGCTGGGCGTGGCTCAGCCACAGTTGAACAAAGCCAAAGGCGAGCTGAAAGAAGCTATCGAAGATTTACGCAACATCGCACAGCTGGGCTACGACGAAGATGAAGACCAGGAAGAACTAGAGCAATCACTGGAAGAAGTGATTGAGTATGTTCGCGTTTCTGCCATTTTGTGCCATACCGAATTTACCAGCCAACGCGTTGTGACTGCGCCCGAACAGCAAAAGCCAACGCTGCACTAAATAACGTCGAAAGGCATGCCTCATTCAGAGCGGAAGGGAAAGGCAACCGCACGGACTATTTTCAGGAGCAGGTGATGAATCCACAAGAATTTCTTCGTCGTCGTCAGGGTCTGTTGGAAAAAATGGCACCGGGCAGCGCGGCGATTATTTTTGCCGCGCCGGAAGCACAGCGCAATGCCGACAGTGACTATCCTTATCGTCAAAATAGTGATTTCTGGTATTTCACGGGCTTCAATGAACCAGAAGCCGTTCTGCTGCTGGTAAAAAGCGATGCCAAACATCATCACAGCGTGATCTTCAACCGCGTACGCGATCTGACAGCCGAAATCTGGTTTGGTCGTCGCCTCGGTCAGGAAGCGGCACCCGCTAAACTCGGCGTTGATCGCGCACTGCCATTTGGCGAAATCGGCGCACAGCTGCATCTATTATTGAATGGGCTGGACGTGGTGTACCACGCACAAGGGCAGTACGATTATGCCGACAAGCTGGTCTTCGCCGCGCTGGACACCTTGCGCAACGGCTCCCGTCAGAGCTTTGCTGCCCCTGCTACGCTGACAGACTGGCGCCCGTGGGTGCATGAGATGCGCCTGTTTAAATCACCGGAAGAAATTAGCGTGATGCGCCGCGCCTGTGAAATTACCGCGCTGGCCCACACCCGCGCCATGCAAAAATGCCGTCCCGGCATGTATGAATATCAGCTTGAAGGCGAAATTCATCACGAATTTACCCGTCACGGTGCGCGTTATCCTTCTTACAACACCATCGTAGGCAGCGGTGACAACGCCTGCATCCTGCATTACACCGAAAATGAAACGCAAATGCGTGACGGCGATCTGGTGCTGATTGACGCTGGCTGTGAATACAAAAGCTATGCTGGCGACATTACCCGCACCTTCCCCGTCAACGGCAAATTTACCGCGCCGCAGCGTGCCATTTACGACATCGTGCTGCGCTCACAGCTGCGTGCGCTGGAACTGTTTGGCCCAGGTCGTAGCATCCGTGAAGTGAACGAAGAAGTGGTGCGCATCATGGTCAGCGGGCTTATCAAGCTCGGCGTGCTGAAAGGTGAAGTGGAAGAGCTGATTGCCGAGCAGGCACATCGCCAGTTCTTCATGCACGGCCTCAGCCACTGGCTGGGTCTGGACGTGCACGACGTGGGCAATTACGGCACCACCGATCGGGGCCGTCCGCTTGAACCGGGTATGGTATTGACCATCGAGCCGGGTCTTTACATCGCACCTGATGCCAAAGTGCCGCAGCAGTACCGGGGAATCGGCGTACGTATCGAAGATAACATCGTGATCACCGAAAGCGGCAACGAAAACCTGACGGCTGGCGTAACCAAAGACGCTGATGCCATCGAAGCGCTCATGGCGCAGCAGCATGATAAGCAACGCTAAGCAGCGCTTTCAAAGGGCAACGACATAATTGCAAAGGACAACAGCATGGCGGTCATGATTGTCGGTGGCGGGATGGCAGGCGCAACGCTGGCGCTGGCGATATCGCGGCTTTCGCAGGGCGCAATCCCGGTCGTTCTTATCGAGGCGCACTCGCCACTCGACAAGGAACATCCGGGTTTTGACGCGCGCGCCCTCGCGCTGTCTGACGGCACTCGCCAGCAGCTCGCGGCGTTGGGCATCTGGCAAGCGCTGTCGGGTAACGCAACGGCGATAACCGATATTCATGTCAGCGAACGCGGCCACGCCAGCGTGGTAAATCTGAAGGCCTCGGACTATCACGTTCAGGCATTAGGCCATGTGGTTGAGCTGCACGACGTCGGGCAACGCCTGTTTTCCCTGCTGCAACAGGCACCGGGCGTGCGTCTGCATTGCCCGGCCAAAGTCGTTGCCGTCACGCGGACGCAGTATAATGCGACGCTAACGCTGGACAACGGCACCGAGCTAACGGGCCAACTGCTGGTCGCCGCCGATGGCTCACGTTCCATGCTGTCGCAGTCCTGCGGCATTCAATGGCAGCAGCATGATTATGATCAGATTGCGACGATCGCCAATGTGACAACCGCAGAACCTCATCGCGGACGCGCGTTCGAGCGGTTTACTCCACACGGCCCGCTCGCGCTCTTGCCGATGAGTAACGGTCGCAGTTCGCTCGTCTGGTGCCATGATAAACACCGTCAACATGAGGTCGATGACTGGAGCGAGGCCAACTTTCGCCAGCAGCTACAACAGGCTTTTGGCTGGCGTCTGGGGCAGTTCACCCACATCGGCGAACGCCACAGCTACCCGCTGCGCTTACTCACAGCCAGCCAGCATATTAGCCATCGGCTGGCGCTGGTGGGTAACGCCGCGCAAACGTTGCACCCGATTGCCGGACAGGGCTTTAATTTGGGGATTCGCGATGTCATGTCGCTGGCAGAAACGGTCGTCGATGCAGCGAAAAAACAGCAGGATATCGGCCAATACAGCGTGCTCAGCCGCTACCAACAGCGGCGCGAGCCCGACCAACACGCCACGGTGGCGATCACCGATGGACTGGTCAGGCTATTCGCCAACCGCTATGCCGCACTGACCGTCAGCCGCAATCTGGGACTGATCGCCATGAATAACCTACCGCTGATGCGCGACGCCTTTGCTCGTCGCACGCTGGGCTGGGTAGAACGTTAATTAAGCTCGCCAACAGGAAATACGGAAATGCAATCATTCGACGTGGTTATTGCCGGTGGCGGTATGGTCGGTCTGGCGCTAGCCTGCGGCTTACAGGGCAGCGGCCTGCGTATCGCCGTGCTGGAGAAACAGGCGGCCGAACCTCAGCCGCTTGGGAAAGACCATGCCCTGCGCGTCTCCGCCATTAATGCCGCCAGCGAATGTCTCCTGCGCCATATCGGCGTCTGGGAAAACCTCGTGACGCAACGCGTTAGTCCTTACAACGATATGCAGGTGTGGGACAAAGACAGCTTCGGTAAAATCAGC
The DNA here is from genome assembly GCA_016415585.1 of Pectobacterium carotovorum. Classification (NCBI taxonomy): domain Bacteria; kingdom Pseudomonadati; phylum Pseudomonadota; class Gammaproteobacteria; order Enterobacterales; family Pectobacteriaceae; genus Pectobacterium; species Pectobacterium carotovorum. The sequence goes on along the minus strand of CP066552.1, from coordinate 629,939 downwards.
TTTAGCGGCGAAGAATTCGGCTTTTCCCATCTTGGGCATATCATTGAAAACCCGGTGATTCAGCAGGTACTGTGGCAACGCGCCTCTCAGTTAAGCGACATCACCCTGCTCTCCCCCGCATCGTTAAAACAGGTTGCCTGGGGCGAGAACGAAGCCTTCATTACGTTGCAGGACGATAGCATGCTGACCGCCCGGCTGGTCGTCGCTGCGGACGGCGCCCATTCGTGGTTGCGTCAGCATGCGGATATTCCGCTGACCTTTTGGGACTACGGCCATCACGCGTTGGTCGCCACTATTCGAACTGAACACCCTCATCAGTCCGTCGCGCGTCAGACGTTTCACGGCGACGGTATTCTGGCGTTCTTGCCGCTGGACGAGCCTCACCTTTGTTCGATTGTCTGGTCGCTTTCACCGGAACAGGCTCAAGCGATGCAGAGCTTGCCTGCCGACGAGTTCAATCGTCAGGTCGCGATGGCGTTTGATATACGTTTGGGGCTGTGTGAGCTGGAAAGCGAGCGCCAGACTTTCCCACTGACTGGGCGCTACGCCCGCAGTTTTGCGGCACACCGGCTGGTGCTGGTCGGCGACGCGGCGCACACCATTCACCCGCTGGCAGGACAAGGTGTCAATCTGGGCTTTATGGATGTCGCCGAACTGATTGCGGAAGTGAAGCGCTTACAGGCGCAGGGCAAAGACATCGGCCAACACCTTTATCTGCGACGCTATGAACGTCGCCGCAAACATAGCGCTGCGGTGATGCTCGCCAGCATGCAGGGGTTCCGCGAACTGTTTGACGGTGACAATCCGGCGAAAAAGCTGCTGCGCGATGTCGGTTTGGTGTTGGCAGACAAACTGCCCGGCATTAAACCCACGCTGGTTCGTCAGGCAATGGGATTACACGATCTACCAGACTGGCTTAGCGCCGGAAAATAATAAAACCAGAATGGATAATAAGCCTCGCCGCTTAAGCGGCGAGTCCGGTGTATCAGGCATCTGGCCCGATTCTGACCACTAACTTACCGAAGTTTCGGCCGTGCAGCAGGCCGATAAAGGCCTCTGGGGCATTTTCCAACCCGTCGACAATCTCTTCCCGATATTTGATCTTACCTTCCTCCACCCATGGCGAAACATCCTTCCAGAACTCATCAAAGCGATGACCATAATCATCAAAGATAATGAATCCCTGCATCCGAATACGTTTCTTCAGGATCGTTCCCATCAGTAGCGGTAGGCGATCTGGCCCATCCGGTAACCCTATGGCATTGTAGCCAGAGACGAGTCCGCACACTGGAATGCGCGACGAGGTATTCAGCAGCGGCAGCACGGCATCAAAAACTTTCCCGCCGACGTTTTCAAAGTAGATATCGATTCCCTGCGGGCAGGCTTGTTTCAGCTGTTCTGCAAAATCATCCGCCCGGTGATCGAGGCAAGCATCAAACCCCAGAACCTCAACCGCGTAGCGACATTTCTCTGCGCCACCTGCCACGCCAACGACACGGCAGCCTTTCAGTTTCCCGATCTGGCCGACCGTCGCACCAACCGGGCCTGTCGCGGCGGCCACCACCAGCGTTTCACCCGCTTTAGGCTGGCCGATATCCGTTAGTCCCATATACGCAGTGAAGCCCGGCATACCCAGCACGCCCAACGCATAGGAAGGATTGGTGGGCGACTGTCCCAGATTCGTTAACCCTTTACCGTCCGAAAGCGCATAGTCCTGCCAGCCGCTGTAGGACAATACCCAATCACCTACCTGATAATCGGGGTGTTTTGACTCCACCACTCGGCTGATTGTCCCGCCGACCATCACGTCATTCAGTTCGACGGGTTTGGCATAAGAAGGCGCGTCGCTCATGCGGCCACGCATATAAGGGTCAAGGGAAAGGAACACCGTACGCAGCAGAATATGTCCTGAATCAACCTGTGGGACAGGCTGCTGTTCCAGACGGAAAGTCTCTTGTGTTGGCGCGCCGTGCGGGCGCTGAGCCAGAACCACACGGCGGTTAATTTGATTGGTTTGCAGCATCGTATCCTCCGTTAAACAAAGTGTGTTGATAAAATCACTTCATTAACAATAGGATCGGTTTTTTCTTCTGGCTACGCAAACCGTGCGGTGTTCATTATGCCGTTTTGCTTTTCTCGTAACGCGACATGCGATCCAGATATCCCATGACAAGTGCAGACAGCACAAACGTCAAATGGATAATTACGTACCACATCAATTTGTTATCCGGGATGTTACGGGCATCCATGAACACACGCAGCAGGTGAATCGACGAGATAGCGACAATCGAGGCGGCAACTTTATTTTTCAGCGAGCCGGAGTCCATCTTACCAAGCCAGTTCAGCTTTTCTCTGCCTTTGGAGATATCCAGCGCTGAGACAAAATTCTCGTAGCCGGACAGCATCACCATCACCAGCAATCCGCCAACCAGCGTCATATCGATCAGTGACAACAGCACTAACACCAAATCCGCTTCAGCGATATCCAGAATATTGGGCAGGACGTGGAACACCTCCTGGAAAAATTTGATCGCTAGCGCCAGTAAACCCAGCGACAGCCCGAGATAAACAGGGGCAAGCAACCAGCGCGATGAATACATCAGATTCTCAATAAAACGTTCCATAACTCACTACATGCAGGTGGAAAAGAGGGAAATCATAGCGAAAAGTCCTGCGGTGGTGTTAATCAATTCTTGAACAGAATGCACCATTTACAGAAGACTCAGCGCGCTTTTGCTATTTCATCGGGTGTATCTGGCGTTCAAGGGATGTGGCTGGACAAGCAGACAGCGCTCCCTATATGCTGCCCCTCGGAATACGTCATTATTCGTCATGATGCGAACCCGCCTCATCAGGTACACAAAAAATAAGGATTCATCATCACCAACAAAAAATGAGTGAAGGTCATCTACTAAGTTGACAGGCAGCTTTGAGCGATAAGCGGACATTTATGGCCATCAATCTAGATACTTAATAGCTGTGATATATAGTCAAACTTGCGGAGATTGTTCTTGGTGATTATCCTCTTTCACAGATTTAAACTTCAGTTGTTATTACTCCTGCATCTTCACAATCACTTTTCCTTTCGCATGCCCTTGGGCAAGGTAGGCAAGAGCCTCTTTCGCCTCTGTAAAGGGGAATACCTTGTCGATCACTGGCTTGATTTGTTCAGCTTCTATGAGTTTGCCGATTTGGGTGAGTTGATTGCCATCAGGACGAACAAAGAGAAATGAATAGTTCAGTCCCCGTTTTTTCGCAAGACGCATAATCTTGCGGCTCATCATCCTGAACACAAAACGCAGCAAGAAGTTTAATCCCCGGGCTCGTGCGAACGCGGTATCTAACGGCCCGGTGAGAGAAACAATCTTTCCACTGGGTTTTAGAATTTGGGTTGATTTTTCAATTGAATCACCTCTGACAGTGCCGAGAACAATATCGTAGCCGCTCAGCACCTTTTCGAATTCTTGCTTCTTATAATCAACCACTTCGTCTGCACCAAGACCACTCACCCACCCGACGTTACCTGAACTTGTTGTCGTTCCCACTTTTGCGCCAAGGTGTTTCGCCAGTTGGATCGCAAAACTGCCAATTCCCCCGGAACCTGCCGGGATGAAAACCTTCTGACCAGGCCTCAACCTGGCTCGTTCTGTCAGCGCTTGCCAAGACGTTAGGCTCACCATCGGGAGCGAGGCTGCCTGCACGAAATCCAGGTTTGCGGGTTTGATTGCTGCGGCGCTTTCAGGCACCACTGCAAATTCGGCAAGAGATCCCGTTCCCATGTCAAAAATGCTGGCAAAGATTTCGTCGCCTGGCGTGAAACGCGTCACGCGACTCCCAACGGCAACAACAACCCCGGACAAGTCGCTGCCTAATGTCGCGGGAAGCTTAAAATGCAAAACCGGCTTAAATATTCCGGTTGGGATCATGTTATCAATCGGGTTCAGGCCAACAGCATAAACTTTAACCAGGATTTCATCAGGGTTGAGTGAAGGATAATCTACGTCATCGAACCCCAACTCAGGAGATTTACCATAGCATTTAAATGTAAATGCTTTCATCGTCTTAGCCTTCATTTGTCATTTATCCTGTCGCGTTTGTCAGTGAAATTTTTCTTAGCGGATCTGTTGTTAAGTAAAAAGGCAATACCCAGGAATAACTCTATAAATACTGCAAACAGGATCTGCCCATTAACGTGTCCTTCGCGCCATTCAACGATGCCTAGTACGGCTAAAATAATAGATATCGTGCTGATACCGGCGGCCAGAGCATAACGAGCTAGTGAAGGCTCTGCATTTCTGGCAAATAAACACATCACCCCTATTCCCACAAAAAATGCGGCAGAGCGACGACTGATGACTCCTGTACTACTCGTATATTCAATTCCCCACTGAGTTAAGAGCTGTTCTGGGAACAACATCCATAACGTGGCCAGGATGAAAAACAACACAGAGGTCAGAATAGCCAGTTGAGAAAATTTCATTTTTATTCTTTCGCATCTAACTGAAGACTTTTTCGCACCACCTTATCCAGGAATGAGGCAGGGGCGAATCTGAGAATAAAGTTCAATTGACCTGCCAGCTTTCCCGCCGTATAGCGCACCTTTGGACGTGAAGTCTGAGCCGCTTTAACCACCACGTCAGCCACCACCTCCGGACTTTCCGCTTCGGCCATTGCCTTGCTAACCACTTTATCCAGCTTAGCCCGGATGAGGTCATACTCTTCAAGCTTGGCATCCGGCTCTATATTATTGTTTTCAAACTGTGTTTTCATGTAAGCAGGTTCGACGACAGACACTCTGATGCCCTGCGTGCGCAGTTCATGATCCAGTGCTCCCGTATACCCTTCGACCGCATGCTTACTGGCAGCATAAAGTGCCACATACGGCAACGGAACGACCCCGAGTATCGAACCGATATTGATGATGCGCCCGCTGCCCTGACGGCGCATGTGAGGGATCACTGCCCGCGACAACCTGACTATGCCCAGGAAGTTGGTATCAAAAATGCTCTTGGCCTGTTCGATAGAACTTTCTTCTGCCGCCGCCGGCGTGACCCCGAAGCCCGCATTATTCACCAGAACATCGATCCGCCCCTCCAGGCGCAGCAACTCCTCAATGGCGGCCACGACAGAAGCGTCATCCGTCACATCCAGCGTCAATAACGGAAACAGATGCTTTTCTGCCTGAGCGCCACGCCTGCTGGTGCCATATACCCTATACCCCGCGGCTAAAAGTTTACGGGCAGACGCTTCGCCGATACCTGAGGAAGCGCCTGTAACCAGTGCTACACGTTTTTTTGTCATGCTGAATTAGGCCTTCATGATGTATTCGAGGTTTCTCATCAAAGATGAAACGACACGCTGTGAGGGATTTATGTCGGATTTACCTCTCTGCAGAACAGCCAAAAGACCGTTCTGCAGAGTACAACCCATTGACTACAGTGCTTTATACCGCTCTGCGGCTTCATCTTGTTTGATGTCGGAAAGCAGAGCCTGACGCGAAGCATCTAAGGTGTCCCAGCGGGCTGCATTATGTAAAGGCGGGATGGTGACGAGTTCACGGCGATCAAAGCCCACCAGCGCTGCATCCACTAACTCGCCCACTTCCATGAATTTTGCCGAGTTACTGATATCGATACCCGCACGGTCCCAGATTTCCGTGTAAGTGCCGGCAGGGAGCACCGCCTGGACATAAATGCCCTTAGATGACAGCTCGACGTTCATTCCCTGAGACAGGAAAAGAACAAAGGCTTTAGTTGCGCCGTAAACCGTCATGGCAAATTCCGGAGCGAGTCCGACGATGGAACTGATGTTGACGATCGAGCCTTCTCCGGCTTTTACAAATCGTGGTGCCACCGCACTGGCAAGTCTCGTCAGGGCAGTGACGTTAAGCGCGATAAGGCTTTCTATTGAATCAGGCGTCTGCTCTGTAAAACTGCCGGACTGTGCGATACCCGCGTTGTTGATAAGAATGCCAATTTGCGCGTCTTCACACAGGCGAGCTTCGACCACGGCTAAATCACTCGTTTGCGTGAGGTCAGCAGGCAAAACATCAACAGAAATGCCATTTTCCTGTCGCAGACGATCGGCAAGCGTTTCTAACTTTGCTTTGTCGCGTGCGACCAGAACTAGGTCGTGGCCCCGGCGGGCGAACCGTTCAGCGTAAACAGCACCAATACCCGTGGATGCACCTGTAATAAGAACTGAAGCTTTAGTCATAAGTTGATCTTCTTTATCAATATGTAAACAGAATTCGCAATGTGCGACGTGTGTATAGCTGTGACACCTGTTGTTCTACTTTTTGGTCTCAGTAAGCGACGGGTAATCGGTATATCCCGCAGCGCCACCGCCATAAAGTGTTTCAGGATTGAGTGATGCCAGAGGCGCGCCAGTCTTCAGCCTTTCGACCAGATCAGGGTTGGAGATGAACGGACGACCGAATGCGAACAGATCGGCTTTGCCTTCCGCAAGCTGAGTGGTCGCCAGCGGCAGATCATAGCCGTTGTTGCCGATGTAGGTGTTTTTAAAACGCCGGCGCAGGGAGTCGTAATCGAACGGAGATGCATCACGCAGACCGCCCGTCGCGCCTTCAACCACATGAAGGTACACGATACCTAATGCATTAAGTTGATCAGCGACGTAGTCATATTGCGGCTGCGGATCGCTGCACGAAATCGCATTAACAGGGGAAACCGGCGAAATGCGCACCCCCGTGCGGTCAGCACCAATCTCTTCTTTAACAGCCGCAGTGACTTCTAACAGCAGGCGCGCGCGGTTCTCGACAGAGCCGCCATACTCATCGGTACGCTGATTGGCACCGTCTTTAAGGAACTGTTCCAGCAGATAACCATTTGCGCCGTGGATCTCTACGCCATCAAACCCGGCAGCAATGGCATTGGCAGATGCCTTCCTGAAATCGTCGATAATTCCCTGTATTTCCTGCAACTCCAGCGCACGTGGCTCAGAGACATCAGCAAATCCGTTGTTCACAAAGGTCTTCGTCTCGGCACGGATGGCAGACGGTGCGACCGGCGCAGCGCCACCAGGCTGTAAATCAACATGAGAGATCCGTCCCACGTGCCACAGCTGTACAAATATGCGCCCACCTTTGGCATGCACGGCGTCAGTCACTTTGCGCCAGCCATCGATCTGAGCCTGCGTGTAGACCCCCGGCGTATCCTGATAGCCCTGCGCCTGTGGGGAGATCTGTGTAGCCTCAGTAATCAACAATCCCGCAGTGGCACGCTGTGCGTAATATGTCGCCGCCAGTTCGCCGGGTACCAAACCTGCTCCTGCCCGGTTACGCGTCAGTGGTGCCATTACAATATGGTTGGCAAGCGTAATTGGCCCCAGATTGTAAGGTTGAAATAGTTGCTGATTCGTCATGTTGTTTTTCCTAGTCGGTGGTTAATGAAAGCACACAACAATGATGATGATCGTAATCTAAAAAGTCAATCAATTTGATTATGACCATCATCAATGTATACTTAGCCCTATATTTTGAGAGGATTGAAAAACATGAAAGTGTCGAAAGAGCAGGTTCGGGAAAACCGAATCCGCATTGTTGAAACGGCCTCAGAACTTTTTCGTGAGCGCGGCTACGATGGTGTGGGCGTCGCGGAACTGATGTCAGCGGCAGGCTTAACCCACGGCGGGTTCTACAAGCACTTTGGCTCTAAGGCCGACCTGATGGCAGAGGCGATGAGCTGCGGTTTTACGCGATCTGCAGAAAGCACGGTAGGTGTGGACCGGGAAAATTTTGTTAAATACTACCTCTCGCGGCAACATCGCGATGATATGGGAAAAGGTTGTGTGATGTCGGCACTGGGTACCGATACAGCCCGTCAGTCTGAGTCGATAAAAGCGACATTTGCGGCTGGGATTGAAAATCAGCTGACCATTTTAGCAAATGAAAATAGTGCTGAAAGCGGAACGCGTGCTGAACTCATCGACACCATTGCACATCTTGTTGGCGCCCTGGTGCTATCTCGTGCCTGCCCTGATGATTCCGCTCTGGCAGATGAGATTCTGGATGTTTGCCGCACACGTCTTCTCAGTCAGGGATGCACGTAAGGATTGAATTTGCTGGATAACAGGAATTTTTTTGAGCAGTGCATTTAATAAAGTATCCACGTCCGCTTCTGGCACAGGGCTGCTGTTGCTGCCCTGACAGCCTTAGACTTCAATCGACTCAGAGACCTCTAACGCATCATCGACTTCAATGCCCAGATAACGGACTGTGCTTTCCAGTTTCTTATGACCTAACCAGAAGTTGGATCACCCTGAAATTCTTGGTCTTCTTGTATATCAGGTAAGGTTTTGTTCTTCTCATGGAATGTGTGCTGTACAGCGAATCTTCGAGACCAAGCTTTTCTATCCATCCATGAAAGATACGGTTGTATTGCTGGGTTGAAATGTGTTGGCAAGAACCGACCCGAGATTGGAACAAGTGGTCTTTACTGTGCAAATTGCTCAGCTTTATTAGCGCTGCAACTGCTTCTCTACTCCCTTTGGTTATCTCAAATTGGACAGGGATACCGATTTTCTGTTGTAACACCGTTGTCCTACTCGAAACAGAACTCCCATATGCAACATCTGATACTTTGAGTTTTACCAGATCACAGTCCCGAAGTTTACTATCTAAAACCATATTGAACAGTGCTAGATCGCGCGTTTTGCCTTCCAGTTCAAGTCTGATTCGAATCCCCTAGATATGAGATATCTGAAGCTGTCTTTTCAAGCCGGAGTCTTTACGTAGCAGATAACGATGAGCCAACCTTTGAAGTGCTGCCTGTCCGAGAAATCGAGAAGGACACTTACGAATTGCTGTCTTCTCCCGGCCTTGCGTTAAATTTAGCGCGTGGGGATATCTTCCGAATTAACGATAAACATGCCCATCCTGAAGTGTTGCAAAGAGGCGGTAATTTTTGCATTCACATCTATGCCGATTATCTTCCCCCCGAAGACATTACCCGTTTAGAGCATGATGTGGTTAGCCAATTAAATGGAACCTTAGACAGTGTATATCAAGGAAACTTGACGTTGGCCGTTCCTGCCAGAAATGGGATGGATAAGATTGCCGACGTTTTCGATGCCTTCCGCGAAAAAACAGGGGTTCAATGGTACTTCGCGAACATTTATAAGAACATCGATGACGATGAAGACGAAACGCTTTTAAACTGGTGGCTGGATAGTTAAGCACCCGCCGGCCAGCCCTCAAGTGAAAGCGTTCATGGTTAAGATCAGCGGCGTTTTTCCAGAAAAGTAACAACGCCCAGAGAGATCCTCAAGGTGTTCTAGAATGGATTTCAATGTTTACGGCTAATTTTTTCACGATTCATTAATAGTGCGACACTTAAACAATAAGCATCGCACTCTTTCACATTGTCTAAAATAAAATCGCAGCTTATCGTGCAGCATTCAACGGAATTTCAGGATCCGGTTCGCGAGTCATACGATTACGTAAATCACGGCGAATAATTTCAATAGACCAGAACCAAATCAGGTGCCCCACGATCTCTGATACATGTTCATACCAAGGGAGAACAAAAAGAGACGGCGTAAGACCCATTAATGGGAATGAAATCATATGGACAAATAATTGAGCCAGCGCACCAGCCAACAGACCTTGCCATAATTTTATTTTAGGAAATACTTCTGCAACAACGCAGTAACCTACAGCGAAAACAATAGAGAAAATAATGTGCGTTACACCAACCCAATTGAATACGTGGCCGGCAAAGGTATAAACCGCCGCATTAGGGTCAACAACCCCAAGCCAATCGCGTAAAAAGATGTAGGGTGGGTTAAGAAAATTACGAGAGCAGTCAATTTGCTCAGCAGCTCTAATCAGTGATTCAGGGACGCAAGCACTACTAAACATATCAGTAGGGCTACGTGGAGGAAGCGGATTTTCTGCACCCCACTTAACAAAAGATGAAACAATACCAGCAATCAAACCAATAAAAGCAGCTAAGCCATAGCGTCTCCGAGAGGGAGGTGTTTGTTCAAAAAAGTTCATTTTTTTACCAATCTAACCATTAAAGGTTATAGTCTTACATAGACATCACGTACTTATAAAGAGGTTAATTGATATATCGAAAAATCTCTCTAGTATATTTTGTTATTAGGAACGCAGTTTTAAATTTTATAAAAATAAAAATAAGAAATCATGCGTTTATTTTTTGTAAAATTTTTACTCAATAATTGAAAAACCAGATTCTATAACGTGTCCTAAATGTATATTTCCTCCGATAAAAACGAATAATAATCCTCCAATAAAAACATTTCGGTTATTTTTATGTAAAATACTAACAGTTAAGTAACTCATAATTTCACGCTGCACCATACTGATATTCAGCCTGCAACATGGATTGATGGGATGCAGGAATCCAGCAAACCTCACCCCAGACTCCCGTCTTACCCTTCCTTAATTTTGCCTGAACCAATCCGGACGCTGATGCTCTTGCCGCCATTCCCCATGCTGTCCCATCCTGATGATGTAGCTGCCAGACTACGCCGCCATAAATCGGAAACGTCTGGTCATTTTTTCTGACTCGAACTCCGCTGTAGCCATAGACAATCCCTTGCTGAGACACATTTTCAAGAAACTTCTGCCGGGCTGGCTGCAAAGCGGTCTCAGTACTCAATCGTGAAGGCAGTGCCAGCATTTCTGCTTCGGTGCATCCAAAGCAGGCGAGCGCAAAGCGATTGGCAAGATCAGCGGGGGAAGGTAATAGGGAACCACTCTGAGCCAGGTAACACGAATCCATCTTCTCAAGCAATGTGAGTAACATAATCGCTCCTTAAAGGTTTCGTAAGCGTGGATTACTCCCCAGAAGCTGAAGCGTATCAACAGGCACACCGATCAATGGTAGTAATAAAAGCCAACATCATCACTCAGATTTCAAAGAAAGCCTTAGTCATCAATGCAAGCAAAAGCCTTTCGTATATATATTTTTATGGAATTGAAAATCAATTTTTATTCTTTTACATGCATAAGACCGCTCTCTAGAGTAGCGAAAAGACCGCCGTGTATGGCCTCATGTCATCGTAAAGGACACAGGGAATGGAAAAAAATCACCCGCAAGTTACGACTCTCGCAGCAGGATTACTCACGCTGCTTTTCGCACTCAATCCCGGTGCTTACGCTGCACAAAGCGGTGAAAAACCGGTATCCGGTGGTATTCTGAACGTAGGTCTGGGTAGCGATACGCCGATCATCGACCCGCACATTACGGCCTATGGCGTAACGGCGCTGATTGCTCGTAACGTGGTGGATTCACTGGTAGGACAGGCGGAAGATAACCGCTTTACGCCCTGGTTGGCGGAAAGCTGGAAAATTAACGACAACAACACCGAGTACACTTTCCACCTGCGCAAGGACGTGACGTTCAGCGACGGCACCAAGCTGGATGCGGAAGCGGTGAAATACAACATTGAGCGTATTCTCGATCCGAAAACCACCTCCAGCTACGCGAAATCGCTGTTAGGTCCTATCGACAAGATCTCAACGCCGGATGACTATACAATTGTGCTCCACTACAGCTCACCGTTTGCGGCGCTGTTACAGGGCCTGAGCCTGCCGTATCTGGGCATTCAATCGCCGACGTACCTGAAGAAAACACCAAACACCAGCACCACCGTCGTGGGTTCTGGTCCGTTTATTCTTGATTCCTTTGTGAAAGGCAGCGGCAGCAAGCTGACGAAGCGCCCTGATTACAACTGGGGCCCAGGTTATGCCAAGCACACTGGCCCAGCCTATCTGGATGGTCTGGTGTTCAAATATCTGCCAGAAGCGTCGGTTCGCCTTGGCGCACTGAGCAGCGGCCAGATTCAGGCCATTGACGCCGTGCCGCCTGCCAATTTCCCGACGGTGAAGCGCAATCCAAAGCTGGAAGTAATTACCTATGAGAACCCGGGCGTTAACCGCGTACTCTATCTCAACACCACCAAAGGCCCTTTCCAGGATGTCGCGGTGCGTAAGGCATTCCAGAGCGCGGTAGACACCAACGCGGCAGTGAAGGTTGCCTTCTTCGGTACGCTGAAAGCCGCCGATAACGTTCTCGGCCCGGCCACGTTGCACTACGATCCGAGCGTCGCGTCCCGCTGGGGCTTTGATGTGAAAAAAGCCAACGAACTGCTGGATAACGCAGGCTGGAAACAGAAAGACGGCGAAGGCTTCCGTACTAAAGAAGGCAAGCGCCTGAGCGTCAGCTTCGTTTACGCCTCAACCAACGTTGAAGCCGCAGATGTCGCGCTGTTCCAGGCGGTGCAATATCAGGTGAAGCAGGCAGGCTTCGAAGTCAAACTGACGCCAGTTGATGCGGGTGAATTCACCACACGCACCAATGCCAACGAGTACGATATCGCCTCTAACTTCTTCGTGCGTGCAGAGCCAGATATTCTGCGTACCGTGTTCGATTCTGCCTATGCGCCACCGAACGGTAACGGCTTTACTCGCATCAGCGTGCTGGACGGTAAACTGAGAAAAGCCATTGGCGCGGGTGACGCGGAACGTAAACAGCTCTACAGCGAAATACAGCGTGAGGTCATCGATCAGGCGTATGTTGTTCCGCTGTATGTTCCAGCCTACCAACTCGGCCTGTCCAAACAGGTACAGGGCATAAGCTGGGCCACCAACGCAAAACCGAACTTCTATGATGTCTGGATTAAACGTTAATCTGTACGCGCTAGGTAAACGTCTACTCACCATTCTGGCTGTGCTCTGGGGCGCAGCCACATTGACGTTTATTGCCGTCAAACTGATCCCCGGCGATCCCGTCGCTATTCTCAGCGGCGGCGATAACGTGGTGGATGAAGCCTATCGCGCCGTACTCATCAAACAATTTGGGCTCGATCAGCCGCTGTGGGTGCAATATCTGCGCTACTGTGGACAGGCGCTACAGGGCGATTTTGGCGTCAGCTATCTCTATCGTCTGCCAGTCGGCAGCGTGATTAGTGATGCAATGCATGAAACCCTGCCGCTGGCGCTCGGTGGCCTGATTCTGGCTCTGCTCCTCGCAATTACCAGCGCGCTGCTCACCGCAGGCCGCTATGGTGCGCTGCGTACCAGCGTATCGTGGCTGGAGCTAACGCTGCTTAGCACACCGGTCTACTGGATTGGTATCGTGCTATTAAGCCTGTTCAGTTTTCGCCTGCAATGGTTTCCTGTCACTGGCAACGACGGTTTTATGTCGCTGGTGTTACCGGTTATCACCCTGGGCTTGCCGATTGCCGCCATTCTAAGTCAGGTACTGCGCGACGGTTTGGAAGATGCGCTCTCCCAGCCGTTCTCGCTCACTGTACGCACGCGCGGCGTCAGCGAAATCCGGCTGCGTTTCCGTCACGGTTTGCGCCACGCGGCGCTGGCCGCCTCAACGCTGACCGGCACCTTGCTGGCAAGCGTACTCGGCGGCTCCGTGCTGACCGAAACCGTCTTTGGCCGCGCGGGTATCGGGCAGGTCACGCTGAGTGCGATTGAAAACCGCGACATGCCGCTGGTGCTCGGCGTCGTCATGCTGTCCGCGTTCCTGTTCGTCGTCATCAATCTGCTGGTGGATGCGCTGTATCTCCTCATCGATCCCCGTTTACGCAAGAAGGCGAGCGCCCATGAGTAGTGAACCAATGCCCTTCACGCAGACACCATCAAGAAAAACCTATCGCAACCCGTGGCTGAGCACGGCGACGCTGCTGCCTGCCGCTATCGTTTTCCTGCTGGCGCTAGCGGTCTTTTTCCCTTCGCTGTTTACCAGCCGCACCGCCGATGAAATGGATATGGGGGCGGTATTCCAGTCGCCGAATAGCACTTATTGGTTCGGCACCGATCAGCTGGGGCGCGACATTTTTTCCCGCATCGTTCACGGCACCTCGCTGTCGCTGGGTATTGGCGTCGGCGCGATGCTGATCGCCTGCTTCGGCGGCGTGCTGTTTGGTACGCTCTCGGTGCTCGCACCGCTGCGTATCCGTCAGATTCTGGTACGCCTGCTAGACATCATGCTGGCGTTTCCCGATCTGTTGCTGGCGCTGCTGGTGATCGCCGTACTAGGACGCGGCCCGGAAAACACCATGCTGGCCGTCGGTCTGGCGGGGATTGCGGGTTATGCACGTTTGATCCGTTCTCAGGTGCTGCAAGTCAGATTATCCGGCTATGTTGAGCATGCGATTGCGCTGGGCGAGCACCCACTGTATATCGTTTTTCGCCATATCATTCCCAATACGCTGCGTCCGCTGTTGATTGTCGCCACCATTGGCGTCGGCCACGCGGTGCTGTCCGCCTCGGCGCTGAGCTTTTTGGGATTGGGCGTCGTTCCGCCGACCGCCGAATGGGGCGCGCTACTGGCCGATGGGCGTAACTTCCTTGATATTGCGCCGTGGGTCAGCCTGCTGCCCGCTAGCGTCGTCGCGCTGTCGGTAATTTCCATCACGCTGCTGGGGCGTCGTTTACAGGCTATTTTGGCAAAAGGAGAGGCACGATGAGCCTGAACACACTCCCTCACTCCTCTCATTCGTCTTCAGATGCACCAGCGAAGACGCCGCTGCTACGTGTAGAGAACCTGAGTGTCACGTTTCCCAGCCCTTTCGGCCCTGTTCGTTCGGTTAAAAACCTCTCTTTTCAGGTGAATGCCGGAGAAATTCTGGCGCTGGTCGGCGAATCGGGTTCAGGAAAATCCGTCACCGCCCGCACACTGGTAGGTTTATCCGGTGAAGGCGTTGACGTACAGGCAAACGCGATTGAACTCACGCGCCATGATGGCAGCCTGTGCGATTTACGCTATCTGACCGATCGCGACTGGCGGGTGATTCGCGGCCGTGAAATTGGCTTTGTTTTGCAGGATGCGCTGGTGTCTCTCGACCCGCTGCGCAAAATCGGTCAGGAAGTTGCCGAGCCGATTCTGACCCATCGCCTGTTGCCCCGCGAGCAAATTCCCGCCCGCGTCGCCGAACTCCTGACGAAGGCAGGCATTCCCGATCCTGAGAATCGTGCGGCGCAGTATCCGCATGAGCTGTCCGGCGGCCTGCGTCAACGCGCGCTTATTGCCTCCGCGCTGGCAGCCGGCCCACAGTTGCTGATTGCCGATGAACCCACCACCGCGCTGGATGCCACGGTGCAAAAGCAGGTGCTGAAAGTCTTCACCGCCTTGGCACAGGCGGGGCACGGTGTTCTGCTGATCACTCACGATCTTGCCGTCGTCGCGGACGTCGCAGATCGCGTCATTGTCATGCAGCACGGCGCGCTGGTAGAAGGCGGTGAGGCGCGGCAGCTCCTGTCAGCGCCGACGCATCCCTACACCCGCAAGCTGCTGGCGGCGATCCCGACTGCATCTACGCGAGGAAAGTGGCTAGCCGGTGTCGATCCGTTACAGAGCGGTATTGCACCATCAGCGGCGTCTCTGGCAGCGAATCACGCCAACACCGACGCGATAGCCCTGACGGCGGATCGCATTGCGGTGTCGTTCAAGCGTCCGGACGGCAGCCGGATGCAGGCCGTCAATCAGGTTTCTCTCCAGATCAAGCGCGGCGAAACTCTGGGTATCGTCGGGGAATCCGGCTCAGGTAAAACCACGCTGGGCAAAGTCATTTTGGCATTGCAAAAGCCGGACAGCGGGGAAGTCCGACTCGCGGACCATGCCTGGAGCACGTTAACGGAACGCGAACGCCGACCGCTGCGCGCACGTATTCAGACGATTACGCAGGATCCGCTCAGTTCGTTCGATCCGCAATTTACCGTCGCCCAGATTCTGAACCAGCCGCTGCGCTTGCGCCGCGATTTGAGCGACGATGAGAAACAGCGACGCATTTTGACGCTGCTGGAGTATGTCGGCTTGACGCCCGATCTGCTGACCCGACGCCCTACGGCGCTGTCCGGCGGTCAACGCCAGCGCGTCTCCATCGCACAGGCGCTGGCCTCAGATCCTGAAATCCTGATCTGTGACGAGCCGGTATCGGCACTGGATGTCACTACACAGGCGCAGGTGTTGGATTTACTGGTGGCGTTGCAGCGCCAACTGGGCCTGACGATGCTGTTCATCTCCCACGATCTGGGCGTGGTACAGCACATGAGCCACCGCATCGCGGTCATGAAGGACGGGGATATCGTAGAAACCGGGCCGGTCGAACAGATCTTCAATCAGCCGCAGCATCCTTACACGTGCCTGTTGCTCTCGACGGTGGCGGAATAGGGATGTTGAAGAAAGATTGGGTGGTTAAAAACACAGCGACATTGTACAATGATAAGTACATATCAGGAGGTACAGATGCGTACAATTAGCTACAGTGAAGCCCGACAAAATCTATCGGCGACCATGATGAAAACGGTCGAAGACCGTGCTCCTATTCTTATCACTCGACAGAATGGTGAAGCCTGCGTGCTTATGTCTCTGGAAGAGTATAACTCTCTAGAGGAAACCGCGTATTTACTGCGTTCACCCGCCAATGCAAAAAGACTGATGAATTCAATCGAGAGCCTTAAGGCTGGCAATGGCGAAGAAAGAGATATCATTGAGTGAAGCTAATCTGGTCAGAAGAAGCATGGGAAGACTATCTGTACTGGCAGGACATCGATAAGCGGATGGTCAAAAAGATCAATGAATTAATAAAAGAAACGCGCAGAACACCTTTTGAAGGAAAAGGAAAACCAGAGCCACTTAAACATAACCTTGCAGGTTTCTGGTCGCGCCGCATCACCGAAGAACATCGTCTGGTTTATGCCATCACCAATGACGCCATGATGATCGCTGCCTGCCGCTACCACTATTAACCCTTCATTGATCCATCACACTTAATCGCTAAAAAAGCACAATCACTCCACATTCAGGAAGCGCTGTCGATAAGCGCTGGGCGAAACGCCGAACGCCTGATGGAACACCACAGAGAAGTAGTTACTGTCCTCAAAGCCACACAGCGCGGCAACGTCGCCGATGGTTTGCAGGTCATAACGCAGCAGCTCCATCGCCTTACAGAGCCGCAGCTGGCGCAGGTAATGCGGCACGCTCATGCCGGTTTGCTCTTTAAAGCGCGAACGCAAACTGCGGGCGCTAAAGTGGTGCTGTTCGCAGAAGGCTTCAAAGCGGAACGGTGCCGCGATGCTTGCACGCAGCGCATTCATCAACATATCCAACTGGTGCGCATCGGCCAATTGCGGACTATCCGGCGTGTGGCGATAGCGCGCCGCCAGCAGCGCAATCTGCAACAGCAGCGCTTCACTCAATTGCAGCGACAGCGCATCCGATTTCATGCACTCCTGCCTCAGCGCGTCCACCTTCTCGCGGAGGGTATCCATGCCTTCCGAGCCTAAACACCAGTGGCGCTGGCTTTGTGGAAGCTCCCCACTCGGCAGTAACGCTTGCCAGTCGGCGGATAACGTCAGGCGATTGCGAATATAGAGAATGTTGTCCAGCTCAAGCTCGTGGACGGATTCATAGCTGTGGCGATCGTTTGCAGAGACATAGAACATATCACCGCGAGTAATGCGGTACGGCACATCGTTCCAGAGGTGCAGACCATTGCCACGCCAGACGATGACGAGTTCATCAAAATCATGATGATGCAGCGGAAACACGGGCTGTGGGTGTCGTTCGGCAACCATCACGGCATTCTTGTCGGTGAGGAAATAGTCTTCAGTCTGTAATTTCAAACCCCGTATTGCTGTCGCCATTCCCTCACCCGCAGTTGCCGTTACCTACTCTTCACGAGAAAACGCCTGATGGCGCAGTGATTTAGGCGCCTGCGAGAATGCCTTGCGGAATTGCGTCGAGAAGTGATTACTGTCGCTAAATCCACAGGCGTGCGCGATAGTGGTGATGGAATCATCACTCTGCTGCAACCGCCGACGAGCCTCCAGTAATCTTAACCGATTCAGATAGCGTTGTGGCGTCATACCGGTGTGTTGTTTGAGCTGACGGTGCAGCGTACGCAGCGGCAACGAGAACTGATCGGCCAGGCTGCCCCAGTTGACCTCTTCGCTATAGTTGTTTTGCAGCCAGCCCAGCAGCGCCTGTACCCCCTGACGCTCGGGGCCGTTGGCCTGCGTCTGGAAGCAGTGCTGGCGCAGTTGCACCAGAATATGCAGAAACAGGCTCTCACTGGCGGCAATCGCTTCTGGCGCATCGCTCTGTGCCAACTCCGCCAGACTGTTCATCGACTGTTTCAACTGCTGCATCCCCGCCGCATTCACCTGCCATTGCCCCTGCCACTCACCGTTCGGGCCATACGGCAAAAAGGCGGCGATATCGGAAAGGAAGCGGAATCCGCGCGGCGAGCGGTACAACATGTTGGTCAGACACAGCCCTTCCACGTCTTCAAACAGATGCCGATCGTTATCACGAACGAAGAATACCGAACCGCTGCACAGTGCATAGGGCTGATCGTTAAACACATGGACGCCAGCGCCCTGCTCCACCAGCACAATTTCCCAGAAATCATGATAGTGCTCAGGAAACGCCGCTTGTGGGGTACGCGGCTCCACCGCAACCGTTACGGCACGCGAAGTAAAAAAATCATCACCACGAAGTAACGTCATTTCAGTTCTCCATTCAGCCTCTGGCAAAAATGCGGCCTTTGAAAAAGGGTAGCCATAAGCCACAAAACCAGCCTTGAAATACCGTCACCCGCACGCCATCTGGCTGCTCTTTTTTTAAGATCGCACCGCCTAATTGATTGAAGTGTGGTAAGGATCACACCGCCTTTTCCCTGGTTTTTTCATGGTTATTCCCTAAATAATTTCCCAGATTGTGAGCCCTTTCACGGTCAGCTTTGTCATTTTGCCAGCCGCTTGTTGTTGATGGCACTCATAGGAAGGTGGCTTCTGCTACCGCTCCTTACACTGCAACACATCCAACAAGTAAGGAGTGCGGCTATGGCGGTGAAGAATATCGTGGCGGTGGATTTAGGTGCATCCAGTGGTCGGGTCATGCTGGCAACCTTGCACACCGCAACGCAGCATTTGACGCTGAAAGAAATTCACCGTTTCAGCAATACGCTGGTGTTTCAGGACAACCATCATCAGTGGGATCTGGCCGCGCTGGAAGGCGACATCCTCACCGGATTACACCAAATCGATGCCATGGGTATCGCCCCCGATAGCATCGGGATCGACAGTTGGGGCGTGGACTACGTGCTACTCGATAAAAGCGGGCAGCGTGTCGGCCTGCCATATTCCTATCGCGACCACCGCACCGACGGCGTAATGGCCGCGGTTACCGCAGAACTGGGGCGTGAAGCTATCTATCAGCGTACCGGCATTCAGTTCCTGCCGTTTAATACGCTGTACCAGCTTAAAGCGCTAGGCGATGCGCCCTCTGACGATCTGGATCAGGTGGCACACCTGCTGATGATCCCCGACTATTTTCACTATCGCCTCACGGGGAATGTCGTCTGCGAATACACCAACGCCAGCACGACCCAACTGCTTAATCTGGAAAAGAAAAGCTGGGACAGCGAACTGCTGGAGTATCTGGGCATCCCGCGCCGCTGGTTGAGCGATCCGGTACAGCCGGGGCACGCCGTCGGGAACTGGACAGCGCCGAGCGGACGACACATTCCCGTTACCGCTGTCGCCACGCACGATACCGCCAGCGCGGTAGTCGGCGCACCGTTGCTGAGCCGCGACAGCGCCTACCTCAGTTCCGGCACCTGGTCGCTAATGGGCATCGAGAGCGACACGCCGTTTAATAGCCCGCAGGCGCTGGCCGCCAATATCACCAACGAAGGCGGCGTAGACGGCACCTATCGGGTGCTAAAAAACATCATGGGTCTGTGGCTGCTACAACGCGTTTGTCAGGAGCGTAATATCAAGGATTTAGGCGCGCTGATTCAGTCCGCCGCCGCCGTGCCCGCCTTCGCCAGCCTGATTAACCCCAATGACGATCGCTTTATCAATCCGCCATCCATGCATCAAGCGATCCGCGACTATTGCCGTGAGCACAACCAGCCTGTGCCCCATAGCGATGCCGAACTGGCACGCTGCATCTTCGACAGCCTCGCGCTGCTCTATCGGCAGGTGGTACTGGAACTCGGCGAACTGCGCCATGCGCCAATCCACCAGTTGCATATTGTCGGCGGCGGCAGCCAGAACGCCTTCCTGAACCAGCTGTGCGCCGATGTGTGCCAGATTCCGGTTCTGGCCGGTCCGGTCGAGGCCTCGACGCTTGGCAATATCGGCTGCCAACTGATGGCGCTGGGCGCCGTTGCCGACCTTGCCGCCTTCCGGCACATGCTGACTCATAACTTCCCTCTGCATCGCTATACCCCGCGTGCGGAGAGTGATTTTGCCGGGCACTGGCGTCGTTTTCAGGCGCTCAGCCAGCCAGAAACCGCCCCACAGGGCAAAAAGGAGACAACGCAATGAGCACACCAATTGAAGCTGCCTGGCAGTTGGCAAAAGCACGTTATGCCAGCCTAAATGTTGACGTAGAGGCAGTGCTGGAAAAGCTCGACCAGATTCCGGTGTCAATGCACTGCTGGCAGGGCGACGATGTAGCCGGATTCGAGAACACCGGCGGACCGTTGACCGGCGGCATTCAGGCCACTGGCAACTACCCCGGTAAAGCGAGCACGCCAGATGAACTGCGTGCCGATCTGGAACAGGCCTTTGCGCTGATCCCCGGCCCCAAGCGGCTGAACCTGCACGCCATCTATCTGGAATCCGCGCAGCCCGTCGCCCGTAACGAGATTGCCCCCGAGCATTTCAGCACCTGGGTTGAATGGGCCAAGCACCACAAGCTCGGGCTGGATTTTAACCCGACCTGCTTTTCTCACCCGCTGAGCGCGGACGGTTTTACCCTATCACACCCGGACGAAAAAGTCCGCCGCTTCTGGATTGAACACTGTCAGGCCAGCCGCCGGATTTCCGCCTACTTTGGGCGTGAACTCGGCACGCCGTCCGTCATGAACATCTGGGTGCCGGACGGCATGAAAGATTTGACCATCGATCGTCTGGCATTCCGCCAGCGACTGCTCAGCTCACTGGATGAGGTCATCGCCGAGCCGCTCGATCAGGCACACCATATCGACGCGGTGGAAAGTAAGCTGTTCGGGATCGGCGCAGAAAGCTTTACCGTCGGCTCCAGCGAATTCTGCCTCGGCTACGCGACCAGTCGCGGCACCGCGCTCTGTCTGGATGCCGGACACTTCCACCCAACCGAAGTGATTTCCGACAAGATCTCCAGCGCGATTCTGTACGTTCCACGCCTGCTGCTGCACGTCAGCCGCCCGGTACGCTGGGACAGCGACCATGTGGTGTTGTTGGACGACGAAACGCAGGCTATCGCCCACGAAATAGTGCGCCATAAACTGCTCAACCGCGTGCATATCGGGCTCGATTTCTTTGATGCCTCAATCAACCGCATCGCCGCCTGGGTCATCGGCACCCGCAATATGAAGAAAGCCCTGCTGCGCGCGCTGCTGGAACCGACAGAAACGCTGCGCACACTGGAACAAAACGGCGATTACACCGCACGTCTGGCTCTGCTGGAAGAACAAAAATCACTGCCGTGGCAGGCCGTGTGGGAACACTACTGCCAGCGTCATGACGTCATCCCGGGCAGCGAATGGCTGCAACAGGTGCGTCAGTATGAAGAAACCATCCTCACTCAACGTCAAGGGTAAGATTATGCAAGCAATTCTCTCTTCCTGGTTTGTACAGGGAATGATTAAAGCCACCAGCGACATGTGGCTCAAAGGCTGGGACGAACGTAACGGCGGTAACGTCAGCCTGCGCCTGACGGCTGAGGATGTGACGCCTTATGAAAGCGATTTCTACCCGCAGCCGCGCCATGAGGCGTTATCACAGCCGATGCCTGCGCTGGCAGACTGCTGGTTCATCGTCACCGGCTCCGGCAAATTCTTCCGCAACGTGCAGTTGGATCCGGCTGATTCACTGGTGGTGTTGCAGGTCGATAGCGACGGCAAAGGCTATCGCATTTTCTGGGGGCTGACCAACGGCGGCCTGCCAACGTCTGAACTGGCCTCGCATTTCCAGTCGCACATTGTGCGTATGGGCGTGACCCACGGGCGCGACCGCGTCATCATGCACTGCCACGCGACCAACCTGATCGCCCTGAGCTATGTGCTGGAGCTGGATACCGCTAAGTTCACGCGTGAACTGTGGGAAGGCAGCACGGAGTGTCTGGTCGTTTTCCCAGACGGCGTGGGGATTGTGCCGTGGATGGTGCCGGGCACCGATGCCATTGGCGATGCCACTTCCGAACAAATGAAGCGTCATTCGCTGGTGCTGTGGCCCTTCCACGGCATCTTCGGCACCGGCCCAACGCTGGATGAAGCCTTCGGCCTGATCGATACCGCAGAGAAATCCGCTGAAGTGATGGTGAAAGTGAGATCGATGGGCGGTAAGAAGCAGACGATCTCGACCGAAGAGCTGATCGCCCTAGGTAAACGTTTCGGCGTCACGCCACTGGAAGCCGCGTTGCGCGTGTAGGTCGTGTAACGCATGCAGTGCGTGTAATGCGTATAGCATTAGCTTCAGCCTCAACTCGCCACGGCATCACCGCCGTGGCGTTCTGCCAATGACTACGGGGGATTCATCCATGTTGCGTAAGGCTTTTGTGATGTCGGTTTTTCCTGACTGCCACGATGAATATCAGCGTCGCCACAATCCTATCTGGCCGGAACTGGCCGAGGTGCTAAAGAACCACGGTGCGCACCACTACAGCATTTTTCTGGATAAACAGCGCAATCTGCTGTTTGGCTATGTCGAGGTCGAGTCCGAAGCACGCTGGGAAGCGATTGCACAAACGGATGTCTGCCAGCGCTGGTGGAAACACATGGGCGATATCATGCCCTCCAACCCTGATAACAGCCCGGTCAGCGATGCGCTGGAACCCGTGTTCTATCTGGACTGAGGAGAATCATGCGGCGGTAATATAATCAAGGATTACCGCTGTAACATTATTTTGAAGGCATAAGAAAGATTACTGAGGACAGAAGAAAGAAATAATTTGTCATTTAATTAATGGATTCCGTTACATATAATCATTATTTTTATTAAACACATAAGTATTTATTAATTATTGATGGCAGTCACATTTTATTTCCTCTGTTTGTGAATGCTTTATTTTTCACATTAAAAATAAAAACATTTATTAAAACAATGATTAACAACCCTCCCTTCAAAAACAACCCATCACCACAATCCGTTGTCACATTGAAATAAAACAGAGTTTAGTCTCGACATAATCAATTTGGTTATTATTAAATTCTGTTTATTTGCCCGCACCACTTTATCGAATTACACATTATAAAGATCTTATTTTATTTGCCGTTATCACTACTACCTTCTCTCTATAATCAATAAGAATAGCGATGAAATTCTCTCAACTCACAGTACTTTCCAAGTTATTACTCGGTTTTTCCGTCCTGATAGCCATGATGTTGTTATTAGGTGTAGTTTCACTACTCCAGCTTAGCGTTAATAATAGCCGTATTGATGAATTAAGCAGCAGCAGCCTGCCCGGCGTGCGATATAGTCTGGAAATGCGCGGTGCACTGTCTGAAACGCGTTTGCAGCAAATTCAGTATATCGATTCTAAAACCCCCGAGGAGCGCGAAGGCCACCGCAAAGAATTACTGCAAAACGCCGATGCCTTCCTTGCTGCGTTTAAGAACTATCAAGCGGTTGCCAGCACTGAGGATAAAAAAGCGCTGATCAAGGTGATTGGCGAAAACTTCTCAGCGTTCAATTCAGTTAATGCCACACTGATTGATATCGTCAATCGGGGCGATCTGGCAGAAGCCAGCAAGATCAGCGGTGCAAGCTCCGGCAAGTATCGCGGTCAACTGATGAAGGATCTGGCGAAACTGGTCGAAATGGAAGTCGCGACCACAAAAGACATCGTAGACAGCGCCGAAACGACATACCGCGCCTCACAATACTATGTCTGGGGATTGCTGCTACTCGCTCTGCTGACGACCGCCGTTATCGCCACCCTTATCTCACGTAATATTTCGCGCCAGCTCGGCGGCGACCCGCATTACGCGCAAGAAATCATGGCTGAGATTGCCTCCGGCAATTTGACGGCGCAAATCCAGCTACGTCAGGGGGACAACAGCAGCCTGCTGGCCTCCATCAACTACATGAACCAGCAGTTGATGAGCATCGTGCATACCATCATGAACGGCAGTGAATCCATCTCGCTGGCGTCCAGTGAGATTGCTCAGGGCAACAGCGACCTGTCGCAGCGTACCGAAGAGCAGGCGGCTTCACTGATTCAGGCATCGGCCAATATGCAGCAACTGACGCACACCGTGCGCCAGAACGCGGATAACGCCAAAGAAGCGAGCCAGTTGGCGCAGCAAACCTCGGAAACCGCGTCTCAGGGTGGGCTTATCGTGGACGACATGCTCAAACGTATGCATGAGATCTCCGACAGTTCACAGAAGATCGTCGACATTATCGCCGTGATCGAAGGCATTGCCTTCCAGACCAATATCCTTGCCCTGAACGCCGCAGTAGAAGCGGCCAGAGCAGGAAGCGAAGGGAAAGGCTTTGCCGTCGTAGCGGGCGAAGTCCGGACGCTGGCACAGAAGAGCGCCAACGCGGCTAAAGAGATCAAGACGCTGATCGAAGGCACCGTTGAGAAAATTACTGACGGCTCCGCGCGGGCAGACAAAGCCAGCCAGGCGATGTCGGAAATTGTGCTGTCGGTGAAAAAGGTGACGGACATCGTGGCGGAGATTTCTCAGGCCTCCAACGAGCAGCATATCGGCATCAAAGAGATCAGCGTGGCAGTAGAACAGATGGATCGGGTCACCCAGCAGAATGCCGCACTGGTTGAAGAATCCGCCACGGCGGCGCACGCCATGACAGAGCAGGGCGAACAGCTACGCGATGCCGTTCGTTTCTTCAAAGTTAACCAAGACCACGTGCTGAGAATTCATTAATTCCCCTCTGCCCCGTCGACCACTCGACGGGGCAACAAACAGTTTCTTAGCACTTCTCACCCACTGTATAGCAATACGCCGCCGATTAGCGGCAAGCACATCCGATCTCACTCACGAACAAACGTTGACGTCCGGTTTAGGCAAACAGGGTTATGGTTGCACCACTAAACTACGTACTGTGTTTTTACGTAGTCTGTTTCGTCAACTGACGACTATTTTTATATCTCGCCGCACGGCGATAAGGAGACAACATGGACGAGCACCCTAGATGGCTCGGTAAACCGCATCCGTTAGAATAAGGACTGTCTTCTTCGACCTCTCTGTTCTCTTCGCCTGCACCGTTTACCTCCCTTAATACCTTCATTCTTTTCCGCTTTACGTCCCTTTATCTGGGATGCGCGCCCGTGCGCGGCGGACAGGCAACATTAAGAGAGCAGCATCATGACCGATATGATCACGCAAACGGGGTATCGTCGCGCCCGTAAGACACCCACAGCCACCTTTGCGATTGCCCGCGAGGCGCAAAACAGCCTCGATCAAACACTGGCTAACCTGAATACTCATCTGCACGGCTTAAGCCATGATGACGTCATTGAGCGTCAGCAAACCTATGGAGAAAACCGCGTCGCCCACGAAAAAGCGCCTCATGCGCTGGTGCAGTTGGCTGCCGCGTTTAATAACCCGTTTATTTACGTACTGATGGCGCTGGCCGCTATCAGCTTTTTCACCGATTACTGGCTACCGCTGCGCCATCACGAAGAGACATCGCTCACTGGCGTTATCATCATTCTGATGATGGTTAGCCTGAGCAGCCTGCTGCGCTTCTGGCAGGAGTTTCGGACCAATAAAGCCGCAGAAGCGCTGAAATCCATGGTGCGGACGACGGCTACCGTACTGCGTCGCCCTCACCCCAGCGCTACTGCCGTCCTGCAGGAAATTCCGCTTCAGCAGTTGGTTCCCGGCGACATTCTGATCCTCTCCGCTGGCGATATGGTGCCCGCAGATGTCCGGCTGGTGGAATCACGCGATCTGTTCGTCAGCCAGGCAGTACTGACTGGCGAATCGCTGCCGATCGAAAAATACGACATATTCAGTGATATCAGCGCCAAAGGCTGTCAGCCCGCAGGCTGCGGCGGCGAGAGCGACCTGCTGGCGTTATCCAACATTTGCCTGATGGGCACCAACATTTCCAGCGGTACGGCCACGGCGATTGTCGTGGCGACCGGTAGCCAAACCTACTTCGGGTCACTGGCAAAATCCATCGTCGGCACCCGTTCTCAAACCGCCTTCGATCGCGGCGTTAACAGCGTAAGCTGGCTGCTGATCCGCTTTATGATTGTGATGGTGCCTGTCGTGCTGCTGATTAACGGCTTCACCAAAGGCGACTGGATGGAAGCCAGCCTGTTTGCACTGGCGGTTGCGGTTGGCCTGACGCCAGAAATGCTGCCGATGATTGTCTCGTCCAATCTGGCGAAAGGCGCGATTGCCATGGCGCGGCATAAAGTCGTAGTTAAACGACTGAACGCGATTCAGAACTTTGGTGCGATGGACGTCCTGTGCACCGACAAAACCGGTACGCTCACGCAGGATCGCATCATCCTTGAGCACCACCTGAATGCACAGGGTCAGGTCGATGAAAGTGTGCTTCAACTCGCCTGGCTCAACAGCGCACACCAGAGCGGTATGAAAAACCTGATGGATCAGGCCATCATGCATTTTGGTCGCCATAATCCGGCTATCGTTGCGCTCGGTCGCTATCGCAAAACCGATGAACTACCGTTTGATTTTATTCGTCGTCGCCTGTCCATCATCGTTGCCGATGAGCACAACCAGCAACGTCTGATTTGCAAAGGTGCAGTGGAGGAAATGCTGGCGGTCGCCACCCACGTCAGTGAAAACGGGCAGCGCTATGAACTGGACGACGAACACCGCAATACGCTGAAAATGCTGGCAGAGAGCTACAATCAACAAGGGTTTCGCGTGCTGATGATCGGCACCCGTGAGCTGAGTCCGGTGGGCAGTACGCTGCCGCTCAGCGCCGAGGATGAACGCGACCTGACAATTTGCGGCCTGCTGACGTTCCTCGATCCACCGAAAGAAAGTGCCTCTGCCGCCATTCGCGCCCTGCATGAAAACGGTGTGACAGTTAAAGTTCTGACGGGTGATAACGCGATTATCACCAGCAAGATCTGTCGCGATGTCGGGCTGGAGCCGGGCGAGGTGCTGGAGGGCAACGCTATCGATGCGCTCAGCGATGAACAGCTCGGCGTACTGGTAGAACAGCGCACCATCTTTGCCCGACTGACGCCGCTACAAAAATCCCGCGTGCTGAAAGCGTTGCAGGGGAATAACCATACGGTCGGCTTTTTGGGCGACGGTATCAACGATGCCCCCGCCCTGCGCGATGCGGATATCGGGATTTCCGTCGATACCGGCACGGATATCGCCAAAGAATCGGCCGATATCATTCTGCTGGAAAAGAACCTGATGGTATTGGAAGAAGGCGTCATCAAAGGGCGTGAGACGTTCGGGAATATCATCAAATACCTGAACATGACCGCCAGTTCCAATTTCGGTAACGTGTTTTCAGTTTTGGTCGCTAGCGCTTTTATTCCGTTCCTGCCAATGCTGGCGATCCATCTGCTGATTCAGAACCTGATGTACGACATTTCCCAGCTATCGCTGCCGTGGGACAAGATGGATAAGGAATTCCTGCGTAAACCCCGGAAATGGGATGCTAAAAATATCGGTCGCTTCATGTTGTATATCGGACCGACGTCATCGATTTTTGACATCACGACCTACGCGTTGATGTGGTTCGTGTTTGCCGCCAACAGCGTAGAACATCAGGCATTATTTCAGTCAGGCTGGTTCGTTGAGGGGTTGCTGTCACAAACGCTGGTCGTGCACATGCTGCGTACCCAGAAGATCCCGTTCATTCAGAGTACGGCAGCGCTGCCAGTGATGTTAATGACCGGATTGGTGATGGCGCTGGGCATCTATCTGCCATTCTCTCCGCTGGGGCCGCTGGTGGGCTTGCAGCCGCTACCGTGGGAATATTTCCCCTGGCTGGCCGCCACGCTGATTGGCTACTGCACCGTCGCGCAATTGGTCAAACGCGCCTATATCCGCCGCTTCGGCCAATGGTTCTGATCCCTTCTTTACCTCTTCACGGCGGGTGCGCTGTCACCCGCCAAATCAGGAGCCGCTATGAAACCTTCTCGCTACGCATTCAGGATCGTTGTCTTCTTTCTTACCCTGATTTCACTGATTAACGTCACGATGCTGCTCACCGTCATCTAGATTGTAAAAATACCAATACAGTGGCAAAAATACATACCACCTTGGATGTAGCATAAGTTAACGATCTTGTTGCAAAAAAAGAGAGAAAAAAGATATAAGCAATTAAGTAATAAGCAATATATTCTTATCAATGGGGTGGTAAGCAAAATAGGCATGGTTTTTTTAAGGGAATCATGGGGTCAGCGCTAAACCATTCCCCTATTAGGCCGAAACTAAAATAAACCCCCTGTCTACTTTTGCAAACTGCACATGTCAGGAACGGACTACTTGCAGGCTATGGAGCACACCTATGAAATCCCTTCATCACATCTCGATCCGTAGTAAGTTCATTCTTGCCCTTCTCCCGCCCATACTTGCCCTCCTCTGGTTCAGTTTTTCCGGCGTAATGGAACGCCGCAGCACAGAAAATGAAATGATCCGTATGGAGAAGCTCATCACACTGGCGCGCGACGCAGGCGAGTACGCCCACCAGCTACAGCGTGAGCGCGGCTTGAGCGCGGGCTATTTTGGTAGTCAGGGGAAAAATTTTGGCCCGGAGCTCACCACGCAGCGGCAAGCCACCGATCGGGCACAGCAGGTGCTTGAGCAAACCGCCGCAAACCTGAGCCGCGCCGAGCTTGGCGATGCCGTCAGCGAAGAACTCGATCGCGTCACGCAGAAAACACAGCAGCTTGCGGAACATCGCCGCAGCGTCGATAGCATATCGATACCCGTCGCCCAAGCCATTGGCTACTATTCCGACTCGGTCAGTAATCTGCTGAATATCGTCGGGGATATGGCCCATCTGGTCAGCGACGGCGGTATCGCCCAGCGGCTGGCGGCCTATTACAACCTGCTGAACGTCAAAGAACAGGCTGGGCTTGAACGCGCCGTGCTCTCCAACGCGTTCTCTGCTAATAGCTTTGCTACCGGTATGTTCGAACGTCTGAACCAGATGGTTGGCCGGGGAGATGCCTACACCACGGCCTACAACATGTTCGCCAATCCCGAGCTGCGCCGGGCTTTTGAACAGGCCCTCAACAATCCTTCTGCACAAAGCGCACTTCAGATGCGCAACAAAGCTATCACCTCGCCTGGCGGCAATTTTGATATCGATGCCAGCCAGTGGTTTAGCCAACAAACGGCAAAAATCGATGAGTTGAAAAAGGTTGAACAACTCGCCACCAACGACCTGACGGCACAGGTGAATACTTTAGCCGCCAATGCCCGCCAGTCATGGATCAGCTACCTGGCCGGTGCGTTGGTTTCTCTGCTCATGGCGCTCGGCCTTGCTTCCATGGTCATGCGCAGCATCAACGAGCAGCTTCAACAAACGCTGACGACTATTCGCGAGATGGGTGGGGATCTTACACGCCGCCTGCGCGTGCCGGGAACCGACGAACTGTCGCAACTGAATCAGGCGTATAACGCCTCACTGGAAAACATTGCCGATATGGTGGTGAGTATTAAGCGCAGCTCGCAGACGATCGGACAAGCCAGCAGCGAGATCGCCAACGGCAATCAGGATCTGGCGCAGCGTACCGAAGAGCAATCCGCTTCGCTGGTACAAACCGCCAGCAGCATGGAAGAAATTACCGTTACGGTAAAACAAACCGCCGACTTTGCCGGACAGGCGCGTCAATTGACGACGGAGGTGGACGATCAGGCGCACCGCGTTGGAACCATTACCGAGTCGGCTAGCGGTGCGATGGAAAAAATTCAGGATGCCAGCCAGCGCGTGAATGCGGTGGTTTCCGCCATTGATGCCATTGCCTTTCAAACCAACCTGCTGGCGCTGAACGCGGCGGTCGAGGCTGCACGAGCGGGGCAGCATGGTCGTGGGTTCTCTGTCGTCGCAGCAGAAGTGCGTCAGCTATCGCAGCGTAGTGCAGACGAAGCGGGCAAAATCCGTGCGCTCATCGCCGACAGTATTGCCAGCGTCAGCGAAGGGACGAAGCTGGTGAACCAATCGAACCGGGGAATTAACGACATCGTCGCCGGCACCCGTAAAGTGCGCGATCTGGTAAATGAAATCGCGGTCGCCGCCGATGAGCAATCGCTGGGCATCGCACAAATTAACGAAGCGCTCAGCCAGTTAGAGATGGTCACGCAGCAGAATGCGACGCTGGTTTCTCAGGCTTCCGTTGCCAGCCAGTTACTGGATGAACAGGCGATTGAAATGGAATCGCTGGTCAGTCGTTTCAAGGTTAACGACAGCGCACCGCAGCAGCCTTTGCGGCAAGCGCTGTTATCAAGATAGAGCATAAAGACATGCGGGCTTAAGTGGCCGACAGCAGATATCTTCTGTTCTCTTAGCCGGGCGATATAGCCCGGCTCCCTCTCATTATTTAGACGATATATCCCTCATCACTTTCCCTCTATATTTCCTCTATATCTCTTCTGTTTATTTCCACACTTTATATTGGGTTAATGTAGATAAAATCTATTTTATATTTCCAAACAGAATTGTAATTGGTACCCTCGTCGCTTTAATTAACTAATTAAAGTGGATGTCGATAACGCATTACTTTATATAAAAAGGCTTGGCAATAAGGATATAAATTGCAATATCAATGCAACATTAAATACCTAACCTCAAAGGAGATTAAGTAAAATAGCTTTTTCTTATTATAAAGATATAAATCACAATGCATTGTTTTAAAAGGAATTAAATGATTATTTATTTATATAGATAACAAACAAAAATATAAGAAAATTCTCAATAAGCGTCACGGTTTAGAAAACACCAGAACTAAATTTAATTGTGCCTAACTTAATTAAGTGAAGGCTAATAATTAATGATTCCGTTTTCCTTCCCAACTGGGCGGGAAATATCCCTGTGTTTTCTAAAGAGAGAGTTTAATTTGACGACATTAAAACCCCTATTAGCCAAGAATCGCAGTTGGGCTACGTTGCGTCGCCAACGCCATCCCCACTATTTCAGAAAGCACACGCAGGGCCAGACGCCCCATTCACTCTGGATCGGCTGTTCAGACAGCCGAGTGCCTGCCGAAGTGCTGACGGGTTCTGCGCCCGGCGAGCTTTTTGTTCATCGCAACATCGCGAATATGGTGGTGGCAGACGACGACAATTTCATGAGCGTGCTGCAATATGCCCTCGAATACCTGCATGTTTCCCGCATCGTGCTCTGCGGCCACTATGGCTGTGGCGGTGTTCAGGCGGCGGTTAACCTGCCCGAAATGGGGCTCGCTCAGGAGGATTCCGCCCTGTCCCGCCGCATCACGGATTTGCGTCAGGCGCTTTCGCCGCATATTGCCGCCTCGCAAGATAGCGATGCCAATGAAAGCACGCGCCAGAATCAGCTGGTGGAAGCCAACGTGCTGGCACAGTTCGCCCACCTGATCGCCTGTGA
Organism: Pectobacterium carotovorum; assembly: GCA_016415585.1. Lineage (NCBI taxonomy): Bacteria > Pseudomonadati > Pseudomonadota > Gammaproteobacteria > Enterobacterales > Pectobacteriaceae > Pectobacterium > Pectobacterium carotovorum. Next base: position 598,390 of record CP066552.1, on the reverse strand, counting down.
ACCGGTGCAGAAAGCCTGGCGCAATGGCGTTGAGCTTGATGTTTTCGGCTGTGTCTACGACCTGCATAGCGGCCATCTGAAAGAACTCATCCACCGTCACGCCCAAAAACAGGAGGCATCCCCATGAACCTGAGTACACTCCGACATGATATCCCCGCGGGGCTCGTCGTCTTCCTTGTTGCCCTGCCGCTGAGCCTCGGTATCGCGCAGGCCAGTGGTCTTCCTCCTTTTGTCGGTCTGTTGACCGGCGTCGTCGGCGGTATCGTCGTCACCCTGTTCAGTCCCTCTCGTTATGCAGTCAGCGGCCCTGCCGCCGGTCTGGTTACTATCGTCTCCGGCTCTATCGCCAGCCTGGGATCGTTTTCAGCATTGCTATTGGCGATCATGCTCGCAGGGGTGCTGCAATGCATCATGGGCCTGCTGCGCGCCGGACGTTTTATTACGCTCATCCCCGGCACCGTGATTAAAGGCATGCTGTCTGCTATCGGCATCCTGCTGATTATTCAGCAAATCCCGCTTGCCTTCGGCTCGGACGGTGAGGACGATCTAAAATCGCTCTTCGACGCTTCCGAACCTGGATTTTCCGCCAGCGCGCTGACTGTCTGTCTGGTCGGGCTGGCGATTCTCTGGCTTTGGACCACCAGGCCCGTGCAGAAAATCAGCGCATTGAGCTGGCTTCCCGGCCCGCTGGTCGCCGTGCTATTTGGCGGATTATTTACCGTCTACGGCGAGCGCCTGTCTACCGAGATGGTCGATAACCTGCCACGTATTGTCCTGCCGGAGTTTGGCAGTCTGGAACAGCTGATGGGAGAGATGACCCGCCCAGACTGGCAGGCATGGAAGAACCCGGCGGTTTATGTGGTCGCGGTGACATTGGCGCTGGTGGCTAGCCTGGAAACCTTGTTAAGTCAGGAAGCGTTGAAGAAAATTCGCCCGCAGCACCCTGCGCCCTCGCCGGATAAAGAGATGCGTGCGCAAGGTATCGGGAACATGCTCAGCGGTTTTCTGGGCGGATTGCCGATTACTGCCGTGATCGTACGCAGCTCCGTCAACGTCAACGCTGGCGCGCGTACCAAGTTCTCCATCCTGCTGCACGGCGTGCTACTGCTGCTTTGCGGCCTGTTCATGACCGACCTGCTCAACGTCATTCCACTTGCCAGTCTGGCAGCCGTATTGCTGTATACCGGCTATAAGCTGGCTTCACCGCAACAGTTCCTGCTGCTGTGGCGTCAGGGTTTACAACAGTTCGTGCCTTTCGCGGCGACCGTTATCGGAATCATCGTGTTTGGGATGCTGGCAGGCATCGGGATTGGCATCGTGACCCAGTTGGCCTTCAGTATTTACAAAAGCCACCGCAACGCGATGCAACTCACACGCTACGGCGATCACTTTGTCCTGAGCTTTCAGCAGAACCTGACGTTTGTGCACAACCCGCGTCTGCAAGGCTTGCTCAACAAGATCCCCGCCAACAGCGTCGTGATTGTCGAACACGACAATGCCGACTATATCGATCCTGATGTCCGCACGATGCTGGAAGATTTCCGCGAGAATGCGCAAGAACGCGGCATCAAACTCAGTCAATGGCCAGTTTGATACACTGACCGCCATGCATGACAGCAACGCCCTTGGTGGAGGGCGTTGCCTATTTGGCCCTTGCCAAACACCGCTGGCGACGCTCATCAACGCGATTGGCAAACCACGCCGTAGTGAGCTTACGGGTGATTTTCGGGCTTTCCAGCGTGATCCCCGGCAGGATAGCGCGTGGAGCCTTCGCGCCCGATTTATCCGCCAGCGCAAAGACGCGTTTGTACAGGCTGGTGTCTTCAAAATCGAGGCTATTCCCCTTCTCCAGCGCTCGACGAATGGCGCTGTCGCTCATATCTATCCGTTTCCCCAACGCGCGTACCGCCAGTTCCGTGGCGCTGGCTTTATCCGAGCTGTAATTGATTACATCACCATCCAGCGCCAGTTTGATCCCTGTCAGACGGCTAACGGCACGCTGGAACGCCGCATTCCGGCTGGCATACCATCCTGCATTGAAATCGGCGAATCGATAAATGGACTGCGGATAATTCGCCGGATAACCCAACAGGTGTTTGATACCAAAATACATTCCACCGCGACGGCTGAAGACTTCACGGCGAAGAGTACCGTCTACGGTATAGGGATAGCCCTTCGCGTTCGCTTCAGCAAAGGCAATACTCACCTGCATCGGCCCGCCGGTACGTACCGGATTCAGCCGACCGAACAGCGTCTGTCCCATCGGCACCATGTCGATGAAATCATCAAAGATCGCGCTGAGCTCTTTTTCCGTGCGAACCTTATCAAGCCGCTCGCTGTAGCTTTTTCCGTTAGGGGATTTGATGAGTAGCGCGGTGCGCACCAGAAATGCCGGAACATGAACTTTCTCCGCACGACGGTCGATCTCCTGCCAGGCGATTTTCGACAGATTCGGCACCTGCGGATCGGCATTAAACGTCGATTCCTGCTCGGTCACCGCGAGCACCGAGCACAGATTTTCATTGCTGGGATCGAGCCCCTGCGTGGTAAATGCGGTGGCGATATCGGTCGCCCAGCCCTGACGATCTTTCACGTTGTCTGGCAACAGCTTGAGTAGTTGAACACGAACATCCGCAGGCCGCGATTCCGGCGTCGTCGCGGTCTTGCTGGCACAGCCCGCCAGCACCAGCAAAGCCAGCGCACACAGGGGACGAAACAAGGGAATAGAAGAACGGGGCATAGTCTCTCGGCATCATGATAGGAAGGCTGTCAGAACGTTAGCGCAGCCCGCACCAATTATCCAGCCGGAGTCAAGCACATGCATTTTACGCACTGACCTGGCATAGTTAGCGCTATCACTAACCGAATGCGCTAACGAACGGACGACACACGCATGGCTGCCACCAACCATTGGACGCGAGATCAGCTCCTGATCGCCTTCACCCTGTACAGCCAGCTACCGTTTGGCAGGCTGCATTCGCGTAATCCCGACATCATTCGCTACGCCGAGTTGATTAACCGCACGCCTTCCGCACTGGCGATGAAGCTAGTGAATCTCGCCAGCCTCGATCCATTTATTATCGATTCGGGTCGCACTGGCTTGCGCGGCGCGTCCAACGCTGACCGCGCGCTGTGGCAGGAAATGGACGATAACCCCGAGCTATTTGAACAGCAGTGCCAACAGGCGATGGTATCGCTCGAAACAGGAGCGGCGGAAGCGACAACAGCGCCATCACCGTTCCAAGCCAACGACAGCGAAATCCCTAATTATCACGGCGGCGAGCGCCTTACACAGGTAAAAACGCGCATCGGTCAGCAGCTATTCCGCAAACGCGTACTCAGCAACTACGGCGAACGCTGCTGCGTGACCGGATTGGAAGAGCCCGCGCTACTGGTCGCCAGTCATATTCAACCGTGGAAAATGGCAGAAGAATATCGCCTCGATCCCAGCAACGGCCTATGCCTGTCCAACCTGCACGACAAAGCCTTTGATATGGGGCTAATTAGCTTCAATGATTCGCTAGAAATGCTGCTTTCGCCGCGTATCAAAAAGCTGAAAAGCGCCATCAGCGACGTCAATTTCGCCCAATACGAAGGCAAACAAATCCACCTGCCAGACACCTACCCGCCCAGCCTGTCACAGATGGCATACCATCGTGAGCATATTTTTTTGGGGCGTGGGTAAATACGCTATCGGTAGGTCGCCGACAGTTTGCGGGAGGTATGTAATATACGCAGGATATGCACTTCGTTTATCTTTCGCTTGAGTGCATAAATGATAATGAAGGGGAATCGCGTCAGTACCCGTTTTCGCCTCTCCCCCGATTTCCCGATATCAGTACCCGCTTCTGGCGTGGCTTCGAGCAACGAGACTGATGAAATAAACTTTTCATCCGCCGCATTCGCAACATCCAGCCCCGCCTCTTTATACAGATAGCGGTATATTCCTTCACGATCTGCCAGCGCCTGCTTCTCCCATCGGACCTTAAATATCACAACTCACCTCGCGCCGCCCGCGCTTTCAATGCATCCATTCTCTGGCTGACGTCCTCATTACTGACGAACTCACCTTCACCCGCATCATAACGAGAAAACGCTTCCTGAATCTGCGTTTCAAGCCATTCATCACCCGCGTTGCGCTGATACTGACGCTCTTCTTCTGCCAATTCCTCTGCACGTTGCCGCATCAATTCCGTCAGACTCACCTGATGACGATCCGCAGCCTGCATAGCCAGTTGCTTGGTTTCTTCATCGATTCTGAAATGGATGGTACTCATTTCCGCCTCCCGTGGTGTCAATTGTGTTGTCACTTTACGCGATCCTATCCACTTTTTCCTGTTCTTTTTTCATACGAAAATCAACTATACAAAAACAGGGCGATATAGGGGCTGTCGCGCGAGATGACGTGCGGATGTTCATCAAGCAGCGTCCGCAAACGCGCCTGCTGTCGCGTATTTGGCAGCATGCCAGAACGGTTGAACCGCTGTACCCAGTACGCCACGCCAACCTGCGTTAGTGCAGTATTCTCTGACTTAGCGTTATCCAGCAGAAACATCAGCCAATCCCATTTATTCAGCTTGTGCGCTAGAAAGTAGTACACCTCAACATGTTCTTTGGAAGATGCACTGTCCAGACAACGTTGAAGCTCAGGCAGTGACAGATAAATTTTCTGCTGGTAAAACAGCTTCCGTGCCACCTTCGCAATAGCCAGCGAGGGGTGACGCAGAGAGGCTAACAACTGCTCACGCGCGTCGTCACCAGTACGCAGAATGAGAATGCGCAACGCACTGTAGTAAAGGCTGGGATAGCACTCGTCCAGATTGCGCTCCGTCAGCGCCACAATACCGTCGTAGCGATGCTCATCCAGCTCCCAAAGCGTGATTTTGCGCACTGTGACGGTACTCGCCCGATCCAGTGCCGCAAGGTAATGCGTAACCGGATCGCCGTTTCGTTCGCGCAGTAGCGTTGAGGCCCGCTGACGCACCAATGCGTTCTTATCAAACAGTAAGGCAACCAGTTGAGGCTCAGATACAGGGAACGCATTGTCTATCACGTACTGCAACGCCACCTGCTTGATGGGGGCGAACGAGTCTTTCAACAGAATGGTCAACGCGTCGTGATCGACATCCTTGTCAACACTGAGCAGATACCGCGCCGCGTTCGCCCTGACTAACGGATCGCGATGCAACATCGCCTGACCAAAGATCTGCTTCAACGGGAACCGCTCACGCTCAGCGAGAATATCCAGTGATAATCGGGCAACGGTTTTGTCTTCCGAACACAATCCCGTCAGTAACGACGGCGCGTGCGCCTCTTCGGACAGAAAGCTGACGATCTCATCCACCAGCGGCTGATGATCTTCCCGCTGGCACTGCAACAGCCAGAAAATGGCAGGCAAATTGGCGACAAAAGACGCGGTGTTATTCGGCGTTAACAGCAGCCGCACACTCTGCTTGGCAGCGCGGCGCACCGGTTCAGCCCAATCGTTTACTCGTTCAATCAGCGCGGGTAATGCCGAGACCTCGTCCATGAAGCCCAAACACAGCACCGCACGCTGCCGAATATGCCCGTTATAGTGGCGTGTGAGTGTTATCAGGTGTGACACTGAACCCAGTGCATCAGCCTGCGCGGGCCGATAATAGTTATCTGGCAAAGCCACCAGCTTTTCCAACTGCTGCAGGAGTAAATTGTACGATGCCATATTCCTTACCTTCTCTTTTTCGCTTCCATATCAATGCTTATACCATCACCGTCCGATACAACAGCGCATCCAGCATCGTGTCGTCAGCGGCCTTACTGTCTGGCAACATTGCTGGGCTATCGGCATCGTTCAGCATCTGCGTGATGAATGCGTGGATCACCTCCCGACGTGGGCCGTATTCCGCCTCACCCGAGCGCTGTTTGATCTCCAGCAGTTGGTGGATTTCAGCCAACAGGTGCGGATCGTCTACCGTTGTTGCAAGCAACTGCGAAAAACGCATGGGCGGCATGCCTTTGCCTGCCTCTATCCAGCGCACAGCCAAAAGCGGACGCAGGACGTAAAAATACTTTTTGAGGCGTACCGTTTCGTCTTGCAGATAGCCGCGAAAGTTTTTACGTGCCATCGACAGATAGTGCCAGCGCGCCTTGGATGGCGAGAACCACATCGGCACCGCCGCCCGTAGTTCTGACGTAGCGTTCCGATCCTCCTGATAGACAACGGGCGAATCCAGCCACTCGATCAGCGTCGGGTTGGCCCGCTTGAGCAGGCCAAGTGCTTTACGCCATTCCCAACCACAGACGTCCAGTTCATCGTCGATGGGTAGCTCTATCACATCGCGCTGCGGCTCAACGCGCAGATACCACTCTGGTTGATGCACGTAAAGAAAACGCACATCGTAATCGCTATCAGGGGATGAAAATCCCCAGCCACGGCTACCCGATTCACAGGCATAAAGCACCTTCACCTGATAGCGTTCTTCCACATCTTGTAAGACTAATTTCACCCGCGTCCGCATGGCTGCATCAACGCGATAATCGTGTTCCATCATGATTTTATCCTTTCACACACACCACCTGACGCAGCGTATGTACAATTTCCACCAGCGATGACTGTGCCGCCATCACCTTATCGATATCTTTGTACGCCATCGGGATTTCATCGATAACGTCGCTGTCTTTTCTGCACTCAACGTGCGCGGTTGCGCGAATCTGATCTTCCACGGTGAAGCGTTTTTTCGCGGCAGTACGGCTCATCGTTCTCCCCGCGCCGTGGCTACAGGAACAGAAGCTCTCTTCGTTCCCCAATCCGCGCACGATAAAACTCTTCGCGCCCATCGACCCCGGAATAATTCCCATCTGGCCTTTCTGCGCCGACACCGCGCCTTTACGGGTAATCAGCACCGATTCACCAAAGTGCGTTTCGCGCTGTACATAGTTATGGTGGCAGTTCACGCCTTCCTGCTGCGTCGTAAACGGCTTCGTCACAATACGGGACAGCGCCGCCAGCGTATGCGACATCATCACTTCGCGGTTATGACGGGCAAAATCCTGCGCCCACTCAACCGCTTCAATGTAATCGTCAAAGTGCAGGCTTCCCTCCTCGAAATAGGCCAGATTACGGTCCGGCAGATTCGCAATGTGCTGCTGCATATCTTCCTGCGCCAGCTTGATGAACAACGATCCAATCGCGTTCCCCACACCACGTGATCCGCTATGCAACATCACCCACACGCGATCCACTTCGTCCAGACAGATTTCGATAAAGTGGTTACCCGTCCCCAAGGTTCCCAGATGCTGATAGTTGTTAGTGTTCAGCAGCCGTGGATACTTATCCGTCAAACGTTTGAAACGCGGTTCCAGCAGCGCCCAATGCGCATCTACCGTCTGTGGCGGATTCTGCCAGGAACCGACATCACGTTTGAAACGCGTTACGCTACGTCCGTGCGGCACCGCCTGTTCAATCGCGCTACGCAGCCCCATCAGATTATCCGGCAGGTCGCTGGCAACCAGTGACGTACGCACCGCAATCATCCCGCAACCGATATCCACACCGACCGCGGCGGGAATAATCGCGCCACGCGTGGGGATCACGCTACCAATCGTCGATCCTTTTCCCAGATGCACATCCGGCATTACCGCCAGATGTTTAAAAATAAACGGCATTTTGGCCGTATTCAGCAGCTGGTTACGGGCTTCCGGCTCCACGGGCACCCCCTGTGTCCACATTTTTACCGGCGCGCTATTCACTGGCGACATCATGTCGTAATCCTGCGTTTTCATCTCTTCCATTTTTTATTCTCTTTGCTTGTCATTGTTCGTTATAGATAATGCCAAAGACGTGCCAATCTCCTGAAACAGAACAATAAAAAATATAATTAATTGATAATTAAACAAATAAAAAATAAAAACCAAAACTGGCGACAAAAACAAAGAACAGGTAAATTTATCCCATATTATAAATTTTTATAAATGGATATCATATGAAGCGTCGCGTCATCATCGGTGTACTAGGCACTACACTAGATAAACGAGGTAAACGGGAGAGCCGCTGGACGAAATGGCGGCCTACCGTCGGCCTGTGTCAGCAGCCGGATTTCCCCGTCGATCGTCTGGAACTGTTGCACCAATCACGCAATGAAGGAATGGCACAGCAGGTGGCGGAGGATATCGCCGTGGTGTCACCCGCCACGCGGGTCACGCTTCAGGCCGTTGAACTGCGCGACCCGTGGAATCTGGAAGAGGTCTACAGCGCCTTTCTGGACTTTGCGAGCCGCTACCCGTTCGATACCGAGAACGAAGAGTATTTCGTTCACATCACCACCGGCACTCACGTCGTGCAGATTTGCTGGTTCCTGTTGACCGAAGCCCGCTACCTGCCCGCCAAGCTGCTACAAACCGCACCGGGGGAAAAAGCAGATCGCCCGGCACCGCAGGGGATCTACTCCATCATCGATCTGGATCTCAGTCGCTACGCCACACTCACCAGCCGCTTTCAACACGAACAACAGCGCTCCGTCTCATTCCTGAAATCCGGCATAGAGACGCGCAACGCGACATTCAACACACTGATCGATCAGATTGAACGCGTCGCACTGCGATCCACCGCGCCGATGCTCCTGACTGGCCCGACCGGTGCGGGGAAATCCTTTCTGGCGCAGCGTATCTACCAGCTACGTCAGTCTCGCCATCTGGTCAGTGGCCGTTTTGTTGCGGTTAACTGTGCCACGCTGCGCGGCGACAACGCGATGTCGACGCTGTTCGGCCACGTAAAAGGCGCGTTTACCGGCGCGTTGCAGGCGAGAAGCGGACTGCTGCGTGAAGCGGACGGCGGGATGCTATTTCTGGATGAAATCGCCGAACTGGGGCTGGATGAACAAGCGATGTTGCTAAAAGCCATTGAAGAAAAACGCTTTTTTCCGTTTGGCTCGGATAAAGAGGTCAGTAGCGATTTCCAATTGATTGCTGGCACACACCGCAACCTCCGCGAGTGGATCGCACAGGGAAAATTCCGTGAAGACCTCTATGCGCGTATCAACATGTGGACCTTTCCTCTACCGGGACTGGCAGAACGTCGGGAAGATATCGAACCCAACATTGACTACGAACTCCAGCGCTTCACACGCGATCACCAAGCGCAGGTCCGCTTCGATAAAGACGCGCGACAGCGCTACCTCGCCTTCGCCTGCTCACCGCAGGCGGCGTGGCGCGGCAACTTCCGTGAACTCGGTTCATCCATTGCACGTATGGCAACGCTGGCGGAACAAGGGCGCATCACCGTGGCACTGGTGGAAGAAGAAATTGCCCGCCTGCGAGCCAACTGGCAGAGCGACGCCCCGACAACCGCACTATCCGAGCTACCGCCCGAACTCGCCAGCATCGACCTCTTCGAACAGCGCCAGCTTGAAACCGTGCTTGATGTCTGCCGCACTTCCCATTCGCTTTCCGAAGCTGGCCGTCGCCTGTTCGCCGTCTCACGCCAGCAAAAACAAAAGCCCAACGACGCCGACCGACTGCGTAAATATCTGGCACGTTTTGGGCTGAATTGGGAGGCGTTGAAGCGAAAATAAGTGTGAAAGAATAAGAGCTCTAGATTGGGCAAAAACAATGAGAGTTAGGGCCTGCATGATTCAATATGCCGGAGAATAACCTCTACGGCTTGATCGGGCGTTAACACTGAAGTATCTAGGGTGATATCAGTGGATAACCAAACTTCATACTGGCGAGTGATGACTTTCTGCCAGTCGGGCAGTATATGCCCAGCAATATCTGCGCAGCGATGTTCAACCCTCTCCTTATGCTGCGCTTTATCGGAACAGATAATTTCAATTTCCAACGCAGGCGTGGCATTTTCTGAAGCCACATCTCGCCAAGCCTGCCGGGTAATAGCGAGAGGATTTACCGAATCAGCAATGACGTTGTTCCCTAACTTAAGATTGTCCGCAGCGATAGCATACGCGACCAGATATCCGGCAGGCCCCATATCAGACATTGTGATTTTTTCTGACCGAATCAGTGACTGTTCGATAGAATCGATACGCAACCAGACCGCGTTCAGTCTGGATGCCAATAAACGAGCAATAGTTGATTTCCCAGTTCCCGGTAACCCACCCAAAACGATTAACATGAGCGTCCTTATATGACTATAAGCAGGTCTAGATATAACAACGAAATTCAGCGATCTTCTCGTGTATACCAAAGATCGACGATATAAATCGTATCGTGCTGAATTTCGTAGTGAACGTCATAATCATCAAACAAAATCTTTCTCACCTCGCGTGGTTCATATCTTGTCTGAGATACGCCGATTCTCAGGTGGTCAGCAAGCCCCGTGGTACCGATGATCAAGCGATCTAGCACCTCATCAGCATGTTGCCGACTGTACTGACTGAAAAACCCATAAATACGTTCCAGGCCATCCTGTGCCTTTTGCGTCCAACGTATTTCCATTGATTATGAATTTTTCAGTTTGTTGGCGAAGTCGATCACATCTGCATGGCTTACCACCCTTCCCGTATCGACATCAGCAAGGCCTTTCAAAACCTGCTGATGCCGCCGTTCTCTCTCTTCAATCATTGCGGTCAGCGCTTCTTTTATCACCCAACTTTTGGATCTATCCAGTTCAATAGCCAGGCTTTCAACCGCAGCAGCAAGCTCGGCGGGTATCTGAGCACTGATCGTCTGTTTTGCTGATTGTCCCATGAACGCCACTTTTAATAGAAGTTAATAACACTTATTAAAATAGCGTGATTTTGTTAGCGTCACTACCTGTGACAAGTACCACATCAGCATCCCTGCTACATCATGCGCTCGCCTTGCTGCCAACATTCTCGGGTATGTGCCAGTATCACGGCGGCAGCGCTGTAGCCCATTGACGGAACTGGATGCCTCGGGTTGAACGGACGCGGTAACCGACGGCCAGTACCAATGACAGATTAACGTATTGAACCTGATAATTTTTTCCATCACTGGCAGTTGTTCGGTAAAACCGAACAACTGAATCTTCATCCAATCCACTGTCTTCAAAGATGTTTTTGATATGGTTGCTTTGGCTTTACCATATAGCTCATCAATCATCGCTTGCGATAGCCATAACGTATCGCTGTCGAAACGGCATTCAATACGTATTTTGCCATCCTGACTGGTAAACATGATGAATTGCTTGAGGTAAGTGTTTATCTATCATGGTGTCTCCGTTTTTATGCTCCATCGGCTGAATGGTGATACCCAGTCAGTGGAAAACTCACGCCCCTTTCAACATATCAAACACCACCCGGGCAAACCCTTTTGCCAGTTCAGGATTAGACAGGTATTGCATCATCATCTCCTGCTGCGCGTCATTGCTGTCCAACACCGCGTCATCAATCGCTTTAGGGAAATCACCCAGCATGGCCTGTTCGCGTGTGTTATTCGCAATCTGCGTCATCACCGCTTGATTTTCTGATAACTTGTCGCGCACGCTAAAAGCATAATTAATCATGTCTTTATCGGTCAGATTATCCGTAATAAACAGCTCGTTAAGACGCGCCAGAATATGTGACAGAAATTCTTCTTTCTTATCCTTCGGCTTGGCGGTGCCAATGTCGTTACCTGGCTTTATTTTGTATTCTTCGGCATCTTCCTGAAGTTTCAGATGTTGTTCGTGAATTTTTGACAAGCGGTAATGACTCATTTCCACATTGCTTAAATCAACCTCATCTTCTTCAACATTCTGTTCATGCAGCAATGGCCGTAAATGGCGGGCAAACAGACTGAGTTTCTCCAGTTCCTTATCATCGTACTCAACGATTTGTGACATAAACTCGTAGAAACGGACAAAACTACCGAGATCTTTCTTGAAGATATCCAGCGTGTCTTTCTCTTGCTTACAGCTTTTAAAGCTGTTTTCAGCATTGGTAATCAGCACCACATCGTTGGTTTTCTTCGTACGCTCAAAAATTTCCTTTGCCAACACATAGGCATCAATGGCCGAGGTATAGCGTTTTTTCCAGCGCTCAACGGCGGGTTTACAAATATTGCTAATTGCCGCGTTGGATTTATTTTTGGTAAAGAACGCTTCGCAGAATTGTTCCACTTCATTCCACAAGAAAATACCGCTGGCACGGAGCTTCTCGAATAGCTCGAAGACTAACTGCGGATCGCTGATATCTGTCAGTTCGGCAGTCTGATAGTAAGGCTGGAAAGCCCCCAGAATATCATCCGGTTCATTGTAGAAATCGAGCACGAAGGTGCCTGACTGCGCTTTGCTCGGATAAATACGATTCAGGCGCGAGAGTGTTTGTACGCACTCCACCCCGCCGAGAGGTTTATCCACATACATGGCACACAGCTTCGGCTGGTCAAACCCCGTCTGGAATTTATTCGCAACCAGCATGACCTGATAATCATCACTATCAAAGGCCTTGCGCATATCCCGGCCTTTCAGCCCTGGATTCATATTGATTTCAGTGAACTTTTTATTTAACAGCGCGAGACTGTTTTGATCGCTTTCAACAAATTCCACTTCGCCTGAAAACGCCACCATCGCGTTAATTTTCTGGTAGTGATTCTCAGCAATATATTTATCAAACGCCAGCTTGTAGCGCACCGCCGCTTTACGCGAACTGGTCACGACCATGGCCTTCGCCTGCCCACCGAGTAAATGCATGACGTGTTTTCGGTAGTGCTCGACAATCACTTTGACTTTTTGCGAGACGTTATGTTCATGCAGCGTAACCCACTGGTTTAGTTTTATTTTGGCTTTTTTACTGTCCACTTCCCGGTCAGGATCGTCCAGCTTTTGCAACAGCTTATACGCCACTTTGTAGTTGGTGTAGTTCTTCAGCACATCAAGAATAAAGCCTTCTTCAATGGCCTGACGCATCGAGTAGACATGAAACGCTTCGGGCTTATTGGTCTTGGATGCGGGTTCAAGAGGGTTGGGGCGACGGCCAAACAGCTCCAGCGTTTTCGCTTTTGGCGTGGCGGTAAACGCATAAAAATTAAGATTATTACTGCCTTTGCGTGCGGCAACGGTGGCCCCCAAAATATCTTCCGACGACAGCACCACATCGTCATCCGCTTCTTCGGTCATCAGCACTTCTTTTAACTGACGCGCCGTGGAACCACTTTGGGAAGAGTGCGCTTCATCCGCAATCACCGCATATTTGCGTTGCTTAAGGCTGACGCTGTTTTCGATGGCTTTGAGCACAAACGGGAAGGTCTGGATGGTAACGATAATAATCGGCTGTGAGTTTTCCAGCGCACTGGCAAGTTTCTCTGATTTAGAGCCGTCGCCCTCTTTATTATTAATGCGCCCGACCACACCGTCCTGATGCTCAAACTGGTAAATCGTATCCTGAAGCTGATCGTCCAATACCGTTCGGTCGGTAACAACAATCACCGAGTGGAACTGCTTTTCACCCTTATCATCATAGAGTGTAGAAAGCTGGTGGGCGGTCCAGGCAATCGAATTGGACTTACCGGAACCGGCACTGTGCTGAATAAGATATTTATTTCCGGTGCCTTCTCGCGTGGCGGCGTGAATCAGTTTATTCACCACATCCCACTGGTGATAACGAGGGAAGATTAAACTCTCTTTTTTAACCTTCAGCCCGTTCCAGTCCTCTTTTTCCTCAATTTGCAAATGCACAAAACGCGCGAGAATATTCAGCAGATTGTCCGGCAGTAGAACCTCATTCCACAGGTAGCTGGTGGCGTACTCGTTTTCATTGTCAGGAATGTCGTTCCCTGCACCGCCGTCAGCCGTGCCTTTATTAAAAGGCAGGAAGAAGGTGTCATCACCAGCCAATTTCGTCGCCATAAACACGTCATACTGGCTGACGGCAAAGTGCACCAGCGCCCCGCGTTTAAAGGTCAGCAGCGGTTCAGGTTTATTGGTTATCGGATCTTTCGGCAAACGCGTTTTCTTATATTGTTTAATCGCGTTTTGTGCCACCTGTTTGAATTCGGATTTCAACTCAAGCGTCGCCACCGGCAGACCGTTAACAAACAGTACCAGATCGATACGCCACTTTTTCGCTTTTAAGCCGGTTTCTTCAAACACCGCTTTTGTGGCATACGGGCTATAAACCAGCTCCGGCACAATACGGCAGATATTCTGCTGGTAACGCGCCAGCGTTTCCGGGTTTAAATTGTGCTCGGGTTTAAACTGGCATAGCGTAAAACGCGCATTGCGGATTTTTAGCGCATTGCGCAATACGCCCAACGTACCGTAGGTGCGCGAGAGTTTATCGGTGGCGTTAACATCGGCTTTCTTAAGCTGTACCACCAGTGCATCGAGGAAATGACGCTCAGTATCGGTAGGGAAAACCTTAACCAGCTTTTCCCATTCCTGCGGCTGAGTCGTTTTAACGAAGGTCAGCACATCTTGCGAATACAGCGCACGTTCACGATCGTAGCCATCACCTTTTCCGACAATCCAGCCATGTTCAACCATCTGTGCAATAATTTCATTTTGGAAGATCGCTTCTTTGGTGGAGTCCATGCTCATGCGTTCACCTCCTGTGATTCCTCAATGTCCTGCGTGTCAGGTGCAACCCAGTCGCGCACGTCAATTTTTCCGGTGACGGCGGCAGAGATTAGAGCGGTGCGGCGTTCTTTAAGCAACTCAATCTGGATTGTTGATAATCTCGACAGATTGTCATAATTATTTCTGATGGACTCTAGGTATTTTACGATTACATCTTGTTCATGTTTTGGGGGTAACGCTAATGGTGCTTCACTTACATTACCCAAGCTCAACCCTTCCTTTAGCCCATATTGTGCAACATCAAAGAATGAACGTCCTACAGATGATGCAAGGCTATAACCCAGAAATGCAGAGTTAATAGTAGATGTGTTGGGGCGAATCAGACTCAGATGTTGATTAATGTAGGTTGATTGAGAAAGCTCAGGGACAATAGCGACCCGTCCAGTATTTGCACCAGTAATACATACGACAACATCTCCCGCGACCAGTTTGGTGCGCACTCCCTCAGCATTTTTAGGTGGTGATACTCGTTTTGCTTTATCGAGTTGCAGACCAAGTTCATTATTTAAGTCACCACTTTGAAGAAATATTTCATTTCCTTCATCAGTAATAAAATCAGACCAACCTCTCGGGCCAGAAGTAATAAATGAGGATATTTGCTTTACTCGAACAGAGACCCAATGTTCAGGCACTTCCCCCAACCATTCAACACCAGAATCTTTCATCGACACATCAGGGTTTAACCCTTTGGTGACGGCATGGCTAATCACTGCCTGACGTTTTTCTTTGAGTAGCTCAATCAGTTGCTGTTGCTTTTCGATTAGGTTATCGATTTTTGCAGTTTCGTGGTCGAGGAAAGCATATATATTTACTTGTTCATCAAGTTCAGGTAATAAAATTTCAACTCCCCCAAACATCTCGGGATATAATCGAAGGCGAGAATCAATAACCCCTGTAGAAAGAGATTTAAAATGGTCTGTATAAATCTTCGTCCTGAGTAGGTAATGCATATACCCAGGTAAAGCTATTGCAGTGTCAAATCTAAAAACAGAATATGCTGGGCTAATAATACCTTCATATTTTGAAACACCAAGGCCGCACTTCCAAGCAAGCATGATGTTCATTGCCAAATCATTGACCTGACATTTTTTGTAACCAATTAGAGAGTCAGCCCTTGAGATGAAATCACCATCTTCAATAACCTCTTGCCTAGGTTTAACACCATAGTATTCAGACACAGAAAGCAGCATTTCATCGCCACTAGTAGATAACTCTTTAATCTCCTTGAATACATACTTGCCACATAATGTCTGCCAATCGCTTGGAATTTCACCCAACCACTCAACCCCAGAATCCTTATACTCCGGATACGCCTTATATTTAGCCATCAGGAATGTACCTCCTGCAACAGCTTCATAATCTCGGCGCTGACCGCATCCAGATCGGCATCAATTTCTTCCAGCGGGCGCGGCGGCTGATACACGTAGAAATGGCGGTTAAACGGAATCTCATAGCCGACAATGCCAATTTCACCGTCTTTGGCATCACGTTTATCGGCATTAATCCAGGCATCGGCCACATGCGGCAGCACTTCCGCTTTAAAGTAGCTTTCGATCAGGTCACTGGTAGCAACTGCTGGGTTCAACGGTACGTTCTCGTTATCACGCAAATCGCCATCCTGCTCGAACTCTACCACGTTACCCTTGTATTCAAACGCACCGTACAGCGGTTGGGCGGCTTCTTTCAGCACCTTTTTCACCACCGGTTCTGCATCTGAGTTTTTCGTGGTGATCGCGTCGATAAATTGTTTGTTCTCTCTGGTATCCAGCTTAACGCCTGCGGTTTTCAGCGCCCCTTTCAGAGTAAGTTGGAATTGGTTAAAGTCGTTACTGATCAGCGTTTTTCCACCTGCTTGCGTTCCCAGCGCGGTTTGGATCTGCTGTACTTTGATCATTAATTCGCGCTGCGCCAGCCACAGTTTGCTGTCGAGCAAGTCTTTAATTTGCTTCTCTTTCAGCTCGGCAAATTCAGCTTTAATGATGGCGCGAGCTTCCGCTTCGATATCAGCAAAACTGCCATAATTATCATCCTGCCACTGCGCAGTGAACTCGTCATACAGACGCTCCATCGGCGCGTTAAACGGCTTCGGCGCAAAGCGCAGGCTGGCAATGGCTTCATCGGTAACCTGTGCAGACAGACGCAGCGGACGCTCAATGGTCAGGCGGCGGTAGCCAAAATCGGTACTGTTGAAAATTTTGCTGGCGAAGGTTTTTGGCGCTTCCGTTTTGGCCGTTGCAGACTGGCGTCCACGGTTGGATTTTTGCTCTGCTGCTTTTTCAAGACCTAAGGCTTCAAGAGAAATCGCATCAACCACCTCAAAACCACCAAACGTGCGGGTGATAAGCTTAATATCATCCTCGCCCATCAGGTTACGCTTGGAACCCAGCGACTTACGCATCTTGCCGCACAGGTTAGTGCCATCAATCAGTTGGACTTTGCCTTTGCGTTCCGCTGCTTTCTTATTCGACAGAATCCAGACGTAAGTCGCAATCCCCGTGTTGTAGAACATATCTGTCGGCAACGCGACAATGCCTTCCAGCAAATCGGCCTCCAGAATATAGCGGCGGATTTCGCTCTCACCGCTACCCGCACCACCGGTAAACAGCGGAGAACCGTTGAGAATAATGCCAATACGCCCGCCATCATTGACTGAACCATCAGCATTGTGGGTATCACGCATTTTGCTGATCAGATGTAGAAGGAACAACAGAGAACCATCGGATACGCGCGGCAAACCTGAGCCAAAACGGCCATTAAAGCCTTTCAGTTTATGCTCGTCGTTAATCTCACCTTCAATCTTTTTCCAGTCCACACCGAACGGTGGGTTCGACAGCATATAGTCGAACTGGTCTTGCGGTAACTGATCGTTGGAAAGGGTGTTGCCCAGTTTGATACGGCTAACATCCTGTCCTTTTATCAGCATATCGGCTTTACAAATTGCGTAAGATTCTGGATTCAGCTCCTGACCAAAAGCTCGCATTACCGCATTCGGGTTAAGCTCGTGCACATATTCCATGCCAGAAGAGAGAAAGCCGCCAGTCCCCGCCGTCGGGTCATAAATGGTGCGAATGATGCCGTCTTTAGACAACGCTTCATCATCTTCCATAAACACCAGTGAAGTCGTTAAACGCACGATATCGCGTGGAGTAAAGTGTTCCCCAGCAGTCTCATTCGAACTTTCCGCAAAACGGCGAATCAGTTCTTCAAACACCAGCCCCATTTCATAGTTAGAAATCGCTTTTGGACTGAGGTCTGTAGTGGCGAACTTTTTGACGATTTTGAACAGTAGGTTTGCATCATCCAGCAGGCCAACGAACTCACTAAATTTGAAGTGCTCAAAAATTTCACGCGCATCTTTTGAGAAACATTGAACGTAATTCTCCAGATTCGCTTTAATGTCGTTCTGCCCCATCTTGCCGAGATCCATCGGCGAGGTATTGAAGAATGACAGGCCATGAGTGGCGCGTAACAGAAACTTCTCTCGTCCCTCTTCAGGCAGCGGGCTTGTCTTAAGTTTTTCGACTTCCGCTAACACCGCTTCTTTACTCGCGGCTAACACGCACTCAAGCCGACGCAGCAGCGTAAAAGGCAGAATCACGCGTCCATACTGGGATTGTTTAAAATCACCGCGAAGCAAGTCAGCAACGGACCAGATAAAGGCAGCCGTTTGAGAAAAATTAGTGTTAGACATGAAAATCCTTAGAAGAGATCGCTGCCATCGCGCAAAGATGCGCAAGCATAAATTCAGTTTTAGAATGTAATTCACAAAATAATACCCGCAACGAAGGCTATCGCAAACGATACGGGCAAATAAATGAACACCGCGGTGGGCCATGACTTAAGCAGCGCTAAGTCTTCGACGAAAGCGGCATGCTGAGGTGAAAACCAACCATGGCAAAAAATACACGGCATTCTCCACCTACTCAAAAAATCAGCAGAGAATGCCCTTATGTGAAATTTTTCAAAACAGATGCAGGAAAAGGAAAGTTTCTATTTTAGTCGATTAATAACCTTCCCAAAATCAAACGGACTCACCGCCCTCTCCCGATTCGCATCCAGAAAATCCGCCCATCATTACAGCATCAGCTTACGCTCGTCCAAGTGCTCCGCCTTGTGGATATACGCTGCACGAACCGAGTTACGCTCCATATGGCTCATCTGCCGTTCAACTACGTCCCTCGACCATAATCCCGACTCAATCAGCGAGCTACAGGCCATCGTTCTGAAGCCGTGGCCGCAGACGTCAATCTTGGTGTCATACCCCATAACCCGCAGCGCCTTATTCACCGTATTTTCACTCATTGGCTTACGTGGGTCGTGATCGCCAATAAAGATCAGTTCATGGTCGCCGCTGAATTGCTGTATTTGCTTCAGGATAACTAACGCCTGTCGGGACAGTTGCACAAGGTGGGGAGTTCGCATCTTAGAACCACGATGAGAGTGCTTCACACCTTCTATCGGTTCGCGCTCAGGGGGAATGGTCCACATTGAGGTTTCAAAATCGATCTCTGACCAACGGGCAAAGCGCAGTTCGCTGGAACGGATAAAGATCAGTAGCGTCAACTCGACCGCCAAACGAGTTAATGGTCTGCCGATAGACGCCAAATATAACATTTGAGTTATTATAACTTATGAGTTATATTCTCCGTTAATAAGGGGACTGACATGTATGAATTGATTTTTCACCCCGAAGCTGCAAGCGAAATTTATGACCTCGAACCGGTCATGCAAGCAAAAGGGCTTGAAAAGCTTGAAAAGCTTGAAGCTAAAGGGCCAGAGCTAAGATATCCAGACACAGACATTATCGAAGGTGGGTTGTTTGAGCTACGGGTTGGTAGAAAGGACATCAGCAGAACGTTTTTTGCTTACGCAAAAGGACGTAAGATCTATATTTTAAGGACGTTCGTAAAGAAAACCCCTAAGACCCCGAAAGCTGAAATAGCGCTAGCAAAGTCAAGATGGGAGGAATTGAAAGATGGCAGTTAAAGGTATCAGCTTCTCTGAAGTTAAAGCGAAAGCGCTTTCTAATCCTGAAGTTAAAAAAGCGTATGAGGACGAAACTCAAGAAGAAGCGCTTCGCGCTGTTCTGATCGAAATGAAGTCCAAGTCAGGTCTGACAAGTACAGAGATCGCCGCTCGTATGGGTGTAAGCCAACCTGCGGTGAGCCGCCTTGAGAGAAATGTTTCCAGTGCGAGTATCTCAACCTTACAACGGTATGCCGCTGCTTGTGGGATGCAGCTTAAGCTGTCGCTGGGTTAAGATTAGCACGGTATTTATAAGCCGGATTTTGCACTGGCTTGCCAATTAGCATTGGTGCTACAGGTGTCGCTTGCTACTTCTATACGGTGGAAAGCGATCTGGCAAAATGATACTTGGGTATTATGAGTAGCTGGGAAATCATCCACATAAGAAAAATGAGCGCCAGCCCCTCCCAAAAAAGGGGCTGGCGCGGTAGATAGGTAAATAACAGCTACCCAATAGATAGCATTACATGGGTGCTCTGTTGTTTGATATAGCTATCGATAGTCTATTCTTTAAACCACTGAGGCATGTTTGACTGTTCCACAAGCACGCGGGTAAACGAGTCCTGATTTTTGTCATCTTTAGCACATTGAAGTTCTTCAAATCCCCATTTCCCATCACGATTAGAGAAATAAACTGTGTACTTGTCTGTATTAAATCCAAAATATCGCTCAGTTGAGTCACTAATCTTCAAAGAACCACACGTTGCAGAAGTATGCCATTCACTACTCGTAGCCCAATCAAGTACGATGACTATAAAATTTGCAGTCCAGCGAGGTATGGCAGACAGCAGCAGAGCTGTTAACATCAAGACTCCAAAAAAAGTAATTAATTGATGTCCTTTCAATTTATCTGATACTAATAGAAATGCCCCATATGAAATTGGTTGTAATATCATAAAAAAATAAATAACAAAAAAAGCCAATTTCCACCCAAGTTCAAGCAAGGGAGAATCACTGATATCCATATTACTCATTTGGATAAAATAGCTAGCTGCATATACGCTTGTAATAAAATACAATAAAGATATTCCGCTAAAAAACACAACCCTAAGTTTACTAAAGGTAATATGACCTTCGCGGTCAAGATCATAGAAAGTAAGCACGCCACTAATAACAACAAATATAATGAATGCTAAAATAGACCACCGAGCTAACCATACAAACCCAATGTTTAGTAAAAATAAAGAGGACACGAAAAAAATCCAAGCTAATAATGACATACCACCTGAAATTTTCTTATCTATTTTGTCATTATTAAAATAAATAAAATAATGTATTATTTTTTTAAAAGACTCTTTTTGTAAGAAACAAAATAAAACCACAAAAATAAGAAAAAATACAAAAAAACACTTTTGAAAATAAATTTATATTTAATAAAAAAACGTTAACAATTAAGAAAACGAAAATAACTATATGAAGCGAATACTTTTTTATCTTGTAAAAATTCATAATATTTCATCCATAAAATAATTTCACATTAGAATACAACCATATAGGAATCAGATCTTTTTAAACTCATACGGCACCACATACTCTTCCCGATTCGCATCCAGATAATCCGCCCACCATTGCAGCATTAGCCTACGCTCATCCAGATGCTCCGCTTTGTGGATATAGGCAGCACGAACGCCGTTGCGTTCCTGATGACTCATTTGCCGCTCTACCGCATCCCGCGACCACTGGCCGGACTCCACCAGTGCGCTACAGGCCATGGTGCGAAAGCCGTGTCCGCAAACCTCGGTAGTGGTGTCGTAGCCCATGGTTCGCAATGCATTGTTGACGGTGTTTTCACTCATCGGTTTGGTTGGCCGACGATCGCCGGGGAAGATCAGTTCATGAGCACCGCTGATGGCCTTAATCTCTTCCAGCAGCGCTAAAGCCTGTCGGGATAACGGCACCAGATGTTCAGAGCGCATCTTTGCACCGCGCTGTGAGTGCTTCACGCCAGGAATGGCTGCACGTTCAGCCGGTATCGTCCACATAGCGTGTTTAAAATCGATTTCCGGCCAGCGGGCAAAACGTAGCTCGCTGGAGCGGATAAAAACGCACAGCGTAAGTTTTAACGCCAGTCTGGTTAACGCCCGCCCTTTGTGGCGTTCAATCCTTGCCAGAAAATCCGGCAGTTTATTCAGCTTCAGGGCTGGCCGATGGGTGGCCTTGGGCGCGGCTATCGCCCCGGAGAGGTCTTGCGCGGGGTTGCGCTCTATCAGATCGTTCTGCACCGCATAACGCATAATATCGGTGACGCGCTGGCGCAGCCGTGACGCCAAATCAAGATGACCGTTCTGTTCGACGACTTTCAGCGGCTCCAGCAGGTCTTTAGTTTTTAGGTCAGCAATATGGCGATGCCCGATAGCAGGCAGGAGATTTCGTTCCATATCACGCCATACCCGTCCGGCGTGCGTTTCTGACCATCTGTTTTGGCTAATGTTTCGATGCCAGTCCTGCGCGACCTTGGCAAAAATATTCAACGCCTCTTGCGCCTGCTCTTTTTCTTCTTCACGCTTTTCCGTTGGGTGGATACCCTCCAACAACAGCAATCGTATCTCATCACGTTTCTCTCTGGCCCTTGCCAGCGAGATCAACGGATAGGCACCGAACGCAATCCGGCTTTCCTTACCTTCAAAGCGGTATTTGAGATACCAGCGCTTAGAGCCGTTAGGACTCACCAAAAGATACAGGCCGTGCGCGTCCGCGAGCTTATAGGCTTTCTCGCGAGGCTTGGCAGTACGGGCAACAACGTCGGTCAGCGCCATAATTTGGGGGTCAACTCATAATCGAAGTGAATTGACCCTCATCTTGACCCCCAAATCATCTGGATGTCAATGGACGAAGAAAGACCACTGTGGATAAAACAGACAAAATAGTTGAGAGGGAAATTAAATTAAAATCGTTATTTTACAGTAAGATATGGACGTCACTGGACGATTGCGGACATAAAAAAAGCCACCCTAAGGTGACTTAATTTTCATACTATGGTGCCGAAGGCCGGACTCGAACCGGCACATCTTTCGATGGTTGATTTTGAATCAACTGCGTCTACCGATTTCGCCACTTCGGCACAGAAGTAGTATGCGGAAAACGGGTGCATTATACCTTTTGACAGCCCACGCGCAACGTTAATCCACTCAGTGTTCGGTTAAGTGCTGAAAAAATCATCTCTAGCAACGTGTTATGACTTTTTTACCTTCAATATTGTGTGGTAATGGGTGTTGCCAAGGCGATTTGCCACGACCAATAAAAAAGCGCCGAGGGGTTATCCACTCGGCGCTTTCTCTGATTTATTAGATGCTATCGGCGTTTCAGTAGCAGCGCGACGCTGATGAACAGAAACAACGAGCTCGGCAAGATAGCCCCCAGGATCGGCGGGATACCATAGACTAAGCTAAGTGGGCGGAAAATCTCATTCAACAGGTAGAAGAGGAAGCCGAAGCTGATGCCTATCACGATACGTGAACCCGCAGACACGCTGCGCAATGGGCCGAAGATGAAAGAGACCGCCATGAGCATCATCACCGCGACCGAGATGGGTGCAAAGATTTTGCTCCACATGTTGAGTTGGTAGCGATTTGATTCCTGCCCGCTTTGTTTCAGGTATTTGGCGTAATTATGTAGCCCGCGTATCGACAGCGCATCTGGTTCCAGTGCCACCACGCCCAGCTTATCGGGCGTCAGGTTGGTTTTCCATTCGCCGCTGAGCGTCTGGCTGCCGCCAATCTGTTTGCTGTCGCTCAAATCGGATTCATCAACCTGTGAGAGCTTCCAAACATTCCGATCCTCTTCAAACTCGGCGGAGGCCGCATAGCGCACAGATAGCAGCTTGTTCTTATCGTCGAAGTGGTAGATGTTGACGCCAGACAGTTCTTTATCGCCCGTCACCCGTTCAATATAAATAAAGTCATTGCCGTCTTTTGCCCACAGTCCGCCCTGCGTAGAGATCATCGATCCACCGGAGATCATCTGAGAACGGTAATTACGCGCCATCTGTTCCCCTTGCGGAGAAACCCATTCGCCAATCGCCATCGTCAGCAGCACCAGCGGGATCGCGGTTTTCATCACGGCCGTCGCAATCTGCAAGCGGGTAAAGCCGGAAGCCTGCATCACTACTAGCTCACTACGCGTCGCAAGCTGGCCCAACCCAAGCAACGCGCCAAGCAGCGCCGCCATCGGAAAGAAAATCTCAATATCTTTGGGTACGCTGAGCAGCGTGTACAGCCCCGCCCCCAGCGCCGAATATTCGCCCTGCCCCACTTTACGCAGTTGGTCGACAAACTTGATGATGCCGGAGAGCGACACCAGCATGAACAGCGTCGTCATGATGGTGGTGAAAATCGTTTTGCCGATATAGCGGTCTAATACACCAAACATCAGGCCGCTCCTTGTGTGCTAAGCGTACGAGGCTTAAAGCGGGCGCGCACTTTGCGCATCGGCACGGTATCCCAGAGGTTAAGCATCACAGCGATACCGAAGTACGTCAGGTTGGTCAGCCAGATCCATACCATCGGATCGATTTTGCCTTTACTGGCGTTAGAACGCAGCGAGCTTTGCAACAGGAAGAAAATCAGATACAGCAGCATCGCGGGCAGCATACTCAGCACCCTCCCCTGACGTGGATTCACCACACTCAGCGGCACCACCATCAGCGCCATGATCAGTACCGAAATAATCAACGTCAGCCGCCAGTGGAACTCTGCACGTGCATCGTGCGCATCCGAATGCCACAGAGTCTGCATATCCATTTGCTGCACGTCACTATTATTTAGCGTCACGCTCTGGTGACCAATCACGGCCTGATAGTTGGTGAAATCCGTGATACGAAAATCACGCAGCAGCGCCGTGCCTTCATAACGCGAACCGTTATCCAGCGTCACAACCTGCGCACCGTCTTCGTTTTGCTTGATATGACCGCGATCGGCCACGACGACAGAAGGCCGTGCGTTACCGCTGGGGCGCAGCTGTGCCAGAAAGACGTGCTCAAACTCCGAGCCTTTGACATTGCCGACAAACAGCACCGCGTTGCCGCCCTGTGCAGACTGGAACTGCCCTTCTACCAGCGTTGCCATGCCGGGGTTTGCCTTCGCTTCCGCCAGCACTTCTTCCTGGTGCCGGGACGACCACGGGCTGAGCCACATGACGTTAATGGTTGCGACAATAGCAGTGAACACCGCCAGGACCAGCGCGGCTTTCAGCAACACGCGTTTGCCTAGCCCGCAGGCATGCATGACGGTGATCTCGCTTTCCGCATAGAGGCGGCCAAACGTCATCAATACGCCAAGAAACAGACTTAATGGCAGGATGAGCTGCACCATTTCTGGCACGCCCAATCCCAACAGGGAGATAACCAAATTTGTCGGGATTTCACCATCAACAGCGGCACCCAGTATCCGTACCAATTTCTGACAAAAGAAAATCAGTAACAGAATGAAAAGGATGGCCAGTTGGCTCTTAAAGGTTTCCCGTACCAGATATCGAATGATGATCACGCTTAATTACGCCTGTGAAAACTTGTCTTTTTGCAGGAAAATCGATAGTTTCTTCGCTAACGCGCCATTTATACTCATTTTTGGCTGCCCTCTTAGCTAAAACTGTATTACAACACACTGCGTTTGAGCTGTTGTATCAGAACCTGCTTATTAGTCACTAAAACAGGTTCGCTACGTCGTTAAGATTAACACAGGTTATGTTAACGCAACGGCGGGAAGTATTACGGAGTGTCACATTCTAGCCGTTGCCCCCGCCGTTGTCTTTAAGATTCAGGAGAGTACATGGAGTTCAGCGTAAAAAGCGGTAGCCCGGAAAAACAACGCAGTGCCTGCATTGTCGTCGGCGTGTTTGAACCGCGTCGTCTGTCCCCTATTGCCGAACAACTCGATAAAATCAGCGACGGCTACATCAGCGCGTTGCTTCGCCGTGGTGAATTAGAAGGCAAAGTGGGGCAATCACTGCTTTTGCACCATGTACCTAACATTCTTTCCGAGCGCATTCTGCTGATTGGTTGCGGTAAAGAGCGCGAACTTGATGAACGCCAGTACAAACAGGTGATTCAGAAGACGATCAACGCCCTGAACGAAACCGGCTCGATGGAAGCAGTCTGCTTCCTGACAGAGCTACACGTGAAAGGCCGTAACACGTACTGGAAAGTGCGTCAGGCGGTCGAAACCGCAAAAGAGACGCTGTATACCTTCGATCAGCTTAAGAGCAATAAGGTCGAGCTGCGCCGTCCATTGCGCAAAATGGTCTTCAACGTACCGACGCGCCGTGAGCTGACCAGCGGCGAGCGCGCTATTCAGCACGGTCTGGCGATTGCAGCGGGCATCAAAGCCGCGAAAGATCTCGGCAACATGCCACCGAATATCTGTAATGCCGCGTATCTGGCTTCGCAAGCGCGTCAACTGGCCGATACTTACAGCCAGAACATCATCACGCGCGTGATTGGCGAACAGCAGATGAAAGAGCTGGGCATGAATGCCTATCTGGCCGTGGGTCAGGGCTCGCAGAATGAATCGCTGATGTCCGTTATCGAATATAAAGGCGATCCGAACCCAGAAACCCGCCCGATTGTGCTGGTAGGTAAAGGGCTGACGTTCGATTCCGGCGGCATCTCCATCAAACCTGCCGACAGCATGGACGAAATGAAGTACGACATGTGCGGCGCGGCCACGGTCTACGGCGTGATGCGCATGGCGGCCGAACTGGCGCTGCCGTTGAATATTATCGGCGTGCTGGCGGGCTGTGAAAACATGGTCGATGGCCGTGCATACCGTCCGGGTGACGTGCTGACCACGATGTCCGGTCAAACGGTAGAAGTGCTGAACACCGATGCAGAAGGCCGTCTGGTCTTGTGTGATACGCTGACCTACGTTGAGCGTTATGAGCCGGACGTGGTGATTGACGTCGCGACGCTGACCGGCGCGTGCGTGATTGCGCTGGGGCACCACATCACCGGGCTGATGGCGAACCACAATCCGCTGGCGCACGAACTGTTGAGCGCGTCCGAGCAGTCTGGTGACCGCGCATGGCGTCTGCCGCTGACCGACGAATTCCAGGAACAGCTGGAATCCAATTTTGCCGATATGGCAAATATTGGTGGTCGTCCGGGCGGTGCGATTACCGCAGGCTGCTTCCTGTCGCGCTTTACGCGTAAGTACAGCTGGGCGCATCTGGATATCGCGGGTACTGCTTGGCGTTCAGGTAAAGCCAAAGGTGCAACGGGTCGTCCGGTCGCGCTGTTATCACAGTTCCTGCTTAACCGCGCCGGACAGAACGACGTAGAATAAGACTTTCACGTCAACGGCGATGACCAAAGCCAGCGATTGCCTTATCCTTATAAGGTAATTGTCTATCGGGCCGGATATTCCGGCCCTTATCAATAGTGTAAACAATGAAAAACGCAACGTTCTATCTTCTCGAACACGACAGCAAAAGCGGTGAGCTCAGCGCCCATGAGGCACTGGCATGCGATCTGGCGGCAGAACGTTGGCGAGCAGGAAAGCGCGTGCTGATTGCCTGTGAAGACGAGCAACAGGCCATCAGACTGGACGAGGCGCTGTGGCAGCGCGATCCCAACGCATTCGTGCCGCATAATCTGGCAGGCGAAGGGCCTCGTCACGGCGCACCAGTCGAACTGGCCTGGCCGCAGCGGCGTGGCAACGCGCCACGGGATCTGCTGATCAACCTATTGCCACAGTTCGCAGATTTTGCCACCGCTTTCCATGAAGTGATAGACTTTGTCCCTTACGAAGAATCCTTGAAACAGTTGGCGCGCGACCGCTATAAAACCTATCGCAGCGTCGGCTTCCAATTGACCACGGCTACGCCGCCAACTCACTGAATTTTGAGCATAATGGAAACGAAATATAACCCGCAAGATATCGAGCAGCCGCTCTACGAACACTGGGAAAAGCAAGGCTACTTCAAGCCACACGGCGACACGAGTAAAGAAAGCTTCAGCATCATGATCCCGCCGCCCAACGTCACCGGCAGCTTGCATATGGGTCATGCTTTCCAGCAAACCATTATGGATACGTTGATCCGCTATCAGCGCATGCAGGGCAAAAATACCCTGTGGCAGGCGGGTACTGACCACGCGGGTATCGCCACGCAAATGGTCGTTGAGCGCAAGATCGCCGCAGAAGAAGGCAAAACTCGCCACGATTACGGCCGCGAAGCGTTCATCGATAAAATCTGGCAGTGGAAAGGCGAATCCGGTGGCAATATTACCAATCAGATGCGCCGTCTGGGCAACTCCGTTGACTGGGAGCGCGAGCGCTTCACTATGGACGAAGGCCTGTCCAACGCGGTGAAAGAAGTATTCGTCCGTCTGTATAAAGAAGACCTGATTTACCGTGGCAAGCGTCTGGTGAACTGGGATCCGAAACTGCGCACCGCGATTTCCGATCTGGAAGTAGAAAACCGCGAAGTGAAAGGGTCGATGTGGCACCTGCGCTATCCGCTGGCTGATGGCGTGAAAACCGCCGACGGGAAAGACTATCTGGTTGTCGCGACCACCCGCCCAGAAACCGTGCTGGGTGATACCGGTGTCGCCGTTAACCCGGAAGATCCGCGTTATAAAGATCTGATCGGCAAAGAAGTGATCCTGCCGCTGGTTGGCCGTCGAATTCCGATCGTTGGCGACGAACATGCCGATATGGAAAAAGGCACCGGCTGTGTGAAGATCACGCCAGCTCACGACTTCAACGACTACGAAGTCGGTAAACGCCACCAGTTGCCGATGGTCAATATCCTGACGTTCGACGGTGATATCCGCCAGAGCGCTGAAATCTTTGATACCAATGGCGAAGCCAGCACCACTTGCAGCAGCGACATTCCCGAAGCCTTCCAGGGTCTGGAGCGTTTTGCCGCGCGTAAAGCGCTGGTCGCCGCATTCGATGAGCTCGGCCTGCTGGAAGAGATCAAAGCGCACGATCTGACCGTTCCTTACGGTGACCGTGGCGGTGTTGTGATTGAGCCGATGCTGACCGACCAGTGGTATGTGCGTGCTGCCGTGCTGGCTAAGCCAGCGGTGGAAGCGGTGGAAGATGGCCGCATCCAGTTCGTACCAAAACAGTACGAAAACATGTACTTCAGCTGGATGCGCGACATTCAGGACTGGTGTATCTCCCGTCAGTTGTGGTGGGGTCACCGCATTCCGGCCTGGTACGATGCCAATGGCAACGTCTATGTCGGTCGCACCGAAGCGGAAGTACGCAGTGAAAACAACCTCGCTGACGATGTCGTTCTGAATCAGGATGAAGACGTACTGGATACTTGGTTCTCATCTGGGCTGTGGACGTTCTCTACGCTGGGTTGGCCAGAACAAACGCCAGATCTGAAAGCTTTCCACCCAAGCAGTGTGATGGTCAGCGGCTTCGACATCATCTTCTTCTGGATTGCCCGCATGATCATGCTGACCATGCACTTCATCAAAGATGAAGACGGCAAACCACAGGTGCCATTCCATACCGTCTACATGACCGGCCTGATCCGTGATGATGAAGGCCAGAAGATGTCCAAATCCAAAGGGAACGTTATCGACCCGCTGGATATGGTGGACGGCATTTCGCTGGAAGCGCTGCTGGAAAAACGTACTGGCAACATGATGCAGCCGCAACTGGCGGAAAAAATCCGCAAGCGTACCGAGAAACAGTTCCCGAACGGCATCGAGCCTCACGGTACGGATGCCCTGCGCTTCACGCTGGCAGCACTGGCCTCTACCGGTCGCGATATCAACTGGGACATGAAGCGTCTGGAAGGTTACCGCAACTTCTGTAACAAGCTGTGGAACGCCAGCCGTTTTGTGCTGATGAACACCGAAGATCAGGATTGCGGCTTTGGCGCAGGCGAGAAAGTGCTGTCACTGGCCGACCGCTGGATTCTGGCAGAATTCAACCGTACGGTGAAAGCCTACCGCGAGGCGCTGGACGGCTATCGTTTTGATATTGCGGCCAACATTCTGTACGAATTCACCTGGAACCAGTTCTGCGACTGGTATCTGGAGCTGACAAAGCCTGTGATGAATGGCGGTTCAGAAGCGGAACTGCGCGGTACGCGTCACACGCTGGTTACTGTACTGGAAGCGTTGCTGCGTCTGGCACATCCGATTATTCCATTCATTACCGAAACCATCTGGCTACGCGTTAAAGCGCTGAAAGGCATTAGCGCCGACACGATCATGTTGCAGCCGTTCCCTGAGTTCGATGCCGCGCAGGAAGATACGCTGGCGCTGAACGATCTGGAGTGGATCAAGCAGGCGATTATCGCGGTGCGTAACATTCGCGCAGAAATGAACATCGCGCCGGGCAAACCGCTGGAAGTCTTACTGCGTGATGTCACTGCTGAAGCACAGCGTCGCGTGGAAGAGAACCGCAGCTTCATCCAAACGCTGGCGCGTCTGGAAAGCATTACGCTGCTGCCTGCGGGCGATAAAGGTCCGGTTTCCGTCACTAAACTCATTGATGGTGCCGAGCTGTTAATTCCGATGGCAGGCTTGATCGATAAAGCGGCAGAGCTGGATCGCCTGACGAAAGAAGTAGCGAAAATCGAAGCAGAGATTGAGCGCATCGAAAGCAAGCTGTCCAACGAAGGCTTTGTGGCTCGTGCACCGGAAGCGGTCGTCGCCAAAGAGCGCGAGAAGCTGGACGGTTACGCCGTAGCGAAAGCCAAACTGCTGGAGCAGCACGCGGTCATCGCTGCGCTGTAAGCGCTAACTGATTTCCAGCGGTAGTATGGTAATAACAAAGGCCTCGTTGCAAAACGGGGCTTTTTATTGCTAACTCAAAACCACGTCCTGTGGACGTGGTTATCGGCTTGGTTTTGGCTCTGCCTGTAAAAAAGTCACGCCAAAAACCTATTTATTGCTCAACAACGGATAGGGAAATAAATTCCCACGTGCTGTGACATTGCCAACACCATATTGTTTGGACACTTATCAACACAGAATAATTTAAAAACCAGAATCCAGCTCAATTTACGTGGATAAGATCAGCTGTAAGCATGGTGCTATTTGGTTCATGCAGCCGTTTTACGTTTTGGTTAAACTCGTTTCATGGTGTCGTTTATCTTGACCTTAGTCTTTTCTATAAAAGACGGTGTTGTTGTACTGAAAAACACTATAGAAACGATTTTTGATGGTTTTACTTTTTATGAGTGATTATTATTGAGTGTTTTTTAGTACGGTACTCAGTAGCTCGTCAAGCATAGGAAGCTGTGTTTATGAATAAAGTAAGTTCGGGAACTCATTCTAAGCTGCATTCCATTTGCTTCGTTGAAGATCGAGTGTGTCCCCGTATTGACAAGAAAATATCCTTCCTGAACGGTCAGTTGAAATCTGTTACAAATAGTAGTGATATATGCTTAAGCAAATTTGTCAAAAAAAGTAAGAATGACCATTGTAAACTCCTGAATGAATCTTTATTCAAAGATAATCATAATAAAACCTCACGATTACCCTATCAATCTCACGATGATGGGATATTTAAGATAAGAAATCATTTTTTAATAGGAAAAAATATATATAGTTGGGTAGCACCTATCTCTTATTTGCGGGAGATCAATCCTGGTTGTTATTTGATTATAAAGGATACATTAAATAATTCTAAAAAAATATGTAATATGGCAATGATCAACATGCAAAATCTCTCACATCTCGAACTTACTGAGTTTTATAAGAGAAAAATAGGACTAATCATTGATAAGTCTGATGCTCAAATTCTAGCTGAAAGTGTCGTGAAATTGAATTCTGCTGTTGATTTTTTTTGTTCTAAAATGGACGATGAATTTATATTTTCCAGAGATATGTATCCAGATGAAAGTTTGGCATCTTACTCTAGCTTAACAAAGAAAATCATTATCTATAACTCCATTTTTAAAGCTGATAGCGCAACAATTTCGCATATTTTCCTTCATGAAATATCACATTCATTAGGTTCTAAAGATTATTTTTATCATAGAACGCCAAAGCTATCTATAACTAGAGATAATGAAAGACTACATGATATGAGTACTTTTGATGCATTAAATAAGAAAACCATCGATCTGTCTATAAGTGCTAATGGTAGTTTTTTAAATTTTAATAAATATACATTCGGCCCATCATTTTACAAAGATGATGAAGTCATAAAAATGAATTTAAATCCAAAAAATTTACATTTTGAGTCATTTAAGATGTTTTTGAATAATAAATCTAAATTGAAAAAAATGGCTTTTTCTAATGCAGACACAAATGCAGTCTTTATATTACAGCTCGCAGGGTTTGGCATTCCTGATATGAAAAAAATGAATAAATTATCAAAATTAATTAAGAACGTAGACACAAAGTCACAATTCCTGAATATAGCAGACATTCAATCATTTTTTGACGAAAAAGGTAGGGGGAAAGAAGGGGCATGTTTTGGTGATACCGAATAAAGATAATCCGTTATTTTAATAGAATACTGTAGTTATAACAATGCTTAAAAATTTACAGCAAAGATCTTAGTAACGTTAAAATCGGCAATAATTTTGTTAGAGGATTATTAAGCATAAAATTTTTATGTATCAGTTTATATTTTTAGATATTGAATAAAATCATTATGTTATTAATCAATAAAGGAAAATATTAAATAGGCGTTCCCAACACACTTCAAGTTACATATGTGTTGGCTAAAAATCGCTTACCTGAATAAATTCATTAAGATGAAAGGAGATACATCCTGCTGCCGAAGGCTAGCTATTGGCTGGTCAAACTCTTTCCCGAAAAATTTACCTTTATACCTCGTTGAATCCCCATCTCATTGACCAATAACAAAGTTACACTGGCCTTACGTTCTTTATAATCAAGCCTGTTTCTCTTCTCACTGGTGTGGACGCATGACTTACCAACTTAATCTTAACTGGCCTGAATTCTTAGAAAAATACTGGCAAAAAAAACCTGTTGTATTGAAGAACGCTTTCCCGAATTTTGTCGATCCAATTACGCCGGATGAGCTGGCGGGTCTGGCGATGGAGCCGGAGGTCGATAGCCGTTTGGTCAGCCATAAAAATGGTCAGTGGCAGGCCAGCAACGGGCCGTTTGAGCATTTTGATAACTTGGGTGAAACGGGTTGGTCGCTGCTGGCTCAGGCGGTGAATCACTGGCATGCGCCATCTGCTGAACTCGTGAGTCCGTTCCGTGTGTTGCCGGACTGGCGTTTAGATGACCTGATGATCTCCTTTTCCGTACCGGGCGGCGGCGTGGGTCCGCATATCGATCAGTATGATGTCTTTATCATTCAGGGGATGGGCAGCCGTCGTTGGCGTGTGGGTGACAAGCTGCCGATGCGTCAGTTCTGCTCGCATCCTGCGTTGCTGCATGTCGATCCCTTCCCGCCAATTATTGATGAAGATCTTGAACCGGGCGACATCCTCTATATTCCACCAGGCTTCCCGCACGATGGCTTCACTCACGAAACCGCGCTCAACTACTCAGTAGGATTCCGTGGACCGAACGGCAGAGACTTAATTAGCAGCTTCGCTGACTACGTGCTGGAAAACGATCTCGGCGGTGAGCACTATAGCGACCCTGATTTAACCTGTCGGGAGCATCCGGGGCGGGTTGAAGCCTATGAGCTTGACCGTCTGCGCGAGATGATGAACGATGTGATTAATCAGCCGGAAGCGCTTAAAGAGTGGTTCGGCCGCTTTGTAACAACACCGCGCCATGAGCTGGATATCGCTCCCGCAGAGCCGCCTTACGAGCAAGATGAGGTGGTGGGCGCACTGATGGACGGCGGAGTGTTGACACGCCTGAGCGGACTGCGGGTGCTGGAAGTTGGCGATAGCTACTTCATCAACAGCGAACGCTTGGACACAGTCGATCCGAAAGCGGCTGATGCGTTATGTCGTTATACCGTTCTCGGTAAACAAGAGCTGGGCAAGGCGTTAGAGAACCCGGCTTTTGTGGCTGAACTAACCGCGCTGGTTAATCAGGGTTATTGGTTCTTCGACGAATAACTCCTCTTCTCAGTAGCGGCTTCCGAACACATATTGCATAGCATGCTCCGGGAGCCGCACATTACCATTCGAATGATTCGCTGTATCAAAAGCGTATAGGTCCACCCTGTTAACATTCGACTACCAGCCCGATGTCAGTCGCGCCAATGTGAAGATCGCAATAGCGTTGGCTTACTTTTACCAAAAAATTAGCTAGTTATTGAGCTTTCTAATAAAAGCATCAGTAATAAATAATTGAGCTATCTTTTAGGGTGATACCAAATCAAATAACTCTGGAGAGATGTAATGTTCCGTTTGCCTAAGATAAAACAAAAACTCTTAACGTTATTTTTTGTCATATCTGCCGGTATGATGGCTCAGTTTTCTTTCGCAAACACGAAAGCACCGGGCACCTTGATAGAAAAAACGGCGTTGGATGAGAAAAATGGCCTACAGGAAGCGGCGGAACAATATCTGATCCGGTATCGCTCTCTGAGTGGGGTAGATGGTAAAAGCCTACGGGAAGACACCGGTGCCGTTTTCATCCCGAAAGGTGAAATGCCAAAAGGGGGTTGGCCGGTTGTGGTATGGACACATGGGACGGTTGGCGTGGGAACCTCCTGCGCACCGTCTCTCAATCCGCGTTCAGAACGGGATGTGCAGTATCTGAATACCTGGCTGTCACTGGGGTTTGCGATTGTAGCACCGGATTATGCAGGGCTAGGATCTACTGGGCTGCATCACTACCTTAATGCCCGAGGGGAAGCATGGAGCGTGTTGGATAGTGTGAAAGCCGCGCTTAGCACCTTCCCACTGCGTAATCAATTGACTCTGGTCGGGCAGTCGCAGGGGGCGCACGCGGCCTTTGCGACAGCAGGCTATCAGCCAGATTATGCGCCGAATCTGCATATCGTATCGACCGTACTAACTGGCACGCCCTATTTTGATGACAAAACCTCTGCGGCAGCGCTTTTTGCCGGAGAAAGCGGTGTAAAAGAGGGCGGCGATCCTAAGATTCCTTATGTGATGTATATCTATCTGTCGGCAGCCGATACAAAAAAGGGGCTGAATGCCGATGATTACTTCACGCCGAAAGCCGCTGCTGTTGTCGCTGACGCACGTACAATGTGTATCGGCGAGCTGACACAAAAGGTGATGGCCGAAGGGCTAAATGCCGGGAATAGCCTTAAGCCTGCAATTCAGAAATTACTGGATAGCCAAACCGCGAGTTTACGCTATAACACACTAAACATTAACCAACCGGTTTTTATCGGGATTGGAACCAGCGACATCAATGTGCCTACTGCTATGCAGCGCCACTTTGCAAGTGACGTCGTTGGTGCAGGAACATCAGCAGATGTATATGAATACAAAGGCATGAGCCACAGCGAAACGGTTAACGTTTCACTGCGTGATTCTGTTCCCTTTGTGTTGAAAAACTTGCGGGCCGATACAACAAAACCTTAAACCTCTTGTGTCCCGGTGTGTCTGCCGGGACATTAATTTACCAACGTTCAGCGTGCGGCCTGATGTTCTCTACGATATTGCCGCTGCCGATACCCTAGCATTCCCCACGCCAGTAGCCCGTATAGCGCAGCAAGCATCCATAAATGCCACCAAAATGCGCTAACCTGGGAAAAATCGGCTCCCATCTGATTAAGACGCAATATTCCCTGAATGGTGAAGACAGCGGGCACCCACTGTGCAAACCAGTTCAGAGGCGCAGGAATCATCTCCACAGGCCAAATGAAGCCGGATAGAAACACGATAGGGATGGAAGACAGCAGCACCGCCTGGCTGGGAAGATCTTTGCGCATAAAAGCACTTCCCAACGCCACACCAAGCCACAGCGTAGCCAGCAGAAAGGGCAGCGCAAACAGAAGCAGTTGGCTCATTTTCGCTTCACGTGCGATGCCGTAGGCATCGAGACAAAAACCAAGCATGTAGAGTAACGAGAGCTGGTAGGCTCCACCAACGATTATTGTGCGAGCCAGAAGCAAACGCCACGGTGTCGCATATTGCCAATAGCGAACGGCTCCTGACTGTGCTCGCTGATTCTGCCCTGCGCCAAGCAGGCCGCATCCCATTAATAAAATCTGGTGCAGTATCAACATGAAAACACCGGGAACCACATAGTTGATATAGCCCATGGTCGGGTTGAATACTGGGACAACATTCAGGGATGCAGCCTGCCATTGCGCACTGGCAGCAGGTATGCCTTCCCCCTGAGTAAGCAGCCGTGCGACTTTAATCTGCGCCCCCACAGTGCCACCGACCGTCGCCAGAGACTGCGCGATTGCACCGTAGATCAGGAAGTAGCTGGCGTCTGCTGAATAGCTTACAGTGACACTTTTTCCCTGCATGATATCGCGATAGAAGTGACGGGGAATGTAGAGAATGCCTTTTACTTCGCCATGCAGAAGCAACGCTTTTGCTTCATCCAACGAATTGCGCTGTGCCACCAACTGTATCTCTGGCGTAGAGTCAGCCATAAATGCCAGACGGCGCGAGAGCTGGGTGCCATCCTCATCGACCAGCACTACCGGCAGTTCGCGCGGCGTTTGAGCAAGGTAAGGTCGCGGATAGAGAAAGGAATAGAGCAGAATGCCGCCAAATAGAGTGAGCAGGATTGTCGGATCTCTCAGCACACTACGCAACTCAAACCGGATGATGTCGGTAAAGGTCAGCATGTCGCCTCCTTGTCACTGGATCGGTAGCGCCAGAGGGTGAGCGGTAGCAGCAGCCAGAATAAAGCAAGTGCCGCCAGAGCGGGCGCGATCTGAACAATTCCGGCACCGTAGCTGGTGATGGCAATCGCGATATCACCGTAATGGGCGACGGGCAGCAGCTGTCGCCAGAATGTAGCGAAGGTCTCCATTGCCGAGGCCGGAAAGGTGATGCCCATGAACGCCAGTCCGGGGGCCATTAACGCCCCAACGATAGAGACGGCACGTGCCGGGTCGCGAATCAGCGCATAGAAAGCCATGCCCAATGCAACGCAGGCACCTGCTGTCATGCCGATTGAGACAAATAGCAATAATGGCGAGCCGTTAAGCGGATAACCAAGCAGGCTATACAGTGCATAGCTCCAGATCCCGCCCCATACCCAGCCGATCAACCAGTGTGTCAGGAATTTAGCACTGATGATCGCAGTATAGTTCTCTGGCACCCAGTGCACTCCATGGCGATCCTCCCGAGCCAGCGTATTCAGGCCATATAGCGCGAGCAAAATTGACCAAATCGAGGGGATAATCGCGTTCAGCAAAAACTGGGCGTAGTTGGAGTTTTGGTTAAACAACGCGCTAGTCTGCCCACCAACCGGCACTGCCAGCCCTTTGGCTTCAGGCATGGCCGCCCCTTGAGACAATGCCTGTACCACGGCGATCTGCCCGTTGAATGTTCCTGCCACCAGCGCCAGCGAGCTGTTAATGACTTTTGCAACCAAAACGAATTGCCCGTTATTCCATGCGGTGATGGTTGGTAACGTTCCCTGGCGGATATCGCGCTCAAAGTGGCGTGGGATCACCACCAGCGCGTAGATCTCCCCACCGCGTAATGACATTGCGCCTTCTGCCACCGCTGAGAACTCATGGTTCAGGTTGAAAGAGGGCGAAGCATGTAGTTCTCTGGCAAACTGGCGCGACATCGTGCTGTTATCCAGATCGATCAGGCCGATGGGAAGTTCACGAACAATCGCCCCAGATAGCGTCCACCAGGTAATCAACATTGTGACAAGTGGCAACCAGAGCGCTAAAGCCATTCCCCAGCGGTCACGCCACAACGCCCTCCATTCGTGCATCATCACATTTCTACCAGCGCGCTCATGCCAACGCGCAGACCGTTAATTGGCTGAATCGGACGCGCTTCTACTTCAAATGTCCGCATATCAAATCCTTGTCGGGTGTCCGTTGCTCGCCATGTGGCGAACTCCCCCATGACGGAAACGTAAGACACCTTAAATCGGAATGTCTGATTGTTTAGCGCTGGGATACTCGCTTCAAATTCGGTGCCCATCGCAAAACGCTCAAGAAGATCTTCGCGTACCGCCAGTTGGATCCAGATGTCGCTCATATCCAGTAGCGTGACCACAGGAAAGCCCTGCGGCGCAATTTCGCCGCTGCGCAGCAGCACATTGCTGACCTCGCCAGTGTGTGGGCTGACGACGCGTGCTTCTGCCAGATAGGCTTCCACCTCAGCAACAGAGCCAGCAGCCATGCGGACTTTTTCCTCTGCGGCCACCCGCGTTTCTTTCCGCGTACCTTCCAATGCCATTTGGTATTCTTGCCACGCCATCCCCTCGGTATAGCGTGCGGCCTCCCATGAGGCTTTCGCTTCATCCCGTTTTTGCAGCGGCAGCACACCTTCCTGATAGAGGTTTTGCACGCGTAGATAGGTCTTATGGCTTAGCTCGGAACCGGCTTTAGCTTTTTGCCACTGATCTTTTGCGGCGGCGATTTGCTGTTCACGCGCGCCTTTTTGAGCTTCCAGCGCAACGGCCCCCGCTGCGGCCTCACCCGCTTTCGCCTGCTCCAGCTTCGCGTCCAGTTCCGGCGTCAGGAGAGTGAAGACAAGCTCACCCACGTCTAGTTGCTGACCTTTTTGTACCTGCACGTCTGCGATACGGCCTGCCACTTTTGAAGATACCGAGTACTGCTGTGCTTCGATTTGCCCCTGTAAACGTATTGGTTCGGGCTGATAGGCAAGCCAGAAGCGATAAGCGACCCAGACAACCACAATCAGCAGGACGGCCTGAAGGAGCCATTTGCGCGTTGAACGTGAAGAGGGCTGGTGTGGTTGTGTCATGGCATCACCTGTATGGCATAGTGGATCTGATAGTCAGCGAAGCGGTTTATCTGGCCGGAAATGGCCATTAATCTGGCGATGGAAACCACGTAGCGATAGGCTGCGGAAGCGCGCTGTGTTTTGGCTCCGGCGAGCTGATTCAGCGCATCGACGACGTCCAGCGAGGTCGACATCCCCTGCATAAACGCCTTGTTGCGTAACCGGACGTTCTCTTCGGCCAGCTTTTCCGTCGAAGACAGAGAATTGAACTCTTCCAGCGCTAGTCGAGCTTCTCTCCATGTGCTCTCGACCATTATTTCAAGATTTTGCCGCATATCGGCTTCCAGATGGTTAACCTGCATTTCTGCGCTTTTGGCGGCAGCGATATTGTCAGAACGGCCTTCACGGCTGATGAGCGGGACGGAAACGCCGACGCCCACCATCCAGTCCGGTGTGGTTCTGGCGGCCAGCGTGTCCTGTTCATAGAGTTGATAATTGCCGAACAGAAAGACGTCGGGGGCGTATTTAGCACGTTCAATACGGATAAGATCCTTGGCCTGATCGCGCTTGGCAGAGAGTACCTTTAGTCCAGGGTGTGTATTGAGAGTTTGTTTCACCAAGGCGGGCAGTTCGGGCAGCATTTTGTTGACGAACAGCGAAGAAGACGGCGTTGCGCCTTCGGTCTTGATCAACTTCGCGAAGACCATTTCGGTCGTCTCCATACTGCGCCGCGCTTTTTGTGTCTCAATACGCGCCATGTCGTAAGCGGATTGGGCAGACAACACCTCGACTCTGGCGATTTGGCCTTGAGCCTCCAACTTACGGGCGTGCTCATAGTGCTGCGCCATGCCTTTTTCTATATCCTGACGCGTCTTCATCACCTGATGTGCCATCACTACGCCGTAGTAAGTCTGTGCCAGCGCCTCAAACTGAGCCAGCGTGCGGACAATGAGCATCTGCTCCGCCTCATTCACCTGCGCAGCCCGAATTGACTGCGCAGCATCAATCCGGCCTCCGGTGAATAACGGCCAGACGACCTGAACGGAGCTAGTGACCACATTTTGTTCTGTGAAACGGGTGACGAAGGGATTGCCGTTGATATTAATCAGCTGATTTAGCGCAGCGAAAATGTCCCGGTGATTAGACAGTGGGTTTAAGTCACGCGCATCCAGTTCGACAGGTTTATCAAGCCGCGTATAGTTTGCGCCTACGTTGACTTGCGGCCAATAAAGTCCTTTGGCGGATTCTTTCAAAAACTGTGCGCGATCGACCCCAGCGTGTTCAGCAGCAATGCTGTCATCACTTTGTAGCAGGCGAACCCAAGCCTGATTAAACGAGATAGTTTGCCCAAATGCCGTGGACGACCAGCACAGCAACAATAGCAACGCGACGGGGAAATAAGTCAAAATCTGGATTTTTCCGTGTGTTATTTGAGGCATGCTTGATGAAATCATCCTTTTACCCAAATACCGCCAAATTGATAAAAATAAGCCTTCTGAAAGAAGCACAAGGCTTGTCCGTTTGCACATTGTGGGAAAAACAAGTCTAACGTCAGGTAAACAAACCGCGTATTGCAGGTAATGTGTCCCATATTATTTTTGTGATGATCTAGTTTTGGTCTAAATTCTCAATTATTCAAATAATATAAGGGGTTGAATTGGAAATTTATTTTTAGGGGGGAGGCGCAATGAGGAATATGCCGCAGTATATCTGCGATGCCAGTATTTAAGTGGGCAACAATAACATCGCCACACCATAAATCGTGGGCAAAAAAGGCCCGAAATTTCCTTCGGGCCAGCGAGGCAGAAAACGAAAATTATACGGCTTCGTTTTCGTCAGTATAACGTTTGGCTTTGTAAGCTGGGTGCATCAGGTTCTGGATGGAGAAAATGTCGTCCAACTGTTCTTCGGTCAGCAGGCCGCGCTCCAGTACCACTTCACGTACGCTCTTACCGGTTTCGGCACAGATTTTCCCAACGATATCGCCGTTGTGGTGGCCAATGAATGGGTTCAGGTAGGTCACGATACCGATAGAGTTGAAGACGTAAGCTTCACACACTTCTTTGTTAGCAGTAATGCCGTTGACGCATTTTTCCAGCAGGTTATAGCAGGCATTAGACAGAATCTGGATAGATTCGAACATGGCCTGTCCGATAACCGGTTCCATCACGTTCAGCTGCAACTGACCCGCTTCTGCCGCCATGGTGACGCAGGTATCGTTACCGATGACTTTAAAGCACACCTGATTGACCACTTCTGGTACGACAGGGTTAACTTTGGCTGGCATGATGGACGATCCCGCCTGCAGTTCCGGCAGGTTGATTTCGTTCAGGCCAGTGCGCGGGCCGGAAGACAACAGGCGCAGGTCGTTACAGACCTTCGACATTTTAACCGCGACGCGTTTCAGGGCGCTGTGCATCATCACGTAAGCACCGCAGTCGGAAGTGGCTTCGATCAGGTCTTCAGCGGGTACGCAAGGCAAGCCGCTGACTTTCGCCAGATGTTGAACGGCCAGTTTCTGGTACTCATCCGGCGTATTTAGGCGCGTCCCGATGGCGGTAGCGCCAAGGTTCACTTCCAGCAGCAGTTCAGCAGTGCGCAGCAGGTTACGATTTTCTTCTTTCAGCAGCACGTTGAACGCGTGGAATTCCTGACCGAGCGTCATCGGTACGGCGTCCTGCAACTGGGTACGGCCCATTTTCAGAATGTTTTCGAACTCTTTCGCTTTGCGCTCAAAGCCATCACTCAACTGGGTAATCGCTTCGACCAATTTCAGGATGGAGGTGTACACTGCAATACGGAAGCCAGTCGGATAGGCATCGTTGGTGGACTGGCATTTGTTCAGATGGTCGTTCGGGTTCAGGTATTGGTATTCACCTTTCTGGTGACCCATCAGTTCCAAACCGATATTCGCCAGCACTTCGTTGGTGTTCATGTTGACTGACGTACCCGCACCACCCTGATAGACATCGACAGGGAATTGATCCAGGCATTTACCGTTATTCAGTACTTCATCACAGGCTTGCAGGATGGTATCGGCAATTTTACGTGGGATAGTTTGTAATTCTTTGTTTGCCAGCGCGGCTGCTTTTTTTACCATGACCATGGCACGAACGAATTCTGGAATATCGCTGATGGTACTATTGCTGATATAAAAGTTTTCAATCGCACGCAGCGTATGGATACCATAATACGCATCAGCAGGAACTTCACGGGTGCCTAACAGGTCTTCTTCAATACGGATATTCGTTGACATGGTTCCTCTTCCTTTTTTCTTGTTCGATGTACATAGCATCGTTTTCAATATTAAAACTATGATTTTTTAGGGTTTGTCTTTCCTGGTTTTTGATTTTCAGGTAACACCAACCCATCACGATTTTGATAAAATCATGACTAAAAAGCGTTCTCGGGGAGACGAACATTGAATTAGCATCGTTAAATAGCTATTGGTGAATATATTCCTCCATTTTTCTGTCTCCCAATCGTTAATAGTTATACCCGTCATACTTCAAGCTGCATGTGCGTTGGCTTCGGGGTCAGCGCAAGCGCTGTTCAAAAACGCCTCGCCGTTTTTGTCCTGCAACTCGAATTATTTAGGGTATATCCCTAATGGCTATTCCGTATTATCCGGGCTGATCTCAACCAGCTTTTCTATCCCACGGTTTAGCGTTTTCAGCTTCGGAATAAATACGGTTTTAATAATGTCATGTGTGACATCACATGCTTCTTCAAAGAATGCGCTGTATTCATCACGATGCCCGACAATATAAAGCGAGCGCTTGATATTCACTGGTTCCGGCATATGCGTTAGCACCTCGCGGGAATGTGCAACGGATTGCAGGAAACTGAGCGGGGTGGTTACCGCCCAACCGATACCTGCCGCCACCATCGACGTTAAGGTATCCGCATTATCAAATTCGAGCATGTTCGGCACGCGGATATCAATACGGCGCAGATAACGCTCAATCTGCATCCCAATCTGCGAGTTCCGGTTAAAGCGCACCAGCGGCAGTGCGGTGGAAAGCTCGCGAATATCCTCAACCGTTTTGATGCGTTTGCGGTAATCCGGCGGCGTAATGATGAAGTAGCCTTCGGAAAACAGCTGATGACGCACCACGCTATCGCTGTCGATCAACGGATCGCTGGTAACGATCAGATCCAGCTCGCGGCGCATTAACGCTTCTCCCTGCTGCGGGCTAAGCCCGGTGCGAATCAGCAACTGCGATGAACTCTTCATCAAACTCTTGGTAAACACCGAACCACAGGTGATGGCAAAGGAATCGACCAAGCCGATACGCAAGTCGGGTTTGATCCCTTTTCCCGCCTCCAACACCTGTGCCTTCAGGTTTGCGATCTCCTCCGTCAGGATTTCTCCACGGTTTTTCAACGCAATGCCGTAGGGCGTCAGGACAAAGGGGCGGCGGGCCCGGTTAACCAATTTGACGCCAAAATCTTCTTCCAATAACCGAATCGTCTGCGAAATGGCAGAAGGTGTCAGGCCTAACCGTGCGGCTGCTGCCGTCATGCTACCTGCTTCCGCCATCGTCACAAAAACATAGACGGCGTACATATCGATCGATTTATTGGCGGACACTGTGCGTTTAACCATGTGAGTTTGCCTGCGCTGCTAGGTGAATGTCGTCGAAATATGAAGCGTTAGTCTATCTCATCTCGCTGACTACGACCTCGCTAACTGGTGTCAGAATAGTCGGCTAACTTCAGAAAAAATACAGGTCGCGTCACTAATTAATTTTTTCTTATTTTTAGCTTTAGCGGATCTGAAGGTGATGCGTGAAGAGAGCTTGGGCACTGCCTGTCAGAGTAATTCTGCTTTGCTGATGTTATTTCCTCCCCTTGTACAGGGGAGGGCTGGGGTAGGGTAAAAAATCATAACCCTAAATTTCATAACGTATTGTTTTTACTGCGTGGTAAGACGTGCATCATCCACTGCTGTTGCTGTACGCACATGGCGTTCCGCCTGTTCGCATATTTCCAGTAGCGCGGGAATCAGGTGCGCGGTGGCGTTGAGGCAGGCGCCGAGCTGGCTGAGGCTTTCTTGTGGCAGTTCAACGTCATTTTGCAGCGTATCGCCGAGGTAATGCAGGCCGTAGCACAGGCCTTCAACCGATTCGGCGGCAATCGCGCCGAGGTCACAGAGCTGAACGTCATCTAACTGCGCGAAAGGCAGGCTGGCGATCAGATCGCGGAAAATGGTAATGGTGCTGTCTGCAGGTGTGGCGTGAGTGTCCGTCATGGTCATTTTGTCCTTGAGATAATTAAGTTCGCCACCACACAAGGTTCCAAATTCGGGTGGTGACACAGACAGGATTGGAACCCCGGCTCTCAAGAAGACCGGTCAACCTTGCGGTTGCCCTGCCTGCGTCACCGTAAAGAGTGTGCACGCAG
Source organism: Pectobacterium carotovorum (assembly GCA_016415585.1). Classification (NCBI taxonomy): domain Bacteria; kingdom Pseudomonadati; phylum Pseudomonadota; class Gammaproteobacteria; order Enterobacterales; family Pectobacteriaceae; genus Pectobacterium; species Pectobacterium carotovorum. The sequence continues at coordinate 554,721 of CP066552.1, read as the reverse complement.
CCCCTGAAAAAACAAAGTGTTTTTCAGTCTTGAGAGGTTCGGGGTTCCAAGCCCGGCTGCGGATGTTGCCGCAGCACAGAGACTCTATTCCAATGGCAAAAAACGTGAAATAGGGTGGATGGATTTACAGTGGAATTACAGCGGGTTTTGGAATGGTGTTCGCAGAAGTAGCTTTGGTTTTGGAAATGGGCAGGATTGTTCTTTTATTTTAATTGACTATAGTGAAAAATATTACGGTGTTTGCAAAAATGACGGCAGGGGATTTTTTGAAAAAACTCGTATTTGTTAACGATGCTACTGATTGAATTGCATGAAAAGTCATCGGTGCGTTCATTGAAAAGTAGATGCTCTACTCATTGGCGTCATTACCTCGTTTGGCATACGCCGCTTACCTTATATACATAGTAAGATTTACCCACATATACTGACAAAATAGTCCCAGTTAAAACCAAGAAACATGACTATCGTTATCGATAAAGTATTTCATTAGAAAAATACCATCATGGCAAAAAATTCACAAAAACATCAGAACCGTCTAAAAATAGATTTTTAAATTAAAATAAACGACCATAACATTAAGTTTACCCATGTATACCCTAAATAATTCGAGTTGCAGGACAAAAACGGCGAGGCGTTTTTGAACAGCGCTTGCGCTGACCCCGAAGGGGTGAGGCCATAAGACCGAATAATGCAGCAAGCAGCGGCCCCAACGGGGCGAGGCTCATGAATGAGCCGAGTAATGAACGTAGCCAACGCACATGCGGCTTGAAGCATGACGGTATAAAGCAACAGAGATTAATTCCATTAACTTATAAAAAATAAATTACATTATTGTTTATAGCAAATCATAATTAAGACAAATTAAAATTTAAAATAGCCAGAAAATCAATGTATAAATGCAGCTCACAGCAATCAAGCGACTAAATGCATCACGCAATTAATTGATGAAATACCAATTTCGCCCCCCTTATAATACAAGAGGAAAAAATGGCTAATATCCCAGAAAAAATCAACGACGCTGGTTTTAATCTGATTAAGAGCTTTGAAGGTCTGAGATTAACAAAGTATCTTGATACAGCAGGTAAATGGACCATTGGATATGGTCATTTAATATTACCAAATGAGAATTTTGATAATGGAATTACCTCTCAAGAGGCTGACTTGCTGTTACAGCAGGACTTAAAGACAGCGGAAACAGGTGTTCAGCACTATGTGAACGTTGATCTCAACGAAAATCAATTTGGTGCATTAACATCATTTACTTACAACCTAGGAGTAGGAAATCTGAAGGCATCGACATTACTACGCCTGCTAAACCAAAGAGAGTATGACGCCGCTGCAGCTCAGTTTCTACGCTGGAACAAAGCTGGTGGACAAGTTGTAAAAGGGCTTGTGCGTCGTAGAGAAGCAGAAAAAGCGCTTTTCCTACAGCCCGTCATACCAAACTAATATTTAAACCTAGAAAACATCATGACGATGCCTTCAATTAGTTTAGCCTGGCATATAATGCTTGCTTTGAGATTCTCTCATGGTCAGCGTTAATATTAGTTGTCCCTGTTGTCAGTCTGATCAGGTTTATCACCATGGTCATAACCCTAAAGACCATGACAAGTATAAGCCAATCACGTCCGCAGAGATTCAGGATTGTATAAATCGACGTGGGAAGAGCATAAGGTCAACATTGAAATTAAGTGATCGCACTCCCGCCCCCTGAAAAGGGGCGCTTTGTAGCGTTATTTTCACAGCGCAACGATTTGGAGAAACATATTCACGTCTTAATTATCTGTGAACACACGTCGATAAACGCGCGTAATTTGGGTTGATTCCTCGCGGCTCTGGAGAAATAAAGAAAGAGGCTGTCGTTGCCCGGCGAGAGATCGAGTAACGCCGCTTCCAGCGTGCCATTTGCCAGTTCGCGTGAGGTATGGAAGGTGGATGAGTAAATAAGCCCAACGCCCCTGACCGCGAGGCTACGCATTAGCTCACCATCGTTCACGGTAATTGTGCCGGTCGGCTCAACTCTTACACTTTCTTTATTTTCGACAAACTCCCACCGATAGATATCTCCCTTTTCAGGGCGACGAAAGCGAATACATTCGTGATGCACCAGATCGCGCGTCGCTTTAGGCTTACCGCTCGCTTTGAAATAGTCTGGCGAACCAAATACCGCCCACTTAAATGGCGGTGAGAGCCGTACTGCAATCATATCCTGTTCGATGTATGAACCGATCATAATGCCAGCATCGTAGCCTTCGGAGACGAAATTATCGTGACGATTACTCACCGTGATATCGATATTCAAATTCGGCCACGCCTGACGAAATGCAGGTATGAGGGGTTCGATAACATGAGGCAATGCCAAACGTTCTACGATCAGCTTCAACGTCCCCGAGGGCTTTTTTGCCGATTGAGCCACATCTTCAAAACCCGTTGCGATAACGTGTGCCGCGGGCCCAATTCTCAGCAGCAGGTCTTCTCCTGCTTCCGTCAATGCCATTTTGCGCGTCGTTCGATGGAAAAGTAGCACGCCGAGGCGATGCTCCAGTTTCTGGAGCGACAGACTCACCGAGCCCGGCGTCTTACCCAGATCGAGCGCTGCTTTGCGAATGCTCAATCGTTTCGCTATCGCCAGAAATTCTGCCAGTCCATCAAAGCTATCAGATTGCCCCATCAGGGTTCCTCATCGTCATGCGATACCAGGATCATTAAACACACTTTACGACAGTTTCTCACGCCAATACAAAGTTATTGCATCGATTTATTAAACAATGCATCCCATTATTACCCCCTATTTTCAATCAGTTATCACAGATATAGTCGGCAGACACCACCTGCTGAAAGGAGTTTTTTATGTCAATAATAAAGCGTTGTGCTGGTCTTATCGCCGCCATGGCTGTGTTTGCCGCAGCCTCCCCTGTTTTTGCTCAGGCCAATCTGAAAGAGGAGAAGATACTGATCGTCGTCTCCAGTCTGGATAAAAAGACGCCTGACCTCGTCGGTGGCTTCTGGTTTCCAGAGCTCACTCACCCGGTTGAAGTCTTCGACAAAGCCGGACTGGATTACGACATTGCCAGCCCGAAAGGAGGATTGCCTCCGTTCGACGGGTTCGATCTCAAAGATCGCGCGAGTCTGGATTTTTGGACTAACCCGGAACACCGCAACAAATTGGCCAATTCCATCCCGCTGGCAAACGTTGATCCGGCTAAATACACCGCGATCCTGCTCGTCGGCGGACATGGGCCAATGTGGGATTTCGTCAACAATCCTGAGCTGATTAACATCGTACGTACAATGTATGAGAAAAACGGCATCATCAGTGCCGTTTGCCACGGTCCGGCAGGCTTGCTGAATGTGAAGCTCAGCAATGGCGAACTGTTGATTAAAGGCCGTCGTCTTACCGGATTTACCGCAGAAGAAGAGGCTTCCCGGCAGTACGACAAGATTGTGCCGTTTGAACTTGAAGCCGCCCTGAAAAAGGATGGCGCAATATTCGAAGAAGCCCCAATCTTCGAAAATAAAGTCGTCGTTGACGGACGGTTGATCACCGGCCAGAACCCAGCCTCCGCTCAAGCGCTTGGCGAAGCGGTTGTCAAAGCCCTGCAAACGAAGGCGTAATCACCGCATCATTAGTTGCGTTAGGTGGTCAAACACCTAACGCATCAACCTTAGAAAGGACGTCACGCATCAGGCGATACACCGACACCAGCAAAAATTACTGGCAAACTCAGTACACATCGCGGACATAGCGTTTGTCTTGTGCCATTTTGGCAATATAGGCCGCCGCGTCTTCACGGCTCATGTTCCCGTGAACCTGCGCAACCTGCCGAAGCGCCGAGTCCACATCTTTCGCCATACGACTGGCATCACCACACACGTAAAAATGTGCGCCCTTCTCTAACCAGCGCCATAGCTCGGCCCCCTGCTCACACATGCGGTGCTGAACATAAATTTTCTCACGTTGGTCACGCGAAAAAGCCGTATCAAACCGATGCAGGTAACCCTCGCGTTGCAGTTTCTCCAACTCCTCACGATAGTAAAAATCTGTCGCGGCACGCTGCTCGCCAAAGAACAGCCAATTTTTACCTTGCGCCCCTGTCGCCCGTCGCTCTTGCAGAAAAGCCCGGAAAGAGCGCATCCCCCGCTTCGTAGCTCACATCGCTGCCTGAAATATCAAAGGCGAATTGCCGGGTCTCTTTTTCCGCTCCCGGCGCATTAAGCAACTGATTGATGACAAGGCGTGCGGGCAGAGGCGCATTTCTACTAAAGATAGGCGCCGAAGCCGCAGGTGCTGTCGTGCATGCTTCATTTCCGTCAGCCAGTACCACCGTCGCAGGCGTAGTAACCTTACTTACCATTGACGTATGCATTCCCGCGAGAGCGTTGACCATGCTGTCTAGCCAGGCTTTCGCCGCATCCTGATAGTCAGGCTCACAGTCGATTCGTGCTGACAGACGCTGCGCGCCCAGCGCCTCCAGCCGTGCATCGAGCCGACGGCCAAAACCGCAAAACTGATCGTAGTTTGAATCACCAAATGCCAGCACGGAGAACGACACGTCCGCCAGTCTGGGCGCAGCTTCTGCCTGTAATGCCGTCCAAAAATTGGTGCCATTGTCGGGAGGGTCGCCGTCGCCAAACGTGCTGGCGATGAAGAGCACACGCGGTATCCCAGGCAGATTAGCACTGTTGAAACTGTCCATATCGGACAGGGTAACGGTATGCCCTTCAATCTTCAGACGTTCGGCGCACTGTGCCGCGAAACTTTCCGCATTGCTGGTCGACGACGCCCATAAAATCAAAATAGGGGGTTGTGATGGCACGGTTGCAGCCACCACATTCGGAGAAGAGGCGGGTAGCAACGTTATACCGTCACTGGGTAGCCAGGTGCGGGCAAAAAGCCCCGCCAGCATTCCGTCGAGCATCAGGCGTCTGGAGGGTTCCAGTGGGGCCGTGGCGGGCAGGACAGGCACGCCACCAGCCAGTCTTGATGCATCAGTGCGCAAAGCCGCAATATAACCTTGCAGATAGTGTTGTTCGGGTGCACTGAGTGTCATCGCCGGCGCGGCATCAAGGCCAAGTAGCGTGGCCAGCGCATCAATGTGTTTCATGTCGAGTTCCTTGATGTCGTTGTTCGGCGTACTCGCCTTGGCCTGTTCCGATGCGGGAACAGCCACTGGGTGGCTCTCCCGCTCCGGAGAAATCCGCGCTGAGGGTTCAGCGATCCGCGTCAGCGCCACCGCAGAGATCTTGAATTCAGGCTGCTGGGAAATCGGGTCAATGGCATCGCTGGTGACGGCGTTAATCGCCAGATCGTCACCAAAGACGTCATTCCAGTGAAAGGGAGCAAAGCAGTTACCGGGGCGAACCCGATTGGTCACCACGGCGGGGAGTACCGCACGCCCACGGCGCGACCGGACTTCTACACGATCCTTATCCTGAATACCGAGCGCAATGGCATCTTCGGGATGCACTTCGATAAAAGGCCCTGGATTGAGCTTGTTGAGCGTCGGAATTTTTCCGGTTTTCGTCATCGTGTGCCACTGGTGCTGCAAGCGGCCGGTGTTCAGCACAAACTGAAAGTCATCATCCGGCATTTCGGCGGGCGACATATGCGGTCGAGGGAGGAATATTCCTTTACCGCTTTCAGTCGCAAAAACGAGGCGTGGCTGGGTGCCGTCCGGCAGGTCTTTACGCGTCTGGCTCACGCCGTCATTGAGGTAGCGAATGGGGTGACGATCTTGGTTATCCTCAGGAGGACAGGGCCACTGTAAGGGAGCCTGCCGTAAGCGTTCATAGCTGGCGCCACGAATGTCGTATCCCGTCTTCGGGTTCCAGAACTGTTTGATTTCTTCAAACACCTCGGATGCCGAGCCGTAGCTAAATCCTTGCTCATAGCCCATCTCGCAGGCGACGCTGGCGATGATTTGCCAATCGGCCATCGCCTCACCGGGCGGTTCAACGGCCTTTTGCATCAGCGTCAAATTTCGCTCGGAGTTAATCATCACGCCTTCAGCCTCAGCCCACAGTGCGCCGGGCAGCAGGATATCGGCATAGCGGTTGGTCTCGGTATCGAGAAACGCATCTTGTGTGATAACCAGTTCGGCGGCTTGTAGCCCCGCGATCACATTCTTGCGGTTGGGAACCGTAGCCACCGGATTCGTACAGATGATCCAGCACGCTTTGATCTTGCCCGCCATCATGTCTTCAAACATGGCGACGGTGCCGCCACCGAGATCCATGCGCAGCGTTCCAGCAGGACCCCCCCAGAGCGCCTCAATGGCTGCCCGATCCTTCTCCACCAGCACAGAGCGTTGCCCCGGTAATCCCATCCCCATATAGCCCATTTCACGCCCGCCCATCGCATTGGGCTGCCCCGTCAGGGAAAACGGGCCGCTTCCCGTGCGGCAAATCGCGCCAGTGGCTAAATGCAGATTGCAGATCGCATTGGTATTCCAGGTGCCATGCGTACTCTGGTTAAGCCCCATCGTCCAGCAACTCATCCACTCCGGCGCCGTACCAATCCACTCCGCCGCCTTGCGGATATCCGCCTCTGGCAGCCCGGTGATCTCCGCGACTTTCTCAGGGGGATAGTCTTCAAGGAATTCAGGCATCACCTCCCACCCTTCGGTGAACTCGGCGATAAAAGCAGGATCGGTGTACCTATTCTGGACAAGCAAATACAGCAGGCCGTTGAGCAGAGCCAAATCCGTGCCGGGTTTGATTTGCAGGAACAGGTTCGCTTTGTCCGCCGTAGCATTACGCCGTGGGTCAACCACGATGAGCTTAGCCCCTGCCTTGACGCGGTCCATCATGCGCAGGAAAAGAATGGGATGGCAGTCGGCCATGTTCGCGCCAATGACGAAAAAGACATCAGCGTGGTCAAAGTCTTGATAGGAGCCCGGCGGCCCATCCGATCCCAAAGAGAGCTTGTAGCCGCTACCTGCACTGGCCATACACAGACGGGAGTTTGGCTCTATGTTATTCGTACCGATAAAACCCTTAACGAGTTTATTCGCCAGATATTGAGATTCCAGCGACACCTGCCCGGAGACGTAAAGCGACACCGCATCGGGGCCGTGGGCATCAATAATAGCCCGTAACCGTCGCGCGGTTTCCTTGATGGCTTTCCCCATATCAACCCTGACCGATTCGTGCTGACGATCTGCCCGCAGGTAGGCATTCTCCAGCCGTCCTGACTCAGCAAGAGCCTGATCGCTGGTATTGCCCTTGGTACACAGTCGACCAAAGTTAGTGGGATGCGTCTTGTCACCTGATACCTTGATCACACGATTATCTTTTACTTCCATCACCACACCGCAACCGACCCCACAGTAAGGGCAAACACTCTTTACACACGCTGAGGATTTGGCATCCATGACTGACTCCCGTAAGGACTGAGTTGCAACAGCCGCGCAAAACAAGGGCTGCACCGAGCGAATTCAGGCATAAAAAATTTCCGGGAGAAATTTTTAACGTTGCGTTAGCAACGGCCCATAAGGGTGGCGGCCAAGGATGGCTCGCCATAAAAAAACGTCCACAGAACCCTGCTCTCGCCTTGATGCGAAAAGCATGATTGTGTGGACGCCATTGTCCTGACCGAGGCTTTGCTCACCGTTGAGGCAAAGCGACGGAATCGCTATAAGGTTGAGAAGCAAGTTGCGTGCCACCGTTATGCACAGCCAGATATAACGTGGGAGAGGGGAAGCTATGACATTTTTTGCCGCGTAGCTGCATCACGGTGGTGCAGAATCGGAGGGCAGCCGTTCACTTCTAGTTCATCTGCTACTTCATGTTATTTATTGTGGCCGGTAGATCATTACTGAGCGTTCTACCGGCTTAATAGAGATGTCGTGACCGAAGTCACATAACCAAACGGGGGCATTGCCGCAGAGATTCAGGATTGTATAGTGTACTAACAAGACGTTACCGCCAATGGCGGGCGAGACTTGGGCAGAGGTGAGTAACACTACTCTCTTCTGCCCAAGTTTTTTTTTGCCTGTCATCCGGTAGTTCCCTGAGCGGAACCAGCGTCCGGCGCAGCGTAATGATGTAGAAAACGATAAGGAGAAATACCATGAAAGCATTCCCCGACGGATTTTTATGGGGCGGTTCAGTCGCAGCAAACCAGGTCGAAGGCGCATGGAATGAAGACGGTAAAGGTGTATCCACCTCCGATCTTCAGCTAAAGGGCGTGCACGGTCCGGTGACAGAGCGCGATGAGCACATTAGCTGCATCAAAGATCGGGCCATCGATTTTTATCATCAATACCCGCAGGATATTCAGCTGTTCGCCGAAATGGGGTTCAAGGTGTTGCGCACCTCCATCGCCTGGACGCGCATTTATCCCGAGGGCGACGAAGCAGAGCCTTGCGAAGCCGGTTTGGCCTTCTACGATCGCCTGTTCGATGAAATGGCAAAGCATCAGATTCAGCCACTGATTACGCTGTCGCACTATGAAATGCCGTACGGCCTGGTGAAAAAGCTGGGAGGCTGGGGCAACCGTGCCGTCATCGACCATTTTGAGAAGTATGCGCGTACTGTTTTCAGCCGCTACAAAAACAAAGTGAAGCACTGGCTGACCTTCAATGAAATCAACATGGCGCTGCACTCACCCTTTACGGGCATCGGGCTGAGCGGCGAACCTACGAAGCAAGAAATTTATCAGGCTATCCACCACCAGTTGGTTGCCAGCGCACGCGCGGTAAAAGCCTGCCACGACATCATCCCCGATGCCAAAATTGGCAACATGCTGCTGGGCGCGGTGCGCTATCCCATGACCTGCCACCCGAAAGATGTGCTGGAAGCGCAGAGCAAGAACCGTGAATGGCTGTTCTTCGGTGATGTTCAGGTACGCGGCACCTATCCGGCTTGGATTCAGCGCTATTTCCGCGAAAATGGCGTCGAGCTCACCATTACCGCACAGGACAAAGACGATCTGAGCCACACCGTGGACTTTGTCTCCTTCAGCTATTACATGAGCGGCTGTGCGACCTTCGAGCCGGAAAAATATCAATCTTCACGCGGTAATATCATCCGCCTGATTCCTAACCCGCACCTTGAAGCGTCCGAATGGGGCTGGCAGATCGACCCCGAAGGCCTGCGCTTCCTGCTGAATGAGCTGTATGACCGCTATCAGAAGCCGCTGTTCATCGTGGAAAACGGACTGGGCGCACGCGATGTGGTGGAAGACGATGGCAGCATTCACGACAGCTACCGTATTGATTACCTGCGTCGCCATCTGATTCAGGTGCGTGAAGCCATTGACGATGGCGTTGAGCTGCTGGGCTACACCAGTTGGGGGCCAATCGATCTGGTCAGTGCGGGTACGGCACAGATGTCAAAACGCTACGGCTTTATTCATGTCGATCGCGATGATGACGGCAAAGGCACGCTGGAACGTCGGCGCAAAGACAGCTTCTACTGGTATCAGGATGTAATTAACAGCAACGGGAAATCGTTGTAATCAGGTAGAAAATCAGACGGCGTGCTCATACATCGCCGTCTGATTTATTGCATTACGCCAGCGCGATCACCGTCTCTCCCACCACCAACTGACGAGCGGATCCTGGGCTGAATAGGTGGTACTCATCCGCATTCGTCACCACCATTGGCGTCACGGTATCGTAGCCCGCCTTCTGGATCGCTTCCAAATCAAACTCCAGCAGCAGTTGGCCTTTTTGCACCTTGTCGCCTTCTGCAACGTGCATCTGATAATGCTGACCTTCCAGCTGTACCGTGTTGATGCCGACATGGATCAGAATCTCCGCACCGCCCTGCGAAAGAATACCGACGGCATGGCCACTGGCGAACGTGCTGGCAATCACGCCGTCCACCGGCGAATAGATGCGCCCTTCCTGCGGCAGAATGGCGACACCCTGCCCGACGACGCCGGAAGAGAACACCTTGTCATTTACCTCTTCCAGCGAAATCAGTTCACCTTTTGCTGGCGACCCCAGTTGTTCAGCCGTTTCAGGTGCGTCTTTCAGCGGTAGGGGCACAGCATTGGCGTGCTGACGTGATGCAGGCGCAGCAGGTGTCGCTGCTGGAGAGTGCGTTGGCACTGGCGCTTTTTCCGCAGGCGGTACGGGCTCGTCAAACCCAACAATGATGGTCAGTACAAAACTCACCGCGAAGGCGATAGCGCAACCAATAAGGAACCCAACAAAACCTTCGCCGTAGAAAATCGGCAGCGTCAGCAAGCCGGGCATCCCCATAGAGACCGCAGAGCTTTTCGCATAGCCGACGATAGCGCCCCCGACTGCAGCGGCGATCACCGCGCAGATAAACGGTTTTTTCAGCTTCAGCGTCACGCCGTAAACTCCGGGCTCCGTGATGCCAAACAGCGACGCGATAAACGTACTACCCGCCAGCGCTTTGAGCTTTTTATCTTTGGTACGCACCATGACGCCCAGCAGTGCGCCAGACTGGGCAAAGACCGACGGGCTGGAGGCAGCTTTAAGGTAGCTGTGCCCCATGACGGAGAGATCGTTGATGAACACGGTCACAAATCCCCAGTGAACGCCAAAGATCACCAAGATCTGCCATGACGCCGCCATCAACGCCCCGGCAAGAATAGGATTGAACTCATAAATACTGACGAACACCGACGCAATGAGCTTACTGGCTGAAATGCCAATCGGCCCGATGGTCATCAGCGTGAGTGGCACCATCAGCACCAGCAGGAAGAACGGCGTCAGGATATTGCGCACGCTTTCGTGAATATGGCGATTCAGGAAACGCTCGATATATGACATCAGCCACACGCTGAAGATAATCGGGATCACCGAGGAGGTGTACTTCATCATCACAACGGGCAGACCGAAAAACGTCACGGGCTGACCGGCGTCGAACAACCCCTGAATCGTGGGGTAAACCAGTGCGCCAGCAACCGACACGGCCACAAAAATGTTGGTTTCGAATTTACGCGCGGCGGTAATCGCCAACAACATCGGCAGGAAATAAAACAGGCTGTCAGACGCCGCGTGCAGGATGACATAGGTACTTTCTTTGGTATTCAGCCACCCAAGCGCAATCACAATAGACAACGCGCCTTTCAGCACCCCCGCTGCCGCCATCGCCCCCAGCAATGGAGTAAAGATCCCAGCAACCAGATCAATCAGCCGTCCCATCGCAGACGTTGATGCCTCACTTTCCGCCGTCTGGCGTTTCCCGTCGCCGTCCTCCAGCAGCCTGGAGATCGAACCAAAAGCGCGGTACACCTCCGGCACCCGGTTCCCGATCACCACCTGCAATTGCCCTGAAGCATTGATGACCGTAATGACGCCATCCAGCGCCTCAAGCGCAGCCACATCCACTTTACCGTGATCCACAATCTTAAAGCGCAAGCGTGTTGCACAATGCACCAGAGTTGAAACGTTGGTTTCCCCTCCGACTAACTCCAGAATATTTTCAGCGAGCACTTTGCTATTCATAATGACTTCCCGTTTCGTCAATGGCTGCAACTGCCTGATACACGTCATCCCGCTTGTTGTCCGCTGGCCAGCTGGAAAATAAGCAAAAAAAAACCTGGATAAAGCAGCGTGCTATACGCTGCTTTATCCAGGTCTCGCCCAGAAGATTCTGGTGACGTCCTTTCCTGTTTTCTAACAAGTTAACGCGGAGAAAGCTATCTCCACGTTTTATTCTGTGAAAACAGTCACTAAATTTTTACCAATCAGGCAAAGCCGCCCAATTCACGGCGTGATAAAAGCAAAATGGCGCCTCTCAGAAGAAGCGCCATCGGAAAATTGACTATTTGCCCTGCTTCTTCAGCCAGGCTTCCATTTGGTCGATCTCTGGCTGTTGCGCTTTAATAATCTCTTCCGCCAGCTTGCGCAATTCAGGATCTTTGCCGTATTGCAGTTCCGTCTTCGCCATATCAATCGCGCCACGGTGGTGGGCAATCATCCCTTTGGCGAAAGCAATATCAGGGTCGCTGGACTGCATCCCTTCCATCATCTCGCTATGCATCGCATCCATCCCTTTCTTATACGCCTGCTGGGAGGACGATGCGTCGTTTGCAGAACCATGGCCGCTATGCGCGCTGTCGGCCGCAAACGAGAGAAACGGAACCAGCAACGCTGCCGTTAATAACAAATGGACTTTCTTCATCACAACCCCTCAATCAGTCACAGTACGTTTTGAGGGTAGACGTTCCAGTAAGGGGAAGGTCAAGGGAAGATTCAAGCCTCCTCGACCAGACGCATACAGACACGATTACGCCCCTGCGCCTTCGCTTTATACAGTTGCTCGTCCGCCAGCCCGATCAGATCGTAAATATTACCGCCCTCATACTGGGCAAACACGGCAACACCAATACTGGTCGTAAAATGGATTTCCCGCCCATCGGACAGCGTAAGCGCCGTGGATTCCGTAAGATGCCGCAGCGCTTCGGCCATCGCCTCAGATTGCTCAGCCGTCAGGTCATAAGCCGCAATGACAAACTCTTCACCCCCCCAGCGGCAAAGAATGTCGCTCGGCCGAATAGCGGTGCTCAGCATACGGGCAAAGCTGGCGATCAGTTCATCACCGCAGGCATGGCCGTAGGTATCGTTGACCTGCTTAAAATAATCGATATCCAGAAAGAGCAGCGTTAATTGGCGCTTTTTCTTATACCCCGGCGCACTCTGCTTCCCATTCAACATGCTGAGAAACGCCCGACGATTGAAAGTATTGGTGAGCGCATCCTTCCGGCTGCCGCTTTCAATGATTTTAATCAGTCGCCGGTTCATCGAGACAAAATGAGAGACGCTTAACATCGCCATAATTAGCATCGCGATATTCAGCCGCGCCGTGGTCAGAAACGAATTAATGTACGCTTCGGAGTTCGAATCGATGAGTATACCGACCTGATTAATATAGAGATAATTCAGTATTACGCCGGTAATCGCACAGAGCAACGACATGATCGGGAAAGAATAATTGAACGCACACAGCGTAAGCGGAATAACGGACAGCGTAATCAGGCTGGCATCCAGAAAAAGCAGGCTCACTAATAAGAAAATGATGAAGACCAGAAAGGGAAAGATATTTTCTCTGATATTCTTAGGGCACAGCGGAATATTCCGTAACGCCCGCAGGATGTCTTTACCGCGCAGGAAAAAGAACGCGAGGATAATACCGGTTCCCAATTGCTCGCTGAACCAGTCCATAAACTCGGCATAGCGGTTCCCCGTATCATAGACATACGCATAGAACCCATACGCCACGCCGGATAAGAACGCGCCGACAAACGTCGAAGCGAAAATAATATAGACGTAATATTTGCTGAATTTCTCAAAGGTCGACCACTTTCCGGTAAACCGACACAGCAGGCAAAAAGCGCACCAGGCCGTCACCACAAAGACTATATTGCACAAACATAACAGCACTTTGGTTTTTAACGGTGAGTTATTGTTCATCAGTAACGCAGCCGACAGCATCGCGGCATAACCCACCAAAAAACCGATACAGATAGAGAGCGTTTTACCTTTTATCGTCCCTTTTCTGGCTCTGAAACTAATCATGAGGCAAAAAACCAGAATGTTGGCGGGCCAAAACAGCGATAGCTCATCTAACACCCGAAACCGAAATCCCAGACAACTCACTATCAGGGTGGTCAGAAACAGAAACGGCATGAATTTTATAGTTTTCAACGTCAAATCGTGATTCATCTGTCCTTTACCGCCCACTGTCCGATCATTTCATCTGCTCTCTCCGCGTGAGAATAGCATTAATCATTTCCCTACTCACAGTGTGATGGGAGAGGGAAAATAAATAAAAAAACCACCGGACCGAAGCATTACCCGTGAGGTAATACGTCAATCCGGTGGTCTACTGACTTGGGTATTTTAGCTATCGCGCCGATTCATGAAATAACGTGTTATTCCGCAGGAACGGGCTTGCCGTCAGGTTTTTGCGGTTGAGTCAGTCGCTTTTCAAAGTTGTCGTTGTACTGCTTCTTCTGTTCTGGCGTCAGAACGTTGTAAATTTTGTTTTTGGTTTCCAGTCCGTTAAGCATTCTGGCCTTGTGCGCGGCGTCGGCTTTATCCAACTGTGCCTGGGCTTTTGCGGCATCAAACGACTCGGAGGCGACCAGGCTATGCATATCGCGGCGGTCATCCTGCATCGCTTTGTGCATTTTCTCGCGGGAATCTTTCATGATGTCTTTAATTTGCTGCTTCTGCGCTTCCGTCAAATTCAGCTCCTTAAACATCGCATCCGGCCCCATCATGCCACGATGCTCCCGACCCTCTTTCATCATCATCTTGTGTTCCGGGCCAGGACCTTTCGGGGCATCATTAGCATGCGCGATACCTGCCGCGCCCAATGCTAAAGAAGAAGCAACCAGCATTGCAGTAAGTTTACGCATATTCTATTCCTCTCTCTGAATTGACTTGTCGACGGCGAGTGCCGTGCTACGAGAGAAAGTATAGGCCCGACACCTTCAGTTAATTAGAGCAAGGGTAAATCTCTGCAAGTGTCGGCTCCACATTTGCGGCAATTATGGAGAATGAGGAGGAATTGTGTAAGGAAGTGGAAGCATTACGTTAACGAAATAGGGCGTTAACGACGCATCGTATTAATACTGCGGCGCGATTACCGCAGTGAACGTCTAAAGGCGCTAGCGTCTTGTGCCAACCCATCAAGATGGGCATGAATGATCTTCATTTTCTGAATCAGCGGATTGCGCTCCGGCGAACTATCCATCGCGCTCAACTGTGCAGAGAGCCGTTCAATCTGCGCACAAAGGTAAGCATCACGCTCTTTCACCTGAAGTAACTGCTGCTGGAGGGACTGATGTTCCTGCCGCCACATCTGCTGCTGACGCTGAACGCTTTGCTCTAACGCCTGAAGCGCGCTATCCAGCCGATATTCCAACTCTTCCACCCGCATAACGATACCTTTGCCTAATAAACTCGCGGATTATAATGTCACACGCCCCCGACAACAAACACTCCAGCGCACGATCCCTTGTCTGCACACGCTTCTCCCTATGGTTAGCAATGACGTCAATCACAATAAATAAACATAAATTTCACAACTCCCTCAATTACCGCTAAATTGAACATCATGACTCATCAGACCAGTTAACCTCACCGGAGAGTGCAATGACTGTCTACCCCACGCTGCTTTCCCCACTCGATCTTGGCTTCACGACGTTAAAGAACCGCGTGGTGATGGGATCCATGCACACCGGTCTGGAGGAACACCCGGACGGCACCGAAAGGCTGGCGGCATTTTACCGCGAACGGGCGCAGGGCGGCGTTGGCCTGATTGTTACTGGCGGCATTGCGCCAAACGCCAAAGGGGCTGTCGCAAAAGGCGGTGCAACCCTGCATGACGAGGCGCAGCTGGCACATCATCAGGTACTGACGCAGGCGGTACACGACGCAGGCGGGAAAATCGCGCTGCAAATTCTCCACGCCGGACGCTACAGCTATCAGCCCGATCCGGTTGCGCCATCGGCTATTCAGGCACCGATTAACCGCTTTGCGCCACGAGAAATGAGTACGCAGGATATTGTGCAAACCATCAACGACTTTGCCCGTTGTGCCGCGTTGGCGCAGCAGGCCGGTTACGATGGCGTGGAAATCATGGGATCGGAAGGCTACCTGATTAATCAGTTTCTGGTAACGCACACCAACCATCGCGATGATGAATGGGGCGGCGATTTTCAGCGCCGTAGCCGCTTCGCACTTGAGATCGTTCGCGCCGTGCGGGAGCGAACAGGGCCGAACTTCATTCTGATTTATCGTTTATCCATGCTCGACCTGATAGAAGAAGGCTCAAGTTGGCAAGAAATTGTGCAACTGGCGCAGGCGATTGAACAGGCAGGTGCGACGCTCATCAATACGGGTATCGGCTGGCATGAAGCGCGAATTCCGACTATCGCCACGCTGGTGCCGCGCGGTGCCTTCGGCTGGGTGACGAAGAAGCTGATGGGGAAAGTCCGCATCCCGCTGATTACCACCAACCGCATCAACGATCCTGGCGTGGCCGAGCAACTGCTGGCTGAAGGCTGTGCTGACATGGTGTCGATGGCTCGCCCTTTTCTCGCCGATGCGGAACTGGTAGCAAAAGCGCAATCGGGGCGTGCCGATGAAATCAATACCTGCATCGGCTGCAATCAGGCCTGCCTCGATCAGATTTTCGCTGGCAAGATCACGTCCTGTCTGGTCAACCCGCGCGCCTGCCACGAAACCGAACTGCCTATCCAACCCGCCAGAGTCGGTAAACGCTTTGCGGTGGTCGGCGCGGGGCCTGCCGGCATGGCTTTTGCCGTCAACGCCGCTGCACGCGGCCATCAGGTCACGCTGTTTGAATCGTCTTCCTATATCGGCGGACAGTTCAATATTGCCAAACAGATACCCGGCAAAGTGGAATTTTATGAAACGCTGCGCTACTACCGTCGGCAGCTAGAATTGCTCGGCGTCACGCTTCGCCTGAGCACGCAGGCAACCGCCGCCGATTTACTCGGTTTTGATGACGTGATTCTGGCCTGTGGCATCGTGCCACGTATCCCCGCGATTACAGGCATCGATCACCCTAGCGTGCTGAGCTATCTGGACGTGCTGCGTGACAAAAAGCCTGTCGGCAAGCGGGTAGCCATTATCGGCGCAGGCGGCATCGGTTTTGATACCGCGCACTATCTTTTGAGCAAGAATGATCTTTTGAACAAGAATAATCACCTTAATCCCCAGTCTTCTCAGGCTGGGCATGGCGATTTTTATACGGAATGGGGAATCGATAAACAACTACAGCATCGGGGTGGCCTGCTGCCTCATCAACCTAACGAGCTTCCCCATCAGCGAGACATTACGTTATTACAGCGAAAATCCGGCAAGCCCGGTGACAATCTGGGGAAAACGACAGGTTGGATACACCGCACCACGCTGCTGCGCCACGGCGTCACGCTGCTGGGCGGCGTGGAATATCACCATATTGATGATGAGGGACTGCACATTATCCACGACCAGCAACGACGCTGTCTGCCAGTGGATAACATCATTATCTGTGCCGGTCAGGAACCCAACCGTAAGCTGTATGACCCTTTACTGGCTGCTGGATGTCACGTTCATCTGATTGGCGGTGCCGATGTGGCGCAGGAGTTGGACGCTCGCCGGGCGATCGATCAGGCCACCCGGCTGGCGTTAACGCTGTAGTTTAGGCAAGTTTAACGGGACGACCCCGTTTTAACCGCACGCAGTACAGCGAACTTCGTGTTGCTGGCGAGGGTTTCACAGTTACCGAATAGACGCTTCAACTTGTGGAAATAATCCAGATGACGATTCCCCACGATGCGCAGTTCTCCGCCAACCTGAAGGCAGCGGCGGGCATCCATAAACATCTGCCAGGCAATTTCATCGGTCACTGCCTGCTGTTGATGGAAGGGCGGATTACACAGCACCGCCTGCAACGTATCGCGCCTAACGCGAGCTAATCCGTGGTTCACTACAAAGCTACAGCGCTCGATATCCTGCGGGCGGTTGACTTCAACGTTGATCTGGCTCGATGCCACCGCCATGTAGGATTCATCAAAGAAGCCGACGGTGGCCTCTGGGTTGGCTTCCAGCGCCGCCAGTCCAATAACGCCGTTACCACAGCCGAGATCGATGATCTTACCGTCTATCTGTTCCGGCAAATGCTGCATAAAGAAACGGGCGCCGATATCCAACCCATTACGCGAATACACGTTAGCATGGTTTTGAATGCGATAGCCGTAACCATCCAGCTCCCACTCAGTAGTAAGTGACTGCTCACTGACTTTGAGTTCCGCCCACTCACAGTGAACCAGACGCGCTTTTTTCCAGGCCAGCGAGGTTTTCGTCGGCCCCATCACGCGTTCAAACAGTTGCAGCGTAGAAGTATGAATATCCCGTGCTTTCGCCCCGGCGATGATGCACGTTTGCGGCGTAACGACCTTGCGCAACATTCTCAACTGGTGTTCCAGTAGCGCGATCGTTTTGGGGATTTTTATCACCACCAGCGCGGGCGCAGCGGGTAGTTCCGCCATGCTATCCAACAGGGTTACCGCATCGACAGCATAACCATTCAGTTCCAGATTATGTCGCGTCGCCAGTTGGCTGAGATAAGAGTCACTGATGCTGACGGGCGATTGCGCCTGTAAACCGCAGGCCAGCGCACCAAACGTATCATTGAAAATCAGGCGCGGCCCCGGCGCGATTTCCATGCTAGCCAGTTCACGCAGCAGATATTCATCTGCGGCATCCCACGCCTGTAGCGCCGAGTTTTCAGCGACCTGAGGGTAACGCACCAACGTCAGGTTGCACGTTTCCAATTCGAGTTGGCTCATTAGCCTCTCCTGCATCATAAAATTTGCGCTGTTTATCCCTTAAATTAGCCCATCAGTAAATGCTTTTCTCTGCCAGAACGGGAAATGATTGACGTTGCCTTGTCATTTCACCGTGATAATCTGCATAGTCATCACCCATGCCTCCAGGATACCAAACGCTTATGATTCGCTTCGCCATTGTAGGAACTAGTTGGATCACCCGTCAGTTTGTTGATGCCGCCCATGAAACCGGCAAACTGAAGCTCACCGCCATCTATTCACGAACGGCAGAAAAAGCGCAGCCGTTTCAAGCGGATTACATGGTGGATACGCTGTTTGATTCACTGGAAACCATGGCGAAATCCGATCTTATCGACGCGGTGTATCTGGCCAGCCCGAATTCCCTGCATTGCGAACAGGCGCTGCTTTTCCTGAGCCACGGCAAGCACGTCATCTGTGAAAAACCGCTGGCTTCCAACCGCTATGAAGTCGAACAAATGATAGCCTGCGCCAGAGAAAATCAGGTCGTACTCTTTGAAGCGTTCAAAACCGCCAGCCTGCCCAACTTTAGCGTGGTACAGCAGGCACTGCCGAAAGTCGGCAGGTTGCGTAAAGTGGTGCTGAGCTACTGCCAGTATTCCTCACGCTACCCGCGCTATCTGGCAGGTGAAAACCCCAACACGTTCAATCCGGCGTTCTCCAACGGTTCCATCATGGATATCGGCTACTACTGTCTGGCCTTCGCCGTAGCGCTATGGGGCGAACCGTGCACCACGCAGGCCAGCGCGACACTGCTGGAAAGCGGCGTAGACGCACATGGCAGCATCATCCTGAATTACGGCGATTTCGACGTGACCATCGTCCACTCCAAAGTCAGCCACTCCGCTATTCCCAGCGAAATTCAAGGGGAAGACGGTTCGCTGGTGATTGAAAAAGTGTCCGAATGCCATAACGTGAAATTCATCCCGCGTGAAGGCAAGCAGGTGGATCTCACCCAACCGCAGCATATCAACAGCATGCTGTACGAAGCTGACGTCTTTGCCACGCTGGTGAATGATAGCGACATTAACCATGCAGAACTGGCACGCTCGCGTACCGTCGCGGGGCTGCTGACGGAAATTCGCCGCCAAACCGGGGTCGTGTTTCCTGCCGATGCCGCAACGCTGGGAAATACGGAGTAAGACAGCGATAATTATTTGACCAGGATCATCTTTTCACCTATCTTTTGTCAGGCAAAGGGGAGTAACTTTTCCGCCGGTCAATCGTCATTACGATGCTTTACGCATCCGGTTACCGGGCAACCTTGATGAGACAGCTTCATTAACGTTGTAAGTGAGACCTTGCCGGAAGGCGAGGTGCATCTGCAGCTTTAATAACAAGCGGCCAGCGTCCTTCCGATGTTGGCCGTTTTTGTTTCTATTTAAGGATCTTGCTATGCACACCATCGGCACGCCATGGTTATGGGGCAGCTTCGCTGCCATTGTTATAGTGATGCTGGCCATCGACCTGCTCTATCAAGGGCGCAAAGGGTCGACGGTAATGACGTTCAAACAGGCTGCCGTCTGGTCTATCATCTGGGTCACGCTCTCTCTACTGTTCAACGCTGGTTTCTGGTGGTATCTGGATGGCACGATGGGTCGCGAGGTTGCCAACGCCCAGTCGCTGGCCTTCCTGACCGGCTATTTGATCGAGAAAGCGCTTGCCGTCGATAACGTCTTCGTCTGGCTGATGCTATTCGGCTACTTCGCCGTTCCCCCGCAATACCAACGTCGCGTGCTGATTTACGGCGTGTTGGGTGCCATCGTTCTCAGAACGCTGATGGTGTTTGGCGGCAGTTGGCTCGTCACGCAGTTCCAGTGGCTACTCTACGTGTTCGGCGCGTTCCTGCTGTTCACTGGCCTCAAAATGGCGCTGGCGAAAGAAGATGGCGGCGCGATAGGCGACAAGCCGCTGGTGCGCTGGCTGCGTAGCCGTCTGCGCATGACGGATAGCATCGAGAATGAAAAATTCTTCGTCCGTCGTAACGGTATCCTGTATGCCACGCCGCTGTTTTTGGTGCTGATTATGGTTGAAATCAGCGACGTAATTTTCGCCGTAGACAGTATCCCGGCTATTTTCGCCGTCACGACCGATCCCTTTATCGTACTGACGTCAAACCTGTTCGCTATTCTGGGCCTGCGTGCGATGTACTTCCTGCTGGCTGGCGTGGCTGAACGCTTCTCGCTGTTGAAATATGGCCTGGCCGTCATCCTGATCTTCATTGGTACCAAGATGATGCTTATCGATATTTTCCATATTCCGGTGGCGATTTCTCTGGGCGTCGTTGCCAGCATTCTGGTCATCACCATGCTGATCAACGTCTGGGTGAACAAACGCGCTGAGCGTTAACGCTTCCCCTTCTCGCCGCACGGTTTTTTCCGTGCGGCGTTCGCTTTCCTCATTCCATCGTTTCCGTTCCTACACATGCGCGACGCAACGGCCCGCAGGGTGACGGACAAGGATGTCCGTCATAAAAAACCACATCATCGCTTTTCTCAAAAACAAATTTTCATATACTGATACATGCAAACACACTTCGTTACGGAAAAACAAAATCACCCGGCGCAGGCCAGAGGTGTCAGCTCCGTACAGACAACCACTTAGCGGAACGGTTACGCCATCAAAATTATGGAAACTCAACACTCTCGTTTTTTGCAGTACATTGCCCACGGCAGCCTGGTTAAACAGATTCTTCTGGGGCTTGCGGCTGGTATTATTCTGGCTTCTCTGTCCACGCAGGCAGCACTGGCGGCTGGCTTATTGGGAACGCTGTTCGTCGGCGCATTGAAAGCCGTTGCCCCCATTCTGGTCTTGGTGCTGGTCATGGCATCTATCGCCAACCACCAGCAAGGGCAGAAAACCAATATCCGCCCTGTCCTGTTTCTCTACCTCATCGGCACCTTCTCAGCAGCGCTGATTGCCGTCGTGCTAAGCGTCCTCTTCCCTTCCACGCTGGCGCTCAACGCGCAGGCCGCCGACATCACGCCACCATCAGGTATTGTCGAAGTGCTGGAAGGGCTGTTGATGAGCGTCATCGCCAACCCGATTCACGCGCTGCTGAATGCGAATTACATCGGTATTCTGGTCTGGGCCGTGGGGCTGGGCATTGGATTCCGTCACGGTTCGGACAGCACAAAGAGCATGATTAACGATGCCTCCAACGCGGTCACCATGATTGTGCGCGTCGTGATTCGTTTCGCACCGCTGGGGATTTTCGGTCTGGTCGCCTCAACGCTGGCGGAAACGGGCTTCGGCGCACTGTGGGGCTATGCCCATCTGCTGATGGTGCTCATCGGCGGCATGCTGCTGGTCGCGCTGGTGGTCAACCCGCTGATCGTCTATTGGAAGATTCGCAGCAACCCTTATCCACTGGTGCTGCGCTGCCTGCGTGAGAGCGGTGTGACAGCCTTCTTTACCCGCAGCTCTGCCGCCAACATTCCGGTGAATATGGAGCTGTGCCGCAAGCTGAATCTGGATGAAGACACCTACTCTGTTGCCATACCGCTAGGTGCAACCATCAATATGGCGGGCGCGGCGATTACCATCACGGTGCTGACGCTGGCCGCCGCGCATACGCTGGGTATTCAGATCGACGTGCCGACTGCGCTGCTGCTCAGCGTCGTCGCTTCGCTGTGTGCCTGTGGCGCATCGGGCGTGGCGGGTGGTTCACTGCTGTTGATTCCATTGGCATGCAGCATGTTCGGTATCTCTAACGATATCGCTATGCAGGTGGTCGCGGTTGGCTTCATCATCGGCGTCTTACAGGACTCCGCAGAAACCGCGGTGAACTCCTCGACGGACGTGATGTTCATTGCCGCCGTGTGTCACGCGGAAGACGCCAAGCTGGCGGAAAAAGAGCGTTTGAATCTGCTGTAACTGATTAGGGATTAATTATCCCCCTTTCCTCTAACGCCGTTCGCTTCAAAACGAGCGGCGTTAAAGTGACGAGAAACACCTGAAATTACGCGTTGTTCTCTACGCTAAAAGGATCGATGCCGCGCTGCTGCATGCGCCAGAAGCGGATGATGTTAAAGCCGTTCATCAGCAGGAAACTGCCTTCGATCAGCGATCCGCCAATCGATCCCAACCAGATATTATGCGCAACCCAGCAAGCGGTTGAGCACCACATCACACAGCGCGTCGTCAGCCCAGACGTACGGAACAGCGCCCAGGTACTGGCGACGGTACCCGCGATCGGCAGCAGTTCCATCGCATGGTTCATGCCCGACAAACCAAAGAGCAGCGTCAGTGAGATAAAGACAAACATCACAAGGATGTTGTGTGTTTTCAGTGAAATAAGCGTACGTGCCGAGTTCAACAATGCGCTGGCACCTGCCGCATTTGCCCCCATCAGGAAGAAATGCAGGCCAATGACGGCGCTGTATGCCGAGAGCTGTATTTTGAATTTTTTATCGTTACGGTTGAAAAACATGGTGATACCGACCAGAAATGCCAGTACACCAACAGACTGGGCAATCCAATAATGTGTCATGATCCCTGCCTCTAAAAAGTTGTGGCGAAAAAAAACGGCGCCATTATAAAAATGAAACGCCGTTTTATTTTAATTGGAATGAATGTGATTTACAACGTCACGCCGCTCTTAAATATCGCTAATTCGCGGAAGTCGTTCACCTCATTCTTCGTACGCTTGCCGTCAGCAATCTCAACAATCAGCTCCACGAACTGGCTCAACAGTTCATCCATCGGCATGTCGTGGATCAGACGTCCCGCATCGAAATCAATCCAATGTGGTTTCTTCTTCGCCAGTTCGCTGTTGGTCGCCAGTTTTACGGTAGGCACGAATCCACCGTAAGGCGTACCGCGCCCGGTACTGAACAGCACCATATGGCAACCGGCCCCCGCCAGCGCGCTGGTTGCGACGGCATCATTCCCTGGTGCGCTGAGTAGGTTGAGCCCTGGGGTATGTAAGCGCTCACCATATTTCAGTACGTCCACCACCTTGCTCTGTCCGGCTTTTTGCGTACAGCCCAGTGATTTCTCTTCCAGCGTGGTAATCCCGCCCGCTTTGTTACCCGGCGATGGGTTCTCGTAAATCGGCTGGTTGTGCGCGATGAAGTACTGTTTGAAGTCATTGACCATGTGCACGGTTTTCTCAAACGTGGCTTCATCACGGCAGCGGCTCATCAGAATACGTTCCGCACCGAACATTTCCGGCACTTCGGTCAGTACGGTGGTGCCGCCGTTGGCGATCAGATAGTCAGAGAAGCGGCCTAACAGCGGGTTGGCCGTAATACCAGACAGCCCATCGGAGCCACCGCATTCCAGACCAAACTTCAGCTCGCTCAGCTTACCCGGCTCGCGTTTGTCATGGCGCATCGCCTCATACAGCGTATGCAGCCGCTCCAGACCGGCTTCGACTTCATCGTCCTGCTGCTGACACACCATGAACGTCACGCGATCGGAATCAAAATCGCCCAGCGTCGTGCGGAATGCGTCAACCTGATTGTTCTCACAGCCCAGACCGATCACCAGTACGGCACCCGCATTCGGGTGACGCACCATGTTTTGCAGCATCGTACGGGTGTTTTCGTGATCCTGACCAAGCTGTGAGCAGCCGAAGGTATGGCTGAACAGGTAAACGCCGTCGATCCCTTCCGCATCGTTGGTTTCTTTCAGGAAACGCTGCTGAATCTGGCGGGCAATCCCGTTCACGCAGCCGACGGTAGGCAGGATCCACAGCTCATTACGGATACCGACATCGCCATTTTGGCGGCGATAGAGCTGTACATCCCGATCGCCCATCTGCGGCGGCAATTCGAGGAACTCAGGCTGGTACTGATATTCATCCAAATCGCTCAGATTGGTTTTCGCATTCTGGGAGTGGATGTGTTCTCCAGGAGCAATAGACACCAACGCATGGCCGATCGGCAGGCCATACTTGGTAATCATTTCTCCCGGTGCGATGGTTTCCAGCGCGAACTTATGTCCGCGCACGACAGGTTGCTGAAGTGTCACCGTATGGCTATCCACCGACACCGTTTCGCCTTGCTCGACATCACGCAGGGCGACAGCCACATTGTCCAGAGAATGAATTTTTATAATACTTTGCATGGATAACCCTTCTTACTGATTAGCAATAACCTTCCACGGCTGCGCGCATGCCGCGCTCAACGATGGTTTGCAACTGTTCAGTCACCTGCGCAGCCAAGCCAGGAACCTGTGTTAAATCCTGTTCCCAGTGATCGGCATCGCGCAGTACGACATTCACCAGCTCAGCCAGGCTGACGGTGTTTTCTTTTACGCCCGCCCACAGCGTGGAATAACGCTCCAGCCAGTGTGCATCGTCCTGCAACGGATAGGTTTGTAACGCATCGCCTTCACCACCGCGCTCGCCGCGATAGAATGCAATCAGGGCCGCCAGCGCAAACGTCAAGCGTGCAGGCAGTTCACCGTGACGCTCACGATAGGTCAGCAGCTGCGGCAGAATGCGGGTGCGGAATTTGGTCATGCCATTCAGCGAGATCGATAACAGCTGATGCTGAATGAACGGGTTACGGAAACGGCTTAGTACAGCCTGAGCAAACGACGTCAGTTCGTCATGCGGCAAATCCAATACCGGCACAATCTCTTCGGCAATGGTCTTTTCCACGAATTTGCCGATCAGGGCATCATTCATCGATTCGCCAACGGTATCCAGACCTGCGAGGAATGCCACCGGCACCAGCGCGGTATGGGCGCCGTTGAGAATCGCCACTTTACGTTCTTTGTACGGCTTGATGTCATCAACGATACGAACGTTCAGATCCAGCTTGTTCAGACGTAATTCTTCCGCCAGCCACTGCGGCCCTTGAATCACGAACAGGTAGAAGTGTTCCGCCGTATCCCAGAAGGTATCCTTGTAGCCCATCTCCTGCTCTAGCGCTTCCACTTCGGCACGCGGATAACCCGTGACAATACGGTCGACCAGCGTTGAGCAGAAGGTGTTGTGATCGTTCAGCCAGGCGGTAAACGTTGGCGTCAATTTCCACTGTGCGGCATAGCGCAGCACCAGCTCTTTCAGCGCCACGCCGTTATAATCAATCAGCTCGCACGGCAGCAGCACCCAGCCTTTATCCGCTGCGCCGTCAAAATGACAGAAGCGCTCATACAGCAGACGGGTTAATTTCGCCGGGAAGCTGACAGGCGGCGCGTCATTCAGGCGGTCATCGGCGTGATAGCTGATACCCGCTTCGGTGGTATTGGAAAACACGAAGCGGATATTCGGATCGTGCGCCAGCGCCAGATACTCATCGAACTGACGGTACACGTTAATTTCACGGTTTACCGAACGGATCAGGCGGGGTTCACGCACCGCTTCACCCTGCTCGTTCAGACCACGGATAATGGTAGTGTACAGCCCATCCTGAGTGTCCAGCGCGGGCGGGAAGTCGGAATCGATCGGGCGAACAACGACAATGCCCGCATCCAGATCGGTGTGCTCATTCAGCAAATCCAACTGCCAGTCGACGAAGGCGCGCAGGAAATTACCTTCACCAAACTGGATAACACGATCGGGGTGTTGACGACCGGGGAAGTTACGACGATTTAACGTTTGCATTAACAGGCTACCTTAAGACAAAAGACCGAGACATAGAGAGCCGCGGCGTAAGCCCCTTTGGGAATCTTACTGCCGCGCCCTCACGCAATTCACACCTTACGACGCCGTGGAATTACAGCTCGATGGCAAAATAGTTTTTAGCGTTATCGAAACTGATGTTTTTCACCATTTCACCCAGCAAAGGCAGATCGGCTGGCGCTTCGCCATCTTCCACCCAGCGGCCAATCATCTGGCACAGGATGCGGCGGAAATATTCATGACGGGTATAAGACAGGAAGCTGCGGCTATCGGTCAGCATACCGACGAAGCGGCTCAGCAGACCAAGCTGTGCTAACTGGGTCATCTGACGTTGCATGCCGTCCTTCTGATCGTTGAACCACCAGCCGGAACCGAACTGCATCTTGCCCGGCATCCCTTCGCCCTGGAAGTTGCCGATCATGGTGCCGAGCACTTCGTTATCGCGCGGGTTCAGGCAGTAAAGGATGGTTTTCGGCAGCAGGTTTTCTTCATTCTGCTTGCTGAGCAGGCGAGACAGTTCCTGAGCCAGCGGACGGTCGTTGATGGAATCGAAGCCCACATCCGGCCCCAGCAGCTTGAACTGACGCAGGTTGTTGTTGCGCAGTGCACCAATGTGGTACTGCTGAACCCAGCCGCGACGGGCATATTCCGCCCCCAGCCAGACCAGAACGCCGGTCTTGAACTGTGCCACTTCATGTTCACTCAGCGTTTCGCCCGCAAGACGACGCGCCAGAATTTTATCCAGCGTTGCCTCATCCGCCTCGGCAAACATCACCACATCCAGCGCGTGGTCAGACACTTTACAGCCATGTGCCGCGAAGTGATCCAGACGCTTGGTCAGCGCCGTTTGCAGATCGCTGAAACGACGAATGTCGGTGTCGGAGACTTCACCCAGTTTCGCCATGTAGTCGTTGAAGGTTGCCAGTTCAATGTTGAACGCTTTATCCGGGCGCCAGCTCGGCAACACTTTGATAGAGAAGCTTGAATCCTGAGCAACGGTTTTATGGTGGCGCAGATCGTCAATCGGATCGTCTGTCGTCCCAACCATTTTCACGTTCATCTGCTGCATGATGCCGCGCGCGGTAAAGTCATCGCGCTCCAGCATGGCATTACAACGATCCCAAATGTCTTTTGCCGTGCTCGGCGACAGCAGCGTGCCGGTGATGCCGAACGGACGACGCAGTTCCAGGTGCGTCCAATGGTAGAGCGGGTTGCCGATGGTGTGCGGCACGGTAGCGGCCCAGGCTTCAAATTTTTCCCAATCGCTGGCATCGCCCGTACACAAACGCTCAGGCACGCCGTTAGTGCGCATCGCACGCCACTTGTAGTGATCGCCTTTCAACCAGATGTCATACAAATTTTTGAAACGGTAGTTTTCCGCGATCTGTTCAGGCGGTAAATGGCAATGGTAGTCAAATATCGGTTGGTCGACGGCATATTCATGATAAAGACGACGGGCAAATTCACTGTCTAACAGAAAATCTTCACTCAGAAACTGGGGCATGTTCTCTTCCTTACCGTGCTTCTTGTGCACCAAATTAGTTGACCGTTAAAAGATATCACACCAATTATGCGCGATATCTCACAGTATTTGTGAGGTCATGATCGCAAAAATGTAACAAACAGTACAATAACTCAGCATTTATCGCCGTAAACGGCGTATCTCTCTCGGTTTAAACGAGGAATCCGCTATTCCATATAAAAATAATGGTTTTGTGATATCACTCAACTTTTAAAGTTGTATGACAAATTATTGTAGCGCTGCCTTAAGCAGGGATTCAATCGCTATCTCACAAAGAGAAGGGTTTTCCTGTTCAGCACAACAAAAAAACGTGTCGTACAACATCACAAGACACATCACACCGTGACGCCACTCAAGAGCCACCACGGTGTTTTTATTGACTCGGAGAGAAAGTAAATGCGTAAAATCAAAGGATTACGCTGGTATATGATCGGCCTGGTGACCATTGGCACCGTGCTGGGATATCTGACGCGTAATGCAATATCTGTCGCCGCACCGACGCTACAGGATCAGTTACACATTACTACACAGCAGTATTCTTACATCGTTGCTGCCTACTCAGCTTGTTATACCATTATGCAGCCTATCGCTGGCTATGTGCTGGATTTGCTGGGCACAAAAATCGGCTATGCCATGTTCGCCATTCTGTGGGCCATCTTCTGTATGGGCACCGCGCTGGCAAATAGCTGGGGGGGTTTAGCGATCGCCCGCGGCGCGGTGGGTATGGCAGAAGCGGCCATGATCCCTGCGGGCCTGAAAGCCAGCAGCGAATGGTTCCCGGCAAAAGAGCGCTCTGTTGCGGTAGGTTACTTCAACGTGGGGTCATCCATCGGCGCCATGATCGCGCCACCACTGGTGGTCTGGGCGATTGTGGCACACAGCTGGGAAATGGCCTTTATCATTACCGGTGCGCTAAGCCTGATCTGGGCCATCTGCTGGCTCGTTTTCTATAAGCATCCGAAAGATCAGAAAAAACTCAGCGACGAAGAACGTGACTACATTCTTAGCGGGCAAGAAGCACAGCATCAGACTAATAACGCGAAGAAAATGTCTGCCTGGCAGATCCTGCGTAACCGTCAGTTTTGGGGTATCGCACTGCCGCGTTTCCTGGCTGAACCCGCCTGGGGAACCTTCAATGCGTGGATCCCGCTGTTCATGTTTAAAGCCTACGGCTTTAACCTGAAAGAAATCGCCATGTTCGCCTGGATGCCAATGCTGTTCGCCGATATCGGCTGTATTCTGGGCGGTTACTTGCCAATGCTGTTCCAGAAACATTTCAAAGTGAATCTGATCGTTTCCCGCAAAATGGTCGTCACGATGGGTGCGGTACTAATGATTGCACCGGGCATGATCGGGCTGTTCTCCAGCCCTTATGTCGCCATCGCCCTGCTGTGCGTCGGTGGTTTTGCGCATCAGTCGCTGTCCGGCGCGCTGATTACCCTGTCATCTGACGTATTTGGCCGTAATGAAGTGGCTACCGCGAACGGTTTGACCGGCATGGCAGCCTGGATGGCAAGTACCATGTTTGCACTGGTTGTCGGCGCGCTGGCCGATACGCTGGGCTTCAGCCCGCTGTTTGCTGCACTGGCCGTCTTTGACCTGTTAGGTGCCGTCGTCATCTGGACGGTGTTGAAAAACCAACCGGCATCAGAAGTCGCTGCGGCGGCGGAAACGCTGAAAGAAGCCAACCAGCACTGATAATCCCTGCATTATCCTGGCTCATCCGGTATGATCTGCGACTGGGTGAGCCACCTCCCTCCGATAACACACTGCGATAACTGTGACCACAACATTGGTTGCTGCTATGATTAAGTGGTATAACAAATCATCCCTCAAAGATTAACGAGATAGACACTCAGGCCCTGACGTGGCACATGGACCGTCATCTATCGAGAGTAGACATCATCATGGCACTCACTGAACCCCGACGGCTATACCAGCAGCTAGCCGCAGAATTAAAACAGCGCATTGAAAGTGGTATATATCAGGTCGGCGAAAAATTACCGGCAGAGCGCTATATTTCTGAAGAAATGAACGTCAGCCGCACCGTGGTGCGCGAAGCCATCATCATGCTGGAAGTCGAAGGGTACGTTGAAGTACGCAAAGGTTCAGGCATTCACGTTATTTCCAATCAGCAGAAAAACCCGTTCATTAATAGCAGTGATAGTGAATTCGTCGCCGCTGGCCCCTTTGAGCTGCTTCAGGCTCGCCAACTTATTGAAAGCAACATTGCCGAATTTGCGGCCACGCAGGTAACCCGTCAGGACATCATCCAACTGATGGAAATTCAGGAATACGCACGGCAAGAAGATCGCTTCCGTGATTCTCAGTGGGATCTCAAATTCCACGTTCAGGTCGCGCTGGCAACACAGAACTCCGCGATGGCGACCATCGTCGAGAAAATGTGGAGCCAACGGATCCACAATCCCTACTGGCGCAAGCTGCATGAGCACATTGACGACAAGTCGATTGAAAGCTGGTGCGAGGAACACGATCGTATCCTTAAGGCACTGATTCGCAAAGATCCTTATGCAGCCAAACTGGCCATGTGGCAACATCTGGAAAATACCAAACAGATGCTGTTTCGCGCCACGACGGATGATTTCGAGTTTAACGTCGACCGCTATATGTTCGCCGAAAATCCGGTCGTCCACCTCGACCAGATACACACGGGCAAGCCCTAAATAGGCATCCTCCCCCTTGTTTTGAGCGCAGGGGGGAATTTTTGAACCAACGGAAAAAAGTCAGAAAACGTTGATTTCTGTCAGCGAGTGTAAAATATCGCAGAAATCACAACTCTTCCTCGAAAAATCCCCCTAAATCGCCTCAGTTGTCGTAATATTTTTCTGTCTCAGTAACACCTATTTTGTTACAGTTAACGCGTCTTTCTTACGCTTAATCCGTCGCTTTGGATGCAAAGTCTACCAAGACCAAACAATCCGCAAGCTGCCTGTTTATCAGGTTCGCAGCGAAAGTGAGCATCAAGTCAGACACCAGCGTCACTATCGGGCAGAAAAAACAGAGATCATAAAAAAAATCATAATCCTGCGCCCTGATATACCCGTCATAATTCAAGTTTCAGGCAACTTGAATTATGACGGGATTAACACTGTATTCATTCTTATCATGTCCAGACGCGTGATTGTCGCCAAGGCTAAAATGCAACAGCAGTATTAGGAATACCGGATGGAATTAATCAAAGAACTGTTAAACGCACTCTGGCATCAGGATTTCGATATTTTAGCCGACCCGAAGCTGGTATGGACCATCTACATATTACTGTTTCTGATTATCTTTCTGGAAAATGGCCTGCTCCCCGCCGCTTTCCTGCCCGGCGATAGCCTGCTCATTTTGGTCGGCGTCCTCGTCGCCAAGGGCACAATGAATTACCCTTTTACGATATTTCTCCTGACGACGGCCGCCAGCCTCGGCTGTTGGGCAAGCTATATTCAGGGGAAATGGCTTGGCAATACGGGAGTGGTTCAGGGTTGGCTATCACATTTGCCCGCGCACTATCACCAACGCGCCCACCAACTCTTCCATCGTCATGGTCTGTCCGCACTATTAGTTGGCCGCTTTCTGGCTTTTGTCAGAACGTTATTACCCACCATCGCAGGCTTGTCAGGCCTGAATAACGCGCGCTTTCAGTTCTTCAACTGGATGAGCGGGTTCCTGTGGGTGTTTATTCTGGTTACGCTGGGCTACGCCTTAGGGAAAACAACCGTCTTCCTGAAATATGAAGACGAGCTGATGCTCTGCCTGATGATACTGCCGCTAGCCCTGCTGTTTATCGGCCTGTTTGGATCGCTTTTTGTCCTGTGGCGTAAAAAACGTGACGCTAAAGCAGATAACGCTGAAAAAGGGAGCTAACCGTGTCAATCAGCGGGTTATTCTCTAGGCTCTTCTCCAGGAAAGCAGCTCGAATACTGCTATTGCTTGCGCTGCCGATGATTGCATTGACGCAGTCACAGTCACCGCGCCATTCTCAGGACGATGCTATGCTACACATCAAGCCTTATGATGGTGCCGCATTACCAGATGGCTTTTACGTGTATCAGCGTCTCAATGAAAAAGGGATTGCGATCAAAAGCATTACACCAGAGCAAGATAGCCTGATCGTCCGTCTGGCCTCGCCAGAACAAAGTATCGCTGCCAGAGATGTCCTGCGTTTGTCTCTACCTAAAGTCACAATTACCGCGCAACAAGCGGCAGCCCCGACACCGTTCTGGCAGCAGAAACTGACACAGAAACAATCCAAACTGGGGTGACGAAGATGAAACTATTTCCATCCATCATTGCATTATCTGTCCTGCTTTCCGGTCACGTGCTGGCGAGTGCCACCAATCAGGTGGAAACCTGTCAGCAGAAAGCGCAGGATATTCAGCGTCAAATCGATGAAGCACGTAAGCACGGCAATCAGAACCGCATCAATGGATTAGAGAAGGCGCTGGACGGCGTGAAAACCCACTGTACGGATGCCGGATTAGCAGAGAAACGTCAGGAAGCCATTGCGGAGAAACGCAAAGACGTTGCTGAACGGCGGCAGGAACTGAATGAAAGCCGCCATAAAGGGGATGACGCAGAGAAGATTCTCAAGCGCGAAAGAAAGCTGGCTGAAGCCGAGCAGGAATTGCGCGCCGCAGAACGTGGCACGTCGCAATAGCCCATCACCACATTGCCCCTAAAAAACACACGATTACTGTTCATTTTGTATTCAAAAACCAAATCACTAAAATTTACAGCGAGTTATCAGAATTGTCCGTACCGTTTGGGGCAGCATAAATCTCAGCTTCAGCTATAGTTAACGTTCAGGTTTATAACATGAAGGGTTATTAATATGGCTAAAGATCAAAATTCTGAGTACCTACGCGCCGAATTGAAATCACTGGCGGACACGCTGGAAGAAGTATTAAGCACCTCCAGCGATAAATCTAAAGCGGAACTCGACAAGCTGCGTAATAAGGCAGAAAGCGCGCTGAAAGAAACCCGCAGTCGCCTGAGCGATACCGGTGAGCGCATCGCTTCCCAAACCAAAGAAGCGGTTGAATCTGCGGACGATTATGTACGCCAGAACCCGTGGACTGGTGTCGGCATTGGCGCAGCAGTCGGTGTCGTACTTGGCGTCCTGCTGTCTCGTCGCTAATTAGCGGCTTGTTATGACTTAGCGGATCGTTATGACGGATAAATCACAACAAGGCCCCGCAAGCGGGGTCATGGCTTCTGCTCAACGCATCATCTCCATTATTGTCAGCATGGTAGAAAGCCGTGTTCGACTGGCCGTCATTGAATTAGAGGAAGAGAAAGCCAATCTGATTCAATTGCTGATTATGGTCGGCCTGACGCTGCTTTTTGCCGCTTTTGGCATTATGAGTCTGATTGCGCTGATCATCTGGGGCATCGATCCGCAATATCGTCTCTTTGCGCTGGGCTGTATTACCGCCACATTGCTCGGACTGGCGCTGATAGGCGGTATATGGACACTCGTGAAGGTACGTCGCTCCACCTTGCTCAAAGCAACGCGTAAAGAGCTGGCGACCGACAGATCGCTGCTGGAGGAAGATCCCAAGTGAACCAGCGTCAGCAGCGAGACAGAGAAAAAGCCCAGCTACTGCGCCAGATACAGCAGCAGCGGCTGGATTTATCGGCAGGTAAAAAACACTGGCTGGATAGCACCGCCCGTTACGATCGTAGCTGGCAAAGTCTAATGCAGTGGCGTAAATACTGGATCGTTGGCTCTAGCCTCGTGGCGCTCTATGGCGTGCGCCATCCTAGCCGCATGATCCGCTGGGGACGCCGCCTCGTCGGGCTGTGGGGAACCTTCAAGCTCGTGCGTAAAACGTTTGACCAACGTCCCTAAGCCCTTCCATCACCTCAGTTGCCTACCCTGCATAACGACACTGCTTATCTTACCGTTGCCTGACGCGCTCACGTCATTATAGCGCGTTCTTGCACGTTTCACTGAACATCAATTTTTCTGAAATAAAGCAACAATTATACTCGCTGGCAGCGTAAATCATCTCTCTATACTATCTGCCCATAACCTGATGGCGGGCCAAGTTTTCAGACCACACCTGCTACAACAAACAAAACAGGGCAATATAGCCCACAACAAAATTAATTGGAGAGATGATGAAAAATTTAGAAAGTACTGCACTGCTGGTTGCACGTATCTTAATGCCAATTCTGTTTATCGTTGCAGGTTACAGTAAGCTGGGTGATGCCTATGCAGGCACACAACAATACATGCAGGCGATGGGCGTGCCGACCTTCCTGCTGCCGCTGACCATTCTGCTGGAGCTGGGTGGTGGTCTGGCGGTTCTGTTCGGTCTGCTGACGCGTACTGTCGCGCTGTTCACTGCCGGCTTTACGCTGCTGACTGCATTGATTTTCCACTCTAACTTTGCGGAAGGCATGAACCAACTGATGTTCATGAAAAACCTGACCATCGCTGGCGGCTACCTCCTGCTCGCTGTAACTGGCCCAGGCGCATTCAGTATCGACCGCCTGCTGGGCAAAAAGTGGTAAGACAAGCCTTTTCCGGCCTGTACTACACTTAATAGTCGAATAACGAATGAGACGGCAAGCACACAAGGCTTGCCGTCGTTTTATCATCACTCACTCACGGAGGATTTATGGGACAACTGGTTGACGGCGTATGGCACGATACCTGGTATGAAACCAAATCTACCGGCGGCCATTTTAAGCGTTCAGAATCTGCATTCCGCAACTGGGTAACGCCCGATGGCGCCCCAGGCCTCACCGGCAAAGGTGGCTTCCCTGCCCAGTCCGGCCGTTATCATCTCTACGTTTCACTCGCCTGCCCGTGGGCACACCGCACGCTGCTTATGCGGCAATTGAAAGGGTTAGAAGATCACATCGCCGTTTCGGTGGTTCATCCGCTCATGCTCGATCATGGCTGGACGTTCGGTACCAATTTTGAAGCTGCGACGGGTGACTCACTCTATCAGCATGAATTCCTCTACCAGCTCTACCTGCACGCCATGCCAGACTACAGCGGTCGGGTGACCGTGCCTGTCCTGTGGGATACCGAGCAGCACACCATCGTCAGTAACGAATCTGCCGATATCATCCGCATGCTGAATAGCGCTTTTGATGGCGTGGGAGCAACGGCGGGAGATTATTACCCAGAAGCGCTACGCGCTCAGATTGACGAATTGAACGGCTGGATTTACGACAAGGTCAATAACGGTGTGTACAAAGCCGGTTTTGCGACAAGCCAGTCAGCCTATGATGAATCCGCCACGACCGTTTTCGCCGCGTTATCCGATCTGGAAAGCATTCTGGCAAAACAGCGCTATCTGACGGGTGAGCAGTTAACCGAAGCCGACCTGCGGCTGTGGACGACGTTGATCCGTTTCGATCCGGTCTATCACACGCATTTTAAATGCGATAAATATCGCCTGAGCGATTACCCTAATCTGTTCGGTTTCCTGCGTGATATTTATCAGATGCCCGGTATCGCCGATACCGTCGATATGGCGCATATTCGTCACCACTACTATCGTAGCCACGGCACGATTAATCCTCATGGCGTGATTTCGCTGGGTCCAGAGCAAGATCTGAACCAGCCTCACCACCGTGATAAGACGTTTGTCGATTTATACTGACATAATGAAGTGCAGAGGCAAGGTGTGGAGCCACACCTTGCCGCAGAAAATGCAGGATTTAGGGCTGGTTCAGCAGTTTTGGAATTTCACGCAGGAACCAGGATTTCGCCTCGCCCATGCTGTCTCGCCGCCACGCCATAATAATCTGGCTTTCCATCTGATGCTCTGGGCCAACCACCAGTAAACGCCCTTCGGCAATATCTTGCGCAACCATCTGATACGGCATGGTCGCGACGCCTAACCCAGCCAACAACGCACGCCGTTTATCATCCAGCGAACTCACTGTCAGACGCTGCTGTTTATCCAACAGTTGTACAGTCAGTACTGGTCGTTCACGCGCGGTGTCTGCCATCGCAATCCCACGGTATTTCACCCGGGTTGCATCCGACAGCGGTTCAGGCTCCTGATGAATCGGATGCTCCGGGCTGGCGACATAAACGTTATTCATCGTGTACAGCTTGCGGGTATTCATTTCAGAAGACGCGCGAAAATGCATGTCCGGCGCAATCACAATATCGGCGCGTCCTTGCTCAAGACGCTCCCACGCCCCAGCCAGCACTTCAGTCAGAATCGATACCTGCGTATTGGCTTTAAGCGCCAGCTTATCGATTAATGGGAAAATCCGCTGAGTCGGAATCAAGGCTTCCGTCACAATCGTCAAGTGCGTTTCCCAACCGCGCGCTAGCGCCTCAGCATCGGTGGTGAGCTTATCTGCGGCTTCCAGCAAGATACGTCCGCGTTCCAACAACATGCGTCCAACATTCGTGAATTTAGTACGATGTCCAGAACGATCGAACAGCACAACATCTAACTCTTCTTCCAGTTTCTGCATGGTATAGCTCAGTGCCGAAGGCACCCTACCCAGCTCATCTGCCGCAGCGGCAAAGCTGCCACGACGATCGATCGCATCCATCACCCTCAACGCTTCCAGCGTCAATGCTCGTTCTTTCGCCATCTTCGTACTCATTCAGGAATTTTGAATATACCGACCAGATTAACTAGCTAACAATCCAACGTCCACACAATTACTATCAGTTCAATAAATAATTCTCTGGAGGGATAACAATTATGATCACACGAAGAGCTGCGGGGCAATGTGGCCAGGCCGACTATGGCTGGTTGCAGGCGCGCTATACCTTTTCTTTTGGTCACTATTTTGACCCACAGTTGCTGGGCTACGCGTCTCTGCGCGTGCTCAATCAGGAAGTATTGGCACCGGGGGCATCATTCCAGCCACGAACCTACCCACGGGTTGATATTCTGAACATTATTCTTCAGGGCGAAGCGGAATACCGCGACAGCAACGGTTGCCACATTCAGGCGAAAGCCGGAGATGTGCTGCTGCTCGCGACTCAGCCAAATGTCAGCTATAGCGAACATAATACCAGTGCCAACAAACCGCTGACGCGTCTGCAATTATGGCTGAATGCCTGCCAGACTCGCGAGAACAGCCCGTTGCAGCGCATGGGGTTGAATTCAGTAAACCATACGCTGCTTGCATCACCAGAAGGTGAACACAATAGCCTGCAACTGCGCCAGCAGGTTTGGGTTCATCATGTCGATCTCCAGCAGAATGAGCAAAGCACAATCGCGCTACAGGGAAATCAGGCATACCTCCAGCTGATCCACGGTTCAATGGCAGTAAAAGGCAATCAGAACAGTGAAACACTACACTGCGGCGACGGCGCCTTCATTAAGGAAGAAACGGCGTTGACGCTACAGGCAGAGTCGCCTTTGCGGGCGCTGCTCATCGATCTGGTCGTGTAGCGCTTCTGTCCGCTGTTTTTGCAGGAAAACGCCTCCAGTTCGGCGTTTTTATTCAGTCGTGGTAAGATATCCGCCTTGTTCCTCAATGCGTCAGGGTGATATGACAATGGATTCAACCAAACAGGACAAACTTCTTGCCCAGGCTGAACAGATTTGTCAGCAGCGCGCTGTGCGTCTCACGCCACAGCGGTTAGAGGTTTTACGCCTTATGGCACAGCAGTCCGGTGCTATCAGCGCTTATGACCTGTTGGATCTGCTGCGCGTTTCCGAGCCTCAGGCGAAACCGCCGACCGTCTATCGCGCACTGGATTTTCTGCTGGAACAAGGCTTCATTCATCGCGTCGAATCCAACAACAGCTATGTGCTGTGTCACCATATCGAGGACCACAGCCACACGTCCGCCCTTTTCATCTGCGACCGCTGCGGGCAAGTCACCGAACGTCAAACCGAAGGTGTCGAAGAAACATTACGCAGTCTGGCACAGCAGTCAGGATTTACGCTGCGTCACAGCGTGGTGGAAGCACACGGCTTGTGTGGAGGCTGTCAGGAAGTTGCCTCATGCAAACAGCCGGATCATTGCGATCACGACCATACGGTTCCAATTAAAAAACGATAGCCCATTCTTTACGCAGCTTGGATGCGCACCCCATCTCTTAGGGCATCACGATGTGCCGCTTTCTCTGGCGTTAATCCCTGCGCCAGTACCCGTTTGATCGCTTCGGACCAGAATTACGACGTTTATGTCGTTGGTTTCATGACGTCACGCCCTTTGGATCGCGGTCTATCCTTAAGATCGCACGCAGACCGCCGAACGATAGCTTATTATTGATTCTTGCTGATCATGCTAGCGTGTGGCAGCGATGGCTTTCGTTGCGGTTGAAAGTGCCAATGCACAGAGCGTGACCTTCTCCAACCCTCCTGGCGTCGCCAAACCATTCGGATATTCACACGTCGCAGTCGTCCCCAGCGGGCAGCGGATGGTTTTTGTCGCGGGTCAGTTGGGCTTTCTGCCTGACGGAAAGATGGCGGGCGAGCCTGGAGACTTCAGGGCACAGGCCCACCAGGCATTTCAGAACGTCAAAACGTCGCTTGAATCTGTGGGCGCCACATGGGAAAACGTCGTGAAGATCAACATGTACATGACAGATGCCAAGAACCAAATCCCGGTGCTCCGAGAGGTGCGGGACAGCTTTGTCAATACGAAGACTCCACCGACGAGCACAACTGTAGAAATTTCAAAGTTGGTGGTCGAAGGAGCATTATTCGAGATCGAAGCAGTGGCCATCATTCCTTGATGCTTGAAGGCGTTAGCCAGTTGGTTATCATGAAAGGCGGTCTCGAAGGCTTTCAGCAACACGATGCACAGTGCCGTCACCGATTAAGATAACGCTCGCACAAGTTCATCGCCTTCGGCAGCAATCGGCTCATGGCGATCACGCCCATACTGTTCCCATTAAAACATACTGTTCCCATTAAAAAACGATAGCCCAAGGGCTATCGTTTTTTCTGTGGAGAGACATCACCTTTATCACCAGCGATAGCTACCAGTGATATTTGTGGTGCTCTTCCCAGTGTTTCACTTCTTTCTCTGCCGCTTCTTTTGCGTACCCGTAACGCTCCTGGATTCTCCCCACCAGTTGGTCACGCTTACCTTCGATGACCGTCAGATCGTCATCCGTTAATTTTCCCCATTGCTCTTTCGCTTTACCTTTAAACTGTTTCCAGTTACCGCTGGCTTGGTCTTTATTCATAATAATCTCCGTACCTTAGGTGCATTGCGCATAAAAAATCGTGACTACCGACTTATGCGTCAATTTCAGATAAATAGATTTATTCAGTAAGCAGCATCATAACTCTGTGAACCATGACGGTGCTCTTCGCCACTGTCTCCCTTGATTACCGGGCTATCTACATGTGATGGCTAATGATCAATCGACAAACGATCAATCAAGATAAAAATGCTTACCTTGATAAAAATTATAGTCGAATATTTCACTTAACATGGAAAATTAGAAATCTGTGACTAGAACGGACGTTGAGAAAGAGAAAATCACCGCAAAAAGCAGTGAAAAAACAGAGGGTAATAGGGATCGTAGAAAATGCGCGCGAAATGTAACTAAATATATATGGTTAGCAGATTAACACGCTAAACGATGAATACAGGACATGATGCACTGACCCAGACAGACGAGCAGTGCATCTCTGCGAATGGTTAGCTCCAGTCGCTGTTGCGAATCACGCCAACCGCTAAGCCTTCTATCGAAAAGCTTTGCTGACGCAGATCGACAACAATCGGGGCAAACTCTTCATTTTCAGCGAGGAGGTGTACCGTATTGCCCTGCTTTTTCAGGCGCTTCACCGTCACTTCATCGTCAATACGCGCGACGACAATTTGACCATTTCGCACATCTTCTGTTTTATGCACGGCCAGTAAATCGCCATCCATAATACCGATATTTTTCATCGACATGCCGCTCACCCGCAGCAAAAAATCAGCGCTGGGTTTGAACATCGCAGGGTCAACCTGATAGCGACATTCGATGTGTTCCTGTGCCAGCAGAGGTTCACCTGCGGCCACGCGACCAACCAGAGGAATACCCGTCTCTTCTTCCATCAGCAGACGAATACCACGAGACGCGCCCGATACAATTTCAATCACACCTTTACGCGCCAGCGCTTTCAGATGTTCTTCAGCCGCATTGGGAGAGCGAAACCCTAGTTGTTGAGCAATTTCCGCCCGCGTTGGCGGCATTCCGGTTTGCGCAATATGATCGCGGATCAGGTCATAAACCTGCTGCTGCCTTGCTGTTAATACTTTCATTCCGCCCCCTGGTTGTTTATACAGTCTTGCTGTGAGTATATACAGGTAAGGCACAATTGGGAATGACGATATCGGCAAAGCCCCTGACTTTTACTCATTTATGCGCGCCGTCAGGCAAAATGTTGCCAGAGGATACTGCCCCACACGACAGCGGCTAACAAGATGGCAACAAAGACAGCGGCCGACCCAATATCTTTCGCCCGACCGGATAATTCGTGATGCTCAGGCCCAATGCGATCGACCACGGCTTCAATGGCGCTATTCGCCAGCTCAAACAGCATAATCAGTACCACAGACCCGATCAGCAGCAGTTTTTCGACCAGCGTAACCGGCAGTAAACACGCGATAATGACGCCGACAAAGGTCAGTATCGTTTCCTGACGAAATGCCGCCTCATGCTGCCACGCCTGCTTCAGCCCCTTAAAGGAATAACCGGTCGCCTTAATAATCCGGGTCATCCCCGTTGCTTTATTCATTTATCCTCCATTATTTATACGCTAAATAATTCGAGTTTCAGGCAGGCGGCAAGAGAACGAATCCCGATGAGCTTACTGGAGTAAGTGATTCGGGTGAGTGAACGCAGCCAACGCACATGCAACTTGAAGTATGACGAGTATATGCAAAATAGTTCGCATTTTAACGCACCTACGTTGTCTCATCACCACAGATCTCCGGCGCAGTTTCTGGTATCCTTGCGGCGCATTGCTAACAAGAGGCTCCATGTTGTTATGTCAGGTTGGCGTAAAATTTACTATAAATTATTGAATCTCCCACTGAAACTGCTGGTGAAGAGCAAAGTTATTCCCGCAGATCCCGTGGTCGAGCTGGGGTTAGATCCCTCACGTCCTATACTCTATGTTCTGCCTTATAACTCTCAGGCGGATCTCTTGACGCTACGTGCGAAATGCCTGGCATTGGGGCTACCCGATCCTTCGCTGTCGTTCGAATTCAATGGCGTCGAACTTCCTAGCCACGTCTTTATTAATGACGGGCCTCGTGTCTTCCGCTATTACGTTCCCAAGCAAAAATCCGTCAAGCTGTTCCACGACTACCTGGATTTGCACCGTGCCAATCCAGATTTAGACGTACAGATGGTGCCGGTTTCCGTGATGTTTGGGCGCTCTCCGGGTCGGGAAGGCCACGCTCAGGCAGCACCACACCTGCGCTTGCTCAACGGTATTGAGAAATTCTTCGCCGTCCTGTGGCTAGGCCGCGATAGCTTTGTCCGCTTCTCCAGCCCAGTGTCGCTGCGCTATATGGCGACCGAGCACGGCACTGACAAAACCATAGCCCACAAACTGGCGCGTGTCGCACGTATGCATTTCTCCCGCCAACGTTTGGCAGCAGTTGGACCGCGTTTGCCGGTGCGTCAGGAGCTGTTTAACAAGCTGCTGGATTCCAAAGCGATCAAGAAAGCCGTCGACGATGAGGCGCGTAGTAAGAAGATTTCTCATGAGAAAGCGCAGCAGAATGCGATTGCGCTGATGGAAGAAATCGCTGCCGATTTCTCCTACGAGGCCGTGCGTCTGTCGGATCGCGTATTAAGCTGGACGTGGAACCGCCTTTATCAGGGGATTAACGTCCACAACGCCGAACGCGTTCGCCAACTGGCACAGGATGGTCACGGTATTGTCTATGTGCCCTGCCACCGCAGCCACATGGATTATCTGCTGCTGTCCTACGTCCTGTACCATCAAGGCTTAGTCCCACCGCACATCGCCGCAGGCATCAACCTGAATTTCTGGCCAGCGGGACCGATCTTCCGTCGTCTTGGCGCGTTCTTTATTCGCCGTACCTTCAAAGGCAACAAGCTGTATTCCACGATTTTCCGTGAATATCTGGGTGAGCTGTTTGCCCGCGGTTATTCGGTTGAATACTTCATGGAAGGCGGACGTTCACGCACGGGCCGTCTGCTAGAGCCGAAAACCGGTACGCTGGCGATGACCATCCAAGCCATGCTCAGAGGCGGCACACGCCCAATCACGCTGGTTCCGATTTATGTCGGTTACGAGCATGTGATGGAAGTCGGCACCTATGCGAAAGAGCTACGCGGTGCGGTGAAGGAGAAAGAAGGCTTTATGCAGATGGTACGCGGCTTGCGTAAGCTACGTAATCTGGGCCAGGGTTATGTGAACTTCGGCGAACCGCTCCCGCTGACAACCTATCTGAACCAGCATGTACCACAATGGCGTGACGCGATTGATCCCATCGAGGCACAGCGTCCAAGCTGGCTAACGCCGACGGTGCAGGATATCTCTATGGATATCATGGTGCGCATCAACAATTCTGCGGCAGCAAACGCGATGAACCTGTGCTCTACGGCCTTATTAGCCTCGCGCCAGCGTTCACTGACGCGCGAACAAATGCACGAACAGCTGGATTGCTATCTGCAGTTGCTGCGCCAGGTGCCTTATCATAAAGATATTACGGCACCGAAGAAGACAGCGGATGAACTGCTGGAACACGCGCTGGGTATGAACAAGTTTGAAGTAGAAAAGGATAGCATTGGCGATATCATCATTCTGCCGCGCGAGCAGGCGGTACTGATGACGTACTATCGCAATAACATCCAGCATCTGTTGGTCTTGCCGTCACTGATCGCCAGCATCGTCATCCATCATCGCCGGATTACGCTTGACGAAGTCGTGCGACAGATCACGCTGGTCTATCCACTGCTGCAAGCTGAGCTGTTCCTGCACTATTCCAAAGAACAGTTGCCAGGCGTGCTGGAAACGTTGGCTAACGAACTGATTCGACAAGAGCTGCTATGTAGCCGCGACGGTCAATTAGCCATCAATCCGCCACGCATCCGTACGCTGCAACTGCTGTCAGCAGGCGTGCGTGAAACGCTGCAACGCTATGCGATCACGCTGTCCTTGCTGTGTGCGAACCCAGTAATCAACCGTGGAACGCTGGAGAAAGAAAGCCGGAATATGGCGCAGCGCCTGTCCGTTCTGCACGGCATCAACGCGCCGGAATTCTTTGATAAAGCGGTGTTCTCAACGCTGGTCGCCACCTTACGTACAGAAGGGTATATCACCGACAGTGCGGAAACGGCGCAAGGCGATATCGTGGCAATCTATAACATCCTCGGCGATCTGATCACCCCGGAAGTTCGGTTGACTATCGAAAGCGCCAGCTCATCCGCAGACATAGAAGCCGATAGTCAGACGGTGGAAAAAACGGCGCAGGAATAGCGGAAAACTGGCGGACAACATGCCGCCATCAAGCTGTGGATACGTTTTGGCATGACACAAATCCTCAGCACATTTCGCTATAAAAAAAGCAGCGAGAAATCGCTGCTTTTTTACATCTGATGTCGGCCTCACTGGCCAAACAACACGCCAATAAATATCGCCATACCCGCGTATTTATTATTGTGAAACGCCTTAAAACACGCCTCGCGCTCACGTCCGGCAGTCAATATTTGCTGGTAGACAAACATCGTGGCAGCCACCAGCAGTGAAATGTAGTACGGGATTCCCAGCCCGCTGCTCTTCCCTAAAGCGAGCAGCAACGCCAGCATCCCTACCTGTAATGAGCCGATGATTAAATTGTCAAAACGGCCAAATAATATCGCAGTAGACTTCACGCCGATCTTCAGATCGTCATCACGATCCACCATCGCATATTGGGTATCGTAGGCTACCGTCCAGCAAATATACGCCAGAAACATCATCCAGCAGGTTGTAGGCAGGCTTTCACTCACAGCCGAATAAGCCATCGGAATCGACCAGCCAAACGCCGCGCCCAGCACAAACTGAGGAAGATGGCTGACCCGTTTCATAAACGGATAAACCCATGCCAGAACCAATCCCGCAACGGACAGCCAAATAGTCATCTTATTCAGCGTCAGCACCAGACTAAACGCCAGCAAGACCAGAACGACAAATAGAACTTTAGCAGATTGCTCGCTCACCTCACCGCTGGGCAACGGGCGAGAAGCCGTGCGTTTTACATGGCCGTCAAAATGGCGATCGGCATAATCATTAATAACGCAGCCCGCCGCACGCATTAAGAAAACACCCGCGACAAACACAAAGAGCGTCCACGGTGCAGGTGCTCCCCCTCCCGCCAGCCACAGCGCCCATAGCGTTGGCCACAGCAGTAACAGAGAACCTACCGGTTTATCAATCCGCATCAAGCGGCAATAAGCCAGCCATTTCCCTGCTGTAACACTTCTTTCCAAGGATTTATCTCCTCAAATTACCTGCCAACCTTCATCACTGGGTGTGAAATAAACCGGTGATTCAGGTAAGAAAAGCTCAGTCAACAGTAACGGATAACCCGAAAGGCACAAGCGGGAACGCCGCGCCCATAGGCCTTCGCAGCATCCGGTATGAATGTAGTCACGCGTCAGCGATTTTTGCTCAAATAGATAACGACCTAACGGCTGAGCGCCTATTTTTGTCAGGGCTGAATCGGTGCCGTCGAGCGTTTGTTGTGGAGCAAGGGTTCGGCCAAAAAGCCAGGGGCGCTCGTCACCATACAGCACGACCTCACGCAGCCAGTAACGCTCACTATGTGGCAATTGTTCGCACTCTTCGCTCAGTGCCTGTGGCGTAATTAATCCCTCACGACAAAGTGTAACCCTGAGCTGGGCACAATATTTTTCAAGCCGCTGCGTCATTGAGCCAGCTTCCATCAGCCAGTCACCAATGTGCTCAGGTAATACCGAAGGGGGCTCAGTAAACCAGGATATGGTGCGCAGAAGCGTAGACGCATCATCAAACATTATCCCCACTCCAAACAGGGTTACTTCGTAGATAAAAGTATTCGCAAATAACGCATTCGTAAATAAAGTAAGCGTCCTTATTGTAGCGCAGAATGCTTCCCCGATAACACGCTATAAACCAATTCATCCCTGATGTGGCAACATTTCAGCAATGTGGTTAAATTCACAGCATCCACAGCCATACCTCTTTAACCATTCCTATCGCAACCTGATGGGAAATTGGCCAGCGCGAGAACCGTTATATCAATAACACATTGAGTTATATGAATATAAATGAGATACATAAAAAAAGCACTACCCAGTATACAACCAGATAGTGCTCTTTAAAGGACAGAAAGACGTGCTTCTGTAACCTGACTCCCTG
The DNA here is from genome assembly GCA_016415585.1 of Pectobacterium carotovorum. Taxonomy (NCBI): domain Bacteria; kingdom Pseudomonadati; phylum Pseudomonadota; class Gammaproteobacteria; order Enterobacterales; family Pectobacteriaceae; genus Pectobacterium; species Pectobacterium carotovorum. Next base: position 509,998 of record CP066552.1, on the reverse strand, counting down.
TCACCAGAAAATGGCTTCCGGCGACAATAGCGTCACATTACATCATGCCGCCCATACCACCCATGCCGCCCATACCACCAGCGCCACCTAAGTCAGGTGCATCGCTTTTCGGCAGGTCGGTTACCATACATTCGGTGGTGATCATCAGACCAGCAACAGAAGCCGCGAACTGCAGAGCAGAACGGGTTACTTTGGTTGGGTCCAGAATACCGAAGTCGATCATGTTGCCGTATTCTTCAGTTGCTGCGTTGTAACCGTAGTTACCGTCACCTGCTTTAACGTTGTTCGCAACCACAGATGGCTCTTCGCCCGCGTTGGAAACGATCTGACGCAATGGAGCTTCCATTGCGCGCAGCGCAACTTTGATACCCACGTTCTGGTCTTCGTTTTGAGCAGTCAGAGAAGCCAGTTTGGCTGCAACGCGAACCAGCGCCACACCACCACCAGCAACCACGCCTTCTTCTACCGCAGCGCGAGTCGCAGCCAGGGCATCTTCAACGCGTGCTTTCTTCTCTTTCATTTCCACTTCAGTTGCTGCGCCAACTTTAATAACGGCTACGCCGCCAGCCAGTTTAGCCACACGCTCTTGCAGTTTTTCTTTGTCGTAATCTGAGGTTGCTTCTTCAACCTGCTGACGGATCTGAGCAACACGGCCCTGAATCGCAGCTTCTTCCCCCGAACCATCGATGATGGTGGTGGTGTCTTTGTTGATAACAACGCGTTTTGCCTGGCCGAGATCTTCCAGCGTCGCTTTTTCCAGCTCCAGACCGATCTCTTCAGAGATAACAGTACCGCCAGTCAGCGTAGCGATGTCTTGCAGCATAGCTTTACGACGGTCACCAAAGCCCGGCGCTTTCACCGCAGCCACTTTCACAATGCCGCGCATGGTGTTAACCACCAGCGTAGCCAGTGCTTCGCCTTCAACATCTTCAGCAACGATAACCAGCGGTTTGCCCGCTTTCGCTACGGCTTCCAGTACTGGCAGCATTTCGCGGATATTGGAGATTTTTTTGTCAGCCAGCAGGATGAATGGGCTTTCCAGCTCTACAACACCGGTTTCTTGCTTGTTGACGAAGTACGGAGACAGGTAACCACGGTCGAACTGCATACCTTCGACCACATCTAGCTCATCTTGCAGACCGGTACCTTCTTCAACGGTGATAACACCTTCTTTACCGACTTTGTTCATGGCTTCGGCAATCATTTTGCCTACGGTTTCGTCGGAGTTAGCAGAGATGGTACCAACCTGAGCGATAGCTTTAGAGTCAGAGCACGGTACAGACAGTGCTTTCAGCTCTTCAACAGCGGCGATAACGGCTTTATCGATACCGCGCTTCAGATCCATCGGGTTCATGCCCGCTGCAACAGCTTTCAGGCCTTCAGTGATGATAGCCTGCGCCAATACGGTTGCGGTCGTGGTGCCGTCGCCTGCTGCGTCATTCGCTTTAGAGGCAACTTCTTTCACCATCTGTGCGCCCATGTTCTCAAACTTGTCTTCCAGCTCGATTTCACGCGCAACAGATACGCCGTCTTTAGTAATGGTCGGTGCACCGAAGGATTTATCCAACACGACATTACGGCCTTTCGGGCCCAGGGTAACCTTCACTGCATCAGCCAGTACATTTACGCCGCGCAGCATTTTTACACGCGCGTCATTACCGAATTTTACGTCTTTAGCTGCCATGGTCTATTTCCCTCAAATTCTTTCAGTTCAGATGATTACGCGCAATTACGCTTCAACAATTGCCAGAATGTCGCTTTCAGACATGATCAACACTTCTTCGTTATCAATCTTCTCTGCTTTCACGCCATAGCCATCATTGAAAATAACGATGTCGCCAACTTTCACATCCAGCGGCTTCACTTCGCCATTTTCCAGGATACGTCCGTGACCTACGGCCAGAACTTCACCGCGGGTAGATTTACCAGCAGCGGAACCAGTCAGTACGATACCGCCAGCAGATTTTGACTCAACTTCTTTGCGCTTGACGATCACGCGGTCATGCAATGGACGAATATTCATTGATAGCTCTCCTTTGAGAAAGTCCATATCGGTTTAGGATAAATGCCAACTACGCCTTTCATATCATAATCAGCCTTGTGTTATTTTAAGTGGGGGCGTTATGCGGTCCTTCAAGGGAGGAAATTAATTTTTTTCACATTAAGCAACCACCTATCGCTGATAGCATATAAAAAATAATGATTATCAATATGATAACCCTTCCCTGCTTTTCAGTTTATCTTGACGTTAACGGTCGTCCCTATCGTTTCTGTGTTCAATATTTCCGCTCCCACCATCCTTGTGCTGGTATTCACCTTCAAAGATGTTACCGCCAGACGACGACGCACCGGGGCCAGAACGCCATATATGCAGGTGAGGCATCAATTTGAGCGTCAGGCTCTTCTGCACTGGCGGCAACAGTAACAGCAGCCCCAGGAGATCAGTCAGGAAGCCCGGTATCAGGAGCAAGAAGCCAGCAAGCACCAGTGACACGCTTTTTACCATTTCGGCAGCGGGACTTTCCCCTGCGGCCATTTTCTGCTGCATCTGCACCAGCGTTTTCATTCCCTGATTGCGTACCAGCGAAACACCCACGCACGACGTAAAGACGACCAGCAGCAGAGTCATCGCGACGCCCAGTACTTCAGCCACCTGAATAAACAGCGATATCTCGATGTAAGCCAAAAGAAAAATAAGTAATAACGGTAACCAGCGCACCCGGTTCTCCTGTGTTTTTTTACGCGCACTGTTTTTTAATCAGAACGAGTGTGAATAAGAACGTGTTAGGCCATCGCGATCAAAAACCCAGTACGCTTTACTACCATATGGATTAGGTAACATGCGCGTCTGCTCTGCGATCCGGCACATCGTGATTTACTTAAATGGGTACGCCTTCGCACATTTTCAAGCCGCCGCCACACGATTATTGTCCTAAAATAGTGGCTCGTGACTACAGTCACAGTTCATTTACCGTGGCGGTAGAGAACGCCAGTATAGTGATCTAAACACCTGTTTTTCGCTGTCGTAACGACATATCCTCATGGTAATAGATACTTGGTTGGTCAAACATCCCGAGGCTATTGCCGAAGCAAGATGGTTTATCAGAGCCACACACCAGCCCACAACGTCTAGTCACACAGCAGAATAGGAATTTTCATGTCAGAAAACATCCGTATTGAAGAAGACCTGTTAGGCACCCGAGAAGTTCCCGCAGACGCATATTATGGCGTTCATACGCTGCGCGCCGTCGAAAATTTCTATATCAGCAACAATAAAATCAGTGACATACCTGATTTCGTGCGCGGCATGGTCATGGTGAAAAAAGCCGCAGCGCTGGCGAACAAAGAGCTGCAAACTATTCCGAAAAAAATCGCCGACGTCATCATCCGCGCCTGCGATGAAGTGCTGAATAACGGCAAATGCATGGATCAGTTCCCGGTAGATGTCTATCAAGGGGGCGCTGGCACGTCGGTGAATATGAATACCAACGAAGTATTAGCCAATATTGGTCTGGAGTTGATGGGCCACCAGAAAGGCGAATACCAGTATCTGAACCCCAACGATCACCTAAATAAATGCCAGTCCACCAATGATGCCTACCCCACCGGATTTCGTATCGCGGTCTACGCGGCCGTACTAAAGCTGACGGAAGCGATAGCGAAGTTGAGTGAGGGTTTCGAGCGTAAAGCCAAAGAATTTGAAGACGTACTGAAAATGGGCCGCACCCAGTTGCAGGACGCCGTACCGATGACGCTCGGCCAGGAATTTCATGCGTTCAACGTGCTGTTGCAGGAAGAAATCAAAAACCTGCTGCGCACGGCGGAACTGCTGCTTGAAGTCAATCTGGGTGCGACCGCAATCGGTACGCGTCTGAATACGCCGGACGGCTACCAGCAACTGGCGGTGCAGCGTCTGGCGGAAGTCAGCGGCCTGCCGTGCGTGCCCGCAGAAGATTTGATCGAAGCCACGTCAGACTGCGGCGCCTATGTGATGGTGCACAGTTCGCTGAAGCGGCTGGCCGTGAAGCTGTCGAAGATCTGTAATGACCTGCGTCTGCTCTCTTCCGGCCCGCGCGCGGGCCTGAATGAAATCAACCTGCCGGAGTTGCAGGCGGGTTCTTCAATCATGCCAGCCAAGGTTAACCCAGTGGTGCCGGAAGTCGTCAATCAGGTGTGTTTCAAGGTCATCGGTAACGACACCTGCGTCACGATGGCGTCAGAGGCTGGGCAATTACAGTTAAACGTGATGGAGCCGGTCATCGGTCAGGCGATGTTTGAATCGACCCACATTCTGACCAATGCCTGCTACAACCTGCTGGAAAAATGCGTCAACGGCATCACCGCCAACAAGAGCGTGTGCGAAGCCTATGTCTTCAACTCCATCGGGATTGTGACGTACCTGAACCCGTTCATCGGCCACCATAATGGCGATATCGTCGGCAGAATCTGCGCCGAAACGGGGAAAAGCGTGCGTGAAGTCGTACTGGAGCGCGGCCTGCTGACGGAAGCCGAGCTGGATGACATTTTCTCCATCCAGAACCTGATGCATCCGGCGTACAAAGCCAAACGCTATACCGATGAAAACGAGCTTCCCTAATACCGACATCTAATTCCAACAGGCACGTCCGTTCACGAAGAACAGCGTGCCTTTATTTTTTGCCGTCTACGGCCATAAGAATAAGTTATGCACTCTAAATAATTCGAGTTGCGTGAAGGCGGCAACCGCATGAATCCCCAGGAGCTTACACGAGTAAGTGACTGGGGTGAGTAAGGGCAGCCAACGCACAAGCAGCTTGAAGTATGACGAGTAGATTGAATTTTTTATTAATTAAGGAGCATAGTCATGCTTGGTCTTGAGTTACTGATCGTTCTGCTCGCCATCTATTTGGGGGCACGACTGGGAGGCATCGGCATTGGTTTCGCCGGTGGCCTGGGAGTGCTTGTTCTTACGCTTGGGTTTCAGATAAAGCCCGGCGCCATCCCTTTTGATGTCATTGAAATTATCATGGCCGTTATCGCCGCCATCGCCGCGATGCAGGTGGCGGGCGGAATGGATTATCTGGTCAGTCTGGCGGAGAAACTGCTGCGTAAGCACCCGAAATACGTCACCTTTCTCGCGCCACTGGTCACCTACTTCATGACGATTCTGGCCGGAACCGGACACACCGCGTTCTCCACCCTGCCGGTTATCGCCGAAGTTGCCAAAGAGCAGGGTATTCGCCCTTCTCGCCCGCTCTCTATCGCCGTTGTCGCCTCGCAAATCGCCATTACTGCCTCGCCGATCTCGGCGGCAGTGGTGTTTGTCGCCGGTATTCTTGAGCCGCACGGCGTCAGCTATCTGCTGCTGTTAGGGATTTGTATTCCGACCACGCTCGCCGCGATCATGCTGACGGCGATTGTGACCAACTTCCTGGGTAAAGAGCTGAAAGACGATCCAATTTATCAGGAACGTCTGAAAAAAGGCGAAACCACGCTGCGCGGTAATAGCCAGCATGAGATCAAACCGGGTGCCAAGCTTTCCGTGATGCTGTTTCTAATCGGCATCGTTGCTGTCGTGCTGTATGCCACGGCAATCAGCGGCACCGTCGGGCTGATTCAGAACCCGGTTCTGCCACGTAACGAAGCGATTGTGGTCTTCATGCTGACCATCGCCACGCTGATTTGCATCACCTGCAAAATCGATACCGCACGCATCCTCTCCGCTAGCACGTTTAAATCCGGCATGAGCGCCTGTATCTGCGTGATGGGCGTTGCCTGGCTGGGCGATACCTTTGTTAAAGCACACATTTCCGATATTCAGGACACCGCAGGCGCACTGCTGCAAAGCTATCCGTGGATGCTAGCTGTCGTGCTGTTCTTCGCCGCTACCCTGCTTTACTCACAGGCGGCAACGGCAAAAGCGCTGATGCCTGCTGCGCTGCTGTTGGGCGTGTCTCCGGTCACAGCCGTGGCGTCTTTTGCTGCCGTTTCGGCTCTGTTCGTTCTGCCGACCTACCCGACTCTGTTGGCCGCCGTGGAGATGGACGACACGGGCTCCACGCGCATCGGCAAGTTTGTGTTTAACCACTCCTTCCTGATTCCCGGCGTGCTGGCGATTACGCTGTCGGTGATATTTGGCTTTATTCTCGGCAGTATCCTGATCTAAAGATTGCTTTCCAGACAGTCCCTCGCGGATCGGCTTAGCTCGTCGATCCGCCTCATTCCCTTCAAACAATAAAGCAAGGTATAGTGTGGCTCTGGTTGTCTGGGATTTGTTCATCTGACACGGAGGATGTGATGTCTGACCGCCCGCTTAGCGATGCTGTCGTCATATTATGTACCGCACCTGACGACGCCTGTGCACAACGGCTTGCCGACTCGCTGCTGGAAACGCGGCTTGCCGCCTGCGTCACCCTGCTGCCCGGCGCACGTTCGCTCTACTACTGGGAAGGCAAGCTCGAACAGCAATCAGAAGTACAAATGCTGATAAAAAGCGATACCTCACATCAGCAAGCGCTGCTGACTCATCTGAAACAACAACACCCTTATGATACGCCGGAGCTGTTAGTTCTGCCGGTATCCGGGGGCGATAGCGATTATCTGACATGGCTCAACGCATCTTTACGCTGATTTTCCTGTTATGGACGGCTTTCAGTACTCCCAGTGTGGCCGCCTCTTCTTTCGGCCAGAAACTGTTTGGCAACAGCACGACGTCACGCTTTTTGCCGGTCGATGGCGCTTTCGCCTTTGAGTTTCAACAGCAGGATAACCAGCTCAACCTGCGCTGGGATATCCATCCCGATTACTACCTGTACCGCGCGCAAATCAAGATCGAAGGGAACGGTGCCACGCTTGGCAAGGTGGAGATGCCGCAGGGCGAAAGCCATAATGACGAGTTTTTCGGTCAGGTCTTTATCCTGCAGGATCGGCTGGCGCTAGCGGTTCCCATTGAACGGGCTGAAAGCGGCGCAACGGTTAAAGTCACCTATCAAGGCTGCGCCGATGCCGGTTTCTGCTATCCGCCGGAAACGCGCACCGTTCCTCTCAGCCAGGTGCTGGCTAACGCAGGCACGGATGCTCCGCCCAATGTAGTCTTGAGCCAGACGGCACCGCCGCAGACCACGCCGATGCCGTTTTCGCCGTGGTGGGCGCTGTTGATTGGTATCGGCGTCGCCTTCACACCTTGCGTCCTGCCGATGTACCCGCTAATCGCCAGTCTGGTGCTGGGCAGAAAAGAACAGCTGACGCCGCGCCGCACACTGCTGCTGTCGATGACCTATGTTCAGGGCATGGCGCTCACCTACACGCTGCTTGGGCTGGTTGTTGCCGCTGCCGGATTACGCTTTCAGGCGGCGCTCCAGCATCCGTACATTCTGATTGGTCTGTCGGTAATGTTTGCTGCGCTGGCACTGTCCATGTTTGGACTGTATACACTCCAGCTCCCGTCATCGGTACAAACCCGACTGACAGAGTGGAGCAACCATCAGCAAGGCGGCTCCGTCACTGGCGTATTCTGCATGGGCGCATTGGCTGGGCTAATTTGTTCTCCCTGCACCACCGCCCCGCTCAGCGCCATCCTGCTTTATATCGCCCAGAGCGGCAACATGCTGGCAGGTGGCGGCACGCTCTATCTCTACGCACTCGGAATGGGTTTACCGCTCATTCTGGTCACGCTGTTCGGCAACAAACTGCTACCGCGCAGCGGCCCGTGGATGCAATACGTTAAGGAAGCGTTTGGCTTCATTATTCTGGCACTGCCCGTCTTCCTGCTGGAACGTATTCTGGGTGAAACGTGGGGGATGCGCCTGTGGAGCGCGCTCGGTATCGCCTTCTTCGGCTGGGCGCTCATGCTGACGTTGCGTAGCAGCAAAGGCTGGATGCGTGGCGTACAGTTGCTGCTGCTGGCAGGCTTGGTGATCAGCGCTAAACCGCTGCAAGACTGGGTATTCCCCCCAACTGGCGTGGCGCAAGCCCACACGTCGGCACTGAACTTCGCCCCCGTCGCCAACATTGCCGATCTCAACAGCGCGCTGGCAAAGAGCGCTCAGCCTGTTATGCTCGATCTTTACGCTGACTGGTGCGTGGCCTGCAAAGAGTTCGAGAAATACACGTTCAGCGACCCGGCGGTGCAAAACCATCTGTCGCGCATCACGCTACTACAGGCGGACGTCACCGCTAACCGCGAAGAACAAAACGCGCTGCTGAAAAAGCTACAGGTTTTAGGGCTGCCGACCATCGTCTTTTTTGACGCTCAGGGGAAAGAGATCCCCGGCTCGCGCGTCACCGGTTTTATGAACGCTGAACAATTTCAGGCACATTTGCAGAAGTTCAGCCCATAAACGACACTTTCAATTCGCTTGTTGTGCTTCTGGAGGAAACCAAATGCAACGGGAAGACGTTCTTGAACATGCGCTTACGCTACTGGAGCAGCATGGTTTTTCCATGACAACGCTGGATATGCTGGCGGAGAGATTGGGGGTTCCGGTAGAAGAACTGACGCCATTCTGGCCGGATCGGGAAGCATTGCTGTACGACGGCCTGCGCCACCATAGCCAGCAGGTCGATACCTGGCGACGTCAACTGCTATTGGACAACGAGAAAAGCATCGAGCAGAAGCTACTGGCGCGCTATCAGGTGCTGCACGAGTCGGTGAACAAACAGCGCTATCCGGGTTGCTTGTTTATTGCGGCGTGCAGCTTCTTTCCTGATATCAACCACCCTATTCACCAGATTGCGGAACAGCAGAAGCAGGCATCTTACCAGTACACTCGCGATTTGCTAGAAGAGCTGGAAACGGACGATCCCGAAATGGTGGCACAGCAGATGGAATTGATTCTGGAAGGCTGCCTGAGCAACCTGCTAGTCAAGCATCAGGCCGCTAGCATCGCCACCGCCCAGCGGTTAGCTGAAGATGTATTACGCTTTGCGCTGTGCCGTAAAAACGGCGCACTCACCTGATTTCGGACACAAAATGCGGTAAAGCCCGTAGTTTGGCTGAAAAGTCGGCAGTCAGCAGGTTTTTCAGCGCTTTCGTTGATAAACCCGTTGACGCCACGCGGTCAATACGGTTTAATGCGCCCCGTTGCCCGGATAGCTCAGTCGGTAGAGCAGAGGATTGAAAATCCTCGTGTCCTTGGTTCGATTCCGAGTCCGGGCACCACTCATTCTTAACCCTCGCCTTTGGCGGGGGTTTTTCGTTTCTGGCTTATGGACTCTCCATCGAACGTCGTTCGATTATTCGCCGCAAGCGGTTCACCCTTTCAGGGCTAGCGCGACACGCGCGCTGTTCAACGACTCCGGCGTTTGTCCGAGTCCGGCACCACTAATTAAAAAAAACCAGCCTAACGGCTGGTTTTTTGCTTTTGGGGGAATGGGTTCAATTCACTACGAGAACGTTATCCCGCAACCCTTCCCCATGATTCGGACTCATACCTTGATAGCGTGACGGCCAGATCTCTTCCGGCTGCTTTCCCAATGCACAAGCAATTAATCTCTCACCTTTAGGCCAATGTCTTGTCAACACATTAGCAAGTGTTGAAGACGCTAGTCCAGATGCCTTTGAAACCGCCGCCAGCGTTGTGCCTTTCTTCCTCAAACCGGGAAAAATTGACCTTGCTGGACACAGATACGTTCTGCGTCCCCCGCACAGCTCGCCTTCCGATACGTTTTGATTTATTCCTTCGTATCGGGGGATTTGTGGGTCATCCAGTTCGATGAACGGAGCGAGCCTGGTGCTGGCCCAAAATCACTCCGCCCTGCTGCTAAGTCACCAGTCTTCGCTGCCCACATAACATCAGCGAAAACAGGCGATAGATCATTTAACGATTAACGGGCATCGACCAGCGCAATGTTCTGGCGTAAACCGGGCGGCACGTTGTCCATGCCCATGTTTTCTCTTGCGATCTGGAAACGGGAAACGGACTGTTGCAGGTTAACAACTTGCTCCTGAAGCGAATTCGCTGAGGCCGCTACTTCTGATACCAATGACGCATTCTGCTGAGTCACCCCATCCATCTGATTGATGGCGATATTGATCTGTGAAATACCGCGACTCTGCTCGCTGGAAGCCAGCGTGATCTCATCCATAATATCGACCACTTTTTTCACATCCATCAGCACTTCGTCCATAGTGTTACCCGCGACTTCAACCAGCCCCGCGCCCTTTTCAATACGGCTGAGAGAATCATCGATCATGGTGCCGATCTCTTTCGCTGCCGTCGCACTGCGCGCAGCCAGCATCCGCACTTCGGAAGCCACCACCGCAAAACCTTTACCGTATTGACCCGCGCGCGCAGATTCCACCGCCGCGTTCAACGCCAGCAGGTTGGTCTGGAAGGCGATGCCGTCGATTACACCAACAATGTCGGAAATCTTGGCAGAACTCTGTTTGATGGAACGCATGGTATCAACCACTTCGGAGACAACATTCCCGCCGCGAGACGCAGAATTAGAGGCTTTTAGCGCCAGATCGTTGGCCTTACGCGTGTTGTCTTCGTTGTTTTTCACCGTCGACATGATCTGTTCCATGCTTGAAGCGGTTTCATCCAACGAGGCCGCCTGCTGCTCGGTACGGCTGGAGAGATCGATGTTACCGGAGGCAATTTCCTCGACACCGACGCTTATCGCATCGGTACCGTTACGCACCACGCGCACCATATTTTCCAGCCCGTCGCGCATACGTTGAACCGCGGCAAACAGGTGTGCAATTTCATTTTTTCCACTGCTATCAATCTGTGCCCGCAGGTCGCCTTCGGCGATACGGTCAAAGACGGAAATAGCCTGATTCAGCGGTTTCACGATCATGTTGGTCACCACGGACCAGGCCAGCGCCGCCAGCAGCAACGCACAGGCAATCGCACCGTACAGAATGGTTTCCATCAGCTCGACGCGTCCATTCGAATCGGCATAGGCTTCATCAATACTCTTCAGTTTGAAGGCAACCAACGCTTTAGAGGATTTATCAAATGCGGCATACAGCACCGTTGATTTCCCGGCACGCTGACGATATTCATCCAGATTCCCTGCGTTAAGCGCTGCAAATGCCGGATCGATAAACTCCTGCATCAGCGTATTACGCTTTTCAGCCATGTCCGCAGAAATGACTTTCTCCGCTTCGGACTGCGGGTATTTCAGGTATTCCTGCCACTTTTCACTGGCACCGTCGACCTTGCCTCTGGCACGCCCTAGCGCGACTTTAGCCGCCTCGACATCCCCTTTCCCCATTAATGATTCGTACAGACGCAAATCCAACCGGCCACGCAACAGCAGTTCGGAGCTGTCATTCAGTGCAACCAGCCCTGGCAGCACTTCCATATCGACGCGAGCAAATGATTTATTCCCTGACTGAACGGCAACCAACCCTAACACGCCGACGAAAAGCAGTAACGCCGCTAACGAAAACACCATCATGCTGAGTGCAGTACGGATCTTTATCTTACGAAACATAAATTATCCCTGTAGTCTGAAAATAAGAAAGGATGAGCACCAGCTCCAGAGCAGAGCCGTTCCGTTATTTACGTAATAGTCGTTATTCATTTTTCCAGACGTGTTAATCCCCACGAACTGAAATAAATTCGTTATAAAACCGTAATAAAATAAAGAAAGGTAGCAAGCAAACGATGACCGACAGAAAAAGACTTTCTGCCGGTCATGTGTTTTTATTTTTTATTATTTTTCTGAGACGGATTCTTTTCTAAGAAACGTTGCAATTCATCTTTATAAAACTTCGCCGACATCATGGTGCCATGCCCACTGGTATCTTTACTGGCGGGAATAAGGAACAACGTCGCCTGCTTAATTTTCTTAAGCTCATTATCCAGGATGCCTGTTTCAATAGGATTACGCTCATCATCCGCAGAGTTAATCACCAGAACAGGTGCCTTAATTTTATTCAGCTCCAGTGCCGCGTTATAATTTGCAGACGAGCCCCAGATATAAATAAAGTCGTTGGCATCGCTGGTCGACGGTGCCGCAAGGCGATCTTCTACCAGTTTGTCCGCCTGTGCACGCGTTGGTGCTTTGCTCTGATACGCCAGCGTGCCGCCAGTGGTGGCGATACTGAACATAATGTTGGCCGTTTTCAGCGTTGGCGGCTGCTGTATGTAATCACCGTTATTCCACACCGGATCGTTCTTGATGGATTCAATCAAAATGCGGCGCATCATCCAGTTACGGCCAGACAGCTCATTCGGCAGCGATGCCATTGGCACCAGCGCATCCATCATGTCTGGGTATTTTTCACCCCAGAGCCAGGTTTGCATGCCGCCCATGGAATATCCCATCACCAGGCGCAGGTGGTTAATACCCAGCCCTTCTTTGATTAAGCGATATTGTGCTTGCACCATATCGTTATAATCGTACTGTGGGAATTTCATTCGTAAGCCGTCTGACGGTTTGGACGATTTTCCAGAACCGATGCTCTCCGGCATGATAATAAAGTATTTGCTGCTATCCAGCGCCTGACCCGGCCCGAACAGCTCGCCACCAAAACCATTTGCTAACAGTGATTTAATCGGCTGGTTCGTTCCATGTAGCAATAAGACAGCGGGCTTGGTTTTATCACCGATCGTGTAGTAATGAATACGCAGATCTTTTAATTTTTCGCCGCTGTTGAAGGTAAATTCTGGCGCAATCCAGTCGCCTTCTTTGGGCTCTGGGAAATTGGCCTGTGCATGCGTTAATGGTGACAGCATTAACAGAAATGCGCCCACCACCCCTGATAGTATTCGATTAATCATAAATAACTCTTCGGTAATCATGAAGTCGTGAAGCCACGATTTTAATGTCTATTAGGAAAAATCCCAATAAACATAAGCGGACTAATAATAAAAAGAGATTATTCTCTGATTTTTTTATTTATCGCGAAAGATTCTACAGATAGTTTTTAATAGGATGATATTTAACGCATTCCTGTTAATCGTCTGGCTACTCGGCTCATATTTTCCGCTCGACACTCGCGTTTATAAAAACAGCAAAGTGAGCTTTTTTTGATCAAAAATATAATCATACTCTAAATAATTCGAGTTTCAGGACAAAAACGGCAAGGCGTTTTTGAACAGTGCCTGCGCTGACCCCGAAGGGGTGAGGCCATAAGGCCGAATAACGCGGCAAGCGAAGGAATCCCGATGAGCTTACTCAAGTAAGTGATTCGGGTGACTGACAAACCTGCCATAGGCAGGTTTGAACGCTGCTTGCAGCGGCCCCAACGGGGCGAGGCACACGCAAGTGTGCCGAGTAGCGTAGCCAACGCACATGCAACTTGAAGTATGACGAGTATAGAAAGGAGATCGTGTGCGGTGACACCACACACGATCGACACAAGGCAGGGTTAGATCGGAGGTGAGAATCGAGAGTTGAGGATTAGTGCTTATTCATCTCGCTTTCAATGGCTTTCAGCCGCTCATCCATATCTGGGTGCGTACTCAGCCAGTCCGGTAAATCCAGCGAATCAATTTCATCATGACTGCGGTCGTTAGCGATCAAGGCCCGATACATTGCCTGCATCGACTGAAGCGAACGTCCTTGCTGCTGCATTTCTGCTATTGCCCATGCGTCGGCTTCCCGTTCCATATCGCGGGAAAACTGCATCTCGTTGATAAAAGCGGCAGACTGCAACACGGTATCCCCCACGCCGCTGACATCTCCCGTCATCCACATGAACGTCAGCGATACCAACGACGAACGCACTACCATACGCATTGGGTGGCGATAGGCGTGATGCCCCATTTCATGCAGCATCACCGCAGCCAGTTCGTCGTTATTTTTCGCCAGCTTCACCAGATCGTCACTGATAATCAGCGTGCCATCCGCCAGCATAAAAGCATTCGGCCCAATAGGCGCGGACATGATCTCCAGGCGCAGTGGCGTTTTGTCTTCCCGCATATCAGCGGGCATGACCTGTTGAAACAGCGCTTGCATCGCCTGCTGGCGTTCAACAGGCAGTTTAGAAGGCTTAAAATCACTGTGCCGTAACAGCTTCAGCGTGTTTTGTCCCAGTTGCTGTTCGATAACGGTAGGCATACGGAGTGCCAACGCAGAACTCGCCCACGGCAGAACCACGTAAACATAGTTTATCACCATCAATATGGTGGCGAATAACGTGAGAATGACGCCACGTTTATGGCGTTCCAGACGGTGTACAAGTCCCGGTTGGCGTCTTGCGGAATACCACGCGCGAAAGGCGGGGTCGTCGGCAGGAACAAAACGGCCACCGTCAGGAAAGGTTAACGTCAGAGGAATGGAGCCCAATGCATCGGAAACCGTGACCTGCTCCAGCGCAAACGTCGTGTTCGATGACCCAGTATTTAGCACCATCGTCGAACCGTTATCCGTTAAATGAAGAGAAGCGGCCACGCGGGCCGCCAATCCGGGGTATTGATAATGCCCCTCAATATTCATATTCCTGCCTTATAACTTACAGGCCAACACCCAAATCGAGCGCTTGCACGGCTTCTTCGGCCAGTGCGCTGTTTGCTGTGTCCTGGTGTGCCTGAACGTGCAGCAGTGCCAGATCGCCTTCAATCGCTGTCGCATTCGCGATATAGCGTGCGTGACGAATCTCTGCCACTGGTGCTGCCCAACCCAAAGAAAAAATAGTAATCAGGCTATTGGTTATCAGTAATCCCATGTAAGACAGCGTTTGCATAGAAGAGTGCAATTTCACACCGCCATTCAGCGACGTTTGGTTAAACAAATAGTTACGCTGTGCAACCGCCACATAGCTGCTGGAAACCAGCGCGCCTAGTAGCATCACAATTACCATCATCACCAGATTAAAGATATTGCTTAGCAGCATCATGAGCACAGTATCTTCATTGCCACCGCCCATCATCACAATCTGGAACAGCGTGAAAAAGAACGAGCCCATGAATGACAGCGACGCGATCAGGAAAGGAACAAAAATCAGCAGGCTAATCAGGGAAAATTTAATAAACGCCGCTTTCGTTAGTTCTGCTTTAAATGCCGTTTTACCGAAGGACAGGTTATTAACATAGAAATCAAGCTGCATCATTTTCATGATGCCATTTACCGCAGCAAACCCTGGAATAGCAATCGCCAGCACGATAAATCCAATCAGTATCGGACTATCGCTCTGCGACCCAATCAACCCTGCCACAATCAACGCGGCATAAAAAGCCAGCAACAACAGAATAGGGCAAAGCAGTAATACCCAATATGCACGGCCCGTCTGACAATGGTAATTAAAACGGACGCCGCGGTAGCTGGACATAATAGCGTCATAACGCCAGTTGCGGATCACAATAATCGGAATCAGTGCCGAAAATGCCAAAGCGATAAGTGTGCCCAGCGTTGGTGACATCATCATCACGATATAAAACAAGATGATACCGGCAATAACCAGCAAACGCCCTTTAAGGATCTGAATGGGCTCTGCGTGGTAATCAAAACGGTCACCATTAATTTCCGTGTTACCGTAGAAATAACGACGGCGACGCACGGTGGCCCAGGCAGAATAAATACCTAAGGTGATCACCGTTAATAACGCATTCACCAGCCAAATTGCAAAATATTCCCCAGCCTTACCGTGAAACTGCACGCGATGCTGCGTGTTATTTTCTGAAATATTGGTAGTCATAAACCTTTCATCCTAAAAGAAATAAGCCTTATAAACGCTTCGTTCGACACGTTGTAGGCAACAAAAAGCGGCTTATTTAAGCACGTCTTGTTAACGACAACAATAAAAGTTAACAGTAACCAAACAAGTTAATATACTTATTAATTACAAGGAATAAGGAAGTCTGCAGAGAAGCTAACATATAGCCAACGTCGATTATAACGGACATAGACATTGCACCAATGTGGTCTGAAATGGTATTACAATCGGCTAGGATCATTCCCCTCGTAAACCGTAAGAGCAAGAGTACGTATTATGACAACCGCGACCTCCACCAATCTTCAGGTACGCCCAATCACCGCGCAGGACGATGCTGCTATCGCCCAGGTCATCCGTCAGGTTTCTGCTGAGTTTGGTTTGACGGCCGATAAAGGCTACACCGTCTCCGATCCCAATTTGGATGCACTATTTGCTCTGTATAGCCAGCCGAAAAGCGCCTATTGGATTGTTGAATATAAAGGCCATGTGGTTGGCGGTGGTGGGGTTGCGCCACTGCTTGCGGGTGAAGAAGATGTGTGTGAATTGCAGAAAATGTATTTCTTACCCATCGCTCGTGGCAAAGGGTTGGCACGCCAATTAGCGATACAGGCGCTTGATTTTGCGCGTCAGCACGGCTTTCGCCGCTGTTATCTGGAAACCACTGGACACCTGACCAGTGCAATAAAACTGTATGAATCGCTGGGCTTTGAATCGATTCCCCATCCAATGGGTAACACAGGCCATACCGACTGTGAAGTGACGATGTTGAAGGTACTGTAATAAGCTGAAGGTACAGTAATCACGCGCTGTCATACCGAATAAAAAACGCCGCGGGGGTTCCTGCGGCGTTTTCAGTAAACGATTCAACGAGGGATTAATGGCGCTTGCCGTCATCGTCTTCGTCATAAAAATCTTCATCATCCCCGTCTTCTTCGCCTTCACCATCTGGATCTTCGAAGTAGGTACCCCAACCGTCGTAATTCACGCCGTAGCGTTCTGCCAGCGCCAGCAGCTGTTCTACCTGTGTGTCGATCAGTTCAGCCTTCAGCGCAACTTCACTGATGGCATCGCAGCACATCAGCAACACGCCATCTTCCACTTCCAGTTCTTCCGCATCGGTCACTTCATAGCCCAGCTTGAAGGCTTCTACAGCGACTTTTTCCAACACTTCAAACTTCTCGGCAGAGAAATGGTGTTCAATGGTATAAAGCGCGTCAGGATCGCTGCCATCATCCAGCAATTCTTCAATGATCAGGCGTGTCTCTTCCCGTTGCTCTTCCAGTAATTCGCGGTTTGCCATGCCTCAGTCCTCATTAAACGACGTAATATTACTTATTGTCCCACAGCCCTGCGGCTTGCTCCACCACAAAGTTTGATATCACCACTTGAATTTGAATAATTACACATATAAAGTGAATTTTAATTCAACCAATGGTGTTGAGCCACATGGAGAGGTACATCATGCAACCGTTCTATAAGCGTCATTTTTTAAGGTTAATGGATTTTACACCCGCAGAAATTGCCCATCTTTTAGCCCTGTCAACGAAACTGAAAGCCGATAAAAAAAACGGGACAGAAGCCCGCCGCCTGCAAGGTAAAAATATCGCACTCATCTTCGAAAAAGATTCGACTCGTACTCGCTGCTCTTTCGAAGTTGCTGCATACGATCAGGGCGCGCAAGTGACCTATCTCGGCCCAAGTGGTAGCCAAATCGGCCATAAAGAATCCATCAAAGATACCGCTCGCGTATTGGGAAGAATGTACGACGGCATTCAATATCGCGGCTATGACCAGCAAATTGTCGAAACGCTGGCGCAATACGCGGGTGTTCCGGTCTGGAACGGACTGACGAATGAATTCCACCCTACGCAACTGTTAGCGGATCTGCTGACGATGCAGGAACATTTACCGAGTAAACCGCTGTCAGAGATGACGCTCGTCTACGCTGGTGATGCACGCAACAACATGGGTAACACCATGCTGGAAGCGGCCGCACTGACTGGGCTGAATTTACGTCTTGTTGCGCCAAAAGCCTGCTGGCCGGATGTCAGTCTGGTGGCTGAGTGTCAGGCGGCAGCAGAACAAACCGGTGGCAGCATCACGCTGACGGAAGATATCGCTACGGGCGTCGCGGGCGCAGATTTCATTTATACCGACGTTTGGGTTTCCATGGGGGAACCGAAAGAGACCTGGAAAGAACGTATCGCGCTGCTGAAACCGTATCAGGTGAACATGGCGATGATCGCCGCGACGGGTAATCCGCAGGTGAAGTTCCTCCACTGCCTGCCAGCCTTCCACGACGATCAGACGACGATGGGACAACAAATGGCGGAGCAGTATGGTTTACACGGTGGAATGGAAGTCACGGATGAAGTCTTTGAATCCGCGCACAGCATCGTTTTCGATCAGGCGGAAAATCGCATGCACACCATCAAAGCCGTGATGGTCGCCACGCTGGTGCAGGATTAAGGTTTAGCCTGCCTTTGATGTGTTTTAAAAACAGCTCAGAGGTGGGCATGCCCTTTTTCAGTGGGATTATCGATTGTCGATGTTCTCTCGCCTGATTCCAAGCATTCAGCAGTCCCAGTGAGTGCGGGACAACGTGCCACCAATTCAGGATCAAGAAAATCACCGAAAGAGGTCAGAGGATTACGGGTAGCGTCGTAGCAGGAAACAAGGTCGGGAGACTGAGCAATGTACATAAAAAAATCCGAAAACAAGGCGCGTTTCCGGATTCTTACACAGCAGTTGGATCGTTCAACTGCTCCTTAACTGATCGGCATTAGGCAAAGAGCTGGATCTTTAGTTTGGCTTAGAGCCCCTTCCCGTCGTTTTGACATGAGAGGCTAGAACCACAGCCCCTCAGGTAATCGACACATGCCCTTTTATCAGAAAAAAAGGGGGAATGTAGTTATCCCATCCTTTTTGATTGCAGTGTTGGATCAGGGTGGTGCTGTTTGCCACACCTGTTTTATCACAGCAACGCGTTATTCTGTTACGAAGCGTTGAAGAACTTATACCGAGTATGTCTGGAATACTGTTCTGCTTCACCCCGCACTGCAGCAAAAGAATAACTTCCCACTCTTTGTCTGTAAAAACATTTGCTGGTCGGGTGAACACAAAGGGCTTCCTTTCGCATGGCATAAGAAAGGTTGAAAAGTAAACATTGGTGATTTCTATGTAAGTGCAAATAATACCGTCATTCCCATCATTGAGCCGCCAAGGACGCTTCTCCACCAGAAAAGACCTAAGTCTATTTCGTCTTCCATAATCAAATGTTTTGAGGACGATACTCATTTCATTTGTGGTCAATATTTTTTGGTCGTCATAAAGTATATGGTCGTAGTGCTCGCTGACATCAGGCGTTAAATCAGTGTCGAGACGGCCTAAAAGTTTATTTTCTGTAACGCCGAAATACTGACATACCATCTTATTGCCATAAACATACTGGGAGTTGCAGTCCTTTATTGCCCAGCCAAACAAAGAGTTATCAAAGTAATACTCAACAGGAGTCAAATCTGGGTCCATCAGGTTAGCCTCTGATAATAATATGTCCTTTTTTCAGAAAGAACAGCGGGATGTAGTTATCAAATCTGTTATCTCTACAGTATTCCTTTAGGCCTGATAGTGAATTCAAGCCTGTTTTTCTGTAGCAGCTTCGGAGTCTGCTGTTAACGGCATCGACGGTGATTGAGAGGATGCTGCTTATATCTTTAAGCATCATCCCACAGACCAGCAGGTAGATAACCTCCCATTCCTTCTCGGTAAATATTTTAGAAGGGGGCTCGAAGGTGGAGTGTTGCATTATTGTTCCATTTAACAACGAGGTCGGCGTGATGATCCTAACATGTCTGACGCTGATAACTGTGCCTACACAGTTGCGATGTTCATCATAGATTGGCTCCTGAATATTGTAGGCAGGCTGCATTATTTTTTCCGTGCCTTGAATATGCGTTGTAATGGCTCTCACCGCCTTACCTGTACGCTCTATCTCTCGTTCCTGCTGGTTAAAAATGTCTGAAAATTCGGCTACAGGAACAGGGATATCCCTAATATTCAAACCTTCATAATCATAACGAGTTGATATAGTTTGCCAAGTTTTAAAGGTGTTATTGACATAAATAAAACGGGAGTTTGTGTCTTTTACTGCCCAGCCGACGAGAGGATCGCTTTCAAACATTGCGATTAATCTGTCAGGTAATGTAATTTGTTTCATCAGTGTCTCCCTACATTAAAATTACCCTACATAAAATATGCCGTACCTGATATGCGCCTGTTTATAAAAACTAAAATAGAATAAAAAGTCTGCGGCAGGCCAATGCCAGGGAAAACATCCTACATAATTTAAATTAATAATATACCTATAATCGAAAGGTCATTAGGTTTTCTAGCAAGAAAATCATTTTCTGAAAAACAGCCAGTCAGTTAAGCAACTGACTGGCTGTTTTTTTCTAGGCCTTGCGGTATTTACGTGTTTTTTTCTTTACTGCTCTTGAGAAGAGGGGGAACCACTGGGAGGCATCTGAGGAATTATTGCCATTATTTTCTTCCATTTTATGGTTGAACGTTCCTTGTTCACAGAAATCCTACACCAGCGACGCGTCGATTTTCACCACGGCTTTGCGCACGTGCGCTGGTTCGCCGACGGCACACAGCGGTTTGTGCACTTCGCCTGGGAAGAAGACGACAAAATCCCCTTTCTGCATCACAAACTGTTTTTCCTGCTCGCCAGCAGGCAGGAAAGCAATGTCTTTATCCGCCAGCCAATCGGTATCCGGCTTGCCCGCAGGCAGGTTACTGAACGTCATCCCTTCCACACCGGACAGCACGATCTGAATGTCCAGATATTTGGCGTGATACTCGGCGCGGCGTTTTTCCAGCAGATCGGTGCTGTCGTTGGAGATCAACACAAACACGCTGTTGCCCTCGATATCATGCTTGCCCAGCGGCGTGTCTGCCGTAATGTTTTGCTTCACGTATTCAATCGCTTCACGCAGTTTGGCAGGCAGATAAGGGACTAGTTCAAGGTGATGGACGTTGCCAGTAATCATAAAAAAACCTCGCTAATATAAAAATGAAACCCTGTTTTACAATCCTTATACTCTCCAAATGTGACGCCCGCCAGCGTGTTAATACGAAAAAGTGAACTGCCCACCACTCTTCTCCATCGGCCTTCTTTCATCGACGAACGTTATGCATACAGCACGCGACCCGCAACCGATTGCGATGCGTAAAAAACCACGTTTTCTGCTTGAAATAGCCTAGTCGGCGCGTATAATTCCCGACAGTTTGCTGGGAGGGGTCATGCACCGTTACACCAAAAAATCCGCTGCTTATGTTGGTTCTCAACCACAACTGCCATCCGGCAGCCAGCTAGCGTTTTCCTTTCCGTTGCTCAATGATTCAATGAAGAAAGCCCCTCAATGAGGGGCTTTTTTTTGGCCCACAATCCGGGCAACCAGATACGACATTTCCTGTGTACACGTTAGGAGAAAGACAACATGGTCAATCCGCTCTATCAAAAACATATTATTTCGATTAACGACCTCAGTCGGGAAGATTTGGAACTGGCGCTGCGTGTCGCTGCCAGCCTGAAAGCCAGTCCTCAGCCTGAGTTGTTGAAACATAAAGTGATTGCCAGCTGCTTCTTCGAGGCCTCCACTCGGACGCGTTTATCCTTTGAAACCGCAATGCATCGCCTCGGCGCCTCCGTCGTCGGTTTCGCCGACAGCAACAACACATCGCTGGGGAAAAAGGGCGAAACGCTGGCAGATACCATTTCCGTTATCAGCCAGTACGTTGATGCCATCGTGATGCGCCACCCGCAGGAAGGCGCTTCCCGACTTGCAACCGAATTCTCCGACGGTATTCCGATTCTGAACGCCGGCGACGGTGCGAACCAGCACCCGACGCAGACGCTGCTCGATTTGTTCACCATTCAGGAAACACAGGGCCGACTGAATAACATTAATATCGCGATGGTCGGTGATTTGAAATATGGCCGCACCGTGCATTCGCTCACGCAGGCGCTGGCGAAGTTTGAAGGTAATCGCTTCTACTTCATCGCCCCGGACGCGCTGGCGATGCCGGACTACATTCTGAGCATGCTGGAAGAGAAGGATATTGCTTACAGCCTGCACAACAGCATCGACGACGTCGTCGACGAGCTAGATATTCTGTACATGACGCGAGTGCAAAAAGAGCGTTTGGATCCGTCCGAGTACATCAACATCAAATCCCAGTTTGTCCTTCGCGCCGCCGACCTGCACAGTGCCCGCCCGAATTTGAAAGTGCTGCACCCGCTGCCGCGCGTCGATGAGATCACCATTGATGTGGATGCCACGCCGTATGCCTATTATTTCCAGCAGGCAGGTAACGGTATTTACGCCCGTCAGGCGCTGCTAGCGCTGGTCCTGAATCGCGAACTGGTTCTGTAAGAGGAAGAAACCATCATGACACACGATAATAAATTACAGGTTGAAGCGATCAAACGTGGCACGGTGATCGACCACATTCCCGCACAGGTGGGTTTTAAGCTGCTGACGCTGTTTAAACTGACCGCGACAGACCAGCGCATCACCATCGGCCTGAACCTGCCGTCCAACCACCTTGGGCGCAAAGATCTGATCAAGATCGAGAACATCTTCCTGACTGAACAGCAGGCGAACCAGTTGGCAATCTACGCTCCGCAGGCTACCGTCAATCAGATTGATGAGTATGACGTCGTACGCAAGCTGGTGCCGACGCTGCCAGACCACATTATTGGCGTGCTCACTTGCCCGAACAGCAACTGCATCAGCCGCAGCGAGCCGGTGTCGTCGTCATTCAGCGTGAAGCAGCGCGACGGCGACGTTCACCTGAAGTGTAAGTACTGCGAGAAAGAGTTTGAGCGTCAGGCGGTGCTGCAAGATCGCTAGTTTTCTGCATTGCCCCGCGATGAACATTGCCTGTGGCGGGGCTTTTTTGAATAATGCTACGTCCGCGTAATGCCGATCGTTTAAGGATCGAGATACCGGGGCTACCACGGCGTGAGGCATCCCTACGGGAACCTCATCACCGTGTTTCCCCTAAATCCATGCTTGAGTGGCTAGCATTCTACGTCCGCGTTTCTTTTACGCCCCCATCAAGGAGATACCATGTCACGCACTATCAGCACTGAGCACGCCCCTGCCGCCATCGGCCCCTATGTTCAAGGCGTAGACCTCGGCAGCATGATCATCACTTCCGGCCAGATTCCGGTGAACCCGAAAAGCGGTCTGGTGGCAGATAACATCACCGCTCAGACGCGCCAGTCGTTGGAAAACGTTCAGGCAATTGTGGAAGCCGCTGGCCTGAAAGTTTCCGATATCGTGAAAATGACCGTGTTCGTGAAAGACCTGCACGATTTCGCTCTCGTAAACACCGCGTATGAGGCCTTCTTCAATGAGCATAGCGCACCGTTCCCGGCTCGCTCTTGCGTTGAAGTTGCACGCCTGCCAAAAGACGTGAAGATCGAGATCGAAGCGATCGCCGTTCGTCGCTAAATATCGCAGCAATATCCCCAAAAAGCGCACGGTAACCGGTGCGCTTTTTTTCTGTTCTTTCTTTCACCATAACAACATTATTGACATTTTCAGCACACATCACGGTCAAAAAATAAACGAATTTTCGCCAGGCCGCGTGTAGCAAGCCTTCCCACTCTCATCGCCTTTTTTGACTACTTTTTGTTCAGGCTCAAATTCCCCGCGACATGAGGATTTCTTTGCTCTACATCAATTTTACAGCGATAAAAGCGCAAACACCCCTACGCAATTTCAATATATAGTGCCTACCCTGTAAACATGAACTACATATAGTGTTTATCCACAGCATCATCCACAGCCCCCTGTAACCCTTGTCAGTTACGGTTTTCGCCTGTGGATAACCTTTCCAGAGGAAGAAAACGTGAAACCAGTAGTGATTAAACGGGACGGTTGCCAGGTGCCTTTTGATGAAGTGCGTATCAAAGAGGCGGTCGAACGCGCGGCACATGCAGCCGGTGTCAATGATGCAGACTACTGTGCAACGGTGGCCTGTGCGGTCGCTCAACAAATGCAGGATAAATCGCGCGTAGATATCCGCGATATTCAGGACGCAGTCGAAAACCTGCTGATGTCCGGCAATTACAAAAAACTGGCGCGTACCTACATCGAATACCGCCATGACCGCGATATTGCGCGTGAGCGCCACGGTCGCCTGAATCAGGAAATTCGCGGTCTGGTCGAACAGAGCAACATGGCGCTGCTGAACGAGAACGCCAACAAAGACAGTAAAGTGATTCCCACCCAGCGCGATCTGCTGGCCGGTATTGTCGCCAAGCATTACGCCAAACAGTACATCCTGCCACGTGATGTGGTACTGGCGCACGAGCGCGGTGAGATTCACTATCACGACCTCGACTACTCGCCCTTTTTCCCAATGTTTAACTGCATGCTGATCGACCTGAACGGCATGCTGACCAACGGCTTCAAAATGGGCAACGCGGAGATTGAGCCACCGAAGTCGATCTCAACCGCTACCGCCGTCACCGCGCAGATTATCGCGCAGGTCGCCAGCCACATTTATGGCGGCACCACGATTAACCGTATTGATGAAATTCTGGCGCCGTTCGTTACCGCCAGCCATGCGAAACATAAAGCGGTGGCAGAAGAGTGGCAAATTCCTGATGCGGAAAATTATGCTTTAACCCGCACGGAAAAAGAGTGCTACGACGCCTTCCAGTCACTGGAATACGAAGTTAACACGCTGCACACCGCTAATGGCCAGACGCCGTTCGTGACCTTTGGTTTCGGGCTCGGCGTCAGTTGGGAATCGCGTCTGATTCAGGAGTCGATCCTGCGCAACCGCATTGCCGGACTGGGTAAAAACCACAAAACGGCGGTCTTCCCGAAACTGGTTTTTGCTATCCGCGACGGTCTGAACCACAAAGCGGGCGATCCAAATTACGATATCAAACAGCTCGCGCTGGAGTGCGCCAGCAAGCGCATGTACCCAGATATTCTGAACTATGATCAGGTCGTGAACGTCACCGGTTCGTTCAAAACGCCAATGGGCTGCCGCAGCTTCCTCGGCGTTTATGAAGAAAACGGCCAGCAGATTCACGACGGCCGCAATAACTTAGGTGTGATCAGCCTGAACCTGCCGCGCATTGCGCTGGAGGCCGAAGGCAATGAAGACCGCTTCTGGACGCTGCTCGACCAGCGTCTGGCGCTGGCGAAGAAAGCACTGATGACGCGAATCGCGCGTCTGGAAAGCGTGAAAGCCCGCGTTGCGCCAATCCTGTATATGGAAGGGGCTTGCGGCGTGCGTTTAAAAGCGGACGATAGCATTGCAGATATCTTCAAGAATGGGCGCGCTTCAATTTCACTGGGCTACATCGGCCTACATGAAACGATTAATGCGCTCTTCGGTAGCCAAACGCACGTGTTTGATGACGAAGCGCTGCGTGCCAAAGCTGTGGCCGTTATCACTCGCCTGAAAGCCGCCACCGAGCAGTGGAAAGACGAAACGGGTTACGGCTTCAGCCTGTACAGCACGCCGAGTGAAAACCTGTGTGACCGTTTCTGCCGTCTGGATACCGCCGAGTTTGGCGTCGTGCAAGGCGTGACGGACAAAGGGTATTACACCAACAGCTTCCATCTTGATGTGGAGAAGAAGGTGAACCCTTACCAGAAAATCGACTTCGAACTGCCCTATCCGCCGCTGGCTAACGGTGGGTTCATTTGCTACGGCGAATACCCGAACCTGCAACACAACCTCAAAGCACTGGAAGACGTGTGGGATTACAGCTACAGCCGCGTGCCTTACTACGGCACCAACACACCGATCGACGAATGCTATGAGTGTGGCTTCACCGGTGAATTCGAGTGCACCAGCAAAGGCTTCACCTGCCCGAAATGCGGCAACCACGATTCGGCCCGCGTTTCCGTCACGCGTCGCGTGTGCGGCTACCTCGGTAGCCCAGATGCACGCCCATTCAATGCGGGTAAGCAGGAAGAAGTGAAGCGTCGCATCAAGCATTTAGGCAACGGTCAACTAGGGTGATCCCTTCCGGGCCGCAACAATGCGGCCCCACTTTCGCGGCACCGTCAACACGCGCCCGCTTCATAACATGGGCTCTATCGTATGAATTACCACCAGTATTATCCCGTTGATGTCGTCAACGGCCCCGGCACCCGCTGCACGCTGTTTGTCGCTGGCTGCGTGCATGAGTGCGTAGGGTGCTACAACAAAAGCACCTGGCGGCTAAACTCCGGTCAGCCGTTTACACAAGAACAAGAAGATCGGATCATCGCCGATCTCCAGGATACCGCGATCCCCCGACAGGGAATTTCGCTGTCTGGCGGCGATCCGCTTCATCCTCAGAATGTGCCTGACATCCTGCGGCTAGTCGAACGGATACGCGCAGAATGCCCAGGCAAAGATATCTGGGTCTGGACGGGCTACGTGCTGGCGGAACTTACGCCGGAGCAGCAGCGGGTGGTCGATCTCATCAACGTGTTAGTCGATGGAAAATTTGTGCAAGATCTGAAAGATCCCGCACTGATCTGGCGCGGCAGCAGCAATCAGGTTGTCCACCGCCTGCGTTGATCGACAGGAGGCTACTGAAGCGCCTGCTGCTTACCCAGTGAACGTAATTGATCGGATTCCAACACGGTAACCCGCGCTTTGGGCTCGGGTGAGAACGCCTGATTCAGCAACGCCTGCGCGACCGTTTTCCCCTCAATGGCTCGCCACTTTGCCGGAAACAGGCGGAACAGCGGGGCGGCCAGACTTTCTAGCGGACGGCTGTCCTCTCTTTCCCCCAACAGCATCGAAGGCTGCGCCAATGTCAGATGCTGCCAGCCTTGCTGACGCAGCGATTTTTCCGCTTCTCCCTTCACTCGCGAATAGAAGAAAGGCGATGTCGCATTCGCACTCAGCGAACTGACGACCAACAGGTGCGTTGCGCCCAGCGCCAGCGCCACTTTTGATCCTTCCACCACCAGCGTGTAATCCACATAGCGGAACGCCTGTTTACTGCCTGCCGTCTTGAGCGTCGATCCCAGACAGCAAAAGGCGATGTCGACAGGATCGGTCAACTGCGCCAGCGCGGCAGACAGATCGGGATCGTGCGGATTGATCACTTTCTCCGACGGTGCCAGCGGCTTACGGGTCGGCGCATAGATCGTCTCAACCCGATTATTGGCTTTCAACAGCTGTAACAACTCGTGCCCCACTAACCCCGTTGCACCTAATAACAGTACTCGGCTCATCGGTTTCCCCCTTGCTCTACGTCTTTCACTATCCCATCTTTTTACGTTTATGTTCTTATCTATGACACCGCTATCCCTGAAGCATGATTAGCGCTGAAGAGCCTGCTCGTCGCGCTGCCAGTGGCGTTTCTTACCAAAGCCCAGCGTATTGTCCGTCATTTTGATTTCTGTCAGATCGAGCCGCCAGATCGGCGCTTGCGATGCTCGGGCAATAGGGAAACGCGCGTTGTACCGTGCTCTGGCCTGCTGCGCGTCATCCCCCTCCAACTGCACCGCCTGTGCCCGAAACTGCACGCCTTTAATCAGCATCACGCTTTTCGGCTGGCCGCTGACCGTGCCGGCCACCTGCGGCAACCTTGCCATGATTTCACCGTGACGCGTCTGCAACTCTGTCATTAGATAGAAGGCTATTTGTTGCTCGTCATAAGTATAGAAGCAACTCGCACACCATAATTCCGAATTTTCACCCACGCATAACGTCAGTACGTGCAACTTCTTCAAATAGCGGGAGATTGCCTCAAGATCGCTGCTTATTTCTCTCGGTTCTTTCTGCATTACGCTGCCTCAATCCACTTTCTGAACGAACGTATCCTGCCCGACCAACCGTTGCCCTTCCGCAGAATGCGGCAGCATGGTTTGCAGAGGCTTGCCGGCGTGTTTATCCAATAGCAGGGAATGAGGTTCCCCCTCCGCAAACAGCTGCTGCTCCCCCCACTGGCGTAGCGCCACGACGAGCGGGAATAGCTGTTCGCCTTTTGGCGTCAGGATATATTCCTGATAGGCCGAGCTTTCGGAAACGGGCTGAACGGACAAAATGCCTTCCTCAACCAGGGTACGCAGACGATCGGTAAGAATATTTTTAGCAACACCCAAACTGCGCTGAAAATCGCCGAAACGGCGGCGATTATCGAAGGCATCGCGGATAATCAGCAACGCCCAGCGATCGCCAACCACATCCAGCGCGCGGGCGACGGGACACGCATCCTCTTTCAGACTTTTGCGCTTCACCATGAATACTTCCTCCCCTTTTTCCTGTGCATCCTGCCTGCCTTACCCACAGGCTTAAAACTGACAGTGTGTTTTTGGTTGCAGAATAAAACCAGAGTATTTATGCTTCAACTGGTTTTATTTTGAAACCAAACTGAATAACGAAAGCCAATACGATGAAAACAAGCCCTATTCATACCACGTCATCCGCCACCGAAGGCGATCTTTACAGCACGCTTTGCAACACTATGCCACCTACGCAGACGGCATTACCGCGCGCTCTGGTTTTGCTGTTTGCCTGTGCCAGCGCCCTCAGCGTCGCCAATGTCTATTACGCACAGCCGCTGTTGGATGCATTATCGGTAGATTTTCACATCAGTATCGCTGCCGTTGGCGGCGTGATGACCGCAACACAGTTTGGCTGTGCGCTGGCATTAATGCTGCTGGTGCCGCTGGGCGATATCCTCAATCGGCGCTATCTGATGCTGGCCCAGTTGGGTGCGCTCATCGTGGCGCTGATTGCCGTTGGGCTATCCACCACGTCCCTGTCTTTATTGATCGGCATGTTGGCCGTGGGCATGCTCGGCACGGCAATGACTCAGGGACTGATTGCTTATGCCGCGACGGCTGCCGCTCCGCAGGAACGCGGGCGCGTGGTGGGTGCGGCACAGGGTGGCGTGGTGATTGGGCTGTTGCTGGCGCGCGTGCTGTCCGGCTTCATCGCCGATCTAGCAGGCTGGCGCAGCGTGTACTTTTTCTCCGCGCTGCTGATGCTCCTGCTTGCCGTGCTTTTATGGCGCGCGCTACCGCATCAGCCACCTGCCCGGCAACGCCCGCGCTATTCCGCGTTACTGATTTCTATGCTGACCCTGTTGCGTAAAGAACGGGTGTTGCAAATACGTGGCGTCATCGCTTTACTGATGTTTGCTGCCCTGAGCATTTTCTGGAGCGCGTTAGTTCTGCCGCTGAGTCGCGAACCGTATTTCTTTTCTCATACGGTTATCGGTGCATTTGGTCTGGTCGGTATTCTCGGCGCACTGGCGGCCGTGAAAGCAGGTTCGCTAGCCGATAAAGGGCGAGAACAGTGGGTCAGCGGCATCGCCCTGTTATTGTTGCTGACATCGTGGCTGCCGCTGTGGTTAGCACCCTATTCTCTCTTCGCGCTGGTGGTCGGCATTATCGTGCTCGATCTGGGCGGACAGGCCATTCACGTCACCAACCAAAGCATGATTTTCAAGACGCATCCTGATGCACACAGCCGTCTGGTTGGCTGTTATATGCTGTTTTATAGCATCGGCAGCGGTCTGGGTGCGATGGCAACCACCGCGGCGTATGACGCTGTCGGCTGGTCAGGCGTGTGCCTCCTTGGCGCAGCCGTCAGCCTGACGGCACTGCTCTTCTGGAAAATGACGCTGCACGTTTCAGCGCCGTCACCGGCCGTATCCACGCCATCGTGATAGCGGAAAAACACTTCTTGATAAAAGAACAATCCTATTGATAAGGGAAAAAGCATGAGCGAACTGACTTTACTGGCTGATGCCGACGAGCGCGGCCGACGTTATCTGGCTGAGACTGCACAGCGTCGGGTTTTCCCCGATGCAGACGCCATCGCAGCGCTGGCTCGTTTTGATGAAACGCTGCCGCAACAGGGCTTTTCGCCCGAAAGTACACTGGCGCTGCTGGATGACGTCGGTTCACCGGCCACCACCGCCTCCAATGGCCCGAACTATTTCGGTTTTGTTATCGGTGCCTCATTACCGGTTGCCGCCGCCTCCGAACGATTGATGATCGCCTGGGATCAGTGCGCCTCCACCTTTGATAATTCGCCGGTATCCGCCACGCTGGAACGCCTCGCCAGCCTCTGGGTGCTCGATGCGCTGAGCTTACCCAAAGAAAGCGCCGTGGGGTTCGGCACCAGCGCCACCGCCTGTACGCTTTCCTGTTTAGCCGCCGCGCGTCGTGCCCTGCTGGCAAAACAGGGCTGGGATTTTGACAACGATGGACTGAACGGCGCGCCTGAAATTAAGGTCGTGATTTCGGAACTGACGCACATCACCGTCAAGAAAGCGCTGCGCGTACTCGGCTTTGGGCTACGCCATTTACACATCGCGCCCGTGAATGCGTTTGGGCAGATTGATGTATCGCAGCTTCCTCCGCTGGACGATCGTACAATTCTTTGTTTGCAGGCGGGTGAAGTAAACACGGGCGAGTTCGATGATTTTGCGCAGATCATTCCCATCGCAAAAGCGGCGGGTGCCTGGGTTCACGTTGATGGCGCATTCGGACTCTGGGCCAGAGCCTCATCCCACGCGGCGCTCACCGACGGCATCGAACTGGCCGACAGTTGGACAACGGACGCGCATAAATGGCTAAACACCCCCTACGACTGCGCGATGGCGATTTGCCGCGATGCGGACGTGCTGGCCGAGGCGATGAACGCAGATGCGGTTTACTCCAGTGCGGCACGCGATGCGCAGAAGAATCTGACGCTCGAATTTTCCCGTCGTCCGCGCGGCATTCCGGTATGGGCGGCACTGCGTACGCTGGGACGTGATGGCGTAGCAGAGATGGTCGAACGGCACTGCCGACAGGCGACATTCATCGCCGACGGCCTGCGCCATGTGGGTTTTGAGGTACTGAATCGGGTTGTGCTCAATCAGGTTCTGCTGCGGGGGGAAACCGACAGCCAAACAGCGGTGATACGAGAAGCGTTGCAGGCGTCGGGCAAAGCATGGTTTGGCGGCACCGTCTGGCAGGGGCGTCCGGCATTGCGCATCAGCGTGTCATCCTGGCGTACGCAGGACGACAACGTGCAGGCGTTGATCGCACTGCTGACGGAGATCAAGACTCAGACCCCACGCTGAACGAAGCCTAAAACGATGAGCGCGGTATAAAACGACTATCCCCGCAAGTGCGGGGATAGAAAAAGGGACTTCATCAAATTATGCGCGTCGAAATGCGCTAGACGTAAACGCTAATACTGGAGACCTGCCCCTGAAAGCGGTTCAGCGCCTCGGCGGCACGCTGTAGACTTTCGGTATTTTGCACTTCGCTACGGGATGATGCACCCGCGACACCTTGCTGAATGGTGTCGAAAACATTAATCGGCTGGAACACATTGGAAGGCGGAATACTTCCTCCTTCGGCTCTCGGCGACGAGACAAAACCCAGCAGCGCGGAGCCTTCTTCACGCCCCAACCGCCCACTGCTGACAAGGCCTTCAACCGTTTCATACAGTTCGGCAGGGCTAATGCGGGTGAAATCATACCGCGTCGTCTGACCAGCAGGAACGGCACCGCTGCCCGCCTGATAAGACTGAAGCTGTTCGGACAGCGCCGCTTTCTCTGCATGCTCGGTAGAACGCTTCGCCATCACCTGCTGGCTGGCAAAAACGGACGGCTCTGCGGCTTCAACTTTCATATCACCTCCTTACAGTAACGTACGGAAGACAAAAATCATTGGCATAGCGCGTCACCATTACGGTGAGCACAAAAAATGGCGTGCTTTAATACTGACACGCAATCCCCCATCGCGCCAGCCAAAAGCGGGATTTGGCCCCGTGCGGGGGATATTTAGACCAACATGCAACAAGGGGGATAAGCCCAGGTTATCCCCGCTGGCGCGGGGAACACATGTATAGCGAAACAGCGGCGCTCGATCAGTTCGGTTTATCCCCGCTGGCGCGGGGAACACAGGCGCGATGATTGCAGGATTTCTGGTAGTCACGGTTTATCCCCGCTGGCGCGGGGAACACATCCTCGCAGTGTCCACCTTGTTCCGGCAATACGGTTTATCCCCGCTGGCGCGGGGAACACGGTCAATGTGTGGACATTGTAAGAAACAAATCCGGTTTATCCCCGCTGGCGCGGGGAACACCTGCCATCTAATAAACCTCGTTTGCGATAATGCGGTTTATCCCCGCTGGCGCGGGGAACACGTTCCCCCACTGAAAATGGTGGGGGGGTTAACGCGGTTTATCCCCGCTGGCGCGGGGAACACTTCGTGATGCGGAATCACAACGCGATAGCTTGCGGTTTATCCCCGCTGGCGCGGGGAACACTCCACCATTATCAACGTCGATGAAATTCATTTCGGTTTATCCCCGCTGGCGCGGGGAACACGTGTGTACCGCCGCCGATGCTGATGCGGCAACCGGTTTATCCCCGCTGGCGCGGGGAACACAGATTGCATTTCCAACATTGCGATCGTTCGCGCGGTTTATCCCCGCTGGCGCGGGGAACACTTGCTGGGTTACTCTTCTATTAGTTTATAGGGCGGTTTATCCCCGCTGGCGCGGGGAACACGAAACGTCCTCAGATATGGGGATCGTCCGGTTCGGTTTATCCCCGCTGGCGCGGGGAACACGTGGACTTTGCTATTCCGTGCTTGTCGGCAACCGGTTTATCCCCGCTGGCGCGGGGAACACAATGAAATGTTGCTCAAGGGTTGGGATGGTGACGGTTTATCCCCGCTGGCGCGGGGAACACGATGATTTAGCAGATCTGTATTTCAACCCGTTCGGTTTATCCCCGCTGGCGCGGGGAACACACCTGCTCATTTTCCCCACTAAAACCACGTAGCGGTTTATCCCCGCTGGCGCGGGGAACACGTCTCGCTAAACGGGGCAACCCTGAAAATGGCCGGTTTATCCCCGCTGGCGCGGGGAACACGACGCCCAGGCGGAAACGGCCTTTGACATATCCGGTTTATCCCCGCTGGCGCGGGGAACACAGCAACCTGATATTCAGTGAGATTGCTGATTTCGGTTTATCCCCGCTGGCGCGGGGAACACATCATAGATGCAAGTTCTGAGTCGCTGAATTTCGGTTTATCCCCGCTGGCGCGGGGAACACGGAGGGAATAGGGTTATCAATCCGTCGCTGTCCGGTTTATCCCCGCTGGCGCGGGGAACACTTCAGCGGTGTGCTTTTCTTTCGTTTTGCTGACGGTTTATCCCCGCTGGCGCGGGGAACACCCGTGCCGATCAGCGAAAAGCTGTATAACGCGCGGTTTATCCCCGCTGGCGCGGGGAACACTCTAAAAGTAGAGCATTGTTTTATAATACTTTTTTCGGCATAAAAAATCCCACCGATTTTTCCATGTTGTTAAAGATCGCTAACTTATTGATTTTCAATAGGTGAAAAAGAGACTAACCGCAGGCCATCCAGATCTACCGGCATTCGGCGGTTTTCGCCCCAGGTTTGGAACTCAAAGCCGGATTCCGTATTCGTCGCCCACACCATCACCACGTTTCCCTGATTTGCCAGTTTGATTTCAGACAGCAGGAAAACGCTCAGTCGCTGAATTAAACGCTGTACACTTTTGCAAGAGTTATACCACTATGATTCTATTTCTAGGTAAAGAACTTCTCTGTTAAAAATATTCTTTCTCAACCGAATTTCAATATATATTGTAAATACCAAGGTTTTTCATCCACTATATTTAATGATTACAAGCATATTGACATAAATTGGAAGCAATCAATGCATATCCGTCGTCTTGAAGTAACACAGTAAATAATTAGCAGAGAATGCAAATGAAAAAAAACAACCCAATTAGATATAAAAATAATAATGAAAATTTTCATACTTGTGTTATAGGTTTAATAGATGCCGTTAAACCCCAGCACTAAGTAGCAAATAAAAGACAACCTAATGTAACAATCGTCTCCCACTCTTCGTCAATATAGGTGAATAAAATGAGAGTTATTCTTGTTATATCTATCGCTATGTTGTTATCTGGGTGTATGGTTACAAAAACCATTGATAATAATTCACCAACGCTTGTCAGAAGCAGTTCAAGCCAGAGAGTTGGCATCTTAATGCCAAACAATGCCAATGTTAAATATTGTCCCGATGCTCCGGCTGACACAGCTAAAACCATTGATAGCAATTTAGCTGCAACTTTGACTGATAAATTAGGAAATAATGCCAGTGCTGATGCCAGCTTAAAAACAGCGATAGTGGACCTGGCCAAAAGAAACACCACTACAAATGTATTGGTTTATTCTTTGAATAGTTTGTGTTTTCTTTCAATGAATGGTGAACTAAGCAAATCTGAAGTCGCTGATCGATTTGATGCGATTTTAAAAGTCGTTGGAGATATAGCGCAAACAGACAAAGAAAATGCAGAAGCTAAGAAAGCAGAAGAACAATTAAAGCTAAATAAATTTAATAAATACAATAATATAATAGAGAGATAGGTACTCATACAACACCTATATTTTATTATAAACCCGTCACATTTAATATTCCAAAGAGTGCCGCCGACTTATTTCATGAATTTATCACGATACATCTCAGTCATGTAAGATAATCCCTGCTAACGCAGGGATTATTCAAATAACAGTCTATCACTGCTGTCTTTATTACATGATTACATGGCTCATTATGCTGCTCTTAGCAAGAATCGCTTAACAGTCGTGTCAATCAACAAAAGCACTCACGGGAATATTGAATCGTTTAGCAAGCGCTCTCATGTGATCAAGCGTTAGGGTACGCTCACCGTTTAGAATGCGGGATACCAGTGACTTTTTACCGATCTCAGCTTCAAAATCACTTTGCGTTAGCTGATACTGATCCATAAGGATGCGCAGTAAAGCGATACCAGCAGGCAGAGCTTTAACACGTTCGTTGAAGGCAGCAAACTCCGGCGCATCATCTTCGTATTTGTCAATTTTGGCAGTCAGCATATCGATTAGCGGACTGTCAGGTTCACTCTCGATCAGGTATTCGGTTAGTTTCAGCGCATCCTCATAATCCTTACGAGAGGTGCTGCCTCCGAGGAATGGTACGATACTCGTCAGGTTGTTAGCTGCCTTGATGGCGTCGGCGTACATCATTCTTTATTCCTCCGGTAATACTCTGTCAGCCTGTCGTACTCTGCATGGGATGTGATGTGCTTGATGAAGATTTTCCCTCGCTCAAAATCAGCAAAAAACATCACTCGAAGATGCCCGCCACCAATATCAATAACCCACCATTTTTCCCGATATTTCATCCTATCTAGACTAGGGAAGCGTTTTTTCATATCGTCCGGCGTTGCATACATTTCGCGTTTGATAACCCGATATAGGTCATCAAGTGCTGCCGCCTGATTCGGAAACTGAGTGGTTGCAGTGTCGAAAGGTGCCCGCGAAATAACATGCATTCTGATGCCTTCCCTAGTATTTCCAAATTGGAAACACCATGCCATAAACAGAACGAGTTGACAATATGGAAACATGTGTAATTTACATTTCACATCAGTTTATCCCCGCTAGCGCGGGGAACACTCGATATATACATCACGCGCTTTGACTGAAAACGGTTTATCCCCGCTGGCGCGGGGAACACGTGTGGTGAGGTTGCCTGATTTGAATGCGGCACGGTTTATCCCCGCTGGCGCGGGGAACACAAACGCAAGGAAGAGGAGAAGCGGACACGCCTGCGGTTTATCCCCGCTGGCGCGGGGAACACTTTGAAATCGACGCCGCGGTTGCCGTCTTTGGCGGTTTATCCCCGCTGGCGCGGGGAACACCTGCATCATCAGTGCTATTAAAAGGCACGCCGCGGTTTATCCCCGCTGGCGCGGGGAACACAATATCCAGCATTTCTGAATGTACCATCTACCCGGTTTATCCCCGCTGGCGCGGGGAACACATGTTTGATTATCAAATTTCCATACACCCACACGGTTTATCCCCGCTGGCGCGGGGAACACGGCATGGCAGGGGGCGCTAAGGCGTGCAGGCATGGTTTATCCCCGCTGGCGCGGGGAACACCAAGATGCCGTCAAACACCTGCATCTGGATATCGGTTTATCCCCGCTGGCGCGGGGAACACGTCCAGGGTTTAACTTTCCTGTTACCCTTTTCTCGGTTTATCCCCGCTGGCGCGGGGAACACGGTAGTTCGACGAATGGCCATAAATGATGCGGCGGTTTATCCCCGCTGGCGCGGGGAACACATTTCATCTGGTGTATCGATCGAGACCCCGCACGGTTTATCCCCGCTGGCGCGGGGAACACCCGTTTGTTAATGGTGTCTATTGATTCCCCCACGGTTTATCCCCGCTGGCGCGGGGAACACCCATAGAATCCACTGATCCACAGATGGCATTTCGGTTTATCCCCGCTGGCGCGGGGAACACGGTGCGAACGGGTGCATTAGCGATAACCTCTTCGGTTTATCCCCGCTGGCGCGGGGAACACGGTTGCCGCATCAACATTGAACACGTGAAAGGCGGTTTATCCCCGCTGGCGCGGGGAACACTACACCCGTTTAGCGGAGAGTTAAACAAATGGCGGTTTATCCCCGCTGGCGCGGGGAACACTAGCAAC
Source organism: Pectobacterium carotovorum (assembly GCA_016415585.1). Taxonomy (NCBI): domain Bacteria; kingdom Pseudomonadati; phylum Pseudomonadota; class Gammaproteobacteria; order Enterobacterales; family Pectobacteriaceae; genus Pectobacterium; species Pectobacterium carotovorum. The sequence continues at coordinate 473,827 of CP066552.1, read as the reverse complement.
TTCAGGTTCCATGATCTTAGGCACACGGTTTATCCCCGCTGGCGCGGGGAACACTTTCAAGAACGCCACCAGATATCTATTACCATCGGTTTATCCCCGCTGGCGCGGGGAACACAATGCCCCATTGCCACGCGCATCTTTCAGCGACGGTTTATCCCCGCTGGCGCGGGGAACACCCGATACACGTAGTCAGACCATTAATCAGGCACGGTTTATCCCCGCTGGCGCGGGGAACACGAGTATCGATGGCGACTGTTGCCCCATCAGGTAGGTTTATCCCCGCTGGCGCGGGGAACACCGTTGCTCAGGAGTTGGATCTTAACTATCAGGCGGTTTATCCCCGCTGGCGCGGGGAACACATAACTCAACTAATGATTCTTTATGATATTGCCGGTTTATCCCCGCTGGCGCGGGGAACACCAGAGGAATACCCACGGCCCCCGCAATGTCCTCGGTTTATCCCCGCTGGCGCGGGGAACACTCTAAAAGTAGAGATTTGTTTTATAACACTTTTTTCGGCATAAAAAATTCTACCGATTTTTCCATGTTGTTAAAGATCGCTAACTTATTGATTTTCAATAGGTGAAAAAGAGACTAACCGTAGGCCATCCAGATCTACCGGCATTCGGCGGTTTTCACCCCAGGTTTGGAACTCAAAACCGGATTCCGTATTCGTTGCCCACGCCATGACCACGTTGCCCTGCTCTGCCAGTTCGATAATCTGCTGCCAGATCATTTCCCTCACTCGCTGTGAGGTATCGCCGACATACACGCCTGCGCGAACTTCCAGTAGCCACACCGCCAGCCTGCCGCGCAAACGCGGCGGGACATTTTCCGTCACAACCACCAGCATGCTCATTTAACCCTGCCCCCGGTGGCCGCTATCACCAAACGGTTTCGGTTCTGGAATTGCAGGCGGCTGTGCATCGTCCGGCGGGAGCGGCGGCGTAATGCCACCCGCAGACAAGACGTCCTCAATCAAGGGAATCAGTTTGCTCAGCGTTTTCTGGCTGCGGAAAATATCACGACAGGCAAGCCGAACTTCACGATCCGGCTCAGCAGGGTTGCGGGCTGCAATTTCAAAAGCTTTCGCCACCACACCCTCGAATTTGATGATGTCGGCAATGTCATAAACAAAAGAGAGCGGTTTGCCGCTGTGGACAAACCCGATTGCTGGCGCATAGCCCGCCGCCAGCACGGCCGCTTCCGTAATACCGTACAGGCAGGACGTTGCCGCGCTAATGCACTGGTTGACCTTGTCGCCTCGTTCCCAGTCTTTCGGATCGTAACGTCGGCCATTCCATTTCACGCCATACTGCTGCGCCAACAGCGTATACGTTTGGCGCACGCGGGCACCTTCAATCCCCCTGAGCTGATCGACCGAACGGCGGCTCGGTGCAGGTTCACCAAAGCGTAGCTCAAACATTTTGCGCACCACTTTCAGGCGCAATTCCTCATCTAACGCCAATTTGGCCTGATAGAGCAATTTGTCAGACCGCGCACCGCCGGGCTGGCCAGACGCATACAGTCGCACACCCGCTTCGCCAACCCACACCAGCAGCGTCCCGACCGTTGCCGCCAGTCGCACGGCAGCATGAGAAACCCGCGTGCCCGGCTCCAACATGATGCAGGCCACCGACCCCACGGGAATATGCGTGCGCACGCCGGTTTTATCCACCAGCACAAACGCACCGTCAATGACATCAATCTGCCCGTATTGCAGAAAGATGAGTGAAACCCGATCCTTAAGCGGGATCGGGTTAAGCGGAACATACATCGTCAACTCTCCCTGTAACGGGGCAGGCTACGCCCGTTTCAGCAGCAGCAGGCCGCACCCCAATGCTTTGCTTTTTCCTAACCCTTGTCGGGCAGCCGTCGCAAAGCGTTCAGCATCCGTAATGTGAAGCACGCCGTCATAATCCACGCTGCTGAACATAATCGCCGCCGACTGGCCGGGCTTATTCAGGCGGTGGCGCTGATAGCCATCGACCCGACACGACGACACCGCAAAACCCGCGTTTTCCCCTTGGCGCACCAGCCAGTCATGAGCACGCTGCTGTTGGTGCTGCCACAGTTCCATGCCAGAGAGCCCAGCAGCTTTTGCCTGATGACGCGCATCCATCAACACATCGCTACGCTTGCCATCCCGCGTGACCACCGGATTAGCACGTAGCGAAAATGCCAGCGTCATGCTGTTATGCCACTGCGGTTGATAGGGCTTGGTTTCCACCTGAAACAGATTGTGACCCGCCTGCGGTGCCTGTTCAGAAAGCAGGTAAAACAGGCTTTTGGTTTCATGCGCCTCTTCGCGGAACAGGAACGAACGCTGAAGCTGTTCAGGGAAAAGCTGCCAGAGCCATTGGTGGCTGGCATAGCCCCCTGCATGCAGCCGCTTTTCCGCCATCACACGCGGCAACGCATTGAGTTGCAGCGTTATTCTGGAAAAATACATCATTCCTCTCCCTTTTCACTGCCGACATATTGCACGCGGGAGGTGAACTGCCAGCGCCCTCGATCGGCGGGCTGATCGTTTCGTGAGACCCGATATTGCTCCGTTAGCCCTGTGTCGGTTTCCTGCTCCCAGTAGCACACGCCCCCGGCACGGCCGATCATCTCTAACGCGAGATCGTTCAGCGCAGGCGTCTGCTTTGCTAACTGCCACACCTCGGCCAACGTGCCAGCAAACAGGTGCGGCGCCAACGGCAGCGCAGGCGGACAGCTTTTCCGTCCGAAATAAAGCGTAAACACCGGTGATAACAGTGCATCCCGCAGCGCACTTAACGAGTAAGGTGCATCCGGCGTGGCGCTAATGGCGATGTGGTAATAGGCATCACAGCGGTATTCGCGTGAGGTCAGAATGGTTTCGAGCGATTGCCCTGCCTCTGGCCGCAATTCATCACGCCTTGTGTAGCGCGGCACCTTGCGGTTTTCTTTCGGCATCTGCACCGTGTGGTAGTCATTCAGCCAGGTTTCACGATCGGAAAGCGGCCGCACCGCCACATGGTAGTGTTGGTTAAAAACCGTCAGCGCGGCTCGATCGTCGCGCCGGATCCCCAGCGCCGCTGCCAGCAGCCCCAGCAGCGCCGAACGGCTGGGTACCGTCGAGGTGTGGCGCACCTCACCGACCGCCACTTCCCCCCACGACACCAGCGGGGCATAGATCTGGAAGACCAGATAGTTATCCATAGCGCGCTCCTACTGGCTGATGAAATCCAGTAACCCTTGCAGCGAACCGCCCTCGCTGTCGGCTTCCACGTTCAGCTCATAGGAAGGAACGCCGCTCGCAGAGGCGTACACCCGGTCAAATTTGGCTTTTTGTTTATGCAACAGATCGATGGCGTCATTGACCTGATCGTCACTGCGAATAGGTTTGAAAAACGCGACCGACAAGGTACGCGGCTGATCGCTTCCCTTTTCTGCCAGCGCATAGGTTGCCAGCGCTCGGCTGGCAAAGCTGTTCTGCTTGCCGCCCGGTGATACAGTCAGCACCGTTTCCGTCAGCGCACGCAGGGTCCGCGCCACCAGCGCTTCATCATTATTCAGATTTTCCAGCAGCAGATCGCGGTTAATGCAGACATAGTGATAGAACAGCGCCGAAGCAAAGCTCTGTTCGCCCATATGCGCCGATCCGCTGTCAGCTGCCGTATTCAGGTCATCCACCGCCGTGAAAAAGTCATCTTCGATGGTTACAGCACTCACGCCCAGTGCGTGCGCCACCTGGCAGGCCGCTTCGACATTAAATTCCGGCTCGGCGGCCAGCATCCGGCCAAACAGCGCGATATCGACGCTGGCAGCATCCTTACGCAGCAGTTTTAGTTCTTCGCTATTCGGCTTACGCGATTCTGCAATCAGGCGAGCAACCAGCTGATCGATCAACGCCCTTTCCCGCACGCTGAAATGAGCGAGCTGTTCGATATCATATTTTTCCAGCGGTTCTTTACTGCCTTTTTCTTCTTTCTTCGGTTTACCGAACTGTTCAGCAATGCTCTTCGCCGCTTCATCGGCCAGCTTTTCACTCATGCCTCCGGCAATCATCGCAGCATAGATATCACGCCCAATGCGGCGACTGCGGGTGCCGATATGGCCGTCCATCGCAGATTCAAACACCTCAGAGGTACGCCATGCACGTTTCAGGCTTTGCGAGGACACCCGCAAACGTTCAACGCCGCCAACGATGGCGGTTTTCGGACGACCCGCGTCATCACGGTTCAGGTTGGAAGACGGATAAGCGGTTAAAAAATGAAGCTGGATAAAAGTGGTCATCAGTTATTCCTTGTCTGAAGCTGTCGTTAACGTGTCTGGCTCATCGGTGGTGATATTTTGTGACGCCTGCGCATACTCGCACGCCCAGCGCACGGCGTTGCGTCGTAAAGGATGAAGCGTCGGCGCACGGTTTTCCTGCCGCGCCTGCCACTCGTCCGCCCACAGGAAAATACCGTCCGCCAGTGAAGGGAGGTTTACACCGGCCTCACCGCGTATTTGCACCGCGCGGAAAAGCTGGCGATACAGCTCTTCCGGCGTTTGCGCCCGCTGTAGCCGTTCAAAACGCAAAGGGGAAAGAAAAGGACGGTCACGACCCGGTTCCTTACCCAACTGTGCGGCAAAGCTGGTTTTCAACGTGTTTTTCTCCGCATGTGCCGCGACAGAAACAAAAATCGCCAGCGCCACGATACGGTGTTCCTTTTCCAGCCGTGCTGCCAGCTTCCCCGCCAGATCGTGATATCCCTGACAGGTCAACACGCCAAAAGGCGGTGTGGCGCGGCGCAACGCTGCCCGGCGCGCACGACCATTGCCCGCAGCGCTGTGGCGATTTTGTAGCGCCTCGAACCAGTCACTAATCTTTTTCGCGTCATCCTTGTTGATGACCAAAAAATCAGCCGTGTTTGCCATCCACTGCCTCCTGCATTTGTTTAATGGATTCTGCCGCTTTCTGCTTATAGAAAAACGCACTCAACTTTTCCCGCGTTCCCGCCGCCTTAGCCAGATCGCGATGTTCGTCGGGGTTGCTGAACACACGCGCATCGTAGTTCTCCAACAGATAACGATAGAGCGCCTTTTGCCACGTTTTCAGCGCCGTGGCGGGGGCATCCCCCTGAGCCAGCGACTGATGCAGCCGCATAAAATCAGGCTGCGTTTCCTGCCAGAACGCGACATCAATGGCGCTGAAATCCCCTTTTGCGTCCTTAGGGCGCGAGAACCAGGCTTCTTTAATCATCTGACGCAGCAGCGTGGCACTGTCTCGCGCCAGTTCCACCGCCAGTTGCAACTGCTCTTTATATTCACGCAGCGCAAGGGGATCATCACGAAAACGAGCCGAGGCAAACAACTGCGGAACGTGGTGCTCATACCAGCAGCGCGCCTTCATGTTGTCCATATCATAGCCAAAGCACCACAGCCCAGACTCTCTACGCAGTTCATCTCGCCGGGCATTGTGGTGCACGACCGTCGCGGGAAAGGTGCTATTGAGCTTATCTTCTCCCTGAATCAGCAGCCCCAGCCAGTCACGATACGCCAGCCCGCCCGGCTGCCCTTTCACCGACAGAAAAGGGGCATCACCTTTCAGCGCATGACGATAGGGAGTGAGCGGGTGCCGCCAACTGTCGTACTGGATGCCATAGTTTTTGGTGCGATACTGCGTGAGCAGCGTGGTCGATTCCGTACCGCACAAATCACATTCACCCGCCTGTAGCGTGGTGAAATCCAGCTCAATGCGGCGCGGCATGCCCCAATAGGCTTGCAGCCGATGCGCATTTTCCGGCGTCACGGGCGGGTGAACGCCATCACTGGTAGGCGTAGCGGCTAACCACGGGAACACCGTGGCATCGGGTTTCCCCTTGGGCATTACCTCTTGCGTCACCACATTCATCCAGAGCTTTTTCCACAGCGGCAGACCGGTTTCTTCCGGCATGAGCAGCGTGGTGATCGGCCCGCCACCGCGCATCCCAGTGCGATGCCCTTGCCCGCCAGATGGCGCATTGGTTTGCAGCGTGAACAGCGCCATTGCCGCACAGTGCGGGCACATCGCACTGTGCGTGCCGCGCTTGATGAAGTGATCTTTATTCAGCTTGAGCGTGTTGCCGCCGGGGGCATCGATCAGCAGTCCGGAAATTGGCGTCGGGTCGCTGTCGAGCGTGGCAAAATCCTGCATAAACGCGGGCTTCTGTGCGCCAAACTGCATCGCCGGTGCCAGCGTGGCTAACGCTTGCAGAAAATCGGGGCCAAGCCCGTTCTCCCAAATCTCCCTCCAGTCATCGTCATCGGCGGGGGCATAGGCGGTTTGCAGCAGGCCGATAAGAAGTTGATAGCCCGCGCCCTGCAAATCGGCACGCGGCCAGGCGAGATCGATAATATTGTCGTCGGGGAGCTGTTGCGGGGAAATGTTACCCATGCTGCCATCCGCAAAGACGGCGGGTAGCCAGGGTTCTTCAATCAATGAAAAAAACATCGTACCTCCTGTGTGTGCCGCATCCCTGCGGCAATCCTGATTAAGGCTGGTTCTACAGTCTCTTTTTTAACGCATTCAGCCCGCGACGCCAGAGAGATGGCTCACGTTTGTGGCTGAGGACAGGGACAATACAGGCAGGATGCGGCGGCGGCAGTGCCTCCACTTTGGTTTGGTGAATAGTGATATTCACTGGGATAATAGCTATAGGAATAATGATCAATGTGTACGTTCCTTCTGAAACGTGGTTTGATTTCCACGGCACACATCGCTACGATTAAGGGTGTCGAATCGCTCAACTAAGCGTGTGCTCCGTGCCTTGTGCCTGAACACCGCTTTTTTGGGCAACCCATTAACGATGACAAGCTACGATCACAAGATAGTCGAAGAGAAATTAAAATGGAAGAGTAAACGGATCATTGAATCAATTTATTTATCTAAACTATGTTAAACTTCTTCCGTGTTCCCCGCGCCAGCGGGGATGAACCGAGTAATCGGACTATTGAGTCATACTTCCCCGCGCCAGCGGGGACAAACCGCAGGGATGCGGTACCTCTCGCAATGCCTTCCTATCTTTCTTTGGCAAAATAGAAATAACTGGTGAACACCCTCTGGCGTAAATTTTGCCGAACTGGCCGAGGCCTTCAGGATGAGCCGCAAGACGCTTGCTATGACGTAGCATAAGAACATAACTGGCTTAGCGCACGAAACCAGCACTTCTCTTGCAAATAACTAACCGATAAACACCCCAATTACGGCACTGCTCGCAAAAGCCTCAACCTCTGTGATTATGTGAAAGACGTGTGCTCTCACGCCGAGTACGATAAGTGGTGGAAAGCTCAAACAAAGACAAAAAGGTGAATTATGCGAAATACATCTCTGGGTTCTAACAGTTCTGTAGGAATCAGTGGGCTCATCGAAAATTTACCTCTTCTGCTTCAGGAAGCCTCTGAGCAGCTTAACAGTCTGTCTGTTTTACTCTCTGCCTGTATGGAACCGATTGAAAACGATAACGATCTTCAGGAAAGAATGGAGTGTATCAATCAACTTTACCTCTACTCTTCTGATGTCAATGATATTTCAGCCACTTTCGCAGAGCTAATCTCAGACAGAGTCTATGAATATGAAAAGAAAAATCGGGATGTCCCCCACGTCAGTCAGGCTGATGCCTTAGCTTTTTTTATTGAAGAAAGAGGGCTGAAACAGTCAGACTTAAAGCAAATTGCAACACAAAGCGTCATCTCTGAGATTATTAACGGTAAGCGAACCATGACATTACAGCAAGTTAAGGATTTTTCTCGCTACTTTAATGTGCCTGTTGAGACATTTATTGACTGAGCATCAACCCCACCCGCTCGCTATAAAACGCGTGGGTTTCACCCCGATTCAGCAGCAGCACTTCGACCTGTGGGCGGTGTAATTGCTGCCGAAACCGTTCCAGCGCGTCACCTTCCAGTATCGGTAATCCGGTTTTACGCTTCTGCCACCAGCTTAACCGAACCTGCACGCGGCTTTGCTCCCAGCCGAAGGTTTCCGATGTGGCGTACGGCTGCGGGAGTTCGCCATCATTTTCCGGTTTCCACGCCAGATAGAGATCCAGCGTTTCCTCTCCTATGCGGGTGGAGATATCCACCGCATCGCTCCAGCCAGAGTCGCTGGATTGAGCACAGTAACCGTGTACCAACGCCAACGATGACTGACCCGCCACTGAACGCTGGCCATATCGTTCTCCCAGAACCTTGTTGGCTATCGCTTCCAAGGCAGGAGGCACCGCGATCTGTTCTTCATACACGCTGTTGATCAGTTGTCGCGCCGCTTCCGGCATTTTTATCGCGCCGTATTCACGTAATATCGCCTGCGTGCGCCACAGCGCAGCATGATCGGGGTAAACGTAGCCGCTGTTGCACAGTTCATCGCCCAGCCAGTCAGCTCCTGCTTCCGGCTGCCAGACCGGTGCCATAATGTGCAGCACCGCCGCCGGGCGCTCATCCGTTAGCGGTGCAGTGTCCATTTCAGTTTTACGACGCCCGTCGAGAAACCGGATATGCCGCTGTAGCCGCCCTGCACGCTGAATCAGCAGATCGATCGGCGCAAGGTCGCTAATCATGTTATCAACATCGATATCCAGCGATTGCTCGACAACCTGCGTGGCAATCAGCACCTTGCCAGCACGCTGATCCGGCGTACTGTCTTTGCCAAACCACGTCAGCGCCTGTTCCTCAATCGCCATGCGATCGCAAAAGGCGAAACGACTATGGAACAGCAACATATTTTCCTCTGCAATACCCGCCTCAATGAGCTGGCGGTACACGGCGATGGCGTCATCCACCGTATTCCTGATCCAACAGATCGATTGCCCCGCCGCCACGGCAGCCTTGACACGTTCGATGCCCTGCAACCGTTCCGTCAACCAGCCAATCTTGACCTCGCGTCGCACTTCCGCCCGCGTATCCAAACGCGCTTCCCGCAGACACTCCCGCGTTACCTGCGTCATCCACGGATAATCCGCGTCGGGATTGAGCTGTACAGCTTCACACGCAATCCCCTGCGCGAACGCCCACGTCAGCTTTTCCCGCAGATTAAGCGGCAGCGTCGCGGTGAGGATAATCACGCTACCACCCTGCTGTGCATGGAAGCCAATCAACAGTTCGATCAGCTTGCTCATATAGGCGTCATACGCGTGCACTTCATCCAGAATCAGCAGCTTGTTCTGTAGCCCCAACACCCGTAACGACTGGTGGCGAAATGGCATCACCGCCATCAGCGCCTGATCGAGCGTGCCCACGCCGATATCCGCCAGCAGCGCTTTCTTGCGCGAGTCCGCAAACCAGATGTTGCAGTCTTTGCTGGCGGCGTTTTCCTTCTTGTCGTACTGCGCCTGCCCCTGGCTGTCGCCTTCCCACAGCGATTGCATAAAGGCTGACGACATATGCCGCGCTCCGTGCGCCAGCATCAGCGAAGGGCTGTGCTCTGGTGAATATAATGCGTGGTAGGCCTTAGCAAGCCGCAGATACATAGCATTCGCCGTCGCCATCGTCGGCAGGCCGACATAAATACCGCTCGCTTTTTGCTGCGCCATCAGCCGATGCGCCAGTACCATCGCCGCTTCTGTTTTCCCCGCACCGGTCACGTCTTCCAGAATGAAAAGCTGCGGCCCGTCAGCAGAAATATCAGCCTCCAGCGCCTGCTGTTGCAGCGGCGTTGGGCGTTGGATAAACGGAAAGAGCTGTTGGATAGAATGGAAAGGAGCAGTAGACGGGGTTCGTGGCAAACGCGAGATGACCTTTTCTGCCGTTGGCAGCGCGTGTTCACGCCAATAGGTTTCGAGTGGCATCGGCGTGCTGCAATAGCAGAAATCCTGCTGGCGCGAGCCCAGCCAATCTGCCAGTACAGTCAAGCCAGCCAGCGCCCAGCTTTGCTGCTTCAGCCGGTTTCGCCAGCCTTTATCAGCGAAACAGGCTGGGAACGCAGACGCGTCGGGAAAACACGTTTCCAGATCATGTAGGTAATGTTCTACCGCCAGATAGTCATCACGATGAAAAGCCAGACTGCCTTTGCATTCCGCCGCTGGTTTGCCGTGGTGCCCGGTAACAATGTTCAGCCAGATCTCCAGCGTATTTTTCACCACTGAAGTAGGCTTTTTCGTCCCTAAAGGAAATAAATTGGGAATGTCATCACGCATCGTCCATAGCCAGAAGCCCAGATCGTCATGCCTGTCCTTCCCGGACTGCCCCGAATGCTGGACTAACGGGGAATCAGGGTTGGCATATTTGCCCTGAAAACCACGCGCAAACTTTCCGATATCGTGCCAAGCCAGAAAATACGCAAACCATGCGGCGACATCATCATCGCCAAATACCAGTTCACGCAGCACATGGTTAGCCTGAAAATAGTTTCCCTTTAATAAGAAATAACCGCAGGCCGCCACATCCAAACCGTGATAAGGCAGCAGATGATAATCATCCCCTTCCAGCGCATCCGCGGCTCTTTTTGCTTTTCCCCAATACTGGAAATAGCGCCGGTCGATGATGTCTTCCTTGTGCATAGGCTTTACCTGTCAGAATGACCTTACGACATCACGCCGTTGGCGCATTGCTCGCTAGCGCGACGACGTTCTCTTGCTCTGCGGGTGCTTTGCTGGTTTTCTCTTTTTTCTTTTCCACGTAGGTCAGTTTTTCCTGGCTCTGCGTTGGCGGGGTCAGCGGGTGGGATTGACCGGTGAAGACGCCACCTTTTTCGATGGAGAGTTCATCGGTGAAAATGTCGCCGAATACTTTTCCCTGCGCCAGAATGGCTACAACGCTGGCGGCAATGCGTCCTTCAACGCGACCGTTGATGACGATCTGCTGCGATTTCATCTCGCCATTGACCTGACCGGTATGCTCCACCTTAATCGTGTTATCACACTGCACATCACCTTCTACCCGGCCTTCCACGGTAATGTTGCCATCCACAGTCAGAGAGCCCGTCATACGTGCGCCCTGAGAAATGAAGGTGTCTTTTTTCACGCGCACAGGGTTCACTGAATTAATCAACTCGTTCGATGGGCTGATAGCGGGAGAGCTGTTTATTTCACTGCGCTCTTGCGGTTCTTTTACGTCTTTTTTGTTTTTATCAAATGAAAACATCGTGTTATTCCTTTTAACAGTATAGAAAAATGCGATCGCAGCACTTGCGGCTAGCACGGCAACCACTCCCTGACCGTAATATCGAAGGGGGAATTCACTATAAATATCAATAAGCCAGACGATAACCAATAAAGCCCATATCGCCCATATTCCCCAAAGCAGATTGTAATTACGCACGATCGGTACGCTGATTAAATTCAATTTCCAGAGTGGAAATATCAGGAATAGTAATACGAAGTGTTTTACGCCCTCCCTCAAGGTAGCGTATGTCGATCCGAACATTAGCACTATCACCGACGTGCTGTTTAACCACTGTTTTTAATTCATCCAACATATTATCCAAGATTTTATGAGCCATACCATTCTCTCCTTCTTGGTATCTTCCTTGATGGCAGTCATGCTGCATTGCCAAACGACATAAAGGGTATCGGGCAGAAATGTATTTTATTTAGCCTGCGATTTCAAAAATTCGATCTCGTTCACTTTCCTTTCTTTACACCGACATGTCAAAAAAACATGATTATCCAAACACTTAATAGACTCCTGTAACTTACAGATTTTCCCTATGCTTATTGCTTCGCTGTAAGCGGTTCTACAGACACGCTCTAATAACGTTGCATAGCTAAACCGATTCTTCTATTTTAGCAAACAGTCTAATTACCGCTGATAAGAGTAACGTTATGGCAAACAGAATTTGGGTTATGGGAGACGCAGTTGTCGATCTCGTACCGGAAGATACGGAACGCTATTTGAAATGTCCCGGCGGCGCACCGGCCAATGTCGCGGTCGGTATCGCCAGATTGGGGGGAAATAGTGCCTTTATCGGCCGCGTTGGTGACGATGTTTTTGGCCATTTTCTAAAAACGATTCTGGAAAAAGAAAACGTCGATACCCACCACATGGTGCACGACAGGCACCACAGAACCTCAACCGTGGTCGTAAGCCTGGATGATGTAGGGGAACGCACTTTCACGTTTATGGTACGCCCGAGTGCCGATCTGTTTTTACAGTCGGAAGATCTGCCGATGTTCAACCGAAGAGAATGGCTGCATCTCTGCTCCATCGCACTCTCGCAGGAGCCCTCGCGCAGTACCGCATTTGAGGCGATGCGGCAGGTGAAAGCCGCGCTGGGGCGAGTTAGTTTCGACCCGAATATCCGTGACGATCTCTGGCAAAGCGAGCAAGAACTGCGCGATTGTCTGACACAGGCGCTGATGCTGGCCGATGTGGTGAAGCTGTCGCGTGAAGAACTGAGCTTTCTCTGTTCAACACCGGATGTTGAAGCGGGGATTCAGCAGTTTATGCAGCGCTACCCCACCCAACTCTTGCTGGTGACATTAGGTAGCGAAGGCGTCTGGCTGCACGATCGCCACCAGCTACGGCACTTTGCCGCGCCGTTGGTAACCCCCGTCGATACGACTGGTGCAGGGGATGCCTTCGTCGCCGGTTTACTGCACGGCCTGGCGCAGTATGACGACCTGTCACAGCCGCCTAGCTGGGACCCGATTATCGCGCAGGCTCAGCGGTGCGGTGCGCTGGCCACCACAGCAAAAGGCGCGATGACAGCACTCCCCTATGCGCAGCAACTGCACGCCCTCCCGTAAACAAGCACTAAAGCCCTTCGCTTAATACGGTTACCGCCCGGTTTTGTAGTCAGGATCACAGTTACAGAATCGGGTGAGTGAAATTTCTTGCTAACCCTTCTGCTGGCTTTTATTTTCCCCATGAAAAACCGGTTTAGCCATTTAGCTAAACACGAGAAATCCAAAAACAATAAATCTCCTTCACGACGAGAACGAAAAAATGAAACCAAGCCACCTTGCTGTGACGATAGGATTATTACTTTCCTCCCCCTTTTATGTTTCCGCTGCCAACACCGATAGTATTGAAGCCCGCCTGAACGCCATGGAACAGCGTTTGCAACAGGCTGAAGCCCGTGCACAAGCCGCTGAGGCCAGAGCCAATGCCGCTGAAAAGCAAACCCAGCAGCTAGCGACCCGCACGACTCAAACCGAACAAAAAACCCAGCAGGTGGAACAGCGCACGACGGCGTTGGCCAAGCAGAAATCGTTCGCTGATGGATTTGAATTCCACGGCTACGCGCGTTCTGGCCTGTCGATCAATGATTCTGCCACCAGTTCCAAAACCGATATCGGGCCGGGCATGTCCCCTGCGGGTCAGACTGGCGGACATATTGGTCGTTTAGGCAATGAAGACGACACCTACGTCGAGCTCAAACTGGAGCACAAACAGAAGTTGGATAACGGCGCAACCACCCGCTTCAAGGTGATGATGGCAGACGGCCAGCGCAGCTATAACGACTGGACGGCCGCCACCAGCGACCTCAACATTCGTGAAGCTTTCGTCGAACTGGGTTCACTGCCAACCTTCACCGGTGCCTTTAAGGACACGACGCTGTGGGCGGGTAAACGTTTCGATCGCGATAACTTCGATATTCACTGGCTGGACAGCGACGTAGTCTTCCTCGCAGGCACCGGCGGCGGGATCTATGACGTGAAATGGGCGGATAGCGCCAAGAGTAACTTCTCACTGTATGGCCGCAGCCTCGGCGAAATTACCTCGCTGGATAACGACATCAAAAACTACGTCTTTACCGCTAACAACTACGTCGGGTCATTCCAGTTCATGCTGAGCGGGTTAACCGCGAAGAATAACGACGTCAAAGAAAACACGGGGACAAGTCGCGATAACCTCGCTGTCACCAATACCAATGCAGGCGACAAAGGCTATCACGCCATGGTGGCTTACCACGGCGACAGCTTCTATGGCTTACGCGACGGGACATCGAAAACCGCGATCCTTTACGGCCACGGTCTGGGCGGTGAAGTGAAGAACATCGGTGCTGACGGCAACCTGACTAACGATGCCAACACCTGGCGCTTTGCGACCTACGGCACAACAGCGCTGAACAAGACCTGGAGCTTCGCGCCGTCCATTCTGGCGCAAACCAGCAAAGACCGTTACGTCAGCGGCGATAGCTACGAATGGGTCACCTTTAATGCGCGCCTGATTCAGGAAATCACCGAAAACTTTGCACTGGCCTATGAAGGCAGTTATCAATACATGGACCTCGATCCACGCGGTTATCGGAGCCTGAATCAGGTGAGCGGCGGCTTCTACAAGCTGACCTTTGCACCAACGTTCAAGGTCGGCGATATCGGTAACTTCTTTAGCCGCCCTGAACTGCGCGTGTTTGCCAGCTACATGGACTGGGATAAACGGCTGGATAACTACTCCAGTGAAGATACCTTTGGCTCCACCGGCTTTAAAGCAGGCGGCGAATGGAACTTCGGTATCCAGATGGAAACCTGGTTCTGATAATTGCCTGACCTTGGCGTCGATTACGCGCTAATCGACGCCGAAGAAACAGCATATCCTATTGAAAAAGAGGAATAACATGGATATCAACGCTACTGCCGCCGCACTCATCCCCCTTCTCGGCGGGAAAGAGAATATAGCCAGTGCTGCCCACTGCGCGACTCGTCTGCGTCTGGTACTGAATGACGACAGTCTGGCTGACAAGAAAGCGATCGAGAACGTCGATGGCGTTAAGGGCTGCTTCCAGAATGCCGGACAAATGCAGATCATTTTCGGCACCGGGCTGGTTAACAAGGTGTATGCCGAGTTCATCAAAGCGGCAGGCATCAGTGAATCGAGCAAATCCGAAGCCGCGTCGATTGCCGCGAAAAAGCTGAATCCGCTGCAACGTCTGGCGCGCCTGCTGTCGAACATCTTCGTCCCCATCATGCCAGCGATTATCGCGTCTGGTCTGTTGATGGGACTGCTCGGCATGATCAAGACCTACGGCTGGGTCGATTCCAGCAGCGCGATCTTCGTCATGCTGGATATGTTCAGCTCCGCGGCATTTATTATCCTGCCTGTTCTAATCGGCTTTACCGCCGCACGGGAATTCGGCGGCAACCCTTATCTGGGCGCGACGCTGGGCGGTATCCTGACCCATCCGGCGCTGACCAACGCTTGGGGCGTCGCCGGGGGCTTCCAGACCATGCATTTCTTCGGCATGGACATCGCCATGATCGGCTATCAGGGCACCGTGTTTCCGGTCCTGCTGGCCGTCTGGTTCATGAGCATCGTGGAAAAGCGCCTGCGTAAAATCGTACCGGACGCGCTGGACATCATTGTCACACCATTCCTGACGGTCATCATTTCCGGGTTTGTCGCTATGCTGCTCATCGGGCCTGCTGGGCGTGCGCTGGGCGATGGCATTTCTTTGGTTCTCAGCACATTGATTGCTCACGCTGGCTGGTTGGCTGGTTTGCTGTTCGGCGGCCTCTACTCCGTCATCGTCATCACTGGCGTCCATCACAGCTTCCATGCCATTGAAGCCGGACTGCTTGGCAACCCGAATATCGGCGTCAACTTCCTGCTGCCAATTTGGGCAATGGCGAACGTGGCGCAGGGCGGCGCATGTCTGGCGGTATACTTCAAAACGCGTGATGCCAAAACCCGAGCGATTGCCGTTCCTGCCGGGTTTTCTTGTCTGCTGGGCATCACAGAAGCCGCGATATTTGGTATCAACCTGCGCTTCATTAAACCGTTCCTGGCAGCACTGGCAGGCGGTGCGCTCGGTGGCGCGTGGGTGGTCTTCAATCACGTCAATATGACGGCCGTCGGGCTGACCGGTTTTCCGGGGCTGGCTATTGTGCAAGGGGGATCGATGCTTAACTACCTGATCGGGATGTTAATTGCGTTCGGTGCCGCCTTTATCCTTTCCTTACTGCTGAAATATAAAACGGATAGCGAATAATGAAGGAAGTCCACTTACTAAAACGCATGGTCCACGCCCTGATGTCAGGCCATTCACGGAAACAGGAAGACCCGTATCGCCCGGAATGGCATCTGTCCCCGAACGTTGGTCTGCTTAACGATCCAAATGGATTCATTCATCACAACGGGCGTTACCATCTGTTTTATCAGTGGAATCCTTTGTCCTGTGCCCACGGAGCAAAATTCTGGGGGCACTGGAGTTCCGCCGATTTGGTGAACTGGAAGCATGAACCCGTCGCGCTGGTGCCAAGCGAAAGCTATGAAAGCCACGGCTGCTACTCCGGTTCTGCCGTGGCAGATCAGGGGGCGATCATGCTGATCTACACCGGTAACGTGAAATACGATGACGGTTCGCGTACCGCGTTTCAGTGCCTCGCCCGTGAGAACCCTAACGGTGAATATGACAAGCTGGGCGCGGTTCTTACGCTCCCCGACGGCTACACTGGCCACGTTCGCGATCCTAAAGTGTGGCGTCATGACGACCACTGGTACATGGTACTCGGCGCCCAAGATCTCTGCCTGCAAGGCAAGGTGCTGCTCTACCGTTCTGCCGATCTGCTGGCGTGGGAGAAGATCAGCGAGATCGCCGGTTCCCGTTTAGGTGGCCTCGCTGATTTTGGCTATATGTGGGAGTGCCCAGACTTGTTCCTGCTGGATGGCAAAGACGTACTGGTTTGCTGCCCGCAGGGCGTTCCCGCTGAAGACGAACGCTACCTGAATACCTTTCAGGCGGGCTACTTCATTGGTTCACTCGACTACGAAAGTGGCACGTACCCACATCAGGATTTCCACGAACTGGATCTCGGCTTTGAGTTTTACGCACCGCAAACAACATTGAGTGAAGACGGGCGACGCCTGCTGTTCGGCTGGATGTCGATTCCTGACGACAATGAGTTTTTTGAACCCACGATCGAACAGGGCTGGATCCATACCATGACCTGTCCGCGTGAACTCACGCTGCATGCCGATCGCGTTTATCAACGTCCTGCGCGCGAATTGCAACAACTGCGCAGGCAGCATTACACCTGGCAGGGTGCCGCAGACTACGCGCCTCCGCTTCACACTAGCAGCGCAGAAATCCTCATCGCCGTACAGGGGGAATTTCAGTTCAACCTCGCCTCTCAGCTGGTTCTCTGTTGGGACGGTGAACGCGTCACGTTGAGCCGACGTAACCGCCGTACCGGCGAACCCGAGCATCGCTACTGGCGCGGTGACCTGAGCCAATTGCAGATCCTGTGCGATCGCTCCAGCGTTGAAATTTTCATCAACGACGGCGAAGCCGTGGTGTCTGCACGCTATTTCCCGGAAAGCGAAGCAACCATGACATTCAGCGGCTCTGGGCGATTAACGCTACAGCACTGGCTGTTAGCGCCATGCGTGATAGAATAACTTCCCTTTTTTCTGATAGCAGACCTCGCGGTGAAACCGACTAAACGCATAACAATCAGTGACATCGCCGCGCTGGCCGGTGTATCAAAATCCACCGCTAGTCTGGTGCTTAACGGACGCAGCAAAGAGTTTCGCGTTTCTGATGAAACCCGCGACCGCATTTTAGCCGTCGCGCACGAACAACGTTATCAGCCCAGTATTCACGCCCGTTCGCTGCGTTCCTCACGCAGCAACACGTTGGGGCTGGTGGTGCCGGAAATGACCAACTACGGCTTTGCCGTGATTTCCCGCGAGCTGGAGATGCTGTGTCGTGAAGCGGGGCTACAACTGCTGATTGCCTGCACCGACGAAAACGCCAGTCAGGAGATGATGGCGGTCAACAGTCTGGTGCAGCGTCAGGTCGATGGCCTGATTGTCGCTTCCAGCCTGTTAAGCGATGTCGAATATCAGAAAATTAATCAACAGTTGCCCGTCGTGCAGTTTGACCGGGTGATTGGTGATTCCACGCTGCCGATGGTGATTTCCGAAGCGGTAGAATCCACGGCGGAAATGGTCGAGCGTATCGCCCGTCAGCATCGTGATGAATTCTATTTCCTTGGCGGCCAGCAGCGAATTTCCCCGACTCGCCACCGTCTGGAAGGCTTCCAGCTTGGACTAACGCGCGCAGGCATCGACTGCAAGCCGGAGTGGATTATTCACGGCAGCTATCACCCCAGCGCAGGTTATGAAATGTTTGCTCAGCTGTGTGCAACGCTGGGTCGTCCGCCAAAAGCGCTGTTTGTCGCTGCCTGTGGCCTGATGGAAGGTGTGTTGCGTTATATGAACCAGCATAACCTGATGGAAAGCGGCATCCGACTGTGCTGCTTTGACGATCACTATCTGTTTGATTGTTTGCCGCTGAAGATCGATACCGTGGCGCAGGATTGTGAGAATCTGGCGCGCAGCAGCTTTGAAATGATTACGAGTTTGATTGCACAACAGCCGCTTGAAGAAGACCGACGCTATATCCCGACGCGTATTCACTGGCGTCATCCTGACTCGCGGGCGTAGACCAACGCCCAAAGCGCCCTGCCATCATCTGGACGTAAATCTACAGACGTAAAAAAAGGAACGCGGTTTGAACGCCCGCATTCCTTCTTACAACACAACCCTCAGCCGTTATTTAGCGGCAGCGGTTTCCGCACCGACCAGGCCAACCTTGAGGTAGCCCGCCTTACGCAGTGAATCCATCACGCTCATAATGGTTTCATAATCGACGCTTTTGTCCGCCTGGAAGAAGATGGTCGTTTCTTTATTGGCACTGGTTTTCGCATCCAGCACCTGCGCCAGCGACTGCTCGCTAACCACCTCTTCCCCCAGGAACATTTGCTTATCTGCTTTTACCGTCAGATAAAGCGGTTTTTCCGGCCGCGGCTGTGGTGCTGCCGATGAGGCTGGCAGATCGACACGAATGTCTACCGTTGCCAGCGGGGCCGCCACCATGAAGATAATCAGCAGAACCAGCATGACGTCAATGAACGGCGTGACGTTAATGTCATGCATTTCACTGTCATCACTCACGTCCTCCTTCAAATGCATCGCCATGACTTAACCCACCCGCAGTTTATGCGCTGCTGAAGACGCCCGGTTATCGTTGCTGGCAGCCACATCGAGATCGCGGCTTTGCAGCAGCAGTACCTGTGCAGCCACATCGCCAACCATCGCTTTGTAGCCGGCAATCGAACGTGCAAAGACGTTATAAATAACCACCGCAGGGATCGCGGCAACCAGACCGATCGCCGTCGCCAACAAAGCTTCTGCGATCCCCGGTGCGACCACCGCTAGGTTAGTGGTTTGCGTCTGCGCGATACCGATGAAGCTGTTCATGATGCCCCATACCGTACCGAACAAGCCCACGAACGGCGCAACTGCACCGACCGTTGCCAGATAGCCGTTACCACGCCCCATGTGACGCCCGGTAGCCGCCACGCGACGTTCCAGACGAAACGCGGTGCGCTCTTTAATTCCGTTGTTGTCATCGGAACGTGCGGAAAGCTCCAGTTCGTTCTGCGCATCGACCAGCAGTTGCTGTGCAACGCTGCCTGCTTTGAACGCGTCCGCGGTTTCCAGCGCGTCGTCCAGCGTTTTCGCCTGTTCCAACGCCAGATACTCACGGCGCAGACGGCGTTTCGCGCCTGACATCTCAACGCTTTTACTGAAGAAGATCGCCCAGGTAATCACGGAGGCCAGCAGCAAACCGATCATCACCGTTTTCACGACGGCATCGGCGTGCTGGTACATACCCCAGACGGACAAATCGGTTTTCATCAGGTTGTTGGTGCCCGGTGCCGCGCTGGCAGGCAGCGTGAGCGCTGATGTCGGGGCTTGTGCATCGGTCGTCACAGGAGCGGAAGGGGGCACAGCAGAAGGCTGCGCGGCTGGCGCTGCATTCTGTGTCGACAACGGCGTCGTTGCCGGAGCCGCAAACGCATTTCCACTTAGTCCCGCCGCACACAGCAGGATAACCAGCACGCTACGGGAAAATGCGCTGAACGCGCCACGTTTTTTTTGCCAGGTTGATAACACCTGTTGAGTTGTATTACTGACAGCCGTCTTCACGCTGTGCCTCCACCATTCATCCAGTACGATACCCGCAGGTACAATCGACGCAATAACGCAGCCTGAAATGATACCAAACCTTGAACGAATTGATAGTTGTTCTCATTATTATTTACATCAGATAACGCACTTTCCTTGCGTTCTGACAGAATTTCAGAGGGTATTTGCTCGCACATCGGCAGGAAAAGCATAAGAACGATAAGAAGGATAGCATTCAGGAATATATCAGGCAGGAGATCCCCCTAAAACACGGTGCGATAACCAAGATTTTTACGATCGGCTTTTTGTGATCAACATTAAGTTATCACACCATTTAATGGTAGCTGGCGATAAGTTTACTGAAATAAATAGATACATATGTACATAATAAGATAAATAAAAACACCAAGTTACGTATATTCCTATAAGTCAAATAGGAATAAAGTCCATATAAAACAGCATTTCATATTAGCTTTTTCTTTTGTGACACGAGTCATTCTACGAAGTTGTATAATAGGTTAGCTTAACTCGCAGAGAATACTGACTCACGCCACAATAATACGTAATAGGCGGTCGTCTTCTCATCATTAAACCCACTCTTCATTACGCTATTTTTCATGGGTTTATATTTTTAAATCACCATTTGATTATCGATAATGTCACCCCACCTCTGGAGATAATTCAATGAAGCTGTCGAAAACATTGATCGGCGTTTGTCTGGGTTCTACTGCACTCCTGATGAGCCAAGCGATTCAGGCACAACAAATTAAAGCCTCTGATGTTCACCCTGAAGGTTATCCTAATGTCGTCGCCGTTCAGAAAATGGGAGAGAAATTAAAAGCCGCTACAAATGGCAGGCTGGAAATTAAAAC
Organism: Pectobacterium carotovorum; assembly: GCA_016415585.1. Taxonomy (NCBI): domain Bacteria; kingdom Pseudomonadati; phylum Pseudomonadota; class Gammaproteobacteria; order Enterobacterales; family Pectobacteriaceae; genus Pectobacterium; species Pectobacterium carotovorum. The sequence goes on along the minus strand of CP066552.1, from coordinate 453,110 downwards.
CTTCCCCGGCGGGGTATTGGGTGATGAGAAACAAATGATTGAGCAGGCGCAGCTCGGCGCGATTGATATTATCCGTGTATCAATGACGCCCGTTGCCGCTATTTTACCGGAAATAGAAGTCTTCACGCTGCCCTATATTTTCCGTGATGAAGATCATCTGCATAAAGTGCTGGATGGAAAAATCGGTCAGGAAATTGGTGACAAGATTACCCATAGCAGTAAATCAAAATTGGTTTTTCTGGGCTGGATGGATGCGGGAACGCGTAACTTAATCACCAAGGAACCGGTGGTGAAACCAGAAGACCTCAAGGGCATGAAAATTCGCGTACAGGGTAGCCCGGTCGCGCTGGCCACGCTAAAAGCGATGGGGGCCAACTCGATTGCCATGGGCGTCAGTGAAGTCTTCAGCGGCATGCAAACCGGCGTGATTGACGGCACCGAAAATAACCCACCAACGTTTGTCGCACACAACTACCTGCCTGTCGTGAAAAACTATACCTGGAGCCGCCACTTCATTATTCCTGAGCTGTTCCTGTATTCCAAAGCCAAATGGGACAAACTTTCTAAAGAGGATCAGGATCTTATCCTGAAGCTGGCGAAAGAAGCGCAGCAGGAACAGCGCGTACTGTGGAAAGAATATACGCAGCAATCTCTGGATAAAATGAAAGCCGGCGGCGTTCAGTTCCATGACATTGATACCGAGTACTATTTTAAAGCCACGCAACCCGTCCGCGATCAGTTTGGTGCCAAATATCAGGATCTGATTAAAGCCGTCGCCGACGTCCAATAATCAGTACCTCATCTCAGCGGATAAATAGCCTGCTATTTATCCGCCACCATTAATAGCCTGATATCAACAATGATCCTTTGCTTATCACCCAGCGAAGTGAGTATAGGTGGAAAAATGGCACAGTCTTATCTTTCCAGCATGGATGTACTCTATCGTATTGCCATGTGGGTTTCTGGTCTGGCGTTATTAATTATGACGCTTGTTATTCCTGTCGGTATATTCGCACGCTATGTTTTAAATGCCGCGTTATCCTGGCCAGAACCCATTTCAATTATTTGTATGGTGACGTTTACTTTTGTCGGCGCCGCCGTCAGTTACCGTTCCAACTCACATATTGCCGTCAGCATGTTGACCGACAGATTGCCAGAAACTGGTAAGAAGGTTTGCGTTCATCTGGCGAACCTCCTGATGCTGTTAATCAGCCTGTTTATTCTCTATTACAGCACCGTGCTCTGCATGGAATTATGGGAACAGCCCGTCGCGGAGTTTCCCTTATTAACCGCAGGTGAAAGTTATTTGCCGCTGCCTATTGGCTCATTCATCACCGTGCTGTTCATCATCGAAAAAATGTTTTTCGGCCCGCAGGATAAACGCCCTGTGGTAATGCTTGGCAGTTCTTAATTCGGAGCCAATACCATGGATGCATTTATTCTGATTGCCACGCTGGCCGTGCTGCTGGCGGTCGGCGTTCCCGTCGCCTACGCGGTAGGGTTGAGCGCGATTGTTGGGGCTTTCTGGATCGATCTGCCGCTTGAGGCGGTGATGATCCAGATTACCAACGGCGTAAACAAATTTTCGCTGCTGGCCATCCCCTTCTTCATTCTGGCCGGTGCCATTATGGCCGAAGGCGGCATCGCCCGTCGGCTGGTCAGCTTCGCGTATATTTTTGTCGGCTTTATTCGCGGCGGCTTGTCGCTGGTTAACATCGTCGCATCAACATTTTTTGGTGCGATATCCGGTTCTTCCGTGGCAGACACCGCCTCTATCGGTTCGGTGATGATCCCGGAAATGGAAAAGAAAGGTTATCCACGCGACTTCTCCGCTGCCGTCACCGCCAGTGGCTCCGTGCAGGCGATTTTGACACCGCCGAGCCACAACTCCGTGATCTACTCGCTGGCAACCGGCGGTACGGTTTCCATTGCTTCGCTGTTTATTGCGGGGATCCTGCCAGGCCTGCTGCTCAGCCTGACCCTGATGGTGATGTGTGTCGGTTTCGCACATCGGCGCGGTTATCCAAAAGGCGAACGCGTACCGTTCCGTCAGGCACTGAAAATCTTTGTCGATACCCTGTGGGGATTGATGACGGTGGTCATCATCATGGGCGGGATCCTGTCTGGGATTTTTACCGCAACCGAATCTGCGGCCATCGCCTGCCTATGGTCCTTCTTCGTGACCATGTTTATCTACAAAGACTATAAATGGTCAGAGCTGCCCAAGCTGATGTACCGCACGGTAAAAACTGTCACGATCGTGATGATCTTGATCGGCTTCGCCGCCGCGTTCGGTGCCATCATGACCTACATGCAGCTGCCGAGCCGCATTACCGAATTTTTCACCTCCATTTCGGATAACAAGTACGTCATCCTGATGTGGATTAACATCATGCTGCTGCTGGTCGGTACGCTGATGGACATGGCGCCGCTGATCTTGATCCTGACGCCCGTTCTGCTGCCTGTCGCCCACTCGCTCGGCATCGATCCGGTGCATTTCGGTATGATCATGCTGGTGAACCTCGGGATCGGCCTGATCACACCACCAGTAGGATCGGTACTTTTTGTCGCCAGTGCGGTGAGTAAGCAGAAGATAGAACAGGTCGTTAAAGCGATGCTGCCCTTCTACTGTGGACTTTTCTTTGTGCTGATGCTGGTCACCTATATTCCGGCCATCTCGCTCTGGCTGCCCAAATTCTTTGGCGTGCATACGGGTTAACACACTACATTGCGCCATGTTGATTAACTGCAATACAGAAGACATGGCGCTTTCCTTGCATTTCCCTACCTGAAATATTTTCACCTACCTCTAATCTTACCCTACTCAAGCCCACACGCCGCTCCAGCCGTGATAACGTAGACCTCATCAATCGAACGCTTATAAATCCAATCATGCCCCCGCAATTCCCCACCGTTCACGGTCGGGAATAGTCGACGTAGTGAGTCATCCGGCAGGATTGAATAGAAAAGGTAATAGTGGTTATGACAAGCAAAAAAACGGCAACCGCCTTAGTCGCCGCAGGACGCAGCAAGAAGTTCACCCACGGCTCCGTCAACCCCGTAATTCAGCGCGCTTCCTCTCTGGTATTTGATACCGTGCAGGACAAAAAGCACGCCACCATTAACCGCGCCAAGGGTGCGCTGTTCTATGGTCGCCGTGGCACGCTGACCCATTTCTCGTTTCAGGAAGCCATGGTGGAGCTGGAGGGCGGCGCAGGCTGTGCCTTATACCCCTGCGGCGCAGCCGCCGTTTCTAACGCGATCCTCTCTTTCGTCGCGGCAGGCGATCACATCCTGGTGACAGAATCAGCCTATGAGCCCACACAGGATTTCTGCACGAAAGTGCTCCACAAGCTGAATGTCAGCACCACCTATTTTAATCCGCTCATCGGTGCGGATATTGCCGAACTGATCCAACCCAACACCAAAGTCGTCTTTCTCGAATCACCGGGCTCCATCACGATGGAAGTACACGATGTGCCAGCCATCGTCCAAGCCGTACGCCGTATCAATCCCGAGATCGTCATCATGATTGATAATACCTGGGCGGCAGGCATTTTATTCAAGGCGCTCGACTTCGATATTGATATCTCTATTCAGGCCGGTACGAAATATATCGTCGGCCATTCTGATGCCATGCTAGGCACCGCAGTCGCTAACGAGCGCTGCTGGGCACAGTTGCGTGAACACTCTTACCTGATGGGCCAAATGGTTGATGCCGATACCGCCTATGTCGCCAGCCGTGGCCTGCGCACATTGGGCGTTAGACTCAAGCAGCATCAGGAAAGCAGCATCCGCATTGCAAAATGGCTAGCGGAGCAACCCGAAGTCGCGGTGGTTAACCACCCGGCCTTACCAGAGTGCAAAGGGCATGAATTCTACGTACGCGACTTTAAGGGCTGCAACGGCTTGTTCTCTTTTGTGTTGAAAGAGAAATTGAGCAAAGAAGCGTTGGCGCACTATCTGGACCATTTTGAACACTTTAGTATGGCGTATTCGTGGGGTGGCTTCGAGTCACTGATTCTGGCGAATCAACCGGAAGAACTGGTGGCCATTCGTCCTGTGAGCGGCGTGGATTTTACCGGCACACTTATTCGGTTACATATTGGACTTGAAGACAGTGACGATCTGATCGACGATCTGGCCGCGGGCTTCAGCAGACTGAGAGCCTAGCACGTCGTCAGCAGACTCAACGTAGCCAAACGACCAGCAGGAAACAAAATAGAGAAAGTGTGACGGCCATAAAGCCGCCGCATCTTGATTTCCCCTGCGGCACGGTGGGTAATGCGTTATGATGCTCATGAGTCAACGCTTACCAAAAACTGCGTTACCTTAACCAAAATTAAGCATTAAGCCCTGCCGCATTCTCATCACGCAGCAAGGCGTTTTGCCCCATACCGATTTTAGGGCTTGATAGTTTTAAGGCTTGATAGGCAGTAGATTTCAGGTAACCCAGCGTTTCATTGCCGCAGCCTGAGAGATAGTGAATATCGTCACTGGCGGGAAGTAATATGAGTGTGGTTCACGACATTATTCAGGCGCTCTGGCAGCAGGATTTTAGTGCTCTGGCCGATCCCCACGTCATCTGGGTGATTTACGGCATTTTATTCACAACGCTGTTTCTGGAAAACGGCCTGCTGCCTGCTTCTTTTCTGCCCGGCGATAGCCTGCTGTTGCTCACTGGTGCCATGATTGCCAAAGGCGTGATGAGCTTTTTCCCTACGATGATTCTCCTCACCATCGCCGCCAGCCTCGGCTGTTGGCTCAGCTACCTTCAGGGGCGCTGGCTAAGTGATACCCGGTTGGTAAAAGGCTGGCTGTTACAGCTTCCCGCCCATTACCACCAGCGAGCCCATCACCTGTTCCACCAGCATGGTCTGGCGGCGCTGCTGGTTGGCCGCTTTTTAGCGTTTATCCGCACGCTGTTGCCAACGATGGCGGGGATTTCGGGGTTAAACAATACGCGCTTTCAGATTTTCAACTGGCTCAGTGGGCTGCTGTGGGTCGGGGGGATTGTCACGCTCGGCTATGCGCTCAGCCACATTCCGCTGGTCAAACGCTATGAAGATCAGGTGATGACCGCGCTGATCCTGCTACCGATTATTTTGCTGGTGAGCGGCCTGATCGGTATGGCTGTCGTGGTGTGGCGCAAAAAACGCGCGGTCGCCTAATAAGGCAATCGCACGCTTTCTTAACGTCTTCAGCTTTCCTCAACCGCCATATTGCTGGCCTTTATTCTCGTGACTTCATCGCTCGGCGTCGCACCGAAATAGCGCTTAAATTCCCGGCTAAACTGCGACACGCTCTCATATCCGACGCGAGCCGCCGCAACGCCCGCTCTCAGCCCCTCGTTGATCATCAGCACGCGCGCTTTATGCAAGCGGTAGGATTTCAGGTACTGCAACGGCGATGTGTTGGTGACGGCCTTAAAGTTATGATGAAACGCCGAGACGCTCATGTTCACTTCAGACGCCAGCTGTTCCACATTCAGGCTATCGGCATAGTGGTTTTCAATACGTCGCAGAGACTTGGCTATCTGGCTGAAGTGCGTGTGTCGATTCACCAACGCCTGTAACGCCGCACCGCGTTCGCCGCAGAGCATATGATAGATAATCTCGCGCACAATCGCCGGGCCCAGCACACGGGCATCACGCGGGTTATTCATCGCATCCAGCAGCCGTTCAACGGCACACAGAATCTCATCGGTCAGCGGCGCGCTGTTCACCCCACACGTGCAGGAACAGGGGCGGATCGCGCTGTCGTCGTCACCGATGTCGATCAGCAAATCCTGAAGCATCTGGATATCGATACGGATCGCCATCCCCACCAGCGGGTGTTCAGCGCTGGCTATCGTTTCACATTCGAACGGCAGCGGCACGGTCATCAACAGGTAATTTTCCGGGTCATACTGGAAGGTTTTTCCGCCCAGATAGCCAATCTTTTGACCCTGAAAAATGATGACAATCGTCGGTTCATACATCACCGGCACACGCGGATGGTGCTGTTCCGTATAAAGAATCCTGACCTGCGGGACGAGCGACGGCGTGGCCCAGCTTTTAGCTGAACAGCGTATTGCCTGCTGCACGATGCGCTGCCGCACCGTCTGTTGCGGCTCAATCTGTTGTAACTCAATCTGTTGCAGCTCTGCCTGTTTCTGAACAAGCCGCTCACATTGGCTTTCTGTCGACATACCTTGGTGTTCCGTCAACATATATGGGGTCTGCGTCAAAATCGTGTTCTCTCGCTACGGGTGCACTTTTCCTGCCCGAAGCCTCTCTCCTGACAGAAGAAACAAAATGACATACCTGCGAATTATTATCACCCTTTTCTCCTATATTTTGGAGAAATAGGCAATAACCAAACAGAAATGTGCATTGAACGCCTTACGTAGGTTGATGACAATACTGAGCATACCGCCATCCCCTCACCCCACGGGAAAAGACATGAATAAAACGATTGAGCTGTTCACCTCACACCGCAGTGAACGTAGCTATCTTGATAAAGCGATTCCCGATGACGTGCTGGATGCCATTATTCAGTCCGCCCATCTGGCACCGACGTCCGTAAACTCTCAGCAGGTCTCGCTCATCGTCACCCGCGACCCGGAACGCAAAGCACGCATTGCCGAATTGGCTGGCGGCCAGCCGTGGATTGCCCAGGCACCCGTCTTCATTACCGTGGTGCTGGATATGTATAAAACGCAGGTCGGGATTGCCATGAGCGACAAGCAGCAGCACGCGCATGAAAGCCTCGAAAGCCTGATTTCCGGCACAACGGATGTCGGCATCGCGCTCGGCACGCTGATGGCCGCCGCACGCTCGTTTGGGCTGGGCATCGTCCCGATTGGCGGTATTCGTCGCGACCCACAGGCAATGATCGATTTTCTGGAACTTCCTGAACTGACGTTCCCCGTCGCAGGCGTCGCGATCGGCTACGTAGACACCCCGGCGCATCAAAAACCACGCCTGCCGCTGAACTCATTCCGCCACGATGAAACCTATCATCAGGACGCTCTGCCTGCGGCGATTGAGCAATATAACCAAACGCTGGTGGCACACTGGCAGCAAACCGGTCGCGTAGATGGCGACAACTGGGGTGATAATACCGCCAGCTACTATCAGCACATTTATTTCCCGAAAGTCTTACCCGCAATCCTCCAACAGGGCTTTAAACTGGACAAATAACCTATGCTAAATTTCACACTCCATACCCCTACCAAGATTTTGTTTGGCGAAGGCCAAATTGCTGAATTAGGCAAAGAAATTCCTGCCAATGCCCGTATCCTCATCACTTACGGCGGCGGCAGTGTAAAACACAATGGCGTACTGGATCAGGTCTATCGCGCATTAGAAGGCCGCAACGTGCGCGAATTTTCCGGCATTGAACCGAACCCGACTTATGAAACGCTGATGAAAGCCGTCGAGGTCGTCCGGGCGGAGAAGATTGACTTCCTGCTGGCGGTTGGCGGTGGCTCTGTGGTTGATGGCACGAAATTTATCGCTGCCGCCGCAGACTATCAAGCGGCGCAAGACCCGTGGCATATCCTGCAAACCGGTGGAGCGGAAATCGATCGCGGCGTCGCGCTGGCGGCCGTGCTCACCCTGCCTGCGACCGGTTCTGAATCCAACAACGGCGCAGTCATCACCCGTAAATCGACCAACGATAAGCTCGCTTTCCGCTCACGCCACACGCAGCCGCTTTTCGCGGTGCTCGACCCAGTCGTGACGTACACCCTGCCCGCTCGTCAGATTGCCAACGGCGTAGTCGATGCCTTCGTTCACACAGTTGAACAGTACCTGACCTATTCCGTCGATGCCAAAGTACAGGATCGTTTTGCGGAAGGTTTACTGCTGACGCTGGTTGAAGAAGGCCCGCGCGCGCTGGCTGAATCGGAGAACTACAAGGTCAGAGCCAATGTAATGTGGAGCGCCACCATGGCGTTGAACGGCCTGATTGGTGCAGGCGTACCGCAAGACTGGTCAACCCATATGTTAGGACACGAATTAACGGCACTGCACGGCCTCGACCATGCTCAGACGCTGGCCATTGTGTTGCCTGCCATGCTGGCGGCAAGAAAAGCCCAGAAACGCGACAAACTGCTGCAATACGCCGAGCGCGTCTGGAACCTGCGTGACGGTAGCGAAGATCAGCGCATCGACGGTGCGATTGCCGCCACGCGTGACTTCTTCGAGAAAATGGGCGTGCCGACCCGCATGTCTGACTATCAGTTGGATGGCAGCGCCATTCCAACACTGGTCGCCAAACTCAGCGAGCACGGCCTGACGGCTCTGGGCGAGCATCGCGACATCACGCTGGAAGAAAGTCAGAAGATTTACGAAGCGGCGCGTTAAGCTATTTAGCCACACGACGGTCTATCTGGAAGCTACGGGTAGGCCGTCGTGTCACAGTGGGATCAAATACTTACCAAACTTGCTTGGTTCAGAACTCGATAAAACATCACCCACTATTCACCGTTTCTCCGCCAATCTGACGAAACCAGGGAGTATGTTGTTTACACAATTTCTTGCTGATTGATACTGACTTTATCATGTGAGTCCCCTCTGTTAATGAGTTTACTCACTGAGTTGCATGTCCACTATTGCTGGGTAAAATCACTATTTACGATTGTAATTCCCTGCACATGATGATGACACGCTACAGCCACAGGCCAGTTTACCTGGCTCAAATATCATGGGGCGTCCATTATGAACCGCTGAACCATCACCGCCTGAAACCAGCGGAAACGTTCCCTTGTGGGTGGGACATACCGCGTTATCGCCAAGCAGACACTGCGGAACGCCATTCACAGGAAAGCCACTGGCTTCAATCATTTTTCCTCCACCTGAATGGGCATCCCCCAGGCGAATGGCACCACGTCCTGACATAGACTTTCTCCTTCGTTACACAGCACCGTCAATTTTATCTACTATCGCAACCGAGTTTCTTGCGCATGTCGTATCTCATGATAGCGGCTACCTGTTCTGACTGATCACTGTAAGCCCTGTCTACATTCTCACATCCCTTCGGCTGCGGCGGTGGTGGCGTATCGCCTTTGAGCGTTTCCCATGCCACGTAGAGAGAGAAAACGACTATCACGGGTAGCACCAACCACAAAAATATTCTGGTCTTGAAGTGGTAACGAACATCCCGCTTACTCTCTTTATTGGCACAGCGCCTGAAATAGGCTGACACCTGCGCCTGCCCATAACGCTGTACCGCCCGTTGCCAATGCTCTGTGGGCACCAGCAGCAACTCTACAGTGTCATTGACACCACCTTCTTCTGGATGTCGGTAGAGGAAGAGGTATCGACCTTTCATCAGTTGTTCGAGCTTCGCCAAATCCTGCTCGAACCCATCCATTCCCATCGAGTGATGAGATAGCACAATCACCCTGTCGCCAAAGTGGGCTTTCACCGTATCGTCGTCGTAATCAAATTCGGCGGTGAAGGTATCCCCCAGCTTTTCTTCCAGCCACTCGACAATACTGAACGTGCCTTCTTTATAATCCAGAAAGTAGCCATAGATTGCGATCAAAGCATTCAAGTAGTTGTCTACCGATGATGTCGCCTGATCGTCATCGAATTCACTGTATTGCTGGAGCAATGCCTCTCGCTCAGCCTGTACCAGCTTGTCACTGGAGGCGGCGAATACAGAAGAAAATTGTTCCCACGTTGGGATTTGCATGGCAGCGGTTTGCTCTTTCATAGGCCTGGCGGCAGCACTTGAGGATCACGTTGACGTACCACTTCAAGAAAGCGGTCAAGCAGTTCATCGCGCTCTGTCACTTCCCCGGGCTGGCAGGTAATCGCGGCATAAGGTGTCTGCATCAGTGGATGGTCAATGTGGGCTGGGTTCGTCAACCCTATGATTTCACGCAGACGCAATACGGCCAGGATCTCTGTGGGGTGGACTGCGAGGAATACGGAGTTGAACTCGAATTGTTTAGCTTGCTGGTTGGCTTCTCTCTCGGTCACGGCGATTCGCTCGACGTGCGTATCACAGGCACCGAGTAGCACAGGCAAGAACTTTTCAGGGTCGGGTTCACGCCAATGTGCTACCAACTGGCCCCAAGCGGGGTCGCGTGGCAAAGCGTGCTTGTCCAAGTCCAGAGGTTTTCCTAACCAGTCGCCGATAATAGTCAGACCGAAGGCTGCATAACGCAGCGTAGTTCCAACGGGAGGATTATGACCATTACCTAAACCATAGCCTTTCTCAATACAATCGAATACTGTCTGATAATAAGGGGAAACCAGTTCTGATTTTCCAAGCGCCAATACTCCCAACATTGTATGTGTACAATCATCCAACGTACCGACGAACAGTTGTTCGGGAGATGTTAATATTCTTAGATCGACGATTTCTGAAAACAAATTCCGCACGAATCCAAAAGTCATTTGCTTAATAGCATCTCTTGAGTTGTGTTCATATGCTGCAAGTAAACTGAATCTAATTGCCTGCATCCCGTAATCAAACATATCTGTGCATGCATGACCCACACCTCCATCCCCAGAAACGTACTTCTGTAAGCGGGTTCCGCTTATAGGCCACGCATCACTAGCCCAGCTTGGCACTTGGGGCAAAACTCTATCTAATCGACTTTTAACTTTCGCCATGTTCTGTCCTTATTACCACGTATTTAATTGAATACCTGTTCCATTGCCAGCCAATTTGCTGAGCGCACCCTTTGAATCAAAAAAAATTTGTGCATGAATATAAGCAAGTTTGTTATCTTTAGAGGCATCACGGATAGCATCTATCTTTTTTAGAAAGTCAGGATCAACTTCGCTCATTTTCTCCGTAGTCCATCCATTACGACCTCTCTTTATTTTCCCCATAATATCAGTAATCTTACCTGCCCCTGTTCCCTGTGTCTTATTAAATCCTGGTGTCTTAGTCAAACCCAACGTCGCTTTGGTTTCAATCACCAGTAACGTGTCTTCCTTGAAGGTTAGCGTCTGGGTTGGTGCAGGCGTACCCTTTGCTCCATCTAGGCTGTGGCGCATGGTGTTGGTTGTTGGTGCCCGCACGGTCAGAGACGGTGGCGGCGGCACCCAGACCAGCATATCCAGGCCGTGGCCACTCTTGTTCGTCAGCCCGAAACGGTTGGGTACTCCGACTTTATTACTGTAGCCGAGGATGCGCTCAGCGTTGAAGCCCATTTTTTCCACCATAGCGGCGGCAAATGCCTCTTCACCCGCATCACCGACCACTTTACAGACACGGCCTATTACTTTCAGGCTACCACCACGCTGGATAATCAACGACGTCAGATTGCTGCGCAGTGTATTGCTCATCACACAATAATTCGCCTTACCCGTGGCCGTGGTCAGGGCAACCTGGCTGCGATTGGTATCTAATGATGGCCTGTTTCGCCATTCGATGTCGCCGGTTTCGTCATGGCGTCCTGCCGGTCTGCGACCACGCAGTTCAATCGCCAGCGGCTCGCCGCTCGTGTGTCCCCCGAGTCGACGGCGCTCTTCTTCACTGATGGCATCGGTGTCGAAACGGGCACTGACGGGGACATCCCCCCGTACCTTGCGCAGCACCCAGCGAGTCGCGCCCAGTGCCGCAGGGGAAAGCATCGCCAGATTGATGAACATGAAGACCTGACGGCCACGCTCTTTACCGTCTTTCGGATCGACCGCCTTGCCCAGGCTTTCAAAAAGGGCTTCGCCATGGTCTATTCCTTCACCCGTGATCAGTGTCGTACTGCCGTTGGCAATGGCGTTGGCGGCAAGTGCCGCGTCAATAGCCGCAAAGGTATACCGTACCCCTTTGTAGAGGCCGAAAAGCCCTCTGGCTACACCCACGACAGGAATAATCGACAAGACGCCAAGTCCTATCTGTGCGACGGCTAATACGCGCGTCCAGAGTTGGTTCAACGTTTTGGCCTGCTGATAGTGCTGAGCCAACGCCTGTGCGGCCTGTGCCGGGTCGAACAGGCCGGAAACCGTCCACTCGAACTGCGTCAGGGCAAGGCGTTGTCCATCCGCGCCCATCAGTGGGTCTTCTCGATAACGGGCAGACGTAAATGTCCAGAAGTAGATACGGCTCCCCAGAAAGACACAGTTTGTCTGGTTACAAGAGATCGTGGGGCGCTCGGTTATGTCTCCCCGGGTCACTTCTATTAGAAAGGCGGGCGTAACGTGGGTTTCCGTTTCCATGTCGTCTTCCAGACAATGGAACTCAAGCCCCTGTGCGGACTGAAACGCATGGAGCTCGGCGAGATAAGCATCACCATACCGCTCTCCCAGTTGGTAAAGAACTCGTGGCAGATAGGTATTACGGAAGTTTTCGACACGATCGGTGATCCAAGGATTTTGCATGAACCAGTCTGGCGTCGCCGCATCATCATAAGAGGGGATACCCAGCCATTGATCCGCGTCCCGTGGCCCGTCGCTGCCATTGATCGAGAACGGTACGCCGAGTCCGGCACAGTCGGTGCAAATCGATGCCGGGCTGGGTACATTGCCATCCATTGCATCCTGAGAGAGTTGTTCAAAACTGGCACTGAGGGCGTTAGTTGTCATTGGATGCCTCCTCCATGAGCATACGTTGATGCTGTTGTAAAAATTGCAGCAAGAAATGGCAGAGCTGGCGCGGCTCCAAGTCCTGACGCAACCCGTCATGCAACCCGTCATGCAACCCGCTGAATAACGGGTTGCAGTAAAAGAAGCGTCCAAAGCTCAGAGCCAGTAAAACATGGCAGCCCAGACAAATCAGTTGATGCTGTTGCAGGTGCTGTAAGTCATCACTGGGCAGGGGCATATGTCCTGTCATCTGGCGTATGCCGAGCTGCTCATAAGCGGAATACTTCCGGCGCTTGACGGGAGGCAACGCCAGTTGGCGCAGCGCATCCGCTTCATAGGTTTCAAACAAGGCCTGTATCCGCTGAGGCGTATTGATACCGTACAGCAGTGCGGATTGCTCAAAGGCTCGCCAGATATTTTCTGCCTGTAATGCGCCAGGATTGATCGACAATAACGTGATAAAAATCTGATGCGCCTGCGGCATAACACGTTCAGTCTGCTGTCTCAGTGTAATGGCGGTGTTAACAACCAGATTCAGCCGGGTCGGTTCAGGGAGTCCCGCCGCCGTCAAAATCGGATTGAGGGTGGCTTGATGGATATCATTCTGCCATCCCAGACCCAGCAGCAAGCTCAGGGTAACGTGTGTGTTGTATTGACGCCCATCGCTATATCCCGCCGCTATCGCTTCTTTACCGGCGGCGTCCACAAAAGCAGGCATGTATTGCGGTGTGCTGGGCAGACGGGGTAACAGCGGAGCCAGTGTATCGCACAAGTAGCGTGACAACCGGATATCCGACTGCTTTCTGGCAACACGCGCCATGCTGTCGAGATCGATAGCATTCAGCATCATCTGGCCTCCTGATCAATGGGAAGATCGAGCCAGACCAGACAGCCATCGCACTCCGCTTCTTCATGGCGCTGTTGCTCAAACAGGGGTTGTACGCGCCGTGACAGTGATGCCTGCGGGTCGTGGAAATACATCTCCTCAATCTCACCATCGGCGAAAAAACGTGATACAGCGGAAGACGTATGGGCAATGGAAGCAATATAAAGTTGCAGAGCTGACGGGGTGCCCAGACGCAAAATAAACCGCCGGGTTCCCTCCACAAACTTACTGAAATGCCTCAGATGTCGCCGCACCTCATCCGGTGACATTCGGGCAAATAGCACAATCATGGGCATCGTCTCAAACGCCTTGCCCAGCCACAGATCAAAATCGCTGTCAGGCTCTGGCACACAGAGCCAGGGGGTATATTGTTCAAGTCCCGCCTGTGCATCCAGATGCCATAACGGATAATGGACAACCTCGTGAAACTCCAGCCGCGCCAGCAGGTTTCGCTCGGCACGGGTTTCCGTCAGTACATAGAGGTGGGTACGGCTATTGCGAGTCGGTAGCCCGGCTTTCTCCAGTTGTTGATAGAAGCTCATTCTTTGCCCTCTTTAAGGGGACACTCTTCAACCAGTGGTGTTCCTTGATTGATCACCGCTTCAATGGCCTGTATCTGGTCACCAGAGGGAGACGTAATGCTGACATTCCCTTTTAGTTGAATATTCGGTGCGTTCAATGTGATGCCACTACCATCAAGCAAGATCTTGCCTGCCGGGCCGCGAATTAAAATACGGTCTGTGCCTTGCAGAACATATTCAGTCGTCAGCAATCTCTGACCACTTCTGGCCTCAATGGACTGTATGCCTTCAATCACCACTTTTTCATGCTCACCAATCGTGACGAGATGGCTGGCGGTAATATCTTCCTTCAGCGTATTACCGATGTTGCGTACCTCGTTACGATCAATGGTGACGAAGACGTCCTGGCGGATATGCTCTTTGCGGTCGCGGCCAACCGTATTGGCTTCATCCTGACCAATATTGGTTTTGCGATCGCGCGCGACGGCAATTTTCTGATCATTACCGACAGAGAGCGTTTCATCATGATTGACCTGAATATTCTGGTCTTTTTGTGCATGGATAAAAATTTCTTCGTTGTCTGCGGCATCTTCAAAACGCAGTTCGTTAAATCCCCCACCTTTGTGCGTTTTACTCTTGATGGTCATCCGCGTTTTATGTAACGGCAGCTCATACGGTGACGGGTTGGTGGCATGAAAGGTTCTGCCAGTGACAATCGGCTGGTCTGGGTCACCTTCGAGGAAACTGACGATGACCTCATGGCCGATGCGCGGGATGGCTATCAGGCCATACTGACCGCCCGCCCAGCCCTGGCTGACCCGTACCCAGCAGGAGCTCTGGTCATCGCTGGAGCCGTAGCGGTCCCACGGGAATTGCAGCTTCACCCGACCATACGAGTCGCAGTAAATCTCTTCCCCCGCCGGGCCGACCACGGTGGCGATTTGCGGGCCGTCCACCATCGGTTTGTAGGGCAGGTCAGCACGCCAGGTGCTTTTGGCACTAATCACCTCGAAGCTGTTGCTGTAGGTGGTCGGTTCACCGCCGCTTTCTTCTTCCAGCGCCTGCGGCTGCTGCCCGCTGTGGGTGATGGCCACCAGTTGCCAGCCACTATTCAGCGTCGGGTTGGGATGTCCGGTTAAGGTAAAGCTGCTGCCGGGCATCAACATCGCGGCATTGGATTCGCCGGAGCCGGTCATCGCACCCGCCCGCAGTGCGTCCAGCCGATAGCCGGTAAAGGCCTTGCCGCTCGGGTCTTGCTTGAAGCGACCGGGGTAATCGAAGTGCTGGTAGCTTTCGCGCTGGTTCGCCAGCTCGCCGCTCATCTTGCGGTGCAGCAGGCCGTAGGCGGGGGTTTTGAAGCTGTAATCCTTGAGGGCGACTTCGGCGGTGCTGACCGCTTCAGCGTAGCGGAAACGTCTGACGTATTCGCCTTCGCTCAGTCCTTGTGTAGCGAGGTTGAAGAACAGTTCCGGGCCTTTGCTGAGTGCCCCAGCATCATCCGCAAAGACGACGCGGTGTTTACCCTCTTCAAACTCATGGAAGAAATACAATCCCTCTTCTGCGGCCAGACGGGTGATAAAGGCTAAATCACTTTCCCGGTACTGCACGCAGTATTCCCGCACCGCATGGTCGTGACGCAGCGCAAAGGCATAATCGGTAATGCCAGACTCTTCCAGCAACGTACCGATAATGGCCTCCGGCTTTTGCGCCTGAAAGATGCGGGCATTGGTGCGCAGCCCCAGCCGCCACAGCGCCGGACGGACGTCTGCCTGATAGCGGGTGCGGCGAAAGCCGGTGTCGCCCTGGGCAAAGGCGCTGACAATGCCACTCACTCGCCGTTGGAGTTCGCCTTCGTACCACACCAGCAGTTCGCAGGGCTGGTCGAGTACCGTACCAAAATCGACATCCGGCAAGGCACTCGCCAGATTCAGCGACAGGGCAAACGGCTGGTTAAGTGCCTCGCTGAGCTGAAAATCCACCACGGCAAAGGTCGAGGTGGGTAATGCACCGACCTTTACCGTGAACTGTAATCCTGTACTGTTTGCCACGTTGATTCCCTCGCGTCCCGTGATGAAAACCGTGTTGTCTGCACTCAGGTCTGGGAGAATCAGACCTCAGGGCAGTACACGCAGAAAACCCGGCACGGTGGCCGGGTTAGAGACAGAAAGATTAGGCTTCGACCGGTGCACGCCAGTCATCGGAGCCGGAGGTACCGGCCACGGTGTGCTCCCAGTCAATTTTGCGGTAGGCCAGCGACACTTCAATCAGTTGGGTGTAGTCCAGTTTTGACGGGTCCTGACAGTGCGGCATTTTGCAGTCGATATCCACGATGGTGGCATCAGTCAGGATGGTAGAGAAGAAGTGCTCCTGCTTGCCTTCCACCGAGGTGCGATACCACTTCAGGGTGGTGGTGGGCAGCATTTCACCGGTAGACAGCGCGTTGTACAGCAGCGGCACCGCTTTGTTCAGTGCCACGGTGAATTTGAACGGCTTGTGGACACGCTGACCAGACGGCTGACCGGACTGCGGGTCGGTCGGTACGGTGACCACGTGTTTGAATTCCTGTACCAGCATTTCATCTTCGTGGCCTTCCACATAGATGTTGCCGACAGAGTCAGAGGTGAAAGCACCCGCGGTGATGTTGCCCTGCGTTTTCCCTTCGATGCTGATATAGCATGGCGTTGGCATAGTCTTGCTCCTTGTTGTTGAACGGAATGAGTTATTAAACAGAATGAATAACTTCACGTTCCGTATAGCAATCCGCATGCCAATTTTTATCTAATTGTTTTTACTATTAATTTCCTTAACTAAAATTTTCCTTAAGCCAAATTTGAGCAAGAAGTTGCGCAGACCTCGCGAAAAAACGGCATCCATTGCGCAAAAAAGTGATTTCCACTGGAAAGTGAGCAAGAAGTTGCGCAGAATGCGCAGTTATGCTGAAAGTTTGAGTTAGGCATTAATTCATGCAAGGGGTGGTCTATTAAATCGGTACTTATTGATAGAATTATTTCTATTTTAGGTGATAAATAAACCACGCAAACCATACATATATGTAAGTGCTTACTAAGCATTGATTAAAAAACACACTCTACCAAAACTGACATTCTTGGCGGATGCCATTACTTTTGACTTCCCACCTTCGATGTTACGAGCACAGCGTAAATTTAATCATTTGACATTAGTCAATCGGCTCCCTTTATCATCATGCAATGTATAGCAGACGAATTTTTCTACTAGAATGAAATCATATGCCTGTTCCTGCTAGGGATCACGTTCCGCTATGTCCGTGATATGAACAGGTCGCCCATCCAGTTAACCCTATGATACGTTTATGGATTAACGGATATAAAAGGAGAATGAGATGACGCAACCGAAAGTTAAGCTGGCGGACGGCAATATCATGCCCCAGTTGGGCCTTGGTGTCTGGCGAGCAAGCAGTGAGGACACGGTGATCGCTGTGACTGAGGCTTTGTCCATCGGTTATCGGGCGATCGATACCGCCGCGATTTATAAGAACGAGGAGGCCGTTGGTCAGGCACTGAGTTCCGCGAACCTGCCGCGTGAAGAGGTGTTCATCACCACCAAACTCTGGAATGGCGATCATACCGATCCCCAAAAAGCACTGGAAGAGAGCCTGAGAAAACTTCGGTTAGATTATATCGATCTCTATCTGATTCACTGGCCGCTCCCGCAACAGAATACCTTCGTGGATGCCTGGCGCGGGCTCATCAAACTCCAGGAACAAGGTCTGGCGAAAAGTATCGGCGTCAGTAATTTCCATATTCCCCACTTACAGCGGCTAAAAGAAGAAACGGGCGTCTTGCCGGTCATCGATCAGGTCGAGCTGCATCCTCTTCTCCAGCAAAAGCAACTTCATTCCTGGAACGCCACGCACCATATCCAGACAGAATCCTGGAGCCCGCTGGCGCAGGGTGGCGAAGGCGTCTTCGACCATCCCATTATCCGTAAACTGGCGAGCAAATACGGGAAAACGCCGGCACAGATCGTGATCCGCTGGCATCTGGACAGCGGGCTGGTGGTGATACCTAAATCGGTGACGCCTGCACGCATCAAGGAAAATTTCGAGGTGTTTGATTTCCGTCTGGATAAAGACGAACTGGGGGAAATTGCCAAGCTGGACAGCGGGAAGCGTCTGGGCTCGGACCCTGATGAGCCGAGAAACGACTAAGAGCTAAGCCACCGTCAATGCCAGCCTTCACCGGGCTGGCATTGTTCTTCTAATCGGCAAACTGAATCTCATACACATCGCTACGGCAATGTGCTTCGCTGTATTCCAGCAGTTCACCCCGTTCGTTATAAACATGCAGTTGGCAGTACAGCGCAGGTGCCTCCGCCGCAATACCAAGAAGCGCAGCGATGTCTGCCTTACAGGCAATCGCTTTGAAACGATAGCGTTTTTTGTCCGGTGTGATGCCACGCGTCACCCAATATTGATAGAGAGATTGCTCAAGCGCTTCCGGGTCGGGTAGGAATTTTTGCGGTATCCAGGTCGTTTCCAGCGAAACAGGCTCGCCATTGCTGAGCCGGACGCGTCGCAGATAAGTGACGGCCTCGCCTTCCGGCAGAGACATTTTTGCGGCGATGGCAGCAGGCGGAACCTGTATTGCCTTTTCTAACCAAAGGCTGCCAGCAACGCCGCCTTGTTTCAATATCAGCGCGGTGAACCCTTCATCCTCAGCACTCAACGCGTAGTTCAGCCGTTGAGCTACACGGGTTCCCACACCTTGCTGGCGCACAATCAGCCCTTTTTCTTCCAGCAGTGACAGGGAACGGGAAACCGTTACGCGCGATAATCCCAACTGCTGCGCAATCAGCCTTTCGGCGGGTAAGAACTGGCCGGATAACGTCTTACGGCGGCCGATTTCTGATTCAAGCAACGACGCGAGCTGCATGTAGCGAGGCGCCGATGGCGCTCCAGCCAGCTGATCCCTGACCCAAAGCAGTAATTCCCGCATAGTGCAGCCCTTTTAATGACGCAGCGTTCTGGCTGCGTACAGGTTAAAACAGAAAGTGAACCTGATTTCATAGCGAAACGAAACGCTCGACTCTGACATTGTTGTAATAAAAAATGTTCTTTTAGCACCAATCAGACTCGGAACAGTACGCGACGCAGAACGCCATTCACCCTTAATTAATAGCAACATCAATATATAAGGTATCGTCCGCACGCCTTCGCATCTTTAATTTTGGTTTGTCTGAATAGAGGTGGATCACATTAAGAAACAGATAAGCATCGCCGTCACATTTGTCACGGCGGAGGGTAACGCGGAGAAGTTGGCAGGCTATGGGTCGGTTTACATCGCAGATTGTACGATGAGCTGCCCCGTCGAGCCGCGATCGGCCAGTTCCAACGTCTGGCTGTAATACAGGAAAGGGAACGCCATTGAAGAAGGCTGCGTGAAATAAACCAGCAGCTCGACATCGCTATCTACCCACACCGTATCTTTCCAGCCGCTGTCTTCCACCGCTGGCGGACGACCATTCGCGCTGCGCACCAGGAATTTTACGCCCTGAATGTGGAAAGCCTGCGGCGTGTCGGCGTGGATAATCCAGCGCTCACAGCGGCCAAGCTGAGTTTGTACATCGGCCCGCGTCATGTCCCACATCGCGCCGTTGATGCCGGGCAGATTGTCCCCCAGACGGAACTCACGCGTGCGACTGATGCTGCCTTCAATGATGTTGTCGGCCAGCAAACGCATCGGCAGGTTGTCCGTGACTAATGGCAACAGCCCGGTCGGCTTCAGCGTGAGTATTTGCGTCGAAATCAGGATGCTGGACGGCTCAAACAACCCGCGCAGACGATCCATAATCCCTGCCGACTCGCCTGCCGTCAGCGTGACCTCTTCGCCTTGCGACATATCGATCAGAATTTCGCGTCGCTCGCCGGGCGCAAGAGAAAGCTGGTTCACCGCCATCGGTGCCGGTAATAGCCCTTGATCGCTGGCAATCACATGCATCGCCCGGCCATCGCTCAGCCGCATCACATAGCGCCGGGAGTTCGACGCGTTCAGCAATCTCAGGCGAACCCAACCACGGGACACTTCAACAAAGGGATTTTGCACGCCGTTGACGAGCAGCGAGTCCCCCACAAATCCGCCGTTAGAAGGCGGGTTATAGAGAGGGACACCGAAGTTATCCAGCCGTTTATCCTGAATAATCAATGGGAAATCATCAACACCGTAGTGATTGGGAAGCGGCAGAGATTTACTGGCGCTGTCTTCCACCAGCCATAGCCCAGCCAGCCCGTTATAGATATGCGGGGCCATGCGGTTCGGCGTATTCGCATGATACCAGCAGGTCGCCGCTGGCTGACGAACGGGCAATACCGGTGACCAGTCGGTTCCCGGAGAAATGATGCGAGCCGCGCCGCCCATCAGCGGCCCCGGCACCTGCAAGCCGCCGATTGTCATCGCGACAGGCTCATTCAGGCGGTTACTGTAAATCAGCTTAACGTCATCGCCGTCATACACTCGCACCGTCGGCCCCAGATAATGGCCGTTGATTCCCCAAACTGAGGTCTTACGGTCGCCAGAGAATGCCCAATGGGCACGCTGCATGGTCAGAAAAAGCGGCTGGCCTCGGCGCGACTCCAGTAATGGCGGTATCGGCAATGCGGCGGGATTCCCACTGGCTTTGGCTACCAGTGGCGTCATACCCGCACATAACGCAAGGCCCGATGCCTGAATAAACTGACGTCGGCTGAGTGACATAATGACTCCGTAAATCCATTAACCGTAAGCAAAGTTTAACTTCCGATTCGTTCTTGAATAGACAATCGGAAGAAATAATCGCGTAACCCGAGGGGAAACTTATTTTTTGTTTGCTGATTCGCGCGCCGCCACTTCCGCATCCAGCTCCGCAATCTTGGCAGCCATCACATCATGGCAGTGTGTCGCCAGTTCGCGAACCTGCTCTTTGGTATATGCGCGGGTATCAATGGGTGGCAACATTTCGACGATAACGAGCCCGTTATTCCAGCGGTTCAACTTCACCTTGTTGCTGGTCGTGGAAACGCAAATCGGCACAATCGGCACTTCTGCGCTAATCGCGGCATGAAAGGCACCGGTTTTGAATGGTAGCAGGCCGCGTCCACGGCTGCGAGTACCTTCGGGGAACATCCAGATAGACGTGTTACGCTCTTTAATATGCTTCACGACCTGGGCAATGGTGCCATGCGCTTTAGTGCGGTTTTCACGGTCAATCAGCAAGTTACCCGTCAGCCAATAAAGCGGCCCGAAGAACGGGATCCACAGCAGGCTTTTCTTGCCCACGGTAACAGTACGAGGCTGAACTGCGCTGGATACCGTGACCATATCGTAGTTGTTCTGATGATTCGCGATATAGATGCAGTTGCCGTAATGCGCCGCTTCTTCCGGTATCCGCATTTCTACTTTCAGGCCAAACACGACGGACAAGCGACCAAAAAGATGGCCGAAAGTCGCTACATGGCGGGGATTTCGAGGGCTGAACAGGCAGTAAAACAAGCCAAAAATACAGATCAAAATCGAAAATATAACGACAATAAAAAAACGCAAAATGGATAACATAGCAACCTCATGAGCCGACAGCCGCCGCTAGTATAGCGATTTCGCGCTAAAACACACGGTGATTCAATTTGCGACGGGATGGCAACCGGAAACTAAAGAAAGGCGGTATGACACCGCCTTTCTCAACATGCACATGACAATACGGAGGCGTTATTCTTCGCTGCTGCCGGTGCTAATTTGCTGCGGTGCATCCACCTCAATCCGGTCGATACGCTGTAGCCCACGCAGCAATGTGCCTTTCCGCCCGCGTTCGCCCTGATACTTCTGAAGCTCGTTTGGACGCAGCACCAGCTTACGCTTACCGAAGTACAGCGTGACTGAAGCCTGTGGTGGCAGAAGATACAGCCAGGTCAGACGATCTTTGCCTTCCGCAAAATCAGCCGAGGAGATAGACACAATCTTGTTGCCCTTACCTTTCGACAGCTGTGGCAGATCGGAGACAGGGAACAGCAGCATTCTGCCTGCGGCGGTGATCGCCATCAGCAGGTTATCGTCGCCTTTGATCTCGATCGGTGCCAGCGCCTTCGCATTATCCGGCAGTGTAATAATCGCTTTACCCGCGCGGTTACGCGCCACCAGATCGTTGAAGGTACAGACGAAGCCGTAGCCCGCATCGGATGCCATCAGCAGCGGCTGATCGTCCGCGGCCATCAGCACCTGTTCAATCGTCGCGCCCGGCGGCGGCGTGAGTTTGCCCGTCAGCGGCTCCCCCTGACCACGTGCAGAAGGCAGCGTGATCGGATCCAGTGCATAGCTGCGGCCGGTGGAGTCAATGAACACCACGGGCTGATTGCTCTTACCTTTCGCCACAGCGCGGAAGCTATCGCCCGCTTTATAGCTCAGCCCAGTAGGATCGATGTCATGCCCTTTCGCGCTACGTACCCAGCCCATTTCTGACAGCACAATGGTAACCGGTTCGGACGGCACAAAGTCGTGCTCGCTCATCGCTTTCGCTTCGCTACGTTCACGCAGCGGCGAACGGCGATCGTCACCATAGGCTTGCGCATCTGACTGAATTTCTTTCTTAATCAGGTTGCTGAGCTTACGATCGGATGCCAACAGTGCTTGAAGCTGATCGCGCTCTTTTGCAAGATCGCCCTGCTCACCACGGATTTTCACCTCTTCCAGCTTGGCCAAATGACGTAATTTCAGCTCTAGGATCGCTTCAGCCTGTGTTTCACTCAGGCTGAACTGGCGCATCAGAACGGGCTTCGGCTCATCTTCCGTGCGGATGATATGAATCACTTCGTCAATATTCAGGAACGCGATCAGCAAGCCTTCAAGGATATGCAGGCGCTTGAGCACTTTTTCCAGACGGTAGTTCAGACGGCGGCACACGGTGTCGCGACGGAAGACCAGCCATTCGCTCAGGATCTCGACCAGCCCTTTCACGCTAGGACGACCATCCAGACCGATCATGTTCATGTTAACGCGATAGCTTTTTTCCAGATCGGTCGTGGCGAACAAATGGTTCATCACCTGATCCATATCGATCCGGTTCGAGCGCGGCACCAGCACCAAACGGGTTGGATTCTCGTGATCCGATTCATCACGCAGGTCTTCGACCATCGGCAGCTTCTTCGCACGCATCTGGCTGGCAATCTGCTCCAGCACTTTGGCACCAGAAACCTGATGTGGCAGCGCGGTAATGACGACATCACCGTCTTCTTTCTTCCAGACTGCACGCATACGCACTGAACCACGGCCATTTTGGTAGAGTTTGCGCACTTCATCGCGTGGCGTAATGATTTCAGCTTCCGTCGGGAAATCCGGCCCTTGGACATGCTGCAACAACTCTTCCAGCGAGGCTTTGGGGTTTTCCAGCAGCATCACGGCGGCGGCGGCGACTTCACGCACGTTGTGCGGCGGTATATCCGTCGCCATCCCAACGGCGATCCCGGTGGTGCCGTTCAGCAGAATATTCGGCAGACGCGCAGGCAGCATCTTCGGCTCTTGCATCGTGCCATCAAAGTTCGGGGTGTAATCGACCGTGCCCTGCCCGAGCTCGGACAGCAGCAGTTCTGCATATTTGGACAACCGCGATTCGGTATAACGCATGGCGGCGAACGATTTCGGATCGTCCGGTGCCCCCCAGTTCCCCTGACCATCCACCAGCGGGTAGCGGTAAGAGAACGGCTGCGCCATCAGCACCATCGCTTCATAGCAGGCGCTGTCGCCGTGCGGATGGTATTTACCCAGCACGTCACCCACGGTACGGGCAGATTTTTTAAATTTGGCGCTGGAATTCAGTCCCAGCTCGGACATCGCATACACAATGCGACGCTGCACAGGCTTCAGGCCATCGCCAATGAACGGCAATGCCCTGTCCATGATGACGTACATGGAATAATTTAGGTATGCATTTTCGGTAAACGTGCGCAGCGCAAGGCTTTCTGCGCCGTCATGAGTCATCTCACTCATTTATCTCACTTCCCTCACATCGCGGCGCGATGGTTACGCTTTCCGGCACGCCATAGCGGCGGTATGTTTGGCGGGAATAGTACCTTATCTGATGAGGTGATGTCACAGGGAACAATCTCACAGAGAACCGTGCTGCGACTCCACATTGGCGATGGCTGATGTGAATGCGTACGATGGGAGAAGGTGGCTAGCGGTAGCGATGAACGCTCGGATGATCTGCGGTAATCGTTTCGCCATACACAGAAATTGACGGCTGGTCTGGTCGCAGCATCGGTTGCCCCTTGCGGCCCAGCAGAATGCGTTCAACGGCGGCACCGAAAGTTGCCCCTTCAAACCAGAATGCATCATGGATAAAGCTCATCCCGTAGCAGGCTCCCGTGCTATCCATCAGCAGAGCACCGTGAGAATGGTGGGTTTCACCGACAAGAATTAACGTCGAGCTCAAAATACCTTGCCACTCGAGCAGCGTTTCATCTTCCTGCAAATCTTCACTGCCGCCAAAAATAATATCGCCACTGGCACATGCTTCTCCTGTGCCACACTGCCCGACCGTCAGCCCACTGAACGCGCGCAGGATAGCGAAAGCCGGATGGTTCTCCGGCACAAACGGCGGGATTGGTTGCTCGGCGACACGCGGCCAACCTGCCGCGTGAAACAGTGGAAGAACGGATTCAGGTATTTCAATCGACATCGTGGGTCATCTCGCAGTAGCAGCGAAGGAAAAAGTCAGCGTGTATTTCGCAACCGCTGACGAATAGCGCGTATTGCGCTCATCCTTATCGTGTTATTGGGCGGAGCCAGATCGTTCTGGTTTGCCAGCAGATCCAGAGAGGATGAATCGCCCACGCCACGCAGCGCACAGAATATCCGTAAGGTGTGATGTTCCGTCGTCGCCAGCGGTAACAGCCGCATCAGGAAAGTGCGAACGGCGGTTGCCTGCTCATCCGTCGCCACAACGCTGCCTTTGATGCTCAGGAGTAAGTTATAGGCAGTGGTAAGGCACCACGCCGTTTCGGGTGCCTGTTCAGGAGCCTGCATGACTGCGGGAAAGAAAGCGATCAGCGCATCCACCGCGGCATGAGACCGAAGCTCTTCCAGTAGGCCAATCGCATACGCGGCATTATCGGGTTCGGCCGCCAGCACGCCGAGTGCTTCAAACCCATCCTCAGCATAAGCGCCTGCAATTTCAGCCCATTTCGCTAACGGAACAACGTGTGTGCCGTCGGGCAAGTACGGTGAGTGAGACCAGTTAAACTCAGCGGATAGCCGATTAAGCTCATCGCGTAACCCCGGCAAGCGCGCTTTCGCCGCCGCAAGAATATGTTCGACTTCCAGCGTGTTACGCCGAGCCTTCGACCTAAGTGCAGCAATCTTCATCAACAAATACCCTATCAACCATCAGAACAGCGCACGGATAGCAACGCTGCTAGCCATCTTTTCCATAAATGCCAATCACGTGACGAGCCTGAAACATCACGCTCTGGCCGCACTGCACGCAATCACTTCCCGTGGGGTCATTATCTAAAACACCCTCGTAAAACGTGTGATGCTTTTTCGTCACTCTGACCCACATCCTTTCTACCGACAGCGCATCCGCGCCTGCGGTTTTTTCCATACGGAAAATCAATTTAACAAAATCGTCGGGTGCTAATGATTCACGCACCGCGTTGTCTGGAATCCAGAATGAGTCTGGGTACTCGCGGTTAAGCGCTTCGCCATCGTCCAGCTCATAGCAGTCAGTTTCGTAAGTCGGTAATTTCATTACGCCTCATTGATACATCGCGCATACACCGCCGCGTCAGTATTGATAGCACACATACCGTTTCATTAAGAATTATTCATCATCGTTGCAACAACAAATGATAATGCTTAGCATATTGATAATAGTTATCATTTCCACATGATAATTAATGTTATTCGACGCCTTGCATTTCCTTTGCAGACGTTAGCTACCAGCACGCCATGTTTCCCCCAACGCCGCTGGCCAGAACAACCCTTATAGCAGAGTATCATTATGTTAATTAACAAGAATTTAAATAAAATTCTTCTCACCGGCATCTTGACTGGCGTCGCGCTGAACAGCATGGCAGCGGATAGCACCACGGGCAACAACGCACTCAGCGGGAAGAACCCAGACAGTTCGGCAGCAAAAACGGGACAGACCGACGACCTGATGGTAGTCAACTCGCCGAAAATCGAGAAAAAAGCGGGTTCAAGTACAACGCTAACAGCCGCAGACATGCAAAAAGAAGGCGGCAACAATTTTGGCACCATCATGCGTTATCAGCCTCTGGTGAGCGCAACAGGTTCCAGCGGCGGCAGCAATACAGGGAAAAGCGGCTTCGACCGCGGCGGTTACACGGGCTATAACATTCGCGGCATTGAAAGCAACCGTGTGGCGATCGATACCGATGGCATCGCCCTGCCCAATGCTACAGGCCGTAGCTACGCTAGCCGTGCCGGATTCAATACGTTCGGTATGGGACGCGACTATATCGATCCTTACCTGTACAGCAGCGTCGATATTGAGTCAGGCGTCACCTCCGCAGAAAATACTGTCAACGCACTCGGAGGCAGCGTCTCCTTTCGACCAAAATCTGCCGATAATTACCTGAAAGCGGGCAAGCAGGACTACTTCGGTTTCCAGAGTGACTACGATTCCGCCAACCACGGTTGGCATAATGGCATCACTGCCGCAGGCGGTGACGACGAACTGCGCGGCATTGTCGTGCTCAGCCGCCGCGACGGCCAGCAAACGCGTAATAACAGCGACGAGATCGCCGCTTACCCTGCCAACTGGCACTCTAACGCCATTTTGGCGTCCGGTATTTGGCAGGCCAACGACGAGCATCAGCTCACCGGTACGCTGGATTATTACCATAAAACCAATCACACCCATTATGACTACTGGGGGAATCTGCCAAGCGGTAACAACACCATTTACGGCACGGCGCAACAGAGCAGCGAGACACGCCGCTGGACCGCCAGCCTGAAAGATCGCTGGACGCCCGTCAACAATACGCTGGTCGATTTGGTTGATAGCCGCATTTACTTCCAAAACAGCGAATCACACGACAACACCTGGCTGCCAGCAACCACGGGGATGGCGGCGGCAGATAGCCACCGGGTCTATTCCGACTACAATGTCACCACCTACGGGTTCGATACTCATATGGTGAAAAGCTGGGATCGCCACGAGTTCAGTTGGGGTATGAATGCCAGCCAAAGCAAAACAGAGCGTCCGTTCAGGCAATCGCCTAATCAAACGGGTGCGAATAACATCATGCAGCCAGAAGCCGATAGCAACAGCTACACCGTTGGGGGCTTCGTACAGGATACCGTTACGTGGGATCTTGCAGGGCACGCCTTCTCGGTTGTCCCTGCCGTACGCGCCATTCATCAACGCACCAAACCGACCAATACGGTTCGTCTGAGCGGTGACGGCAGCGTCATCAATGAATCCGATGTCAACAAGCTGTACAGCAAAGCCAACAGTGATACGCAAGTCCTGCCTTCTCTGAGCTTCCTCTATGACATCACCCCGACGCTGACAACCTATGTTCAGTACCGTCGCGGCGCGCAGTTCCCGGATGCCAGCCAGCTTTATGGCAGCACCAACCTTGACGCCAACTATGCCGGGCCGTTCCAGTATGCCTTTATCGGCAATAGCGACCTCAAAACGGAAACCAGCAACAACGTAGAATGGGGCTTAAAAGGTGAAGCGACGGAGGGAATCACCTTCCGTACCGCGCTGTTCTACAACACGTATAAGAATTTTATCGCCAACACCCGTTACCGTCGTAGCGCTAACCCCGATAAATTTACCAATGTTCCAAGTAACATCAGTACGATATATCAGGCGGAAAACCGCGATAAGGCTTATATCTACGGCGGCGAAGTCAGCAGCAAAATACAGCTAGGCACCTGGTTCCCGGCTGTTGATGGGCTCAGCACCACGCTGGCGTTTGGCTACACCAAAGGCCAATCGCAATCCCGCTACCTCGGCGACCGCTATGTCGACCTCGATAGCGTTGCGCCAATGAAAGCCGTGGTAGGTATCGCCTATGACGATCCTTCCCAACGCTACGGTGCTGCCCTGACGTCTACCTTCCAGAAAGGGAAGCAAGCGAAGGATACCAGCCGTGAAAGCTATACCAATGCGGGTAATGCGATCCCCGCGTCTAGCACAGAGTATATGCGGATTCCCGGCTATGGCATGGTTGACCTGACGGCTTACTATCGCATCAGCAAGAATGTGAAAGTTAACGGTGGCGTGTATAACCTGACTGACCGTAAATATTGGGATTATCTCAGCAGTCGCCAGATTGAAACCAACGATCGGCAGGGACAGTATGACCGCGCACTCTCCGTGCAACCTGGCCGTTCCTTCCAACTGGGTGTGAATGTAGATTTCTAATCCGCATCACTCACGATTCAATAAAAAAGGCGATGCCTCATTCGAGCATCGCCACCACTCAGGCAAGAGCGCACACCACAGCTTTCTTGCCTTTTTATTTTTCTCATATGGGTTTCCCCGTAGCATTATTTCAATATGGTGTCTTCTTACCCTTTATTATTGATATTCAGTCAACAGTGTTATGCGCTAGCGCACATTTTTCTGCGCAGCTCTCTCCTCTAGACTACGCCCAACATCTTCGTTGATAACCGATTCGAGAGCAGACCTATGCAGAACATTTTGCTGATTAACGCAGGCAAGTCATTCGCCCACTCTAAAGGGGAGTTGAACCATACCCTTACCGATGCCGCCGCCAGTTTCCTACGCGATAAAGGCCACGACGTCCGTGTGACAGTCGTGGACAACGGCTATGATATTGAACAGGAAATTCAGAACTACCTGTGGGCAGATACTATCATTTACCAGATGCCGGGATGGTGGATGGGTACGCCGTGGATCCTGAAGAAATATATCGATGAGGTGTTTACCGCTGGTCACGGTTCGCTTTACGCCAGCGATGGCCGCAGCCGTTCGGATGCCAGCAAGAAATACGGTTCTGGGGGATTGTTGCAGGGCCGGAAATACATGCTGTCTCTGACGTGGAATGCACCGCTAGAGGCATTCGAGGATCCTGAACAGTTCTTCCACGGTGCGGGCGTGGACGGCGTGTATCTGCCGTTCCATAAAGCGAACCAGTTCATCGGGCTGTCCCCACTGCCGACCTTCATCTGCAATGATGTGATGAAAGCACCGGACGTCCCCACTTATCTTGCAAATTATCGCCAGCATCTGGATGAACACTTTTCCTGATCGGCGTTTTAGGTAGCTTTCTATCGCTGTGGGTCACGCCTCACAGCGGATTTTCCGTGAGCTTTTCGCTCATAAAATCGAGAAAACAGGTAATGCGCGCCGCCAGTTGGCTATTGCGATAATACACCGCGTAAACCAGCAGGCTGGCTTCCAGCGTCGCTTCGGTGAGGATCGTCACCAGCCGCCCCGCCGCCAGGTCGTCCCGAATCAGGAAGTTGGACATACGCACAATCCCTTCGCCTTGCAGCGCAAGCTGACGCAATATCTCACCGTTTGATGCCAACAGCACCGGCGTGACGAGGTAGAAATCCTGAAGGCCATGCCGCAGCGGCCAGTGGTTCAGCGACTCCGACTGAGTAAACCCCAGACAACGATGATCGGCCAATGACTCGACCGTCGCAGGTGTACCATGCTGTTCTAGATAGTCAGGACTGGCGACGATTCGCAGCTTGCTTGCGCCGAGCGGTCGGGCATGAATGGTAGAGTCTTTGAGCGTGCCGATGCGAATGGCGATATCAGTATGCTGCTCAAGCAAATCAATAATGAAATCGTTGGTATTGAGTTCAAGAACGATCTTGGGATAGCGGCGGCGAAACTCCGGCACCAGAGGCACAATCACATGCTGCATAAACGCCGAGCCCGAATTAACCCGCAGCCGTCCACTCGGTTGCTCATGGCGCAGCAGCACCTGCTCTTCGGCATGTTCCACCGCGTGAATCACGTCACGGGCGTGCTCAAGAAACATCATGCCTTCTTCGGAAAGCGAGAGACGTCGCGTCGTACGATGCAACAACGTCGTACCCAGCTTATCCTCCAGGCGCCGCAACGCCCGGCTAATGCCCGACGTGGTTTGCCCAAGCTGTTCCGCGGCTGCCGTGATCGAACCGGTGTCGATCACCACCACAAAAGCCTGAAGTTCCTCAAGCGTGACCTTCATAAGCGAATATACCTGCCTCGATGAGGTGTTTACTCAAGCGCTAGACCTCGATCTCCGCCTTATCGCCTTTCTCTTGCAGCCAGTTGCGGCGATCTTCCGAGCGTTTCTTCGCCAGCAGCATATCCATCATCGCCATCGTCTGATCCATATCCTCTTCGCTGATGGTCAACTGCACCAGACGGCGAGTATTCGGATCCAGCGTGGTTTCACGCAGCTGTAGCGGGTTCATTTCGCCCAGACCTTTAAAGCGCTGTACGTTCGGCTTGCCTTTCTTGCGCTTAAGCTGTTCCAGCACGCCCGCTTTTTCCTCTTCGTCCAGCGCGTAGTACACCTCTTTGCCCAGATCGATACGGTACAACGGCGGCATGGCGACATAAACGTGTCCGCCCTGAACCAGCGCCCGGAAATGGCGGACAAACAGCGCACACAGCAGCGTGGCAATGTGCAGACCATCGGAGTCCGCATCCGCCAGAATACAGATCTTCCCGTAACGCAGCTGGCTGAGATCGGCACTGTCAGGATCGATACCGATCGCGACTGAAATATCATGTACTTCTTGCGACGCCAGGACTTCATCGGAGGAGACTTCCCAGGTATTCAGGATCTTACCTTTCAGCGGCATGATCGCCTGGAATTCACGCTCGCGTGCCTGTTTCGCCGATCCGCCCGCCGAATCCCCTTCCACCAGGAACAGCTCCGTCCGGTTGAGATCCTGCGAGGTACAATCGGCCAGTTTGCCTGGCAACGCTGGCCCGCTGGTCAGCTTTTTACGTACCACTTTTTTGGCGGCGCGCATACGGCGCTGCGCGCTGGAAATCGCCAGCTCAGCCAGTTGCTCCGCAGCCTGCACGTTCTGGTTCAGCCACAGGCTGAAAGCGTCTTTCACGACGCCGGACACAAACGCGGCACACTGACGAGAAGAGAGACGCTCTTTGGTCTGCCCGGCAAACTGCGGTTCCTGCATTTTGACCGACAGCACGTAAGCACAGCGTTCCCAGATGTCATCTGCACTCAGCTTCACGCCGCGCGGCAGAATATTGCGGAATTCGCAGAATTCACGCATCGCATCCAGCAGCCCTTGACGCAGGCCGTTAACGTGCGTCCCGCCCATCGGCGTCGGGATGAGGTTAACGTAGCTTTCCGTCAACAGCTCACCGCCTTCCGGCAGCCAGAGCAGCGCCCAGTCTACCGCTTCCGTATCGCCAGTAATCGACCCCAGAAACGGTTTTTCCGGCAGCGTAATCAGGCCATTTACCGCCTCGCACAGGTAGTCATTCAGGCCATCCTGATAGCACCAGCGTTGTTCGGTGTTGTTAACTTTATCTTTAAAGATGATTTCCACACCGGGACATAAGACCGCTTTGGCCTTCAGCAGGTGCGTCAAACGGGATACTGAAAAACGGGGGCTGTCGAAGAACTTCTCATCCGGCCAGAAATGCACGCGCGTACCAGTATTGCGACGTCCGCAGGTGCCCGTTACCGTAAGTTCCTGCACTTTATCGCCGTTTTCAAACGCAATGTCATATACCTGACCATCACGCTTAACAGTGACTTCAACACGGGTAGACAGGGCGTTCACCACGGAAATCCCTACGCCGTGCAAACCGCCCGAAAATTGGTAGTTTTTACCGGAAAATTTGCCGCCCGCGTGCAGGCGACACAGGATCAGCTCAACGGCGGGTACACCCTCTTCCGGGTGAATATCCACCGGCATCCCACGGCCATCATCAATCACTTCCAGTGACTGATCGGCGTGCAGAATCACATCAATACGGCGCGCATGACCCGCCAGCGCTTCATCAACGCTGTTATCTATGACCTCTTGCCCCAGATGGTTAGGACGCGTGGTATCGGTGTACATTCCCGGACGACGGCGCACCGGTTCCAGTCCGCTGAGTACTTCAATCGCATCAGCGTTATAACTTGATTGAGCCATAGTTTGCGTTAATTCTTTGAGTTCAGTGAATGGTGTTTAACGAACCGCTTTCGGCGATTCGTTTTTCAATGCATATGCAGCGATTCAGTCTGTCGTGAGCCCTAAAAAATTCACAATTGGTGTGAAAAAGTGCTCAAACCCAACAAAGGCATGATTGCCCCCTGACTCCACAGTTTGACGGCAGGCCGTGTAATACGCGACTGCCTGACGATAGTCCAGAACCTCGTCCCCCGTCTGCAACAGCAGCCAGAGCAAATCCGGCGATTCCAGTCGGTCAACCTGCATGACCTTCAGATCGTACACGTGCCGAGACTCTAGCACATATTGTTCACCGGTGTAGGGGTTCTGATATTCTCCCAGATGGTCCAGCAACAGTTCAAACGGCTTCACCGCAGGATTCACCACCACGGCAGGCAGCATAAAACACTGGGATAGCCAGGTGGCATAATAACCACCGAGGGAAGAGCCAACAATGCCCACCGGACGACCGGCCCGCTCCATAATCAGCGATTCCATCATCTCAGCTGCTTCCGCCGGATACGGTGGAAGCTGGGGAATCACCATGTCAATTTCAGGGTGCCGCTCTGCCAGCCACGTTTTCAGGGCCGTCGCTTTCGCCGACTGTGGCGTACTGTTGAAGCCGTGCAGATAAAGAAGCGTTGGCATTAGTAACCGTCCGAATCCATGTCAGGCAGAAATTCGCTGCCTGAGAGACGATAGACCTCGGTTTCCAGACGGCCATCCGGCAGCAGGTCCAGATAGCGCCAGCCCGGCGCCACATCATCAATCGTGAAGTTAGTGCAGTGCGGTTTGAACTGTACGCAGGTCGACGGCGTGGCCAGTAAGCGGCGACCATGCCAGTCAAAATCCATTTCCTGATGAATATGCCCACACAGCACGGTGTTCACCTGTGGATAGCGATCCAGTACCGCAGAAAGATTATGCGCGTTACGCAAGCTATGCTGATCGAGCCAGGTACAGCCGGAAGGATGCGGATGATGGTGCAGCAACAGCAGCGTAAAGCGGTCAGGCTGACTTTTCAGGCTGCGCTCTAACCATTCAAGCTGGTATTCGCTCAGCTCACCGTGCGGCACGCCGAACACCTGACTGTCCAATAGTATGATCTGCCACTTGTCGCCCAGCAGCACATGCTTGGACGGTGCAATGCCGGCGTCAGCCAGCGCATCGACCATCGCCGGTTGGAAATCGTGGTTACCCGGAAGCCATACGCAAGGTGCAGGGATATGCGCAATCCCGCGTGAGAAATGGTGATAGGCTTGCAGCGTGTGATCCTGTGCCAAATCGCCCGTCGCGACGATCAAATCAAACGCATCCTGCCGAGCCTTGATGGCATTCAGCACAGCGTGATAGCTACGATAGGTGTTGATACCCAGCAAGGTTTCATGCTCGCCCGCAAAAAGATGGGTATCAGTTATTTGTAAAATCCTGACTCTGGCGCCACTCGCCACAGGCAGTGTCAACAGGCTTTCCAAATGGTGTCCTTGGTTACGTAAATCTGTCTCTACCCGTCATCTTTCAAATTGCAGAATACGTTGGTTTCCCTTGGTGGCTCGCCAGCCACTTTCCTGCGTATTGAAATCTATTGGGTATCAAAAACCGGTATCGACATCGAACCATACGCCAAACAATACTTTAGCCAATCAGCAAGAAACTGATTAATTTGATGCTTTTCGTCACGTTGATGTAACTTCTTATTAGGATAATCATAACGTGCTTTGAAACGAAAGATCTGCTGGCTGGCACACACTTCCGCAACCAACGCATCATGATACAACCTAACGCTCATCATTGGCAGGCTCCAGTAGCTGACAGTGGGCGCTGTCTGCTTAATTTCGACCAATGAGGTATAGCGAGTAGACTCAAGAATCGTCAGTTGGTAGACCGCATTATTGACGTGATAAACCGCGATTTCGCCAACTTCATCATTTTTTGGCAGCAAACGCCGCAATTGCATGAAGTTGGTTTCACATAGCCTCATCATGGCTGGGAAATCCGGAGTATAACGTTTCATAAATTCAATCCACCCACTCACGTTTCAGTTCTTCATGGTGCAATGCCAACCATTGCAAGGCAATGACAGATGCGGCGTTATCAACAATACCTTCTTCAACCCATTGATAACTTTGTTTACGGCTCACCACATGTACGCGGATATCTTCATTCTCTTCCGCCAGGCCGTGAATGCCTTTCGCTGTACGCGTATCCACTTCGCCCACCATCACCGCCAGACGCTCGCTGGTGCCGCCGGGGCTAGCAAGATAGTTGATTATCGGTCGGCAACGGCCAACCCTTAATCCGGCTTCTTCCTCTGCTTCGCGCCGCGCCACCGCTTCGTGGCTTTCTCCTGGCTCAATCATGCCAGCCACCAGCTCAAACAGCCAGGGAGAAGCACTGGTGTCGTAGGCAGCGATACGAATCTGTTCTATTAATACCACTTCATCACGCACCGGATCGTAAGGCAGCAACACCACAGCATGGCCACGCTCTAAAATCTCGCGGCTGACTTCGCCGCTCATACCACCATTAAACAGGCGATGACGGAAACGGTAACGCTCCAGCGAAAAAAAACCGTCGTACAGCGTTTCGCGTGCAATAATTTCTACATCATCTTTGGTGAAAGTAACCGGACCGGATGCGGAAGACGACATGGCTGTACTCCTGTAACAAGTATTAATGGAATCCGGTATTGTATGGCGGAATCCGCTGTCATTATACTCATCATTGTTTTTGAACGTTTATTAGGCGTGACGTCGGCTAAGTGAGGGGGATTCCCATCCATCGCATCACTTTTCGGTGTCTGACTGAACAGCAAAACGCCGCACTGAATCATCCTACAGGTCAATTTACCTGACCCTGTGGGCATATTCCGCTGAAAGATGGCACGTTCAGCTACCTTATCCTATTGGCAGATTCTGATAGAATCGACAATTATTCGTCTACAGACAGCGCTACCATAGCGAGATTGCTGCACAACAAGGAATGCAAATGAAGAAATTGCTCCCTCTTCTTATTGGTC
Organism: Pectobacterium carotovorum; assembly: GCA_016415585.1. NCBI lineage: Bacteria > Pseudomonadati > Pseudomonadota > Gammaproteobacteria > Enterobacterales > Pectobacteriaceae > Pectobacterium > Pectobacterium carotovorum. The sequence continues at coordinate 418,008 of CP066552.1, read as the reverse complement.
TGAGCCTGGGCGGTTTTAGCGCCATGAGTCAGGCGGAAAACCTGTTACAGGTCTACCAGCAGGCAAAAAGCACCAACCCTGATTTACGCAGCTCTGCGGCAACCCGCGACGCCGCGTTTGAAAAAATTAATCAAGCGCGCAGCCCGTTACTGCCTCAGCTCGGTCTAGGGGCCGACTATACCTATAACAGGGGCTACCGTGACAGCAAAGGCGTCGACAGCAACGTCAAAGGCGCTTCACTGCAATTGACCCAGACCCTGTTCGACATGTCCAAATGGCGTGCGCTGACGTTGCAGGAAAAACAAGCGGGTATTGAAGACGTCACCTATCAGACCGCTCAACAAAACCTGATGCTGAATACGGCAACCGCCTATTTCAACGTGCTGCGCGCTATTGATTCGCTGTCCTACATCAACGCACAGAAGCAGGCGATTTATCGCCAGTTGGATCAAACGACACAGCGCTTCAACGTGGGTCTGGTCGCGATTACCGACGTCCAGAACGCCCGTGCACAGTATGACAGCGTGCTGGCAAATGAAGTGCTGACTCGCAATACGCTGGATAACGCGCTGGAATCACTGCGTCAGATTACTGGCAATTTCTACCCACAGCTGGCTGGGCTGAACATCGAGCGTTTCTCTACCCAGAAACCTGAAGCGGTTAACAACCTGCTGAAAGAAGCCGAAAACCGCAACCTGAACCTGTTGTCCGCACGTTTGAGTCAGGATTTGGCGCGCGAGCAGATTCGCTCCGCCGAAACAGGCTATATGCCGACGTTGGATCTCACTGCATCGACGGGCGTGAGTGATACTCGCTATTCCGGTTCACGGACGAATAACAGCAACTCGTTTAACGATTCAGACGCTGGGCAACACAAAGTGGGGATCAACTTCACTCTGCCACTTTACAGCGGTGGCGCAACTAACTCTCAGGTGAAACAGGCGCAGCACAGCTACGTCAGTTCCAGTGAGCTGCTGGAAAGCGCACACCGTTCTGTTATCCAGACAGTACGTTCATCGTTTAACAACATTTCTGCGTCCATCAGCAGCATCAACGCTTACAAACAGGCTGAAGTGTCTGCACAAAGCTCACTGGATGCGATGGAAGCGGGTTATCAGGTAGGAACACGTACCATTGTCGACGTACTGGATGCCACCACCACGCTGTATAACGCCAAACAGCAGCTCTCTAGCGCTCGTTATGATTACCTGATCAATCAGTTAAACATTAAGTCCGCACAGGGCACATTGAGCGAAACTGACCTGCAAGCGCTGAATGCGTCACTGGGTCAACCGGTATCGACCACGCCGGCCGTAACCGACAACAGCGCTCCGCTGGCAACCACTGCCTCGGCACAACGTTAATCAGCGAGTCGCGTTTATCGATACAGATGGGGAACTACGGTTCCCCTTTTTTATGTCGATGTTTTTTGCAGAACCACGCAACTTCATCAAGTTGCAGAAGACACGTTCATTTTTCATAAAGCGAAACGTTGCATAACAGAATGTATAGCAACGTAAAGAAACCTTTCGTTACACCTATTGCCGCTTTAAATTCAAGCAGCGTTCCCCTATTCTTAGGGACACTTATTTGTTATTGGCCGTGATGCTTTGCTCTGGGATAAACACGATGAAACGTACAAAAAATATTAATCAGGAAACGTTCCGCAAGGAATGGCGGACTTACCGTCTGGCACCTGTTGCTTTGGCCGTCAGCGCCGTATTTTTCCTCGCGGGCTGCGAACAAACTGATGAAACCGTCTCCCTCTACCAGAATGCGGATGATTGTTCGTCAGCGAACCCGTCAATGGCTGCCCAATGCACCACCGCTTACAATAATGCGTTAAAAGAAGCAGAAAAAACGGCACCAAAATATGCGACAAAAGAAGACTGCGTAGCGGAATTTGGCGAAGCGCAGTGTACCCAAACGCCAGCACCAGCACAGGCCGGTATGGCAGCAGAATCGCAGCAGGGCGGCGGTATGTCTTGGATGCCGTTGATGGCGGGTTACATGATGGGCCGAATGATGGGTGGCGGCGCTGGTTTCGCACAGCAGCCGCTGTTCAGCCCAAAAACGCCAGCCAGCCCGGCCAATGGTCAGTTCGTTGATGCCGCGGGTAAAAACTACGGCAACGCAACGACAGGCCGCTCAATGACCGTGCCTAAAACCGCATTGGCACCGAAGCCTGCAACCACCTCGACCATCACGCGTGGTGGCTTTGGTGAAACCGTCGCGAAGCAAAACAGCATGCAGCGTAGCAGCGCCAGTTCAAGTTCCAGCTCTTCCCGTAGCATGGGCGGCTGAGGCGTATTGAATGAAGCGGATAGATATTACAGCGCGTCCTGACTGGCAGGAAAAAGCCACCGAATTTGGTTTTCGTTTCCACACCATGTATGGCGAGCCCTACTGGAGCGAAGAGGCTTACTACCAGTTCACGCTTGCTCAGATCGAAGAGCTGGAAGAAGCCACAGCCGAGCTGCACCAGATGTGTCTGCAAGTAGTGGAAAAAGTCGTCAACAGCGACGCGCTGCTCGCTAAATTCCGTATTCCCAAACACACCTGGGAATTCGTCAGACATTCATGGCGCACCAATCAGCCTTCGCTGTATTCACGCCTCGATCTGGCGTATGACGGAAAATCCCCAGCAAAACTGCTGGAGAACAATGCCGATACCCCGACGTCGCTGTACGAAGCAGCTTTTTTCCAGTGGCTCTGGCTGGAAGATCAAATCAACGCCGGAAATCTGCCGCAGAATTCTGACCAGTACAACAGCATTCAGGAAAAGCTGATCGAACGCTTTGAAGAGCTAAAACTGAATCACGGCTTCGGCTTGCTGCATTTCGCCTGCTGTCAGGATACGGAAGAAGATCGTGGTACGGTGCAATACCTTCAGGATTGCGCGCTGGAAGCAGGTCTGCCGAGCGAATTTCTGTACATTGAGGAAATTGGCCTCGGTGAGAAAGGCCAGTTTACCGATCCTGAAAATCAGGTGATTGGTAATCTGTTCAAGCTGTATCCGTGGGAATTCATGCTGCGCGAGATGTTTTCCACCAAGCTGGAAGATGCGGGCGTGCGCTGGTTGGAACCGGCCTGGAAAAGCATCATTTCTAATAAAGCGCTGCTGCCGATGCTGTGGGAAATGTTCCCAAACCACCCCAACCTGCTTCCTGCCTATTTCGCAGAAGATGAACATCCTGAGCTGGACAGCTACGTCATTAAGCCACTGTTTTCACGCGAAGGGGCGAACATCCAGATCGTCGAAAATGGCAAAGAGATTGCGTCAGCCGACGGCCCTTACGGCGAAGAAGGGATGATCGTCCAGCAGTACCATCAACTGCCAAAATTCGGCGACAGCTATACGCTGATTGGTAGCTGGCTGGTGAACGATCAACCTTGTGGTATCGGCGTACGTGAAGATCGCGCCCTGATCACTCAGGATCTCTCGCGCTTCTATCCGCACACCATTCTGGATTAAGCATCAGAATATACTCTAAATAATTCGAGTTGCATGGCGGCGGCAAGAGAAGACATCCCGATGAGCTTACTCAGGTAAGTGATTCGGGTGACAAATCTGCCGGGAGCAGATTTGAACGCTGCCAGCAGCGGCCCTTTAGGGCGAGGCCCACGACGGGCCGAGTATTTAAGCGCAGCCAACATACATGCAGCTTGAAGTATGACGAGTATATAAGGCACGGTGAGAACCGTGCCTTACTCATTTCTACCGCAAAAAGCGAATTACCCCACCTGCACCGACAGCATACTCAGCGATCCCATTTCAAGCCCATCGACCGGAATGCTGATTGCCTCTTTGCCGTCCCAGCTTCCCAGCACATAGAGCAGCGGGAAATAGTGATCGGGCGTCGGGTTGGATAATGCGGCACCGTCATGCTGCATAAAATTAACCAACGGATGGTAGTCGCCCTGATAAGCCAAGTTATCACGCACAAATTGATTGAATGAGATAGCCCACGGATACGGCTCTGCATCACCATCCCATTTCACCATCCGCAGGTTATGCACGACGTTACCACTGGCCACAATCATGAAGCCTTCATCACGCAGTGCCGCCAGCTTGCGCCCTAATTCGTAGTGATATGCGGCAGGCTGCGTACCGTCCACACTCAGTTGCACAACGGGAATATCCGCATCGGGATACATCTTGATCAGTACGCCCCAAGAGCCGTGATCCAAACCCCATTGGCTTTTATCAGCGGTAACGGGATACGGCGCCAACACCTGCTGAATTCTCGCCGCCAATTCAGGCGAACCGAGTGCCGGATACTGGGTATCGAACAGCGCCTGCGGGAAACCGCCAAAATCATGGATGGTGCGCGGGTTTTCCATCGCCGTCACAGCCGTACCACGGGTATACCAGTGGGCGGAAACCGCGATAATCGCCTTTGGACGCGGCAGCGTCTCACCAAGCCGTTGCCATGCCTGCGTATACACATTGTTTTCCAACACGTTCATCGGGCTACCGTGGCCGAGGAACAATGCAGGCATCCGGGAAGTGTTGTTCATAGTCATATCCTCTGAAAGATGTCAGCGAGCGTGCAGCCGCACGCGATGGCCTTACTTTACGCGCTTTATGACACAGAAAAAGTCAGAGTTATGTGATGGAGAACATCAATTAATTTGAAAGGTATGACCTACATGGCAGGATGAAGGAAAAAGCCTCCCGCCAAAGCGGCAGTTTCATGATGAAGGGAGTTGACCGTTAAGCCGCTTTCTTTCATAAAAAGCGTCGTGGACAGTCATTCATCTTGCCTGCACCCATAAAGCAAAAACCCACCGAAGCGGGGTTTTATGATGAAGGGAGTTGACCGTTAAGCCGCTTTCTTTCATAAAAAGCGTCGTGGACAGTCATTCATCTTGCCTGCCCCCATAAAGCAAAACCCCGCCGAAGCGGGGTTTTATGATGAAGGGAGTTGACCGTTAAGCCGGGTTCTGTCGTGGACAGTCATTCATCTAGGCCAGCAATCACTCACTGGCTCAAGCAGCCTACCCGGGTTCAGTACGGGCCGTACCATGTGAACCCCTATTTGGCCTTGCTCCGGGTGGAGTTTACCGTGCCACGAACTGTTGCCAGTCGCGCGGTGCGCTCTTACCGCACCCTTTCACCCTTACCTGATCCCACTTGCGTGGGCCATCGGCGGTTTGCTCTCTGTTGCACTAGTCGTAGGCTTGCGCCTCCCAGGCGTTACCTGGCACCCTGCCCTATGGAGCCCGGACTTTCCTCCCCTCCACCTGTCTCCCCCGAAAGGGACGGCAGTGAAGCGGCGACTGTCTGGTCAACTCCGGCGCGGATAATAGGGTAAATCGCCCTACTTGTCATCCCCCGATTCACTGCTATCGCCTTCTTGCTCCAACCCATAGCGGTAAAGCGCGTTTTTCTTCACGCCGTGAATTTCAGCCGCCAGCGCAGCGGCTTTCTTCAGCGGCAACTCGGCACGCAATAACGCCAGCGTGCGCAACGCTTCTGCCGACAGCGCACTGTCATCAACCTGATGCCCTTCCACAATCAGCACCATTTCCCCTTTGCGACGGTTCTCATCTTCTTTCACCCAGGCCAGCAGTTCGCCCACGGGCGCGCCGTGAATCGACTCCCAGGTTTTGGTGATTTCGCGTGCCAGCACCACGTAGCGCTCGGCTCCCAGCACCTCGCTGATATCCTGCAGGCTGTCCAAAAGACGATGTGTGGATTCATAGAAAATCAGGGTGCGGGTTTCTTCCCCTAGCTCACGCAGCTTATCTTTGCGTCCTTTGGTTTTGGCAGGCAGAAAACCCTCATAGCAAAAACGGTCAGACGGCAAACCGGACGCGGAGAGCGCCGTGATCGCTGCGCAAGCCCCCGGTAACGGCACCACGCGAACGCCCGCTTCGCGGCAGCGTCGAACCAAATGGTAGCCGGGGTCGTTAATCAGCGGCGTGCCCGCATCGGAAACCAGCGCGATGCTTTGTCCTGACTGTAATTTAGCCAGTAACACATCCGCTTTTTGTTGTTCGTTGTGATCGTGTAATGCGAACAGTCGCGCATTAATCGCAAAATGTTGTAACAGCAGACCGGTATGGCGGGTATCCTCTGCGGCGATCAGATCAACGCTCGCCAATACCGCCAGCGCACGCTGCGTGATGTCGCCCAGATTGCCGATTGGCGTGGGGACAATGTAGAGGGTAGATGCAGAAATGTCTGCTTGTTGGTCTTGATTCATTGTTTCATCCGGGTTGCCGATTTAATATTGAGCATCTTTAAAAAAAATCACTGGATACAGTATGCTTCCCTTTCATTTCGTCCGTACCCAGGCAGGGCGTGTTATCCCTGTTTTGTTAGCGGCACTGTTTCTCGCAGGCTGTCCAAGCCATGCACCGCAGAGCCCGCCACCCGAGGTTCAGGGCAAAGCTGACGCATCATCCGATTATTATCTGCAGCAGATGCAGCAAAGCAGCGATAATAACAAGGCTGACTGGCAATTACTTGCTATTCGTTCCCTGCTACAGGAAGGGAAAGCCCCTCAGGCGAGCCAGCAGTTCAATGCGCTGCCAGAAAAATTGAGCGCAGCGCAAAAGCAAGAACAGCAGTTACTCAGTGCGGAACTGTCCGTCGCCCAGAACAATATGGATGCGGCCAAAGCGGCACTGAGCCAGCTTGATGTGGGCGCACTTTCCGATCAGCAGAAGCAGCGTTACTACCAGACGCAAATCAAAACAGCACAAGGTCGTCCTTCCATTGAGCTGCTTCGGGCTTATATCGCTCAAGAGCCGCTGCTGAAAGGCGACGAGCATCAGATGAACCTCGATCAGACCTGGTTGGCATTGACGCAAATGTCACCGCAGGAGTCGAACTCGCTGCTGATTAATGCGAATGAAAATGTGCTGCAAGGCTGGGTCGATTTGCTCAATAACTATCAGGATAACCGGACTTCTCCCGATCAGTTAAAAAGCGCGATTCAGGACTGGCAAACCCGCTATCCGCACCATCCTGCTGCAAAAACGCTGCCTACGCAGTTGAATCAGGTCATTAACTATCAGCAGTCATCGGTGAACAGCATCGCATTGCTGTTGCCACTCAATGGTCAGGCGCAGGTTTTCGCCAATGCCATCCAGCAAGGCTTTAACGCAGCAAAGAACGGCCAGATAGCCACCGCAGCCGTCTCTGCCCCTGTCGCACCGTCAGCGGATGCCACGCAAGCCGAACAGGTTACCCCACCGTCAGAGGGTCAGAGTGCCCAATCGTCCGCACCGTACAGCGATCAGGCGGTAGCCTCCCCGACGCCTGCACCGGAAGCACAGGCGACCAGCGCTGGGCTGTCCAGCTCACTCCCGGTCAAAGTGTATGATACCTCTTCACAGCCGCTGGCGAATATTCTCACGCAGGCACAGCAGGATGGTGCATCGCTGGTCATCGGTCCGTTGCTGAAAAATGAAGTGGATCAGTTGGCGAACAGTCAGTCACCGCTGAATATTTTGGCGTTGAACCAGCCGGAACACGTCGAAAATAGCCCTAACATCTGCTATTTCGCCCTCTCTCCAGAGGATGAAGCCCGAGACGCGGCAAAATTTATCCATCAGCAGGGTAAACAGCAGCCGCTGGTCTTAGCCCCTCGCGGTGCGCTGGGCGACCGCATCATTAACGCCTTCGCGCAGGCCTGGAACCAGCAAAGCGGCACAAGCTCGCTGCAACAGCGCTTTGGCAACACGGCGGAATTAAAGCAGGCCATCAATAGTGGCGCGGGCTTAAGCCTGAGCGGTCAACCCGTTAACGTGTCGCAGCAGCAGGCACCGTCGGGCACCACTATCGGCGGCTTAACCATCCCCTCTCAGGTTCAGCCTACGTCCACTTCATCCGTCAGCGGTAATATCGATGCGGTCTATATCATCGCAACGCCAGATGAATTGGCGCTGATTAAGCCGATGATTGATATGCGCACCACGTCACGCGCACGTCCGGCGCTCTACGCCAGCTCACGTAGCTTCCAGGCTGGGTTAGGGCCCGACTTCCGCCTTGAAATGGAAGGGTTGCAGTTCAGCGATATCCCACTGTTAGCCGGCGCTAACCCAGCGTTGATGCAGCAGGTCAGCAGCCAGTTTAAAAACGATTACTCGTTAGTCCGCCTGTATGCGATGGGGATGGATGCCTGGACGCTCGCCAGCCACTTCGGTGAAATGCGCCAGATTCCAGGCCACCAAATTCCTGGGGCAACAGGAATGCTGAGTTCAGGGCCGGATTGCACCATCAATCGACAGCTAACCTGGCAGCAATATCGTCAGGGCCAACTGGTGCCCGTTCTCTGAATCAGCGAGCGGCTGGCGCAGTTTACGAACAACAAGCCCGGCGTTATCTTGAACGCGCGGGCCTGACCTTCACCGCGGCGAATGTTACGCTACGCGGCGGTGAACTGGATTTGATCATGCGCGATCGCCATATTTGGGTGTTTGTTGAAGTGCGCTATCGGCGCAACGCCCATTTTGGCGATGCGGCAGCCAGCGTCACCCGACGCAAACAGCAGCGGTTGTTGCACGCCGCCGCCGTGTGGTTGGCGCAGCGAGGTGCCAGCTTTGACACAGTGGATTGCCGTTTTGACGTGCTGGCAATTACGGGCGAACAGTTCGACTGGCTCCCTAACGCCTTCACCGCACAGGGATAACATTTTTATACCCTAAATAATTCAAGTTTCAGGCAGGCGGCAAGAGAAGGAATCCAGATGAACTTACTCAGGTAAGTGATTCGGGTAACTAAACGTAGCCAACGCACATGCAACTCGAAGTATGACGGGTATCCCACTCTGGGATAGCCCATCCTTGATGGACTTCAATTTACGTAGGTTAATTCAACGTGCTGGATAGAATAAAAGTTTGTTTTACCGAGAGTATTCAAACGCAGATTGCAGCGGCAGAAGCCTTGCCAGACGCCATTTCCCGCGGCGCGATTGCGATGGTGCAGTCTCTGCTAAACGGCAACAAAATTCTGTGCTGTGGTAACGGAACATCGGCAGCCAATTCACAGCATTTTGCCGCCAGCATGATTAACCGCTTTGAAGCAGAGCGCCCAAGCTTACCGGCTATCGCACTTAATGCGGATAATGTGGTCTTAACTGCGATAGCCAATGACCGTTTGCATGAAGAGGTCTATGCCAAACAAGTCAGAGCGTTAGGTCAGGCTGGCGACGTACTACTGGCAATTTCAACCCGTGGTAACAGTCGCGATATTGTTAAAGCCGTAGAGTCTGCTGTTACCCGCGACATGACGATTGTCGCTCTGACCGGCTACGATGGCGGAGAACTGGCCGGGCTGCTCGGGCCACAGGATGTGGAGATTCGCATCCCGTCACACCGCAGCGCCCGTATTCAGGAAATGCACATGCTGACAGTAAATTGCCTGTGCGATTTAATTGATAACACACTTTTTCCACACCAGAACGATTGAAGGAGCACTACATGAGGATAAGTTCTGCATTTGCCGTGCTGTCTATCGCCCTGCTGCTACAAGGCTGTGTCGGGGTTGTTGCTGTTGGCAGTGCTGTGGCAACCAAAACGGCCACGGACCCGCGTACCGTAGGCACGCAGGTTGACGATGGCACACTGGAAGTCCGCGTGACGAATGCAATCAGCAAAGACGAGCAACTGAAAAAAGAGGCCCGTATCGTTGCAACAGCTTATCAGGGGAAAGTATTGTTAACAGGGCAAGCACCGAGCACAGAAATGGCAAGCCGGGCTAAGCAAATCGCCCTCGGCGTGGAAGGTGCAGCCGAAGTCTACAACGAAATACGCCAAGGCACGCCGGTTTCAATGGGAACCGCCTCCATGGATACCTGGATCACCACCAAAGTGCGCTCACAGATCCTGGCAAGCGACACGGTTAAATCCTCTAACGTCAAAGTCACAACGGAAAACGGCGAAGTCTTCCTGTTAGGTCTGGTGACACAGCGTGAAGGCACCTCCGCCGCAGAAATCGCCAGTAAAGTTGGCGGCGTGAAGCATGTAACGACGGCCTTCACCTACCTGCAATAACGCGCTTTTTTCTTTAAAAAACAAAAAACCGCTGATGACGACATCAGCGGTTTTTTTATCTCTGCGCTTTTTATCCCAGTTCAGGGACGTATATCTTTGCCCGATGAGACCGAGGCTCAAGAAAATTATGGCGTAACAGAATTAAGCAGCCAGAGCGCACGGCGGGTTTCAACGCTGATATGACTCGGTTCTTTATCACGCACGCCAGCCTCACCGGTAAGCAATTCCGCAAAGCCCGCCTGCTTGATTTGCGCCTGGTAACGCGGCGTTTTCAAGCCACGTTCTGCCTGTAATAGCAGCGGGATAAGGCGGCTGCTTTGCCTGTCCATCGTCTTGCGCGGCCACGCTTTATTTTCATCCAGATACGGTGCCATAAAATCCAGCGCCTTTATCACACTGCTTCCCGTTGGCGTTTGGTACTGCCAGATATTCTCGCCGACGCGGGAAGCCAGCATCGCCATATCCGTTACCGCCTGAAGGTTGAAGTAGCTGTAATGGAAAGAACGGGTACGCCCCAGCTCTTCCGGCTGGGCGCCATCTGGTTGCAGTTGGTGATCCAATTTCTCCCGCTGCAATTGCGCCATGGACTTCACCACGTCGATTTTCCCCAGATACCAGGCGATCCCCGCAACCTGTACGGTATACCAGCTACCGTGGTTGTTCTGGGCCGTTGCCTCTTTTTTCCCCAGTTTGCTGGTTTGCAGCCAGTGCAGGTAATCGCTCATCCATTTCTGCATCTGCTGTTCATCCTGCGTCGTCCAGCCCGGAGCCTGACGCAGCATAATCAGCGAATCGACAATGCGGGTGGAAAAATAGCGCCCGTCCAGCACGCCTGAGCCCCTTCCTGGCGCGATGCCCGGCACACCCTGCGCAAAGTCGAGGTTAGGGTTCATGCGCGTAGCGGGGTCAATAAACCAGGTACGGATCATCGACATGGCTTTATCGGCATAAACCTGTTTGCCAGAGAAATACCACGCCAGCGTCAACGCCTGCGTTTGGGCAGTAAATTTCGCCAGCCGAACGCCGTCAGTCTCTTCATCCTTGCTGGCAGGGTTTACCTGCCCATCACGACGAATCCAAGGCAAACCATCAGCTTTGTCGGGATCGGGCCACCAGTAGGCGCTGAGGCTCAAATAATCATGCTTTGAACCACTGGGTGGCGTGGATTTCTTTTTCGTCACGCTAGGGTTATCACTTTTCAGTGCGCGATCGGCTTCCGAAATAAGCTGCTCGTACGCCATTCGCGTCTGCGGCTTTTCCGTTTTCTGCTGTAACTGCTGTTTTACCGAGGATAGCTGAGGCTGCTGCAAGAAGGCGTAGGGATTATCGGGGGGTGAAGCTTTAGGCTCCGCGTCCGCACGGGCAACAGAAGCCACACAACACAATGCAACCAGTAAACCTGACCAATAACGTAACCGCATACTTTCTCCTGATGTCGAAAACACGACCGTTAACGCGAAAATTTCTCGGTATAGTAAACGAACAAAGCGATTTAATTCAGATTGTTACCTCACAACAGATCGTTATCTCGCAAAAATGCTTCACCGCCCATCAGCCTCATCTGGCGTAAAATCCACTGCTGGCGTTGAATAACATAGCCAGAGGGCGCATTCGCACGAAAGCGAATGGGGTTTGGCAGCACCGCCGCCAGTAGGGCTGATTCACTTGCTGTCAGCCTGCTGGCAGGCTTGTTGAAATAACGTCTGGCGGCCGCTTCCACGCCAAAAATCCCGGGGCCAAATTCGGCGATATTCAGATACACAGTAAGAATCCGCCGTTTCGTCCAGACCAGCTCAACCCCGGTGGTAATACCCGCCTCAAGCCCCTTGCGCACCCAGCTACGCCCATCCCACAGGAACAGGTTCTTCACCATCTGCTGTGACAGCGTAGACGCACCGCGAATCCGCTGTGTGTTGCGCTCGTTGTGCTTCAATGCCTGACCAATCGCATCAAGATCGAAGCCCCAATGCTGAGGGAATTTTTGGTCTTCCGCCGCTATCACCGCCAGCGCCATTTCCGGCGCAATATCGTCCATCGCAACCCAGTCAGAATGGGCAACATAGGAGAATTCGCCTTTCAACCATGCGCTGATCTGCCTGTCGACCATCACCGCGGAGAACGGTACGGGCAGGAAGGAAAACAACACAATGCCTGCCAGCCACGCACCGATGACGACCAACAGACTCCGAACAATCAGGCGCTTCAGCCACGTGAATAAACCTCCACGCCCTCGGCTCCACCTCATTCGGTGAGATCCAATACGCGGGCAACGAGCTTATCAATGCCTTTTGCCGCTTCGCTGATGGAGTTAGCCAGCATATAGGCTGGTGTCGTCACGATTTTATGTTCCTCATCAACCACGATATCATCGACCGGACAAACAACGTGGATACCGCCCATCTCCTCAACGGCCTCAGCGGTATCAATATCGTTACCAATGGTTACGCGAACAGGTACACCCAAAATCGTCGGCAGCAGCGCAGGTGAGATGCAAATAAAACCAATTGGTTTATTTTGCTTATAAATTTCCTGTGTGAGCAATTGCAGCGTTTCATCAATCTGACACGCCGTTCCTTGCGTTGCGAAGTCACTTAAATTTTTCGCAGCGCCAAAACCACCCGGCACAATCAGTGCATCTAAGTCTTGTGCATTCGCGGTAGAAAGCGGCTGGATTTTTCCTCTGGCGATCCGTGCTGATTCTGCTAAAACGTTGCGATTCTCACCAGTTACGTCACCCGTCAGGTGATTAACCACCTGTAATTGTGGCTTATCTGGCGCAAAGCAAACCGCTTGTGCGCCCGCGCGATCCAGCGCAAGTAACGTCAATACGGCTTCATGAATCTCGGAACCGTCATAAACACCACAGCCACTAAGGACAATGCCGACTCGTTTCATCATCTTTTCCTTCATTTCATTACATCAACTAATTGATTTTTTAATTGACAAACACTAATCTACATCACACATTTTAATGATTCTTGTAACAAAGATTTCTACATTTGCTATTTTGTTGCTTGATGAAGATGTACAGTAGCAAGGTTTTAGTCGCTGTTGTAAGTTGTACTAGTAAGAACGTTGGTAGTAAGAACATAGTTAAGACACGAATATCCGCACTTGCGAGTTTACAAACCCTGAGATCTAAATGCAGGTGCATGTTTTCCCTGGTGTTGGCGCATAATTCGCGCACCCCAGCTTCGGCCGGGGTCATTTTTTTCTACCGTATGAAAACGTGCAAATCCCTCGCATCCTCGACCCCTCTTCAATCGTAAACACCACTTAATCTGACGCCTTTTTGCATGATATCGCGTGAGACGAAAAAAAATTTTCTAACCGTTTTGCTCGCCACGTCCCTGTGGCTGCAACTCACCGTATCAGGATTCTTTTTCTGCTTTTGCGACCCAATCACGCAGTACCTGAACGTCATGACGCCAGTCATGCTTAAGCTCATCAACCCATTCCTGCACGTTATCCCACCATGCCGGTAGCGATGAGGTCTGAATCTGCTGGGCAACTTGCTGTAGATGCCGTAACCCGACGGAACCCGCCGCCCCTTTAATTTTGTGCCCTTCTTCCGTAATGCCTTTCTGGTCGCGCGCCGTCATGTTGGAATCCAGAATAGCCAGATAGCCCGGCATCATCTGCTCAAACATCTCCAGACTCTGGTGGATCAATTTCGGCCCCACCAAATCCAGATACTGTTCCAGCATTGGGATATCCAGCAGATCGTCTTCTGCATTTGCCATTTCATCACCTTCCTCAATCATCGGTTCTTCCGTCCACGCCGTATGAGTATCCCAGAATTGTTTGATGATGGCCGTCAGCGCTGGCACCGATAGCGGCTTGCTGAGCACGTCATCCATACCCGCATCCAGATATTCACGTTTATCTTTCAGCACGTTCGCCGTCAGCGCCACCAGCGGCGGCATGCTACGTTTGCCATAGCGTGAACGCAGCTGACGCGCCACGTCCAGCCCGGTCATATCCGGCAGTTGGATATCGAGCAACACCAGATCGAACTCATCGGGATCAAACATGTCCAGCGCTTCCTGTCCGGTCATCGCGACATCCACACTGTTCCCCAGTTTTTCCAGCACCGAACGCGCGACCACCACGTTCAGTTCGATATCTTCCACCAGCAGAACGTGCAGCGCCGGTAACGGCAAATCATCATCTAGGCCATTTCCTACTTCATCGACGCTCGGTGCAATCACCGTCAGGGTAAAGCAGGAACCCTTGCCTTGCGTGCTGGAAACCTGGATATCGCCCCCCATGTTCTGTGCCAGACGCTTCGACACCGCCAGACCAATTCCCGTGCCCGTTGCGGGTTTCCCGCCGTGCTGGTCTTTGACCTGATAATACATGGCGAAGATTTTTTCCAACTCATCCGCCGGAATACCCATCCCGGAATCTTCCACCTCAAAGCGCAGGCGATCGCCCTTTTCATGCCAGACGCGCACCACAATTTCGCCTTTTTTGCCGTTCTCACCCTTCGGCGTGAATTTCACCGCGTTACTGAGCAGGTTCCACAGAATCTGCCGCAGGCGCGTTCCGTCAGTCATGACTTTCTGCGGCAGAGGATGATGCTGGTCCATAATCAGCTTCAGGCCTTTCGGCTCCGCCAGCAGGCCGCCGAGGTTTTCCAGATCCACCAGGAAACCGGTGAAATCGAGCGGCTGGTTATCCAGTTGCACCTTGCGGCGCTCCTGTTTGTCCATCTCGATTACGTCGTTAAAGATATTGCCCAGCGTAATCGCGCTGACGTGGATGGTTTTCAGGTATTTTTGCTGCTCAGGGTCGAGTTGAGTATCCAGCAGGATGCGACTTAACCCGACAATGCCATTAAGCGGCGTACGAAGCTCGTGGCTGATAGTTGAGATAAAGGTGGTCTTCTCCCTACTGGCGTTCTCTAACGCGTCCTGGTAACGCTTACGCTCCGTTATATCGCGTCCAAATCCCATCAGCCCGTGACGTTTGCCCATTCGGTCATAAAACGGCACCTTGCGCAGCTCAAAACAGGCTTTACGGCCATCGGGATAAACCAGCCATTGTTCATAGGTCAGAGAAACGTTGTGACGGAACACTTTTTCGTCCGTCTCCATCACTTTCTCGGCAATATCGGGAGCGTAAACATCTTGCGGCGTCAGGCCAATGAGCTGCTTCTGGCTTTTGCCCACCAGCAGTTCCATCGCACGGTTGCAGCCGGAGAATTCTTTCTCTTCGTTACGGTAGTAAACCAAATCCGGCGAAGCATCGAGGAACGAGCGCAGCAGCGCCGACTGTTGCTCCAGCTCAATCTGCGCCTGTTCGCGGCGGGACATTTCTTCTTTGAGTCGGCTCATCACCAGCACACGCGCGTCTTCCGCTTTGATACGGTCAGCGATTTCCTGATTAAGCTGCGCGATATTCTCCTGAAGCTGCACATTCAGCTCCAGATCCCGGTGACGCATTTCTTCCAGTTTCGCCACCAGCTTCGCCAGCCGCTGGCGCGACTCTTCGAGCTGTTCCACCACCACGGAGAGAAAATAAACGGCCCAGGGCGTAATCAACAGCCCGAAGAAAATGGAGCGAACGACGTCGATATTTTCGACTTCCCCGCTGAGCAACAGGGTGACCGCCATTTGCACCACCATCGCCAGCAGCACCAATACCGAGGCCAGCAGCAGTGAAAAACGGACAAGCCCCAGTTTTACCATCAAATCAACATAGTACTGCGCCAACAGACGAATTTGCTTCATAGCGATTTCCCTTAGTCACCAACCCGCGCATCATAACGTAAAATAGCGACTTATACGGCGCTACCCCGTAGATTCACAACACGAAATATCAGCCGCTACTGCTCGTGTCTTTTGACGCATTACATACTAGCGTAGCGGTAGGGCGTGCCCAGCGCAGAACCCTGTACACCATGCGTTTGCAGATAGCGATCCAGCTCGACCATGCCCGTCCAGCGGTTTTCACACCAGAGCGGAGCCAGCAGGGTCGGACGGCGGGCGCTGGCAGAAATACGGTGATAAATCACATCCGGCGGCGTATGGCGAATCATCTCTCCCGCTGTCTCCACGTAGCGATCCAGCGCCAGCTCGGGCAGCCTTCCCGCTCGCCAGGCCTTCGCCATCGTGCTGCCTTCGACGATATGGAGAGGATGAAGCTTAATGCCTTCCACGCCGGTCTCGATAACCTGCTCCAGCGTCGATAAACAGCGCTGTGCGTCCTCTCCCGGTAAACCCACAATCAGATGGCTACACACCTTCAGCCCGCGCTCACGCGCACGGCGGGTGGTTTCCTGATAGCAGGCGAAGTCATGGCCGCGATTAATTCGGTGCAGCGTTTTGTCACATGCGCTTTGCAGCCCCAGCTCCAGCCAGACCTCATAACCCTGTTCATGATAGCGGGACAGCAAATCCAGCACCGCATCGGGCACGCAGTCGGGGCGAGTGCCCACACAAAGCCCCACCATTTCGGCCTGCTTCAGCGCTTCCTGATACATGCTTTCCAGCACCTGAACCTCGGCATAGGTGCTGGTATACGCCTGAAAATACGCCAGATAGCGCTTGGCTCGGTTCACCTTTCCCGCCTGCGCTTCCAGCTGTTGTGCAATGCTGCGCTGCTGCATCTGCTCATCGGCAAACGAGGCCACATTGCAGAACGTACAACCGCCCCGCCCCAGCGTCCCGTCACGGTTTGGGCAATTAAATCCGCCGTGCAACGTCAGCTTGTGAACCTTCTCGCCATAGCGGCGTTGAAGATTTCCGCCAAACATATTGATTAATTTTTGCAATTGCATATTCTAACCTGCTCCCTTGAGGAACAGCAGACTACCTTTCTCTCGCCCCCTTCGCGATGACCGCGATCAATCACACACATCCCAATGAAATGCATTTTTATTCGCTTTTAGTGAAAATAAACTCACATCCGTGTTAATTAATTTTTCTTATCCCGCATGCTCGCTTAATGAAAAGATGAAGCAACACTTAAAAATAGTTTCATAAAATCTAAAAGTAGCCATATACAGCACAATATGCTGCAACACAGAAAGAACGTAGCACGGAGAAGGGTTCTCACGCTTTTGTATAGTGATACAGCTCACACTTCAATTAAACGCCATATTCATTTACCGAGATTGTTTTTCTAAAAAAATCATTATCTTTCATAGGTATAATTAAAAATTATCGCTTATCAGCACATTTTACACTGGTATTTGACCTGAACAGGCTTTCTCGCTAATTTGGGGATCCGCTGGAAGCTTTCCTGACGGGTACACAACTCGTCATATTTATGCAGTAAATGAAGACTCCCTCTAAAAACAAGTCATTTACCACTTGTGAGACCGTCACGAGAGGCCGAAGAAGAGAGCGTAATACTAGCCGCTCAACGCCACGGTGCTTTCTCGCAGTAGGTTGTGAGAGTCACACAGAGCCTGGGGAGGTTCACTAACATGTTGTACGATGCATCCCAAGAGAGAGATAACTGTGGTTTCGGATTAATCGCCCATATAGAAGGTGAGCCGAGCCACAAAGTAGTGCGTACCGCGATTCACGCACTCGCACGCATGCAGCACCGTGGCGCAATCCTTGCTGACGGCAAGACTGGCGACGGCTGCGGTTTATTACTTCAGAAGCCCGATCGTTTCTTTCGTCTGGTGGCGGAAGAGCACGGCTGGCGTTTAGCCAAAAACTACGCCGTTGGCATGATGTTTCTCAATCAAGACGAAGAGCTGGCTCGCGCCACGCGTCGGATTGTAGAAGAAGAGTTGCAGAACGAAACGCTGTCCGTATTGGGCTGGCGTGAAGTTCCAACCAACCCGGATGTACTGGGGGAAATTGCCCTGTCGTCTATGCCGCGTATTGAGCAAATTTTCGTTAACGCCCCGGCTGGCTGGCGTCAACGTGATATGGAACGTCGCCTGTTCATGGCGCGTCGCCGTATCGAAAAGCGCATTGAAGATAAAGAGTTCTACGTTTGTAGTTTCTCCAATCTGGTCACGATCTATAAAGGCCTGTGCATGCCAGCGGATCTGCCACGCTTCTACCTCGATCTGGCCGATCTGCGTCTGGAGTCGGCAATTTGCCTGTTCCACCAGCGCTTCTCAACCAACACGGTTCCACGTTGGCCGCTGGCGCAGCCGTTCCGCTATCTGGCGCACAACGGCGAGATCAATACCATCGCCGGTAACCGCCAGTGGGCACGCGCACGTGCTTACAAATTCAAAACTCCGCTGATCCCAGATTTGCAGGATGCTGCGCCGTTCGTCAACGAAACTGGCTCTGACTCCAGCTCGCTGGACAACATGCTGGAACTGTTCCTGAGCGGCGGGATGGATATCATCCGTGCCATGCGCCTGCTGGTTCCGCCAGCCTGGCAGAACAACCCGGATATGGATCCTGAACTGCGCGCCTTCTTCGACTTTAACTCCATGCACATGGAGCCGTGGGATGGCCCGGCCGGTATCGTGATGTCCGACGGGCGCTATGCGGCCTGTAACCTGGATCGTAACGGCCTGCGCCCTGCACGCTACGTCATCACCAAAGACAAGCTGATCACCTGTGCCTCTGAAGTCGGTATCTGGGATTATCAGCCGGACGAAGTGGTTGAGAAAGGCCGCGTCGGTCCGGGCGAGCTGATGGTGATCGACACCCGCAGCGGCCGCATCCTGCACTCCGCCGAAACCGATGACGATTTGAAAAGCCGCCACCCTTACAAAGAGTGGATGGAGAAAAACGTTAAGCGTCTGGTGCCGTTTGAAGAGTTGCCAGACGATCAGGTTGGCAGCCGTGAATTCGACGATGAGCTGCTGGAGACCTTCCAGAAACAGTACGGTTACAGCAGCGAAGAGCTGGATCAGGTCATCCGCGTGCTGGGCGAAAACGGTCAGGAAGCCACCGGTTCGATGGGCGATGATACGCCGTTCGCCGTGCTGTCCAGCCGTCCACGCATCATTTATGACTACTTCCGTCAGCAGTTCGCGCAGGTCACCAACCCGCCGATCGATCCGCTGCGCGAAGCACATGTGATGTCACTGGCGACCAGCATTGGCCGTGAAATGAACGTCTTCTGTGAAGCCGAAGGTCAGGCTCACCGTCTGAGCTTTAAATCGCCGATCCTGCTTTACTCCGACTTCACACAGCTGACGTCACAGGATGAGCTGCACTATCGCGCCGACACGCTGGATCTGACGTTTGATCCGTCGCAGCAAACGCTGCAACAGACCATCGAGAAACTGTGTGACGAAGCTGAAAGCAAAGTCAGAGACGGTGCCGTTCTGCTGGTGCTGTCTGACCGTGGCATTAGCGAATCACGCTTGCCTGTCCCTGCGCCGATGGCCGTGGGCGCGGTTCAGCGCCGTCTGGTAGAAAAGAGCCTGCGCTGTGATGCCAACATCATTGTCGAAACCGCCAGTGCGCGCGATCCGCACCACTTTGCCGTGCTGTTAGGCTTTGGCGCCACGGCTATCTACCCTTACCTCGCCTATGAAACGCTGGCGCGGATGGTGGATAACCACACCATCGACAAACCTTATCGTGCCGTGATGCTGAACTACCGTAACGGTATCAACAAAGGCCTGTACAAGATTATGTCCAAAATGGGCATCTCGACGATTGCGTCTTATCGCTGTTCCAAGCTGTTTGAAGCGGTGGGCCTGCACAAAGACGTGTCGACGCAATGCTTCCTGGGCGTCGTCAGTCGCATCGGCGGGGCAAACTATAGCGACTTCGAACAGGATCTGTTGAACCTGTCCAAGCGCGCCTGGCTGAAACGTAAAACGCTGGAACAGGGCGGCCTGCTGAAATTTGTTCACGGCGGTGAATACCATGCCTACAACCCGGACGTCGTCACCACGCTGCAAACCGCAGTGAAATCCGGTGAGTACAGCGATTACGAGCAATACGCCAAACTGGTTAACGAGCGCCCAGCAGCGACCTTACGCGACCTGCTGGCACTGAAACCGCAAGAAGGCGCGGCTATCGCGATCGACAGCGTTGAACCGGCCTCTGAAATGTTCAAACGCTTCGATACCGCGGCCATGTCCATCGGTGCACTCAGCCCCGAAGCCCATGAATCGCTGGCTGAAGCGATGAACGGACTGGGCGGTTTCTCCAACTCCGGTGAAGGCGGCGAAGATCCGGCGCGTTACGGCACCAATAAAGTGTCCCGTATCAAGCAGGTTGCTTCTGGCCGCTTTGGTGTGACGCCAGCCTATCTGGTTAACGCCGATGTGATTCAGATTAAAGTGGCACAGGGCGCGAAGCCGGGCGAAGGCGGTCAGTTACCGGGTGATAAAGTCACGCCGTACATTGCTCGTCTGCGTTATTCCGTGCCGGGCGTGACGCTGATTTCACCACCGCCGCACCACGATATTTACTCTATCGAAGATCTGGCTCAGCTGATTTTCGATCTGAAACAGGTCAACCCGAAAGCGATGATTTCGGTAAAACTGGTGTCCGAACCGGGCGTCGGGACTATCGCTACGGGCGTTGCCAAGGCGTATGCCGACCTGATCACCATCGCCGGTTACGACGGTGGTACGGGTGCCAGCCCGCTCTCCTCCGTGAAATACGCGGGTTGCCCGTGGGAACTGGGTCTGGTGGAAACACAGCAGGCTCTGGTATCCAACGGCCTGCGCCACAAAATCCGCCTTCAGGTGGACGGTGGCTTGAAAACCGGTCTGGATATCGTCAAAGCGGCGATTCTGGGCGCGGAAAGCTTCGGCTTCGGCACCGGACCGATGGTGGCGCTGGGTTGTAAATACCTGCGTATCTGTCACCTGAATAACTGTGCGACAGGCGTTGCAACGCAGGATGAGAAGCTGCGCCGCGATCACTACCACGGCCTGCCTGAGCGTGTAACCAACTACTTCCACTTCATCGCACATGAAACTCGTGTGTTGATGGCAGAACTGGGCGTCAGCCGTCTGGTGGATCTGATTGGTCGTACCGACTTGCTGGTTGAGCTGGACGGTTTCAGTGCGAAACAGAACAAACTGGATCTGTCTCCGCTGTTGCACGCAGCACAGCCTCAGCCGGGCAAAGCGCTGTACTGTACTGAAAGCAATCTGTCGTTCGATAAAGGCTTGCTGAACAAAGAGCTGCTGGCTCAGGCACAGCCGCATATCGATTCGAAGCAGGGCAAAGCGCTCTACTTCGATATCCGTAACACCGATCGCTCCGTCGGCGCGACGCTGTCCGGTGCGATTGCCGAGAAACATGGCGATCAAGGGCTGGCGGGAGATCCGATTAAAGCGCACTTCTCCGGTACCGCAGGACAGAGCTTTGGCGTCTGGAACGCAGGCGGCGTGGAGCTGAAATTAACTGGCGATGCCAACGACTACGTGGGCAAAGGCATGGCGGGCGGCAGCATCTCCGTACGTCCTCCGGTGGGTTCCGCCTTCCGCAGCCACGAAGCCAGCATCATCGGTAACACCTGCCTCTACGGCGCGACTGGCGGTAAGCTGTTTGCCGCAGGCCGTGCAGGTGAGCGTTTCGCCGTACGTAACTCCGGCTGTATCACCGTTGTAGAAGGCATCGGTGATAACGGCTGTGAATACATGACGGGCGGTATCGTCTGCGTGCTGGGCCGTACTGGCGTGAACTTTGGCGCAGGTATGACCGGTGGGTTCGCCTACGTGCTGGATGAAGACGGTGAATTCCGCAAACGCGTTAACCCGGAACTGGTGGAAGTGCTGGATGTCGAAGAACTGGCTATTCATGAAGAGCATCTGCGTGGCCTGATCACCGAGCATGTACAGAATACCGGTTCACATCGCGGAGAAGAGATCCTCGCTAACTGGCCGACCTGGGCACCGAAATTTGCTCTGGTGAAACCGAAGTCAAGTGATGTGAAGGCATTGTTGGGTCACCGTAGTCGTTCCGCAGCCGAGCTGCGGGTTCAGGCGCAGTAAGAGGTCATCATGAGTCAGAATGTTTACCAGTTTATCGACTTACAGCGCGTTGATCCGCCCAAGAAACCGCTAAAGATTCGTAAAATTGAATTTGTTGAGATCTACGAGCCGTTCTCAGAAAGCCAGTCCAAAGCGCAGGCAGACCGCTGCCTGGCATGCGGCAACCCTTACTGTGAGTGGAAATGTCCGGTACATAACTACATCCCGAACTGGCTGAAGCTGGCGAACGAAGGCCGCATTATCGAAGCGGCTGAGTTATCGCACCAGACCAATAGCCTGCCGGAAGTCTGTGGTCGCGTATGCCCGCAGGACCGTCTGTGTGAAGGGTCTTGTACGCTGAATGATGAATTCGGCGCGGTCACCATCGGCAACATCGAGCGCTATATCAATGATAAAGCGATAGAGATGGGCTGGAAGCCAAGCGTTGCCAACGTCAAACCGACTGGCAAACGCGTCGCCATCATTGGCGCGGGTCCGGCAGGACTGGCGTGTGCCGACGTGCTGGCACGCAGTGGCGTACAAGCTGTCGTCTTCGATCGTCATCCTGAGATCGGTGGCCTACTGACCTTCGGTATCCCTTCTTTCAAGCTGGAAAAAGAAGTGATGGTGAAACGTCGTGAGATCTTCACCGAGATGGGCATCGAATTCCGTCTGAATATCGAAGTCGGCAAAGACGTGCAGATGAAAGCGCTGCTGGACGAGTACGATGCGGTATTCCTCGGCGTCGGCACCTACCAGTCTATGCGTGGCGGATTGGACAATGAAGATGCTCAGGGTGTCTACGACGCTCTGCCGTTCCTGATTGCCAACACCAAGCAACTGATGGGCTTTGAAGCCGCAGTAGACGAGCCTTACGTCAGCATGCAGGGTAAACGCGTTGTCGTACTGGGCGGTGGTGATACCGCAATGGACTGCGTGCGTACCTCGATTCGTCAAGGTGCAACGCACGTGACCTGTGCCTATCGTCGTGATGAAGAGAACATGCCGGGTTCTAAACGCGAAGTGAAAAACGCGCGTGAAGAAGGCGTCGAGTTCAAATTCAACCTGCAACCGTTAAGCGTCGAGATCAATGGCGCGGGCAAAGTGTGCGGTGTGAAAATGGCGCGTACTGCGCTGGGCGCACCGGATGCCAATGGCCGTCGTCGTCCTGAAATCGTAGAGGGTTCCGAGCACGTTCTGGAAGCCGATGCGGTCATCATGGCGTTCGGCTTCCGTCCGCACAAAATGGCGTGGCTGGCAGAACATGACGTCAAACTGGACGATCAAGGTCGCATTGTCGCACCAGAAAGTTGCGATAACGCATTCCAGACCAGCAACCCGAAAATTTTTGCGGGTGGCGATGCAGTACGCGGTTCCGATCTGGTAGTGACAGCCATTGCAGAAGGCCGTAAAGCCGCTGACGGCATCATGAACTATCTGGAAGTGTAGAAACGCATCACATCTCTTAAGGGCAGCGCTGGCTGCCCTTTTCTTTTTTAGTCTTTACCAGATTCGTCTTTACCGGAATACAGCGCAATCACCTCCTGCTCTGTCAGCATCGGCGTCTTTTCCGCAAACGAGTAGTAGCTCGGTTTGTTATCGATATAAATCTGCGTGACCATCTTCTTGTTGGCTTCGTCGGTAAAAAAACCTGCTGGAATTTCATAAGCATCCGTACCGCGTAGACGGTAAAACAGATGTGTGCCGCACACGCGGCAAAACGCGCGCTCGGCCCATTCCGATGACTGCCATACCGTAATGTTTTCTTCGCCTTCTATTTTAATCGCCGGATCTTTGCACTCCACCGCCATGAGCGGCCCGCCGCCCCACGTCTGACACATACCACAATGGCAGACACCCACTTCACTGACAGAATGCGTCGTGGAAATTGTCACCCCGCCGCATAAACAACGACCTTGATGCATAGCTCCCTCTCCTAATGTTCTGCCTTCTGGAATCGCAATGTCCCATAAACAAGGAATATCGCCGCTAGTTTCGGTTATAGCATAGGTTATATACGTCTTTGCTCTTACTCTCAGGAAGTCGGACAGCGCTCAACTTTCATCGGTAGTTCCCTAAACGCCGTGGTCAGAAGCTGAAGTGAACCGTAGCAGCCGATAACGACCCGCCCATACGGAATATCACACCAGACAGGCTAATAAAACCTTCGTCTTTCCACTGTGTTCTAAAGAACCTTTCGTAATAAATCCTGCAATATCACATTAACGACCTACACTTACCTCCGGCATTAACTTGTCTTTATTGAGATTGGATTTCATTAAGGAGGAAATATGACAGTCGAAGTGGCTCTTGTAACAGGAGCCGGTCAAGGTATTGGCCGCGCTATTGCTCTCAGACTGGCGGCAGACGGTTTTGCCGTCGCTATCGTGGACTATAACCAAGAAACCGCACACAACGTGGCGCAGGAAATCGAAAAATCCGGCGGACAGGCCATCGCACTACAGGCGGACGTCGCAGATCGTGAGGCGGTTTTTGCTGCTGTCGCCGCAACCAAAGAGCGCTTTGGTGACTTTAACGTCATCGTTAATAACGCTGGCATTGCTCCCTCAACCCTGATTGAAGACATCACGCCAGAAATCGTCGATCGCGTGTATAACATCAACGTCAAAGGCGTTATCTGGGGAATTCAGGCTGCGCTCGATGCCTTCAAATCCCTGGGTCACGGCGGCAAAATTATCAACGCCTGTTCGCAGGCTGGGCATGTGGGCAACCCCGAACTTGCCGTCTACAGCTCAAGTAAATTCGCGGTTCGTGGCTTAACGCAAACAGCCGCACGCGATTTAGCGCCGCTGGGCATCACGGTCAATGGCTACTGTCCGGGTATCGTAAAAACGCCAATGTGGGATGAAATCGATCGGAAGATCTCTGAATCCGCAGGAAAACCGCGTGGCTATGCGACGGAAGAATTCGCCAAACGCATCACGCTGGGCCGTCTTTCCGAACCGGAAGATGTCGCTGCCTGTGTGTCCTATCTGGCCAGCCACGATTCCGACTATATGACGGGGCAATCGCTATTGATTGATGGCGGAATGGTGTTCAATTAACACGATGCTCAATTAAGCACATGTTCAGTTAACGGCACGAAATAAAAAGGGCACTGTTAAAGTGCCCTTAGAAACAAATTACTTCACGACCCGTAGCGACGGTCGGCCACCTTTAGGTGGCTGCGGTGGTTCATCATCAGAACCAGAGCCATTGTCAGGTGCTTCAGAATCAGGCGAGCTATCGACAATCGACATGACCGTCCCTGAAGCGGGTGCGCCTTCCTGAAAGTCTTCGTATTCACCTGCAGATTCGTAAGCAGGTTCGGACTCAAACATCGTTCCAGCCCCGTTCTCACGAGCATAGATCGCCATGACGGCCGCCATCGGCACATAAACCTGACGCGGTACGCCACCAAAACGGGCATTGAAACGAACGCTGTCATCAGCTAACTCAAGGCCGCCAACAGCGCGCGGTGCGATATTCAGCACGATCTGGCCGTCACGGGCGAACTCCATCGGCACCATAACATCCGGCAGAGTAACATCTACCACCAGATGAGGCGTTAATTGGTTATCCAGCAACCAATCATAAAAAGCCCGTAATAAATACGGACGACGCGGAGACAGTTGAGACAACGCCATACGGTTTAACCTCGGGTTTGCAAACGCATTTCACGTTCCACTTCCGTCAGGGAAGCAAGGAACGCATCACGCTCAAAGACGCGAGTCATGTAGCCTTTCAGCTCTTTCGCGCCCGAACCACTCAGTTCAATGCCTAACTGCGGCAAACGCCACAGCAGCGGAGCCAGATAGCAATCCACCAGGCTGAACTCTTCGCTCATGAAATAAGGCGCTTCATTGAATACTGGGGCAATGGCCAGCAATTCTTCACGCAATTGCTTACGTGCCGCATCCGCTTCCTGAGCGCTGCCGTGCGTAATTTTCTTCAGCAAAGAATACCAGTCGCTCTCAATGCGGTGCATCATCAGGCGGCTGTTACCGCGCGCAACCGGATAGACAGGCATTAATGGCGGATGAGGAAAACGTTCATCCAGATACTCCATGATAATGCGTGATTCATAGAGCGTCAGTTCGCGATCGACCAGCGTCGGCACGGAACCGTAAGGATTGAGGTCAATAAGATCCTGAGGCAGATTATCCATGTCTACCTGCTCAATCTCGACACTCACACCCTTTTCCGCCAATACAATGCGGACCTGATGGCTAAAAATGTCGGATGGACCAGAAAACAGCGTCATTACCGAACGTTTGTTGGCAGCGACAGCCATGAAAACCTCCAAGTTTATCGAGAAAATATGGCGAATAATCGTGCAGTCAGTAACCTGCAAACCGCTATTCGAAATGCTGCTCGCCAATGTGTGTAAACGTCACCGGATAAAACCCAGCTGGTTTAAACCGCTACACGATAGCTTACACACAGGCATAAAATCGGCAGATAGCTTATCAGATTTTGTTCGTTTTGTGGGGATATAAGCGGAGAATCTTATTTAACAAAATGATAAATAAGAATTTTTTTATTAAATACAAATTTTTCATTTGCAATAGCGAAGTCTAAACAACACCGCCAGAGAATAATCTATCCCCTGTATTGGCCTGCGCTGAGTCGTCAACCGCCTAGAAGCCGACGATGACCGTCGGCTTCTAAGTAAGCGAAATTAAAGCGAATTGGCGTCATTAAGCCAATAATTAAGGTCGTGCCGCAGTGCCATCCGGCAAGCGTGCATTCGTCCATGACGGCAATCCACCTTCAACAGGGAATTGCTTCGCTTTTTGCTCATCGATATCAATCCCTAATCCTGGCTTATCGTTCAGGTACGCGTATCCACCTTCAATATCCGGGCAACCGGGGAAAACGTCCCGCAGGGCCTCATTCATCGGCGTATATTCTTGAATACCCAGATTCGTAATGCTCATATCAATGTGCATATTCGCGACTACACCGACAGGAGAGATATCCCCCGGACCATGCCAGGCGGTTCTCACGCCATGAAACTCGGCGAGTGTCGCCAGTTTTTTGGCAGGCGTAATCCCACCGATCATACTGATATGGCAGCGAATAAAATCAATCAGATGATTGGTTATCAGGTGCTTGTATTCGGCAACATGAACAAACAGCTCCCCCATCGCTATTGGGGTTGAGGTTTGCTGGCGCATCACGCTAAGGAAATCAACATTCTCTGGGGCGACGGGATCTTCAAGATAAAAGAGCTTGTAATCTTCCAGAGACTTCGCCATTTGCAACGCGGTAACCGGCGATACTCGTTCATGCACATCATGAATAAATTCAACATCAAACCCAATCTTATTGCGCAGATGATCGAAAAAGGCCGGAATACTTCTGGCATAAGCATCAGGATCGAAGTAAATACCGGGTGTCTTCGTTCTTGGTGAGCGCTTCGGCGTGATATTGGCTTTATCCAACTGAGTGGCAATCAGTTTGAGGTCTTCCGTCCCGGCCCCACCGTACATGCCCATCTGACAACGCACATACTGGTACCCTTCTTCCATTGCCGCACGGATGTTATCTTCCGCCGCAACCGCATCCGCACCATCGCAATGACGATAAAGTGGAATACCGTCGCGGCATTTTCCGCCCAGCAATTCATAGACCGGCAAGTTAGCGACTTTACCCTTGATATCCCACAGCGCCATATCGATAGCCGAGATCGCATTGTTCATCACCGGCCCATTGCGCCAATAGCCGCTCACGACGGCAGACTGCCAAATATCTTCAATACGAGAAGGATCTTTCCCGATCAGAAAAGGCTTCATATATTCATTAATGGCCGCTTCAACCGCGAAAATACGTTGGGTAAAGGTTGCACACCCTAAGCCGTATAAGCCGTCCTGGTTGGTTTCGACCTTGACGACAACCAGATCAATGCCACCCGGTGCCGTTAGAATCGTTTTTACGTTTGTTACCTTTATCATTCAAAAACTCCTGTGATAGCCACAATCAGATTATGTAGAATCTCATTTGTTGTATGACATCATATCTCTTGATGTATTACTATCAAAAGGAAAAAATAAAAGCAACTTAATTGAGGAGAAAATCGGGAAGTACAGCGGGCTGAAAGAGATATCACCAAAGGGAATAATTTTAATGAATTAGATAAATAGTGGATCACTACGGGTACATTTCAGACACAAAAATATAGTGAATTAACACCATTTTTACGCCGATGCTGCAAAGCAAGCACCGGCAGGCCGTTACTGACAGACGAATAAAGGAGAGGTAAGCGACCTGAGAAATAGGGTGGTATTTACACGTTAGTTATTATCAAGGTTGTTAATCATAACAATGTTACATTCCATTGCCTGATCCAGGCATAGCTTCGCGGTTTCAATGTCACGGTTTTTTATCGCCATAAAAATTTTGATATGCGCGTCAATACTATCTAGCGTTATGCCTAACACACGGTTTAACTCTTCCAGATAGAAATAGTACATATTTTTCACATACTTAATAGCATGTGAAAACACTTTGTTGTGCGCCGCATTGATAATCGCCATGTGGAAATCCAGATCGGCCTGCGAGTATTTTTTATAGTCATTTTTGTTAACCAGCATTCGGTTAAGTGCATCTTCTATAAGAGAAATATCCTCATCCGTTGCATTTTTGGCCGCCAACTCGATGCACTTGAATTCCACCGTTTGCCGAAACACCATCATGTCCATGAACTCACCTTTCGTCAGGTGAAGAATCGGCTTGTCATTCGCCTGCATACGGAAGCTTTCAATTTCATTTGAAACAAAAGAACCTCGACCATGCTTGGTATAGATGATTCCCAGGTTCCTCAGTTTTTGCACCGCACTGCGAATACTCGTTCTACTTACTTCAAAAGCCTCACTTAATTCAAACTCAGACGGTAATTTCTCACCCTGTTTCCACTCACCGCTGAGTATTTTTTTCTGCATCTTCTGATAGACGGCTTCAGCAATATTATTTCTTGGTATTGATTCTATATTGTCCATAACGCCTCAAATCAATTATTGGAATCATGATCACAAAAAAACGCTTTGACTGTTGATTGAAGTATAACAAAGCGACACCATCACTTCCACTCGTTAGTTGTATGACAACATGATGTATGACAATACTACCTCTTAAAAAATAACCTATTCACTGCCCAATAATCAGTTAAGGAGTTGATAATGGATGCCGCAAAACTATTTGATCTATCAGGGAAAACTGCACTCATTACCGGTTCTGCAAGAGGCCTCGGCTTTTCCTATGCAGAAGGATTAGCCTCAGCCGGTGCCGCCATTGTACTTAGCGATATCAGAGAGGAAACGCTGAACGAAGCGGTACAAAAGCTAACGGCAAAGGGCTATAACGCCAAAGGTTACGTGATTGACGTCTCAAAAGAAGATCAGATCGTCAATGCATTCAATCTGATGGATGCCGCTGGTATAGAAATCGACATTGTGATTAATAACGCAGGGATCCAACATCGTCAACCGTTAGTCGACCTCGCGCTACAGGACTGGCAGCGCGTCATGGACATTCACCTGACAGGGACATTCCTCGTGTCGCGCGAAGCAGCAATCCGCATGATAAAACGCGGCCGCGGCGGCAAATTTATCAATATCTGTTCACTAACCAGTGAGCAAGCGCGTCCTACCGTCGCACCTTATACCGCCGCTAAAGGCGGAATCAAAATGTTGACGCGCTCCATGTCGGCGGAATGGGCAGAATATAACATTCAAGCGAACGCCATCGGCCCCGGCTACATACTGACCGACATGAATGAAGCCTTGATTAAAGATGTTGAGTTCGATAAGTGGGTCAAAAGTAGCAACCCAACTAAACGCTGGGGAAAAACCGAAGAACTTATCGGTACGGCTATTTTCCTGTCTGCTGATGCATCGAATTATATCAATGGTCAGGTCATCTATGTCGATGGCGGATGGTTAGCGGTACTCTGATTCTCAGAAATCGATATTCTTCAGGGATGATCGATAAGTCAACGTGTGGTTTTTAATTCTCTCCACTGCGACAAAGGAAAACCACACTATATTATTTTAGAGGTATCAATATGAAACAAGATACGCTTACCTTTGATGCATGTATTGTTCATGGGAAAAAAGACGTAAAAGTAGAAAGTCGTGAACTGACTTATACCGAGAACGATATTGTCGTTAACGTTGAGTGCGGCGGTATTTGTGGCTCAGATATTCATTATTATCATGAAGGCCATGCTGGTTTGTCTGTAATAAAACATCCTATGGTCATAGGTCACGAATTCGTTGGCAGAATTCATCAGGCACCTGAAAATAGTCAATTAAAAGTCGGGCAAAAAGTTGCGATCAATCCTTCCCAGCCTTGCAATCAATGTACCTATTGCCTGGAAGGCAAACAGAACGAATGTCAAAGTATGCGATTCATGGGAAGCGCGCAGTTTAATCCGCACGTACACGGCGGTTTTGCTCAATATGTCACTGTTTCTGCGCAGCAGTGCTATCCCTATGATGAAAATGTCCCTTCGCAAATTATGGCACTTGCGGAACCAACGGCGGTTGTTATTCATGCCATCAACGTCGCAGGCAGCCTGGTCGGTAAAAAAGTCCTGGTCATCGGTGCAGGCCCGATTGGTGCCTTGACGATTGCCGCAGCGAAAGCCTCGGGTGCCGTAGAGATTGTGGCGTCCGACATCAGTGAAAGGTGCAGAAACATCGCACTGGAAATGGGAGCCGATGCCTCGGTCAATCCGCTTGATGAAAGTGCAATGGAAACCTATAACCAAAATAAAGGCTACTTTGATGTGACATTCGAGGCCAGCGGTTCGCCTGCGGCAATCGCCTCATCAGTCTTTGCGACACGCCCTAATGGTTTGATTGTACAAATTGGTATGGGACCAAGTCCTGTCCAATATCCCGTTGCACAAATGCTAGTAAAAGAACTCTCGTGGAAAGGATCATTCCGATTCATTAATGAATTTGCTACTGCGGTTAAATGGCTGGAGAAAGGTATTATAAACCCACAGCCCATTATCTCCGCTGAATATTCTTATCATGATGTTGAAAATGCATTAATTGCAGCAAGTGATAAAAATATTTCGTCAAAAGTACTCGTTAAATTTTAATAAAGACATCACCTTTAATCTTAAATCGGATTAATACGGCAAAGGAATGCTGATAATACGCTATTGACCCAAAATCAAGATGTGGTGTTTTTCTTATTATTCTATCGATTAATTATTTCCACACATTGTCTGGAAATGATTTTTCGTGTGTGCCACCAGGTATTTATACCTCACCACATATTGAATTAAATCTAATAATCATATGGTGACACTATGAACTCATCTCCAGTTAAAGTGAAAAGAAGCACGTCCGATCTTGCCAGGGCATCCGTTTCTGGCTGGCTCGGTACAACATTAGAATTCATGGATTTCCAGCTCTATTCTCTTGGTGCCGCACTGGTCTTCCATGAAGTTTTCTTTCCTGAACAATCGGCTGCTATGGCATTAATTCTCGCGATGGGAACCTACGGAGCAGGATACATTGCACGTATTGTCGGCGCCGTCTTCTTCGGGAAAATGGGGGATAGAGTCGGCAGGAAAAAGGTCCTGTTTATTACCATTGCATTAATGGGCGTTTGTACCACATTAATAGGTGCACTCCCGACCTACCAGCAGGTTGGCATTCTGGCACCGATTCTATTGGTAGTGCTCAGGATTATTCAGGGACTGGGTGCCGGCGCTGAGATCTCTGGTGCCAGTACCATGCTGGCAGAATATGCACCTAAGGGTAAAAAAGGCATTATTGCCTCGCTGGTTGCAATGGGAACCAACTGCGGAACCTTGAGCGCGACGGCCATTTGGGCTGCGATGTTTTACCTCTTTAGCAATGAAGAGATCATTGATTGGGCGTGGCGTCTTCCCTTCCTTGCGAGTTTCGTGGTGATGGGATTTGCTATCTGGTTACGCCTGAATCTGAAAGAAAGTCCGGTATTTGAAGGGGTACAAGAAACAAAAGACGTCGCCCACCAGCACACACCTTTTTGGTCTTTGCTAAAAGGGAAAGCGTTTTGGATTGCAACAGGCCTGCGCTTCGGACAGGCGGGGAACTCGGGGATTATCCAGACTTTCCTGGCTGGCTACATGGTACAAACGCTACTATTCAGCAAGGCCGTTCCAACCGATGCCATCATGATTAGTTCAGTCATCGGCTTTCTGACAATCCCATTGATGGGGTGGTTATCAGATAGAATCGGGCGCCGTATTCCTTATATTATCCTGACGCTGGGTTCCATTCTTCTCGCTTATCCGATGATTTCGATCATCGTTAATAAAGAGCAGGCGGTCGCTACAATCACAGTATGCTTAATCCTGATCCACAATATTGCGGTATTAGGGCAGGCAGCGATTGAGGGGATCACGATGGCGGAGATGTTTGGTTCAAAAAACCGCTTCTCCCAAATGGCAATCTCTAAAGAAATCGGTGGGTTATTCGCTACGGGGCTTGGTCCTTTGCTAGCAGGTATTTTTTGCCAAATAACAGGGTCGTGGTATCCCATCGTTGTGATGCTAATTTGCTACTCCTGCATTGGCTTGCTATCCGCCCTTTTGATGCCAGAAGTCAAAGATCGTGACCTGCATGATGTAAAAAACGCAACGGAATAGCAGACATCATCGCAGTAAAGGTTAAAAGCTAGACATAAAAAAACCCGGTGACCAGCACCGGGTTTTTTGCATTGATTTCGCTGCAAAGCAGCCAGAAATTAACGCTTGGAGAACTGAGGACGACGACGTGCTTTACGCAGGCCGACTTTCTTACGTTCAACCTGACGAGCATCACGAGTAACGAAACCAGCTTTACGCAGTTCGCTACGCAGAGACTCATCATACTCCATCAGAGCGCGGGTGATACCGTGACGGATCGCACCAGCCTGACCAGAGATACCACCACCTTTAACAGTGATGTACAGATCAAATTTACCAACCATGTCGACCAGTTCAAGCGGCTGACGAACTACCATGCGGGCAGTTTCGCGACCGAAGTACTGTTCCAGACTACGCTGGTTGATAACGATGTTACCGTTGCCCGGTTTGATGAACACGCGAGCGGCGGAGCTTTTGCGGCGACCAGTGCCGTAGTATTGATTTTCAGCCATTGCCTATAATCCCGATTAAATGTCCAGAACTTGCGGTTGCTGTGCCGCGTGATTGTGCTCGGTGCCCGCGTAAACTTTCAGTTTACGGAACATAGCACGACCCAACGGGCCCTTCGGCAGCATGCCTTTAACCGCGATTTCAATCACACGCTCAGGACGGCGGGCAATCATCTCTTCAAAGGTCGCTTGTTTAATACCACCGATGTGACCGGTGTGATGATAATAAATCTTGTCAGTACGCTTGTTGCCAGTTACAGCAACTTTGTCAGCGTTCAGAACGATGATGTAATCACCCGTATCAACGTGCGGGGTATATTCCGCTTTATGCTTGCCGCGCAGACGACGAGCCAGTTCAGTAGCGAGACGGCCTAAAGTTTTACCGTTCGCATCAACAACGTACCAGTCACGTTTTACGGTCTCTGGTTTAGCTGTAAAAGTTTTCATTAAAAGCTTACCCAATAATTAGTTACACGTTGGTGAACACCCGAACGCTCGAAAACAGTTGAGGCTCACACGACCATCAAGTCCAGCAAACCTACCCCTTCGAATAGCCATTGCCGGCACTATAAAGTTTTTGGGAAAAAAACTTTGTTGTAACGTGGGGTCGCAAGATTATAGAGAAGTCATTCTTAAAAATCGACCCTTTTTCACTCGAAAATGATGAAAAGCCATCGTCTGCGTTACGCCAAATGGGGTTGACGCAAGTACTCTTCGCTTTGCATTTCCTGCAAACGGGATAAACAACGCTGATATTCAAATTTCAGGTGTTCTCCCTGATAGATTTCAAACATCGATGCCTGCGCAGAAATAATCAATTTGATACGGCGATCGTAGCACTCGTCCACCAGCGCCAGAAAACGGCGGGCGGTGTTCTCTTCCTTCGTTTCCATCACCGTCACATTGTGCAACAGCATTGTGTGGTAGAGGCGCGACAGTGCGATGTAATCATTCTGGCTACGTGCTTCTGCACACAGCGTGTGGAAATCGACCGCCAATACACCGTCGCTCACGCCAAGTGTCGATAACGGACGATGATTGATCTCCAGCACCGGCCCCGGCGTCTGCCACTGTTTCCCGGTCAGGCGGGTAAACATCTGCTGCATCGCAGCATCCGTCTCTTCATTCAGCGGCGAGAGATAAAGGTGTGCCTGTGTCAGCGTGCGCAGACGATAATCGATACCCGCATCGACATTACGCACTTCACAATACTGCTTAATCAGCTCAATCGCAGGCAGAAAACGCGCGCGTTGCAGCCCATTACGGTAGAGATCGTCTGGCGGAATATTCGACGTCGCCACCAGCGCAATGCCGCGAGCAAACAGCGCACGCAGCAGTTCAGCCAGCAGCATCGCATCGGTAATGTCAGAGACGAAAAATTCATCGAAACACAGCACGTCAGTTTCGGCTTTGAAACCGTCGGCTACTTTCTCCAGCGGATTTTCCTGCCCCTGAAACTGGTTCAGCTCTTCATGCACACGCAGCATAAAACGATGAAAGTGCAGGCGCATCTTGCGCTCAGCGGGCAGACTGTGGAAAAACATATCCATCAGCCAGGTTTTACCACGCCCGACACCGCCCCACATGTACAGCCCTTGAACTGGCGCTGATTCCCGTTTATTACGCCGCCCCAGCCAGCTACGCCATTTACCCACTTGGTCAGATGTCCCCGCATCACTATCAGCAGCACGTTCACATAACGCCTGATGTATCGCTTCCAGACGCACAACGGTTTGCCGCTGCACCTCGTCCGGCTGATATTCACCCGCGGAAAGCGCCTGCTGGTAAAGCGCTAAGGGTGTTGTTTGCTGCTGTGTTGTCTGTGGAATAACCATAGCCATCGCAATCCCTGAGAAAAAAGTTAGTCGTGTTTTGCTGTGTGTTATCGTCGATTTAAGCCGTAATCGTCGCAGTTAACAACCTTGATGTCTGCGGTAGGTCAACATTCCTTTCTGTCATCGAGTATCAGGATTCCACTCAGGCAAGGTTAGCGGTTATAGTGGCTATTATTAAGTGAAAAACCCTACGGGACAACGACGTAAAAATAGGAGCGATTATGACTTGGGAGTATGCGCTGATAGGTTTAGTTGTCGGTATCATTATTGGTGCTGTCGCCATGCGCTTTGGTAACCGTAAGCTACGGCAACAGCAGGTATTGCAGAATGAGCTGGAGAAAAGCAAAACCGAACTGGAAGATTATCGTCAGGAATTGGTGGGTCACTTCGCCCGCAGCGCGGAGTTGTTGGACAACATGGCGGATGACTATCGTCAGCTTTATCAGCACATGGCGAAAAGCTCCAGTAGCCTGTTACCTCACGTTCCCGGCCAGGATAATCCGTTTAAATATCGTCTGACCGAATCAGAAGCGGATAACGATCAGGCTCCGGTGAACATGCCGCCGCGCGATTATTCCGACGGCGCATCAGGCCTGCTGCGGGGCGAACGCCCGATTCGCAAGTAATTCAGTTTCCCCCTAAGCGTGAGGCTTTCTGTCTCACGCTTTCCCCTCTCTTGTTCTACGCTTAAAGCGCTTGTACGTTTAAGACGCGCGCCGCAGGCTGTCATCGCCAGATAACTCACTGTATAAAAGCGATAGTTACAATCTGCTGACGAAACAGCAGTGAACTTTACACATTGATCGCCAGTCTGACTCTTCACCGTGTCTTTAAGTTTATATATGATCGTTTTATTCATCCGCAGGCCGTGAGAGAGTTAATAACAATGAAAGAAACATCATTATTATTTAGTGCACTGGCAATGAGTATTGGTTTGACCCTGTCCGCGCTTCCCGCAGCGAATGCTGCGCTGCCTGCAGTGGTTCAAGGCCAGCAGACGCCAAGCCTGGCCCCGATGCTGGAAAAAGTCTTGCCAGCCGTCGTCAGCGTGCACGTTGAAGGTACACAGGTACAGCGCCAGCGCGTACCGGAAGAGTTCAAATTCTTCTTTGGTCCGAACTTCCCAACAGACAAACAAAATACTCGTCCGTTTGAAGGGCTAGGCTCCGGCGTCATTATTGATGCAGCAAAAGGTTATGTGCTCACCAACAATCACGTCATCAATAACGCCGACAAAATCCGCGTCCAGCTTAATGATGGACGTGAGTACGATGCAAAGCTGATTGGTCGTGACGAGCAGACCGATATCGCCCTGCTACAGCTGAATAATGCCAAAAATCTGGTCTCTGTAAAAATAGCCGATTCCGATCAACTGCGCGTTGGCGATTTCGCCGTTGCCGTGGGTAACCCGTTTGGCCTTGGTCAAACCGCAACGTCCGGTATTATCTCCGCGCTGGGACGTAGCGGCCTGAATCTTGAAGGATTGGAAAACTTCATCCAGACCGATGCGTCCATCAACCGCGGTAATTCTGGTGGTGCACTGGTGAACCTCAACGGTGAACTGATCGGTATCAATACGGCTATCCTCGCTCCGGGCGGCGGGAACATCGGTATCGGCTTCGCTATCCCCAGCAACATGGCCCAGAATCTGGCGCAGCAGCTGGTTGAATTTGGCGAAGTGAAACGCGGGCTACTGGGTATTAAAGGTAGTGAAATGACGTCTGAGATGGCGAAAGCCTTCAACGTCGATGCACAGCGCGGTGCCTTCGTCAGCGAAGTCTTACCGAAGTCTGCCGCATCCAAAGCTGGTATCAAGGCAGGCGACGTATTGACGACGCTGGATGGTAAACCGATCAGCAGCTTTGCAGAACTGCGGGCCAAAGTCGGCACCACCGCACCGGGTAAGACCGTGAAAATCGGTCTGCTGCGTGATGGCAAACCGCAGGAAGTTTCCGTCGTGTTGGATAACAGCTCATCGGCATCAACTAGCGCTGAAACGCTTTCACCGTCATTGCAGGGTGCTTCTCTGACCAATGGCCAATTGAAAGACGGCAGCAAAGGTGTGCAAATTGATAGCGTCGCTAAAGACACACCTGCCGCGCAGGTCGGTCTGCAAAAAGGCGATATCATCATCGGTGTAAACCGCGAGCGCATTGAAAATATCACTCAACTGCGCAAACTGCTGGAAGCGAAACCTTCCGTTCTGGCCTTGAATATCGTCCGGGGCGAAGAAACGATTTATCTGCTGCTGCGTTAATCGCTTGCCGTCTTTTTCGGCAGCTTAACTGGCCAGAACATCGCTAATGTTAAAAAATTTCCGGGAGAAATTTTTAACGTTGTATCAGCAACGGCCCGTAAGGGTGGCGGCCAAGGATGGCACGCCATAAAAAATCGGACACCGAGCCATGCGGTGTCCGAACTTCTCGTGATATCCTCCCATCATCTCCCTTTTCCACAGTAAATCACGGCCATGCTTGCTAAGTTATTACGTTCAGCGCTCTTTGGTGCCCTCGTCGCCGGTATTATTCTGGCCGTACTGCCCTTTGTCGGGTCTGGCACGTCGTTTCTGAAAGGCAATGACAAAAATACTGATGGTTCACCCATAAGTTACCATCAGGGCGTCAGTCATGCGGCGCCTGCTGTGGTGAACGTTTATAACCGGGTTGCCAAGGAGGGTAACCCCAACGAAGTCGCTATTCATCCTCTCGGATCCGGCGTCATCATGAATGAAAAAGGATATATTTTAACCAACAAGCATGTGATTAATAACGTGCAACAAATCCAGATTGAGCTATCTGACGGCAGGCTGTACGAAGCCCGCGTGATCGGTTCCGATAGCTTGACTGACCTGGCCGTGTTGCAAATTGATGGCGTCAATCTGCCCGTTATTCCCATGAATCCAGACCGTATACCGCACGTCGGCGATATCGTGATGGCAATCGGCAACCCTTATAATCTGGGGCAAACTGTCACGCAGGGCGTCATCAGCGCCACAGGACGCGTCAGCCTCAGCGCTTATGGCCAACAAAGAAGCCAGGTTGGACGCCAGAACTTGCTGCAAACCGATGCATCGATTAACCACGGAAATTCCGGTGGAGCGCTGGTCAACACGCTCGGTGAGCTGGTCGGGATTAATACCCTCTCTTTTGATAAAAGCAGCAATGGTGAAACGCCAGAAGGCATTAGCTTCGCGATTCCCGTGGCGCTGGCCACCAAGGTGATGGGCAAGCTCATCCGCGATGGCCGCGTGGTGCGTGGCTATATTGGCGTCAACGGCGTGCAGATCGAGAATATTGAAAACAGCACGTTGACCAACAATCGTGACGCACAGGATAGATTGAGCGGTATTCTTGTTCAGACTATCGACCCAGGTGGACCGGCGGATAAAGCGGGGATTCGTGTCGAAGACGTCATCGTGAGCGTGAACAATAAGCCTGCACGCTCGATTATTGAAACCATGGAGCAGGTTTCGGAAATACGCCCCGGCACCGTCATTCCGGTCGCGATTGTGCGTGATAAAAAGCAAATCACACTGCAGATGACGATTCAGGAATTCCCCCCCCAATAACAGCATGTAGGATCAGTCTAAAGGGTCACATCGGCAGGTAAACAAGAAACCGGGTGGGAACCCACCCGGTTGACGGATTTAATTCAGCTGAAACGCTTACTCGCGCTCTTTAACGCGCTCGATATTCGCACCTAACGCACGCAGCTTATCTTCGATGCGGTCATAGCCGCGATCGATGTGATAAATACGATCGACTATCGTCACACCTTCTGCGATACAGCCCGCTAATACCAGACTGGCTGACGCACGTAAGTCGGTCGCCATCACCTGCGCACCAGACAGCTTATCAACGCCGTGGCAAATCACCGTATTGCTCTCAATTTCCGCCTGTGCGCCCATACGAATAAGCTCAGGTACATGCATGAAGCGGTTTTCGAAGATGGTTTCGGTAATCACACCCGTGCCTTCCGCGACCAGGTTCAGCAAGCTGAACTGTGCCTGCATATCCGTCGGGAACCCCGGATGCGGTGACGTGCGAACGGTAACCGCTTTTGGACGCTTACCGTGCATATTCAGACTGATCCAGTCTTCGCCGATTTCGATCTCCGCGCCCGCTTCGCGCAGCTTCGCCAATACTGCATCCAACGTATCAGGACGAGTATTGCGACAGATAATCTGACCGCGAGATACTGCAGCCGCGACCAGAAATGTTCCAGTTTCAATACGGTCAGGCACCACGCGGTAGACACCGCCGCCTAGGCGCGCAACACCTTCAATGGTGATTTTATCCGTGCCTGCACCGCTGATTTTCGCACCCAGCGTATTCAGGAAGTTTGCCGTATCGACAATTTCGGGTTCACGCGCCGCGTTTTCAATAATCGTGGTCCCTTCCGCCAGCGTCGCCGCGCTCATGACAGTCACCGTGGCACCTACGCTCACTTTGTCCATCACGATGTGCGCACCTTTCAGGCGGCCATCAACCGTCGCTTTGACATAGCCTTCTTCCAGTACGATCTGCGCACCGAGCTGCTCAAGACCGTAAATGTGCAAATCTACCGGGCGCGCACCAATCGCGCAGCCGCCGGGCAGCGATACCTGACCTTGCCCAAAACGCGCCACCAGTGGCCCTAAAGCCCAGATAGATGCACGCATGGTTTTCACCAGATCGTACGGCGCACAGAACACGTTTACATCGCTCGCATCCACATGTACGGAACCATTACGCTCAACGCGCGCACCCAGCTGACCCAGCAGCTTCATGGTGGTATCAATGTCGCGCAGTTTCGGTACGTTCTGAATTTCTACCGGCTCTTCTGCGAGTAACGCAGCGAACAGGATGGGCAACGCAGCATTCTTGGCGCCAGAAATGGTCACTTCCCCCGCTAAGCGGGTTGGGCCCTGAACACGAAATTTATCCATAGTCTTTGTATCTCGATGTCTTAATTCAATGTGTCGTCACACTGATACCGGCCGTTTATTCCCACTCGCAGGGGGGGAATAATACTTAGAAGCCGTTCAGTTTACGGTCGCGTTGCCACTCTTCAGGCGTATAAGCCTTGATCGACAGCGCATGAATACGGTTATCCGCGATGTACTCCATCAGCGGCGCATAAACAGCCTGCTGTTTTTTTACTCGGCTCATTCCAGCAAAAAGTCCGCCCACTACGATGACCTGAAAATGGCTGCCATCACCAGAAACATGGGCTTCTTCCAGTGCCAATGCGTTCATCAGCACGTCTTTAATTTCGTTATTTTCCATCGCTCTCGATTTCTATGTCTGGGGGAGATGATTTACAGGGAGGTATCTTAGATGAATATGGCGCTATCTTAAACAAAGAATGCGCCGATGCCTGAAGGGGAAATCAGGCGTCGGCGCGACAGGTTAAGACACAGGAATGATTTCATTCAGGTTATAGAGCGCAATGAGCGTTTTTAGCCGATCGCTGGCACCGACAATCGCTATCTCTCCGCCTGAAGGCGGCTGCTGATAAACGTGCATCAGCAAGGCCAACCCAGCAGAATCAACGCGGTTTAATCCAGACACATCCAGCGTAGTTTTACCCGCCAGTAACGATTCACGCTGCTGCCAGAACGGCAACAGCGTTTCACGATCCAGATCGCCCATTAACGCCAGCGTGGAGTCCTGTGCCTGCCAGTTCAATGCGTTCGCCATGTTCACACCCATATTACTTTTTCTGATCCAACGTGATGGTCTGCTTCGCTGAGGATTCCAGCAGTTGAGTCAGGCCATCAACGCCTTTCTGGCGCACTACTGCCGCCCACTCGTTCTGTTTAGTGGTGATCATACTGACACCTTCGGCAATCATGTCGAACGCTTGCCAGTGACCGGTTTGGCTATTCTTACGCCATTGAAAATCCAGACGTACCGGAGGGCGGCCACCGTTATCAACGATAGTGACACGAATGGAAACGATATCAGTATTGCCCAGCGGCTGTCCCGACACAATTTGATAGGTTTGCCCGTTATACATCGCCAAAGCCTGCCCGTAGGCCTGTTCCAGATAGGCTTCAAACGCTTTGAAATAGGCATCACGCTGTGCCGGTGTCGCGTCTTTATAGTAACGCCCCAGCACCAACGCACCGGCGTATCTCACCTGAACATACGGCAGCAGCTCTTCACGTACGACCGTACGCAGATAGTCAGGATTTTGTTTGATCTTTGGTTGTTCGTTCTTCAAGCGGTTAAACGTTTTTTCCGCCGCTTCATTCATTAGACTATAGGGATTCGTTTGGTCCGCCGCGTTGGCTAATGGCGCGACCACCAGTAAAGCCACCATCAGTAAACGTTTAAACATGCAGATATCCTCTTATGGATGTGAAGGAACAGGTTCGTTGTTGTGCTCAGGCGTTGCCGCAGGATTGGCACCCAGCTCCGTACCCGACTGACCGGCATTATCTTCGCTATTGCTACCGCTCTTATATAGGAATTGACCGATGAGATCTTCAAGCACCATGGCAGACTTGGTGTCCTGAATCACACCACCGTCTTTCAGAATCGCCGTGCCCATTTCCTCATCTTCAAACCCAATGTTCAGTGCCAGATACTGTTCGCCCAGCAAGCCGGAGGTACGAATGGCCAGAGAGCTGGTATCAGGAATACGATCGTAGCGCTGCTGAATATCCATCTCCACGCGTGGCAGATACGTTTTTTCATCCAGAGAGATATCCGCTACACGACCGATGACCACACCGCCAATGCGGATCGGAGAACGCGATTTTAACCCGCCAATGTTGTCAAACGTCGCGTACAGACGGTACGTTGGCTCACTGCCAATCGATTTGAGATCGGCCACTTTCAAGCATAAAAAAAGGATGGCGGCTAGCGTGATCAACATAAACACACCAACCCAGACTTCAGTTTTCTTTGTTTGCATCGACTCAGTTCCCAAACATCAGTGCTGTCAGCACAAAATCCAATCCCAGTACCGCTAACGACGAGTGCACGACGGTTCGGGTCGTTGCACGGCTGATCCCCTCAGACGTCGGAATCGCGTCATAGCCGTTAAACAGTGCAATCCAGGTCACGGTAATCGCAAATACGATACTTTTAATCACGCAGTTCAAGACATCCTGACGCCAGTCAACTGCGCCCTGCATGGCGGACCAGAAAAACCCGCTATCGATACCTTTCCAGTCCACACCGACTAACGCTCCCCCCCAGATCCCCACGGCGACAAAAATGACCGCCAGCAGTGGCATGCTGATTAGTCCCGCCCAGAAGCGCGGTGCAACAACGCGGCGCAGCGGGTCAACCGCCATCATCTCCATACTGGAAAGCTGCTCAGTTGCCTTCATCAGGCCGATTTCCGCCGTCAACGCGGACCCAGCACGTCCGGCGAACAGCAGCGCCGTCACCACCGGGCCAAGCTCACGCAACAGCGACAGCGCCACCATCATGCCTAGACTGGCCTCGGCGCTGTAAGTCGTCAGGATGAGATAGCCCTGCAACCCCAGCACCATGCCGATGAACAGACCGGAAACCATGATGATAAGCAGCGACTGCACGCCAACGCTGTAAAGTTGTTTCACCAACAGCGGCCACTGTTTTCTGAATTCGGGTTTACCCACCAGCGCATTAAACAGCATCAGTCCGGCGCGCCCAAACGAGGCACTGGTGGAGATTCCCTGACGCCCCAGCGACGCCAACGTTCGTAATAACATGACTGCGTTAACCCCCTGAACCTAGCAGCGACGTTTTATAGTCACCAGCAGGAAAACGGAAAGGCACAGGCCCGTCGGCGATGCCATCCAGGAACTGACGAACCTGCGGGTCATTGTTCGCCCTCAGTTCATCTGCCGTCCCTTCTGCCACCACACGTTTATCGGCCACGATATACGCGTAATCGGCGATGCTCATCACCTCTGGTACATCGTGAGAAACCACAATGCAGGTCACGCCCAATGCATGGTTCAACTCATCGATGAGCTTCACCAGCGTCCCCAGCGTGATCGGATCCTGCCCGACAAAAGGCTCATCAAACATAATCAACTGCGGGTCAAGCGCAATGGCTCTCGCCAGCGCTGCACGCCGCGCCATGCCACCGGAAAGCTCTGCGGGCATCAGTTCAGCCGCCCCGCGTAACCCCACCGCTTCCAGCTTCATCATGACGATGCTACGCAGCAACGATTCCGGCAGTCGGGTATGCTCACGTAGCGGCCAGGCGACATTATCAAACACGTTCAAATCGGTGAATAACGCCCCGGACTGAAACAACATGCTCATTT
Source organism: Pectobacterium carotovorum (assembly GCA_016415585.1). Classification (NCBI taxonomy): domain Bacteria; kingdom Pseudomonadati; phylum Pseudomonadota; class Gammaproteobacteria; order Enterobacterales; family Pectobacteriaceae; genus Pectobacterium; species Pectobacterium carotovorum. Next base: position 374,894 of record CP066552.1, on the reverse strand, counting down.
TCTTACGCGCGTTGTACAGTTCGCTGCGCGACAGCGCCGGGATATTCTCACCATCAAACCAGATACCACCACTATCCGGCGGTAGCTGCCCGCCAATCAGGCGCAGCAGCGTCGTTTTACCGATACCAGAAGGTCCCATAATCGCAGTGACCTTGCCTTTAGGAACATTCAGCGTGATGTCCGTAAAAATCTCTCGCTCTCCGCGCCGAAAGCTAAGACCACGGATCTCAACCAGATTAGTTGCCTCATGGTTCATTATTTCCATTCCTTACCCATCAGTACGCTCATAAAGAGGTCTTTCACTCCAGCCTAACGGCTGACTTTCATCAAGGTGCGAGTTTTACAAAAACTTACCGTAAGTTCTTGTCCAAAATGGCGGCATAAACCGTTACTGGGTTTTACTTATTGCGACAGATTTTACTTTTTCGCCCAGCACCGTCAAAATTAGCACTCATCACAGAAAAACGCTTTTTGCGCGAAATTCGTCCAGAAATATTGGCTTATTCGGCAACAAGCCAGTGATTATACATTAAATAATTCGAGTTGCAGGAAGGCGGCGGCACAACGAATACTCAAGCGCTGGCATCAATAAATGGCTGGGGTGAGTGAGGACAAATCGGCTAAGCCTATTTGAACGCCGCATACGGAAGCCTGCGAAGGCGAAGCTCAGGGATAAGCCAAGTATTGCCAACGCACATGTAACTTGAAGTATGAAGGGTATATATCCTATTAAAGGACGCTGCATGCTTTTTGCAACACTACTTTTTTTCGTTGGTTTGCTCTTACTGGTTTACGGTGCCGATCGTCTTGTCTATGGCGCAGCCGTGCTTGCGCGTTCTCTCGGCTTATCTCCCTTTGTCATCGGCATCACCATTGTCGGCTTCGGCACTTCATTGCCAGAGCTGATTGTTTCTGTTACCGCTGCCTTAAACGATCAGAACGACATGGCAGTCGGTAATGTTCTGGGTTCCAATATCACCAATATTTTACTCATTCTCGGCAGCGCAGCGCTCATTCGCCCGCTAACGGTACATTCAGCCATCCTGCGCCGGGAGTTGCCGCTCATGTTGTCCGTCACTTTATTGTGTGGTGTTTTACTGCATGATAGCTACCTAAGCCGCACTGACGGCGTGATGCTGCTCTTCACCGCCATTCTGTGTCTGGTGTTGATACTCCGCATGGCGCAACAGGCACAGCGGGAAGGCGGTGATAGTCTAACGCGCGAACAGCTGGCGGAACTCCCACAGGACGACAGCAACCAGATGGTCGCCGTGCTGTGGCTGATTCTCGGCATAATTATTTTACCGATGGCCGCCCGTATGGTGGTAGATAACGCCACCGTCATTGCGCGCTACTTCAACGTCAGCGAATTGACCATCGGGCTGACCATATTGGCGATAGGCACCAGCCTGCCTGAGCTTGCTACCGCCATCGTCGGAACCTTGAAGAAGGAAGATGATATTGCACTGGGCAACCTGATTGGCTCAAATATTTTTAATATCGCGATAGTTCTGGGCGTACCCGCACTACTCTCGCCGGGCGCACTAAATCCTCAGGCTTTTCAGCGCGACTACTGGGTCATGCTGGCGGCAAGCGTGCTGTTAACCGCACTGTGCCTCAGCAAAAAACGCCGTATAGGGCAAGGCGCAGGCGCATTATTATGCTGCGCATTCATCGCCTATCTGACGACCCTATTTTGCTTTTCATAAGAAGTTTTGTTTTTCATAAGAAGCTATTCCGTTTTTCATCATAATCAGGACTATTGGTATGTCACAGTTTGAACAAGATGCTCATCTCAAACAGCAGTCTGACCGTGCACTATCCGATCATGCACCACAAGCCGATCACGCACCACAAGCCGATCACACGCGACAAAAGGCTCATGAACTACCCGCCGATTTTGATTTCCAGCAGGCAGGCAAGCAGGTACTGAGTATCGAACGCGATGGGCTTGCACAATTAGATCAGTACATTGACGACAACTTTACCCTCGCCTGTAAAAAGATATTCCACTGTCAGGGTAAAGTAGTGGTGATGGGAATGGGCAAATCTGGCCACATCGGCTGCAAGATCGCCGCAACTTTCGCCAGCACCGGCACGCCTGCTTTTTTTGTTCACCCCGGCGAAGCTAGCCACGGTGACCTCGGTATGGTGACACCGCACGATGTCGTGATCGCCATTTCTAATTCTGGTGAATCGCATGAAATTCTGTCGCTGATTCCCGTTCTGAAACGCCAGAAAGTGTTCCTGATCTGCATGACCAGCGCACCGGAAAGTACGATGGGGAAAACAGCGGATATTCACCTGTGTGTTCATGTTCCACAGGAAGCCTGCCCGCTCGGCCTGGCGCCCACCACCAGCACCACCGCGACGCTGGTCATGGGCGACGCGCTGGCCGTGGCCTTGTTACAGGCGCGCGGCTTTACCGCAGAAGATTTCGCCCTTTCTCACCCCGGTGGCGCACTTGGCCGCAAACTTTTACTGCGCGTTAGCGATATCATGCATTCGGGCGACGAGATTCCCCATGTCCCATACGATGCTTCACTCCGTGATGCTCTGGTGGAAATTACGCGCAAAAATCTGGGTATGACGGTAATCTGCGAAGCGGATATGAAAATTCAGGGCATCTTTACCGATGGTGACTTGCGCCGCATCTTCGACATGAATATTGACTTGAACAGCGCACGCATTGCTGATGTGATGACCGCGGGCGGCATACGGGTCGCCCCGCAAACGCTGGCGGTAGATGCACTTAACCTGATGCAGTCGCGCCACATCACCTCAGTGCTAGTGGCAGAAAACGATCGTTTGGTCGGTATTGTCCATATGCACGATATGCTGCGGGCTGGTGTGGTTTAAAAAGAAAGGATAATTGTGAATGAGTGAAGTCAGGGCGCAAACCGATACCTGCTATGGGCCTGTCGACCAACAGGTACTGGATAAAGCCCGTGAAGTCCGCCTGCTAATCTGCGACGTTGACGGCGTGATGTCCGATGGTCTGATTTACATGGGCAACCACGGCGAAGAGCTGAAAGCGTTTAACGTCCGTGACGGTTATGGTATTCGCTGCTTGCTGACGTCCGGCATTGAAGTCGCCATTATTACCGGACGTTCAGCAAAACTGCTGGAAGATCGGTGTAAAACGCTGGGTATTGACCATCTTTATCAGGGGCAATCGGATAAGGTTTTGGCCTTCAACGATCTGTTGGATAAACTGTCAGTAACGGCAAATCAGGTTGCGTATATCGGCGACGATATGATCGACTGGCCAGTGATGGCACAGGTCGGGTTGAGCGTTGCCGTGGCAGACGCCCACCCGCTGTTGTTACCACGCGCGGATTATGTTACCCGCATTGCGGGAGGCCGTGGCGCAGTACGTGAGCTGTGTGATTTGATTCTGTTCTCGCAGGACAAGCTGGAGCATGCCAAAGGGTTGTCAATATGAGTAAAACCAAGCGTTGGCTCACCGCTTTTCTGGCCCTGTTGGTGCTTATCCTCATCGGCTGGAATATTGCGGATGACGACACGGTAACAGCACCGGATGCAAACGACCCCGCCGTGCCGGTTTATACCAGCGAAAAGACCAACACGCAGGTATACAGCCCTGCGGGTAAGCTGAGCTACAGACTGATTTCGGAAAAAGCGGAGTATTTCAACGACGAGCAATTGAGCTGGTTTACGACTCCCGTTGCCACGCTGTTCAATGAACAGGGCACGGCAACCTGGTCAGTCCGCGCCGATCGCGCCAAGCTGACAAAAGACAAGATGCTCTATCTGTACGGCAACGTTGAGGTGAATAGCCTAGCGAAAGACACACAGCTTCAGCGCATCACAACGAATAATGCCCAGGTGAATCTGGTCACACAGGACGTCTCTTCCGATGATGAAGTCACCCTGTACGGTGCCAGCTTTACCTCAAGCGGAATGAAAATGCGCGGGAATCTGCGTAACAAAACGGCCGAGTTGATCGAAAAGGTAAAAACCTCTTATGAAATCCAAAACCAATAATCTCATGCGTAACACCCTGATCGCCAGCTCGCTGTTCGCCGTCAGCATTTCCGCCTTTGCCGTTACCGGCGATAGCAACCAACCTATTCGCATAGATTCAGCACAGCAATCTCTGGACATGCAGGGCAACACGGTGACGTTCACTGGTAATGTTGTCGTGAAGCAAGGGACGATTGAAGTAAAAGCCGACAAGGTCGTCGTGACGCGTCCACAGGGCACGCAAGGCAGTGAAGTGGTGGAAGGTTACGGCAACCCCGTGACGTTCTACCAGATGCAGGACAACGGCAAGCCGGTAAAAGGTCACGCGCAGAAAATCCGCTACGAGCTGGCCACTGACTTTCTGGTGCTGACAGGCAATGCCTATCTGGAACAGCAGGACAGCAATGTCAAAGGCGATCGCATCACTTATCTGGTGAAACAGCAGCAGATGGAAGCGACCAGCGACAAAGGAAAACGCGTGACAACGGTGTTGGTCCCTTCTCAGCTTCAGGAGAAAGAGAACAAAAGCCAGCCTTCTCGTTCTCAGCAACCGCAACCACGGGTCACTGAATAAGTTATGGCAACATTAACCGCAGAAAATCTAGCCAAGGCGTACAAAGGCCGTAAGGTCGTGGAAAACGTCAGCCTCACCGTGAATTCTGGTGAAATCGTCGGCCTACTCGGGCCGAACGGTGCCGGCAAAACGACAACGTTCTACATGGTGGTGGGCATCGTCCCGCGTGATGAAGGACGCATCGTCATTGACGACGATGACATCAGCCTGCTTCCTTTGCACGAACGTGCGCTGCGCGGCATCGGCTATCTCCCGCAGGAAGCCTCTATCTTCCGCCGCTTAAGCGTTTATGACAATCTGATGGCGGTGTTACAGATCCGTAAAGATCTGACGACCGAACAGCAGGAAGATCGTGCCAATGAGCTAATGGAAGAATTCCATATTATTCATTTGCGCGATAGTCTGGGACAATCGCTGTCCGGTGGGGAAAGACGCCGCGTAGAGATTGCGCGTGCGCTGGCAGCGAATCCGAAGTTCATCCTGCTGGATGAACCGTTTGCGGGCGTAGACCCGATCTCCGTACTGGATATTAAAAAAATCATTGAGCATCTGCGTGACAGCGGGCTTGGCGTGTTGATTACCGATCATAACGTCCGTGAAACGCTTGATGTCTGTGAACGAGCCTACATCGTGAGTCAGGGCAACCTGATCGCCCACGGTTCACCGACCGATATTCTGGCCGATGAACAGGTAAAACGCGTGTATCTGGGCGAAGGCTTCCGACTCTGATAGGGTAATATTTTATCTTTGCAGTACTTATGGGACGTTAGCGCGATTTATGAAGCAAGGTTTGCAACTCAGGCTTAGCCAGCAACTGGCCATGACTCCACAGCTCCAACAGGCGATCCGCCTGTTGCAACTGTCCACGCTTGAATTGCAACAGGAGATTCAACTGGCGTTAGAAAGTAATCCGTTGCTTGAACAAACGGATCAGCACGACGAAATCGAGTCATTTGAAAAGGTAGACAGCGATTCACTGGATACCGGTGAAGCCCTTGAACAAAGGGATATGCCGGAAGAATTGCCGCTTGATGCCACCTGGGATGAAATCTACTCCGCAGGCACGCCGTCAGGTACCGGCACCGACTATCGCGATGAAGAACTGCCGATTTATCAAGGCGAAACTACGCAAACGCTTCAGGATTACCTGATGTGGCAGGTTGAGCTGACGCCGTTTTCCGACACCGACGCGGCTATCGCGACCTCTATCGTTGATGCGGTGGACAACACCGGTTACCTGACCGTACCGCTACAAGACATTCTTGAGAGCATCGGTGACGACGACGTGACGCTGGAAGAAGTTGAAGCCGTACTCAAACGCGTGCAGCGCTTCGATCCCGTTGGCGTCGCCGCCCGCGACCTGCGTGATTGTCTGCTGGTGCAGCTTTCCCAGTTCGCCGACGACACACCACGCCTGACCGAAGCTCGCCTGATCGTCAGCGATCATCTCGATCTGTTAGCCAACCATGATTTCCGCAGCCTGATCCGCATCACGCGCCTGAAAGAAGAAGTGCTGAAAGAAGCACTGGCGTTGATCCAATCGCTCGATCCCCGTCCAGGACAGTCGATCAACACTGGCGAATCCGAATACGTGATTCCTGACGTACTGATACGTAAAGTTCAGGGAGTCTGGGTCGTCGAACTGAACACCGACAGCGTTCCCCGTTTGCAGATTAACCAGCAGTATGCTGCGCTGGGTAACAGCGCACGCAACGACAGCGACGGACAATTTATCCGCAGCAATCTGCAAGAAGCACGCTGGCTCATCAAAAGCCTGGAAAGTCGCAACGACACGTTGCTGAAAGTCACCCGCAGCATCGTCGAACAGCAACAGGATTTCTTCGAGCAGGGCGAGGAATTCATGAAGCCCATGGTACTGGCAGACATCGCTCAAGCGGTGGATATGCATGAATCCACTATCTCACGCGTGACGACACAAAAGTTCCTGCACAGCCCGCGCGGCATTTTTGAGCTAAAATATTTCTTCTCCAGCCACGTTAATACGGATAGTGGCGGAGAAGCGTCATCAACGGCAATCCGCGCGTTGGTGAAGAAGCTTATTGCGGCGGAAAACCCCGTGAAGCCACTGAGCGATAGCAAGCTTACGGCACTGCTCTCCGATCAGGGCATCATCGTGGCACGCCGTACCGTGGCAAAATACCGAGAGTCTTTATCTATCCCACCATCAAATCAGCGTAAACAACTGATTTGATCTCAACAGAGAAGGAAGACGCTATGCAGCTCAACATTACCGGACACCACATCGAGATCACTGAACCGCTGCGTGATTTTGTCAATGGCAAGTTTGCCAAATTAGAGCAGTATTTTGACCGGATTAATCAGGTCAATGTGGTATTGAGAGTGGAGAAAGTTCAGCAAATTGCCGAGGCCACGCTCCACGTTAATGGTGGCGAGCTGCATGCGACTTCAGAAGCGGAAGATATGTACGCCGCGATAGATTTATTGATTGATAAGCTGGCGAGACAGCTTAATAAGCACAAAGATAAACTTAAGCAGCACTAATTTTCTTCTTTGCCGTTTGGCAAAGGGACAAACTCGACCCATCCATCGGGTGGGTCGGGATCACCAGAAGTGAAAGCGTCGTTAAGTGAAAATAAAATGAACCTCGATCCCGTATTGCAGCTCAGCACCGTATTACGTCCTGAGTGCACCCGAAGCACCGTCCACTGCCAGAGTAAGAAACGGGCATTGGAAATTATCAGTGAGCTCGCCGCCAAGCAGCTTAACATTCCTTCGCAGATTATCTTTGATGCCATCCTGACCCGAGAGCGGATGGGCAGCACGGGAATCGGCGGCGGCATTGCCATTCCTCATGGTAAGCTGGAAGACGATAATGCGCTGGGCGCCATCGGTGTTTTCATCCAGTTAGAGCAACCGATCGCTTTCGATGCCATTGATAATCAGGCCGTTGATCTGCTTTTTGCCTTGCTGGTTCCAGCGGAACAATGTAAAACCCATTTGCATACCCTGTCGCTTGTTGCCAAGCGGCTGGCAGATAAAACGGTTTGCCGACGCCTGCGTGCGGCGCAAAGCGATGAAGAGCTGTACCAGATTATGATGGAAGCCGATTAAACCGGATGACCATCATGCTCACGATGGCAGGCAATTCGCAGTGGGTTCAGAGAATGCTTGCAATCCATGCGCTAAGCCGTCATTTTTTTAGCTATACATCACTTTATAAAAACAGTGGCAATGAAAATTCGCCATCACGTTGCCAGAGGGGAGTCGTCAGATGGTGCTGATGATTGTCAGTGGTCGCTCAGGTTCAGGGAAATCTGTCGCCCTGCGCGCACTGGAAGATATGGGGTTCTACTGCGTAGATAACCTGCCAGTGGTTCTACTGCCAGAACTGGCTAATACGCTTGCGGCACGTAACATTTCCGCAGCAGTCAGCATTGACGTGCGCAATATGCCGGAATCCCCAGAGATCTTCGAGCATGCCATGGAGCAACTGCCACCCAGCTTCTCGCCTCAACTGCTGTTTCTGGATGCCGATCGCAATACGCTGATTCGTCGCTACAGCGATACCCGTCGCCTTCACCCGCTCTCCAGCAAGAATCTGTCACTGGAAAGCGCCATTGATGAAGAAAGCGACCTACTGGAGCCGCTGCGTTCACGTGCCGATCTGATTATCGACACCTCAGAGATGTCGGTACATGAGCTGGCCGAAATGCTGCGTACTCGGCTGCTCGGCAAGCGAGAACGCGAGCTCACGATGGTGTTCGAATCGTTCGGCTTCAAGCACGGTATCCCTATCGATGCGGATTACGTCTTTGACGTTCGCTTCCTGCCGAACCCGCACTGGGATCCGAAACTGCGCCCGATGACCGGTCTGGATAAGCCCGTTGCGTCTTTCCTCGACAGGCATACCGAAGTTCACAACTTCATCTACCAGACTCGCAGCTATCTGGAACTGTGGCTGCCGATGCTGGAAACCAATAACCGCAGCTACCTGACCGTTGCGATTGGCTGTACCGGCGGTAAACACCGTTCCGTCTACGTTGCTGAACAGCTGGCAGACTACTTCCGCTCACGCGGTAAGAACGTACAGTCACGCCACCGTACGCTGGAAAAACGTAAACCCTCGTGATAGTCGGCAAACCAGTACAGCCAGGTAACCTATGACAGTCCGGCAAACGGTTGAAATCAAAAACAAGCTGGGCATGCACGCTCGCCCAGCCATGAAATTGTTCGAGCTGGTACAGAGCTTTGATGCAGAAGTAATACTGCGTAATGACAGCGGCACCGAAGCCGAAGCCAGCAGCGTGATTGCCATGCTGATGCTGGACTCGGCCAAAGGGCGTCTCATTGAGGTGGAAGCCACTGGCCCGGATGAAGAACAGGCGCTTGCCGCCGTCATCGGGCTGTTTGAAGCCGGGTTCGACGAGGACTAGCATTTCCTTAGCAGGCTATCTGCCAGCCTTCGTGACAAGCATCGCTTCACTTTCCCTTCCGAACCTCCTACTATCTACCTATATAAATCATAATATTTTCTTATACCCCCTGCTCCTTTGGGCGCGGGGGGTTATTTTTATATCATCTGAAAATACCAACTGGAGAGGAGTATGACGAAACCTAACCTGACAATCAGTGAATTGGATGCAGAACGTCTGGATATGTTATTGGAGCAGCCCGCCTTTGCGGACAGCGATATCGCACAGGCGTTGAATGAGGAGCTGGATCGGGCAGACATTCTGCCTTCGGCATCGATTCCCTCACATGTCGTCACCATGAATAGTCGGGTGCGTTTCCGCGATCTGAATACCAACGAAGAGCACATCCGCACGCTGGTTTACCCAGCCGCAGTGAAGGACAGCAAAGAACCGCTGTCGGTGATGGCTCCGCTGGGTGCGGCACTATTGGGAATGCATGTGGGAAATTCTATCACCTGGCAATTGCCAAACGGTGAAGAAACGCGAATTGAAGTACTAGTGTAGTGGCACACTGAATTTGGCCACCTGAATAGAGGTGATATCATCACCTCACAGTCAAAACAGGTGACATTATGACCGGACGTAACAGACGTAATTTTAGCCCCGAGTTTCGCCTCGAAGCTGCCCAGCTTGTACTCGATCAGCACTACACCGTTGCCGCCGCTGCTACGGCAATGAATGTCGGCAAATCCACGATGGACAAATGGGTTCGACAACTGAAAGAAGAGCGAGCGGGAAAATCACCCACTGCTTCACCCATGACACCTGAGCAGATTGAAATACGTGAGCTAAAGAAAAGACTTCAACGCGTTGAAATGGAAAGGGATATATTAAAAAAGGCTACCGCGCTCTTGATGTCAGACTCCCTGAACAATTCTCATTAGTTGAGAAACTCAGGGCGCGGTTTCCTGTTGCCGTTGTGTGCAACGTGTTTGGGGTTCATCGCAGCAGTTATAAATACTGGCGGCAGCCCAGGAAGCCTGACGCCACGAGAGTGGCATTACTGAGCCTTGTGCGTGAAGTTTATCGCGAAAGTAACGGCTCAGCAGGAGCGCGAAGCATTGCCGCGATGGTCACCACCAAAGGTATAAAACTGAGCCGCTGGCGGGCAACAAAGCTGATGAAAGCGCTCAATATTATCAGCTGTCAGCAACCTGGCCATCGTTATAAGAAGGCGTCTAAGGAACACATTGAGATCCCTAATTATCTGGATCGCCAGTTTGCTGTTACCGAGCCTAATCAGGCCTGGTGCGGTGATGTGACTTATATCTGGACGGGAAAACGCTGGGCTTATCTGGCTGTAGTACTCGATTTGTTTTCCCGTAAACCGGTTGGCTGGGCGATGTCATTTTTCCCTGATTCAGCACTGACAGGTAAAGCCCTGTCGATGGCCTGGGAAGCACGGGGAAAACCGGCTAATTTACTGTATCACTCGGATCAAGGCAGTCACTATACCAGCAGGAATTTCAGGCAGTTACTGTGGAGATATCAGATAAAGCAAAGTCTGAGTCGCCGGGGAAATTGCTGGGATAACAGCCCAATGGAACGGTTCTTCAGAAGCCTGAAAACAGAGTGGGTACCGGATAATGGCTACGCGAATTTTAGCGAAGCCAGCACGGCAATAACGAATTACATCACAGGATATTACAGCCAGCTCAGACCTCATCAATATAATGGTGGTTTGACGCCGAATGAATCAGAAAGATTGTTCTGGAAAAACTCTAAAGCCGTGGCCAGTTTTTGTTGACCACTACATAGAACTACTCTATCAGCCAGAAGCTGCGGGCGAGTACCACCGCTAAGCCCGAGATAGAGTAACAGCCGTCGGACACTGCCGACGGCGACGGTTACTCATACAGAGCAGGTTTATTCTCCTGCGATCTTCATTGATGGCAGCAGAACGGAACCACACTGGATATTGCTTCGGGTTTCGATATCATTCCCCACCGTCACAATATTACGCAGCATGTCTTTCAGGTTACCCGCGATCGTAATCTCGCTGACCGGATATTGAATTTCGCCGTTTTCGACCCAGAAGCCGGATGCTCCACGGGAATAGTCACCCGTCACACCGCTTACCCCCTGCCCCATCAGTTCGGTCACCAGCAGGCCTTTGCCCATCTGTTTCAACATACCGTTGAAATCCAGACCCTGTCCGGCAATCCGCCAGTTATGAATACCACCCGCATGGCCGGTACTCTGCATGCCCAGCTTACGCGCGGAGTAGCTTGTCATGAGCCAAGTCTGCAACACGCCCGCCTTCACAATGTCACGCGCCTGCGTCCGTACGCCTTCGCTGTCGAACGGCGTAGAAGCCAGCCCTTTGAGCAAGTGCGGTTGTTCCTCAATCGTCAGCCACTCCGGCAGAATCTGCTGACCCAGTTTATCCAGCAGGAAAGTGGATTTACGATAAACGCTGCCGCCACTGATGGCGCCAACCAAATGGCCAAACAGGCCCGTCGCCACTTCCGCAGAGAACATCACCGGAGCCTGCATGGTGGGCAGTTTACGCGGTGACAAGCGGGATAATGTGCGGCGCGCGCATTCTTCGCCCACCCATTCCGGGCTGAGTAAGTCATCCAGCGCACGGCCAACGGTGTAGGCATAATCTCGCTCCATATCGCCATTCACTTCAGCAATCACACAGCTGGACATGGAATGACGGCTAGAGCAGTAACTTTTCAGCAGGCCGTGGCTATTGCCGAACACCTTCACGCCGTAATGGCTGTTAAAGCTGCCGCCTTCGGTGTTAGTGATGCGCTTGTCAGCCTGTAACGCCGCCTGCTCTGCGCGAGCGGCTAATTCAATGCCGCGATCCGCATCCAGATCGGTCGGATGGAACAGATCCAGATCCGGCGCGTCAAACGCCAGAAGATCCCGATCCGCCGGACCAGCAAAAGGATCGACAGAGGTATAACGCGCAATATCCAGCGCGGCCTGTACCGTACGGGCTATCGCATCCGGGCTGAGATCGGTAGACGATGCGCTGCCTTTACGCTGTTGGTGATAAACCGTAATGCCCAACGCGCCATCGCTGTTGAATTCAACATTTTCAACCTCACCATAACGGGTACTGACGCTAATGCCCGTCGTTTTTGACACCGCGACTTCTGCCGCATCAGAACCGGCACGCGCCAGTTCCAGCGCCTGAGCAACCGCGAGCTCCAGCGCTTTACGCTGCTCTGCAACCTGAGTAGTTATCGTCATTGTTCTGCCATAATGAGTGGAAGAAAGCTCACCATCATCATCCCCGCAACGAGCACAAAAGGGGCGTATACTCTATATACTTCGCGCAGCCAACACACAGGTAACGTGAAGTATGACGAGCATAAAATGGTGTAGCATAATGCTTTCTAGTCTAACAGGATCTACGGACAATTTCGCACAAAGCCCAAACCTGTTAGTATCAGCCTCTTTTTTCTGGTGGGCACGCTGTTCACCATCCCGGAGCCGCTACACGTAGCGTTACGAATTGCTCCTGGACACTTTTTAGGAGCCAACCATGAAGCAAAAATACGAAGACTGGCTGAACGACGCCCCCGATAACCAAGAAGACGACGAAGATGATGAAATTATCTGGGTCAGCAAAAGTGAAATAAAGCGCGATGCCGAAGCGCTGAAAGATCTCGGCGCGGAACTGGTCGAGCTGGGCAAGAACGCCCTGGAGAAGATCCCGTTGGACGACGATCTGCGTGCGGCAGTGGAACTGGCGCAGCGGATCAAGAAAGAAGGCCGCCGCCGCCAGCTGCAGCTGATTGGTAAAATGCTGCGCGCCCGCGATCCAGAGCCGATCCAAACCGCGCTGGATAAGCTGAACAACCGTCATAATCAGCAGGTGGCGTTATTCCACAAACTGGAACAGCTGCGCGACCGTCTGATTGAAGAGGGTGACGATGTGGTCCCCGATATTCTGGCGCTGTATCCTCACGCTGACCGTCAGCAGTTGCGTTCTCTGGTGCGTAATGCGCAGAAAGAGAAAGCGACGAATAAGCCGCCGAAATCCGCCCGCCAGATCTTCCAGTATCTGCGCGAACTGGCTGAGACAACAGACTAACGGCGATCGTGGGATGAGGAGTATGCCTCACTCATCCCATGTATTATCGGTAGCTCGTTGAGCTCACGATCCATTCCGATCGCGACAGCATCTCAGATTACAACCCACCCAGATGCCAGGTTTTCACTTCCAGAAACTCATCCAGCCCCAGAACAGAGCCTTCGCGGCCTAATCCTGACTCTTTCACACCGCCGAAGGGTGCTAACTCGGTTGAAACCGCGCATTCGTTAATGCCAATCATGCCGCTCTCCAACGCTTCTGCCACGCGGAACACACGCTGCAAATTCTGGCTGTAGAAGTAAGCCGCCAGACCAAATGGCGTATTGTTGGCGCGCTGAATCACTTCTTCTTCCGTTTTGAAACGGAAACAGGGAGCAACCGGACCAAACGTTTCTTCCTGCGCCAGCAGCATCGCTTCGTTGGCATCAATAATCACCGTCGGCTCAAAGAAGCTGTGGCCCAGCTTGTGCCGTTTACCACCAACAAGCGCCTTGCCTCCCTTTTCCACCGCGTCATTGACGTGCTTTTCCACCTTCTCAACGGCAGCATCATCAATCAGCGGACCGAGCACGACGCCGTCATCCATACCGTTGCCGACCTTCAACTTCTTCACTTCTTCCGCGAGCAGAGAGACAAACTCATCGTAGACGCCGTCCTGAATATAAAATCGGTTAGCGCTGACGCAGACTTGACCCGCATTGCGGAAGCGATTAGCGATCGCGCCTTTCACCGCAGCCTGAATATCTGCATCATCAAACACGATATAAGGCGCGTTGCCACCCAGCTCCATCGACACTTTCTTCATCGTATCTGCGGCGTTGCGCACCAGCGTTTTCCCTACTTCTGTCGAACCAGTGAAGGAAATTTTGCGCACTTTATCGCTCGCCATGACGGTATCGCTAATCGCCTGCGTGTCGCCCGCCACACCGTTGAGTACGCCATCCGGCACACCCGCCTGCTGTGCCAGCGCCAACAGCGCAAACGCAGACAGCGGCGTGTTGTTCGCAGGTTTGATGACGCCGGTACACCCCGCGGCCAACGCCGGCCCCAGCTTACGCGTCAGCATCGCCAGCGGGAAATTCCACGGTGTAATAGCGACAACGACGCCAACGGGTTCACGCGTGGCGTAAATCTTCGATCCGGGTTTCGCAGGCGGAATAATCTCACCGTTAGCCCGTTTTCCCTGCTCAGCAAACCACTGGATGAAATTCGCCGCGTAGACGACTTCGCCTTCGGCTTCCTGCACTGGCTTACCCTGCTCAGCGGTCATCAACTCCGCCAGATAGCGTTTATTTTCCAGAATCAGTTCGTACCAGCGATACAGAATTTCAGACCGTTCCTTCGCGGTTTTACGCTTCCAGGCAGGAAAAGCGGCATAGGCTGCATCAATCGCCGCCTGCGTCTCTTTTTTTCCCGCTTTCGCCACGCTGGCAATCGATTCACCCGTCGCCGGATTCACAACCTCGAAGGTCGCGCCGCTCTGCTGCCATTTCCCCGCAGCAAAGTAGCCCGTTTTGAACAGTTCATGACTCTGCAAATTTTGTCCTGACATCGTGTTACCTCCTGAAAAGGGTCATATTCCATGACGTTATGAGGGAAGCTATGGATAATTCAGTATAGAAGGGATGGGCGCGGCCTGAGGCACTCTCGGATTAATCGTTAGTGTTATCGCACCATCTCGCCCACCGAGGTTAGCGGCTTAGCGCATGCTGATAATCACGCAGAATCCCGGTTAATCGCCCTACAGGCGCCGTCACGCTCGGGGGAAGTTGCTGTTCTGTCAGCATCTGCTGATAACGTTCAAGCTCGCCCAACAGCTGTGTGAAATAGCGGCTGCGCGTAGTATCGCGCCGAGCTGAAATCACCTGCTCCGCGGTTGCACGAATCTGACGATGAAAGGCAGACAGCGCCGCGTTTTGCGGAATATTCAGCGTTCTCAAACGTTGGTGCATGATGATCAGCCATAGCGCAAGGCGATACTTGGCAATGTCGTCAGGGAAGCGGCTCAGCAGCAGGAACAGCTGTTGATACAGAGCTGGCAGGTGATTTTCTTTTCGCCGCGCGGTGTTGGTCGTCAGGGCCGAGACGGCACCATACACAAAGCGATTCAACAGCGTTCTCCCCGTGTGTGCTTTGGTGTTATCCCGGATCAGCAGGATCACCATCAGTGCCAGGAAACAGCCGATGATCTGGCCGATCGCGCTGTCCAGGAACTGGCTAATGTTGAACGTCATCGGGTTATCCAGCACCAGGATATTGATCGTGCTGGCCAATGCACCCAGCGAGCCCAGCCGACGCTTTTGTACCTCAAGCCCGAGGAAGAAAGCCATCGCCCCCAGACTCAGGCACAGCAGCAGCATGCTTTGCTGCGTTGACGGCAGGATAAACATGAACATCAATGCGCCCAGCGGCAGCGCGTAGATCGTCCCAAAAAGAAAATCCTTCGCCATCATCTGTGGATTCGGCAAACGCATGGCAAGCGACGTCACCACCGCAATCATCACCATACACACACTGCCGGAAGTCCAGCCGGTGCTTAGCCAGAACAGGCAGCCCAGCGCCGTCGCCACGCCAGTGCGTAAACCGTTGATCATGGCATGATGGGTTTCAGCCGAAGGCGCTTTAATTTCCACCTCGCTATTCAGCACGTCAGCTTCTATCGTACTAATGCGTCCGTTGGTCTGTACGCCCTTCGCCAGCAGCAGATAGCGCGTTGCCGCGCCAACCCAACTGACCAACGTAGGCGGCACGCCACGGCTATCCGCTGCAATCAGATGGCGTAATGCTTTCACACGGCAATGCACATCGCGGAGCGACTCAACAGGCTGATCCAACACCAGTTTCAGGCTGCTTTTTACGGGGGGCGGGACATCCTGCAACATCAGGTAGGTTTCACACGCCTGTGTGATCATCGTGAGCGATTGCGTATGCAGCGATGTTAAGCGGCGATTGCTGTTCTGCCAGCGTGAAGACTCCAGCATCAGACTGCTGTGCATGCCGTTCAGCGCGGTCGTTTTACGCACCAGCGCGTGCCATGCCGCGTCTATCGCTTCTTTCTCCGCCCCGCTCATGCTGAGTTGCAGTAGCCGATACTGATCCACCAGCAGTTCACCGATGCTACGGTCAACATCCTGCTTGATCGAACGTGGCGAAAACAGTAAATCCGCCAAAATGGCACAGACGATGCCCAGCACAATCTCGCTACAGCGTTCCACGGCAAACTGCGGCGTCAGCAACGGCGTTCCCTGCGTCGATACAATAATAATCAGCGCGGTATAACCCGCCAGCCCGAAGATATAGGCGTTTTCGACTTTAACCAGCGAGGAAACCCAGGTGCAGAGCCCTGCCCAAATACAGCACAGCATCAACATCACGACAGGTGCACGAACGGTAGCGATAATGATGACAAGTGCACCGATACAGCCGATAAACGTACCAATAATACGCAGAATACCACGATGACGGATCGCGCCAGAAAACGGTTCACCGCCCGCAGCGAACGCCGGCCCAGCGGCGACAATCGCGGCCGTCAGCACCGACCAGCGCGGCGTTTCCAACTGGAGGTGGAAGCCCAGAAACAGGGACAGCACAATCGCAAAGCTCAGCTTGAAGGCAAAGCGAAAACGCGCAAACTTCGGTGTGGTATAGAATCTGGATACTGTCAACGACGGGGTTTTCATCATCGCCTCACTTAGCCAAACTCACGCAGGCGATAAAGCAGGCGAATGAGCGGCGACGGTTTTTTGTCGTTGTTGACCTGCTCGCCGGTGATCACTACGGTGGCCGTCGTGCCAGCCGGATAGAGATCGCCCATTTGTCGATCGAGACGGATTTTTACCGGCACGCGCTGCGCCAAACGCACCCATTCCAGATTGGAGTCCACGTTAGCCAGGCCTTTCGTGTTCGCACTGTTGCTGCTGTTATTGACCCCAGCCGCCACGCTATCCACCGTTCCGTAGAATATCTTTTCGCTACCAAGCGGCGTAATTTCCGCACGATAGCCACGGCGAACGCCTTCAAGTTTGGTCTCTTCCATGTACGCCAGCAGGTAAAACGAATCCTTTTTCACCAGCGCCACCGCCGTATTACCGCGTTCGATAAACTCACCGCTCTGCACATGCAGATTGGTCACCCAGCCGTCAGCAGGGGCACGTACCACGGTGCGTTCCAGTTCCAGTTTTGCCAGCGATAGTACCGCCTGTGCTTTAGCAAGCTGGTGCGTGGCGGTTTCCAATGCATTACTGGACTGATCAATATTTTCCTGCGACATCGCACTGATGCCCAGCCGCGCCCGACGACCGGATTCCCGGCGTTTTTCCGTCACCAGCGCCTGATAGTAGGCAACATCCGCTTCCGCCTGCGCCACGGCCTGGTGGTAGCGCGGCTGGTCGATGACAAACAGCACATCACCTTTGTTTACCAGCTGATTGTCAGTGACGCGAACATCGGTCAATAACCCGCTGACATCTGGCGCGATCGCCACCACATCTGCCGTAAATTTGGCATCACGCGTCCAGGGAGATTCGGTATAGAACGCCCAGACACGGAAGATTGCCACAATCGCACACAGCACAATCACCAGCGTGATGACCACGCGGCTCAGTTTTTTGATCAGCACGGCCTGCTGTCTAAACAAGGGTAAAAAGAAAGCTTTCACAGACACCTCACAGACCGTAACGGAACAGTAAATAAAACAGACAGCAGAACAGCGCGCTGTTAAACAGCGCAGGGTGCCAGACGAAGTCATAGATACCCGTCGGTTGCAGCAGGCGGTTCACGACAAAGAACAGGGTCAACGACACCAGCAAGACAAAAAATACGGGGGGAAATGACAGCCCGAACAGCACCATAACCGGGAGTGAACTCATCCTCTTTTCCTTTTTCTAGTCGATAACGGTAGCGAGCAGGTGTGCTACCGGGTGGTAAATTATGTCGTCTGGCGCGGCCTTTCAGCACCGACAACAGAGCCTCATCCCGCAGGCGAGCAGCCAACGGATGGGATAACGTTAAACTGATGAATAGCGATGTCAGCAGGGGCTGACTAACGATGGGAAATCAGCGTATTACTCTAATTGGGTAAATAAACACAATCATTGAATGGCTCTGTTCTGCCCAGAACCACCGGATAGGCTATATTATGGATGCTTATTATCACCTTATCTACATAGTGTGATCTAAATCACTTTTAAGCCAGAGTGAATAATGGAAAGACTAAAGAGTATGTCGATATTTGCCCGCGTGGTGGAATTTGGTTCTTTTACCGCTGCCGCCCGCCAGTTGCAGATGAGCGTATCCGCCGTCAGCCAGACCGTCACCAAACTTGAAGATGAGCTACAGATTAAGCTGCTTAATCGCAGTACGCGCAGCATTGGTTTGACGGAGGCGGGGAAAATTTACTACCACGGCTGTCGCCGCATGCTGCATGAAGCGCATGAGGTCCATGAGCAGCTTTATGCCTTCAACAACACGCCGATCGGCACGCTGCGCATCGGTAGTTCTTCCACGATGGCACAGAATGTGTTGTCCACCATGACTGCCGCGATGCTGAAGGAATATCCCGGTCTATCCGTCAATCTGGTCACCGGCATTCCCGCTCCCGATCTGATTGCCGACGGGCTGGATATCGTTATCCGCGTCGGTGCACTACAGGATTCCAGCCTGTTCTCGAAACGATTAGGCTCGATGCCGATGGTCGTCTGTGCCGCAAAAAGCTATCTGGCACAGCACGGCACGCCGGATAAACCGGCAGATATGGTGAATTTTTCCTGGCTGGAATACAGCGTACGGCCCGACAGCGAATTCGAGCTGATCGCCCCGGAAGGCATTTCGACCCGCGTCACACCACAAGGGCGTTTTGTCACTAACGACCCGCAAACGCTGGTGCGCTGGCTCAAGGCTGGGGCGGGCATCGCGTACGTGCCGCTCATGTGGATCGTGGACGAAATCAATCGCGGCGAAATTGAGATCCTGTTCAACCGCTACCACTCCGACCCGCGCCCGGTCTACGCGCTCTACACCCGCAAAGACAACCTGCCGCTAAAAGTACAAGTCTGCATTAACTACATGACGGAATACTTCAAAAACGTCGCCCTGACGTATCAGGGCTATCGACAGAATCATAGCGAGGAAAAAAAACCGCGCTAATAAAGCGCGGTCTTAAAGGGATCTAGGGATATCAGCACGAATTACGCAGTGCCGCCAACAGGCAAGCTTTGCCCTTAATGACTACGGGTATATCAAGATTGTTTTTCGATCACTTCGTGGCATAATAAATATTCCCTGTACACATAAACAAGGATAGTTGAATGAAAAATATGTTTTGCGATATAAACTCAACATCAACATTCCCAAAATGGAATTTTATTGATGCTGGATTATGGTATTTACTTCCTGATGATGAAAGATATGTCACTGGTAATCCTAGGTTGTGGGCATATAAAGCCGCATATCTTCAGTATAATAAGGATAAGATAATTAGCCATGCTCATCGTGAAAAAATACCAGTGTTACTATTGGCTGGAGTTGCTGTCTCTGAAGTAGCAGGAACACCGGAAAGATTTAAAGCATACGGGGTTTTACAATATTATCAGATTAGAGATTATTTCAATAATAGCGGAAACACCATATCGAATAGAACTTCTGTCGGTAGTTTAGCTATTCAATTAAGAGCAGCAGCAGAAACACTAGGGATTGACCCATCTAAATTATCAACAACACAACAACTTCAATTATCCAATTGCTTATTAGATGATGACTTTAACATTAACATTGTTGCCAAACATCTTAAATCATTAATAATTTTTGACAACCCTAACATAAAAGATACTTTAAACATAAGCGATGAGCAATTAATAATAGCCGCATCTAGATACAATAGAGGGATAGAAAGGAAAAAAGATGATTTCATATCATCTATTAAAGCCCCCAACGGTGATCCCTCAAGGGATTACTCTTCTTACGGAAGGACTATTATTAAAAGAAAGAATGTAATTTATAAAATAATCGGGATGAACAATGAATAATAATATTATTAAATCCACAATTAACATCATAATGGTTATATATTCATTTTTTGTTATTATTACTTGCATGATGGGAGGGGTATTTAAAGAAGAATGGTTTATAGATGGAGATGAAATAAAAAATGTTTGCGATGTATTAAGAGCAATAGTAGTTGATGATTACAGAGAGACTGTTGCTATTGCCACATTAGCATTAATAACACCTGTTGTTATATATGGAGCCTTCAACAAATTTAGAATAATTTCAATAAATATAATGCTGTTGGTTTTTTTATTTGTTTGGATTTGGTTTTTTATTGTAAAATACAGAAACTGTCTTTGGTTTTAACTAAATAACCTGGCAGGCGTTAAATATCCGCCTGCCATAAAAACAAAATCAAACACCCATTTCAGTCCATATGCTATAACCAGATGTTCCAGCTATAACATGTGACCATGAAATAGACTTATATCTAAATGTAATAATTTCTTCTGGCTGATTGTCGGAATGATTTATAGCATGAGGATATACAACATTCACTCTAATTATATTGGCATCAATTAATTTCACAGAATAAAACAATTCCAGCCCACCGCCAGAAGCGGTTCTATAGAAAAAGAAATCAATGTCTAGATATTCATTATCAGATATAGCCATTCCAAATAGTGGGGATGACTTGTCTATTGGTTTGACAAATGATATAGGCCCATGAGAAACATTATGGTCTCTTGTTATTCCATGTTCAAAAGCCAATACCATTATTTGATCTTCATGGCCATTTTGATACTTATTACCAATAGAGCTAAAAGTTGAACATCCAGCAGAAATAAGCCCCTGTTTTTTACCATTAACAGTCGCGTAAATTATATTTGCCATAAAAATCCTTTTAAGATGTTATTTTACTTGTAACTATAGTTACGTTAAAAATCTCTAAGATCAAGTTAATTAACGTCTATACCTCTCATACTTAAAGCTGCTTATGCGTTGGCCGCCCTTGCTCACCCCAATCACTTACTTGCAGCGTACCCATCAACAACATAAAACAGCTTTAATTCAATCACTTATAAACAATTTTTCCTTTGAATGACTAAACTGCCACGATTCACCGCGCTAATAAAGCGCGGTCTTAAAGGGATCTAGGGATATCAGCACGAATTACGCAGTGCCGCCGACGGTTAGGCTTTCCAGTTTCAGCGTAGGCTGACCCACGCCGACAGGCAGGCTTTGCCCTTCTTTTCCGCACACGCCGACGCCGTTATCCAGCGCCAGATCGTTACCGACCATCGAGATCTGCTGCATCGCTTCAATGCCGGAACCAATCAGCGTTGCGCCTTTGACTGGCGTAGTGATACGGCCTTTTTCGATCAGGTATGCTTCGGATGTCGAGAAGACGAACTTGCCAGAGGTGATATCGACCTGACCGCCGCCAAAGTTTGGCGCATACAGACCGTATTCAACGCTGGAGATAATCTCTTCCGGCGTGGATTTCCCAGCCAGCATGTAGGTGTTCGTCATACGCGGCATCGGCAGGTGCGCATAAGATTCGCGGCGACCGTTGCCCGTTGGCGCAACGCCCATCAGACGAGCATTCATCTTGTCCTGCATATAGCCTTTCAGAATCCCGTTTTCGATCAGGACATTGTATTGCCCCGGAACCCCTTCATCGTCCATCGAAACTGAACCGCGACGTCCGGTCAGCGTGCCGTCATCCACCACCGTGCACAGCTCTGACGCAACGAGTTTCCCCATCTGCCCGCTGAATACTGACGTACCGCGACGGTTAAAATCGCCTTCCAGACCGTGTCCTACCGCTTCATGCAGCAACACGCCCGGCCAGCCAGCACCCAGCACTACAGGCATTGGCCCCGCAGGTGCAGCCACCGCCGACAGGTTAACCAGCGCCATACGCACGGCTTCTTTTGCCCAGGCATCGACGCGCGCTTCGCCGTCAGCCACTTCCCAGAAATAGTCATAGCCGCCACGCAGGCCGCCGCCGCTGGAGCCGCGTTCACGTTTGCCCTCGGCTTCGACCAACACGCTGATCGACAAACGCACTAACGGTCGCACATCCGCCGCCAGCGTACCGTCCGTCGCCGCCACCAGCACCAGCTCATACACACCGGTCAGGCTGGCTGAAACTTCCTGCACGCGCGCATCTGCGGCACGCGCGACCGTGTCAGCACGCTGCAACAGCGCAATTTTGTCCTCACGCGTCAGGCTATCCAGCGGGTTCAACGTTGGATAGAGCGCATGATGCGATACCGCTCCCAACGTGTGCGCCGTGCCTGTACCCTGTTCCCGCACAATGCTGCGTGCTGCCTGCGCACTCTGGTGCAATGCGTTCAGCGTGATCTGATCGGCATAAGCAAACCCGGTCTTTTCACCGTCAATCGCACGGATACCCACGCCCTGATCGATATTGTAAGAACCGTCTTTAATGATGCGATCTTCCAGTACCCAGGACTCATGGTAGCTGGACTGGAAATAGAGATCGGCATAGTCCAGTCGACGCTCATTAAGCGACCCCAGCACAGCGGCGAGATCGTCAAGATTCAATTTGTTGGCGGTGAGTAACTGCTCACTGACAAACGAAAGGCTCATAGTTTTTCACTCTTTATCAGATAATCGGCTGAGTACGCTGCGCTGCCCTAACGGCATTATTCGCCTTTCTTCTTGTTCGGCTCACGCAGCACTTCCTGAATCTTTGGCTGATCGAGGCTACCGGAAATCTGGTAGCGAATCAGCGAAATCTTGTTCCATAGCGGTGCCAGCACTTTACTGGCAGCAAACACCGCGGCCCCAACAACCGGGTTAACGGCAAATGCGGTCGCCACCCCCACCGTCGCGGAAATTTCTGGGGCGATAACCGCTTCCATATTGACCTGTCGCTTAGCGAGATCGAGATCGCCTTTTATCGCGATATCGGCCTCCAAACCGTCGACCAACATATCATCAGTATGCAACACGCCGTCTTTAATCCATGCCGTGTTGCGAATCGAGTCGAAGTAAAATCCGCGGCCAAACGTATCACTAAAATCGAACCGCAGCTTACGCATCAGCGCATCAAAGCTCAATAAACGCAGCAATTGACCAGCCTGACCTGCACCCACTTCAGCAATTTCACCTTTACCGATGCGCGTGTGCAATATTCCGCTCAGGCTGGCAATATCCGGTGCCCAAGGCGTACCGCGCCAGTACAGATCGTAGTCCACATCGAAAGAACCAGCTTTCAGCGGTGAATCAACGCCAAACCAGTTAGCGTTCTGCTCCAAGCTATCACCTGTCAGACGGCCTTTTAACGCCGTCCGCACGCCTTCTGCGTTTTCCTGCCAGGAACCGTTTACCGTCAGGCGAGCTTTGCCTGTATCAATCATACCGTCTGCCAGCGTTAATTTTTCCTTTTCTGGCAGCAGCGTTCCCTGAATACGACCCATATTCTGCCCGAGAATCCAGCACTGGCGACAGTTAACCGCCAGCGACGGCCAGTCCTCAAAGCTGATGCTCGGGTCGTTTAGCGGCGATTTTTTCTCTGCTAATGCCACCGGGTTGGTCGCTTCATTCCCTTTCCACTGAGGATTGTAGTAGAGATAATTGATGTCGCTGCGCCACATGCCGCGATTGGGTATCTCAACCATTCCGTCAATTTCGCGCCCTTTTACCTGCACTTCACTGCCAGAAAGCGTATTTTTACGCGTGATGTCCAGATCGTGCCACTGCTGCCCCAGCAACTGTAGCTCAGGTGTCCGCAGCGTCACGGCTTCAGGAAAACGAAGAGAACTATGCGCCTTTTTCCCTTCGGCTGGTGTCGAAGCACGCAGCGAAGGCAGAAGCCCCAGCCAGCTTTCAGCATCCAGCGGCGGGAGATCGAGCACCAGAGCGGAATCTTCTGGCAATGCAGGCGCCGCCGTAGCCCCGTTCTGCCAGCTTGCCCGCGCCAGCGTCACGGTGTCGCCTTTCAGCAGCCATTGGCTATTGAAACGGTTATCTTTGCCCACTCGCCCTTGCATGGCAAAACCATTCAGGTCACCGCTGGCTTTCACTTCCAGCGGCAGGCCCTCGCCAGCGGGTTTACTTAGCGGGTTAGGTAAGTGACTACTTACTTTATTTAAATCAGCCTGTACATCAACATCATAAGTTGTTTTACCAGTATGCGGCAGGTTGACGGCAATCGTACTTTTCCAGCCTGCCGTGCCGGACAGGGCTTTGCTGGCCGATGCCGGTAAACCGGGCAAGAGCGCAGGCTGCCAGTCGCCCTGCAAGCCAACATTCACCAGAAAAGCCTTCGCGTGTTCTTCCGTCGTGAAATTGACCGCCATCGGCTGATTCAGCCAATTCGCTTGAAGAGTTTCACTGCGTAAGTTACCGTTTTCATAGCGGAATTTACCGGTGAGATTCTTAATCGTGGTATCCAGCGGCTTGATGTAGAGGCTGTTATTGTTCAGCATAATGTCGCCACTGGCGCGGACATCATCACCGGCAAGCGGAATATCCAGATGCAGCGTCCCTTTCACCGGCCCGCCAATTTTCAGCTCGTCCAGCGCCGTGCCCAGCGAGGATTTCAGCGGCGTCTGATGAAAGTAGTTCCCCACCTCTGGCCCCGGACCGTCCAGTTCGCCATCGACGAGCAGCATCTCTTTTTCATAATCGGGAATGACCGCACTAATGTTTTTGCCTTCCACTTTGCCCAGCCAGGTTTGGGGCGCAAACATCCACAGGCCGTTATTGGCGAAATCCAGGTTAATATCCAGCGGCGTCAGCGCAGGCCAGCCCGGCTGAAACTCAAAGGTGGCATCTTTTACTGGCACCCAGACTTCAAACTGGCCTTCGTTGTGCGTATACGGGAAATGCCGCGGATTGCCAGCAAAGATCAGCGTCGCGTTATCAACACGACCGCCCTTCAGCGCACCGCTCAGATAGTCCACCAGCTCGGTGCCCATAAACAGTTCGGGATAATAGCGCCAGGCATCAGCCGCGTCGGTCAGTCGAATCCCCGCCAGAATATCCAGCTTCGGTTCCTGCTTGGCGGGCTGTTCATAGCGGAAATCACCGTTAGCCCATAGCGATTTCGCCTGCACGTCCAGCCCATGACTCCAAAGCGACAGGCCTTGCGCATCATTACGCCAGTCTATCGTGCCGCTGGCCTGCTTGATTTCCAGCGGCGCGCGGAACATATCGACATAGGGCAGCGTGCTCTGCTTTAACGCGATGCTGACCTGACCGCGTTCGGCACTGCCGCGGGCAGAACCAGAGAAATGATTAACCCCCGGCAGCAATTTCCACTGCTTCCAGCTCACATCCTGCCAGTTGGCCTGAAAGCGGCTTCTTTCCGGCTGCTGTAAAGGGATATCCACGGCAACGGTATCCAGCGTGCCCGTCGGTTGCAGCTCAGCCCAGCGTTCTTTCAAGGCAGGCGTAGCCCCAGACAACAGCGGAAACAGCGTACTTAGTCGTTCTAGCGCCAAATTACTGGCTCGAACGCGCAGCTCTTCCTGCCGATCGGGTCCCAGCATATGTTCATTTTTGGGTAGCCAGAGGGCGGACAGCCGACCTTGTGGCCAGTCGACGCCATCCGTTGCCACATTCAATTCTGGCACATCCACCTGCCAGCCATTTTCCTGACGGCTGATATGTAACGCCACGTCGTCCACATTCAGACGATGTGCATCATTTCCTTCACCCCAACTCGCTGTACCCTGATTAAGGAGCACATCGCCACTGTGGATGTCGCCATCACGAACATTGAGCCACGCCGCCAGACTAAAATCAGCACTTTCCAGCCCGGTGTTGTTTTTCATCCAGCGGCTGAGCCAAGGCTTCATATCGATATTATCAGCCTTCAGATAGAACGTGCCGTTGCTGAGCAGCCCCTGCTCATCGCGCAAATCCATACGCATCTGCACCACGCCGTGCTGGCCGTTAAAACTCGACAAGCTAATTAAACCTTCCGCACGATGGCGTTTTTCGGAATTCAGCCAGGTCAGTTGGGGAATGCTCAGCTCCGCGCGGGAACCGGAAGGGGTAAGAAAGGTAACGTGGCTATCACGCAGGTCAAAGTGGTCAAACTGGCGCAGGAAAAGATCGCTGACCTTTCCTGACTCCATCAGTTTGCTATCCTGCTGCTGCCCGGTAAATTGGCTATTAATATCGAGCTTTAACTGGTGAAACGTGAGATCGCGAAACTGCCAGCGCCCGTGCAACAGCGACTGCCACACATCCAACGCCAGCGTAATGCGGTCAACCTGCCAGTCCGATTCCGGTAGGGACGTGCGAAGTTTTTCAATTTCCAGCGTGGGGCCAAAGGACTCCCAGCGCCCCGTCATGGAGCCGATTTCTAACGGAACACCGACCGCAGACTGTACCAAGGCCACCAGCTGTGGCCGGAAATGATCGAGCTGTGGCAGCACCAGTCTTAAGCCGCTGACTAACAGCGCTACCATCACGACAAGAGTGGCACCCGTGATGATGAGTATTCCGGGCAGTCGCCTCACTAATTTCTCCTTCTTTCGTCGCCGACGACGAGCGCACGAATTTACATCATTACAACGTCAAACTGCTCCTGGCTATACAGGGGTTCGATTTGCACTTTGACCTGTTTGCCGACGAATATTTCAACCTCAGCTAACGCGTGCGACTCCTCACTTCTCAGCGCTTCCCCGACAGCCGGTGAGGCATAGACCAGGAATCGATCGGTGTCATAAGCGTGGTGGACACGCACGATTTCACGCATGATTTCATAGCAGACGCTTTCTACCGTCTTCACCGTGCCACGACCATTACACGTCGGGCATTCATGACACAGCACGTGTTCGATACTCTCACGCGTGCGTTTGCGCGTCATCTCCACTAATCCTAGTTGAGAGAAGCCGCTAATACTGGTTTTAACCCGATCTTTACTCAGCGCCTGCTCCAGTGAATGCAGCACCCGCCGGCGGTGATCTTCGTTATTCATATCGATGAAGTCGATAATGATGATGCCGCCGAGGTTACGCAGGCGCAGTTGTCGTGCAATCGCCTGCGTCGCTTCCGTGTTGGTATTGAAAATAGTTTCATCCAGATTGCGGTGGCCGACGAATGCCCCCGTGTTGATGTCGACGGTCGTCATCGCTTCGGTCTGATCGATGATCAAATAGCCGCCAGACTTCAGTTCAACCTTTCTGTCCAGCGAACGCTGGATCTCATTTTCCACGTCAAACAGGTCGAAAATCGGCTGTTTACCCGCATAGTGTTCAAGTTTGCGGGTCATCTCTGGAATGTATTCGGCGGTAAATTCCAGCAGCGCTTCATACGTCAGTCGGGAATCAATCCGAATGCGATCCAGCGCAGCACCAGCAAAATCACGCAAAATCCGCCGGGCGAGTGCCACCTCACCGTAGAGCTTACATTTGGTCTGGTTGCGCTTTTTACGCTCCATCACCTTGACCCACAGACGCTTCAGGAACGCTGCATCCTGTGAAAGCTCTTCTTCACCGACGCCTTCCGCTGCGGTACGAATGATGAAACCACCGTCATCATCACAATACTCTGCAACCGTTTTCTTTAAGCGCTCGCGTTCCGCTTCGCTCTCAATCCGCTGTGACACACCGACGTGCGATGCCCCAGGCATAAACACCAGATAGCGCGACGGCAACGTGATATCAGTCGTCAGACGTGCGCCTTTGGTTCCCAGTGGGTCTTTGACCACCTGCACCATGAGATCCTGACCCTGACGTACCAGTTCGGCGATATCACGGACATGAAAATTCTTCTGTTCGTCACCGGCAACGCATTCGGTGTGCGGCATAATATCGGACGCGTGCAGGAATGCCGCTTTATCCAGACCGATGTCCACAAACGCCGCCTGCATGCCCGGCAGGACGCGACTCACGCGGCCTTTATAAATGTTGCCGACAATGCCGCGCTTCGCATCGCGTTCGATATGAATTTCTTGCAGAATGCCGCCGTCGATATAGGCAACGCGCGTTTCTGACGGTGTAACGTTTACCAGTAACTCAGCAGTCATGTTTTCCTCTTGCACGCCGCAACGCAGCAAAATTACTGAATAGCTCATGGGTTTCTACCAGCGGCAGCCCAACCACCGCGTAATAGCTCCCATTAAGCGACCGGACAAAGCATCCACCTTTGCCCTGAATACCGTAGGCCCCAGCTTTATCCATCGGTTCGCCGCTGGCGATATACCGTTCGATATCCTGCTGCGAAAGCGGACGGAAGACGACATCGGTTGTCACCAGACAGCTCAAGACATCATCTTTATCTGCCAGCGCAACGGCCGTCATCACCTGATGTGGTTTTCCGGACAGCTGACTCAGCATTTCTGCCGCATGAGCTTCATTCTGTGGTTTTTCCAATACCTGACCGTTCAGTACCACAATGGTGTCTGCACCCAGAACCGGTAAATCAGACGGTGCCGCCACGACACCCGCAGCCGCTTTCTCATGCGCCAGACGTCGGACATAAACTTCCGCCGCTTCTTCCGGTAACCGCTGTTCTTCCACCGCGACATTCAGTACAGAAAAAGGAATATCGAGCTGCGTGAGCAGTTCGCGACGGCGGGGAGAAGCGGAAGCCAGATAAAGCTGAGTCATGAATCACCTTATTGCACAGTAAACTGACGACGAATTTTACGCATCAGCAGGAACAGCCACGGCCAGAGTACGCCATCAACAACACTATTCCAGAATGTTTCCGGTCGGAAAGAGACATTAATAACTAAAAATTCTGCCCAGAATACCGTGAGATCCATCAGCAGCGACAACAACATGACGATTAACGCCTGCTGCCATAACGCCATATTTCTGAATAGCTGGAATTTAAAGGCGACCAGATAAGCAATAATGCTCATCGCCAGCGCCCGTACTCCCAGTGTAGACCCAAGAATCAGGTCCATAATCAGACCTAATATAAATCCTGTGCCGACATTCACTCGATGTGGCAATGCCATCACCCAGTAAATGAGGAACAGCGTCAGCCAGGAGGGGCGAAACATGTAGATTTCATCCGGCCACGGCATAATCTGCAAAACCATGGCGATCAGAAAAGAAAGCCAGATAATCCAGTTGCCATGCCTGCGATAACGGTTCATTGGCGGCCTCTCTGCGGCTCAGCGGTGGGCGTAGCGGTATCAGGAGGAAGCGGTGGTCCCATGTCGTCAGGCGACGGTAAAACCTGCGGCATCATCTGCATCAGACGCTCATTGGCAACCCGATGCACTTCCGCTGGCGGCAGCGCCGTATTGGAGTTGTTTTCCACGCCCCACAGTAATAGCAGATAGCGCAGGCGCTGTAGCCCCGCAGTCGGACGTGCCTGAATAATCGTATAGGCTCGCTGCGTATCGGCCTTGACCGATGACACAACACCAACGGGATACCCTTCTGGGAAACGACCGCCCAGACCCGATGTGACCAGCACGTCACCCACTCGGATGTCGGTATTGTTAGGCAGGTGTTCTAGTTGCAGATCGTCGGCGCAGCCATTACCGGCGGCAATCACACGGATATCATTGCGTAGCACCTGAATCGGCAACGCGTGGGAAACATCACAAATCAACAAAACCCGACTGGTAAACTGACCAACCGCCACAACCTGACCCACCACGCCTTTATCGCTGATGACCGGTTGCCCTTCATACACGCCATTCGCCTGACCTTTATCAATCACCACCTGATCGCTGTAAGGGTCGGTTCCGGCGGACATCACCTGCGTCACCATTTTCTGCTCATCCTGACGCAGCGGCGAGCCGAGCAGTTCACGTAACCGCGCATTTTCCTGCTTGAACTGGCCTAGCAGCAACAGGTCACTGTTTTTCATCAACAGTTCCTGACGCAGCGCGGTATTTTCAAGGCTTAATTGCTCACGGGTTGCCAGTGAGGCAGACATATTGTCCAAAACCTGACGGGGTCCATTCGCCAGAAAGTAGAATGGGCTGACAGTGGTATCCATATACGTTCTGATTTTGACGAACGAACCGAGCCGACTGTCCGCAACGATCACGACAATCGCGGTAACGACAGCAAGAAAAAGTCGTAATTGCAGGGAAGGCCCCCTGCTAAAAAGCGGCTTCATAAAATTTGCGTATTCCTCGACAGCAACCTCAAATCGCACCTGGCGATTTTTAACGTCACAAAGCGGCGCCCCGTAGGGCTACAGGCAAATAAAAAAGGGGTAACCACGAGAGATGAAAAACGCAGGCGTCCATCCATCAGGTCCCCCCCCTTTTCCAGACAGGATTACTCCTCGCTGAACAAATCGCCACCGTGCATGTCGATCATTTCCAGCGCCTTGCCGCCGCCACGGGCAACACAGGTCAGTGGATCTTCAGCCACCACAACCGGAATACCGGTTTCTTCCATCAGTAAACGATCCAGGTTACGCAGCAGCGCGCCGCCGCCGGTTAATACCATACCGCGCTCGGAAATATCGGAGGCCAGCTCCGGCGGGCACTGCTCCAACGCCGCCATAACCGCACTGACGATACCCGTCAACGGCTCTTGCAGCGCTTCCAGAATTTCGTTGGAGTTCAACGTGAATCCACGCGGTACACCTTCAGCAAGGTTACGGCCGCGCACTTCAATCTCCAGCACTTCGTCGCCCGGATAAGCGGAGCCGATTTCATGCTTGATACGTTCTGCCGTTGCTTCACCGATCAGTGAACCATAGTTACGGCGAACGTAGTTAATGATCGCTTCATCAAAGCGGTCACCACCAATACGTACAGAAGAGGAGTACACCACGCCGTTCAGCGAGATCACCGCGACTTCCGTGGTACCACCACCGATATCCACAACCATGGAACCGGTCGCTTCGGATACTGGCATGCCAGCACCGATCGCAGCCGCCATCGGCTCTTCAATCAGGAACACTTCACGGGCACCGGCACCCAACGCGGATTCGCGAATGGCACGACGCTCAACCTGCGTTGCGCCTACCGGAACACACACCAGCACGCGCGGGCTCGGACGCATAAAGCTGTCGCTATGCACTTGCTTGATGAAGTGCTGCAACATTTTTTCTGTGACCTGGAAATCGGCAATCACACCGTCTTTCATCGGGCGAATCGCCACGATATTTCCAGGGGTTCTGCCTAGCATCTGCTTAGCGTCATGGCCGACTGCTGCCACGCTCTTTTGAGAACCAGCACGATCCTGACGAATCGCAACCACAGAGGGTTCATTCAGTATGATGCCCTGCCCTTTAACATAAATCAGGGTATTGGCGGTACCCAGGTCGATGGACAAGTCGTTGGAAAACATGCCACGAAATTTCTTAAACATAACTAAAGGATAATCCTGCAAGCTGGGGGCGAAAAATAAATCCGCCTACTTTACCAACCACACGAAGCAGCGACAAGGCACGAAAAGGGTCTGCTTCGGTGAAAATAAGTCTGCGTTGCGCACGTCGGCGTCAGGGAGAAAGGCACAACATGCTTTCTCCTCAGGCGGCAAGGCATCTTACCACTGTCCACCCGACAGAATTGCGCTAACACAGGACATAAAATCTAACATTTAATCGGATTGCCGCTAACGTAAGCACACACTAACCGATTTAACAACCGCCTCATTCTACGTCAATTTGAACGGGACGTTTATATTAAACACGATGCCGCGGTGAATATTTTTTCAGCTCATCCGTTACAGAGACTGATGCGGCAAAAAAATCACCTTGCCCACCATAAACTCCCTTGCCCAACAGCATCCGCCACTCCTCTTTGGTCCGCACGCCAGCGGCAAATACCCGCGTTTGCGTGCCTTTACAGGCCTCGGTCAAGCTTTGTACAAACAGCTGATTTTCCGGGCGGCGCTCAAGACTGCGGACCAAACCGGGATGAAGCTTGATGATCTCCACGGGGAGTGACTTGATGTACGTCGTACTGACCAGCGTCAAACCCGCCTGCGTGACCGCCAGGCGACAGCCTAATCCCAGGATCAAATTGAGAACCGGGCGCAGGCGGCCGATATATTGACAGACATCTGCCTCTGCAAGTTCAAATAAAATGCACTGACGCTGCGTTTTCGGACATTGCAGTAAGACTTCTTTCAGCCAGCGCAGGAAAGGTTTCTGCAAAAGTGAGTCCACACTTACCGGTAAAGCCAGTGTTTCTCCGGGCCAGCTCGCTGACAAATCAATAATTCGCGCCACAAGCTGCCGATCGTAGCTGGCCGCCAGCCCCAGCTGTTGAACCAGCGGCATATACTCCGCCGCGAGCAGTTCCTGTTCTCCGTCGTAAATACGGCTCATCATTTCACGATGATGTACCACGCCCTCTTTGGTGACCGCAGGTTTCTGATACAACCGCGGACCGCCGCGCGCCAGCGTCTGCTCCAGCAAGGTCCGCCATTTCACGCTGCCGCGCCCTTTGTCTGGCACCTGCCTGTCAAATACACACCAGCTGTTACCGCCCTGCAACACCGCATTGCGCGTCGCGTCCTCCACACTCTCCATCACGTGCTCAGCGCTTTGACCGCCGCGATAGGCGCAAATACCAATGTGGAGAACGTCCTCGCGATCGATCAACGGACAGGCGGGGAGAATATCGATGGATTTCACCAGCTGCGTGGCAATTGCAGTGGCTTCCTTTAGCGTGCTATGGGGGAGTAATACGGTGAAATCGCTGCTGAAATAACGCGCCAGCAGCGCAGAGGGATAGCGCATGACAAACGTCGACAGCAGGTTGATCAGCGTGAAACGGTATTCCTGAAGCGCACTGGTATCGCCGTGCGTTTCTTGCAAGGTTTCAAAATCAGGTACGCGAATCATCATGACAACGCCGTGCGTCCCCACCTCTTCGCCATCTTCCAGTTGTGTGGTCAGTTGGTTATCAAAAAATAGGCGATTATTCAATCCGGTTTCAGCATCCTGCGCGGCAAAAGCACGGATTAAGGTATCAACACGCCCACGCTCCTCCCTCGCCTCCACTAAATCGGACAACAGTTGATCGAGCGCCCCGCTGGTATTGACCGGCCATTCACGAACCGATCCTTGCATAACCGACTCACGCTCACCTTTGAGAATACGCTGTGCGCGTTTTTCCAGTTCCTCCTGTCCAGCAGCCTGACAACGCAGCCAGCAGATGGAGAAATACAGCATCAGGAGCATCAGACCCGCAGCCAATAACACCGATAGCATCGACACCACGAACCGCGGTAAACCAATCAGCGGGTCGACATATTTTAAGGCGATCGTCATGTTCAAATGATGCATCAGCGGAAATTCGACCTCATGATAGAGGTGCGTGCGTTCCCAACCGGCCTCGGGCAGCTGTATTGAATAGAGGGTCGAATCGTTATCCTGAATATCCAACACAACAATGCCTGCCGTCTTCATCATTCCCGGCAGCCAGTATTGGATATTTTCAGGCGATTGCACTAATAACGCCTGATCGATACTGGCCGTGACCTCGCGTAGCTGTTGCTCAGTCCGCAACTGACTATAATAACAGAGGCTAAATATGCTACTGAAAAGCATAAGAAAAATGGCGACAACCGTCAGCAATACCACGAGTATCGAAAATCTGGTCGTAAATCCCATCCCTGTGTCCTATTCCAAATAATTGTTATTTCAGCGAGTTTGTTGTTTTTTATCAGTTCGCATAGGCCAGCAACATAGTACCTTCATTAACAAACTGTACTTTATTAACAAATAGTCCCTGTAATAACTATAGTAACTATAGTCGTTAATGACTTCCCCATATTTAATCCTGCTACAGGAGATAGCCCATGCAGGCTTTAGTTCTTGAACAGTCAGACGGACTGACCCACGCTCAGATTCGCGAGATTGACGCAGAGCAGCTTCCCGCCGGGGATGTAACTGTTGATATCAGTTTGTCCGGCATTAACTATAAAGATGCGCTTGCCATTACCGGCAAAGGCAAAATTATTCGTAACTTCCCGATGATTCCAGGGATCGATTTTGTCGGAACCGTGCGTCACAGTGACAACGATCGGTTTGCCGTCGGTCATCCTGACAGGGTGGGGCGTGGGTGAAAACCACTGGGGCGGCCTGGCACAACAGGCGCGTGTGAAGAGCGATTGGCTGGTCCCTCTGCCCGCGTCGCTGGATGCGCGTAAGGCTATGATTCTTGGCACCGCAGGCTTTACTGCGATGCTGTGCGTGATGGCGCTGGAAGATGGCGGCATCACCCCAGAAAGCGGCGACATCATTGTGACGGGTGCCAGCGGCGGCGTCGGCAGTACGGCAGTTGCCCTGCTTGCAGAGCTAGGCTATCAGGTTACTGCCGTCAGCGGCCGTGCCGACAATACTGATTATCTGAAAAAATTGGGTGCCAAACAGGTGCTAGATCGCAGCGAATTCAGCGGCAGCCCTCGCCCGCTAGAGAAACAACGGTGGGCCGGCGCGGTAGATACCGTCGGCGACAACGTGCTGGCGACGCTGCTGGCGCAGATGGATTACAACGCGACAGTCGCCGCGTGCGGTCTGGCTGGCGGTGTTGCCCTGCCAACGACCGTGATGCCATTTATTTTACGTAATGTTCGTCTGCAAGGCGTGGATTCCGTGATGGCACCGCTGGCGCGCCGTCAGCAAGCGTGGGAGCGTCTGGCTGCCATCCTGCCTGAGTCGTTCTATCAGCAAGTTACGCAGGAAATCGGGTTGGAAGATGTCCCTGCCGTTGCCGCTGCCCTGCTGGAAAACAAAGTCACTGGCCGTACGCTGGTGAAAATCAGCTAACACTTTTCGTTGACGTATTAATTTGCGGAACGAAAACGGTGATAATGGAATAGAAGAGTAAAGCGTCCGCGACAGGGACAAAGGCGTCAGGAACGCCTTTGAACGTCGCTTGCGACGGCCCTGAAAGGGTGAATCTCAGGGAGGAGATTCATATCTGCGCGGCTCGAGCGTACATGGATGTATTCACAGCGTCTTACGATCTATCCATTATCATCGCCCAACGCATTATCAGTAATCTTGAGCGCTGTTACACCCTGCAAAAAAGTATTTCCTCTCTCCTGTCGCAGTTTCTACCGCAAGTCATCTATAACTAAGTGAACGGTAAGCATTAAAAACGCCACTTTGCGTCAACAATAATAATGACTGGCGGGAGTTCACATGCACAAACATCGCAAATTCACGGAAGCCGACGTTACCCCGGAATCCCTCTTTTATCAGCGTCGACGCGTATTAAAAGCGCTGGGTATTTCCGCTGCGGCGCTCTCACTGCCCTTTTCTGCACAGGCTGACCTGCTGGCCTGGTTTAAAGGTGGCGATAAACCCAAAGCGCCACCGGGTAAACCGCTCACGTTTAGCCAACCCACCGACTGGAAGCTCGATCTGCCACTCACGCCGGAAGATAAAGTTACGGGCTATAACAACTTCTATGAATTCGGGTTGGACAAAGCCGATCCGGCGGCCAATGCGGGCAGGTTAAAAACCGAAGGCTGGACCGTCAAGATAGACGGTGACGTCGCTAAGCCTCTCACGCTGGATATCGACGATTTGCTAAAACGCTTTCCGCTGGAAGAACGGATCTACCGTTTCCGCTGCGTCGAGGCATGGTCGATGGTGATTCCGTGGGTCGGCTTTGAGCTGGCCAAGCTGATTAAATTCGCCGAGCCCACCAGCAACGCCCGCTACGTGGCGTTTCAAACGCTTTACGACCCGGAGCAAATGCCGGGGCAAAAAGATCGTTTCATGGGCGGCGGGCTGGATTATCCCTATGTAGAAGGACTGCGGATGGATGAAGCCATGAATCCCCTGGCGCTGCTGGCCGTCGGTGTCTACGGCAAGACGTTGCCGCCGCAGAACGGTGCGCCCATCCGGTTAGTTACACCGTGGAAATACGGCTTCAAGAACATCAAATCCATCGTACATATCCGGCTCACTCGTGAGAAGCCGCCCTGCACGTGGAATCTGGCGGCTCCAGACGAGTATGGCTTCTATGCCAACGTTAACCCGCATGTGGATCACCCACGCTGGTCACAGGCGACAGAGCGCGTCATTGGCTCAGGTGGTTTGCTTAACGTTGAACGTCAACCCACGCTGTTGTTCAACGGCTATGCCGATCAGGTCGCCTCGCTGTATCGCGGCCTGAATCTGCGCGACAACTTTTAGCTAATAACACAAAACATCTAGCTAATAACACAAAACTTCTCGCTACAGCATCCTGTCAGGATAGGGATCCACATCAGTATGAGACTGACGTTACAACACATTAACGGGCTAAAAGTGCTACTCCATCTGGCTAGTTTTCTGCCGCTGCTGTGGCTGATATTGTCAGTCGACCAAGGGTGGTTCAGCGCAGACCCCGCCAAAGATATCCAGCATTTTACCGGCCGAATGGCGCTGAAATTGCTGCTGGCAACGCTGTTGGTCACGCCACTGGCGCGCTACGGTAAACAGCCGCTGCTGATTCGCTGCCGACGCCTCCTCGGGCTGTGGTGCTTTTTCTGGGCGACGTTACATCTGGTGAGCTATGCGCTGCTGGAGTTGGGTCTGGATCATCTGGCGCTGCTGGGAAAAGAACTGATATCCCGGCCGTATCTAACGTTGGGAATCATAAGCTGGCTGATTTTGCTGGCGCTGGCGGTGACCTCACCACAGGTAATGATGCGCAAATTGGGATCGCAATGGCAAAAACTGCATAATTTCGTCTATTTAGTCGCCATCCTTGCGCCTATCCACTATCTTTGGTCAGTTAAAACGCTCTCCCCACAGCCTATTTTGTACGCGCTCGCGGCGATGATCTTGCTGCTGTTACGTTATAAGAAATTTCGCCAATGGTGGCGCTAAACGCCGCAGCAATACAGGAAAAGCCGGTTACGGACCGCAGTGAAATTCACGCCTTCGTACGGCTTGGTGCAGGAATATCTCCGCAGATAAGACCAGTATTTAGCTGCGAATTGCCACGATATGGTTATAATGCACGACTTTAATTTCTCGGGCCGGACAATTTGCGTCACGAAAGGTGACAAACGAATAGCTTCGCGCTATTTTGTGCGACACGGTTTTGGCAATCTTGGTCAATCGCGGGAGATAGCAGCACAATGGCAGAAAAGTTTCACATTTTGCTCTTGAACGGTCCAAACCTGAATCTGCTAGGAACCCGAGAGCCCGACAAATACGGTAACACGACGTTAGCAGACATTGTCAGCGAGCTGGAAACACAGGCGCAGGCATTGAACGTGAAGTTTTCCCATCTGCAATCCAATGCAGAACATGTTCTGATCGATACCATCCATCAGGCCAGAGGAAACACAGACTTCATTCTGATTAACCCGGCGGCATTTACCCACACCAGCGTTGCGCTGCGTGATGCCCTGCTGGCAGTCGCGATTCCATTTATCGAAATTCATCTGTCCAACGTACACGCACGTGAGCCTTTTCGTCATCATTCCTATCTTTCTGATGTTGCGGTAGGCGTGATATGTGGCCTGGGGGCAGATGGTTATCAGTATGCTTTACAGACGGCAGTAAGACGCCTGTCAACTTCCAATTAAACAAAAGAGTACGGAACCACATCCATGGATATTCGTAAAATCAAAAAACTGATCGAACTGGTTGAAGAGTCCGGCATCGCCGAACTGGAAATTTCTGAAGGTGAAGAATCAGTACGTATCAGTCGTGCCCCAGCAGCGGTTAACTACCCGATGATGCAACAGGCCTACGCTACGCCAATGATGCAGCCACAGCCTGCTCTGGCTGCCGCCGTTGCACCAGCGCCAGTGGAAGCGCCTGCCGCACCGGCTGCCATCAGTGGACACATCGTTCGTTCTCCAATGGTTGGAACCTTCTATCGCACCCCAAGTCCGGATGCTAAAGCTTTCGTGGAAGTGGGTCAGCGCGTCAACGTTGGCGATACCCTGTGCATCGTCGAAGCCATGAAAATGATGAACCAGATCGAAGCCGACAAATCGGGCGTGGTGAAAGCCATTCTGCTCGAAAGCGGTCAGCCGGTCGAATTTGACGAGCCACTGGTTGTCATCGAATAACGAGGCTTATCATGCTAGATAAAATCGTTATCGCTAACCGCGGAGAGATCGCGCTGCGTATTTTGCGTGCCTGTAAAGAGCTGGGCATCAAAACCGTCGCCGTTCACTCCAGTGCGGATCGCGATTTGAAACACGTATTGCTGGCGGACGAAACCGTGTGTATCGGCCCGGCTCCGTCAACAAAAAGCTATCTGAACATCCCAGCGATTATTTCCGCTGCGGAAATCACCGGTGCCGTCGCGATTCACCCTGGCTACGGTTTCCTGTCCGAAAATGCGGATTTTGCCGAGCAGGTTGAACGTTCTGGCTTTATCTTCATCGGCCCACGCGCAGAAACCATTCGCCTGATGGGCGACAAAGTGTCTGCCATCACCGCAATGAAAAAAGCGGGTGTTCCGACCGTACCAGGCTCTGATGGTCCTCTGACCGACGACATGGACGCTAACCGTGTTCATGCAAAACGCATTGGCTATCCGGTCATCATCAAAGCCTCTGGCGGCGGCGGTGGTCGTGGTATGCGCGTCGTGCGCAGCGACAAAGAGCTGGAACAATCCATCAACATGACCCGTGCGGAAGCCAAAGCGGCTTTCAACAACGACATGGTCTACATGGAAAAATATCTGGAAAACCCACGTCACGTGGAAATTCAGATTCTGGCTGATGGTCAGGGCCACGCCGTCTATCTGGCCGAGCGCGACTGCTCCATGCAGCGTCGCCACCAGAAAGTGGTGGAAGAAGCGCCAGCACCGGGCATTACGGACGAGCTGCGCCGCAATATCGGCGATCGCTGCGCCAAAGCCTGTATCGATATCAACTATCGTGGTGCGGGTACGTTCGAGTTCCTGTACGAAAACGGTGAGTTCTACTTCATTGAAATGAACACCCGTATTCAGGTGGAACATCCGGTAACCGAAATGATTACCGGCGTGGACCTGATCAAAGAGCAGCTGCGCATCGCTGCCGGTCTGCCACTGTCCATCAAGCAGAAAGACGTCAAGGTTCGCGGCCATGCGGTGGAATGCCGTATCAACGCCGAAGACCCGAACTCGTTCCTGCCAAGCCCGGGTAAAATCACGCGTTTCCACGCGCCGGGTGGCTTTGGTGTCCGTTGGGAATCGCATATTTACGCTGGTTATACCGTACCGCCGTATTACGATTCCATGATCGGCAAGCTGATCACCTACGGCGAAACCCGCGAAATCGCGATTTCCCGTATGAAGAACGCGCTGGCTGAACTGATCATCGATGGCATCAAAACTAACATCGAACTCCAGATAAAGATCATGAGTGACGAAAACTTCCAGAGAGGTGGCACTAACATCCACTATCTGGAAAAGAAACTCGGCTTGCAGTAAACCCGCACGATTTCAGTCGTGACAATCTCAAAGGTCGGTGAAAGCCGACCTTTTGTTTTTCTGTGAATTCTTACTAGTCAATTGGCCCACATGCCGTAAAATTCCCGCTTTCGTCATCACGACGTTCATAACGATATCTATACCCTAAATAATTCGATTTGCAGAACAAAACGTTAACGTTTTGAACAACGCAAAGCGTTGACCCGTCGGGGCGAGGTACATTTATGTACCTTGTAACGCGGCAAGCGAGGGAATCCCGATGAACTTACTCAAGTAAGTGATTCGGGTGAGTAAGAGTAGCCAACACACCTGCAGCTTGAAGTATGACGGGTAAATGCTCCCATTTACGGTGGAGAAGAACATGGATACACGCTTTCCTCAGGCGCACAAAGAGGCCCGCTGGGCTTTTGGCCTGACGCTGGTTTATTTAGTGGCCTGGGTGCTTGCCGCCTATTTGCCAGACAACATACAAGGGATCACCGGCCTTCCACACTGGTTTGAGATGGCCTGCCTGCTGCTGCCGCTCGTGTTTACGCTGCTGTGCTGGCTGATGGTGCGTGTCATTTTCCGCGATATCTCACTGGAGAGTGACGATGCAAATTGAAATTTTATTGCCGCTGATTGGCTACCTGCTGCTGGTCTTCGGGCTGTCGGTCTATGCGTACCGTCGCCGTCAGGCGGGTAACTTTCTTAACGAGTATTTCCTCGGCGGCCGCTCAATGGGCGGGTTTGTCCTAGCGATGACGCTCATCGGCACTTACGTCAGCGCCAGCTCTTTTATCGGCGGGCCGGGTGCCGCGTATAAATACGGGCTGGGCTGGGTGCTGCTTTCGATGATCCAGCTTCCTACCATGCTGCTATCGCTCGGGATTTTGGGGAAAAAGTTCGCCATTTTGGCACGGCGTTACAACGCCATCACGTTGAACGACATGCTGTACGCCCGCTACAACAGCCCGCTGCTGGTCTGGTTCGCCAGCATTAGCCTGCTGGTCGCGTTTATCGGCGCCATGGCTGTGCAGTTCATTGGTGGCGCGCGTCTGCTGGAAACCGCAGCGAACATCCCTTATGACATCGGCCTGCTGATTTTCGGCGTCACCATCGCGCTGTACACCACGTTTGGCGGCTTCCGCGCCAGCGTGCTCAATGATGCAATGCAGGGCATCGTGATGCTGATCGGCACCGTCATCCTGCTGGTCGGCGTGATTTATGCCGCCGGCGGTTTGCACAGTGCGGTGGATAAGCTGCAACAGATTGACCCGATGCTGGTGTCGCCACAGGGCAGCAACGGCATTCTGTCGATGCCGTTTATGGCCTCATTCTGGGTGCTGGTCTGCTTCGGCGTCATCGGCTTGCCGAACACCGCCGTGCGCTGCATCTCTTATCGCGACAGCAAGGCACTGCACCGTGGGATTATCATCGGCACCATCGTCATCGGCATCCTGATGCTCGGCATGCACTTGGCCGGTGCGCTGGGCCGCGCCGTGATGCCAAACCTGACGATTCCCGATCAGGTTTTACCGGCGCTGATGGTCACCGTATTACCGCCGCTGGCCGCTGGGATCTTTCTCGCTGCGCCAATGGCCGCTATCATGTCCAACATTAATGCGCATTTGCTTCAGGCCTCCGCCACGATCATCAAAGATCTCTATCTCAGCGTACGCCCGCAGCAGATCCATAACGAACGCCGCATCAAGATCCTGTCCAGCGTGACGACCCTACTATTGGGCCTGCTAGTGCTGCTGGCCTCCTTACGGCCGCCGGAAATGATTATCTGGCTGAATCTGCTGGCGTTTGGCGGGTTGGAAGCGGTGTTCCTGTGGCCGCTGGTGCTGGGCCTGTATTGGGAACGCGCGAATGCTGCAGGCGCGCTTAGCGCCATGTTCACCGGGGCGATTTGCTATACCTTACTGGCCAGCTTCAATCTTCAGTTGGCTGGATATCACCCGATTGTGCCATCGCTGTTACTCAGCCTGATGGCGTTTATTATTGGCAACCGCTTTGGTCATAATCCACCAGCGCCGGTTGCCGCTTCATCTTCACTTTAAATGTAATAGAGACTGCTATGCCGTGGATTCAACTGAAAATAAACACCTCAGGAAATGTTGCAGAACAACTGGGTGACGCCATGATAGAAAGCGGTGCGGTATCCGTTACGTTTCAGGATACGCACGATACACCGGTATTCGAACCGCTACCGGGCGAGACCCGCCTGTGGGGCGATACTGACGCGATTGCGCTGTACGATGCCGAAACCGATATGAACGCGGTTATCGCCATACTGGAGCAGGAACCGCTGCTGGGCGCGGGTTTTAAACACAAAATCGAGCAGTTGGAAGACAAAGACTGGGAACGCGAGTGGATGGATAACTTCCACCCGATGCAGTTCGGCAAACGTCTGTGGATTTGCCCAAGCTGGCGTGAAATTCCTGATCCGAACGCCGTCAACGTGATGCTCGACCCCGGTCTGGCGTTCGGCACCGGCACCCACCCAACAACCGCACTGTGCCTGCAATGGCTCGATGGGCTGGATCTGGAAGGGAAAACCATCATCGATTTCGGCTGCGGTTCCGGCATTCTGGCGATTGCTGCTCTGAAACTGGGTGCAGCACGCGCTATCGGGATTGATATCGATCCTCAGGCGATTCAGGCCAGCCGCGACAACGCACAGCGCAACGGGGTTTCAGAGCGTCTGGAGCTTTATCTGCCGAAAGACCAGCCTGCTGACCTGTCTGCCGATGTCGTCGTCGCCAACATCCTTGCTGGCCCGCTGCGCGAACTGGCACCGCTGATTAGCGATCTGCCAAAAGCAGGAGGTCACCTTGGCCTGTCCGGTGTACTGGCCACGCAGGCCGATGGCGTCGCAGAAGCCTACGCAGACAAGTTCACGCTCGATCCGGTGGCTGAACGCGAAGAGTGGTGCCGTATTACCGGTCAACGCCGCGCATCGTAATAACATTATCCCGCGAGACCTGCCCATCGTTCATACAACGGTGAGCAGGCCGTTTTGCCGTATTAACCAACGCATTTCACTGATAAAGCATTGATAGCCTGCTGTATCTCCACTAAAAATGACCGCGCTTGCAGATAAAATTCTGTAAACAGATGATTATTTCCCAGAACAAAAAATCGACATAAAAATATAACTAACTGTTAAATATGAATAATATTTTTATGCCTCTTTATGAAGTGCATTTTCATTGATCGATAGCTGTAAATTGGTCAAAGTTTGGCCTTTCATCTGACGTAAAAAATGCGTAATATACGCGCCCTTGCAGGCACAGTATGGTCAATTTTTGTCTATGCACATTGGACAA
Source organism: Pectobacterium carotovorum (assembly GCA_016415585.1). Lineage (NCBI taxonomy): Bacteria > Pseudomonadati > Pseudomonadota > Gammaproteobacteria > Enterobacterales > Pectobacteriaceae > Pectobacterium > Pectobacterium carotovorum. The sequence goes on along the minus strand of CP066552.1, from coordinate 332,218 downwards.
TTTCAGCTTAGTAATCGCTTGATAGCAGCCCCAATGGCTGGTATTAGCGATCGCCCATTTAGAGCACTCTGTCATGCGATGGGCGCTGGAATGACCGTGTCTGAAATGCTTTCTTCCAACCCGGAAGTATGGCGTTCAGACAAGTCGCGTTTGCGAATGGTTCATAGCGATGAACCGGGTATCAGAGCCGTGCAGATTGCCGGTTGTGACCCCGATGAGATGGCGGCGGCGGCGAGAATCAACGCTGATTCCGGTGCACAGATCATCGACATCAATATGGGCTGCCCAGCGAAGAAGGTGAACCGCAAGATGGCAGGATCTGCGTTGTTGCAGTATCCGGATTTGGTCAAACAGATCCTCTCTACGGTAGTGAAAGCGGTAGACGTACCGGTGACACTGAAAATCCGAACCGGTTGGGCACCAGAGCACCGCAACTGTGTAGAAATTGCCAAATTGGCTGAAGACTGTGGGATTCAGGCGTTAACCATTCACGGACGCACGCGTGCGTGCCTGTTCAATGGTTTCGCCGAATACGACAGCATTCGGGCAGTTAAGCAGGCCGTTTCCATTCCTATTATTGCGAATGGCGACATTACAGACCCGCATAAAGCCAGAGCGGTTCTTGACTACACCGGGGCTGACGCCCTGATGATAGGACGAGCCGCTCAGGGAAGACCCTGGATCTTTCGGGAAATCCAGCATTATCTGGACACAGGGGAGTTGCTGGCACCGATGCCGTTGGCAGAGGTTAAGCGCTTGTTGATCGAGCACATACGGGAATTGCACGACTTTTATGGTCCAGGCAAGGGATTTCGTATCGCTCGTAAGCACGTATCCTGGTATCTCCAGGAGCATGCCCCAAACGACCAGTTTAGGCGCACATTCAACGCCATTGAGGATGCCAGCGAGCAGCTGGAGGCGTTGAAGGCATATTTTGAAAATCTTGCGTAAACAGAAAAAGAGCTGACAGAACTATGTTCGAACAACGCGTGAATTCTGACGTACTGACCGTTTCCACTGTAAACTCTCAGGCTCAGGTAACCCAAAAACCCCTGCGCGACTCGGTTAAACAGGCACTGAAGAACTATTTTGCTCAATTGAACGGTCAGGATGTAAGTGACCTGTATGAGCTAGTACTGGCTGAAGTTGAACAGCCACTGTTGGACATGGTGATGCAATACACCCGCGGTAACCAAACCCGCGCCGCCCTGATGATGGGCATCAACCGCGGTACTCTGCGTAAGAAATTGAAAAAATACGGCATGAACTGATACTAATCAGTTAAGCATTTGAAAAAAGGCGCTTTACCTCTTGGTTAAGCGCCTTTTTCTTTGTGTTCTATTAAGACAACAACGGCCTTAGCAATTAAGTCTGCGAGATGAGAGATCTACATAATGTTGTAGAATCAATGGAAAAAAACCAGATGGGAGCACGGGCAACTGATCGTTTTCGCCATGCAAGGTGAGCTCAAACACAGCCAGCAGTAAACATCACTGACTTTATGGTGTGTTAGTTAACGAAGATCGGGCAGATAACCCACAAAAATTAGTGAACATTAATAATCAGAGCGCACATGGAAATAAGCGTAACCGGAGACTGTAATTAAAATTGTGTAATTGCCTGTTTTTGATATGTTCACTCCAACAACGGAGACAGGCAAACGATGGACGAAAAGAAACTTAAAGCACTGGCTGCTGAATTGGCTAAAGGCCTTAAAACCGAAGCCGACCTCAATGCGTTTTCCCGCATGCTGACGAAGTTAACCGTCGAAACCGCGCTCAATGCAGAACTGACTGAGCATCTCGGGCACGAAAAAAATGCCCCTAAATCAGGCTCCAATACCCGAAATGGTTACTCGTCTAAAACCGTGTTATGTGACGACGGTGAGATTGAACTAAGCACGCCACGTGACCGTGAAAACACCTTCGATCCGCAACTGATAAAGAAAAATCAGACGCGCATCACGCAGATGGACAGCCAGATTTTATCCCTGTACGCCAAAGGTATGACGACCCGTGAAATCGTTTCTACATTCAAAGAGATGTACGATGCCGATGTGTCGCCCACGCTGATATCCAAAGTCACCGATGCGGTTAAAGAACAGGTGACAGAATGGCAAAATCGTCCGTTAGACTCACTGTATCCCATTGTTTACCTTGATTGTATTGTGGTGAAAGTCCGTCATAGCGGCAGTGTCATTAACAAAGCGGTATTCCTCGCTCTGGGTATTAACACCGAAGGCCAGAAAGAGCTGCTGGGTATGTGGCTGGCCGAAAACGAAGGCGCGAAGTTCTGGCTAACAGTGCTGACGGAGCTTAAAAACCGAGGACTTCAGGACATCCTGATTGCCTGCGTGGACGGCTTGAAAGGCTTCCCAGAGGCCATCAACAGCGTCTATCCGCAGACACATATCCAACTGTGCATCATCCACATGGTGCGAAACAGCCTGAAATACGTCTCGTGGAAGGATTACAAGGGCATCACCAGCGGGCTGAAAGCGGTGTATCAGGCCCCAACCGAGGAAGCGGCGTTGATGGCGCTGGACACATTCGCGGGCATCTGGGATGAGAAATACCCCCAAATCAGCAAAAGCTGGCGTGCGCACTGGGAAAATCTCAACACGTTCTTTGGCTACCCGCCGGATATCCGCAAGGCTATCTACACCACCAATGCCATCGAGTCGCTGAACAGTGTGATTAGGCAGGCGATAAAGAAACGTAAGGCGTTCCCGACAGATGATTCGGTACGTAAAGTGATTTATCTGGCGATACAGTCGGCCTCGAAAAAATGGAGTATGCCGATCCAGAACTGGCGGCTGGCAATGAGCCGTTTTATTATCGAGTTCGGTGACCGCCTGAGCGATCACCTTTAATACGGTGGCAATTACACAGAATTATGGACAGGCTCGTTAACCGTTATAATTTGAGGATCTCAGTGAGTTCCTTGTGCTTTCTTGTAGCCCATTCAGGCTTGATGGGAAGCATTAAATGATACTGTCTTCGGAAATATACATCTCTAAACGTCTTATCTGGGGCGTTATGCAAAGCCGCATAGCTTGAAGCCATACCGCAAACACCGCAGTCAGTGAACCAATAAAGGATATCGTCCTCACTACAGGTCACATGGCGCTCCCTTTCTATACCTCTTTCACTGATGATGAAATGGTATTCCTCCCCCATGAATTTCCAGGTACGGTGTAGCAAGACCATCAGGTTTGTCAGGGATAAAGAAGTAATAATTTGGCCTTACCCCGCTACCAAGTTGCTGGCCAATTTTAAGGAGCTCAGCCCTCAGCTCTTCAATTGTTTTCATAGGAATATGCTTTTCTTGTATTACAACCACTCAGCCCAGACGCATCCTGCGCCAATATCAGGATAGCCACGATCAACTTGAGGACCTACCTATAGCAGAAATATTAAACTTATCCTTTCTAACCCATTGTTGCGGCATTCAAATCATTCAAGAGATGCGTTGTAGTCATCGATAACGCGCATTAAAACCACTCTTGGTGTGTCTTTTGTACTAATTCTGAAGTTACTCTTCAGTCGCTGCACGATCATTGCCGTGGAGAGTTCGTTACCCAAATATGAGATAGTTAATTCTCTCCCCATGTTCTCATGAGTAATTTTCGCCAATCTATCCCCACATCTATCAGTAAGGTGAATGCCTAAGCTATCCGAGCCCGTTTCATCACGTTTCATATACTGAATGGACTTTATGCACAGCGAATCGAAGGTATGATTTTGGGTTCCAACCGAAAATTCAAACGTCCCTTTTTCTGCAAATGACGTAAATGGTATTAGCAAAGACAAACATAATAAGCCGACCTTACTAGACATTTTATCCTCCATGATAGGGTGGGAGTATACAATGAAGGGCAAACTACAACTGAATCGCCACAGCTTCGATAGATCTTTCAAGAACCATTAGCGTGACTATTGTTATGTCCGCTCCTTAATCTCAACCGACCATCAAATTCAGCCACCCCGACGATAAAAAGCCGTCGGATTTAGCAGCAGCTAATCCAGAATCAAAACACCTCAATCAGCTCAAACTCTTCAAACACCAGCAGCATATCGGGGGCGAAAGTGCCTTCTCGTTCGAAAAACGTCTTATGGCCTTCGCGCCAGAAATCCAGGCTTTTGTCGCCTTCGCCTTCTTTGGCTGCCATCTCAGCGGTGACGTCGCAGTAGCGCACCAGCGTTAACGAGCGCGTCCGAATCACGCAGGAAGGCTGTCCGGTACCATCCAGAACAATGTTGTAATCACCGACCTGCGGCGTTTGCTCGTTTTTGAATGCGTGGTACGAGCTACAGGTTGCCGTTTTATGTCCTTCCAGTACCAGTTGCAGCAGCTCATCCGCCAGCTCGGGGCTATCGCCAAATGACCAGCGCAGCGCGTCTGGATACTTTTCCAATCCTTGTTTATGACTCATCATCTTCCTCGGTTTATACGGCTATGATTGCTCTCTTTTATTACGCAATCATAGCCTTAAAGCGACCATCAGGTAATGTCCACTTCCACCCAGAGTGCGGCATGGTCGGACGCAGCGGTGTCCCATGATGTCACTTCGGGTAGTGGCATCACCGGTTCAGCGCCCTCTTTGACGGCAATCTTGTCGATATTATAAATACCCCGACGCTCGACGCCCCACTCTACTACCGCCTGATGCAGCGGTGCAGATAGGAAAATATAGTCCAGCTGATTTAACCGTGCGCCCTTCTTTCCCCCGGAGAAATAGTAGGTATAACGCTCTTTCTCCGGACGTTCAGGATCGATAACCGGGTGTAAGTCCGACAGGGAAAACAGCGGAGCCAGACTTTGCCAAGGGTTTGATGAATCTTCGTTCAAATCGCCGAGGATGACCACGTAGTCCTTCTTGAGATCGTAAGTCTGTTGGACAATCTCTGCGACACGTTCGGCCTGATCTCGGCGCTTCTCTGCCCCACGCTGCCGCTCTTCTTCCGTTTGACCGCTCTGGCTTTTGAAATGGTTACAAAGGATATAAATCGGCTGTTTGAGGCCCGCATCCAGCGTGACCTCAAGGCAATCGCGGCTAAAGACGGGGTTAAACTGTTTTCCGGCATCAAAAATATGCGTGCGGAGCTGAGCAATCCGGTAACGCGTCAGGCAGGCAACATCAATGCCGCGTGGATCGTTCGGGCTGTCGATCATCACGAACTAGTTAAACTTCTTTTTCCCCAGCACCTGACTGTTGAAGTCACGCAGGACATCCATGTTTTCAACTTCAACGGCACACAGGATATCGGCGTTAAGCAAAGTAATAACCTTTCCCGTATTCTTACGCTGCTGGCTGCTGAATTCCTGCGATTTGAACACGATTTCACCGATCCAATCTCCACGCCCACGGCAGCTTCTATTGATTCTGAACCCGGTGCCAGCTTCCTCCTTTTTCCATCTCCCCAGCGATCCCGCATCGGTGCGGATATCAATATAGGGGCGCAGCACGATAGAAAGGCGGAACACCTGATCTTTCAGATCATCATCGTATTGGGGTTGTTCGAGAAGGTGCTGAAGCTGCCTGACCTGTTCCAATAAGGCATCGATCTGCTGCGAATCGGGGAGGTTGAGAATCGCGGTACGATGGAACAGGTTCTCAACGTTATAGCTGGCGATACGGATCTTCATTGTTGTCTCCTGCTGGGTAGTGGCAAAAGCAATGATGTCCTTTTGAGAATAGAAGCCCATTGTGACAGTTGGGTAACATTTACGATGCAATAGACTCTTTCTATCGTTCTTTTGCTCAAAATGGTTAAAACCTGACAAGCGCACTATATTCTCAACACATGCACTATATTCACTTCTGATATAAATCATCACACAACGTGATTTATAAACAGATGTCTTGTAGCGTAGATTCGTTATCAGCAAAAGTTATAAGTGCATCACTGCACACCACTCACAGGAATTCATAATGAAAAAAATACGTTTTGCTTTACTGACCAGCGCCCTGCTTGCTACCAGCGTATTCGCTCATGCAGATGACCTTAGCGCCATCAAGTCCGCAGGGGTTATCAAGATCGGCACGGAAGGCACCTACGCGCCTTATACCTATCATGATAAGTCAGGCCAGCTGGTTGGCTTCGATGTGGATATTGGCCGTGCGGTGGCAGAAAAGCTTGGCGTGAAAGCACAGTTTATTGAAGGACGTTGGGACGGTTTAATCGCCGGTATTGATGCCAAGCGCTACGATGCGGTCATCAATCAGGTTGGCGTAACCAAAGAGCGTCAGGCTAAGTATGATTTCTCCAAGCCTTATATTGATTCCAAAGCGGTGCTGGTTGTCCGTGGCGATAACACCACCATCAAAGATTTCAGCGATCTGAAAGGCAAAAAATCTGCCCAGAGCCTGACCAGCAATTACTCTAAGCAAGCCACCAGCTACGGTGCGGAAATTGTACCAACGGATGGTTTTAACCAATCTCTGGATCTGGTTCTCAGCGGTCGTGCCGATGCCACGTTGAACGATAATCTGTCATTCCTGGATTTCAAAAAGCAGAAGCCGGATGCCAACGTGAAGATTGCGGCAACCTCAAAAGACGGTGAGCCTTCCGCGATTCTGGTACGTAAAAATCAGGCTCCACTGGTGGAAGCATTAAATAAAGCTCTGGATGAAATTAAAGCAGACGGCACCTATAAAACGATATCTGTGCGATACTTCGGGGAGGATGTTTCTCAATAATCGCACTGTTACCAGAGCGCGTTGTTATAAACAGGACTGTTATATACCCTAAATAATTCGAGTTGCGTGAAGGCGGCAACCGCACGAGTCCCCAGGAGCTTACAAAAGTAAGTGACTGGGGTGAGTAAGGGCAGCCAACGCACAAGCAGCTTGAAGTATGACGGGGATCAGCGCGCTCTGTAATTAGAGCATATCTTTATCGGAGCTCGTTTTCATGCCGCCTTGGCTACAACTCATGGCAGACTCCTTCTGGAGCCTGCTGTCTGCGGGACTGAAATTTACCGTCCCTCTGGCTATCCTGTCTTTCATCTTTGGCTTAGCTCTCGGCATTATCATCGCGCTGGTTCGCCTCTATGGCCCAAAGCCGCTGAAATGGATGGGTGATTTCTACGTTTGGGTTATTCGTGGAACGCCATTATTGGTTCAGCTTTTCCTGATTTTTTATGGACTACCCAGCGCGGGGATTACTCTGGATGCCTTTCCAGCTGCCCTTATTGGTTTCACTATCAGCGTGGGTGCCTATAGCTCGGAGATCGTCCGTGGGGCAATATTGTCTGTCCCGAAGGGTCAATGGAATGCCGCCTATTCTCTCGGTATGAACGGAAGGCAGGCGATTCGTTGGGTCATCTTCCCGCAATCCGTTTTCGTGTCGCTGCCGCCGCTCTCCAATACGTTTATTTCCTTAATCAAGGATACATCGCTGGCTGCCGTCATCACCGTGCCAGAGATGTTTTTATCCGCTCAACGCATTGTTTCGGTTACCTATGAACCCTTGATTCTGTATGTTGAGGCTGCACTGATTTACCTGATGTTCAGCACGGTGCTAAGCCAGCTACAGGTTAAGCTCGAAAAGTATTATCAGCGTCACATCACACAATAACGTCTCCTGCATCAGCCCACGCAATCCGCTGGGCTGATCACATTACCGCGTTCCCGACTTATCCCTTTTTAACGAGCAATTCTCAGCTTACAAATACGCATGCTGGCGGAAAGTGCCTCGACCTCTCCATTTTGACGCACCAAAAAAGGGCGCACTGCCCTCTTTGCATTTGTCACGGTGCGCACATACCCATTTAGAATTACCCACTTAGATCAACAAGCCTTTCCTTTCGTCTTCATTATCAAGCAAATAGAAAATTGGCATTTTATTTGCTTCGCTCTGCTCACGTCGGCATCCCGACAGACAGGTATGGTGCACCTTATTGTGTACTTCAAAAACAGCAAATAACTCTAGACGCTAGGATGATTATGAAAAGAATAGTGATTTCTACTCTGGTTGCTGGCGCGTCACTCTTTGCCGCCATCAACCAAGCCCATGCAGGTGCAACGCTGGACGCCATTCAGAAGAAAGGATTTGTGCAGTGTGGTATCAGCGATGGCTTGCCCGGCTTTTCCTATGCGGATGCCAGTGGCAAATACTCCGGTATTGATGTTGACGTGTGTCGCGGCCTTGCCGCAGCCGTATTCGGCGATGCCAATAAAGTCAAATACACGCCGCTGACGGCGAAAGAGCGCTTCACTGCGCTGCAATCCGGCGAAGTTGACGTGCTGTCACGCAACACTACCTGGACGTCTTCCCGCGACGGCGGCATGGGCATGCTATTTACCGGCGTCACCTACTACGACGGTATTGGCTTCCTGACGCATAACAAAGCAGGTTTAACCAGCGCAAAAGAGCTGGATGGCGCAACCGTCTGTATTCAGGCCGGTACCGATACCGAGCTGAACGTCGCTGACTACTTCAAAACTCATAAAATGCAGTACACCCCCGTCACGTTCGACCGCTCTGATGAAAGCGCCAAAGCGCTGGAGTCTGGCCGCTGCGATACGCTGGCATCAGACCAGTCACAGCTGTACGCACTGCGTATCAAGTTGAGCAAACCTGCTGAGTTTATCGTCCTGCCAGAAGTGATTTCTAAGGAACCTCTGGGTCCGGTAGTACGCCGTGGTGATGAGGAGTGGTTCGCAATTGTACGCTGGACGCTGTTCGCCATGCTGAATGCCGAAGAGATGGGTGTGACCTCGAAAAACGTCGACCAACTGGCAGCAAAACCTACCACGCCAGATATGTCTCACCTGCTGGGTCATGAAGGCAGCTACGGAAAAGATCTCAAATTACCGAACGATTGGGCATTCAAAGTCATCAAGCAGGTCGGTAACTACGGCGAAATCTTTGAACGTAATGTCGGTATGGGCAGCGAGCTGAAAATTAAGCGCGGTCTGAACGAATTGTGGAACAAAGGCGGGATCCAGTACGCGCCAGCGGTACGTTAATTATCAGAAAAAACCGGGCGCAGTGTATGGCTGCGCCCCTCAGTACCCCGTATCGAGGTTCCAGCATGCTACAACGCCCAACCGTAAAAGGTGATTTATCACTGACTAATCCAGCGGTGCGCGCCTGGCTGTATCAAATTGTCGTTGTTATCGCGGTATTGGCTGTCACAGCCTACCTGTTGCACAACACCGTGACCAATCTGGCACAGAGGGGCATCACCTCTGGCTTCGATTTCCTGAATAAAAGCGCTGGCTTTGGCATCGTCCAGCACCTGATTGACTATCAACAAGGTGACACCTACGCCCGCGTTTTTCTTGTTGGGTTATTCAACACGCTTCTGGTTTCGGCGTTGTGTATCGTGTTTGCATCGATTCTCGGCTTCACTGTTGGTCTCGCTCGGCTGTCCGACAACTGGCTATTACGGAAAATAGCCAACATTTACATTGAGATATTCCGTAACATTCCGCCGTTATTGCAGATCTTCTTCTGGTACTTTGCCGTATTGCGGAATCTGCCGGGGCCGCGCCAGTCAATCAGCGCGTTTGATGTCGCGTTCCTCAGCAATCGGGGTTTTTATCTGCCCTCACCTGAATTGGGGCCCGGTGCGGCGGCATTTTTCCTTTCTCTGTTGATCACCGCGATCGTGACATGGGTCGTCTTTCGGCGTAATAAGCGTTATCACGCCTTAACCGGCCAGCCACGTAGAACCTGGTCGCTGACGTTGGGCCTGTTTCTTGTGCTGTGCACACTCAGCCACCTGATTTTCGGCCCCGCTTTTCACTGGGATATGCCGGAATTAAAAGGGTTTAACTTCCGTGGCGGTATGGTGCTGATCCCCGAACTGGCGGCGTTAACCGTTGCGCTTTCGGTCTACACCTCATCGTTTATTGCCGAGATTATTCGTTCAGGTATCCAATCGGTTTCACACGGTCAGCACGAGGCGGCGCGTTCTCTCGGCTTACCGAATCCCGTTACGTTACGCAAAGTGATCCTTCCACAAGCACTGCGCGTCATCATTCCGCCCCTGACCAGCCAGTATCTCAACATCGTGAAAAACTCATCGTTGGCGGCTGCAATTGGCTACCCCGATATGGTGTCGCTGTTCGCGGGAACCGTGTTGAATCAGACCGGTCAGGCCATCGAAACCATCGCGATTACCATGTCGGTCTACCTCATTATCAGTCTGCTGATCTCGCTGCTGATGAATCTGTATAACCGCAAGATCGCGTTAGTCGAACGCTAAGAGGACGTCATGACGATGAACCATTATACGCAAGGCCGTCAGTCCCCTCTTTTCAGAACGATACAGTGGGCACGACGTAATCTCTTCTCAAGTATCAGCAATAGCCTGTTAACGCTGTTTTGCCTCTGGCTATTGTGGGTTGCCATACCGCCGCTGCTTAATTGGGCGATCTTTCAGGCTAACTGGATTGGCACAACCCGTAATGACTGTACGCGTGATGGTGCTTGTTGGGTCTTCATTCATGCCAGATTTGGTCATTTCATGTATGGGCTGTATCCGGCAGAGGAAGTCTGGCGTATCAACTTTGCACTCGCTATCGGGTTGCTGAGTATCCTGCCGATGTTCCTGAAAAGTATCCCCTATCGCGGACGTTATATTGCCGTCTGGACGGTGGTTTATCCGCTCGTCGCCTGGTGGTTACTTTACGGTGGTTTTGGCGGGCTCAGTAGAGTAGAAACCTATCAGTGGGGCGGCTTAACGTTGACGCTGATCATCGCCGCTGTGGGTATCGCCGGTGCGTTGCCGCTTGGCATCTTGCTCGCGTTAGGCCGCCGTTCCACGCTGCCGATTGTCCGTATGCTTTCCGTCGTGTTCATCGAATTTTGGCGTGGCGTACCGCTCATCACCGTACTTTTTATGTCATCCGTGATGCTACCGCTGTTTTTAACGGAAGGCACCACTATCGACAAACTGCTAAGAGCATTAGTTGGCGTGATTTTATTCCAGTCAGCTTATGTCGCCGAAGTGGTTCGCGGTGGCTTACAGGCGCTTCCCAAAGGACAGTATGAAGCCGCTGAATCCCTAGGATTAGGCTATTGGCGTATGCAGGGGCTGGTCATCCTTCCGCAAGCGCTGAAAATGGTTATCCCAGGTCTAGTGAATACCATTATTTCTCTCTTTAAAGACACCAGTCTGGTGATCATCATCGGCCTTTTCGATCTCTTCAGCAGCATCCAGCAGGCAACCGTCGACCCCACCTGGCTGGGTATGTCGACAGAAGGCTATGTTTTTGCCGCCATGGTTTATTGGATTTTCTGTTTCAGCATGTCGCGCTATAGCCAACATCTGGAAAATCGTTTTAACACCGGACACAAGTCACACTGAGGCCATCCATGAATCAGACTGCATTCACTCAATCAACCGATCACATGATTACCTTAGAAAATGTGAATAAGTGGTACGGGCAATTTCACGTGCTCAAAGACATCAATTTGCAGGTCAGGCAAGGCGAGCGCATTGTGCTGTGCGGCCCTTCCGGTTCGGGAAAATCAACCACCATACGCTGTATTAATCATCTCGAAGAGCATCAGCAAGGGCGAATTGTTGTTGATGGGATTGAATTAAATAACGATTTGCGCAACATCGAAAAAATTCGTACTGAAGTTGGCATGGTTTTTCAACACTTCAACCTTTTCCCGCACTTAACTGTGTTGCAGAACTGCACGCTGGCACCGTCCTGGGTACGCCACACGCCGAAAAAAGAAGCGGAAGAGTTGGCAATGCACTATCTGGAACGCGTGCGTATCGCCGCACATGCGCATAAATTTCCGGGGCAGCTATCTGGAGGCCAGCAACAACGTGTGGCCATCGCCCGTTCACTGTGCATGAAGCCCAAGATTATGCTGTTTGACGAGCCGACGTCTGCGCTGGATCCTGAAATGGTAAAAGAGGTGCTAGATACTATGCTTGGGCTAGCTCAGGATGGAATGACGATGCTTTGCGTCACGCATGAAATGGGATTCGCGAGAACCGTCGCTGATCGGGTGATCTTTATGGATCAAGGTGAGATCGTAGAACAAGCCCCACCGGATATCTTCTTCTCCAGCCCTCGTTCAGAGCGTACTCAGGCATTTCTTTCACAAATCCTGCACTAATCTAAAGCATTCTGCCTGCGTGTCCTACGCAGGCCTTCCCCACTATCGCCATTATGATGGCTATCACAGCTCGCGTTATCACATAACTAATGCGAACTAGATAAGGTAGGAAGGTTTCTGCATCCTAAAAAACATCCTCATCTTCCATGACCGTCATGGTTATCTGCCGGATATACCGCAATAAATGCACAGCGAGCAAATCTAATTCAGATATCACATAGTCTACCCGATCTACGCAAGATACCGACTGCCTTTTACCACTGGTAAGGTATAAACAACATACACCAAAAATTTCCCATAGCAAAAAGCCCCTGTCTTTCGACAGGGGCTTTCCACGTAGTTGATGCCTGGCAGTTCCCTACTCTCACATGGGGAAGCCCCACACTACCATCGGCGCTACGGCGTTTCACTTCTGAGTTCGGCATGGGGTCAGGTGGGACCACCGCGCTATCGCCGCCAGGCAAATTCTGTTTCATTCCAACCGCCATGCTTTGCTCTCGCTCTCGCATAACCATCAGAACCAATCCTAAAACAAGCTGATTATCAAAATCTCTTCGAGTCCATCTCAAAACACCTTCGGTGTTGTAAGGTTAAGCCTCTCGGGTCATTAGTACTGGTTAGCTCAACGTATCGCTACGCTTACACACCCAGCCTATCTACGTCGTCGTCTTCAACGGCCCTTCAGGGGCATCTAGTGCCCAGGGAAGACTCATCTCGAGGCAAGTTTCCCGCTTAGATGCTTTCAGCGGTTATCTCTTCCGCACTTAGCTACCGGGCAATGCAATTGGCATCACAACCCGTACACCAGTGGTGCGTTCACTCCGGTCCTCTCGTACTAGGAGCAACCCCTCTCAATCTTCCAACGCCCACGGCAGATAGGGACCGAACTGTCTCACGACGTTCTAAACCCAGCTCGCGTACCACTTTAAATGGCGAACAGCCATACCCTTGGGACCTACTTCAGCCCCAGGATGTGATGAGCCGACATCGAGGTGCCAAACACCGCCGTCGATATGAACTCTTGGGCGGTATCAGCCTGTTATCCCCGGAGTACCTTTTATCCGTTGAGCGATGGCCCTTCCATTCAGAACCACCGGATCACTAAGACCTGCTTTCGCACCTGCTCGAGCTGTCACTCTCGCAGTCAAGCTAGCTTATGCCTTTGCACTAACCTCCTGATGTCCGACCAGGATTAGCTAACCTTCGTGCTCCTCCGTTACGCTTTGGGAGGAGACCGCCCCAGTCAAACTACCCACCAGACACTGTCCGCAACCCGGATTACGGGTCTACGTTAGAACATCAAACATTAAAGGGTGGTATTTCAAGGTTGGCTCCACGCAGACTGGCGTCCACGCTTCAAAGCCTCCCACCTATCCTACACATCAAGGCTCAAGGTTCAGTGTCAAGCTATAGTAAAGGTTCACGGGGTCTTTCCGTCTTGCCGCGGGTACACTGCATCTTCACAGCGAGTTCAATTTCACTGAGTCTCGGGTGGAGACAGCCTGGCCATCATTACGCCATTCGTGCAGGTCGGAACTTACCCGACAAGGAATTTCGCTACCTTAGGACCGTTATAGTTACGGCCGCCGTTTACCGGGGCTTCGATCAAGAGCTTCGCCTTGCGGCTGACCCCATCAATTAACCTTCCGGCACCGGGCAGGCGTCACACCGTATACGTCCACTTTCGTGTTTGCACAGTGCTGTGTTTTTATTAAACAGTTGCAGCCAGCTGGTATCTTCGACTGATTTCAGCTCCATGAGCAAGTCACTTCACCTACCATCAGCGTGCCTTCTCCCGAAGTTACGGCACCATTTTGCCTAGTTCCTTCACCCGAGTTCTCTCAAGCGCCTGAGTATTCTCTACCTGACCACCTGTGTCGGTTTGGGGTACGATTTGATGTTACCTGGAGCTTAGAGGCTTTTCCTGGAAGCGTAGCATTGGTTACTTCATCACCGTAGTGACTCGTCATCACGCCTCAGTGTTAATAATGACCCGGATTTACCAAAGTCATCCACCTTCACGCTTAAACCGGGACAACCGTCGCCCGGATAACCTAGCTTTCTCCGTCCCCCCTTCGCAGTAACACCGAGTACAGGAATATTAACCTGTTTCCCATCGACTACGCTTTTCAGCCTCGCCTTAGGGGTCGACTCACCCTGCCCCGATTAACGTTGGACAGGAACCCTTGGTCTTCCGGCGTGCGGGTTTTTCACCCGCATTATCGTTACTTATGTCAGCATTCGCACTTCTGATACCTCCAGCAACCCTCACAGGCCACCTTCGACGGCTTACAGAACGCTCCCCTACCCAACAACACCTGAGTGTCGCTGCCGCAGCTTCGGTGCATGGTTTAGCCCCGTTACATCTTCCGCGCAGGCCGACTCGACCAGTGAGCTATTACGCTTTCTTTAAATGATGGCTGCTTCTAAGCCAACATCCTGGCTGTCTGTGCCTTCCCACATCGTTTCCCACTTAACCATGACTTTGGGACCTTAGCTGGCGGTCTGGGTTGTTTCCCTCTTCACGACGAACGTTAGCACCCGCCGTGTGTCTCCCGTGATAACATTCTTCGGTATTCGTAGTTTGCATCGGGTTGGTAAGTCGGGATGACCCCCTAGCCGAAACAGTGCTCTACCCCCGAAGATGAGTTCACGAGGCGCTACCTAAATAGCTTTCGGGGAGAACCAGCTATCTCCCGGTTTGATTGGCCTTTCACCCCCAGCCACAAGTCATCCGCTAATTTTTCAACATTAGTCGGTTCGGTCCTCCAGTTAGTGTTACCCAACCTTCAACCTGCCCATGGCTAGATCACCGGGTTTCGGGTCTATACCCTGCAACTTAACGCCCAGTTAAGACTCGGTTTCCCTGCGGCTCCCCTATTCGGTTAACCTTGCTACAGAATATAAGTCGCTGACCCATTATACAAAAGGTACGCAGTCACCTAACAAGTAGGCTCCCACTGCTTGTACGTACACGGTTTCAGGTTCTATTTCACTCCCCTCGCCGGGGTTCTTTTCGCCTTTCCCTCACGGTACTGGTTCACTATCGGTCAGTCAGGAGTATTTAGCCTTGGAGGATGGTCCCCCCATATTCAGACAGGATGTCACGTGTCCCGCCCTACTCATCGAACTCACAATTTGTGCATTTTTGTGTACGGGACTATCACCCTTTACTGTGCGACTTTCCAGACGCTTCCACTAACACACAAACTGATTCAGGTTCTGGGCTCCTCCCCGTTCGCTCGCCGCTACTAGGGGAATCTCGGTTGATTTCTTTTCCTCGGGGTACTGAGATGTTTCAGTTCCCCCGGTTCGCCTCATTACGCTATGTATTCACGTAATGATAGTGTGTCGAAACACACTGGGTTTCCCCATTCGGGTATCGTCGGGTATAACGCTTCATATCAGCTTACCGACGCTTATCGCAGATTAGCACGCCCTTCATCGCCTCTGACTGCCTAGGCATCCACCGTGTACGCTTAGTCGCTTAACCTCACAACCCGAAGGTGTCTTTGATAAATCAAAGTCACTGTCGTGCTGCGATTATTTGAGAGACTCATTGACACACTGATACACCATTCATACCTGAAGGTACCAATGCATGTTCAGCTGTCATGTTTCAATTTTCAGCTTGTTCCAGATTGTTAAAGAGCAATATCGTAAACATGACTCCGAAGAATCATCTTTAAGATATTCATGATAATGTCTTTCACTCATTATCGGATTGGCGTCCCCAAGGGGATTCGAACCCCTGTTACAGCCGTGAAAGGGCAGTGTCCTAGGCCTCTAGACGATGGGGACACGAAAAATCCGTACCGAATCAGAAATTCGGCACTATCGTGTCAGCATGAGTTTACACTCATCGCATCAACAGGTGCGCTTGCTCAGTATTTTCATCAGACAATCTGTGTGAGCACTTCACTTAACACACATCTTCTTGGTAAGGAGGTGATCCAACCGCAGGTTCCCCTACGGTTACCTTGTTACGACTTCACCCCAGTCATGAATCACAAAGTGGTAAGCGCCCTCCCGAAGGTTAAGCTACCTACTTCTTTTGCAACCCACTCCCATGGTGTGACGGGCGGTGTGTACAAGGCCCGGGAACGTATTCACCGTAGCATTCTGATCTACGATTACTAGCGATTCCGACTTCATGGAGTCGAGTTGCAGACTCCAATCCGGACTACGACGTACTTTATGAGGTCCGCTTGCTCTCGCGAGGTCGCTTCTCTTTGTATACGCCATTGTAGCACGTGTGTAGCCCTACTCGTAAGGGCCATGATGACTTGACGTCATCCCCACCTTCCTCCGGTTTATCACCGGCAGTCTCCTTTGAGTTCCCGACCGAATCGCTGGCAACAAAGGATAAGGGTTGCGCTCGTTGCGGGACTTAACCCAACATTTCACAACACGAGCTGACGACAGCCATGCAGCACCTGTCTCACAGTTCCCGAAGGCACTAAGGTATCTCTACCAAATTCTGTGGATGTCAAGAGTAGGTAAGGTTCTTCGCGTTGCATCGAATTAAACCACATGCTCCACCGCTTGTGCGGGCCCCCGTCAATTCATTTGAGTTTTAACCTTGCGGCCGTACTCCCCAGGCGGTCGATTTAACGCGTTAGCTCCGGAAGCCACGCCTCAAGGGCACAACCTCCAAATCGACATCGTTTACAGCGTGGACTACCAGGGTATCTAATCCTGTTTGCTCCCCACGCTTTCGCACCTGAGCGTCAGTCTTTGTCCAGGGGGCCGCCTTCGCCACCGGTATTCCTCCAGATCTCTACGCATTTCACCGCTACACCTGGAATTCTACCCCCCTCTACAAGACTCTAGCCTGTCAGTTTTGAATGCAGTTCCCAGGTTAAGCCCGGGGATTTCACATCCAACTTAACAGACCGCCTGCGTGCGCTTTACGCCCAGTCATTCCGATTAACGCTTGCACCCTCCGTATTACCGCGGCTGCTGGCACGGAGTTAGCCGGTGCTTCTTCTGCGAGTAACGTCAATCGATAAGGTTATTAACCTTACCGCCTTCCTCCTCGCTGAAAGTGCTTTACAACCCGAAGGCCTTCTTCACACACGCGGCATGGCTGCATCAGGCTTGCGCCCATTGTGCAATATTCCCCACTGCTGCCTCCCGTAGGAGTCTGGACCGTGTCTCAGTTCCAGTGTGGCTGGTCATCCTCTCAGACCAGCTAGGGATCGTCGCCTAGGTGAGCCATTACCTCACCTACTAGCTAATCCCATCTGGGCACATCTGATGGCGAGAGGCCCGAAGGTCCCCCTCTTTGCTCTTGCGAGGTTATGCGGTATTAGCTACCGTTTCCAGTAGTTATCCCCCTCCATCAGGCAGTTTCCCAGACATTACTCACCCGTCCGCCGCTCGTCACCCAGAGAGCAAGCTCTCTTGTGCTACCGCTCGACTTGCATGTGTTAGGCCTGCCGCCAGCGTTCAATCTGAGCCATGATCAAACTCTTCAATTTAAGATTTGTTTGATTTGCTGAACTCGTCAGCGATGCTCAAAGAATTAAAACTGTTTATTCGTAATGAATTTACTGTTGTTCACTCTTCAAGACTTTTTTTATATCGTTAAGATACGGTCTTGTGAGTGCCCACACAGATTGTCTGATTAAATTGTTAAAGAGCAGTGCCACTTCATCGGTGGCGCGGGCTGCATATACTATGCTTTTCCGCTGTGAAGTCAAGTCATTACTGACTGCCTTCATTGAATCTTTTTTCCTGTCACCACAACCGCGTGTCGCTGTTGCCGTGTCAGTGGATGCGCATTATAGGGACTTCTCGTCAGGCCGCAATAGGTGTTTTAAAGAAAAATGACTGTTTGCTGCATTCCACAGCAAAACCCCGCTTTATACCTATTTTTGCACAAACTTATCCACAGAAAGCATTCTACTCAAAAATTGACGAGCATCACGCAAACGTTTTCGCTACAATTCACCCCGTTCAAAATCGTCGTATTTTTGCAAACGCTAACTGAATATTTCTCTTTATTCCGCAATTATTGCTCTGACAAAGACGATATTCACATACCGTTCTTTACTGACTACCCAAATCCAGGGGATAACATCATCATGCAACAACGCCGTCCAATTCGCCGCGCTCTGCTCAGCGTTTCTGACAAAGCAGGTATTGTCGAATTTGCTCAAGCTCTGTCCCACCGTGGCGTCGAGCTCCTTTCAACGGGTGGAACAGCCCGTTTGCTGGCCGATGCTGGGTTAGCGGTGACTGAAGTCTCTGACTACACCGGTTTCCCGGAAATGATGGATGGGCGTGTGAAGACTCTGCACCCAAAAGTACACGGCGGCATTCTGGGACGACGCGATCAAGATGATGCGATCATGGCGCAGCACGACATCAAACCTATTGATATCGTCGTTGTGAATTTGTATCCGTTTGCTCAGACCGTCGCTCGTGAGAACTGCACATTAGAAGATGCGGTTGAGAATATCGATATCGGTGGCCCGACGATGGTTCGCTCCGCCGCCAAGAACCATAAAGATGTGGCTATCGTGGTCAAGAGCAGCGACTACAGCGCCATCATTAATGAAATCGACGCCAACGAAGGTTCACTAACCTACGAAACCCGTTTCGATTTAGCCATTAAAGCCTTCGAACACACTGCCGCTTACGATAGTATGATTGCCAACTACTTTGGTGCACTGGTTCCGCCTTACCACGGTGAAACCGATAAACCATCAGGTAACTTCCCACGCACGTTAAACCTGAACTACATCAAAAAGCAGGACATGCGCTACGGCGAGAATAGCCATCAGCAAGCTGCCTTCTATATAGAAGAGAATATTCACGAGGCCTCTGTCGCCACCTCGACACAGTTACAAGGCAAAGCGCTGTCTTATAACAACATCGCCGACACCGATGCGGCACTGGAATGTGTGAAAGAATTTGCCGAGCCAGCCTGCGTTATCGTTAAACACGCAAATCCGTGCGGCGTAGCGATTGGCGGCTCAATTCTTGATGCCTACGAACGCGCCTATAAAACTGACCCAACATCTGCATTCGGTGGCATTATCGCTTTCAACCGCGAGCTGGATGAAGAGACGGCGCAGGCCATCATCAGCCGCCAGTTTGTCGAAGTCATTATTGCCCCATCTGCCAGTGATGCGGCATTGAAGGTGACCGCTGCAAAACAAAACGTACGTGTCCTGACCAGCGGTAGCTGGCAGCAACGCGTTCCTGGCCTGGACTTCAAACGCGTCAACGGCGGTTTGCTGGTACAGGATCGCGATTTGGGCATGGTCGATGCATCTCAACTGCGTGTCGTAACCGAGCGCCAGCCGAGCGAACAGGAATTACGTGATGCCCTTTTCTGCTGGAAAGTGGCTAAGTTCGTTAAATCCAATGCAATTGTTTATGCACGCGACAATATGACCATCGGGATAGGTGCTGGTCAGATGAGCCGCGTTTACTCAGCGAAAATTGCCGGAATCAAAGCGAATGATGAAGGGCTGGAAGTAAAAGGTTCCGCCATGGCATCTGATGCGTTCTTCCCATTCCGTGATGGTATTGATGCCGCCGCTGCCGTTGGCATTACCTGCGTGATCCAACCGGGCGGGTCTATTCGTGATGATGAAGTCATTGCCGCCGCCAACGAACACGGCATTGCGATGATCTTTACCGACATGCGCCATTTCCGCCATTAATTCTGGAGCTGACCGAAATGAACATTTTAGTAATTGGTAATGGCGGACGCGAACACGCGCTGGCCTGGAAAGCCTCACAGTCACCGCTGGCGAAACATGTTTATGTTGCTCCGGGAAACGCGGGCACCGCACTTGAACCTGCGCTGACCAACGTCGATATCGCCGCAACGGATATTCCAGCGTTAGTCGCTTTTGCGCAGGCAAACCATATCGATCTAACCATCGTTGGCCCAGAAACACCGTTAGTTATCGGTGTTGTGGATGCGTTTCAGAGCGCGGGTCTAAAAATCTTTGGTCCAACGCAAGGCGCTGCACAGTTAGAAGGTTCTAAAGCCTTTACTAAAGATTTCCTGGCACGCCATAACATCCCGACAGCGGAATACCAGAACTTCACCGAAGTGGAACCCGCACTGGCCTATGTACGCAGTAAAGGCGCACCGATCGTCATCAAGGCCGACGGATTAGCCGCTGGCAAAGGCGTGATTGTCGCCATGACGTTGCAGGAAGCGGAAAACGCCATTCAGGATATGCTAGCGGGAAATGCATTCGGCGATGCCGGACACCGTATCGTGGTGGAAGAGTTCCTTGATGGCGAAGAAGCCAGCTTCATCGTCATGGTGGATGGCAAGAATGTGCTGCCGATGGCAACCAGTCAGGATCATAAACGCGTCGGGGATAAAGACACTGGCCCGAATACCGGTGGCATGGGCGCTTATTCGCCGGCTCCGGTCGTGACCGATGAAATCCACCAGCGAGTGATGGATCAGGTAATTTGGCCGACCGTGAACGGCATGGCCGCTGAGGGAAATACCTACGTCGGTTTCCTGTATGCCGGTCTGATGATTTCTGCCGATGGCCAGCCAAAAGTGATCGAATTCAACTGCCGCTTTGGCGATCCAGAAACACAGCCAATTATGCTGCGCCTGCGTTCCGATCTGGTGGAGCTGTGTCTGGCAGCCTGTGACGGCACGCTGGATCAGAAAGATTCTGTCTGGGATGAACGTCCGTCTCTGGGCGTGGTATTGGCTGCGGGCGGTTACCCGGCTGACTACAATACGGGCGATGTGATTTCTGGTTTACCACAGCAGGATGCCGAAGATGGCAAAGTCTTCCACGCTGGCACCAAGTTGAACGGCATTAATGTCGTCACCAACGGTGGCCGCGTACTGTGCGTCACTGCGTTAGGTAATACCGTCGCTGAAGCGCAACAGCGCGCTTATGAAATAGCAGCAGGCATTCAGTGGCAAGGGGTATTCTGTCGAAAAGACATCGGCTACCGTGCCATTGAGCGCGAGCAAGCCTGATAAACGATGGTCCGATAACGATTGTCTGATAAATACTGAAGCCCGGAGAAATCCGGGTTTTTTATAGCCAGATTCTTTATATACCCTAAATAATTCGAGTTTCAGGCAGGCGGCAAGAGAGGGAATCCCGATGAGCTTACTCAGGTAAGTGATTCGGGTGACTGACAAATCTGCCAGAAACAGGTTTGAACGCTGCTTGCAGCGGCCCCAACGGGCGAGGTACACGTAAGTGTGCCGAGTAGCGCAGCCAACGCACATGAAACTTGAAGTATGACGGGTATCGCTATTTGGGCTGCCACTGGCAGACATCATCTTCCACCACCAGCAATAACTGCGTCCCTTCTGGCGCTTCCAGCCACGCGACGTTTAGCGGGCGTGTTGCATGCGCTTTTTGCTGCACAATCCATTCACGTGAATCGCTGTCAAAATCAGGGCGAACCACCGTACCGTCACAAGACTGCACCTGCCCTTCCAGCCATTTCCCTTGCTTTAGCCTTACCTTGCCTGCACGCAGGACATCGCTCAATTCCAGCATGCGCTTCGCATCGAACTGGTAGAGCGCGATTTCATCATCAGAAACCGATTCACGTCTTTCGGCAAGCTGCCGCTGCATAAAGCTGACGGTTCCATCTTCTGCAAAGCGCAAACGCATATCTTCTTGCTGCGCCCCGAGCTGATTACGCTGTATCTCGCGTAGCTTATCCTGCTGGAACGTATAGCGCGTCACCACCAGAGCATTGCCCTGAAGCGGGTTGTACACGGTGGTCAGCGCCGTCGTATTCTGCGCATCATCTTTACGCCACAAACGCACAACACCGCGATCGGCAACGTAACCGCTGGCGAACACTTCCGGCGGTGCGGTGCGGCTACTACAAGCGACCACGGCTATAAGCACGAGGCCAGCGCCACACAAACGTCGTAAAAGCAAAAGGGGCGAAAACGCCCCTCTGCTTAAACTTTTAACCGGCATGGGCTTATTTAACAGCGTCTTTCAGAGCCTTGCCAGAAACAAATGCTGGCACGTTGGCAGCAGCGATTTTGATTTCTTTACCGGTTTGTGGGTTGCGGCCAGTGCGCTCATTACGATGGTTCACTTTAAACGTACCAAAACCAACTAATTGTACTGCATCACCTTCTTTCAGAGACTCGGTAATTGCCGCCAAAGTTGATTCCAGAGCTGCTTTAGCCTGTGCTTTTGACAGATCAGCTTTGTCCGCAATTACATCAATCAGTTGAGTCTTATTCATAAGTTATCCTTACAGTGTGTTTATCGCTTGCTAAGCATCGAGTGCGACGGATATGCCCTTTCCCGTTTCAGGGTGTAATAGCACTCTCCTGCATACACGCACCGACAGCCACTTTTTTTACGCCCCCCAAATGTAGACCAGACAGGGTGCGAATGTGAAGCCTTAAGACAGGCCATTTCAGGCCTTAAATCACGTTTTATCGCGTTATTGATGCAAATTTATCCCGATGTTACTACTTCCGGCCTCGCGCAGATCGGAACGGAGCCCTTTGATCAGCTCAATGTCGCGTTCTTCACAGGCCGCCAACAGGCGAAAAATCTCCCATTGGATGTCCCATTCTTCTTCAACTGCAGGTAAAACCTTGAGCTCATCGTCGGTCATTTCTTTGCCGGCCTGCGTCATTTCCAACATGGCAACCGTGCGGATAGACGTTTCGCTAATCGCTATCGCATGTTCCAGCGTTTCACCGCTTAAGCGCGAATGAATCAGCTCGCCCAGTGCGATACAGGCATCAATAGCCGGGTAGACGCCATAAAGATCGTAATCTTCAGCAGCGGGAACCGCTTCTTCCAGCTTTTCCAACTGGCTATCGAAATTGACCTTAGCATCTTTAACAACCAATGTTTCCCATACCAGATCGAGAATGCGGCGGTAAACCATCGCGTCGCCGAATTCTGTTTGACGACAAAACTCATGGTAATTTGGATACATACGTTCACAAAGACATGCCATAAAAGTGACATGTTGCCAGCTCGCCAGCTTTTCCAGACGTAAATGAATGGGGTTACGTAACATTTTTATGCTCATTAACGGCGACGGACGGCAGTGTACCTGAAATCACAGTGACGCCCTATGCCTGAATTCCTAAAGTTTTACGACAATACGTTGGCGGCTTGCTGCTGTTGCCAACGCACAAATGCGGGACGATTTGATGCGACAGCATCAGCCCAACGGGTCGGCTCCGGTAAACGGTAACCGCGCATACAAGATTGCACCCAGTGCAATGCACTATCCTGACTGACGCGATGCCCCGTCGCCACAAACAGCGGATTACAGCGCGCTTTGCTACGCCATACCCAGCCAATCTGCTCGCCTTTATCCAGTAATGGCTGCTGGCTACCGACGTCCTCCGCCAACGGCTCAAACCGGCCACAAAGCCGACTTTTCGCCACGCCAATCGTCGGCACATCAACTAGCAGACCAAAATGGCTGGCAACGCCGAGACGACGCGGATGGGAAATCCCATGCCCATCGACAAACAGCAGATCCGGTTTCTGTTCAAGCAACGCCCACGCGGCGAGTAGCCCAGGGCATTCACGAAACGAAAGAAAGCCGGGGATATAAGGCATTGTCGTGCTGATACGCGCAATCTTGTATTCTATCAGTTCCAACGAAGGATAGCGCATTACCGCAATCGCAGCGCGAGTTACCGAACCTTCTTCCTCAAAGCCAACATCTGCACCCGCGATAAACGCGGGCTGCTCAAAAGGTAAATCGTCGTGGCGAATCACATCAGAAGCGCGGGCCAACTGCTCAGCCCGCAGCTGTTGTGTATCAATCACATCACCTCCTGTGAATCATGCGTGATAAGCGCGGGACAACCGATGCACGGCCTCAACAAAAACGCCCGCATGCTCCGGCGGCACATCCTGATGAATGCCATGACCCAGATTGAAAACATGACCGTTGCCTTCTCCAAATCCAGCCAGGATCGATGCGACTTCCTGCTCGATCCGTGCCGGATCGGCATACAACATCGACGGATCCATATTTCCCTGTAGCGCGACCTTATCGCCTACGCGACGACGTGCATCAGCAATATCGCTCGTCCAGTCTAGCCCCAACGCGTCGCAGCCGGTTTCCGCCATCGCTTCCAGCCACTGGCCGCCACCTTTAGTGAAGAGCGTCACGGGCACACGGCGACCTTCATTCTCGCGCTGTAAACCATCAACGATTTTGTGCATGTAATGCAGAGAGAATTCTTTGTAGTCGCGTCCGCTCAGCGCGCCGCCCCAGGTATCGAAGACCATCACCGCCTGCGCACCCGCGCGAATCTGCGCGTTGAGATAAAGAATGACGCTATCAGCAATCTTATCCAGCAACAGGTGTAGCGTTTTAGGCTCGGCGAACATCATTTTCTTGATGACGGTAAACGCTTTGCTGCTACCGCCTTCAACCATATAGGTTGCCAGCGTCCACGGACTGCCCGAGAAGCCGATAAGCGGCACTTCACCCGCGAGATTTTTACGGATCGTCCGCACCGCGTTCATCACATACCCGAGTTCCTGTTCTGGATCGGGGACAGGCAGTTTAACCACATCGGCATGCGACGTGATCGGGGAGTGAAAACGTGGGCCTTCCCCCGCTTCAAAATAAAGCCCTAAGCCCATGGCATCAGGGATCGTGAGAATGTCAGAGAACAGGATCGCAGCGTCTAACGCATAGCGCCGTAAAGGTTGTAACGTGACTTCACAAGCCAGCTCTGCGTTTTTACACAGCGACATAAAATCACCCGCCTGCGCGCGCGTTGCCTTATATTCCGGCAGATAACGCCCCGCCTGACGCATCATCCACACTGGGGTGACATCAACGGGTTGGCGTAATAACGCCCGCAAATAGCGATCGTTTTTCAGATCAGTCATGTTCTTTTCCTTTCAACCTCACGGCGGTTCTACACCGGATAGATGTGATGAAACGGATGCGTTATAAGGCAAACGCTTTATGACGCAAATAGTACCACGTCAGCCTTCGTTCTCGTGATAAGTGCGGCACAGTACCACCGTATCTTCGATAAGCCGACGCGCCACGGTGCCCGGCGGAGGCAACTGCGGGAGTTGGTCATAGCGGAACCAGCCCGCGTCACGCAGCTCTTTCGGATCGTGCTTGATGTCTCCACCCGCATAATCGGCCATAAACGCCATCATCAGAGAATGAGGGAATGGCCAGGGCTGCGAACTCACGTAACGCAGGTTTTTTATCTGAATTTGGCTCTCTTCCATTACCTCACGCACGACCGTCTGTTCCAACGTTTCGCCTACTTCGACAAACCCAGCCAGCACGGTGTACATGTTTCCGCGATGTCGATTGTGTTGCGCCAGCAGAATCTCATCGCCACGGCGAATCGCGACGATGATGCAAGGCGCGATCTGCGGATAATAACGTTCTTTGCAGTGGTGACATAAGCACGCCAGCTCCGTTTTGCTCCGCACCATTTCATGGCCGCAGTAACCACAAAAACGATGAGAACGATAAAACTCAGCCAACTGTACGCCTCGCCCCGCGAGCTGGAATAATCCCACGTCCTGATCGAGCAACTGGCGAACTGATGCCATATCGGAATCTCGTCCCTGACAGACCAGCCAGACAGGCAGTCCTTGCCATTCGCCGATTTGGCGAGCCGTTTTCCCCTGCAACGACCACTCTATTGCCGTTCCGCGCGGCAATTCTCCCTGAGGTAGCCAGATTTGTACCGCGTCGCTAACCACCCACCAGCCGGTTTCATCACCTTTTAGCGTCTGTTCCATATCTTTTTATTGCTCCACTGCCACTTCACTGGCATTTTACATTCAGAGTGATTACATAAGTTTTATAACTGGGATTTCAGTTATTTCTTACCGTTCACGGAGTCAACAATGCTAAACCAGCTACAAAGTCTAACTGAATACGTTGGTGGCAATAATGCGTTAATCGACCAATGGCTACAAGCGCGTAAGCAGCTTCTGGTGGCTTACTATCATCTGGTTGGCATCAAGCCGAACAAGGAAGCGCTTTCTCTTTTGGATGAAGAGGCATTGGATAATTTTTGCCAGAATCTGGTGGACTATCTTTCTACCGGCCACTTTCATTTATACGAAAAAATGCTGCATGAAGCAGCGACACACAGCGAACAAGTATTAGCGCTTTCCACCCAGCTCGACCTCGCCCTGCAAAATAACACGCAGCAAATTATGGCGTTTTACGATAGCCACCTGGCGGCAGCCATCGACCATGATAACTGCCTCGAATTCCAGCACGCACTCTCCCACGTCGGCGAAGCCTTGGAAGAGCGTTTTACGTTGGAAGACAGAATGATCCAGCAGGTTTACGACAAATAGTGGTCATTTGACGCTATTTAAGTAAATCATCACACACTGTAAAGGCAAAAGCGGCACGCTTTGACATCTGCGTTTTGCCGACATACAGTGTAGGGGTTTTATTGGCCCGTTTAAGAGACGGGCATATCTTGTCGGAGTGCCTAGCGTGCTCGTGTTTTGTTTTACGAAATCAATCGTTATGACGAAACTTATGAGCGCACAGGCTGAGACCGTTAATTCGGGATCCGCGGAACCTGATCGGGTTAATACCTGCGAAGGGAACAAGAGTAATGCACCTCATTGAGCCCAAGGCTGTGTATTCCCACATACCTGCTCTAACGTTCAATATCATTATTACTCCCTCCGGCTCCAGACAAGCAATCTTCCCTTTACGTCTTACAGGAACTTGCTATGTCTACAGAACCCTTGTCTATAAAAGCAGTGTCATCCAAATCCGGTCGCCGTGAACAGCGTGCCGCCGCCCAGCAGTTTATTGAAACCTTACAGGGAACCGCCTTTCCCAATTCCAAACGCATTTACCTGACAGGTTCACGCGATGACATCCACGTACCGATGCGGGAGATTCAGCTTAGCCCGACGTTACTTGGCGGCAGTAAAGATAACCCCCAATACGAACCCAATGAGCCCATCCCGGTTTACGATACTTCAGGGCCTTATGGCGATCCGGCTGCGCAACCCGATGTCCGCGTTGGGCTAGCGAAGCTGCGCGCCAGCTGGATTGCAGAACGTCACGACACCGAAGCGTTATCTGGCGTCAGCTCCGATTTCACCCAACAGCGTCTGGCGGATGCAGGTCTGGATCATCTGCGTTTCGAACACCTGCCACGACCTTTGCGTGCCAAAGCGGGCAAACGCGTCACCCAGCTCCACTATGCGCGACAGGGCATGATTACGCCCGAAATGGAATTTATCGCCATTCGTGAAAATATGGGGCGCGAGCGTATTCGCGGCGAGGTACTGCGCCAGCAGCATCCGGGGCAAAGTTTTGGCGCCCTTCTGCCAGAAAACATCACACCGGAATTTGTCCGTCAGGAAGTGGCTGCCGGGCGCGCAATTATTCCCTCAAACATCAATCACCCTGAATCAGAGCCGATGATTATCGGGCGCAATTTTCTGGTGAAGGTTAACGCCAATATCGGTAACTCCGCCGTGACATCTTCCATCGAAGAAGAGGTGGAAAAGCTGGTCTGGTCTACCCGCTGGGGCGCGGATACGGTGATGGATCTCTCAACAGGCCGCTATATTCACGAAACCCGCGAATGGATTCTGCGTAACAGCCCCGTGCCGATCGGGACAGTACCGATTTATCAGGCGCTGGAAAAAGTGAACGGCGTGGCGGAAAACCTGAACTGGGAAATGTTCCGCGATACGCTGCTGGAGCAAGCAGAACAGGGCGTGGACTATTTCACCATCCACGCTGGCGTGCTGTTGCGCTATGTACCGATGACCGCCAAACGCCTGACCGGCATCGTCTCCCGCGGCGGTTCCATTATGGCGAAGTGGTGCCTGTCGCATCACAAAGAGAGCTTCCTGTACGAGCACTTCCGGGAAATCTGTGAAATTTGTGCCGCTTACGATGTCGCGTTGTCGCTGGGTGACGGTTTACGCCCGGGCTCCATTCAGGATGCCAACGACGAAGCCCAGTTTGCCGAGCTGCATACGTTAGGTGAGCTGACCAAGATTGCCTGGGAATACGACGTACAGGTGATGATCGAAGGCCCCGGTCACGTTCCGATGCAGATGATCCGCCGCAACATGACCGAAGAGCTGGAGCACTGCCACGAAGCACCATTCTATACGCTCGGCCCGCTGACCACCGATATCGCTCCGGGTTACGATCACTTCACCTCTGGCATCGGTGCCGCCATGATCGGCTGGTTCGGCTGTGCGATGCTCTGCTACGTCACGCCGAAGGAACATCTTGGCTTGCCGAACAAAGAAGACGTCAAACAGGGGCTGATTACCTACAAAATCGCCGCTCACGCCGCCGATTTGGCGAAAGGCCACCCCGGTGCGCAGATCCGTGATAACGCCATGTCAAAAGCGCGCTTCGAATTCCGCTGGGAAGACCAGTTCAATCTGGCGCTCGATCCCCAAACCGCTCGCGCCTACCACGATGAAACCCTGCCGCAGGAATCCGGCAAAGTCGCCCACTTCTGTTCCATGTGCGGCCCCAAATTCTGCTCGATGAAAATCTCACAGGAAGTACGCGACTACGCGGCGAAACAGGAAGCGGAAGCCAAACCGATTGAAGTGGGTATGGCGCAGATGTCGCAAGAATTCCGCTCGCGCGGCAGCGAGCTTTATCACAGCGCCACCAGCCTGCAAACCGAGGAAAGCAAATGACGGACTCGACGCCTTTTGCCCCAACGGCACAGCGGCTGGGGCTTTATCCCGTCGTCGATAGCGTGGAGTGGATCGAGCGACTACTCGGCGTCGGGGTGAAAACGATCCAGCTCAGGATCAAAGATCGGTCAGATGAACAAGCCGAAGCCAATGTGATCCAGGCGATCGCATTGGGTCGCCGCTATCAGGCGCAGCTCTTCATCAATGACTACTGGAAATTAGCGGTAAAACATCGGGCATACGGCGTACATCTGGGTCAGGAAGACCTGGATACTGCCGATTTGGCCGCCATTAAAAAAGCGGGTCTGCGCTTAGGCGTCTCCACGCACGACGATCGTGAATTGGCGCGCGCGGTGGCGATAAGCCCGTCCTATATCGCGCTGGGACATATTTTCCCGACGCAAACCAAGGATATGCCATCAGCGCCGCAGGGGCTGGCCGAGTTGACCCGACACATTGCAGATCTGCAAGACCGTTTTCCTACAGTTGCTATTGGCGGTATCAGCATCGACAGAGTACCTGCGGTGCTGGCAACGGGCGTCGGCAGCATTGCCGTCGTCAGCGCCATTACTCAGGCACCAGACTGGCGGCAGGCCACCACGACGCTGCTCAAAATGATTGAAGGACGGGAGGCATGATATGGTAACGACTCACCATCCAGCGCCTGCCGGACTGAGCGATAGCGAATTCATGCGCTACAGCCGTCAACTAATGCTGGAAGATATTGGCCCAGAAGGTCAGGAGAAACTCAAAGTCGCCCACGTTCTGCTCGTTGGGCTGGGTGGGCTTGGGGCGCCCGCCTCGCTCTATCTGGCCGCCGCTGGGGTCGGCACGCTACTGCTTGCCGACGATGACTCACTGCACATCAGCAACCTGCAACGCCAGATTCTGTATCGCACCAGCGACACCGACAAACCCAAAGCCGTGTTGGCGCAGCGTCAGCTACAGGCATTAAATCCGCACTCGGAAGCGATTGCGATTACCAAAAGGCTCAGCGGTGACGCATTATACAGCGCCGTCAGCCGCGTCGATCTGGTGCTGGATTGCAGCGACAATATGACCACTCGCCACGCGGTTAACGCCGCCTGTTTTAGCGCAGGCAAGCCGCTCATCAGCGGGAGCGCCGTCGGTTTCAGCGGTCAGCTCGCCGTCTTCACACCGCCTTATCACGCTGGCTGCTACGCCTGCCTGTACCCCGATACGACCGAACCGCAGCGCAACTGCCGCACCGCTGGCGTGCTGGGTCCGGTGGTTGGAGTGATTGGTACGCTTCAGGCACTAGAAGCGATCAAACTGCTGGCCGGTATACCGTCCGCGCTAGACGGCAAGCTGAGGATGTTCAATGGCAAACAGCAGAGCTGGAACACGCTCCAACTGACGCGTGCCCCCCATTGCCCGGTATGTGGAGGGAAGCATGAAAATCACGCTGAATGATGACCCCTTTGAATGCCCAGAGGCCACCACGGTTGAAGCGCTGCTGAGCCAGATAAATCGGCTCCAGCCTGGCACAGCGCTGGCCATCAACCAAACCATTATCCCGCACGCCACCTGGTCACAGCATCAGGTACAGGACGGTGATGATATTTTGCTTTTTCAGGCAATCGCGGGAGGATGACATGCTGCACATTGCCGATACGACATTAACTTCACGGCTGCTGACTGGCACCGGGAAATTCGCCACACCAGAACTGATGCTGGCAGCACTTGAGGCTTCTGGTTCTCAGTTAGTCACCATGGCGATGAAACGCGTTGATCTGAACGGCGGCAACGACGCCATTCTCGCCCCGCTACGCCAGCTCGGTATTAAGCTGCTGCCGAATACCTCAGGAGCCAAAACCGCAGACGAAGCCATTTTTGCGGCCCGACTGGCGCGAGAAGCGCTGGGCACTCGCTGGCTGAAGCTGGAAATTCACCCCGATGTGAAATACCTGCTGCCCGATCCTATCGAAACCCTGAAAGCCGCCGAACAGCTGGTAAAAGAGGGATTTACGGTGCTGCCCTACTGCGGTGCCGACCCTGTGTTGTGCAAACGGTTGGAAGAAGTCGGCTGCGCGGCAGTGATGCCACTGGGCGCACCGATCGGTTCCAATCAGGGACTGCAAACACGTGATTTTCTCCACATCATCATCGAACAGGCGTGCGTTCCGGTTATTGTCGATGCGGGCATTGGCGCGCCCAGTCATGCGGCCGAGGCACTGGAAATGGGAGCCGACGCTGTACTGGTCAACACAGCTATCGCCGTTGCCCGCGATCCCGTGGCGATGGCACACGCATTCCGACTGGCAGTCGATGCCGGTGGGCTTGCCCGTCAGGCCGGACTGGGAAGTAAGCAGTTTGTTGCCAGTGCCACCAGCCCGCTCACCGGTTTCCTGCATCAGCAAACGGAAGGGGCGGAGCGATGAGCGTCGATTTCCAAACCGTCTGGGAACAGCTCGACTGGGATGACCTGACGCTGTGCATCAACAGTAAAACCGCACGTGATGTCGAGCGAGCACTTGCTGCACCACACCTGACGCGTGACGATTTTATGGCGCTCATTTCACCTGCCGCCAGCGCCTATCTGGAACCGCTAGCCCAGCGGGCACAGCAGCTCACCCGGCAACGTTTCGGCAATGCGGTGAGTTTCTATGTGCCGCTATATCTATCCAACCTCTGCTCCAACGACTGCACCTACTGCGGCTTTTCAATGAGCAATCACATCAAGCGAAAAACGCTGGATGAGGCAGAGATCCTACGTGAATGCGCCGCCATCAAGGAACTGGGGTTTGAACACCTGTTGCTCGTGACTGGCGAACACCAGCGTAAAGTAGGCATGGATTATTTTCGTCGAGTCTTTCCGCTGATCCGACCGCTCTTCAGTTCGCTGATGATTGAAGTTCAGCCGCTGTCGCAAGACGAATATGCCGAGTTGAAAACGCTGGGGTTGGATGGCGTGATGGTCTATCAGGAAACCTATCATCCGGCGACCTACCAACTGCATCATCTAAAAGGACAAAAGCAGGATTTCCATTGGCGACTCGCCACGCCGGATCGGCTTGGGCGTGCGGGGATCGACAAGATCGGGCTAGGCGCTTTAATCGGCCTGTCCAATAGCTGGCGAACCGACTGCTACATGGTGGCGGAACATCTGTTGCACTTACAGCGGAACTACTGGCAGAGCCGTTATTCTATCTCGTTCCCTCGTCTGCGCCCCTGTACGGGCGGCATTGAACCGGCATCGCTCATGGATGAAGCGCAGCTCATGCAGGTCATTTGTGCATTCCGGTTGCTGTCGCCGGATATTGAGCTGTCGCTTTCCACGCGTGAATCGCCTTTCTTTCGCGATCATGCCATTCCTATCGCGATTAACAACGTCAGCGCATTTTCCAAAACCCAGCCAGGCGGCTACGCCGACGACCATCCTGAACTGGAACAGTTTTCACCGCATGATTCACGACGCCCTGAAGATGTGGCGCAAGCCATCATACGAGCAGGTCTCCAGCCTGTATGGAAAGACTGGGACAGTTATTTAGGCAGATAGTCATTGAGCAGGTAACGCGGCGATATGCCTGATATTGGTCACTGAAGCGTGAAGTGAGAGGGAAACACGGTGATGAGGTTCCCGCAGGGACACCTCGCATCGTGGTAGCCCTCGCATCTCGGCTCTTAAGCGATCGGTATGCGTGATACGCATGATTTGGGATGCAGCTCGCAAGCTGAAATGAGAATTACACGGAAGGTGACATTCTCAGGATAGCGCCGCGCAACATGGCATTCAGCCTATCGTCACGGTCTGCGACGAAGAATACATTAGCGTCGTTGGCAAGCCTGAGCATGATTACAGAGCGTGCTGGCCGGAGCCGTTCGCTACTTATCGGCTCTGCACATCAACCCGCCGATACGGGGCTTATCCTTACCCGTATCGGCCCTTCCCTAAGATTATCAGGGTGCGCTCTGGTCAGGAAAAGTGTGCATCATCTTCGCGACTTCATTGCCCACAATGCGAAGCCCTTCCCTCATTTCTTCCGTAAAGCGATTGGCATAATTGAGTCGAATACAATTGCGATATTTCCCTGAGGCGGAGAAGAGCGAACCAGCGGCTATCTGTATGCCTGCTTTTCTGACCTCACGACTGAGCTTGAGCGAATCAAAATATTCGGGCAGCTCAATCCACATCAGAAAGCCCCCCTGGGGACGGCTCACACAGATGTTTGACGGAAAATACTCACGAACCCAGCAAGTAAACGTATCCAGATTAGCTTTGTACTGAGCACGCATGCGGCGTAGGTGAGGTTGATAGTGTCCGTTACGAATAAATTCCGCCACGGCTAGCTGGGGCTGCACCACCGTCGATCCTGTACTGATGTATTTTGTATGAATCACCCGCTCCAGATAGCGCCCCGGAGCAATCCAGCCAACGCGCAAACCGGGAGCCAGATTCTTTGAAAACGAGCTGCACAACAGTACACGTCCATCTTCATCAAATGATTTTATCGCGCGGGGACGCGGATATTCATAGGCCAGCTCGCCATAGGCATCATCTTCAATAATCGCGATATCAAAATGCTGCGCCAACGTCACCAGCGATTTCTTACGGGCGTCAGGCATGATGAAGCCAAGCGGATTGTTACAGCTCGGCACCAGAAGTACGGCTTTGATCGGCCACTGATCCAGCGCCAGTCTTAACGCGTCAAGACTGATCCCCGTCACAGAGTCGGTCGGGATCTCGATCGCTTTGATATCCATCCCACGGAGGATCTGCATCGTACCCGGAAAAGCCGGTGACTCAACGGCCACGATGTCGCCGGGTTGGCAAACCGCGCGAACGGCAACAAATAAGGCTTCCTGACATCCGGTCGTGATCACAATATCATCTTGAGTCAGTTGGCAGCCGCAGTCGACGGTAAGACGAGCAATCTGTTCGCGCAACGCAGGCACGCCATACACGCTGTCATATTGTAAGACCCGAGGATCCTGATATTGGCAGAGGCGACTCATCTCTTTCCATAGTGGTTTGATGGTCGGCTGGCTCACATCCGGCATTCCGCTACCAAATTTCAACACGTTGGTTTCCAGACGCACGTTCACCAGTTCCAGCACCGATTCCCACTGCGTAATTTCAACCGGACGTTGGGCAGGACGCGTCAGCGCAGGTACGGGCGGCGTTGCCTTGCGCGGCGTGACAAAATACCCCGAACGCGGCTGTGGCATAATCAACTGTCGGGTTTCCAGCAGATGATAGGCTTGCTGTACGGTACTGATGCTCACACCATGTTCTGTACTCAGCGCCCGCACAGAAGGCAGGCGTTCCCCGCTTTGGTACAACCCTTGTTCGATCCGTTGCTCTAACAGCCCAGCCAGGTGTTGATAACGCGTCATCAGTATCATTCCCTATCAAGATTCACAGCAGTAACCAGTACAGATTCAAATAAAAATCACCATTCAGATGCAATATCACACAATCTGTATGCTAAAAAAATGAATTTTTTGAGTCTGTATTGAAAATAGCTTTCACCTCATCATAGCGATCATTCACTGGCGAGGGGGAAAATATGGAATTTCATGAGAATCGATCACAAAAACCGTTCCGCGAGTCACCGTTTTGGCTCATGCTGATTTTGCCGTACCGCTTGTGGAAAGTCTGGCGGGGAAGAGCACAAACACTGAAGATACTACGGAACATGAGCGATGACGGACTCAAGGATATCGGGCTGAAAAGAAGCGATCTTGATCGGTTCAGATAACGCCACGGCAAAAACAGTAGACTAAAAAACAGTAAAGATGTGCCGATACAGACTGCGCATCTGTATCGGCACTCGAGATTGGTGAAGTGAAGAGGTTAGTCAGGCAAGGCGTCCGGCGGTGTTGCCTTCATCCGCATTCCGACAATCGCCGACAGTAAGCAGCCAATGGCAAGATAAGCTGCCACCGCATGCCATGAACCATCCATAAACTGCACCAGCAGAACGGCGATAAAAGGCGTAAACCCGCCGCCAACCACGCTGGCGACCTGATAACCCACACCCGCCCCACTATAGCGGTATGCCGTACCAAATAGCTCGGTAAACATCGGCTGCTGTACGCTAACGATCATATCGTGAGCAATATTCGCCAGCATGATGGCAAAGAACAGAATCATCAGTGTGTTATGGCTTTCCAGCGCCATAAAGAATGGCACCGCACTCGCAGCCCCAATCAGCGCACCGGTAACATAGATACGACGGCGGCCAAAGCTATCTGCCAGATAGGCAAAGCAAGGAATAGATACGCAGCTGATTGCCCCCACCAGCAGCCCGATATTCAGGAAAATATCCCGCGATAGCCCAAGATGAGTCGTGGAATAATTGAGGGCAAACGCGGTGACGATATACATCGTTAACAGTTCGCCAAGCCGTAGCGCGATAATCAGCAAAAATGCCTTCGGATGCTGGCGCAGTGCTTCCATGATAGGGAACGAACGCAGTTTGCTTGCTCTTTCTCCCAGCGTTTTATTCGCCTCAAACTCCTGAGACTCATCCATCCCGTTGCGTACCCACCAGGCGATAGCCACCAGAATCAGGCTGAATAAGAACGGCAAACGCCAGCCCCAGGTGGTAAATTCTTCGTTGGTCGTCAAATTGCTCACCACCGATACCGACCCAGTAGCCAATAACAGCCCAACCCCAAAGCCAACCTGTACGCCGCTGCTGTAAAACGCTTTCTTCTTCTTAGGCGCATTCTCTACCGCCAACAGTGCCGCCCCGCCCCATTCGCCACCGACCGCAAATCCTTGAATTGCCCTCAGCGTAACCAGCAGCACTGGTGCCCACCAGCCAATGGAATCAAACGACGGCAACAGGCCAATCAACGCAGTAGAAATGCCCATCATCCAGACCGTGATCATCAACATTCGTTTACGGCCCAGCTTATCGCCGAAGTGGCCAAACACCATGCCGCCTAACGGGCGGAACAGGAAACCAACGCCAAACGTACCAAATGCCGCCAGCGTCCCCATCGTCGGGCTAATTTGTGGGAAAAATTCGGTATTAAACACAAGAGCGGCAACAATTCCGTACAGCAGAAAATCGTACCAGTCAACAACGGCACCCACAAAACTGCCCCATGCTGCACGTTTTGCGCGATGTTGAGAATGGCTTACTGACTGTGTTTGTAGGGTTTTATCAGAAGAAAGTGAGTCATCTTGCTGAGGTAATGAGCCGCCAGGCTGTGAGAGTGTTGGCGTAGTTGAGGTGTCCATGTCGGTTCCGTTCCATTTACTTTACACTACTGTACAACAAAAAATTTCAGGGATGAAATTTTTAACGTCGCTTGCGACGGCCTTTAGGTAGCGCACAGGGATGTGTGCTATAAAAAATTTCAGGAAGAAATAAAACGCAAGGAGCGTTTTATAACGACGCACAGCGTTGTGCCCGTCAGGGTGGAAGGCAAGGACGCCTTCCATAAATTTTTAACGTCGCTTGCGACAGGTCGTCCGCAGGGAAGCAGCCATAAAAAAACCCCGACCATAATAGTCGGGGTTTTTGTTATTTACCGCATGATAGCGCAGCGCAAAAAGACTTACTCGTCGTCGCTGCTACCAAAGCCTGCGTTCAGCAGTTCGGCCAGGTTAGCAGAAGCTTCATCGGCACTCACCTGAGGCACGACAGGCGCTTCACCCGCCTGACGGCGGCGCATACGATCCTGATGGTACGCATAACCCGTACCCGCTGGGATCAGACGACCTACGATAACGTTCTCTTTCAGGCCACGCAGTTCATCACGCTTACCAGCAACAGCGGCTTCGGTCAGTACGCGAGTGGTTTCCTGGAACGATGCCGCAGAAATGAAGGACTCGGTCGCCAGAGACGCTTTGGTGATACCCAGCAGATCGCGGCTGAACGTTGCCGTAATCTTGCCATCCGCTTCCAACTGGCGGTTAGCAATCTTGATGCGAGAGAATTCTGCCTGTTCGCCTTCCAGGAACTCCGTGCCACCAGCGCTAACGATGGTACCTTTACGCAACATCTGACGAACGATAACTTCGATGTGTTTATCGTTAATCTTAACGCCTTGCAGACGGTAAACTTCCTGAACTTCGTTGGTGATATAACGCGTTACTGCATGTACACCACGCAGACGCAGAATATCATGCGGAGACTCTGGGCCGTCGGAAACGACGTCACCACGCTCCACAACTTCACCTTCGAACACGTTAAGCTGACGCCATTTCGGAATCATCTCTTCGTAAGCATCGCTGCCATCCAACGGAGAAATTACCAGACGGCGCTTACCTTTGGTTTCTTTACCGAAGGAAATGATACCGCTGATCTCTGCCAGAATAGCCGGCTCTTTCGGCCGACGGGCTTCGAACAGGTCGGCTACGCGTGGCAGACCACCGGTAATGTCCTTGGTACCACTGGATTCCTGAGGGAGACGCGCCAATGTATCACCGGCACCAATCTGAACCCCATCTTCCAGTTGAACAATTGTTTTACCCGGCAGGAAGTATTGAGCAGGCATATCAGTACCAGGAATCAGTACATCTTCGCCTTTGCCATCAACGATTTTCAGTGCTGGACGTAGGTCTTTACCACTACCGGTACGCTCTGCGCTATCCAGAACCACGATAGAGGACAAACCAGTCAGTTCGTCGGTCTGGCGAGTAATGGTCTGACCGTCAATCATATCAGCAAAGCGGATGAAACCGCTTACTTCGGTCACCACTGGCATGGTATGCGGGTCCCAGTTTGCGACGGTTTCGCCACCGCTAACTTCTGAGCCATCCCCCTTCGCCATCACTGCACCGTAAGGCACTTTATAGCTTTCTTTGGTACGTCCGAATTCGTCGATCAGTTTCAGTTCAGTATTACGTGAAGTAATCACCAGTTTACCGTTGCTGTTCATAACGAACTTCGCGTTGTTCAGTTTCAGGCTACCTTTGTTTTTCACCTGAATGCTGGACTCAGCTGCCGCACGCGATGCCGCACCACCGATGTGGAACGTACGCATGGTTAACTGTGTACCCGGTTCACCGATGGACTGTGCCGCGATAACCCCGATGGCCTCACCTTTGTTGATGATATGACCACGAGCCAGATCGCGACCGTAGCAATTGGCGCACACGCCAAAGTCGGTTTCGCAGCTTACGACTGAACGTACTTTAACGGCGTCAACGGAGTTCTCTTCCAACATGTCACACCACTGCTCATTCAGCAGCGTGTTACGTGGAACCAGAATGTCCGCGGTGCCCGGTTTGATCACGTCTTCAGCCGTTACACGACCCAGTACACGCTCACGCAGTGGTTCTTTAACATCACCACCCTCGATAACCGGCGTCATCATGATACCTTCATGGGTACCACAATCGTCCTCGGTCACAACCAGATCCTGCGCAACGTCAACCAGACGACGAGTCAGATAACCGGAGTTCGCTGTTTTCAGTGCGGTATCCGCCAGACCTTTACGCGCACCGTGCGTCGAGATGAAGTACTGGAGTACGTTCAGACCTTCACGGAAGTTTGCGGTAATCGGCGTCTCGATGATCGAACCATCTGGTTTCGCCATCAGACCACGCATACCCGCCAACTGACGAATCTGTGCTGCAGAACCACGCGCACCGGAGTCGGCCATCATAAAGATGCTGTTGAAAGAAACCTGCTGCTCAACCACGCCATCACGGTTAACCACATCCTCAACGGACAGGTTTTCCATCATCGCTTTCGCAACACGTTCGTTCGCCGCTGCCCAGATATCGATCACTTTGTTATAGCGTTCACCCGCGGTAACCAGACCAGACTGGAACTGCTCCTGAATCTCGGCAACTTCGGTTTCGGCTTCTTCGATAATCTCGGCTTTTTTCTCCGGGATAACCATGTCATCGATACCTACGGAAGCACCAGAGCGCGCCGCGTAAGCAAAACCGGTGTACATAGTCTGGTCAGCGAAGATAACTGTCGGCTTCAGACCCAAAATGCGGTAACAGGTGTTCAGCATTTTGGAGATCGCTTTCTTGCCCAGAGGCTGGTTAACGATCGAGTACGGCAGACCTTTCGGTACGATCATCCACAGGATGGCACGGCCGATAGTCGTATCGATAATCGATGTCTGATGCGTAACCTCGCCTTCGATGCTCTTGATCTCTTCCGTGATACGCACTTTAACGCGCGCATGCAGAGAGGCCAGACCAGCGCGATAAACGCGTTCAGCTTCTTTCGGACCCGTGAGCACCATGCCTTCGCCTTTGGCGTTAACACAGTCACGCGTCATGTAATACAGACCCAATACCACGTCCTGAGAAGGAACGATGATTGGCTCACCATTCGCAGGGGACAGGATGTTGTTGGTCGACATCATCAACGCACGCGCTTCCAACTGGGCTTCCAGCGTCAACGGTACGTGTACAGCCATCTGGTCACCATCGAAGTCGGCGTTATATGCCGCACAAACTAGCGGGTGCAGCTGGATCGCTTTACCTTCGATCAGGACCGGTTCAAATGCCTGGATACCCAAACGGTGCAGTGTTGGTGCACGGTTCAGCAGTACCGGGTGTTCGCGGATAACTTCGTCCAGGATATCCCATACGACGGCTTCTTCACGCTCAACCATTTTCTTGGCGGCTTTAATGGTGGTAGCAAGACCACGCAGTTCCAGCTTGCCGTAGATGAACGGTTTGAACAGCTCCAGTGCCATTTTCTTCGGCAGACCACACTGGTGCAGACGCAGGTATGGGCCAACGGTGATGACAGAACGACCGGAGTAGTCAACACGCTTACCGAGCAGGTTCTGACGGAAACGACCCTGTTTACCTTTGATCATATCGGCCAAAGATTTCAGAGGACGTTTGTTAGAACCGGTGATCGCACGACCACGACGGCCGTTATCCAGCAGGGCATCAACCGCTTCCTGCAACATACGTTTTTCGTTACGTACGATGATATCTGGCGCAGCCAGATCCAGCAGACGTTTCAAACGGTTGTTACGGTTGATCACGCGACGATACAGATCGTTCAGGTCGGAAGTCGCGAAACGACCACCATCCAGCGGAACCAACGGACGCAAATCTGGTGGCAGTACTGGCAGAACGCTCAGGATCATCCACTCTGGCTTGTTACCAGACTGTACGAATGCTTCCAGCAGCTTAATGCGCTTCGTCAGCTTCTTACGTTTGGTTTCAGAGTTGGTTTCGGTCAGCTCTTCACGCAGCTGCTCGCATTCCTGCTCCAGATCCATGTTCTTCAGCAGAGCCTGGATCGCTTCGGCGCCCATTTTCGCGTCGAACTCATCACCAAACTCTTCCAACGCATCCAGATACTGCTCTTCAGTCAGGATCTGACGGCGCTCAAGGTTGGTCATACCGCCTTCAACCACGACATAAGATTCAAAATAAAGCACGCGCTCAATATCACGCAGCGGCATATCTAACAGCAAACCGATACGGGAAGGCAGTGACTTCAGGAACCAGATGTGCGCAGTCGGAGAAGCCAGCTCGATGTGACCCATACGCTCACGACGTACTTTAGTTTGGGTCACTTCAACGCCGCACTTCTCACAAATAACACCGCGGTGTTTCAGGCGCTTATACTTACCGCACAAGCACTCATAATCTTTTACTGGCCCAAAGATACGGGCACAGAAAAGGCCGTCACGCTCAGGTTTGAACGTACGGTAGTTGATGGTTTCTGGCTTTTTAACTTCACCAAAAGACCACGAACGGATCATGTCTGGCGAAGCCAGAGCAATTTTGATCGCATCAAACTCTTCGGTCTTAGTTTGCGCTTTCAGAAACTTTAATAAGTCTTTCACGGATTGGCTCCTGTCGGAGTTAGACCTGATAGACACCTGATCTATGCCGTTAACAACAATATTGTCGTTAAAAACAACGTTCAGGTGTCCCTATGACGAATGCCAGCAATACAACGAGCTGGGATTACTTTTCTTCCAGCTCGATGTTGATACCCAGCGAACGGATTTCTTTCAACAATACGTTGAAGGATTCCGGCATGCCTGGTTCCATCTGATGATTGCCATCCACGATGTTCTTATACATCTTGGTACGGCCGTTCACGTCATCAGACTTAACGGTCAACATCTCTTGCAGGGTATAAGCTGCACCATAAGCTTCCAGCGCCCACACTTCCATCTCACCGAAGCGTTGACCACCGAACTGCGCCTTACCACCCAGCGGCTGCTGAGTAACCAGGCTATAAGAACCGGTGGAACGAGCATGCATCTTATCGTCAACCAAGTGGTTCAGTTTCAGCATGTACATGTAGCCCACGGTAACCTGACGCTCAAATTGCTCACCGGTACGTCCATCGTACAGGGTAATCTGACCGGAGGTAGGGATACCGCCCATCTGCAACAGTTCCTTGATTTCTTTCTCTTTTGCACCGTCAAATACTGGCGTTGCAATTGGCATACCTTTCTTCAGGTTTTCAGCCAGACGCATAACTTCTTCGTCTGAGAAAGTACTCAGGTCGACTTTCTGACGCACATCGTCGCCCAGGTCATAGGCTTTCTGGATGAACTCACGCAGTTTGGTCACTTCTTCGTGCTGTTTGAGCATGGCGTTGATTTTCTCGCCGATACCTTTCGCAGCCATACCCAAGTGGGTTTCCAGAATCTGACCGATGTTCATACGTGAAGGTACGCCCAGCGGGTTCAGTACGATATCGACCGGCGTACCGTTCTCATCGTAAGGCATATCTTCGATCGGGTTGATCTTGGAGATAACACCTTTGTTCCCGTGACGACCTGCCATCTTGTCACCCGGTTGAATCTGACGTTTAACGGCCAGATAAACCTTAACGATTTTCAGCACGCCTGGTGCCAGATCATCGCCTTGGGTGATTTTACGGCGCTTAGCCTCAAGTTTTTTCTCAAACTCGTGCTTCAGCTCATCATACTGTTCTGCCAGCTGTTCCAACTGATTCTGCTTATCTTCATCAGTCAGACCCAGTTCCAACCAGCGCTCGCGCGGCAGTTTGTCCAATTTGTCAGCTTCTACGCCGCCAGAAACTAGCACTGCGTGGATACGTCCAAACAGACCCGCTTCCAGAATCTGCAACTCTTCAGTCAGGTCTTTCTTCGCCTGCCTCAGCTGCATTTCTTCGATTTCCAACGCACGTTTGTCTTTTTCCACACCATCGCGGGTAAAGACCTGTACGTCGATAATCGTACCGGAAACACCGTTTGGTACACGCAGAGAAGAGTCTTTAACGTCAGACGCTTTCTCACCGAAGATCGCACGCAGCAGTTTCTCTTCCGGCGTCAGTTGGGTTTCACCTTTCGGCGTTACCTTACCAACCAGAATGTCACCACCGGTCACTTCCGCACCAATGTAAACGATGCCGGACTCATCCAGTTTAGAAAGTGCTGCTTCACCCACGTTCGGGATGTCCGCAGTAATTTCTTCAGGCCCTAACTTAGTGTCACGAGACACACAGGCCAGTTCCTGAATGTGGATGGTCGTGAAGCGATCTTCCTGAACCACACGCTCGGAAACGAGGATGGAGTCTTCGAAGTTGTAACCGTTCCATGGCATGAATGCCACGCGCATGTTCTGACCCAGCGCCAGTTCACCCAGATCGGTGGACGGGCCATCTGCCAGAACATCACCACGTTCTACCGGCTCACCCAGAGACACACACGGCATCTGGCTGATGCAGGTGTTCTGGTTAGAACGGGTATATTTGGTCAGGTTATAGATGTCGATCCCGGCTTCGCCCGGATACATTTCATCGTCATTAACGCGGATTACAATACGGGATGCATCCACGTACTGTACTGTACCACCACGTTTGGCTACGGCAGTTACACCGGAGTCAACCGCAACAGCGCGTTCCATACCGGTACCAACCAGCGGCTTATCAGCGCGCAGAGTCGGAACGGCCTGACGTTGCATGTTCGCACCCATCAGGGCACGGTTGGCGTCATCGTGTTCCAGGAACGGAATCAGGGATGCACCGACGGAAACCACCTGCTGTGTGGAAACGTCCATGTATTCAACCTGATCGCGGCTGAACAAGCTGGACTCGCCTTTGTTACGGCAGGTAACCAGTTCGTCGATGAAGCGGCCTTCTTCGTCCAAATTGGTGTTCGCCTGTGCGATAACGAAGTTACCTTCTTCAATCGCAGACAGGTAATGGATCTCATCCGTCACCACGTTTTCACGCACACGACGATACGGGGTTTCAAGGAAACCGTATTCGTTAGTTTGCGCATAAACGGACAGGGAGTTGATCAGACCGATGTTCGGACCTTCCGGCGTTTCGATAGGACAGACGCGACCGTAGTGAGTCGGGTGTACGTCACGAACTTCAAAGCCAGCACGTTCACGCGTCAGACCGCCTGGGCCCAATGCGGAGATACGGCGTTTGTGCGTAATCTCAGACAGTGGGTTGTTCTGGTCCATAAACTGTGACAGCTGGCTTGAACCGAAGAACTCTTTCACCGCGGCCGAAATCGGCTTGGCGTTGATCATGTCCTGTGGCATCAGCGTATCAAGGTCGCCCAGAGACAGACGCTCTTTTACAGCACGTTCTACACGCACCAGACCAACGCGGAATTGGTTTTCTGCCATTTCGCCGACGGAACGGATACGACGGTTGCCGAGGTGGTCGATATCATCCACTTCGCCTTTACCGTTACGGATATCAATGAGCTTCTTCATCACTTCGATGATGTCATCTTTGCTCAGGATACCGGAACCTTCGATCTCATCACGTAGCAGAGAACGGTTGAACTTCATACGACCAACCGCAGACAGATCGTAGCGGTCTTCAGAGAAGAACAGGTTCTCAAACAGCGTTTCTGCTGCTTCACGCGTTGGTGGCTCACCAGGACGCATCATGCGATAGATTTCAACCAGCGCACTCAGGCGATCGTTTGACGGATCGACGCGCACGGTTTCAGACATGTATGCACAATGATCAAGATCGTTGGTGAACAGTGTCTCAATACGTTTGTGCCCAGACTGGCTCAGTTTAGCCAGCAGATCCAGCGATAGCTCCATGTTGGCTGCGCCGATCAGTTCACCGGTGCTCTCGTCGATATAATCTTTGGACAGTACTTTGCCAGCGATATATTCAACAGGCACTTCAATGCGCTCAATACCGTCTTTCTCTAACTGACGGATATGACGCGCAGTGATGCGGCGACCTTTTTCGATATAAACTTTACCGTTCGCTTCAATATCAAACGATGCGGTTTCACCACGCAGACGCTCAGGAACCAGATCCATCTGCAATTTATTGCCATTGATTTCATAGACAATTTTATCGAAGAAAAGATCGAGAATCTGTTCGGTGGAATAACCCAGCGCGCGCAGGATAATGGTCGCAGGCAATTTGCGACGACGGTCGATACGGACAAACAGATTATCCTTCGGATCAAACTCGAAATCCAGCCAGGAACCACGGTAAGGAATAATACGTGCGTTATACAGCACCTTACCTGAAGAGTGGGTTTTACCTTTGTCGCTATCGAAGAACACACCTGGACTACGGTGCAAC
This sequence comes from Pectobacterium carotovorum, assembly GCA_016415585.1. NCBI lineage: Bacteria > Pseudomonadati > Pseudomonadota > Gammaproteobacteria > Enterobacterales > Pectobacteriaceae > Pectobacterium > Pectobacterium carotovorum. Next base: position 287,983 of record CP066552.1, on the reverse strand, counting down.
TGAGACACGATTACGCGCTCAGTACCGTTGATCACAAAGGTACCGTTATCGGTCATGAGCGGAATTTCGCCCATGTAAACTTCTTGTTCTTTGATGTCTTTAACGGTGCCTTCAGGCGCTTCGCGCTCGTAGATCACCAGGCGCAGTTTTACGCGTAGCGGCGCAGAGTACGTCACACCACGGATCTGACATTCTTTAACGTCAAATACTGGCTCGCCCAAGCGATAGCTAACGTATTGCAGCTCTGAATTACCGCTATAGCTTTTTATAGGGAAAACAGAACGGAATGCAGCTTCCAAACCGTACTGACCTTCCGGGTCTTGCTCGATAAACTTCTGGAACGAGTCAAGTTGGATAGAAAGGAGATAAGGTATGTCCAAAACCTGTGGACGTTTACCAAAATCCTTACGAATGCGTTTTTTCTCGGTATAGGAGTAAACCATAGGGTTCCTCAGCTAGCTGACAAGTCGAACCACTCTGTCTGCCCTAACAAGGACAGTTCATGCAACACTATTTATGTTGGTCGGAAAATAGAGAACTTTCCGTAATACGTCTTTCTATTACTCTTAAACCATTTCGTTGCTCTTGCTTAGGCATGGAGCCCATGCAGGAAAGCAGTATATTAAGTCGTCAATAGAAAAAAATATTGGGAGAAATCAATGGCTAAACAGTGTGAAATCCCATTGATGCCCTACAGCGCAAAAAGGCTGGTGACTAAAAAGTCACCAGCCATCAGCCTAATAAATCAGGCTGCAACCTGAAAGGTTGGCTTATTTAACTTCAACTTCTGCGCCAGCTTCTTCCAGTGATTTTTTCAGTGCTTCAGCGTCATCTTTGCTCACGCCTTCTTTCAGAACTGCAGGTGCAGATTCAACCAGATCTTTGGCTTCTTTCAGGCCCAGACCAGTTGCGCCGCGAACAGCTTTGATTACAGCAACTTTGTTAGCGCCGATAGCTTTCAGCACAACGTCGAACTCAGTTTTTTCTTCAGCAACTTCAGCTGGGCCAGCAGCAACAGCTACAGCAGCAGCAGCAGAAACACCGAATTTTTCTTCCATAGCAGAAACAAGCTCAACAACATCCATTACAGACATAGCTGCTACTGCTTCCAGAATTTGATCTTTAGTGATAGACATAACAATTGTTCCTAAGAATCAGAAATAGTTTATACGTTAGCAAGTACGTTAGAAAAGAAAGTGCTATTACGCAGCTTCTTTTGCATCGCGAACAGCAGCCAAAGTGCGGACCAGTTTGCCTGCAGCGGCTTCTTTCATGGTCGACATCAGACGTGCCAGTGCTTCTTCGTAAGTCGGCAGCGTTGCCAGACGGTCAATTTGAGCCGCCGGGATCAGCTCACCTTCAAAGGCTGCAGCTTTGACCTCGAATTTTGCATTCGCTTTCGCGAACTCTTTGAACAAACGAGCAGCAGCGCCCGGATGTTCCAGAGAATATGCAATCAGGGTCGGACCGACAAACGTGTCTTTCAGGCACTCAAATTGAGTACCTTCAACAACGCGGCGCAGCAAGGTGTTACGAACAACACGCATGTAAACGCCAGCTTCACGCGCTGCTTTACGCAGTTCGGTCATTTTATCAACGGTAACGCCACGGGAATCCGCAACAACCGCAGACAGCGCACCTTTGGCTACTTCGCTGACTTCAGCAACAATCGCTTGTTTGTCTTGAAGATTTAATGCCATTAGCTTTTGCTCCTGGATTTAGCCGGAGAAACTCTCCGGAACTCACTTCACTTATCGCCAAAATTAGAGATAAGCGTTGAAACACGGTGAGCAGAATCCAGTAAAAAATTATTCTTTATAAAAAAGAAAAACGTTATTTAGGCTCTGTCACCGTCTACGCAGGAGAATTAAGTTTCTTACGAAACACCTGCGGTCTTGGACGGAGGCCTGGATAGGCCAGGCTCCAACCGAAAAATTCTTGCGTCATTCCACTTGAGGAACAACGGGCGTAAGATTATAGGTAAATCTCACACCCGAGTAAAGCGGAACAAAAGCTATTAGTTAGCAGCAGCGTTCAGACCGCTTTGGTCGATGGCAACGCCAGCGCCCATAGTGGTAGACAAGCTAACTTTCTTGATGTACACGCCTTTCGCCTGAGATGGTTTTGCTTTTTTCAGCGCAATCAACAAAGACTCTAGGTTTTCTTTCAATTTGTTAGAATCGAAATCAACCTTACCGATAGTGGTATGAATGATACCGTTCTTGTCGTTACGGTAACGAACCTGACCAGCTTTAGCATTATTAACTGCTTCAACAACGTTAGGAGTTACAGTACCCACTTTCGGGTTTGGCATCAGGCCACGTGGACCCAGAACCTGGCCCAATTGGCCAACAACGCGCATTGCATCTGGAGATGCAATAACAACGTCAAAGCCCATTTCGCCTTTCTTGATCTGATCAGCCAGATCTTCCATGCCCACGAATTCAGCGCCAGCTGCTTTAGCAGCTTCAGCGTTTGCACCTTGGGTGAAGACAGCTACGCGAACAGAACGACCGGTGCCGTGAGGCAGAACGGTTGCGCCGCGAACGTTTTGGTCAGATTTACGTGCATCGATGCCGAGGTTAACAGCTACGTCTACACTTTCTACGAACTTAGCAGTGGCCAGCTCTTTGAGCAGAGCAACAGCTTCGTTGATGTCATACTGTTTAGTTACATCAACTTTGTCACGGATCACGCGCATGCGCTTGGTCAGCTTAGCCATTTATTAATCCTCCACTACCAGGCCCATGGAACGAGCGGTACCTGCGATAGAGCGCGCCATGGCGTCTACATCAGAACCAGTCATGTCCGCAGCTTTAGTTTCTGCGATTTCACGAACCTGAGCGCTCGTTACTTTACCTACTTTGTCTTTGTTCGGCTTGCCAGAACCAGACTTGATACCAGCCGCTTTCTTCAGCAGAACAGCTGCTGGAGGCGTTTTGGTAACGAAGGTGAAAGAACGGTCAGAATAAACGGTAATAACAACCGGAGTCGGCAGACCCTTCTCAAGGCTTTCAGTTTTAGCATTGAACGCCTTACAGAATTCCATGATGTTAACACCTTGCTGACCCAGAGCCGGACCTACCGGTGGGCTCGGGTTAGCCATACCAGCTGCAACTTGCAGCTTGACGTAGGCTTGTACTTTCTTGGCCATTTAACTTTCCTCGATTGGGTAATAGCGCCTAGTAAAAGGCTCCCCGTGGTTTGTATTACGTTTCAGACGCCGTTAAGGCCACTGAAAAACAAAAGGCGCGAAATTATAGGTTAATTTCGCGCCATAGGCAAGTCGCTATTTTCAGCAAGTCTTGTCAGGCAATTAGCCTTTTTCGACCTGAGCAAAGTCCAGTTCAACAGGTGTCGCACGACCAAATATAGAGACAGACACCTTCAGGCGGCTCTTCTCGTAGTCAACTTCTTCAACAACGCCGTTAAAGTCGGCAAATGGACCATCGTTGACGCGAACCATTTCACCCGGTTCAAACAACGTTTTCGGACGAGGCTTGTCACCAACCTGCTGGAGACGATTCATAATCGCATCCACTTCTTTATCACTGATTGGAGCAGGACGGTCAGATGTGCCGCCAATGAACCCCATAACACGAGGTACACTGCGCACAAGATGCCAACTCGCATCTTCCATAACCATCTGCACTAAAACATAACCAGGGAAAAATTTGCGTTCGCTCTTGCGACGTTGACCACCACGGATCTCAACGACTTCTTCAGTAGGAACCATGACTTCGCCAAACAGCTCTTCCATATTATGGAGTTTGATATGCTCGCGCAGAGACTGTGCTACGCGACCTTCAAAACCAGAAAACGCCTGAACGACGTACCAACGTTTTTTTGGAGCTTCAGACATCTTTTAGAACCTCAGTCCAGTGATAAACGATACCAGACGGACCAGAATACCATCCAGTCCCCACAAAATCAGTGACATCACGGCAGTAACCGCGGCAACGATTAACGTGGTGTGTAACGTTTCCTGACGAGTCGGCCAAATTACTTTGCGTACTTCAGTACGCGCTTCGCGAGCAAACGTTACGGTTGCTTTGCCTTTTGTGGTCAGCAGGGCCACACCACCGGCTGCGGCGATCAGAATAACAACAGCCAATGCGCGCAGAGGAAGACTAAATTCGCGGTAATAATAATTGCCAACAATCGCAACGACCAGCAAGGCACCTACTACTAGCCACTTAATCACTTCCAGGCTACGCCCACTATCCTGAGCTTCGGTATTCGCACTCATAAACCAACCTGTCACAATGATTCAGACAAATAACTTTGCCCCGTAACCACGGAGCAACCAAACCGAAAGATGTTCTGTAAAACGAATAATTCGGTATTTACGCAGTATCTACAGAGCCTATCTCACCAATGATTATATCTCACAATCGCTGATGAGATAGGTTCTACCATGACAGCGTAGAAAAAGGGCATCAAATGATGCCCTTTTATCGCGTGTCGCGTCAAACGTTATCAGCGATTAAGCGATAACTTTAGCAACAACACCCGCGCCTACTGTACGGCCGCCTTCACGGATTGCGAAACGCAAACCATCGTCCATCGCGATTGGGTGGATCAGGGTAACAACCATTTTGATGTTGTCGCCCGGCATGACCATCTCTACGCCTTCTGGCAGTTCGATGGTGCCCGTTACGTCAGTCGTACGGAAGTAGAACTGAGGACGGTAGCCTTTGAAGAACGGAGTATGACGGCCGCCTTCATCTTTGCTCAGGATATACACTTCTGATTCGAACTGAGTGTGTGGCTTGATTGAACCCGGCTTAGCCAGTACCTGACCACGCTCGATTTCTTCACGCTTGATACCACGCAGCAGAACACCAACGTTCTCGCCTGCACGACCTTCGTCCAGCAGTTTGCGGAACATTTCTACGCCAGTACAGGTAGATTTCGCAGTATCTTTGATACCTACGATTTCAACTTCTTCACCCACTTTAACGATACCGCGCTCTACACGACCGGTAACAACGGTACCACGACCGGAGATGGAGAATACGTCTTCGATTGGCAGCAGGAACGGCTTGTCAATCGCACGCTCTGGTTCTGGAATATAAGAATCCAGGTAGCCTGCCAGTTCGATGATTTTGGCTTCCCACTCAGCTTCGCCTTCCAGCGCTTTCAGAGCAGAACCACGAACCACTGGGGTGTCGTCGCCTGGGAAGTCGTACTGAGACAGCAGCTCACGCACTTCCATCTCAACCAGTTCCAGCAGCTCTTCATCATCAACCATGTCACATTTGTTCAGGAACACGATGATGAAAGGAACGCCAACCTGACGACCCAGCAGGATGTGCTCACGGGTCTGAGGCATTGGGCCGTCAGTCGCAGCAACAACCAGGATCGCGCCGTCCATCTGAGCAGCACCGGTGATCATGTTTTTCACATAGTCGGCGTGTCCTGGGCAGTCAACGTGCGCATAGTGGCGAGACGGGGTATCGTATTCAACGTGAGAGGTGTTGATGGTGATACCACGTGCTTTTTCTTCCGGTGCGTTATCGATCTGGTCGAATGCACGCGCGTTACCACCGTAGGTTTTAGCCAGAACGGTAGTGATTGCAGCGGTCAGAGTAGTTTTGCCATGGTCAACGTGGCCGATAGTACCGACGTTAACGTGCGGTTTTGTACGTTCAAATTTTTCTTTAGACATCGATTGTCCCTCTAAGACACGGATAAATCGGTGGTATCACCACATCAACCAAGCGATAGCTTGCTGAATTTATTCACAGAAAGAAAATCAGGAGGAGGAAAAGGAAGTGGTGCTGATAGGCAGATTCGAACTGCCGACCTCACCCTTACCAAGGGTGCGCTCTACCAACTGAGCTATATCAGCACATCTTGGAGCGGGCAGTGGGAATCGAACCCACATCATCAGCTTGGAAGGCTGAGGTAATAGCCATTATACGATGCCCGCATCCTGGAACTCGGCTACCTAATTTTTCTGTAGATTTTGAAATTGGGGAATAAAATTTTATAGACCCCGCCTTCGTCGATCCGGCTTACTCTTACTACCGTATCGAGTATCCTGTCGCCAGGATTGAATTTGGTGGTGGGGGAAGGATTCGAACCTTCGAAGTCTGTGACGGCAGATTTACAGTCTGCTCCCTTTGGCCGCTCGGGAACCCCACCTGATTGTGTACTTGATGGTGCCGGCTACCGGAATCGAACTGGTGACCTACTGATTACAAGTCAGTTGCTCTACCTACTGAGCTAAGCCGGCTTCAAGTGCTGCGCATTTTAGGTAGACAGAACGCTCGATGCAACAAAAAAATTGCGTAAAATGCGCTATCGCTTAGATTTTATCCAAATCCGGCTATAAATCCAGAGTAACAGTAAGAATTAGCGCAAAGAACCACCAATTCCATCCAGCAAAGTGGGGGTTTCGCCATCAAATTTCCGCCTATGCCTCTTGCACCTAAAATACGGTTTTGCTCTTTAGAAGAGCACACACTGCACTGACCGATGCTATTTTGCTCGCTTTTCTAAGGGAATGAACCTGGAATGAATTTTGCTTGGTTAGAAATAAATTTCTGTCGAAGAGGAAAAATACGATGAAAACCGTTCAACTCAATGCTGCAACCTTACCTGTCTATCGTGAGGAACTGGCTAGCCTACTGATAGATGCTGTAGAAAAAGGTGCTTCTGTTGGGTACCACTCGCCACTGTCCCACAAAGAAGCCACAGAATATTTTCATAGTTTGCAAACATCTGTCGCCAGCGGTGAACGCATGTTATGGGTAGCGCGCGATGAGGATGGCGTCGTCGGAAGCGTACAGCTTGAGTTATGTCAAAAGCCAAATGGGAAAAACAGAGCTGAAATTCAAAAATTATTGGTTCACAGTCGCACAAGAAGAGCAGGAATAGGCCGACTGCTCATTCAACTATTGGAACAGAGCGCGCTTTCACAACAGAGGGGATTACTCTACTTAGATACTCAAGCAGGTTCCCCCGCAGAAGCGTTCTACCGTGCATTGGGCTATCGCCATCTGGGAGAATTACCAGACTACGCTTGCACACCCGATGGCTATTATCACCCAACGGCCATTTATTATAAGCGCCTCTTTGCCGTGAATGGTTTAGGTAAAGCCATCGCTAGTTAGCAAGCGCCCGATGCGTAAACATAGAAGCATCGGGTACAGCACCGATTTTCTCTTCTTCTTTCTAGCAGCAAAGTGTTAACCTGCCCATTATCAAAAATTTATTACATAAGAGAAGGTGCCGCGATCATCGCGTTGGCTAAACTAATAGCCCGTTTTCTTCGCTGGGCTGAGAGTCCCTTTTCTTACCTGTGAAGCAGGCAGAACACGACTTATGAGCAATAGAGAGCAATCCTTGGCCACGCCATACCTACAATTTAACCGCAGCCAATGGGCCGCCTTGCGCGATTCCGTCCCGTTAACGCTGACAGAGGAAGAAATCGTTAAGCTCAAAGGGATTAACGAAGACCTTTCATTAGACGAAGTCGCGGAAATTTATCTGCCGCTATCTCGCCTGCTCAATTTCTATATCAGCTCTAATTTACGACGTCAGGCTGTGCTTGAGCAGTTCTTAGGAACTGATGGCCAAAAGATACCTTACATAATCGGTATTGCAGGCAGTGTCGCTGTAGGGAAAAGTACTACAGCTCGTGTGCTTCAGGCGTTATTAAGCCGCTGGCCGGAACACCGCAGTGTAGAACTTATTACAACCGATGGGTTTCTTCATCCAAATAAAGTGCTAAAAGAACGCGACTTGATGAAGAAAAAAGGCTTTCCGCAGTCATACGATATGCATAGTTTGGTGAAGTTTGTTTCTGATATAAAATCAGGGACACAAAAAGTCACTGCTCCAACGTATTCCCATCTGACATATGACATCGTCCCTAATAACAATAAAGTGCTGGAGCAACCTGACATTTTAATATTAGAAGGCTTGAATGTCTTACAAAGTGGAATGGATTATCCACATGATCCACATAGAGTTTTTGTTTCTGATTTTGTGGATTTCTCTATTTATGTGGATGCACCTGAAACACTGTTACAGACATGGTATATAAATAGATTTTTAAAATTCAGGCAAGGTGCATTCTCAAACCCAAATTCATATTTTCATAATTATGCAAAATTGACGGAAGAAGAAGCTGTCGGTATTGCATCTCAATTATGGAAGGAAATTAACGGACTTAATCTAAAAGAAAATATCCTCCCTACCCGAGAGAGAGCTAGTCTTATTATGACTAAAAGCGCTAACCATGCCGTTGAATGTGTTAGATTAAGAAAATGAATATGTAAAAGGGGGCATCCCCTAATGCCGATCGTTTAAGGATCAGTTAAACGATCCAGCCGTTGGTGTAAAAAAGGTTCATGACATTCATGGACCTTTTTTTATGCAACTTTCTCAGGCTCTTGGCATTATCAATCTTACTGCCCCGGAACAGACTCACACACTCGCGGCTCTCCTGCTCGTTAGCATGATTGAACAGGCATTAACGCTCACTGATACCGTCACTCTGCGCAAGCGAAAACTCCCACTTGAGTCCGTGGTGTGGCTGGTTATCGGCATGGCCGTATTCAATCAGCGTCCTCTCCCACATCGTTAATCTCATGGATATCGCTGATCGCTCCGGCACCCCGTTCATCGCCCCCAGTTCTGTCATACAGCGGCGACAGACGCTCGGTGAGGCTGCTGTCAGAGAACTGTTTGATATCACACAACGACACTGGAAAATGAGGCGGCCTTCGGCAAGGCCTCCAATCAGCACGGCGACAAGGGTTACCCGCAGGTAAGAATGGCCTGCCTGATGGAACTGAGCAGTCATCTCCGCCAGTGCGTTCGGCCGCTACAATGTCAACGAAATGCGACTGGCAGCAGAGCTGACCGAAAAAACACCAGACAACAGCATTACCCTGTTCGATAAAGGGTTTTACTCCGTAGGCTTATTACACCACTGGCAGAGTGTGGGAGAAAACCGGCACTGGTTGTTGCCCCTGAAGAAAAATACGCAATATGGAGTAATAGGCAAGCTGGGCAAGCAAGACAGACTGGTGCGGATTAAGACATCGCTGCAGGCGCGTAAACAATGGACGACGCTGCCGGAGAGCATCACAGCGCAGTTGTTAACGAAGACGATAGAGGGAAAAACGCGAGAGGTGCTTACGTCACTGACGGACCCAATGCGTTATCCGGCGGCGGAGGTGCTTCAGCGGTGCCCTGACGGAAATCTGGCGATTACTTATCGGTCTGCCGGGTTCATCGCCGGGTGCGATACCGGGACATCTGAAGCATTTTTATGAGCAGGCAATCTATCTGGTATTGCCGTTACGACGGGAGCGAAGTTCCCCCCGAGAAATCAGGGGAAGACGGGCGAAATATCCGTTAAAAAACAATGCCGGTCACCTTAAGTGATCGGCATTAGGGTACCCCCCTTTATTATGCACCGCGCAGAGAAATTTCCCCACCAATATACGGAGTTATCAGACCATCGTTTTCTAATAACAATGCACCCTGGCGATCTATTCCTCGGTCTATCCCATGTATTTCGCGATTACCGATAATCAAACGGACTGGGCGATTAAAATAGTTATCCAATTTTTCCCATCTGGAAATGAATGGTTCAAGACCTTGTAGTTCAAAGATAACCAAAGCACTTCTTAATTCAGAAATAAGAGTCGAAGCAAGAGTATTACGATTAATCTCTATACCTGCCTCTTGTAAATTTATCCAGCCTTGATTAATCGTATCTGGAGCAGGTTCTCTCATTTGTAAATTAATGCCTGCACCAATTACCAAATTAGCAGCATCTCCCGTTTTTCCGGTAAGTTCGACAAGAATGCCAGCCAACTTTCTATCCTTCAGATACAAATCATTCGGCCACTTAACTCGAACACCATCAGCACCAAGCTTATGTAGCACTTCGGCCATTACGATACCGATAACCAGACTCACCCCAACAGCTGCAGCTGGCCCCTGTTCTAGACGCCAATATAATGATAAATACAAATTTGCACCAAAGGGTGAAAACCATTGCCGCCCCCGACGACCACGCCCAGATTGCTGATACTCAGCAAGGCATACATCACCGGATGACAGCGTATCCAATCGTTCTAAAATGTACTGATTCGTAGAATCAACGACAGGTAAAACCGTCACGCCACCTTCTGGTAGGTGCTTAAGAATAACTTCTGCATCTAATAACTGCATAGGCGCTGGCAAAGAATAGCCTTTACCCGTTACAGTAAAAACATCAATTCCCCAATCACGTATAGTTTGAATATGTTTATTAATCGCAGCTCGGCTCATCCCCATCATTTCGCCAAGTAGCTCACCAGAGTAAAACTCACCATCAAAGAGGATTTTAATTAATTTAAGAGGAACCGTAATATCTTTCATGATAATACCTCGATGGCATTGACCTCTCCACACGCAGCAATAAAGCGAACTTCAGGCTCCAGCTGTATGGAGAATTTTTCAGCAACCTGATTGCGGACGTAACGAGCTAATTCAACAATATCTGAGCTTTTTGCATTATTCTTATTAATCAGAACTAATGCCTGTTTCTCGTGAACAGCGGCACCACCAAGCTGGAATCCTTTAAGCTTGCACTGATCAATTAACCATCCAGCGGCCAATTTAACGTTACCATCTGCTTGTAAATACTGGGGAGCATTCGGATACGCTCGTAAAATACGTTCGGCATGCTGTTGTGTAATTATTGGATTTTTGAAGAAGCTACCAGCATTACCTGTCACTACAGGATCTGGGAGTTTACTTCGACGCATATGACAGACAGAATCAAATACCTGCTGTGGCGTCACAGTTTCAGGATTCAGTTTTGCCAAATCGCCGTAGTTAAGTACTGGATGCCACTCTTTCTTTAAAAAAAGCCCTACAGCGGTAATCGCAAACCCAGAGCGGTATTGATGCTTAAATATGCTTTCACGGTAACCGAACTGGCATTCCTCAGTGCTAAGACGCATGACCTTACCTTCAGTCAGATCCAGCAATTCCACATAATCACAGACATTTTTTAATTCAATACCATACGCACCAATATTTTGTATCGGTGCAGACCCCACACATCCAGGAATTAACGCAAGATTTTCTAATCCAGTAATGCCGTATTTAAGCGTATATTCGACTAATTGATGCCAATTCTCACCTGCACCAATATGAAGATGCCAGCCATCGCTCTCTTCTCGAACATCTATACCTTTGAGCCGATTTAGCAGAATAGTACCTAAAAAATCTTCCAGAAAAAGGACATTACTTCCTTCTCCTAGCAATAAAACGGGCTCTTGTGATGCGCGGGCGACGCGCCATTCTTCGATCAATTTCTCTTGAGTATCCGCTACCGTAATGCGAGACGCAGACACAGATAATGAGAAGGAGTTATGAGACTTCAATGAAATAATGCTCGACACCATGCGGAAATACCTACTAATTCAGATATCACATAGTCTACCTGATCTACGCAAGATACCGACTGCCTTTTACCACTGGTAAGGTATAAACAACATACACCAAAAATTTCCCATAGCAAAAAGCCCCTGTCTTTCGACAGGGGCTTTCCACGTAGTTGATGCCTGGCAGTTCCCTACTCTCACATGGGGAAGCCCCACACTACCATCGGCGCTACGGCGTTTCACTTCTGAGTTCGGCATGGGGTCAGGTGGGACCACCGCGCTATCGCCGCCAGGCAAATTCTGTTTCATTCCAACCGCCATGCTTTGCTCTCGCTCTCGCATAACCATCAGAACCAATCCTAAAACAAGCTGATTATCAAAATCTCTTTGAGTCCATCTCAAAACACCTTCGGTGTTGTAAGGTTAAGCCTCTCGGGTCATTAGTACTGGTTAGCTCAACGTATCGCTACGCTTACACACCCAGCCTATCTACGTCGTCGTCTTCAACGGCCCTTCAGGGGCATCTAGTGCCCAGGGAAGACTCATCTCGAGGCAAGTTTCCCGCTTAGATGCTTTCAGCGGTTATCTCTTCCGCACTTAGCTACCGGGCAATGCAATTGGCATCACAACCCGTACACCAGTGGTGCGTTCACTCCGGTCCTCTCGTACTAGGAGCAACCCCTCTCAATCTTCCAACGCCCACGGCAGATAGGGACCGAACTGTCTCACGACGTTCTAAACCCAGCTCGCGTACCACTTTAAATGGCGAACAGCCATACCCTTGGGACCTACTTCAGCCCCAGGATGTGATGAGCCGACATCGAGGTGCCAAACACCGCCGTCGATATGAACTCTTGGGCGGTATCAGCCTGTTATCCCCGGAGTACCTTTTATCCGTTGAGCGATGGCCCTTCCATTCAGAACCACCGGATCACTAAGACCTGCTTTCGCACCTGCTCGAGCTGTCACTCTCGCAGTCAAGCTAGCTTATGCCTTTGCACTAACCTCCTGATGTCCGACCAGGATTAGCTAACCTTCGTGCTCCTCCGTTACGCTTTGGGAGGAGACCGCCCCAGTCAAACTACCCACCAGACACTGTCCGCAACCCGGATTACGGGTCTACGTTAGAACATCAAACATTAAAGGGTGGTATTTCAAGGTTGGCTCCACGCAGACTGGCGTCCACGCTTCAAAGCCTCCCACCTATCCTACACATCAAGGCTCAAGGTTCAGTGTCAAGCTATAGTAAAGGTTCACGGGGTCTTTCCGTCTTGCCGCGGGTACACTGCATCTTCACAGCGAGTTCAATTTCACTGAGTCTCGGGTGGAGACAGCCTGGCCATCATTACGCCATTCGTGCAGGTCGGAACTTACCCGACAAGGAATTTCGCTACCTTAGGACCGTTATAGTTACGGCCGCCGTTTACCGGGGCTTCGATCAAGAGCTTCGCCTTGCGGCTGACCCCATCAATTAACCTTCCGGCACCGGGCAGGCGTCACACCGTATACGTCCACTTTCGTGTTTGCACAGTGCTGTGTTTTTATTAAACAGTTGCAGCCAGCTGGTATCTTCGACTGATTTCAGCTCCATGAGCAAGTCACTTCACCTACCATCAGCGTGCCTTCTCCCGAAGTTACGGCACCATTTTGCCTAGTTCCTTCACCCGAGTTCTCTCAAGCGCCTGAGTATTCTCTACCTGACCACCTGTGTCGGTTTGGGGTACGATTTGATGTTACCTGGAGCTTAGAGGCTTTTCCTGGAAGCGTAGCATTGGTTACTTCATCACCGTAGTGACTCGTCATCACGCCTCAGTGTTAATAATGACCCGGATTTACCAAAGTCATCCACCTTCACGCTTAAACCGGGACAACCGTCGCCCGGATAACCTAGCTTTCTCCGTCCCCCCTTCGCAGTAACACCGAGTACAGGAATATTAACCTGTTTCCCATCGACTACGCTTTTCAGCCTCGCCTTAGGGGTCGACTCACCCTGCCCCGATTAACGTTGGACAGGAACCCTTGGTCTTCCGGCGTGCGGGTTTTTCACCCGCATTATCGTTACTTATGTCAGCATTCGCACTTCTGATACCTCCAGCAACCCTCACAGGCCACCTTCGACGGCTTACAGAACGCTCCCCTACCCAACAACACCTGAGTGTCGCTGCCGCAGCTTCGGTGCATGGTTTAGCCCCGTTACATCTTCCGCGCAGGCCGACTCGACCAGTGAGCTATTACGCTTTCTTTAAATGATGGCTGCTTCTAAGCCAACATCCTGGCTGTCTGTGCCTTCCCACATCGTTTCCCACTTAACCATGACTTTGGGACCTTAGCTGGCGGTCTGGGTTGTTTCCCTCTTCACGACGAACGTTAGCACCCGCCGTGTGTCTCCCGTGATAACATTCTTCGGTATTCGTAGTTTGCATCGGGTTGGTAAGTCGGGATGACCCCCTAGCCGAAACAGTGCTCTACCCCCGAAGATGAGTTCACGAGGCGCTACCTAAATAGCTTTCGGGGAGAACCAGCTATCTCCCGGTTTGATTGGCCTTTCACCCCCAGCCACAAGTCATCCGCTAATTTTTCAACATTAGTCGGTTCGGTCCTCCAGTTAGTGTTACCCAACCTTCAACCTGCCCATGGCTAGATCACCGGGTTTCGGGTCTATACCCTGCAACTTAACGCCCAGTTAAGACTCGGTTTCCCTGCGGCTCCCCTATTCGGTTAACCTTGCTACAGAATATAAGTCGCTGACCCATTATACAAAAGGTACGCAGTCACCTAACAAGTAGGCTCCCACTGCTTGTACGTACACGGTTTCAGGTTCTATTTCACTCCCCTCGCCGGGGTTCTTTTCGCCTTTCCCTCACGGTACTGGTTCACTATCGGTCAGTCAGGAGTATTTAGCCTTGGAGGATGGTCCCCCCATATTCAGACAGGATGTCACGTGTCCCGCCCTACTCATCGAACTCACAGCTTGTGCATTTTTGTGTACGGGACTATCACCCTTTACTGTGCGACTTTCCAGACGCTTCCACTAACACACAAACTGATTCAGGTTCTGGGCTCCTCCCCGTTCGCTCGCCGCTACTGGGGGAATCTCGGTTGATTTCTTTTCCTCGGGGTACTGAGATGTTTCAGTTCCCCCGGTTCGCCTCATGACACTATGTATTCATGTCATGATAGTGTGTCGAAACACACTGGGTTTCCCCATTCGGGTATCGTCGGGTATAACGCTTCATATCAGCTTACCGACGCTTATCGCAGATTAGCACGCCCTTCATCGCCTCTGACTGCCTAGGCATCCACCGTGTACGCTTAGTCGCTTAACCTCACAACCCGAAGGTGTCTTTAATAAATAAAGCCAACATCGCGCTGTGATTATTTGAGAGACTCATTGACAGACTGATGCATCACTCACACCACATTACTGTTGTGTCAGTATGTTCAGCTGTCATGTTTCAATTTTCAGCTTGTTCCAGATTGTTAAAGAGCAAAACGTCGCAGTGCACCCAAGCAGGTACACTCTGAAGTTTTCTATGCAGCGAGTAGTGATGGTGGAGCTATGCGGGATCGAACCGCAGACCTCCTGCGTGCAAGGCAGGCGCTCTCCCAGCTGAGCTATAACCCCATCGTTGCTTACAGATACCTTAGATACCACTCACGGAAGAGTTGGTAGGCCTGAGTGGACTTGAACCACCGACCTCACCCTTATCAGGGGTGCGCTCTAACCACCTGAGCTACAAGCCTATTAAGGTATTTCTGCTCGTTATTTTCATCAGACAATCTGTGTGAGCACTTCACTTAACACACATCTTCTTGGTAAGGAGGTGATCCAACCGCAGGTTCCCCTACGGTTACCTTGTTACGACTTCACCCCAGTCATGAATCACAAAGTGGTAAGCGCCCTCCCGAAGGTTAAGCTACCTACTTCTTTTGCAACCCACTCCCATGGTGTGACGGGCGGTGTGTACAAGGCCCGGGAACGTATTCACCGTAGCATTCTGATCTACGATTACTAGCGATTCCGACTTCATGGAGTCGAGTTGCAGACTCCAATCCGGACTACGACGTACTTTATGAGGTCCGCTTGCTCTCGCGAGGTCGCTTCTCTTTGTATACGCCATTGTAGCACGTGTGTAGCCCTACTCGTAAGGGCCATGATGACTTGACGTCATCCCCACCTTCCTCCGGTTTATCACCGGCAGTCTCCTTTGAGTTCCCGACCGAATCACTGGCAACAAAGGATAAGGGTTGCGCTCGTTGCGGGACTTAACCCAACATTTCACAACACGAGCTGACGACAGCCATGCAGCACCTGTCTCACAGTTCCCGAAGGCACTAAGGTATCTCTACCAAATTCTGTGGATGTCAAGAGTAGGTAAGGTTCTTCGCGTTGCATCGAATTAAACCACATGCTCCACCGCTTGTGCGGGCCCCCGTCAATTCATTTGAGTTTTAACCTTGCGGCCGTACTCCCCAGGCGGTCGATTTAACGCGTTAGCTCCGGAAGCCACGCCTCAAGGGCACAACCTCCAAATCGACATCGTTTACAGCGTGGACTACCAGGGTATCTAATCCTGTTTGCTCCCCACGCTTTCGCACCTGAGCGTCAGTCTTTGTCCAGGGGGCCGCCTTCGCCACCGGTATTCCTCCAGATCTCTACGCATTTCACCGCTACACCTGGAATTCTACCCCCCTCTACAAGACTCTAGCCTGTCAGTTTTGAATGCAGTTCCCAGGTTAAGCCCGGGGATTTCACATCCAACTTAACAGACCGCCTGCGTGCGCTTTACGCCCAGTCATTCCGATTAACGCTTGCACCCTCCGTATTACCGCGGCTGCTGGCACGGAGTTAGCCGGTGCTTCTTCTGCGAGTAACGTCAATCGATAAGGTTATTAACCTCACCGCCTTCCTCCCCGCTGAAAGTGCTTTACAACCCGAAGGCCTTCTTCACACACGCGGCATGGCTGCATCAGGCTTGCGCCCATTGTGCAATATTCCCCACTGCTGCCTCCCGTAGGAGTCTGGACCGTGTCTCAGTTCCAGTGTGGCTGGTCATCCTCTCAGACCAGCTAGGGATCGTCGCCTAGGTGAGCCATTACCTCACCTACTAGCTAATCCCATCTGGGCACATCTGATGGCGAGAGGCCCGAAGGTCCCCCTCTTTGCTCTTGCGAGGTTATGCGGTATTAGCTACCGTTTCCAGTAGTTATCCCCCTCCATCAGGCAGTTTCCCAGACATTACTCACCCGTCCGCCGCTCGTCACCCAGAGAGCAAGCTCTCTTGTGCTACCGCTCGACTTGCATGTGTTAGGCCTGCCGCCAGCGTTCAATCTGAGCCATGATCAAACTCTTCAATTTAAGATTTGTTTGATTTGCTGAACTCGTCAGCGATGCTCAAAGAATTAAAACTGTTTATTCGTAATGAATTTACTGTTGTTCACTCTTCAAGACTTTTTTATATCGTTAAGATACGGTCTTGTGAGTGCCCACACAGATTGTCTGATTAAATTGTTAAAGAGCAGTGCCACATCTTCCGTGGCGCGGGCCGCATATATTATGCTTTTCCGCTGTGAAGTCAAGTCATTACTGACTGCCTTCGTTGAATCTTTTTTCCTGTCACCACAACCGCGTGTCGCTGTTGCCGTGTCAGTGGAGGCGCATTATAGGGACTTCTCGCACGCTGACAAGCGCTAAATGCAAAAAAGTTACCGAGTGGTTTTTTTTTCAGCAAAGCGAAGTAAAAGACGCCGTTATGCCGGATTTTTCGCCGCTAATTGGGCGAAATCCTGAGCGAAACGGGCAACCTGCTGCCAGTCAGTGTATTCAATCTCTTTAGTGCTATCCGTTTCGCCCCCAGTTATACGCATAATGAGTTGAATCATTATCCGATCAAACCAGCGGTAGCGTGGATAACGCAGGGCACCAGCGAACACGCAGCACAAATCCGGCTGCCAAGGTGAATTCAGCAGGAACTTACGCGTATAGGCATTGGTTTGTATTGTGCGCTTTTCTGGCTTACGCGCAGTGAGGTTCACAGAGAAGAATGCGCTGGGTAGCTGTTGCAGAGAAGTCAGATGCTTATGGATAAATTGATTTACCGCAGGATGAAAGCGCCCGTACCGAATTGACGCCCCAATCAGGACCCGATCGTATTGACTCAGATCGATATCATTCGCATTGAGTACGTTAACAACATCGCACTCCAGAGTTCCTTTCAGCGTATTCGCAATAGAGGAGGCAATCGCTCTTGTTTGCCCATCCCGACTCGAAAACACGATCAAAGCTTTCATTGTTCTTTATCCTTATGGGGACTATTCCCGCCAGAAGGTTGGCGTAAACAGCACTAAAAGCGTGAAGACCTCTAAACGACCAAACAGCATTGTCAGTATCAGAATCCATTTCGCCGTATCATTCATCGACGTAAAATTCTCCGCGACGACACCCAAACCCGGCCCCAGATTATTCAATGTGGCGGCGACCGCCGCAAACGCGGAGAAATCATCAACGCCTGTCGCAATGACGGCCAGCATGCTGACAATAAAAACCAGCGCATACGCGGAAAAGAATCCCCATACGGCTTCAAGGATGCGTTCTGGCAGCGCCCGATGACCCAGCTTAATGGTGTAAACCGCATTCGGATGTACTAAACGCTTAAGCTCACGCGATCCTTGCAGGAAAAGCAGCAGGATACGAATCACTTTCAAGCCACCCCCGGTTGAGCCTGCACACCCGCCAATGAATGCGGAGCACAGAAGCAAAACCGGCAGGAAAAGCGGCCACGATGCAATGCTATCCGTGGTAAACCCTGCCGTTGTCGCCATAGAGACAACCTGGAAGAACGCCTGATTGATCGTCTGCATCCCGCTGTCATACACGTGATGGAACCACAGGACAATCGTACACACGGCCACCAGCGACAGCTGAACAAAAATGAACATGCGGAATTCTGGGTCACGCCAGTATACCTTCAGGCTGCGACCACTCAGCAGAGCAAAGTGCAAACCAAAGTTACAGCCAGAAATCAGCAGGAATATCGCGATGATGGTGTTGATCGTTGGGCTATTAAAGTAGCCGATACTCGCATCATGAGTAGAGAACCCGCCGACAGACACCGTAGAGAAGCTGTGGCCAATTGCATCAAATATCGGCATGCCAGCCAGCCACAGTGCGACAGCACAGGCAATCGTGAGTAAGAGATAAATCAGCCACAGCGTTTTCGCTGTATCAGCGATACGCGGGCGCATTTTGTTTTCCTTCAGCGGCCCCGGCATTTCTGCACGATAAAGCTGCATCCCACCGACACCAAGAATCGGCAGGATAGCAACGGCGAGTACGATGATCCCCATCCCGCCAAACCATTGCAGCATTTGTCGATAAAACAGAATGGCTTTAGGCAGTGAATCCAACCCGACAAGCGTAGTAGCGCCCGTTGTCGTTAACCCAGAGAACGATTCGAAAAAAGCATCCGTTACGCCCAAATTAGGATGTTCAGCAAACAGGAAAGGCAGCGCACCGACGCTGCCCAGCACCGTCCAGAAGAGGACTACGATCAGGAACCCTTCTCGAGATTTCAGCTCATGCTTCTGTTTTCGGTTTGGTAGCCACAGCATGATGCCAATTGCCAGCGCGACAATAAATGTCTGCGTAAACGCCCGGCCTGCGCCATCGCGGTAAATTAACGCTACCAGCCCGGGAATAACCATCGTTCCGGAAAAAAGGATAACCAACTGGCCGACAATACGGGTTATGGCGCGCAAGTGCATCGCAGGGAATTCCTTAATGATTCATAAAAAAGCGCTGGGATTATTATGGAATCGGCAATAAATGCAACGCGCCACGGCTTAAATCACGCAATTTCATTGCCGCTTCCTCAGTTCCCCTGACGGGGATAGAGAACCGCAATACGACTTCCACGCCATACTCGCTATGCAGCACTTTTCCGCCAAACTGGAAGATCAGTGATTCCACCTGCGGCAACAGTGCATAGTCACAGTGTAAGCCATACTCTTTTTGCAAGACTTTCTCTTGCAGCGATACCCGTTTCAGCGCTTGCTGAACGCCGCCGCCATAAGCCTTCACCAACCCACCAGTACCCAGCGGGATTCCGCCATAGTAACGTACCACCACAGCCGTAATCTCACCGATACCGCTTCCCATCAGTTGCGACAGCATCGGTTTGCCCGCCGTGCCGGATGGCTCGCCATCGTCAGAAAAACCAAGCTGCTGGGAATCGTCGGGCGCACCTGCAACAAACGCCCAGCAGTGATGACCCGCCGAGACATGTTCTTCCCGGACGTGCTGGATAAACGCCTTGGCCGCATCGATTCCCGGCGTTGCCGCCAGGATCGTCGTAAAGCGGCTTTTCTTGATTTCCTCGCTGAAGCTCACTGGCGCAGCAGGAACGGGATACGCCTGCATCAGGCCAGATTCAGGTCGCGCGTCATGTTCTCCACGCGCCCTTCATGAATGACAATATTATCCTCGATACGGATACCGCCAAACGGTTTCAACGCCTCGATTTTTTGCCAGTCAAAGTGCTGACTCCATTCGCCCTCACGCCACGGAGCAAGCAAGGATTCGATGAAATAGATTCCCGGCTCGATCGTCATGACCATTCCGGGTTCAAGCACGCGGGTACAACGCAGGTAAGGATGCTGCGACGGCGCCGCCAGATGTGTGCCGCGGTCGTCTTGCATAAATCCGGCGACATCATGCACCTGCAAGCCCAACGGGTGGCCAAGACCGTGCGGCAGGAAAGGCGACGTGAGCCCCTGCTCCACCATGGCTTCTTCGCTGATATCCCGCACCAGTTGATGCGATTTCAGCAGCTTCGCAATCCGCTGATGCATCTGAATATGGTAATCGGTATAACGCACTCCCGCCTGAACGGTATCAATCAATGAAAGCATTTCCTGATTGAGATCTTTAATCAGCAGGGCAAACGCGCCATCGCTCTGTGCGGAATAGGTACGCGTAAGATCGGCGGCATAGCCGTTATATTCCGCCCCTGCATCAATCAGGAAGCTGCGGACATCGGAAGGCACCTGATGATCGAGCTGGGTATAGTGCAACACCGCCGCATGTTCATTGAGCGCGATGATATTGCTGTAAGGCACATCGATATCCCGATGTCCGGTGGCCGTCAGATACGCCAGATTAATATCAAACTCGCTCATGCCAGAGAGAAACGCTTCATGCGCCGCACGATGACCGATCACCGCCGTCTTTTGTGCTTCACGCATACAGACCAGCTCGTAATCGGTTTTGTAAGCGCGATGATAGTGCAGATAATCCAGCACACCCTGAGGATTGATATTATCCGCACGAATGCCCAAATCCTGCGCACGCTGCGGAGCGTAGCCGATATAGGCAACACGCTCGCGCTGCGATGGAAGCAAC
This sequence comes from Pectobacterium carotovorum, assembly GCA_016415585.1. Taxonomy (NCBI): domain Bacteria; kingdom Pseudomonadati; phylum Pseudomonadota; class Gammaproteobacteria; order Enterobacterales; family Pectobacteriaceae; genus Pectobacterium; species Pectobacterium carotovorum. Next base: position 267,181 of record CP066552.1, on the reverse strand, counting down.
TGCCCGATATCATCGGCATTCCGTAGCACGGTAATTTCAATCTCTTCAGTCCAGAAGCTCTCGGGGACCGGCGCAACGTTATGCCAGTAATCGACTGGCGAATAGAACCACAGCTTCGGCGGGTTCACGCCGTCAACCCAGAGCCAGCAGTTCGGCACCTGCGTGACGGGCACCCACGCTTTAAACTGCGGGTTAACTTTGAAAGGATAGTCGTGATCGTCCAGAAAAACGGTCAACAGCTCACCAGAATGAATCAGCAATGCGTCAAGCTGATGGCGTGCTAAAACCGCCTGAGCACGCGTTTGCAGCGTAGCCAGATGGTGATGATATAAAGAAGCCAGCTTTTCCATGAGTATCCTTGTACGTCACGACATCATCCCTCCATTTTAACACAGGCATTCTCCAAGGGCAGCGTCCGGTGCTTTGTGATCGATTCGGCAAAAAATTAATCTATCGTTTGCAAAAAATTAACATTAAAACCACAATTCGATTATCTGGTCATACCAGATCACTCACACAAACAGCGGAGATGAACATGCTTTATCAAGGTGAATCCCTCTACCTTAACTGGCTTGAGGACGGCATTGTCGAGCTGGTATTTTCTGCCCCTGGCTCCGTAAACAAGCTAGATACCCGCACGGTTGCCAGCCTGGGTAAGGCGCTGGACGTTCTGGCGGAACAGCCGAATTTGAAGGGCTTACTGCTACGTTCTGACAAACCTGCATTTATTGTCGGTGCCGATATCACGGAATTCCTTTCTCTTTTTGCCGCGCCAGCAGAAAAGCTGCATGAATGGCTTGTCTTCGCCAACCGCATTTTCAGCCGCCTTGAAGATTTACCCGTTCCCACACTGTCCGCAATCAATAGCTATGCGTTGGGCGGCGGGTGTGAATGTGTGCTGGCGACCGATTTTCGTTTAGCGACGACGGATGCACGCATCGGGCTGCCTGAGACCAAACTGGGGATTATGCCAGGCTTTGGCGGCACGGTTAGGCTACCACGCCTGTTGGGCGCCGACAGCGCACTGGAGATCATCGCCGCAGGCAAAGATATCAGCGCAGCCGATGCCTTAAAAGTGGGACTCGTGCAGGCCGTTGTCGCCAATGACAAGCTGGTTCCCGCTGCCATCAAGATGTTAAAACAGGCGATTAACGGCTCACTGGACTGGCAGGCTTACCGACGTCCGAAACTTGACCCGCTGAAGCTCAATAAGATTGAAGCCATGATGAGCTTTACCACCGCCAAAGCGATGGTGCTGCAAACCGCTGGCAAGCACTATCCCGCACCGATGCTAGCGGTAAAAACCATCGAAGCCGCCGCAACTATGACGCGCGATGACGCATTGCAGCTCGAAACGCAGCATTTCGTTCAACTGGCGCGTTCAAATGAAGCTCGCGCACTCGTCGGCATTTTCCTCAACGATCAGTATGTTAAAGGCAAGGCAAAGAAACTGATTGGCGAGACATCCGTGCCGCAGCAGGCCGCCGTGCTAGGAGCAGGCATTATGGGCGGCGGCATTGCCTATCAATCCGCGTTCAAAGGCGTGCCGATTCGGATGAAAGATATCAATGAGAAGCCGCTCGCGCTGGGGATGAATGAAGCAGCCAAGCTCCTGAATAAACAAATGGAACGCGGCAAGTTGGACGGAATGAAAATGGCGACGATTCTGGCGAGTATTCAGCCAACGCTGGATTACGCCGGGTTCGAGCGCACCGACATCGTCGTTGAGGCCGTGGTTGAGAACCCGAAAATCAAAGCCAGCGTGTTGGCAGAAACCGAATCGCACGTGAGCGAGAATACGATTCTGGCGTCGAACACCTCAACGATCCCGATTGCTTTACTGGCTGCATCGCTAAAACGGCCGCAAAATTTCTGCGGCATGCACTTCTTTAACCCGGTACACCGCATGCCGCTGGTCGAAATTATTCGCGGCCCTCAAACCAGCGACAGCACTATCGCCAGCGTGGTGGCTTACGCCAGCAAGATGGGCAAAACGCCGATTGTCGTGAACGACTGCCCCGGATTCTTCGTGAATCGGGTGCTGTTCCCCTATTTTGCGGCGTTCAGCTTATTGCTCAGAGACGGTGCCGATTTCCGCGATATTGATAGCGTCATGGAGAAAAAATTCGGTTGGCCGATGGGCCCAGCCTATCTGCTGGACGTTGTCGGTATTGATACCGCTCACCACGCTCAGGCCGTGATGGCTGAAGGCTTCCCACAACGCATGGCGAAAGACTATCGCGATGCGATTGATGCGCTGTTTGAACACCAGCGCTTCGGGCAGAAGAATGGTCACGGCTTCTACCGTTATCAAACCGACGGCAAGGGGAAGCTGCGTAAAGAACAGGATGAGGCTGTCGAAACACTGCTTAAGGACATCAGCCAGCCGAAAAAAACGTTCAGCGCAGAAGAGATTATCGCGCGCATGATGATCCCGATGATTAATGAAGTCGCGCGCTGCCTGGAAGAAGGTATCGTCGCCAGCCCCGCCGAAGCGGACATGGCGCTGGTATATGGGTTAGGTTTCCCTCCCTTCCACGGCGGAGCCTGCCGCTATCTGGATACACTAGGCAGCGAACACTACGTCGAGATGGCGCAACAGTTGGCGCACCTCGGCGCCATTTATCAGGTGCCTGACGGCTTGCAGCAAAAAGCCAAAAATAATGAAGGCTATTATCCATCGGTCGCGCCACACGCGGACGTTTCTTACGGTCAACCGGCATGAGGACAGGAAATATGGAAAAGGTAGTGATTGTTGATGCCGTACGCACGCCGATGGGACGTTCCAAAGGCGGAGCCTTCCGTCAGGTGAGAGCCGAAGACCTGTCAGCACACCTGATGCGTAGCCTATTGAGCCGTAACGCAGCGCTGGATGCCCGTGAGATCGACGATATCTATTGGGGATGTGTGCAACAGACGCTGGAGCAAGGCTTCAACGTCGCCCGCAATGCTGCTTTGCTGGCAGAAATCCCGATGAATGTCCCCGCGACCACGGTTAACCGACTGTGCGGCTCCTCCATGCAGGCGCTCCACGATGCGGCCCGTGCCATTATGGTTGGCGACGCGAATGTCTGCTTAATTGGCGGCGTCGAGCATATGGGACATGTGCCGATGAATCATGGCGTCGATTTTCATCCGGGGCTGAGCCGCACCATAGCTAAAGCTGCGGGTATGATGGGGCTCACGGCCGAGATGCTGGGGCGTATGCACAATATTAGCCGTGAGATGCAGGATCAGTTCGCCGCACGTTCGCACCAGCGCGCCCACAGCGCCACCCAGTCAGGAGCGTTTCGTCGTGAAATCATCCCCACGGCGGGCCATGATGCAGACGGCATGCTGCAACGCTTCGATTATGATGAGGTCATTCGCCCAGACACCACCGTCGATAGCCTTGCCACACTCAAACCCGCGTTCGATCCGGTTAACGGTACGGTGACAGCCGCATCATCCTCGGCGCTATCCGATGGTGCCGCAGCCATGTTGATCATGAGCGAATCCCGCGCGGCATCATTAGGTTTACCGGTACGAGCCCGCATTCGGGCAATGGCCGTGGTTGGCTGCGATCCTTCGATTATGGGTTACGGCCCCGTCCCCGCGACCAAATTGGCGTTGAAACGAGCAGGGCTCAGTCTGGCCGATATCGGCATCTTTGAACTGAATGAAGCATTCGCCGCTCAGACGCTACCCTGCATTAAAGATCTGGGGCTGCTGGAACAGTTGGATGAAAAGGTCAATCTCAATGGCGGCGCGATTGCGCTAGGTCACCCGCTCGGCTGCTCAGGCGCACGCATCTCTACCACGTTGATTAATCTGATGGAAAGTCGCGATGCTCAGTTTGGCGTGGCGACGATGTGCATCGGGCTGGGACAGGGTATTGCGACCGTGTTTGAGCGCGTCTAAACACAGGAAAGCTCTGTCAGAGAACAGCTAGAAACCAAAAATCCCACAGCCGTGGGATTTTTATTTTTACTTGCTTATGCCTTAACTGCTTTAAATAAACGAAAATGCGTCGCTGAACATATGGGCTGCCAGCGCACCGCGCTCGTTACAAAAACGTTCACGGGCAATCTTCGCCATTTCAAAGCGACCAGCAATATAGATATCCTGCTCTGCCAATGAGCCGTAGTCCTGCAATACCGCGCTCAGAACGGTGCCCGTTCTGCCATCCCATCCTGCTTCCGGCTGCTCGACTACTGGCACCACCCGCAGATTGGGGTGCTTAGCCGCAAAGCCTTCAAGCTCGGTTAAGTCATACAGATGCTGGGATTCACGTCCCCCCCAGTAAATAGCGATATCGCGCTCGGGTTGCTGCGACAGCGCGGTCAGCAGGATAGAACGCACATACGAAAATCCGGTTCCACCCGCAATCAACACCAGCGGACGCGTACTCTCTTCCCGCAGCCAGGCTTCACCGTGCGGGATATCGACCGTCAGGGATTTTTCCTTATGAATGCGCTCCATCACGGCCATCGCGTAAAGATTCAGTTCGGACGCCCCGATGTGCAACTCAATAAAGTTTTTATCCATCGGGGTCGATGCCAGTGAAAAAGGACGTTTATCTCGATCGCCCATCACTACCATCAAATACTGGCCAGCCCGAAAGGAAAACGGCGCTTCAGGTAACAAACGAACGCGATAAACCGTATCGGTTATGGCTTCGACCGAAGTCACTTTACAGCTCAATGTTGTCATGCATTCCCTCTATAGGGTCATAAAAGCAAAACTGAGAACAGGGCAGCAGCCGTTAACGCCGGGGCTCTCTGTCACTAAAAATGGCCAATTCGTCCCATATTTCATCAATGCGGGCACAAACCTGTGGGTCTTTCTTGATGGGGCGACCCCACTCGCGCTGCGTCTCGCCAGGCCATTTATTGGTGGCGTCCAGACCCATTTTGGAGCCAAGGCCAGAAACTGGCGAGGCAAAATCAAGGTAATCTATCGGCGTATTTTCTACTAATACCGTATCGCGCGCCGGATCCATACGCGTCGTGATCGCCCATATCACGTCGTTCCAGTCACGCGCATTAACGTCATCATCGCAGACAATGACAAATTTCGTATACATGAACTGGCGTAAAAAAGACCACACACCCATCATGACGCGTTTAGCATGGCCCGCGTACTGTTTCTTCATGGTAACGACCGCCAGACGGTAAGAGCAACCCTCCGGTGGCAAATAAAAATCGACAATCTCAGGAAACTGCTTTTGCAGGATCGGCACGAAAACTTCGTTCAACGCCACACCCAAAACAGCAGGCTCATCCGGTGGTCGTCCGGTGTAAGTCGAGTGATAAATCGCATTCTGGCGCTGAGTAATGTGCGTAACGGTGAAAACCGGGAAGTGATCGACCTCATTGTAATAGCCGGTATGGTCGCCATACGGCCCTTCCGCCGCCATTTCTCCCGGTTCAATATAGCCTTCCAGAACAATTTCTGCACTGGCAGGCACTTCCAAATCGTTCGACAGGCACTTCACCACTTCAGTCTTATGCCCACGCAGCAACCCCGCAAAGGCATATTCCGATAGCGTATCAGGGACAGGCGTCACCGCACCAAGGATCGTCGCAGGGTCAGCGCCCAATGCGACAGACACCGGAAAACGCTGCCCGGGATTTTCCTGACACCATTCCTGAAAATCCAGCGCGCCGCCGCGATGAGATAACCAGCGCATGATCAGCTTGTTTCTACCCAGCACCTGCTGACGATAGATCCCCAGATTCTGCCGCTCTTTAAGCGGCCCGCGCGTCACGGTAAGCCCCCAGGTAATCAGCGGCGCGGCATCTTCCGGCCAGCACTGCATCACCGGAATCCGGCGCAGGTCAACGTCATCCCCCTGCCAAATCTGTTCCTGACACGGCGCAGAAGACAGGCGCTTCGTCGGCATATTCAATACCTGACGAAACTTTGGCATTTTATCCACCAGATCGCGGAACCCTTTGGGTGGTTCCGGCTCTTTCAAAAACGCCAACAGCTTGCCCACCTCGCGCAGTGCGCTGACCTCTTCCTGTCCCATGCCCAACGCAACACGTTTCGGCGTGCCAAATAAATTGCACAGCACCGGCATGTCATAGCCTTTGGGGTTCTCAAACAGGAGAGCAGGGCCTTCCGCACGCAGCGTTCGGTCAGCAATTTCCGTCATTTCAAGGTAGGGATCGATGGGCTGGGTAATGCGTTTTAACTCCCCTCTCTCTTCCAGCAGCGAGAGGAACTCGCGTAAGTCACGGTATTTCATGCTATTCATCGGGGGCAGTCTATCGTTCTGGCTATTATAAAGTCTCTTCGCCAACCTGTCGCTTCCCGAAACGCCTATTTATGGTAAGAATCTGCTCACTATCAAGAACCCGAACGCCAAAATGTGGTAACAAAAATATCTGCCGAAAATTTTTTATCCGTGCTCGCTTTTGTTATGCTTGCTCGTCGGAATCATAAGTCTGCGAAATTATGGAAGCCTGGTACTTACTGTATTGTAAACGTGGTCAACTACTGCGAGCGAAAGAGCATCTGGAACGTCAGGATGTCAACTGCGTGAGCCCGATGATCACGCTGGATAAGATCGTTCGTGGTAAACGGACCGAAGTGTGTGAGCCGCTGTTCCCGAACTACCTGTTTGTGGAGTTCGATCCCGAACGCATCCACACCACCACCATCAGCGCGACGCGTGGGGTGAGTAACTTTGTGCGATTCGGTGCGCTGCCCGCGACCATTCCGCAGCAGGTTATCGATGAATTGTCACTTCGCCCGATTCAGGGAATCATTGACCCACTGACGCCACAGCCTGGCGATAGCGTCGTCATTACCGACGGTATTTTCTCTGGTCTTCAGGCTATTTACACCGAGCCTGACGGCGAAGCTCGCTCAATGCTGTTGCTGAATATGCTGAACAAACAGGTCAGGCAGAGCATTGATAACCGCGAGTTTCGCAAAGCCTAATCCTTTGAAAACATAGCCCTTTGAAAAAATAGCCCGACGCTCCTTGCATCTTTGCCCTATCCGGCGCGTTTATCCCGCGCCGGATAAGAACAGACTTAGCGTTGCATATGCTGATCGTGCAGCCACTGTGCGACACGCTTGGCAAAATAGGTCAGCACACCATCCGCACCCGCGCGTTTAAAGCACAGCAGAGACTCCATCACTACCGGTTGTTCTTGCAACCAGCCGTTCTGAATCGCCGCCATGTGCATCGCATATTCGCCAGATACCTGATAAGCAAAGGTCGGCACGCCGAACGACTCTTTGACGCGACGCACCACGTCCAGATAAGGCATCCCCGGTTTGACCATCACCATATCCGCGCCTTCCTGCAAGTCCTGCGCGATTTCCTGCAAGGCTTCATCACTGTTAGCTGGGTCCATCTGGTAGGTTTTCTTGTTGCCACCTTTCAGGTTACCCGCTGAGCCCACGGCGTCACGGAAAGGCCCGTAGTAGCACGATGCATATTTAGCCGAGTACGCCATGATCTGGGTATTGATCAGGTTTTGTGCTTCTAGGGTGTCACGAATAGCGCCGATGCGACCGTCCATCATGTCGCTAGGCGCAATAATTTCTGCGCCAGCTTCTGCATGGGACAGCGCCTGACGTACCAAAATCTCCTTGGTGACGTCGTTAATCACATAACCATCCGCATCGATAATCCCGTCCTGCCCGTGTGTGGTATAGGGATCGAGCGCCACATCCGTCAGCAAACCCAGCTCAGGGACGGCGTCTTTCAGCGCGCGGATCGTGCGAGGAACCAAACCATCCGGGTTATAGGCTTCTTCGGCATAGAGTGATTTTTTATCCGCTTCAATGACGGGGAACAGCGACAGTACCGGAACGCCGAGCTTAGCAATCTCTTCGGCTTCTTTCAGAAGCACGTCGATAGTCATCCGGTATACCCCCGGCATGGAGGGAACTTCCTGACGATGATTTGTCCCTTCCATCACGAAAACGGGATAAATCAAATCATTCACCGTCAGTTGATTTTCAGCAACCAGGCGACGACTGAAATCATGGCGGCGAATGCGACGCATACGTCGGCCAGGGAAAGTGCCGGGAAAAGCAGTGCTCATGTCATTATTCTCCTGAATCAGGCCAGCCGGAAAACCCGGCGAGCATTTTCATCTGTTGTCTGTCCCAACCATGTGGCATCTTCTCCACGCCACTCCGCAATCTGGCGAATAATATGAGGCAGATAACAGGGTTCGTTACGGCGGGAGGCCGGTTTAGGGCGTAAATCCCGGGGTAACAGATAAGGTGCATCGGTTTCCACCAACAGCCGATCGGCAGGAATATGCGGCAATAAGGCACGCAGCTCAAGTCCGCGACGCTCATCGCAAACCCAGCCGGTAATGCCAATCATCAGCCCCGCAGCCAGACACTCATCCAACTCATGACGATTGCCAGTAAAGCAGTGAACCACGGCGGCAGGTAACTGACTCAACCACGGCGTCAGCAGAGAGATAAAGCGGGAATGGGCATCACGGCAATGAAGGAAAACGGGCATGGACCGTTCGGCCGCTATCGCTAGCTGCGCACTGAATGCCCGTTCCTGCTCTTCTGGCGTTGAAAAGTTACGGTTGAAATCCAACCCACATTCGCCAATAGCAACCACGCAGGCGGCGCTTGCCATGTGATGAAGCTGTTCAGCAGTGGCGTCATTCCACTGGCTGGCATCATGCGGATGAACGCCCGCCGTTGACCAACAGTAATCGGGATAGGCTTGCGCCAGTAACATGGCCTGATGGCTTTCCTGGGTGTTGGTTCCGGTGATCAAGATGCCACTGACACCCGCTTGCTTTGCCCGGATGACGACCTGCTCCTGGTCTTTTTCAAACTGAGAACTGGTTAGATTGACACCGATATCAAACATGACTCTCACTCTGGCGAATAAAAAATAAGACCTCTCAAAGAGAGGTCATTTTACCGTCCTGCCGCAGGGAACCGTTCGTTACTGCGATGGCTCTTCCGTTTCAGCCCGTCGGCCTTTGCCAACATAAAACCGTGCGAAGAATACACCGATTTCAAACAGCAGATACATCGGAATCGCCAGTAGCGTCTGTGAGAAAACGTCCGGCGGCGTCAGCAGCATCCCGACAACGAATGCGCCCACCAAAATATAAGGGCGTTTTTTCTTCAGATCTTCTGGCGTCACCACACCACTCCAGCAGAGCAGCACGATGGCAACGGGCACCTCAAACGATACGCCGAACGCCATGAATAGCGCCATAACAAAATCGAGGTAGTTATTGATGTCTGTCGCAATCAGCACGCCAACGGGTGCGGTTTTCGCAAAAAAACCAAACGCCAGCGGGAACACCACAAAGTACGCAAACGCCATGCCCGAATAAAACAGCAGGCTGCTGGATACCAGCAACGGCATCATTAAGCGACGTTCGTGCTTATACAGAGCAGGGGCCACAAACGCCCACACCTGATACAGCACCAGTGGCGCAGCGACAAACACTGAGACAATCATCGTCAGCTTTATCGGTGTAAAGAAAGGCGAGGCGACATCAGTCGCGATCATGCTGGCACCCGCAGGCAATTGCTTGATGAGCGGCGCAGAAACCACTTGGTAAATGTCATTGGCAAAGTACACCAGCACAACAAATACCGCCAGCACACAGATGATGCTGTTCAATAGCCGCTTGCGTAGCTCAATCAGGTGGCTAATTAACGGTTGAGTATCTTCATCGGCCATAAACTAACGACTATCGCTCGGTTGACGGGCAGAAACAGCAGAAGACTGGGACTGCTCAGGTTTGACATTATCGTTGCCGACAGCTTTATCACTCGTGGCATTGTGATCATCATGGTGATGTTCAGCAACAGTAGCGCTTTCAGGTTTAGGCTGACTAACTGCCGGACGTACTGCGGTTTCCGCTTCGATCACCCCATCGTAGGCCGCTTCCGGATCGTTTAGCGGGGTGTTGCGCTGCGGTTCCACCGTCGCACTATGGCCATCTGACGTGCTATGATCATCTGACTTTTGGTGATCATCTGATTTCTGCGGTGACAATGGCTCGGTATAGCCGCGTTTCATCGCTTCCGCCGCTTCTTTGAGTTCATCCATTGAGGCTTTCAACTCAGGCGACAGATTCTGCAAACTGGCTTTTTCGACTTTCTTCAGGCTTTCCTGAAACTCCTGGAGTTTCAGTTCCTGCGACAGTTCATTCTGAACCGTAGACGCCAGCGAACGCAGCGTCCTGATCCAGCTTGCAACCGTTCTGACTGCCACAGGCAAACGCTCCGGCCCGAGAACAATCAGGCCGAGAACCATCACCAATAACAATTCACCAAAACCGATATCGAACACAGATTACACCTGCTCTTTATGCTGGCTCTTCGTTTCGCCCGGCTTGGCGTCTGATTGGTTGTCAGCGATAGACTTGGTAGAGAAATCGGCATCTGGCTGCGTTTTGTCTGCGCCAGTAGACGGCTGATCGTCACCCATCGCTTTCTTAAAACCTTTGATGGAGGCACCCAGATCCGAACCCAGCGTTCTGAGTTTTTTGGTGCCAAATAACAGTACAACAATTACGGCGATAATCACCAAATTCATTGGACTAATACTCATAACATTTACCTCTTTTCAAAAAGGGGAACGACAGAATTCTCGTTATTATATCGGGTAATTCTGACGTGCATCATGATCTGCTTCAACGAGTTCGACGCCAACCGATAATCCAGACGACGATTCCTGCCGCCATCAACCCCGCGGGAACCATATCGGCTTCAACACGGCTGACCAGTAACAACGTACCACTGATTAGCAGCGTTGCGCCAATACCCAAAAGATATCGTGATTGCCCTTGGCGCGCCTGCTGCGTTCTCAGCTCATGAGTCAGCTTATCGACGCTTTGTTTTAACATCTTATTCTGACGCAATCCGTCATAAAACAGCTCAGGGATTTCCGGCAATTTCTCAGCCCAGAACGGTGCCTTTTCTTTGAGTGCACGGAATACAGCAGGTAAACCGACCTGTTGCTTCAACCAGTTCTCCAGAAACGGCTTGGCCGTTTTCCACAGGTCAAGCTGCGGATAAAGCTGCCGACCAACCCCTTCAATATACAACAGCGTTTTTTGCAGCAACACCAATTGAGGCTGTACTTCCATATTGAAGCGACGCGCCGTATTAAACAAATTCAATAACACATGGCCGAACGAAATTTCCGCCAACGGCTTCTCGAAGATCGGCTCACAAACCGTACGAATAGCAAACTCAAAATCTGCAACATTGGTGTCTGGAGGCACCCAGCCCGAATCCACATGCAGTTCGGCAACTTTGCGATAATCACGGTTGAAGAAGGCGATGAAATTCTCAGCCAGATAGCGCTTATCTTCTTTATTCAACGAACCGACGATACCGCAATCAATACCGATGTATTGCGGGTCCTCCGGGTGCTCGTAGCTGATAAAGATATTGCCGGGATGCATATCTGCATGGAAGAAGCTATCGCGGAACACCTGCGTGAAGAAAACCTGAACGCCGCGTTCTGCCAGTAACTTCATATCCGTGCCATTGGCTTTCAGCGTGTCGACATCAGAAACAGGAATACCGTAGATTCGCTCCATCACCAACATGCTTTCGCTGCAATAATCCGAATAAACTTCCGGCACATACAGCATCGGGCTGTTCTCAAAATTACGCCGCAGTTGAATAGCGTTTGCCGCTTCTCGCAGCAAGTTCAGCTCATCAAGCAGCGTTTTTTCATATTCCAGCACCACTTCGCGCGGACGCAGGCGGCGACCATCCGGCAACAGGTGAGGCAACCACCCCGCCAGACGTTTCATCAGGCGCATATCCGCCTTGATGACAGGCAAAATATCCGGGCGAATGACCTTGATAACGATCTCTTTTCCGTTGCTTTTCAGGCAGGCGGTATGCACTTGCGCAATCGAGGCAGAGGCCAGCGGCTTAATATCAAAATCGTCAAACCACTCTTCAAGAGGGATTCCGCCCATCGACAGCTCAATCTGTTCGCGCGCCAGTTTGCCATCAAACGGCTCAACCTTATCCTGCAACATCGCCAGTTGATCGGCGATAGCCGGTGGGAACAGATCGCGGCGTGTAGACATCATTTGTCCGAACTTAATCCACACAGGCCCCAGTTCCTGAAGCGCCAAACGTAGACGTTCCCCTAAAGGCTTGTTGCGGTGGCAATTGGGTAACCAGAACAGCAGACGACGACCCACACGTAACGGAAACGTCAGTCGCATTTTAGGAATAAGCTCGTCCAGACCATAGCTCAACAGCACACGCACAATGCTGTAAAGGCGGCGTAATTCACTGGGCGTCATCGTAAAGCCTCCAGCTTCGCCAGCCGTTCGGACAACGTATCGGCGGATTTATCCAACGCAACAATTTCCTCATGGAACCAGGCATTTTCCAGTTTTCCCGGAGCCAGTCGCCACTCTTCCGTTAACGTCTCGGACAGGAAATGTTGCTGCTGATGTAGAGATCGTTTCAGGAAGCTCAGGGTTTTCTGTACCGTCTGGGTAAGACCCTGAGCAACAATATCGCCCAGATAAGGGGACAACCACTCCGCCGGATCGAACTCCGCCAGATCAAACAGCACGATGAACTGTTGAACGACTTGAATATCGCCTTCTATCATCAGCTCGCCACTGCGCATCAGCGACGATAGCTGTTGACGATCGCGTAATTTCATCAGAACCGGAACGCGTGTTTTCAGGCAGCAATCCGCAGGCTCGCCCCATTGGCTGATCACGTCCAGCCGCTGTTCGTTAAACACCAGCACCAAGGGCACATCCAGTTCAGCCAACTCGATCTGAAGTGTTTTCCCCTGCAAGCGCTGGCGTGCAGACTTCATGCTGCGATCGCAAGAAACCGTATCGTGAAAAAGCAGCTGATTCAGCGCGGTTTCCAGCGTAGCAGTCAGAAAAGACGTTATCAGCATTGGCGTTTCCAATCAGAATTTAAACCCACGATGCAGCGCAACGATTCCACCGGTGAGGTTGAAATAGTTAACACTGTCAAAACCGGCATCGATCATCATCCCTTTCAGCGTTTCCTGATCGGGGTGCATGCGGATAGATTCCGCCAGATAGCGGTAGCTCCCAGCATCACTTGCTACGGCTTCGCCAATCTTCGGCAGGATATGAAATGAATAAGCGTCATAAACTTTGCTCAGCTGTTTAATCACCGGTTTGGAAAACTCCAACACCAGTAAGCGACCACCGGGCTTCAGAACACGGTACATCGAACGCAGCGCTTTGTTTTTGTCCGTCACGTTGCGAAGACCAAAGGAGATAGTAATGCAGTCGAAGAAGTCATCAGGGAACGGCAGCGCTTCAGCATTGGCCTGCACGTAGTTGATGTTGTCGATAATGCCTTTATTACGCAGTTTTTCGCGGCCCACTTTCAGCATTGATGCGTTGATGTCCGCCAGAATGACTTCACCACCTTCGCCAACCATACGGGAGAACTTGGCAGTTAGATCCCCTGTTCCTCCGGCAAGATCCAGAACTCGCTGATTACGTCTTACCCCACTGCATTCGATAGTGAAACGCTTCCAGATACGGTGGATACCAAAGGACATCAGGTCATTCATCAAGTCATACTTTGCTGCTACAGAATGAAAAACCTCAGCCACCATGACTTCTTTTTCATCTCTGGCGACAGTCCGAAAACCAAAGTCGGCCGTTTTCTCCTGCTCACTTGCCATCTTATCCGCCTACTATTTCAGTCAAATTTCGGGTCTACCCATTTATGGTGAGAGTGTACCAGACCCGTATAAAAACCCCACTGCACTAATTTCGCATAGCCTAGTGCCAAGCCCGCGAAATCCATACCTATTTATATCCGTCATACTTCAAGCTGCTTGTGCGTTGGCTTCACTTACTCACCTCAGTCACTTACTTGAGTAAGCTCCTGAGGACTCGTGCGCTTGCCGCGCTACGAGGTGTATAAATGAGCCTCGCCCTAACGGGCCAACGCCTTGCGTTGTTCAAAACGCTAACGTTTTGTCACGCAACTCGAATTATTTAGGATAGGTTACGGGTCGCTAAGGGGGATTCCCCTTCTTCGCCCTCCGTTTTCACGGTTGGTGAAACAGCGTCGGGTGCTACGGAATCCGGTAATTCATCGCGTTCAGCGTGCTCATGGGTCGTTGCTTTTTCTGCTAATGACGGACTGATCGTGCGTTTAATTTCTACGCCCAGCGCACGGAACCCCTCAGCCTGGCCAATAAGGTTACCACGCCCAGAGGAAAGTTTATTCATCGCCTGACGATAAGTGCCCTGCGCTTTATCCAGACTTTGCCCCAGTGTTTCCATATCATCCACAAACAGCCGCAACTTATCATATAACCGTGAAGCTTTTTCGGCGATCTGCTGTGCGTTGCGGCTCTGTTGTTCATAGCGCCATAAATTGTTGATGGTGCGTAATGCCACCAACAGCGTGGTCGGGCTGACCAGCATAATATTGTGTTTTAACGCCTCGTTGATCAATTCGGGCTGGCGATCGATAGCGACCAGAAAAGCAGGTTCAACGGGAATAAACATGAGCACATAGTCTAGCGAACGCAGACCCGGAAGCTGCTGATAATCTTTGCTGCTCAACTGCCGAATATGGCTGCGAACCGAGAGCAAATGTTCGTTCAACGCCACACTCCGCTCTGCGTCATCGTCACTATTGAAATAGCGCTCGTAGGCCACCAGCGACATCTTGGCATCGATCACGACATCTTTGCCCTGCGGTAAACGCACGATGACATCCGGTTGCAGGCGGCTATTTGTGCCTGTTTGCACGCTGACCTGTGTTTGATACTCGTAGCCTTCGCGCAGGCCGGAGGCTTCGAGCACGCGGCTTAACACCACTTCCCCCCAGTTACCCTGCGTCTTATTGTCGCCCTTCAGGGCTTTCGTCAGGTTGATGGCTTCATGTGCCATCTGCGCGTTCAGCTGTTGCAGATTGCGGATTTCATGCGCCAACGTGTGACGCTCACGCGCTTCCGCACCAAAGCTGTCCTGCACCTGACGGCGGAACCCATCAAGCTGCTCACGCAGCGGCATCAGCAGCTTATCCAGACTCTGTTTATTTTGTTCATCCACCTTACGACCGCTGTGTTCAAAAATCCGGTTCGCCAGATTCTCAAACTGCGTAGTCAACCGCTGTTCACTGTTTGCCAGCAGTCGCTGCTTCTCTTCCGCCGCCATACGGGTTTCTTCCAACCGAATGGTGACTTCCCGCAGCTCCGCTTCCTGCGCGCTGTTGATTTCACGCAGCGTTCGCAGTTCCTGATTTAACTGCACGCACTCTTCACGGAGTTCAGTAAGCTGTTGCAGCTTTTCATGGCTGGCAGAGAGCTGAGCGTGAACCGTGCGCAGTTCCAGCTCGTTTTGCCGCAGCCGCTGTTCGTCCTGCTGCTTTACCTGCTGCTGTTCGCTGAGCGACTGTTGAGCCTGCTGCAATGTCTGCGCCAGCAACCGCTGTTCGGTGTCATGCTGCGACAGCTTCTGCTGATGAATCAAGCTGGCAACCAACCACCCGACCAGTAGCCCGACCGCACTGCCGCCTAGACCATAAAATATGCTGATATCCACTTTGCCTCCGCAGGCCTTTCACGCTGCTGGTCAAGGTAAAATGATACTGTATGGATGTCCAGAAACAATTCCGGTGGGGAAGACGCTGAGCAGAAAAATGCGAGCCGCATTCCATATGAACATGGATAGATAATAATTTGCAGAAGAATCAGATCGGTAACGCAGAAATCCCCCCAACGCGAAACACCACGTTGGGGGAACTGAAACAGAAGAGGGCAACTTAGGCTAGGCGCTGCTTCGCATCGCCAATCGCTTTAGCAACCTGCTGTGGTGATACGCCACCTTGTGCCGCACGCTTATCCAGGCAGGATTGCAGCGCCAGAATCGGGTACACATCCTCGCCAATCACGGCGCTGAATTTTTGCAGATCGGCCAGCGGCAACGCTTCCAATGCTTTGCCCTGACGAATGGCTTCAACTACCGCTTCGCCCACGATATGGTGCGCTTCACGGAACGGCACGCCTTTAGCGACCAGATAATCCGCCAGCTCTGTCGAGTTCGCATAGCCTTGCTCGGCCGCTTCTTTACAGCGCGGACGTTTAACCTGAATGCCTTCCAGCACCAGACCCGCCATCATCAGGCAGTCGTGCCAGGTATCCAGCGCGTCAAACAGCCCTTCTTTGTCTTCCTGCATGTCTTTGTTATACGCCAGCGGCAGGCCTTTAAGCGTCATCATCATGCCGGTCAACGCGCCCTGTACACGACCGCATTTACCGCGAATCAGCTCTAGCGCATCTGGGTTTTTCTTCTGTGGCATCAGGGAAGAACCGGATGTCACACGGTCAGACAGCTCAACGAACGCCGCTTCACCGCTGTTGAAGAAGATCAGATCTTCGGCAAAGCGCGACAGGTGGATCATGCCGATCGAAGCATCGGACAGCAGTTCCAGTACATGATCGCGATCGGAAACCGTATCCAGACTGTTACGCGTGGCCGAGGCAAATCCCAGCCAGCCCGCCAGTTGCTCACGGTCGATTGGATAAGCCGTTCCTGCCAGCGCACCGCAGCCCAGCGGGCTGACATCCAGACGCTTCAGCGTATCTTCCAGACGGCTTTCATCACGCGCCAGCATTTCATGGTAGGCCAGACACCAGTGGGCAAACGTCACCGGCTGTGCGCGCTGTAGGTGGGTGTAACCCGGCATCACCGCATCCTGATTGGCTTCCGCTGTCGTAACCAGCGCCTGACGCAGCTGGCGTACCGACAGCAGCAGCTCGGCAATCTGCGCCTTGCACCACAGTTTCAGATCCGTCGCGACCTGATCGTTACGGCTACGACCGGTATGCAGCTTTTTACCTAAATCGCCGACTTTCTCAATCAGACGCAGTTCAACCCAGCTATGAATGTCTTCTGCATCGCTTTGCAGGATCATCTCAGGATCAGCCTGTACCTCAACCAGCAGCGCATTCAGCGCCTGTTCCAGCTGTTGCTGTTCCTGCTCGCTGAGCACATTGACCGTCACCAGTGCTTTCGACCAGCCGATCGAGCCAACGATGTCCTGTTCCGCCAGACGGTAATCAAACCGCAGTGAGTCATTAAATTGTTTAAAACGCTGATCTGCTGCCTGACTAAACCGACCGCCCCACAAAGCCATAACCCTTACTCCCAAAAATATAATTCACGTTGGTATCGCATCATGCCATACCCAGAAACGACTTACGCCAGAATACGCGTGCCAATCGCCACGCCATTGAACAGCGCAGGTAGCTGCTCAGCATGACGCCAGCTGGCGATATCAACCGGACGGCCCAGCGCACGCGCGGCATCCAGCGCGGCGTTAACCTTAACAATCATGCCGTCGGTGATGATGCCCTGAGCGATCAGCTGCTCGGCTTTCTCTGCCGTCATTTCGGCAATACGCTGGCCTTTACCATCCAGAATGCCGCTCACGTCAGACAGCAGGATTAAATCCGCACCCAGCGTTTGCGCAAGTGCCGTCGCTGCCTGATCGGCGTTGACGTTCATCAGGTCGCCCTGTGCCGTAATACCGATGGAGCTAACAACAGGCAGATAGCCCGCAGACAACAGCGTGTTCAGCAGCGCAGGCGACCCCGCTTCTGCCTTACCCACAAAGCCCAAAGACTCATCTAACTGCGTGACCGTCGTGCTGCCGCCATCGCCCAGACACAAGCCGACGGCATTGATGTCATGCTTCTTCGCCCATGACAGCAGCGTCTTGTTGGCGGAACCCGCCAGCGCACCGGTGATGATATCGATCTGATCGGCAGGCGTGACGCGTAGGCCGTTTTTCTTCACGACGGGCAGCGACAGTTTCTTCATCAGGTCATCCACCAGACAGCCGCCGCCGTGCACAATCACCAGCGGACGCTGGTGTTCCTGACGGTAAGCCACCAGCGCGGTGAACAGACGCTCCAGCGCTTCTTCGCTATCCAGTAAAACGCCACCTAATTTGATAATTAACGGATTCATTATGCTTCGCGCCTCGAAATGTCGGGACCAGTAGTCATTAAATTAACGATTGGGTTTCAGGGAAACCAAAACGAATGTTCATGCATTGCACAGCTTGTGCCGCCGCGCCTTTCAGCAGGTTATCTTCGGTTGCCACCACGATCAGGTGTTCACCGTCGACAGAGAAACCGATATCGCAGAACGGCAGGCCGACAACGGATTTCAGCGCCGGAACGCCCTTATCGTACAGGCGAACCAGCGGCTTATCGTGATAAGCGTTGTGATAGGCCTCAGCGACATCCTGCTGGGTTACGCCCGGTTGCAGGCGACAGGCGATAGTTTCCAGAATACCACGAGCGAAGTTGCCCAAATGCGGAGTGAAGATCACTGGCGTGCCGAGGTGCGTTGAAATTTCAGGTTCATGGCGGTGATTGAAAATACCGTACGGTTGCAGGCTGACTTCACAGAAGCTGCTGGTCATAGACGCTTTACGCCCCGCCCCGCTCACGCCGCTCACGGCATTAATCACCGGCCACTGAGCCGGGTTCAGCAGTTGGGCATCCAGCAGCGGCTTCAGCGCCAGCTGCGCAGCCGTTGGATAACAGCCTGGCACGGCAACCAGCTGTGCGTGTTTTACGCTTTCCGCACGCCATTCGGCCAGCCCGTAAACCGCTTTTGCCAGCCAGTCAGGGTGTTGATGCTCAAAACCATAATAGCGACGATAAAATTCAGCGCCCTGTACGCGGAACGCGCCGGACAAATCAAAAACAGTACAGCCTGCCGCCAGAAAAACAGGGGCCAGATCGTGGCTGACTTTGTGGTCGGTCGCCAGAAAAACGACATCCACGCCTTTCGCCGCTTCTTCCGCATCGGTCAGCGGTTTTACCGGTACATCAATGATGCCTTTGAGCTGCGGATGTAAATCAGAAATCAATTTTCCTGCATCGACACTTTGCGCAGAAACCATCAAAGCGGTTATGTTCATCTGTGGGTGACGGTTCAGGTAGAGCGCAAGCTCAGCGCCGGTATAACCACTTGCACCAACAATCAGCGTATTCAGCATGGGATCCGTATACCTTCTTACTTATCTATGGAACAGGTAACAGGGCTCACCAGCGTCGGTACGCTGTTCACCCGCGAAACTCAGTGAAAGTGACGAATCGCCATCGCCGTACCTTTGGGTTTCCTTTCGCCGAGCATTATTGTATTTTTATTCAAAATAAATGCATGAATATTGATACTATCCTAACCAGAGGCTGTCAACAGTGAAGATGAATTTACCCCCTTTTATTGAGCTATATCGGGCATTGATCGCCACACCGTCCATCAGTGCCACCGACAGCGCGCTCGATCAAAGTAATCATACCTTAATCAACCTGCTGGCAGGCTGGTTCGGCGATCTCGGCTTCCATGTGGAAGTCCAGCCAGTTCCCGGCACCCTCAATAAATTTAATATGCTGGCGCGGATTGGTGAAGGAAAAGGTGGCTTATTGTTGGCAGGCCACACCGACACCGTCCCGTTCGACGATGGCCGCTGGACGCGCGACCCGTTCACGCTGACCGAACATGACAACAAGCTATACGGTCTGGGGACGGCGGATATGAAAGGCTTCTTTGCCTTTATTCTGGATGCGTTGCGCGATATCGATCCGACCAAGCTGACGAAACCGCTCTACGTGCTGGCAACGGCGGATGAAGAGACGACGATGGCCGGTGCCAAGTATTTCTCCGAATCTACGCAGATTCGCCCGGACTGCGCCATCATCGGCGAACCGACCTCACTGCAACCGGTGCGTGCCCACAAGGGCCATATGTCCAAC
This sequence comes from Pectobacterium carotovorum, assembly GCA_016415585.1. Classification (NCBI taxonomy): domain Bacteria; kingdom Pseudomonadati; phylum Pseudomonadota; class Gammaproteobacteria; order Enterobacterales; family Pectobacteriaceae; genus Pectobacterium; species Pectobacterium carotovorum. Next base: position 247,407 of record CP066552.1, on the reverse strand, counting down.
GCGATCCGCATTCAGGGGCAGTCTGGCCACTCCAGCGATCCGTCGCGCGGCGTGAACGCGATCGAGCTGATGCACGAAGCCATTTCTCACCTGCTGGTGCTGCGTAATACCCTACAGGAACGCTACCACAATCCGATTTTCCACATTCCTCACCCGACCATGAACCTCGGGCACATTCACGGCGGCGACGCCGCTAACCGTATCTGCGGCTGCTGTGAACTGCATATGGATATTCGCCCGCTGCCGGGTATTACGCTCAACGATCTGGACGGACTACTGTCAGAAGCGCTTGAGCCTGTCAGCCAGCGCTGGCCGGGCAGGTTGACCATCAGCGAACTGCATCCGCCGATTCCTGGCTATGAATGCCCACCAGACCACCGTCTGGTGTCCGTCGTGGAGAATCTGCTGGGGACGAAAACGGAAATCGTGAACTACTGTACCGAAGCACCGTTTATTCAGACGCTGTGCCCGACGCTGGTTCTGGGGCCGGGATCAATCGAGCAGGCGCACCAGCCGGATGAATATATTGATATCAAGTTTATTAAACCAACGCGGGATCTGATCTCGCAGGTGATTCATCACTTCTGTCACCATTGATCCGATGCAAGCGGCCTTGTCAGCCACGCTGGCAGGGCTACTTTGAGACAGCTCATGAAAAAGAAAGACTTCATCGCGCAGGATTTACTGAGCAAAATCTATCAGCACACCGATCCGCTGCCGGAAAAGCTGCCGCCGGAACGCCAACTGGCGGAAGAATATGGCGTGTCGCGCTTTACCATCCGTCAGGCGCTGGAAAAACTCGCCAGCATCGGCGCGATCCATATGGTGCAAGGCTCCGGTAACTTCATCAATCAGGGCGTACGCAGCAACCCGCTGGTGTATAACTCGATTACCGAAAAGAAATTTAATCAGATTTCATTCCGCCTGCTTAGCCTGCATAAGCGGCTGCCGACTCGGGAAGAGCAGCAGGTTTTTGCTATCAGCGAAAATACGTTCATCTGGGAATTCAGTCGATTACGTTATGTCGATAACCGTAAGGTGCAGATTGAGATATCGAAGATGCCCGCTGCAGATTTCCCAGACATGAGCCAGAAGATTATTGAAAGCTCTATTCAGCAGTATGTGCTCAGCAAGGGCTATGCGATTTCACACTACCTGACGCATTATCAGGCGGTGAACGTCACTAAAGCACAGGCTGAGCTGCTGGGTTGTAAGAAAGGCACGGCGGCGATGCATATTCTTAGTCGCGGTATTTTACAGGGCGGTCGCGTGTACGAATCGAGCGATATCATCGACATTAACTACGCCTGCACCTACGTCATCCCCTTCAACCGCGATAACCTGAATTTCCGCCAGTCGCCATAATAGTTCACTCAGGGCGTATGCATCGTGCCATCTGGCAGGCGGCTCTGCGTCCACTCGTGCGGACGATAGACAACGGGGAACTGCCGCGCCGCATCCAGATCGATACTCACCCCAATACCGGGGCGCTCAATCGGATACAGATAGCCCTTCTCCGGCTCTACCGCCTGCGGGAAGACCTTGCGGGTATTTTCCGGGTAAGCGACAAATTCCTGAATCGCGGCATTATGCAGGTGGATATTCAGGTGAATGTTGACCGCCGCACCGATAGGCGTCATATCCGGCGGGCAATGCCACGCGAGACGAACGCCAAAGTTCTGACAGAACGCGCCCAGCTTCAGCGCTGGCGTAATCCCGCCAATCTGTGAGACATGGCAGCGAATAAAATCAACCTGTCGATTAATCACCAGACTCTGCCACTCGGCGGGGTTATTAAACAGCTCTCCGGTCGCGAGCGGCACCGCGCTCTGGCTGCGGATCTGCGCCAGCCACTCATTTTGCGCAGGCGGCAAAATGTCTTCGATGAAATAGGGACGATACACTTCTACCGCTTTGGCGAACTGCACTGCCTGATTCGGGAACAGACGCTCATGAACATCATGCAAGATGTGGAAACGATCGCCGTATTTCTCGCGCAGCGCACGGAACATGGCGAGCGTGTTGGCCATGTACTGATCCTGATCGTAATAGGCTCCCTCTGTTGGCTGCCGCGTGCTGTGCTGTGCATCGGGATTACCGCCATAGAATCCTAGCTGGCAGCGGATATGACGATAACCCTGCGCATACAGCCGATCCACTTCCTGATACAGCCCGTCCAGCGTATCGCTGGCAGCATGGCTGTATGCGGCAATGGCATCACGGGATTTCCCACCAAACAGGTGATAAAGCGGCATATCCGCCAGCTTGCCTTTGATATCCCACAGCGCCATATCAACGCCCGCCACCGCATTGTTGATAACCGGACCGTTACGCCAATAAGCGTTGACCATCATCATGTGCCACAGATCTTCAATGTGGTTAGCATCTCGTCCTAGCAGCAGCGGTTTGAGGTACTCGTCCACCATCGCTTTGACAGCCAGCGGGCGCTGCTGGAAGGTCGCACATCCATAACCCGTCACGCCTTTATCCGTGTGAACCACCACCGTCACTAAATTATGGCGGTCGGGGCGGGTAACAAGACATTCAATGTCAGTAATGATTGTCGGCAACACAAAAATATCCTCCAGAGCATTTACCGGAATAGCTATACCCGGCAAAAACACAGTCTAAAATCAGTTTCTTTTTTGTTTTCTACTTATTTTTTCTTTTATTGTAAACCTCTTATTTAAAAGATTTATTTTGGTTTGAAAAAGCCATCTAATTGATTAAAAAACCAGACCAATTATCGAATAATGGCAATAAAAAGCCCCTTACAGACTAACCATGTGACGAGCTTCATGTTTTATTGGTTTGTTTTTTCTTCTTTAAGTTTTTACTATCGGTGGAAATAATTCGGCCAAAAATAACATAAGGCTATGCGGGGAGTTTATTTCATGGGAAAAAATGACGTTATTCAGTCAATCATTAAACTGGTTGGCGGAAGCGAAAATATTAATAAAGCCTGGCACTGCATGACGCGGCTTCGGTTTGATTTAATTGATGAAAGTAAAGTGCAAACCGAGGCGATCAAAAATCTGCCCGGTATATTAGGTGCGCAACACCAGAGTGAGCAATTCCAGATTATTATCGGACCACAGGTCAATGAATATTACGAACTGCTGAACGCCCAGCTTTCCTCCACAACGCTTTCGCCTACAGCGACATCGCAGCCAGACGTGCAGAAGCAGAAGAAGGGGCTGATTTCGCTGTTCATGGATACCGTTTCCGGCGTATTTGGTCCGATCGTCCCTGCTATCGCGGGTGCCGGGATGATCAAAGGGCTGCTGGCAGGGCTGATCGCCTTGAAAGTGGTCTCTGCCAAAACCGATACCGTGATCGTCCTCGACCTGATCGCCAGCGGTGTGTTCTATTTCTTACCTTTCTTCCTCGCCATCTCCGCAGCCAGAATATTTAAAACAAGCGAATATCTGGCAGCGGCTGTTGCAGCCTGCCTGATGTACCCGTCGTTGATAGAAGCGGCGAAGGCTCTAGCCAGCAATAGCCCTAATGCGGTCAGCGCCTTTTACTTCATGGGTGCGCTGCCCATTCCAGTGTTCAACTATGCCGCCAGCGTCATTCCAGTGATTTTCTCTGTGTTGGCACTGAGCTATATCCACCGCTGGGTCGACCGCATCATGCCTTCGGTGCTGAAAACCGTGTTTACCCCAACGCTGACGCTGTTTATCGCCGCACTGGTGTCGCTCACCATTATCGGGCCATTCGGGATCTACCTCGGTAAACTGCTGGCACTGTTTATTCAGAGCCTGTTCGATGTGTCGTCTATCTTTGCTGGTTTCGTGGTCGGTGCGATTCGGCCTGTCGCTATCCTGACTGGCATGCATCACGCGATGACGCCCATTGCACTGCAAAATTTCAGCAATCAGGGCTTTGATATGCTGATGCCAATGATGTGTATGGCTAATATGGCGATTGCGGGTTCCACGTTTGCCATCTACTTCCATGCCAAAACCCGTCAGGACAAATCTGTCGTGCTGTCTGCTGGGGTTTCTGCGCTGCTCGGTATTACCGAACCTGCACTCTTCGGCGTACTGACCAAGTATAAAAAAGCGTTTATCTCCGCAACTATTGCCAGCTCCATCGCCTCAGCCTTTATCGCGTACTTCGGTGTCCGGCTGTATGGCTACATCTTGTCGAGTATTTTCAGCCTGCCAGCCTATATCGGTCCCTACTTTAGCTACGCAGTATCCGGCATGACCATCGCCATCGTGCTTTCTTTCACGCTGACTTATATTCTGGTCGTCAGAGCGTCCAAACAGGCGTAACCGCGCTCGCGGGGCCGCTGCGCCCCGCGACGTTCCCCTGCTAATAAGTCCCTCTAATATCCGCGCCTCTGTAATTAAATTTCACAAATTGCCAAGCCCGCCTCAATGCAAGTACAAAGAATAAGGAGAAGAAAGAATCGTCAATTGACGAACCCGCCTTATCGTGGCTAGATGGAGGCAGTGCGTCAAAATATGTCAAGTGAAATAAACTTACAAAAATGGTAGGGATGGGTCAGGGTAACTATGAACGAACAATATTCCGCAATGCGCAGTAACGTCAGTATGCTCGGCAAGCTTCTCGGCGATACCATCAAGGAAGCACTGGGTGAAAACATCCTTGATAAAGTCGAAACAATCCGCAAGTTGTCAAAGTCTTCCCGCGCAGGTAATGAAAAACATCGTCAGGAGTTGCTGACTACGCTGCAAAACCTGTCTAACGATGAACTGTTGCCCGTTGCCCGCGCATTCAGCCAGTTCCTTAACCTGACCAATACCGCTGAGCAATATCATACGATTTCACCGCACGGTGAAGCCGCGAGTAACCCGGCACAGCTTTCCCACGCGTTTGAGCGCCTGAAGGAAAGCAAAGATCTGACCGAACGCGATATCCGTGACGCCGTAGAATCCTTGTCGATCGAGCTGGTGCTGACCGCACACCCGACAGAAATTACCCGCCGGACACTGATCCACAAGCTGGTAGAAGTGAATACCTGCCTCAAGCAGCTCGACCACAACGATCTGGCTGATTATGAACGCAATCAGATCATGCGCCGCCTGCGCCAGTTGATTGCGCAGTCCTGGCATACCGATGAAATCCGTAAAATTCGTCCTACCCCGGTAGATGAAGCCAAATGGGGCTTCGCCGTGGTGGAAAACAGCCTGTGGGAAGGCGTACCTGCATTCTTACGCGAACTGGATGAACAGCTGGAACAGGCTTTCGGCTATCGTCTGCCCGTTGATGCGGTTCCGGTGCGCTTTACGTCCTGGATGGGTGGCGACCGCGACGGTAACCCGAACGTCACGGCGGAAGTTACTCGCCACGTGCTGTTACTCAGCCGCTGGAAAGCCGCCGATCTTTTCCTGCGTGATATTCAGGTGCTGGTTTCCGAGCTGTCGATGTCCGAGTGTACACCGGAGCTGCTGGAGCTGGCCGGTGGCAGCGAGGTACAAGAACCGTACCGCGCCATCATGAAGTCACTGCGTTCGCAGTTGAGCAGTACGCTGAGCTATCTGGAAGCGCGCCTGACAGGTGAAGAGCGCCTGCCGCCTAAAGATCTGCTGATTACCAACGAACAGCTGTGGGAACCGCTCCACGCCTGCTACCAATCGCTGAAAACCTGCGGCATGGGCATCATCGCTGATGGTCGCCTGCTGGATACGCTGCGTCGCGTACGTTGCTTCGGTGTGCCTTTAGTACGCATCGATGTCCGTCAGGAAAGCACCCGCCACACCGAAGCGCTGGCCGAGATTACCCGCTATCTGGGTCTGGGCGACTACGAAAGCTGGTCAGAGTCCGATAAGCAGGCCTTCCTGATCCGTGAACTCAGCTCTAAGCGCCCGCTCCTGCCACGCTACTGGGAGCCGAGCGCGGATACCAAAGAAGTGCTGGATACCTGTCGTGTCGTCGCCAAAGCGCCCATCGGTTCAGTCGCAGCCTATGTCATTTCAATGGCGCGCACACCTTCCGACGTGCTGGCCGTTCACCTGCTGCTCAAGGAAGCGGGTTGCCCGTTTGCATTGCCGGTCGCGCCGCTGTTTGAAACGCTGGACGACCTGAACAACGCTGATGATGTCATGACGCAATTGCTGAGCATCGACTGGTATCGAGGCTTTATTCAGGGCAAGCAGATGGTCATGATCGGCTATTCCGACTCTGCGAAAGACGCGGGCGTGATGGCTGCCTCTTGGGCGCAGTACCGTGCACAGGACGCGCTGATCAAAACCTGTGAGAAAGCGGGTATCGCACTGACGCTGTTCCACGGACGCGGCGGTTCTATCGGTCGCGGTGGCGCACCGGCTCATGCTGCGCTGCTGTCACAACCGCCGGGTAGCCTGAAAGGTGGCCTGCGCGTGACGGAACAGGGCGAGATGATCCGCTTTAAATACGGTCTGCCGGAAGTCACCATCAGCAGCCTGGCGCTGTATACCGGTGCGATTCTGGAAGCGAACCTACTGCCACCGCCGGAACCAAAACAGGAATGGCACGAGGTGATGGACGATCTTTCTCGCGTGTCCTGCGAGATGTACCGTGGCTACGTGCGTGAGAATCCGGATTTCGTCCCTTACTTCCGCGCCGCGACGCCGGAGTTGGAGCTGGGTAAACTGCCGCTGGGGTCACGTCCGGCCAAGCGTCGTCCGAACGGCGGCGTGGAAAGCCTGCGCGCTATCCCGTGGATTTTCGCCTGGACGCAGAACCGTCTGATGCTGCCAGCGTGGCTGGGCGCAGGTGCCGCATTGCAGAAAGTGGTGGATGACGGCAAGCAGGAACAGTTGGAAGCCATGTGCCGCGACTGGCCGTTCTTCTCGACGCGTATCGGCATGCTGGAGATGGTGTTCGCCAAAGCCGACCTGTGGCTGGCGGAGTATTACGATCAGCGTCTGGTAGAAGAGAAACTGTGGCCGTTAGGGAAACAGCTGCGCGATCAGTTAGCCGCCGATATTAACGTTGTGCTGGCGATCTCCAACGACGATCACTTGATGGCGGATCTGCCGTGGATCGCCGAGTCGATCGCACTGCGTAACGTCTATACCGATCCCCTGAACGTGCTGCAGGCTGAGTTGCTACATCGTTCACGTCAGCAGGAACAGCCAGATGCCGATCTGGAACTGGCGCTGATGGTGACTATCGCCGGTGTCGCAGCAGGCATGCGTAATACGGGTTAATCGCGCAAGCAGCAAAAGCCGATCATACAAGGCTTTACGCTATGCGACCACGAAGCGAGAGCGCCTACAGAATCTCGCTTCGTGTCTCTCTGACCAATCACACTTTTGCAACCAATCAATCTGAAATAAGTGGCTAATACGTGGGCAAGTATCACGAAAAATGCCTCCGATTCTTTTATTATTCATTGTTATCCAATAATTAATCTTTATCGCCTCATCTTTCCGAAAAAAGAATTACAAAAAATCGCTTTTCCAACCGATAGCAACTCGTTTATTTAATATATCCTTCTATACTCTAAATTAGAGTTTATTAGATGTTAGAATAAATAATACTTCCGAAGAAAAAATTGAACGGTGACCAAAAATGAAAATTAATGACGCTAATTATTCGATTAAAGAAACAAGTACTGCATGGGGTGTGGATTTTAACAATTCAAATTCATTAAATGAAATATTAAAAAAAATAAAAAAAACATCAACTGAAACTGTGGAAACAACAACACCAGGATCTAATAACAACTCTCTTCTTCGCGTTATAGGAAAAATAACCCAGCCAACGGCCAATGGGCATTTACTTCTAAATCCAAAAGGAATTGACTTAAGAATTATCCCTGGAAAAATAAAAGGAATTTCTATAGAAAAAAAATCGGCAGATAACTACGATATAAATTTCCTAAATAAAAATAAGGATAACGTACTTAAAATTAATTTAACATCAAAAGAGAATATTAGGGAAGAGTCCCTTGAAGTAACATCAAAGCAAGGCAAGCTAAAAGAGATTGACAAAGGTAAAAGCATTGAATTCTTATGGCGTAGCTTGGCTGATATTCATCATTTTTACCCAATGCTAGAGCAATTGGGAATGAGTAAACTTGAAGCATTCAAGGCGGTACCTGACGACTTGGCCTGTCAGGTAGATCCAAGCAGCCTGTGGTCTGTTTTAGCCTCGTTACAGAGGGAAAAAGAGCGATCTATGATTTTTGTCGGTAACGACTCCGTCGTTCAGATCTATACTGGCACCATTAATAAAATCGTCGAGCTTAAAAATAAAGGTAAACTCGTCGTGCATGGAGAAACAGAGGAAGGCCAACGTGCAATATTTAAAATAACGACCAGTAATCTTGGGGAGGCATGGATCGTTAATAAAATGTCAGAGCAAGGTTATATCACTAGCTTAGAGATTTTCGATAAAAATGAGAGCCATATCGCTCAGTTTTATGGCATGAGAACTGAAGGTTCAAAGCAGAGCGATAAATGGGTTGAGTTAATAAAAAGGTTACCTAAAATTATCTAGCAACTTATGAGAAAAAATATGCAGAAGCACTCATAATAATAGTCCTGTTGCTCGTTCTCACTAAGCGATAATCAGAGAGAAACCTGCGGTAAAAGACCACCTCCCTGAACTGCCCCAAGGAGGTGGTTTATAAGGCTGGCAATTAAACTATCCCTATACGAGGTAGCAGCCTTACGCCAGATATTTATCCTGCAAATAGTTCCGTGCACGATTATCCAGACCGTATTCCACTTCAAGCCAGCTATCGATCGAACCGTGTCGTTCGTAGATGGCCTGCAATGCCGTCACAATGAACTCTTCCTGCACCGACAGCACATAAGAGAACTGTCCCAGCGCTTTCTCATTCAGCGTTGCCGACAGATGTGTCAGTAGCTGCTGGCGGAAGGGCGTCAGCGTCGTCTCGGTGAGCAGGTAATCTTCCATCACCGTCTGTTCATCCGCACCCAGCGCAAACATCACCAGTGCAGAACCGATACCCGTGCGATCTTTGCCCACGGCGCAGTGCTGCACTAGCCCGCCCTCATCAGGCCGTAATAACAACGACACCAGTTGTGTATAGGCCGAGTTATTGAAAGGCAAACGGCGGTAGAGCTCCAACATGAATGCCCGAGAATCAAACGCCGCCAGCACATCGGACCCCAGTGAATCCAGATTAGCCGTCACTTCGTGGCGTAATGGGTTGGCCGGATAGGCGTGATAATTAGCCCCCGTCCACAATATGTCAGGCTTCTGCGCAATTTCATCAGCATCCCGATAGTCCACCACATGGGAAATAGGTACGCCAGCAAGATGCTCACAGTCAGCCTGACTCAGCAGATCCAGCGAGCCAGAGCGAAAAAGTTTACCGTGTCGAATAAGCCGCCCGTCAGCAGCGCGGTTACCACCTAAATCGCGGAAGTTGATTCCGCCGTCCAGCGGCAATAAAGAGGGATGAAGCAACGTTGGTTCGGTCATACATCTCCTTGCGAGGTTGAAAGGCGAGCAAGGCAACCGTATTACACACGCAGAGCATGTCGCAGGTTAACCCAATAAACCAGAACAGGTTATTAGAATAAGGGCTGGCCTCTGCGATGACCAGCCCAAAATACCATCAATTTTTGTGCTTATTCAGCCGCTAACAAACGGCGAGTCGCGTCCAGCAACACCTTGATGACGGTGGTTTCGGCCAGTTTCATGGTCGCCGCATCCGGGGTTTCCTGCTGGGTACGGTTCACGATCACGCCCGCGATCATGCCCGCTTTCAGCCCCTGGCTGGCGCACATGGTCAGCAGCGTGGCGGATTCCATTTCATAGTTCAGCACGCCCATGCTCTGCCATTCTTCCATCGAGCCGCGGAAGCGACGGACAACGCGTCCAGAGAAGGTGTCATAGCGTTCCTGACCGGGGTAGAACGTATCGGAAGACGCCGTGATGCCTACGTGCAACGCCGCACCCGAGGCCTTCGCCGCTTCCACCAGCGCGGTGGTACAGCCGAAATCAGCAACGGCTGGGAATTCCATTGGCGCGAAGTGCAGGCTAGCCCCGTCCAGACGGACGGCGGCTGTGGTCACTAGCACATCGCCGACGTTGATGCCGGACTGAATCGCCCCCGTCGTGCCGACGCGCAGGAAAGTCCGGATGCCGAGCTGTGCCAATTCTTCTACCGCGATTGACGTTGACGGGCCGCCAATACCGGTCGAGCAAACAATCACTGCCTTGCCGTCCAACTCTGCACGCCAGGACGTAAATTCACGGTGTGATGCCAGATGTACCGGGTTATCCATCAGGCGAGCAATTTTTTCAACACGCTCAGGATCGCCGGGGACAATAGCCAGCGTCGCGCCCTGTAAATCGTTCTTGACCAGACCAAGATGGAACACATCAGATGTAGACATAACTGCCTCCCGGGCAATCAATTGGGTATTCAGAGAAATCGCGCCGGACGCTCATCTATGCTGCCTTTCGCAGCCAGTCGGCGTCCGTTCAATAAAAAGACTCTAGCGCATCATTACGTTTTTTTAAGTGACGGCAGTCACCGATGAAAAAGAAACAAACATCAACATACATAAAAAATGTGATCAAAATCACTAACTGTCAGATAAGGACGTCATTTTTGCCGATTAATTGTCTTCTAGTGTAGATTCTTTAATCATTGATAGTATTTATCATGGATATTCTGAAATCCCTCTTTCCATGAAAATCGGCCGATAACAGGAGATCGCGTAATGAAGACTGATGAACAGACGACCTTCACACATCTTCCCCAAGGGCTATCCCCAGCGGTGGAACCGCAGACCTCCTCCATCATTACGACAGATTCTGTCGGTATCGTTGCCAGTGAAACCACCATTACTTCTCAGGGTGAGCAGCTACCCGCGTATATCGCCAGACCGGCAAACCACGACGGGCCGCTCCCTATCGTTCTGGTGGTGCAGGAGATTTTCGGCGTTCATCAACACATTCAGGATGTTTGCCGCAGGCTGGCCAAGCAGGGCTACATGGCCATTGCGCCAGAGCTGTATTTTCGTCAGGGCGACCCTAGCCACTATAACGACATTCAGCAAATCCTGACCGAGTTGGTTTACAAGGTGCCTGATACGCAGGTGCTGTCCGATCTCGATCGCGCCGCCAACTGGGCGATTAAACAGGGTGGCGATGCCAGTAAGCTGGCGATAACGGGTTTCTGTTGGGGCGGACGCATCACCTGGCTCTACGCCGCGCACAACCCACAGCTCAAGGCGGCCGTTGCCTGGTACGGCAAATGTACGGGTGAGAAAACGCTGAATAGCCCCAAGCATCCGGTGGATATCGCCACGGAATTAGCAGCACCCGTGTTGGGATTATATGGCGCGAAAGACGAGAGTATTCCTCTGGAGCGAGTGGATATCATGAGGCAGGCACTGCGTGCGGCCAATGCGGCGGCAGATATTATCGTTTACCCCGACGCTGGGCATGCTTTCCATGCTGATTACCGCCCTAGTTACCATGAAGAATCCGCACAAGACGGCTGGCAACGTATGCTGGCGTGGTTCGAACGTTATGATGTCAAATAATGAAGAATTGACGAGAGTAACGCTATATTTAGCCAAATGCCGACTCATTACATAATTCAAGCTTACTCAATCAAACAGGACCAAATAGGCCCTGTTTGATATTTATTCAATACATCTTCAGGATATTGCTACTACATCGTGTAGCCCACCTCAGTATCCTGATCACCGTTGTTAGTGACATCAACCTTAAAGTGATAGAATGGGTTATTAGCCACATTAAGGTCCTGGGCACCTCCCGCAGGGATAGTACAAGCACCAATCACATGCCACCCACCGTCCAAATAAGGTGCACCCCAGTACGTTGTTACGGTTACTTCACTAGGTCCGTAATTTTGAGCGGTTAATAGAGGCGCATCAGTTGGTACTGATTGGGCTATCATAAGAATAAATCGTTGCGGTAGCTCCGCCATGGACTACGATTGTTTGTGACATAATGATTTCCTCATAATAAGTTGTTTATACTATTTTTATCACCTTGAACATTACATTACGACAAAGATAAAATTAATAAACATCGCTGCAGTTAAATATATTAAAAATTAAAAACATTATTAAATTCACCCCTTCGTATTTTATAATATAGGGTGTTTGTTTTAAAAAAAACATCATCCAAATATCCTAGTCTATTTTACGGAATAGACTAGGAATCATTATCTCAGATTGAATTTACTAAAAAATTACGGAGGGAGTTAAATGAATAAAAAATGGTTGTAAAAATGTAAAGAGTTAAAAAATTTTCATATGGTGTAATTAAATAATCTCTGCTGTATAAGTAAAAAATCTGGATGAGGCCAAACGCCAAATCCAGATTGGGTAAATCTTTTCACTTACCAGTGCAACGGTGGTAAGAGAGGGCTACGACAGCCTGCTCGTTAGAACGTCGTCCAGTCGCCGTTATTTCCCTTATTCTTCGCCGCCGCAGGCGCTAAAGACAATGCTGGCGTGCGTATTGGCGTCGATGCGTAAGAAACCGTTTTTCCGTTGCCATACGGCAGAAGCTTAAATGCACTGACCGCTTCTGCCAGAACAGAGGCCTGCGCTTGCAAGGAAAGTGCTGCAGAGGCAGATTCTTCAACCAGCGCCGCATTCTGTTGGGTCGTGGTATCAATTTGCCCAACCGCTAGGTTCATTTGGTTAATTCCGTCGCTCTGTTCACGGCTGGCCTGAGAGATCTCGCTGATAATCTCATTCACATCCCGCACATAGCCCGTTAGCCCACCCATCGTTTCTTCGGCAGTATCCACCAGCGACATCCCTTCCTGAATCTTGCTCACGGAGTCGTCGATCAAATCCTTAATCTCACGTGCGGCGGTCGCACTGCGTTGTGCCAGAGAACGCACTTCCCCCGCCACCACAGCAAAGCCTCGACCCTGTTCACCCGCACGCGCCGCTTCAACTGCGGCGTTCAACGCCAGAATGTTGGTCTGGAACGCAATGCCGTCAATCACGCCGATGATTTCCGCCATACGCTGGGATGAATCACGAATACCGCGCATTTTCTGCGTCACGGAAACCATAACGTCGCCGCTTTGCTTCGCCGCACCAGAGGCTTTGTTCGCGATGTCTGTTGCCTGCTGGGTGTTTTCCGCCGTGTTTTTAATCGTGGACGTCAGTTGTTCCATCGACGCTGCGGTTTCTTCCAGCGAGCTGGCCTGTTCTTCGGTACGCGCTGACAGATCCTGATTGCCTGCGGCGATTTGCGAGGCTGCTGTTGAGATAGTTTCTGCCCCATCACGTACCTGCCCGACAATCGTGCTCAGGCTGGTGTTCATGTGATCCAACGATTGCAGCAGCAATCCGGTTTCATCTTTGCTGGTAACAGTGATACGTGAGGTCAGGTCGCCCTGTGCCACTCTGTCTGCCACTTGCAAAGCCTGCTGTATCGGTCGGGTTACGCTGCGCGTAATTGACCAGGCAATCAGTGCTCCAAATACGGCACCCAGCGCTAAAATAAGCAACAAAATCATGCGGGTGTTGCTGTATACCTCAGCCATCGCTTCAATGGAGGTATCCATTGCATCATCTTGATAATTCACCAATTGTCTTACCGCGTCGCGGTACTGACGTTGGGTAACATTCAAGTTGTTGTTGAACTCCTCAATCGCCGCTTCCCGATTACCCGCCACCACTTCGCTGATAATCTTGTCACCGGATTTCAAAAATTCGTTACGGATTGCGCGGATAGCACGCAGCTGGGAAATCGAACGCTCTTCAACCGTCTGGCTTTCCAGCTTGTCCAGCAAACGGCCAATCTCCTGACGGAACCCATTCACACGGTCGACGTTTTCCTTGATTTTATCCTCACCCGAAACCAGCATCAGCCGCTGATAGGCCACCAGGATGCTGTTTACATTATCAATGAGGCTATTGGCATCCACTGTCTGTGGATAAACCTCTTTCACAATACTTCTGGCACTACCCTGAAAGCTGGATAGCTTAGACAAAGAAAAAATGCTCACAACAAACAGCATCAAAATCAGGATGGCAAACCCTGCACCCAGTCGATAACCAATACGCCAATTCGCTAAATTCATGTCTCACTCCTTTTAGGTAATGCATAGCAATGTCAATTGCGCACATGTCGCAATTTGATGGAACCACAGGGCGGAGAATGGCTGGCTATCCGAAGGAAAAAGGTTCCCCCTGACACACCAGAGATACCTTGAGGCAGGCATTTTACGCACGCTCTCAGCATGAGAGGCGCTATCAAAAACCAAATAGTTCCTCGGGTGTTGAGGTGTAAAAGTGGAAATAAATCTAACAATGATACCAATACAACTGATAAGACCGCCGAGACGGGATTGAGATGATAATGATGGTCTTCCCTCTCCGAACTCATACAACCATAGCCGCTCCTGTGTTATCCATTTTATCGGCACACAGCCCATGACCTTTATTATTTGATCGTTTAAATCATTCAAAAGTAAATAATAAATAGATAGTGGCTATCAAAGAGTCGATTTCGATCGGAAAAATCACACATTAATCTACGAATTATTAACAGAAATAACGACTAAGTTACATAAACGGATAGCCAGATATATTTGATATTAAAAACAAAGAGATGGAAATATTTAAAAAAAAAGGATAACAAGCTGAATAAGAAGAGAAAATCCCGTATTTGCTCTATATAGAGTATGAAAGGAATAAGGGAGGTTATGGCCTCCCTGATGGAATAAACGTCGCGTTAGCAACTCTGTCAAATTATTGCGCTAAGTTTACGCTTTTTTTGCCCCGACCAGTGCCAGAGACAGCGTTGGGGTACTCATTGGCATCGGTGCATAAGAACCGATGTCACCACGGCTATACGACCGTATTTTAAACGCGCTTACCGCCTCTGCCAGAGCAGAGGCTTGTGATTCCAGAGATAGTGCCGCAGAGGCAGACTCTTCAACCAAGGCCGCATTCTGCTGGGTCGTAGTATCAATCTGCCCAACCGCCAGATTCATCTGGTTAATTCCGTCGCTCTGCTCACGGCTGGCCTGTGAAATCTCGCTGATAATGCCGTGTACGTCTTTCACGTGAGCCGTTAATCCGCCCATCGTTTCTTCAGCGGTATCAACCAGTTCCATGCCTTCACGAATTTTGCTCACGGAATCGTCGATCAAGTCCTTAATCTCCCGTGCGGCAGTCGCACTGCGCTGTGCCAGCGAACGGACTTCTCCCGCTACCACGGCAAAACCACGCCCTTGCTCACCCGCACGTGCGGCTTCAACGGCAGCGTTCAGCGCCAGAATGTTGGTCTGGAAAGCGATACCATCAATCACGCCGATGATCTCCGCCATACGCTGGGATGAATCACGAATGCCGCGCATTTTTTGCGTCACGGAAAGCATAACATCACCGCTTTGTTTCGCCGCACCGGTCGCCTTATTGGCAATCTCCGTCGCCTGTTGGGTGTTTTCCGCGGTGTTTTTAATGGTGGATGCCAACTGCTCCATTGAGGCTGCGGTTTCTTCCAGCGAGCTGGCCTGTTCTTCAGTACGCGATGACAGATCCTGGTTACCTGCCGTGATTTGTGACGCCGCCGTCGAGATCGTTTCCGCGCCATCACGCACCTGACCAACAATCGTGCTCAGGCTGGTGTTCATGCGATCCAATGATTGCAGCAGCAGCCCAGTTTCATCCTTGCTGGTCACCGTAATACGTGAGGTCAGATCGCCCTGCGCCACTCTGTCTGCTACTTGCAAAGCCTGCTCTATTGGGCGGGTTACGCTGCGCGTGATAGCCCAGGCAATCAGCGCCCCAAATACGGCACCTAGCACCAAAATAAGCAGCAAAATCATGCGAGTATCGTTGTATACCTCTGCCATGGTCTCGACAGAATTATCCATTGCATCATTTTGGTAATTCACCAACTGCTTCACCGAGTCACGGTAATTGCGCTGAATTACGTTCAGGGTGTTGTTGAATTCGGCGACGGCGACGTCGTTATTACCCGCCAGCGCATCACTAATAATTTTATCGCCAGACTTGATGAATTCGGCACGAAACCCGCGGACAACCCCCACTTGCTTGCGGGCAAGCTCCCCTGAGGCATTGTTTTCCAGATTGTCGAGCAGACGACTAATTTCCTTGCGGTACGCCATAATCCGATCGACATATCCCTGACGCTGTTCCTGACCGGATACCAGCATCATCTGTAAATAAGCGACAAAATGCCCATTCACGTTATCGATGAGGTCATTAGCATCTACCGTTTGCGGATAAACCTCTTTGACGATATCTCTGGCACCATCCTGAAAAGAGGACAATTTAGACAAAGAAAAAATACTCACGGTAAACAACATCAGAATCAAGATGGCAAACCCGCCTCCTAATCGATAGCCAATACGCCAATTCGCTAAACTCATGTCTCACTCCTTTTAGGTAATACATAATAATGACTACTGCGCACAGCTATCGTCTAATAACGCCGCAGAGTGGGAAATAATCTTTTTTTCGGAAAAATAAATATGCTTTATGGGTATTTTAAATATACCCATAAGAGAGTAATTGCAGGTGCACTTTCAACATAATTAAAACGTTAAAAAATACAAACAACCTCGCTCTATTGGTACATCCAGAGCCGCTTCCATGCCGTCTACCTTATCGGCAAAATATTCCTTAGCTTTATGACAGCGTCGATTAACCACGCCGAAGAATAAATATCTTGATAGCGGATAAATAATCCTTTTCGAGAAATAACCTACCAGTCGATGCAGAAAAACAAGGGGGATAGCGCGGCGATTTTATTAAAGGAAAGACAATATAGTTAATTTTCGGGAAGGAAGAAAAACTTGCAGGAGGAAATAATAAACAATCGGAAGGTTGGGGAAATAGTGCGTATTTTATAGGTGTAAAAAATCAGGGAGGCCATAGCCTCCCTGATGTCATCAGTGTCATCAGCCATTAGCTATTACTGGGTTTCACGCAGACGTTGCGCTGCCTGCACCATATTCGCCAGCGCCTGACGCGTTTCCGGCCAGCCACGAGTTTTCAGACCGCAATCCGGGTTCACCCACAGGCGTTCCGCTGGGATACGTTGCGCCGCTTTCTTCAGCAGATCTTCCATCCATTCCACGCTCGGTACGTTCGGAGAGTGGATATCATAAACGCCTGGGCCGATTTCATTCGGGTACTCAAACTCTTCAAACGACTCCAGCAATTCCATATCGGAACGAGAGGTTTCAATCGTAATCACGTCTGCATCCAGCGCGGCGATAGAATCCATGATGTCGTTAAACTCGCAATAACACATGTGGGTATGGATTTGCGTATCATCTTTCGCCACAGCGGCATTCAGACGGAAGGCATCCACCGCCCATGCCAGATAAGCATCCCAGTCAGAGCGGTGCAGCGGCAGACCTTCACGCAGTGCCGGTTCGTCAATCTGGATGATACCAATGCCTGCGGCTTCCAAATCTGCCACTTCATCACGCAGCGCCAGCGCAATCTGCTTAGCGATGGTTTCACGCGTAACGTCTTCACGCGGGAAAGACCAGCACAGGATTGTCACCGGACCTGTCAGCATGCCTTTCATCGGCTTGTCGGTCAGAGACTGTGCGTATTTCGCCCACTCAACGGTGATCGCTTCTGGACGGCTCACATCACCAATGATAACAGGCGGCTTCACACAGCGAGAACCGTAGCTCTGCACCCAGCCGTTCTGGGTAAAGATAAATCCATCCAGATGCTCACCGAAGTATTCCACCATGTCATTACGCTCGGCTTCACCGTGCACCAGCACGTCCAGACCCAGACGCTCTTGCTCAACCACGGCTTGCTTGATGTGCTCAGCAATACCGGTGCGGTAGTTATTGCCATCCAGACGACCCTGTTTGAAATCCAGACGCAGGCCGCGAATTTCGGTGGTTTGCGGGAAAGAACCGATTGTGGTGGTCGGCCACGCAGGCAGATTAAAGCGCTCACGCTGAGCATCCGCACGAACTGAATACACGTTCTGACGCTGGCTGTCCTGTGCGGTGATGGCCGCCAGACGCTGTGTCACAGCGGCGTTATTCACACGCGTTGAGGTACGGCGAGCACGAATCGGTGCGCTATAGGCTTCCAGAGCCTGACTGTTGCCGCTGTTCAGTGCCTGAGACAGCAGTGACAGCTCCGCACATTTCTGAATCGCAAAGGCAAACCAGCTCTTCACTTCATCATCCAGACGTACTTCCACGCTCAGATCGATAGGGCTATGCAGCAGTGAACATGAGCTTCCCAGCCACAGATCGCGCGTTCCCACCAGCGGTTGCAGACGCTCGAACCAGCTGCTCAGGTCAGCACGCCAGACGTTACGGCCGTTAACCACCCCCAGAGACAGAACCCAGTTAGCAGGTAATTGGGCGCTCAGCGTTGCGGCATCATCCTTACCGTAAACCAGATCGATATGCAGCCCCTGAACCGGCAGCGCTTTGATTGTTTCCAGATTCTGGCTAACGCTATCGAAATAAGTCGTCAGCAGCAGTTTCACCTGACCTTGCAGTGCGTCATAAGCCGGTTTAAACGCGGCCAGCCACTCTTGCGGCAGTTCCAGTGCCAGTGCAGGTTCATCAATCTGCACCCACTCAATGCCGCGCTTCGCCAACTCAGCCAGCACCTGCTGGTAAACGGGTAGAATGTCCTGCAGCAGCGACAGACGGTCAAACTGCTCACCCTTCACTTTGCCCAGCCACAGGTAGGTAACCGGACCTAACAGAACAGGCTTCACGTTATGGCCCAGCGCCAGCGCTTCATCGACTTCATCCAGCAGCTGTGTCCAGGTCAGCTTGAACTGCTGCCCTTTGGTGAATTCCGGCACCATGTAGTGATAGTTAGTGTTAAACCACTTGGTCATTTCTGCCGCAGCAGCGGGTTGACCGGTTGGCGCGCGTCCACGACCAATACGGAACAGCGTATCTAGATCGACCGAGCCATCTTCATTCTGATGGCGCGCAGGCACGTTACCCAACAGCAGACTCGTGGTCAGCACATGGTCGTACCAGGCGAAATCACCCACTGGCAGCAGATCAACGCCAGCATCCTTCTGTTGTTGCCAATGACGCGCACGTAGCTCACGTCCAACGGTCAGCAACTCTTCCTGTGTCGCGTTACCTGCCCAGTAGTTTTCCTGCGCTTTTTTCAGTTCACGGCGTAGTCCAACGCGCGGAAAACCCAGTGTATGATTCACAATCGCCATCGTTAACTCCTCATTTAGCCGTCCAGATGTTTACACATCCATAATCCGCAGGTACTGTAGTAATCACAAGCGCAATTTATTCACTGTCACTGTGAAGGACTCTCATGATCGAATTTAAACACCTGCGAACGCTGCAAGCACTGCGCAATACCGGATCGTTAGCCGCCGCTGCCGCTGCACTTCACCAAACTCAATCGGCGTTATCCCACCAGTTCAGCGATCTGGAACAGCGCCTTGGGTTCAGGTTATTCGTGCGTAAAAGCCAGCCGCTGCGCTTTACACCTCAGGGAGAAATTCTGTTGCAGTTGGCAGAGCAGGTGTTACCGCAAATCCAGCAGGCGTTACAGTCGTGCCACGAGCCACACCAAACCACGCTGCGTTTGGCAATTGAGTGCCATAGCTGTATTCAGTGGCTGACGCCTGCGCTAGACGAATTCCATCAGCACTGGCCGCAGGTGGTGATGGACTTTAAATCAGGCGTGACGTTCGATCCTCAACCAGCACTTCAACAAGGCGAACTGGATCTGGTTATGACCTCCGACATCATGCCGCGCAGTGGCCTACACTATTCGCCTCTGTTTGATTTTGAAGTCAGACTGGTGCTGGCTCCCGACCATCCGCTGGCAGGAAAAGAGAAAATCGAACCGGAGGATTTCACCGCCGAGACCCTGATGATTTATCCGGTACAGCGGCAACGGCTGGACGTCTGGCGTCACTTTTTACAACCTGCAGGCGTCAGTCCTACGCTGAAAAGCGTGGACAATACGCTGCTGCTGATTCAGATGGTCGCCGCCCGTATGGGCATCGCCGCGCTACCGCACTGGGTGGTGGAGAGTTTCGAGCGTCAGGGGCTAATTGTAACTAAATCGCTAGGTGAGGGACTTTGGAGCCGGTTGTACGCCGCCGTCCGTGACGGAGAGCAGCGCCAACCGGTGATTGATGCGTTTATTCGTTCGGCGCGTCAGCACGCTTGTGAGCACTTACCATTTGTGAAGGACGCTTCACGACCCAACGCTGGTGTACCCACAGTGAGGACGTAATAATTATCGTCCCCACGATAAAGCTCAGCCAGTCTGGCGTTTTATGCCAGATAGCGAAGTTGACCAGTAGACCAGCCGGCACGTGAAAGTTATTCATTATGCTAAGCGTTCCGGCATCCACCTGGGTTGCGCCGTAGTTCCACATAAAATAACCCAAGCCAGAAGCGCCAATCCCCAGCCATGCCAGCACGCCCCACTGCAAGGTTGTGGTAGGTAATTTATCCAGATTACCGAAGAGCAGCCACGCGGCTATCGTCACGATCGCAGCCCCCAGATAAAACCAGGAAAACGCACAGTGCTGTGGCACGGGATAGAGCTCCATCAGGCGCTTATAACCCACCTGACCTGCGGCAAAACACACGTTCGCCGACTGAACCAGCAGGAATCCCCACCAGAAATGTTCACTCACGCCGTGATAGTGGATCACCGCCGCCCCGAATACTGCCAGCAGAGCGCTCATCACGTAACCCCAGCGCAGGCGCTGTCGGGCAAGCAGATCGTAAATCAGCGTAACGTACAGCGGCGTCATCACCGTAAAGAGTAAAAACTCAGGTACGGTCAGGTACAGGTAAGCCTGGAACACGAACAGGTACATGATACCAAGTTGGCAAGCACCCACTAACATATACAAGAAAATGACACGCGGCGTGTAACCCCGCAGGCGTAAGAACGGTAAAAACACCACGGCTGCGGCCGTCAGACGGAACATCGCAGAAAACCAGCTATCAACCTGACCCGCCAGATATTCGCCAATCAGGCTAAATGAAAATGCCCACAAAATAGTGGTGATAGTGAGTAATGGCACGACAACATCCGCTTAGGAAAAAAGTATCGCCATTGTAACGGAGATGGCTGAATGAATTTCAGTCAATGTGGTTTACATTAGGGTGAATAACGAACAAACAGAAAATAAGCTTAACAACGGAGAGAGGCGGCGTTAAATAACCTTTATCAGGTAGCATCCACGTCATTAAATATATTTAATCAGTGCTACTTTTTTATCAAAAAATAGGGCCTCTATTTATAAAATAAAGAGGCCCTGTGACCGAGGAATTAAATCTGCCATCTAAACCAGGCAAAGAAAACATTACCGTTGTTGTATGTTCCAGGAATATACGTCGCCTGAAAAGACAGTTTGCTATAACTTATTGATGCCAGAGGCAGCAGTACAGGGATTGGGATATAGTTCCAGTTATCACGCATCGTTACGCCGGCCGTAAAACCCAGACCCAGTTGGAAATCCTGATCGCTAGTTGGTCGCCAACGCTTTTCATAACCGTAGCCGCCGATAGGTTCCCATTTATTAAATGAGTCTTTAAAAGCCATAATATAAAGCCCGTGCCAATCCCCATCCTTATCCAGACGGGAAACACCGTAGCCCGCCCCCCACGGCCTTTCGTTATATTTATCAGTCTTCTCTTTATCGTACGTCCAGCGATTATGCCAGGTGATAGCTGGGATATAGATATCGTGGCTCTGCGGAGCGTTCCAGGTCGTAGATAGATTATTTTTACTCCTCTGCCACCAGCTTTCCTCGTGCTTATCCGACGCAGAATCATTGGAATCAGCCGTAGCGGGCACGAGATTTACCGTACTGCTCATATTATTACCCCCCACATTATTTATGCTTGCTGCCGCATAGCTCAAAAAAGGGATAACAGATAGGGTAATCAAACTTAGCGTGATTAAAATTCGCTTTAAATACATATAAGGTTCTCTGTAACAGCGTCACGATCCCATGCAAACAAAGGTAATCCAGACAAAGCTATTCTTGATTGTTACCAAAATATATAGTTCAGTTTACGTAATCTGCCTATATAAACGGGAAGCTAAAGCAGCCTATTATGAAGGGATAGACAGTAATTATGCCTAAATAGATAGTGAATTCCGTGCCGATTTCAGACGTTTCTTAGCCAAAATAACAAAAAACCACCTTATTTATCGGTGGCTTATATTCTGATTGAGACATGTTCGAGATAGATAAAATAGTGAATCGCCTACGCAGCGGGATTAGATACCATCACCGTATTCAAAGCCGCGATTGATCCCGTTGAAATATTGATCCATATCCATAGCGGGTTTATCGCTTTCCGGACGACCGACGATACGAGCCGGAACCCCTGCCGCCGTCGTATGTGGAGGAACGGATTGCAATACGACAGACCCGGCGCCAATTTTCGCGCCACAGCCGACCTCAATGTTCCCCAAAATTTTAGCGCCCGCACCAATCATCACGCCTTCACGAATTTTAGGGTGGCGATCGCCGCTGGTTTTACCCGTACCGCCCAGCGTCACGGATTGCAGAATGGAGACGTCGTTTTCAACGACAGCCGTTTCTCCGATCACAATGCCTGTTGCGTGATCGAGCATGATCCCGCAGCCGATTCTCGCTGCCGGGTGAATATCGACACCGAAAGAAACCGATATTTGATTCTGAAAATAGACCGCTAGCGCTTTACGATCCTGCGACCAAAGCCAGTGCCCGATACGATACGCCTGTAATGCATGGAACCCTTTCAGATAGAGCAGCGGCGTCGAGTATTTATCCACCGCCGGATCACGCAGGCAGACGGCCTGAATATCGCGCGCAGCAGATACGATCATTTGTGGATCGGCGCGGTAGGCTTCTTCCACCACCTCTCGAATGGCGATCGCAGGCATGATCGAGTTTGCCAGCTTGTTCGCCAGCATATAGCTCAGTGCGCTACCCAGATTCTCGTGCTTCAGCAACGTGGCATGAAAAAAGCTGGCTAGCATCGGTTCGCAGTCCGCGAGACTACGCGCTTCTGCCTTGATATTGGTCCAGACCAGTTCCAGTTCTTCTGTTGACATTGCCTTACTCTCCGAGATACCACACACCACAACGTATATCTGTTCTCAAGCGACAGGCTTATCGGCACCACCGCTCGTATACAAGAAAATGAAGATACTATGAGCCTCCCAGATTAGGAAGCCCAGCATGGAACGACGTGTTTTATAACTTGGCGGTTTCGTCTTTACGCGTGCGCCCTAATAGGCTCAGCGCCGCCTCTCGGGCATCTTTCCCACAATACAGCACCTGCCAGAGTTGCTCAGTAATCGGCATCTCAACGCCGTAGCGCTGCGCTAATGCCAGCACCTCTTTCGTATTGCGGTACCCTTCAACAACCTGACCAATGCTATCCTGCGCGCTCTGTACATCCATTCCCTGCCCCAGCATCATGCCAAAGCGCCGGTTACGGGACTGATTATCAGTACAGGTCAATACCAGATCGCCAAGCCCTGCCATCCCCATAAAGGTGGTAGGATCCGCGCCCAGCGCTGCGCCAAGACGGGTCATTTCCGCCAGTCCGCGGGTGATCAGAGCCGTTCGTGCATTGGCACCAAACCCAATACCGTCAGACATCCCAGCACCGATAGCAATGACGTTTTTTACCGCGCCGCCCAGTTGCACGCCGATAAAATCGGGGTTGCTGTAAACGCGGAAGCTCTTCCCACAGTGCAGCAGCCGTTGCAAGTCGTCAGCAAATTCACTGTCCGTTGATGCCAGCGCAATCGCCGTCGGCATGCCTGCCGCTAATTCTTTGGCAAATGTCGGGCCGGATACCACCGCAAGCGGGATAGTTTCGCCCAGCGCTTCGCGTGCGACATCTTGCAACAAGCGCCCCGTTTCCGCTTCCAGCCCTTTAGTCGCCCACACGATACGCGCATCGGCACGCAAATGAGGTTTCAACTGGCGCAGAACATCACCAAACACATGGCTCGGCACAACGACCAGCACGTTTCTGCTGGCAGCAAGCGCCTGCGCCAGATTGGTTTCCAGCTGTAGCGAATCGGGGAAAGGCACATCCGGCAGGAATGCCTGATTACAGCGAGCGGCCTGTAACGCCTGAATGTGCGTAGGGTTGTGGCCCCACAGCACGACTCGATGGCCATTACGCGCCAGCGTAATGGCCAACGCGGTGCCGTACGAACCAGCACCGATGACGGTCATTGAAGCGTCAGACGCGTTCATCAGGCATCCTGATGCTGCGCAGCGCCTTCACCTTCAGTCTGCTGCTGCAAGTAATTCATGAACAGCGCATCAAAGTTAACTGGCGCCAGATTCAGTTGCGGGAAGGTACCGCGAGAAACCAGGCTGGTGATGCACTCACGCGCATAAGGGAACAGAATGTTCGGGCAGTATGCGCCCAGGCAGTGCGCCAGCTGAGTTCCTTCGATGCCGCCAACGGTAAAGATACCACCTTGCTGAACTTCACACAGAAATGCAGTTTCTTCACCCAGAGAAGCCGTTACGGTCACACGCAGTACGACTTCATAGATGTCATCAGCCAGTTGGCTAGAAGCCGTATCCAGATCCAGTTTTACTTCCGGCTGCCATTCCTGCTGGAACACCTGAGGCGCATTCGGCGCTTCAAAAGAGATATCTTTGGTGTAGATACGCTGGATTTGGAAAGCCATTTCTGTGTTGTTTTGTTCAGACATGTTAAGTAATACCCTTTTGTTAGATTTTCTTGACGTCTTCCGTCGTCATGATTAGGCGGACGTCAGCACATTTCTGTCATCGTCGTACTGCAATCACTGTAGTACTTGCCATCAATTTAGTACTGCAATCAGCCTGTCGGTTATCCTGCAAAATCGCCGCCATTTTCGCTGTGTATGATTTGCACGCATGGCACGATGCGGATAGTTTTACCACAAACTATTTTATTTGCCGCGGACTAAAGGCAGATTCTCACCACTCCAGCCAGCCAGACCGTCTTTCAGTACCTGTACACGCTCAAAACCAGCCTTGTGCAAATTCTCGGCCGCTTCGCGTGAAGAGAGACCGTTAGCGCACACCACGATAATCGGCTGCGACTTGTGTTTTTCAAGTTCACCTACGCTGCCGTTTTTAATGTCGTTCGGCAACAGGTTAAATGCGCTGGCAATATGGCCACGGCGATAGTCGTCACGGTTACGGATATCAACGACGACGGCATCTTCTTTATTAATCAGTCGGATCGCTTCACCGCGAACCACTTCTTTTACGTTCGACAGTTTACTCTTCACAGTAAGTACAATTACCGCAACCAACAGCGCAACCCAGGCGATGCTCAAAATAGGGTGCTTGCTAACGAATGGCATAATCTCTTGCATGGGGTGTAACGACTCCCGGATCAGTTAAGCAACAAAAAATATAAGGTCACTGAGTATACCTGCGCGATACGGCAATTACAGCCCGTAAGCCGACATAGCGTATCGAATCTGCGGCGTGATACAAGAAATGACATGCCAAATAATGCAATTCAACCATTTTATGCGCAGAGCTTTCCATTTATCGGTTATTGATGTCACGCCTCCCCGCCTTTGTGCCATGCTTGTCACGTCTGGAAATAGAAATCAGACAAGAGACAACTGGTAAGCCGCTGTTCATCGTGGAATAATTCACCGCTATGAGTAAAAACGCGTTATTTGTACAGAGTCGAGTGGCATGTAGCGCCGATCGCCATTTATCCGCATTACAAAGGCTACTCACCCGCTGCGTCAGCGCACTCTGCGTTGGCGTTTTGCTGTTGCCTGCGCTCAGCCAGGCTGAAGATAATCAGGCACAGCTTAAGACCCTGCAACAAGATATCGCCGCGAAAGAAAAAAGCGTTCAAGAACAACAAAAGCAGCGTGGTGCCTTAGTCCAGCAGTTGAAAAAGCAGGAGCAGTCCATCTCTCAGGCCAGTCGTCAACTGCATGAAACGCGCAATACGCTGTCTACGCTCAATAAAGAATTAACCAGCCTCAGCGCCTCTATCGCAAAACTGCAATCTCAGCAGGATAAGCAACAAACGCTACTTTCCCGTCAGCTTGATGCCGCCTTCCGGCAAGGTCAGCACAGCGCACTGCAATTAATGCTGAGTGGAGAAGAAAGCCAGCGCAACGAGCGCATCCTCGCCTACTTCGGCTACCTGAATGAAGCGCGGCAGAAATCTATCAATGAATTGCAGCAAACGCGCGTAGAGCTGGCTGACCAAAAACGTCAGTTGGAACAAAAACAGACGCAGCAAAAAACGCTGCTGAGCGACCAACAGCAGCAACAGCAGACGCTGGAGCAGGCACAGTCCGATCGGAAGAAAACGCTGTCGACGCTGGAAAGCTCGCTGGAAAAAGATCAGCAGCAGTTGACTGAACTGCGCCAGAATGAAACTCGGTTGCGCGATCAAATCGCCCGTGCTGAGCGAGAAGCGAAAGCCCGCGCTGAACGGGAAGCGCGTGAGGCCGCCAAGGTTCGCGCTAAAGAAGAACAGGCCAAACGCAGCGGCAGCAGCTACAAACCCACTGAAGGTGAACGTTCACTTATGGCCCGAACCGGCGGTTTAGGACGGCCTTCTGGTCAAGCCATCTGGCCGGTTAACGGCCGCATCGAGCACCGCTTCGGTGAACCGTTACAGGGCGAGTTACGCTGGAAGGGCATGGTGATTACCGCACCGGAAGGGACGGAAGTGAAGGCGATCGCCGACGGAACCGTACTAATGGCCGACTGGCTACAGGGCTACGGGTTGGTCGTTGTTGTGCAGCATGGTAAAGGCGATATGAGCCTGTACGGCTATAACCAGAGCGCCTTGGTTTCCGTTGGCGCTCAAGTCAAAGCCGGACAATCTATTGCGCTGGTCGGCACCAGCGGCGGGCAGAGCCAGCCTGGACTGTATTTTGAAATCCGTCGCCAGGGTCAGGCGGTCAATCCACAACCTTGGCTGGGAAGATAGTCTTGTCTTATTTAACCAAAACACCGCTATTGGCGTTGAGTCTGCTCGCCCTGTCTCCTTTGGCGCTGGCCGGAAAACTCTCCATCGTCATCGATGACTTCGGCTATCGCCCGCACAATGAGAACCAGATTCTGGCGATGCCAACAGCGATTTCCGTCGCGGTATTACCCAACGCGCCGTACGCCCGTGAAATGGCAACCAAGGCCCACCAGCAAGGGCGAGAAGTGCTGATCCACCTACCGATGGCACCGATGAGCAAGCAGCCGCTGGAGCGCGATACGCTACGCCCAGACATGAGCAGCGACGAAATTCAGCGCATTATTCGCCAATCGGTCAATAACGTGCCTTACGCCGTGGGGTTGAACAACCATATGGGCAGCGCGATGACCGCCAGCCTGCCCGGCATGCAAAAAGTCATGCAGGCACTGAGCGCCTACCCGCTCTATTTCCTCGATAGCATGACCATTGGCAGCAGCCAATCGAGCCAGGCCGCGGCAGGAACGAACGTCAAAGTCATCAAACGCAAAGTCTTTCTGGATGATTCGCAAAACGAAGCCGAGATTCGCAAACAGTTTACCCGCGCGGTGCAAATCGCCCGCCGCAGCGGTTCCGCCATCGCTATCGGGCATCCACATCCTTCAACCATCCGCGTCTTACAGCAGATGTTGCCCACGCTGGATGCCGATATTGTCTTAGTCCGCCCCAGCCAGTTGCTTAATGAGCCGACGCGGCAGTATGAGCCTCAGCCGCAGCAGCCAGTCAAACCGCGTAATCCGTTCCGCGGTATACAGCAGTGTCAGGTCAAACAACCGCCGGAACCGGTGAAGAACGATGTGTTCTTCAAGCTGGTGAGTAGCAGCATTCGGGAAAGCGCACCGGTAATGTTTATCAAGCACCGCTGGCAGACCTGGATTGAGCCAACCGAGACCGAAACACACAAACAGCCGTAATATCAGAGGCGTGTTCCCCTTTGCCATCGCGCGCCACGGCAAGGTTATGACTCATCCCAATTGAGAATAACCTTGCCCGACTGACCCGAACGCATGGCATCGAACCCTTTCTGAAACTCATCAATGTGGAAGCGGTGGGTGATAATCGGTGACAAATCTAATCCAGACTGAATCAGCGCCGACATTTTGTACCAGGTTTCGAACATTTCCCGTCCATAGATACCTTTGATAAACAGTCCTTTAAAAATCACGTCCCCCCAGTCAATCGACATCGGTTCGTGCGAAATGCCCAGCATGGCGATACGCCCACCGTGATTCATCGCTTTCAGCATGGCGCGAAAGGCTGATGGCGCACCCGACATCTCCAGCCCAATATCAAACCCCTCGGTCATGCCCAGATCTATCATCACGTCAGCCAGATTTTCCTGTGCCACATTGACGGCGCGCGTTGCCCCCATTTTACTGGCGAGATCCAGACGGTACGCATTCACATCGGTAATCACGACATTCCTTGCCCCCACGTGACGGCACACCGCCGCTGCCATCATGCCTATCGGCCCTGCTCCGGCAATCAAGACATCCTCTCCCACTAAATCGAAGGACAGTGCGGTGTGCACCGCGTTACCTAAGGGATCGAAAATGGCGGCCAGTTCGTCAGAAATATTGTCGGGAATGCGAAACGCGTTGTAGGCAGGAATTACCAGATACTCCGCGAACGAACCGGGACGATTTACCCCGACGCCAATGGCATTACGGCATAAATGACGCCGTCCGGCACGACAGTTGCGGCAGTAACCGCAGGTAATATGCCCTTCGCCAGAAACCCGATCGCCAATATGAAAACCGTTAACCTCCTGGCCGATAGCGACAATTTCACCCACGTATTCATGCCCGACGACCATCGGAACGGGAATCGTCTTCTGCGACCATTCGTCCCAGTTATAGATATGCACATCTGTTCCGCAGATCGCGCTTTTGCGGATTTTAATCATGATGTCGTTATGCCCGAGCTCCGGCGTGGGCGAGTCCACCATCCAGATGCCTTCTTCCGGCCGCAGTTTTGCCAATGCTTTCATGATGGTTTCCTCAGATGATCACACCCAGACGTTTGCCCACGCGGACAAAAGCCTCGACGGCGAATTGGATTTGCTGCGGCGTATGGGCGGCTGACATTTGAGTACGAATACGCGCCTGACCGAGAGGGACAACGGGATAAAAAAAGCCGGCGACATAAACACCTTCACGCTGTAGCGCCTGCGCAAAGTCCTGTGCCAGCTGCGCCTCACCCAGCATAACGGGAATAATGGCGTGGTCGGCCCCCGCCAGCGTGAACCCTGCGGCCGTCATCTTTTCACGGAATAGACGGGCATTTGCCCACAGACGTTCACGCCGCTCTCCACCCTGTTCCAGCAGATCCAGTACCCTGAGCGACGCGGTGACAATGGCTGGTGCGAGCGAGTTGGAAAAAAGATAGGGTCGAGAGCGTTGTCGCAGCCAGTCGATCGCTTCATGCTTGCCCGCCGTATAGCCGCCCGACGCGCCCCCTAACGCCTTGCCTAACGTCCCAGTGATGATGTCGACGCGATTCATCACCCCGCAGCGTTCGTGCGTTCCACGCCCTTGTTCACCGACAAATCCCACCGCATGCGAATCATCCACCATCACTAACGCATCATAACGATCCGCCAGATCGCAAATCCCCTGCAAATCGGCAATCACACCATCCATCGAGAACACGCCGTCGGTGGCGATCATCACGTGTCTTGCCCCTTCCGCTCTGGCCAGTTGCAATTGTGCTTCCAACTGGCTCATATCGTTATTGGCATAGCGATAGCGTCGCGCCTTCGATAGCCGAATACCGTCGATGATCGAAGCATGATTGAGCGCATCGGAAATAATGGCATCCTCCGGTCCCATCAGCGTTTCAAACAGCCCACCGTTGGCATCAAAACAGGAGGAATAGAGAATCGCGTCGTCCATTCCCAGAAAATCCGCCAACTTACGCTCCAGCTGTTTGTGGATATCCTGCGTTCCACAGATGAAGCGCACCGAAGCCATACCAAAACCGTGGCTGTCCAATCCAGCTTTTGCAGCGGCAATCAGCTCGGGGCTGTCCGCCAGACCAAGATAATTATTGGCACAGAAATTGAGCAGGCGGTCGCTGTCCATCACCTCGATTTCAGCCTGCTGCGCAGAGGTGATGATGCGTTCCTCCTTGAACACGCCTTCGGTACGTGCGGCCATGATTTGTGTAGTAAGTTGTTGATAAAACGCGGCAGGCATAGCGTCACTCTCCCATAGAAAGATTGCGTTATGGTTTTTAAGCTAGCGGATGTGGGCAGAAATGCGGGGTAAACAGTCTGAAAATGCTGGCTTCGTCACGGCCTGAATCATCTTAAAAACACGGGAGCAACACGGGATAAATTAAGCTCCGGCTGCTTGCGGTAAAATGAAATGCTATTATAGCGGTCATAAACAGTGTGGGGCGCGGTGCCTCACCGGCAAGATTAATAAAGGTCGCGCCCATGATTATCGTTACTGGCGGTGCCGGTTTTATCGGCAGCAATATCGTAAAATCTCTGAATGACATCGGCTATCGGGACATTCTGGTTGTCGATAACCTGAAAGACGGCACCAAGTTCGCCAATCTGGTCGATCTGGACATCGCAGATTACGTGGATAAAGAAGATTTCGTCGCCAGCATCGTTGCAGGCGACGATCTGGGCGATATCGATGCCGTATTCCATGAAGGTGCCTGCTCTTCCACCACCGAGTGGGATGGCAAATACATGATGGATAACAACTATCAGTATTCTAAAGACGTGCTGCACTATTGCCTCGATCGCAACATTCCGTTCCTGTATGCCTCGTCTGCCGCCACCTACGGCGGTCGTAACGATAACTTTATCGAAGCGCGCCAATACGAACAGCCGCTGAACGTCTATGGCTACTCCAAATTCCTGTTCGACCAGTACGTGCGTGAAATTCTTCCAGAAGCTGAATCACAGATCTGCGGCTTCCGCTATTTCAACGTCTACGGACCACGCGAAGGCCACAAAGGCAGCATGGCGAGTGTCGCGTTCCATCTGAACAACCAGATTAATCAGGGTGAAAATCCGAAGCTGTTCTCCGGTAGCGAGAACTTCCAACGTGACTTCATCTACGTCGGTGATGTCGCCGCCGTCAACCTGTGGTTCTGGCAAAACGGTGTTTCCGGCATCTTCAACTGCGGTACCGGTCGCGCCGAATCCTTCCAGGCTGTTGCCGATGCCACCCTCGCCTTCCATCAGAAAGGCAGTGTGGAATACATCGAGTTTCCTGAGAAACTGAAAGGCCGCTATCAAGCTTATACACAAGCCGACCTCACCAATTTGCGAGCCGCAGGCTATGACAAGCCGTTCAAAACCGTCGCCGAAGGCGTGGCGGAATATATGGCCTGGCTGAACCGTACCGTTTAATCGGATTAAGGATTCATAAGCGGTATGAAAATTTTGGTCATCGGCCCTTCCTGGGTCGGCGATATGATGATGTCGCACAGCCTTTATCGCACGTTGAAGGCTGAACACCCGGAAGCGGTCATTGACGTGATGGCGCCAGCCTGGTGCCGTCCGCTGCTGGCACGGATGCCGGAAGTCAATCAGGCGTTAGCCATGCCGCTAGGTCACGGCGCACTTGAGCTGGGCGAACGTCGCCGTCTTGGCGTATCGCTGCGCGATGCGGGCTATGACCGCGCTTACGTGCTGCCCAACTCCTTTAAATCCGCGCTGGTCCCTTTCTTTGCTAATATTCCGCAGCGTACAGGCTGGCGTGGCGAAATGCGTTACGGGCTGCTGAACGACGTACGCGTGCTGGATAAAACCGCATTTCCGCTGATGGTGCAGCGCTATACCGCGTTAGCCTACGATCGTAGCCGCATCCACCGTGCTGAGGATCTGCCGCAGCCGTTACTGTGGCCGCAGTTACAGGTCAATCAGACCGAAATTGCGGACATGACGCAAGCGTTTAACCTCAGCGATGCGCGCCCCATCATCGGTTTTTGCCCCGGTGCCGAATTCGGCCCTGCTAAACGCTGGCCGCATTATCACTATGCGGCGCTGGCACAATCACTGATTGGACGCGGCTACCAAATAGCGCTGTTCGGCTCGGCCAATGACCGTTCGGCCTGCGACGATATCCTTCAAGGATTGACGGAAGACGCGCGGCAGCATTGCGCTAATCTGGCAGGGAAAACCTCGCTGGAACAAGCGGTGGTGCTCATTGCCGCCTGTCACGCCGTCGTCAGCAACGACTCTGGGCTCATGCACGTTGCTGCGGCACTTCATCGTCCGCTGGTCGCACTTTACGGTCCGAGCAGCCCTGACTTTACCCCGCCGCTGTCCCATCAGGCGGAAGTGATTCGCCTGATTACCGGCTATCACCGGGTGCGCAAAGGGGATGCAGAACAGGGTTATCACCAGAGTTTGATCGACATTCAACCCGAACGCGTGCTCAGCGCACTGGATAACTATCTCATTTCAAAAGAAAGTCTCATTTCAAAAGAAAGTCTCATTCCAAAAGAAAGTCTCGTTCCAGGAGAAAACCGGGTGCCGGGAGCAGATGCATGAGAGTGCTGATCGTGAAAACGTCGTCGATGGGCGATGTGCTGCACACCTTGCCAGCCTTAACTGATGCAATGCAGGCTATTCCCGGTATCCAATTCGATTGGGCGGTTGAAGAAGGTTTCGCACAAATCCCCAGTTGGCACCCGGCGGTTTCCCGCGTCATTCCAGTGGCGATACGCCGCTGGCGCAAAAGTTGGTTCAGTGCCCCGATACGTCAGGAACGTGCAGAATTTACGCGACAGCTACGCCAGTACCGCTATGATGCGGTTATTGATGCACAAGGGCTGATAAAAAGCGCGCTGCTGGTTACGCGACTCGCCAACGGAAAAAAACACGGATTGGATTGCAAAAGCGCGCGCGAGCCGCTGGCAAGCTGGTTTTATAACTATCGCCACCCAATAAGCCGCCGACAACATGCTGTCGAGCGCGTGCGGGCGCTGTTTGCCGCCAGCCTGAACTATCGGAAACCCACCGAGCGTGGCGATTATGCGATTGCCTCACGCTTCCTCTCTCAGTCGCCCGCAGACGCCAACCGCTATCTGGTGTTTCTCCACGCCACGACGCGTGATGAAAAACACTGGCCGGAAGCGCAATGGCGTGAACTGATTTCCCTATTAGCACCGAGTGGGCTACACATCAAACTCCCTTGGGGAGCGGAGCATGAGCACCAGCGTGCATTGCGACTGGCGGAAGGCTTTCCACACGTTGAAGTCTTACCACGCCTTACGCTGCAACAGGTTGCCGAGGTACTCGCGGGCGCCAGCGCGGTTGTCTCCGTCGATACCGGGCTTAGCCACCTGACAGCAGCGCTGGATCGTCCGAATATCACCCTATACGGACCAACCGACCCAGGGCTGATTGGCGGCTACGGGATGAATCAAGTGGTGGAAATGTCTGAAAGCCAGAAAATGGAGACTATTCCCGCTAGCCTCGTCCATCAGAAATTAGAGAAGCTGATATACACTAAATAATTCGAGTTTCAGGACAAAAACGGCAAGGCGTTTTTGAACAGCGCTTGCGCTGACCCCGAAGGGGTGAGGCCATAAGGCCGAATAACGCGGCAAGAGAAGGAATCACGATGAGCTTACTCAGGTAAGTGATTCGGGTGAGTGAACGCAGCCAACGCACATGCAACTTGAAGTATGACGGGTATAGAATTACCTGCATCAGACGAGTGATATCGCTCCCGACTGTGAACAAATACATGCTCAATGAATTAAGGTACGAACTGGGAAAAACGCCCAGCATCAGTTCGGCTGTCGCGCTTAAAGCGGTTTTCCCCGGCTGTTTACTCACATTAGCCATTATGCCATTTAGTAGCATTATTGCTGGGTGGCTTTTTTATCTCACGGGCTCGCTATCTGTTTTTTATGTGGCGACACACTTAAGAACCGTCATCGCGGCTAAGCGGCTGTTACTGATTCCACTTTGCCTGCTGGCTATCGGCTTAACCAATCTCATTTGGTATCACCACTATTATCAACCCGATAGCCTTTTCCCTTATGTGTACAACGCCTATAAAACATCTGCACATGCTGGTATTTTGGGCGCATTTATCCTTCTGACAGTCCTGCATATCTCGCAAAAAAATCAGCGTCAGTCCCTTTCCTACATCATTGCAATCAGTGTATTCGCGCTGGGCTATGCGTTCTACCAGTCACTGTTCAGTGGAATGCACCGTATTGGATTAGTATTTGGTACCGCAACGAGCGCGGCCTATTTTCTTACCTTCATCGGTGCCTTAAGCGCACAGGCACTGCTTAAGCTCGATTCAACCTATAAGTATTATCTCTATCTGGGGCATTTCCTGTTAGTGACTGTCGCCATTCTGTTGACAGAAACTCGGGCAGCCATATTTGTTTATCCCCTTGTTGGCGCGACCATTTTACTGTCAGAAGTCAGACACAGTAAGCCGCTATTTATAAAAGCGCTAGTCGGCTCATCGGCCACGCTTCTCCTGTGTTTATTCCTTTTCCAGGAAACGATTCATCAGCGCCTCAACGATCTGATTACTGACGTACACAGCTATAGCATGAATAACAGCAGAACCTCGGTGGGTGCACGAATCGCGATGTATCACTCAGGTATCGAAGCAGGGGAAGAAGCCTTATTGGGACAATCTGCCGAACAGCGTGCAGAGCGAATCATTGCACAAGCAGAACAAAAGCCGAATTTAGCGGGTGCCGTTGAATTTTTGAATGTCCATCTGCATAACGAAGTGATTGATGCTTTCTCCCTTAAGGGGTTGCCGGGAGCAATATTGCTCGTGTTGCTCTATGCCTCCTTATTTTATTTTTCATTTTTTGTTCTACGCAGTCACCTCTCCGCCGCATTGCTTTTTGCCCTGCTGATGTATGGACTTAGCGATGTCATTCTCTATTCACGAGACATGCTTATTGCGTGGCTTATGGCGTTTTGCCTCGGCACCACGCTGACCGGAAAATGGCTAAAGCCGCGATGATCCTAATCGGCGAGTTTTTTCAACGCTTCCGCTACGGTATGCACATCGTAAAACCCTTGCGCTGCCATTACCACGAAATCAGCAAAGTCTTCTGATGGCGTGATTGATGAACCATTCATATCGAGAAACACCATAGCTGATGCGACTGAGGTTCTTTTGTTGGCATCATTAAAGCCATGCCCGCGTGCTATAGAAAGCAACAGAGATGCGGCAAGCACATACAGGTCATTCTCATTCTGATATATGTGAAGGTTCTCAACGCGGGCAACCATGCCTTCCACCAAGCCAATATCCCTAAACCCTGCCAAACCACCATACGTTTCTAACTGACTGTCGTGAATGGCGATGACCTGATCAACGGTTAAGAAGAAGATCATTTATCAGCAAGATCCTTAAACAGCGCCTGATTCTTTGGCTTACT
The DNA here is from genome assembly GCA_016415585.1 of Pectobacterium carotovorum. Taxonomy (NCBI): domain Bacteria; kingdom Pseudomonadati; phylum Pseudomonadota; class Gammaproteobacteria; order Enterobacterales; family Pectobacteriaceae; genus Pectobacterium; species Pectobacterium carotovorum. Next base: position 212,063 of record CP066552.1, on the reverse strand, counting down.
CATTACCTTGGCAAGAGAAGCCTCAAATTTAGCTTGCTGCAACTCTGCAAACTGTGCCGCGGTGATGACCACCATATCTGGCGCTGAACGACGGGTAATGGTCACTGGCTGCGTAATAGCCGTATCCAGTACTTTGGCAAATTTCTGGCGAACATCAGAGAAGGTCAGGGTCAACATAGAATGTTCCTTTTAAACTGCCTCGGGTTAATATCAATTAAGTTGTACAATTAAGTTGATCTTACTGTCAATGCAATGCGCGAAACATCTTTCAGACAAACGAGAGAGACCATGACAACAAAAAACCAGCAGTGGCAGGAAACCTGCTCGTGCAGGCAACCTCTGCGCAGCTTTCAAGATCACGGGTATAATATTAATTACCTCTGTGAGAGGGATGTGGGTTTTAGTACCATAGCGGGAAAATTAGCTATCCATACTGTCGCGCCACATGGATAAGATCAGTCTTTTGGTAGCTGTTGAGCCAAAGGCGGTAGCGTGCCTGTAAAATAATAACCTTTGATTACATGAAGGAAAACGAGTGAGTCAACGCATCATCTCTTATCACCGGATTCTCGTGGTGAAGCTCAGATATCATGGCGATATGCTGCTGACCACTCCGCTCATCAGTACGCTGAAAGCCAACTACCCTGATGCCAAAATCGACGTATTGCTGTACCAGGATACGATGCCGATTCTCTCTGCAAACCCAGAGATACATCAGCTCTATGGGCTCAAAAGAAAAACGGGCACGCTTTTGGAAAAGATCCGTAATTTCCAAGAAGTCAGGCAAAAGCTTAAACAAAACAATTACGATCTGATCGTCAATTTAGCTGACCAGTGGCCCATTGCCCTATTAGTAAAATCATTGGGATGTCACAGCATTGCTCTCGATCGGGGCGATAATCTGAAAGGAAAGATTTGGCGTTCATTTTTCAGCGTCTGCGTTCCGCCAATGGGCGCGCATATTGTTGAGCAAAATCTTCATCTCCTCACCCCGCTCAACCTGCCGACGTCAAATATATGCTCGACATTATCACTGCATTATCGTCAGGAAGACGCCCAAAGTATCGCGGATCAACACCCTACACTTTTAACGCAACGCTACGTCGTCATCCAACCCACGACTCGCCAATACTACAAATACTGGGACAACGACAAGTTCGCTCAGGTCATTGACTATCTTAAAACCAAAAATCTGGAAGTCGTTTTGACCTGTGGTCCTTCAGAAGATGATTTAAACGTGGTGCGCGATATTCACTCACAGTGCACGCATAAACCCGAAATGACCTTTGCGGGTAAAACGAGCTTTCTGGAACTGGCTGCGCTAATTGACAACGCCGTGTTGTATATCGGCGTGGATTCCGCCCCAATGCATATGGCCGCCGCATTGAATACGCCACTAGTGTGTCTGTTCGGCCCAACGGACTATAAATTATGGCGTCCATGGTGCAAACACTATAAACAGATTTGGGCAGGTGAATATCAACAAATGCCAGCCCAACAGAATTACGATCAGACGGTCAAATATTTGTCCTGCATTCCAGCACAAGCGGTCATCCAGGCATCAGAACACATGCTGCAAGAGGCGCAGGAAGAGAACACCAAATGAAAATCGCATTCTGCGTCTATAAATACTTCCCTTTCGGCGGGCTACAGCGAGATTTTCTGAGCATTGCAAAAGTCTGCCAGAAACAAGGTCACGATATTCGTGTTTATACCAGCGAATGGCAAGGCGACAAACCTGAAGGGTTCGACATCGTTCTCGTGCCCATCTCTGGACTGGGTAATCATACGCGCCATCGCCATTTTTCCGACTGGATACAACGCCATTTACAACAGCACCCTGTCGCTCGCGTTGTCGGATTTAGCAAAATGCCAGGGCTAGACTTCTACTATGCCGCAGAAGGATGTACGGCAGAAAAGGCCGTTCAGGAAAAAGGTTTCTTTTATCGACTCACACCTCGCTACCGCGGATATACAGCACTTGAACGAGACGTGTTCGATAAAGATAGCCACACGCGCATGCTGATGCTGACGCCGCGGCAAATCGCCCATTTCCAGAAGCATTACGGTACACAAGATGAACGCTTTTTTATGCTACCGCCGGGTATTTCACTGGATAGAAAGTACAGCACGCGTTCTCCAGATACGCGTTCACAGTTCCGTCAACAGCATCATCTGGATGAAAACGGATTTGTTCTATTACAGGTCGGTTCCGACTTCAAACGCAAAGGTGTTGGCCGCAGCCTGAGCGCTATCGCTAGCCTGCCACAGGAACTGCGTCAACACGTAACGCTGCTGGTTGTCGGCCAGGACGATCCAAAACCGTTTCAACAACAGGCAGAGCAGCTCGGCATCGGTAAACAAATACAGTTCTTCTCTGGCCGAGACGACATTCCTGACTTCATGGCAGCCGCAGATTTGTTACTTCATCCGGCGCATCAGGAAGCTGCTGGCATCGTTTTGCTTGAGGCTATCGCGGCTGGACTGCCAATACTCGTTACCGATGCGTGCGGTTATGCTTTTTACATTGAGCGCTCGCAGGCCGGACAGGTCATCCCAGAACCCTTTAGTCAGACAGCACTGAACCACGCGTTGTCACACGCACTTATTCAGCCAGAAACGCTGAAACAGTGGGCAGAAAATGCCCGCCATTTTGCCGATACAGAAGATATTTATAGTTTGCCAGAAAAAGCGGCACAGTTGATTATCGAATCATAATGATAAATAAAGACATATTCTAACCTGTTTCTTACAACACGTTATTCTTTCCGCTATTTATCCAACACGGTAAGCACATGTACTTTGACAAAGAAAAAGTCATAAAAACTGTACACTCATTCTCCTATTCTAAAAAAGATGCCGAGTTAGACATAGCCTTTGGCACGGATGAAAAATTCATTTATGGCTGCGCCATCGCTATCGCATCTATTTTATTAAAGAATCCGGATTACTGTTTATCCTTTCACGTGTTTACCGACAAACTCAGTGATGGTGATAAAGCCAGATTTCAAGAGATGGCAGAGCAATACAATACAACTATTAACATTTATATCGTTGATTGCACTTGGTTAAAAACGTTACCAGAAACCAAACTCTGGAGCTATGCCATTTATTTCCGCTTTATTATTGCCGACTATTTCTATCAGATACTCGATAGAGTTCTCTACCTTGATGCAGACATTATATGTAATGGCTCATTGCAAGAATTAATAAAATTAGATATTAGTAGCCATATTGCCGCTGCTGTTTTAGATGGTGATAGCAGTTGGTGGGAAAACCGTGCACAAAAACTTCAGCAGCCTGAACTCAGCAATGGCTACTTTAATTCTGGCGTTTTGTTAATTGAAATCAATAACTGGCATCAAGCCTCTGTAACAGAAAATAGCATGCGTTTTTTGATCGATTCAGAGATGAAGAAAGTCATTACTCATCCTGATCAGGATGTTTTAAATATACTGTTGGCAGGGAAAGCCAATCAACTGGGTTATAAATACAACACCCAGTTTAGCATTAACTATGAATTAAAATATAGCAATGGTGAATCAGCGCCAACACCTATCTCCACAGAGACTGTTTTTATTCATTATATCGGCCCAACTAAGCCATGGCATAAATGGGCAGCCAATTACAGTTGTACAAAATATTTTTTAAAAGCCAAAGATAATTCTCCATGGAGAAATGAGCCTCTATTAGACGCCGTGACCGCAAGTAATATGCGGTATTGTGCTAAGCATCAGTTTCACAATAGAAAATATATAAAAGGCGTAAAAAGTTATGCCAAGTATTTTTTCATTAAAGCATTCTTTGGAAAGTAAAAATGGAAAAGAATAAAGTTCCAGTATTCATTGTATCTTTAGCTAAAGACACCAACAGAAGAAAATCCATCGCTGATACTCTAAAAAAAGAGAGTATTGATTTTGAGTTTATTGACGCGATACTAGGTTCTGATCTACCAAGAGAGGAGCTAGACAGGATTAAGGCTAGTTCGCCAAAAGAGTTTAATCCAACAGCATCGGAAATAGGATGCTCTTTAAGCCATCAAAAAATATATTCCAAAATAATTAATGAAAAAATAGAATGGGCTATTATTCTTGAAGATGATGCAATTATTAACTCCTCATTGAAGCATCTTATAAACGGATTATCTGAGGAGTCAACTCTCAAAATGTGCGAAGAGAATCTTTATATACTGGGCGGGCAAGATGGCCTTAGCCAGAGAAGAAAAATATCCTTGTCATTTTTTAACAAAATAAATATAAATGGTATTATTTTAAAAAAGCTAACCTATAAGCCAATATATATAACAAGAACATGTTGTTACCTTGTAAGTAGAAAGTTAGCAATAAATTTGCATGAAGAATTCAACAATAACTATTACATTGCTGATAAGTGGGACTATCTATACAAAAAAAAATGTTTTAAAAAAATATATCTAACAGAAATAATATCTCACCCCATCGTAGATATATCCAACAGTAATATTGAGAAAGAACGATTAGAGAAATTAGATCAAGAGATAAAAAAAGAGAGTAGAAAGAAAGGGAATATTGAAAAAGGTATTAATGATTTTTTCTTTATTATAAAAAAATTCTTACGTTCATTAAAATGGTAAATCTTGATCTACGAGATGCTAGAAAATGAAGTCGTTCACTATATCACTTCCAAGATATAAATTTGTAAAAAACAAAAAAATTTAAATATAAAAATCATAAAGGCAATAAATAATGGAAACCCGAAATAAATTATCTATTGTTATGATTGCAAAAAATGCATCCGAACTTCTTGACGAATGCTTGCGCTCAGTAGAATGGGCTGATGAAATAATTATTGTTGACTCAGGAAGTACCGATAATACTGTAGAGATCGCTGAAAATTATGGTGCTCGAGTCTATCATACAAATCAATGGCCAGGATATGGAAAACAGAGGCAGAAAGCTCAACGTTATGCCAACGGCGATTATATTTTCGTGATAGATACAGATGAAAGAGTAACACCTGAATTACGCAATTCTATTGAAAAGATACTAGCAAAACCTGATATTGATAATAGAAATGTATATTTCTGTGCTAGAAGGAATCTCTTCCTTGGCCGATTTATGCGCCACAGCGGATGGTACCCAGATAATGTCATTCGCTTCTATGCCAATAACTGTTTTGCTTATAATGATAATACTGTACATGAATCTCTAAATTATGGTAGTGCATCTCTTAAAAAATTATCAGGTGACTTATTGCATTTAACATGCCGTGAGTTCTCAAGCTTCCAGAAAAAACAACTACATTACGCTTTGGCATGGGCAGAGGAACGGCACAGTCGAGGGAAACGGTGCCGCTATTCAGACATATTCATTCATACAGTCTTTGCATTTCTTAAAACATGGATATTTAGGGCTGGTTTTTTAGATGGAAAACAAGGATTGCTACTAGCCATAGTGAATTCTCAGTATACTTTTAATAAATATACAGAATTGTGGTCTCTACAAAAAAAGAACATATCGAATTAATAAAAAACCATTCATCCTACGAATATAGAAGAATGGAGTTGTAAATTAATTCTTATAATAACGTTGATGGAATATATTATTTAATTAGATTTCTAGAAAGTGAAATATTCCCATTTAAATTTAACATAGGGCTGTAGGTATGGATGAGTTCAATTCTTTCGATAATTCTAATGTTCGGATATTTACTCTTTATTGGAACAATGTCGATTTACAGCTAGTTAATGCCCAGCGAAAGGTTTTTGAAAAATTTGGCTTCAAAATTGAGCAACACAATCGCCATGGAATGGATCATGGAACATGGATGAGGGAAATTCTTAATGCAGCAGAAGATGAAGATGTTATTATCATTGTTGATATTGACTGTATCCCACTAAACTCGAATGCGATTAAAAAAGCCATAATATCTGCACGTAATGGAAAAGTGTTTGGATGTGCCCAATCAGCGAATCATATTGATTACCATTATGTCTATGTAGGACCAATGTTTATTGCTCTAACAGGAGAAACTTGGAGAAATGCAGGGGCACCGTTATTACAAGCGGATGATAAATTTGATGTTGGAGGCCGTCTAACAGACGCTGCAATACAAGCAGGGCACCAACCTGAATTCGTTTACCCCTCAGATGTCGCAGTCCCAAAATGGTTGATAGGGGAAAACCACATCTGTGGTTTATTTACTATTTACGAACATAGCTATCTTCATCTTTTTGAGTCGAGAAATAAAGATCTCATAGACTGCTTCATTCAAATATCTAATGATATAACCTCAAGTGAAGGAGAAATTGATTACAGAAAATACATTATCAGGGCATCTAGTGAAAGTCACGATAGCTATGTAGCTAATTATTTAAATAAAAAAAGCATTTTGGGAAAAATATCACGCGAACTTAAAAGATTTAAAAAAAGATTAAAATAAAAAAATTAAAATGACAATTAACTGACATATCATACATCCATAAAAATATGATTAGATTATTTTATAAATATATGACAATTGGTGTAATAAATACAATAATTCATTGGGTTACATTTTCTATAATGTTTTATTTAAGCTCTCTTAATCAAGCATCAAGCAATTTAATTTCATTTTCAACAGCAGTGACTTTTTCTTTTTTTGCAAATGCTAAGTTCACGTTCAAAGCCAGACCAACAACAAAAAAATACATAGCTTTTGTCATTTTTACTGGCATGGTAAGTTTTATTTGTGGAAGTATTTCAGATTACTATAACATTAATCCTTTGGTGACATTAATTGAGTTCTCTGGAATAAGTTTAGTGCTAGGTTTTCTATTTTCAAAATATGTGATATTTAGGGACGTAAGATGAAAATATCGCTAGTTGTACCTGTCTTTAATGAAGAAGATACTATCCCAATTTTCTATAAAACAGTACGTGAATTCGAAGAGCTTAAAAAATATGATGTTGAAATGATCTTTGTAAATGATGGCAGTAAAGATTCTACTGAATATATAATAAACACACTCTCTCTATCTGACCCTTTAGTTATATCGCTATCTTTTACTAGAAATTTCGGTAAAGAATCTGCATTGTTTGCAGGGTTAGAACATGCAACAGGTGATGCCATCATCCCAATTGATGTAGACTTACAGGATCCAATCGAAATTATTCCTCTGATGATTGAAAAGTGGAAATCAGGTTCAGACGTTGTATTAGCAAAACGTTCAGACCGTTCCATTGATGGATACTTTAAACGGAGAACAGCAGAATTATTTTATAAACTTCAAAACAAAATCAGCACTCCTCAAATAGAAGAGAATGTTGGCGATTTTCGTTTAATGTCAAAGGAAATTGTTGAACATATAAAAGAAATGCCAGAGAGAAATCTTTTCATGAAAGGAGTCCTTTCGTGGGTAGGTGGTAAAACGGAAATTGTTGAATACTTTAGAGCTGAACGAGTAGCAGGAAAAACAAAATTTAATGGATGGAAACTTTGGAATCTTGCTCTCGAAGGGATTACGAGTTTCTCAACGCTTCCTCTACGCATATGGACTTACATTGGCTCAGTGATTGCTCTTTTATCTTTCACTTATGGTATATGGATGATTATTGATACTATAATTCGAGGTAACCCAGTCCCTGGCTATCCCTCCTTACTCGTATCTATTTTATTTTTTGGCGGTGTTCAATTAATTGGAATCGGTGTCCTTGGTGAATATATAGGACGAGTATACATTGAAACAAAAAGACGGCCTCGGTATTTTTTAAGGAAGAAAGACTAATGGAAAAAGAAACGAAAAATATAAATATATTTATATGGGTTTCATGCATAATTTTCTCATTGCCAATAATGCTAACAGGCGTTTATTATAGAGATGATGCGTTTCGAGTTGTCACTGGAGATGGTCCCTGGGGATGGGCAGGCAGGCAAGGTGCTGACCTGATAGCTCATATCTTTTACTTGAGCAGAGCAAACATTGATTCTTATCCATTAGGATATATAGTATCTATTGCAATAATTTGCTACACACTTACATTTATAGCAAACAAAAATCTATCTATAGATGCTATATATGCAAAAGTAACATTACCTTTATTATTTGCTAGCCCTTTATTTCTCCAGAACCTTGCCTATCGTTTTGATAGTGCAGGAATGGTTATTTCGTTAGCATTATCAGTGCTCGCATTTTATTTATCGAAAAATAAAGAAAATAAATACAGATTAAAACCTATACTTTTATTATTTTTATCTCTTACTATATATCAACCCTGCGTTAATATATTTTTGGGATTAATCGCCACGCACATTGCTTTTAATATCAAAAAAACAGATGAATCTAAATTTCAGTCTTTATTAAAAGATAGCTCAGTTTTCATCACATCTTATGTTATTTACTATATATTTGAAAAAATAAAGCTGGGGAATATAGGTGGCGGGCGGGCAAATATTATTCCTTTATCAGACGTTATACCATCCCTTGAAATAATTTTTTATCAAACATGGGAAATACTAAAACTACTTTATACTGGTTATATAAAATGGATAGCCAGCATATTACTGGTTTTATTCTTATTTTTGTCCATGCAGAATACATATAAAATTTATATTTTTAGTAAAAAAGATAAAGTTTATATTATTAAAATAATTGCATGCTTAGTGTCTATACCGTTCCTTTTATTTTTTTCAACAACAGGTGTATCATTTTTATTAGTAGAAAAAATTACTGATGTCAGAGTGTTAGTTGGATTTTCAGCAGTTCCTTTCTTTTTTGTCGTGGGCATAACAAAATATATCCATCAAAGAGGAAGATTTGTTCCAACAGGAATTTTTATTTTCATAGCATGCGTAATTTCATTTCAATTCGCAAACGCTTTAAAAGCGCAACGCGAGTATGAAAAAGAAATCATATCATATATATCTTATGATTTAAGTAACTTAAACATTACCTCGCAACCAATCTATGTTGCAGGAAGCGCAGGCTTATCTCCAATATCTGAAGTAATTAGCTCTCATCAACCAATTATAGGTAAGATTCTTAGTCCTCTTGAACCTTGGATTGCTCGTCCGCTTCTCCTTGCTTATGGACATAAAAATACAGTTCAGCTTTGGGACGGTGATCCTAAAGAAATAATAGAGCTTTTGTGCCAGAAAAACCCAATGCCTTTACGAGATAATTATTTTTATTCGATCTATAAAAGTGATGATTATTATTTGGTTTTTTTTAAAGAAAAAAATAACCTCTGTGCTCATTTTTAACAAACCTCCCTAATAATAGACCATCTAAAAAACTTAACATCATCGTATTAATTTATAGAAAATAATGAAGAGGCATTCATCCACTCTTTGTTGAGTACGGTGTTACACATATAAAATAATTATCAGTATTTCATCTCAGAATAAGTATATCACCAAAGAGAAAATGGCTATGTTAAAGAACAGCAAACGTCAGTTAAAAGAATTGATAGATACTGTTATAAATGGTAGATCCTTAAATGAATCTCTAATTGACGCGAAAATTCTCGGTGAAATTTTATCTAATAACAACATTGGAGTTTATAGCTTAACCGAGATTGAGAATTCACTATTCAACAGGTATATTAACGAAATAGATACAGTAGTAATGAAAGAAATTTCACCAGTAAGTACTCATGAAAATTTATTTGTTATTTCCCAACCTTATCTCAGTGGTGGTCACACGAGGTTAATGGAGCGTATTTCGTCATATCTAGATGACAAACCAGATTTGATTATTACAAGAAAATCTGGCTATGATGAAAAAATTAGAATGAAGCAATATTTCAAAAATGTAATTTCATATACAGAGGATGAATTTCCTGATGGTATTAATCGTATTTTTGAGGTTGCTAAATCGCTTAGTCAATATAAAAAATTAATACTAAATATTCACCCAGACGATATTCACACTGTTATCTCCTGTGCTTTAGCGAAAAAAATAAACGATAATTTAACAATTTATTTTGTAAACCATTCAGATCATACGTTCAGTTATGGGGTGAGTGTCGCAGATGTTTGGTTTGAAATTAGTTCGCTCGGCCAAAGAATAGACGATAAAAGAGAGTTACATGCTAAAAAATCATTCCTTGGCATACCACTAGACATGGGGAATGCATCAAAAAGCATACTCAATAAATCTAAAAGAATACAGGATGGTGATAGTTTTTTCACTTCAGGCACGTCTTATAAATTTAATAAAAATAAAGAAATCTCATTTAAAGAAATAATATCATTCGTAATGAAAAACTATCCTCAATCTACATTTTATGTAATAGGATGCGATATTGTTAATGATCCTTGGTGGATAGTAGAAAAAATAAAATATACAAAACGCTTGAAACTGATGGCAAGTATTCCACATGATATTTTTTTGCAGATAACAGAAAATGCATCCGTCTATATAGATAGCCACCCACTCCCCGGAGCTACGGCTTTTCCTGAACAATTTATTTATGGGAAAAAATGCATCGGTCTGACTAGCCCTCTGCAAGGGTACTCTCCTGTAGAACGCCTTAAGAAAAAAAACATAAAAGATATGTTTGAATACATGAGCACATCAGAAGAAATAGATGAAACATATCAAGTACTGAAAGAAATAAACGCTCAAGAGTCTATAAAAAATAGATTTATTGATGCCCTAACAAATAATATCTATGCTGAAAACCTTTGTAATAAGCATCTTTCATGGTCAGGCGATATCAGTTTCCTTGAGAAGGAAAAAATAATGGACTTTCCTATATCAATACGTAGTAAAAACAATATAGCACCAATTTGCTTTAAATATCTTACATTCAAAGAGAAAGCCAATAAGATTTCATATTTAATTTATAAAAAAACCGTAAAAAAAACCTTTGATAAATTAATAAAATCCTGTTTAGAATATAAACACTCTCGCTAAAGTGAATACCATTAAAGTAAATGTAAGCCAACTTCATATAGCTTTATATTAATATTTATAAAAATAAAAGAGTAGACAGACTGAACGAATCGCTTTCATCGAAAGTTAGTTTATGATGAAAAGGCTCGAGGACTATGAAGCGTGCTTCCCCTGCGCTATAGACTCATTGCCATAAAAAATCCTATTAAGATAAGTTTTAAGTATGCACAATATTTAAAACATGTTATTAAATAATATTGGAATAAGTTTATGCAAGTAAAAATAATACAGTTACAAACACACGGTGACGATCGTGGTGCATTAGTTGCACTAGAACAAGGTAAAAATATTCCATTTGAAATTAAACGTGTATATTATTTATTTAAAACTAAAGAGGGTGTCAGAAGAGGATTTCATGCCCATAAATCATTAAAACAAATAGCAATTGCCGTTCGTGGCTCTTGTCGTTTCTTACTTGATGATGGCACTGAAAAGGTAGAGTTATTATTAGATAACCCAGCTCAAGGACTTCTTATTGATTCATGTACTTGGCGAGAAATGTATGATTTTACCGATGACTGCGTATTAATGGTGCTAGCCGATCAGATTTATGATGAGTCCGATTATATCAGAGAATATAGCAAATTCAAGTCAGGAGTAACAACACATGGTGTCTGATATATCAAGCAAGACAATTTCCTTAAGGTTAGCTACAACTAGTGATGCTGAATTTATATTTCAACTCCGCGTTAATGATAAATTAAATAAATATATATCATTAGTTGATGGGGATATAGAAAGCCAAAAAAAATGGTTAACCAACTATAAAATAAAAGAAAATAACAATCTCGAATATTATTATATTATTATGAGAAATGATTCCAAACTGCCTATTGGGACAGTTAGGCTGTATGATTTTATAAATCATAAGGAGTCTTTTTGTTGGGGAAGCTGGATTTTGAACGAAAATAAAACACGATCTGCTGCAATAGAAAGTGCTTTATTGGTCTATGAAGTTGGATTTATGCATCTTGGTTTTAAAAAATGTCATTTTGATGTCAGAAAAAACAATATTCGCGTTATTGATTTTCATAAAAAAAGTGGTGCGCAGTTAGTAACTGAAAACGACATAGATTTATTTTTTGTTTATACACACGAAGCTTTTTTGAAATTAAAAGAAAAATATAAAAATTTTTTATGAATTTTTTGGAGACTAAAATGATTGATTTTTTAAATCTTAAAGAGGTTAATTCCCCGCATGAAACAGAGTTAACTGAAAATTTCTTGAGAGTATTAAAATCCGGGTGGTATATTGCAGGTCAAGAGCTTTATAATTTCGAAGAAAAATTCTCAGAATACTGTGAAACAAAGCATTGTATTGGAGTAGCGAATGGGTTAGATGCTCTTATATTAACAATCAGAGCATGGAAGGAATTAGGGTGGTTAAGAAAAGGCGATGAAATCATTGTTCAAGCAAATACTTACATTGCATCTGTACTTGCCATTACTGAGAATGATTTAGTCCCTGTATTAGTTGAACCCAGTCCTGTAACCTACAATCTCTTACCTGATACGATAAAAGCAGCAATTACGCCAAAGACCAAAGCTATTTTGCCTGTGCATCTTTATGGTCAAATCAGCCCTATGGATGAAATTATGGCCATTGCCAAAGAACACAATCTTCTTGTTCTTGAAGATTGTGCCCAAGCTCATGGTGCAGTGCTCAATGGTAAGAAGGCAGGATCATGGGGAGATGCAGCTGGCTTCAGTTTTTATCCAGGGAAGAATCTTGGTGCACTAGGTGATGCTGGTGCTATTACAACCAATAATGATGAATTGGCAGATGCGTTAAAAGCACTGAGAAACTACGGTTCACATAAAAAATATGAAAATCTTTATCAAGGTGTAAATAGCAGACTTGATGAACTTCAAGCCGCTTTTTTAACTATAAAATTAAAATACTTGGATGAGAACAATAGCAGAAGACAGCAAATAGCTAAAAAGTATTGTACTGACATTGTGAACAACTTAATTTCATTACCTCATTTACCAGATTTTTCCAGTGAACATGTATGGCACCTTTTTGTGATCCAATGTGATAACCGAGATAAATTACAAGAATTTCTTTCCGATAAAGCGATTCAGACATTAATTCATTACCCCACGCCTCCACATCTTCAACAAGCTTATCGTGAATTAGGTCTAAAAGAAGGGACTTTACCGATTACAGAGTCCATTCATAATAAAGTATTAAGTTTACCTATAGGGCCAACACTGTCTGATATAGAAGTAAAAACTATTATTACGGCAATAAATGAGTATCAGGGGTAAAATTACTCTCACAACTATCCATAGCAGGTCACTGACAAAAAAATGTGGCTTTGTCAGTGCCAAAATTTATTTCCCCCTATGATCCATCATTAAGCACTTATCCTGAAATGCAAACTAATATTAACACCATTTGATAAAAAATTGGGACAATAACAGAAAAGAAATTTATCAATCGATAAAAAACATGAATGATAGAAAAACCTAGCAGCCTTACCGATAATAATTTTCTAATGAAAATAAATCTGGCTATAGAAAGCCGTGTATAGTTTTCATCACTGTTTTTCAAGAGTTTTTACACCAATTATCATACTTAGTCAGGAAGAAATAAAATGAGAAACTATACCTTGATCTGAGTGTGATTTTTAATTTTATATGAAAATGTGATTTTTCATTTAACCATAAAAATAAACAATCTACTATTAGAAATACTCCCAGTTTCACCAAGGACGACACAGTGATGAAAGTACCTAAAAAAATTCATCAGATATACACTAAAGGCGTACATAATCTGCCTGAAGAAATTTTAGAATCCATCGAAAAATTAAAAGAGATCAACCCGGGTTGGGAATATTATTTCTACGATGAAACTCGCATAATTTAATATATAGATAAGCATTACGGAAAAGAGATGCTGAGTATCTATTCAAGCATAGACCCGAAATATGGTGCAGCCAGAGCTGATTTATTTCGCTATCTGTTGATTTACATCGAGGGTGGCGTTTATCTGGATATTAAAAGTTCATGTTCGATTCCCTTTGACGAAGCTATTAAAGAAAATTGTGAGATACTGCTATGCAGTTGGGATAATAAAGAATGCGGCTGTGATAGAAACATGGGTTTGCACAAAGCGTTAGGTTTCTTAACGTGTGGAGAATACCAACAATGGAACATAATCTCAGTACCAAAATCTCCTTACATTAAATCCGCTATAGACGAAGTTGTGCATAAATTAAAACGCTACAAACCTTGGATTTATGGTGTAGGGATGAAAGGTGTATTAAATACTACAGGCCCAATACCATTTTCTGTTGGTATTGAAAAAATCAATAAAACTGAATTTTTTCATCATGAAGAAAACCATCGTAATATAGGGTTAACATACCGCAATGTTGCCGAAGAGACGCTAAGAGAGCTTAACAGAAATCACTACAGTAAGCTCAAAGACTCCATTGTTATTCTGGAAGGAAAAGATAGGTTATATTATCGATTATGGTTGTTTTTTATTTACCCTTTACAACGATTAAAGAAAAATATTATTAATGAAAGCAAGGGTTTCATAAGAAAAATAAAACGCATCTTACGCAACAAATCAAAACAGATACAAGCGTCTCATAAGTAAGGTGCATGTGAGTATAGTTGGATTTTCTGGATTGTTCGGTTGTCTTTCTATCCCGTACCAAACTCAACGATTGCGGTCATGTGCGCATCTACCAGCGATTTTTAGGAAAATCGGCCGAGGAATAAACGACATCCGTTTTACAAATAGCCTTATCCTCACTAACCCGATAAAATCACCCCAGCGATAACTGATAACAGTAAACCTTATGCTACAAACTCTCTACACCATCATCCTGTACCTCATCCAACCGTTGATTTGGCTTCGCCTGTGGCTTCGTGGCCGTAAGGCTCCGGCCTATCGTCGACGCTGGGGTGAACGCTACGGTTTTTGTGCAGAGAAGGTCAAGCCAGACGGCATCATGCTGCATTCGGTGTCGGTGGGTGAAACGCTGGCCGCCATTCCCTTAGTGAGAGCACTGCGCCATCGTTATCCCAATCTGCCGATCACGGTAACAACCATGACGCCAACCGGCTCCGAGCGCGTGCGTTCGGCTTTTGGCGACACGGTCTATCACGTTTACCTGCCTTATGATTTACCCTCTGCCCTGAAGCGTTTTTTTGATCAGGTTCGCCCGAAAATCGTCATCATTATGGAAACTGAGCTGTGGCCAAATCTGATCGCAGAGCTGCATAAACGCGACATTCCGCTGGTCATTGCCAATGCACGACTGTCAGAACGCTCTGCGGCAGGTTACAAAAAAATTGGAAAGCTCATGCGCCATATCTTGCAGCGCATTACCCTCGTCGCCGCACAGAATCAGGAAGATGGGAATCGATTTATCGAGCTTGGTCTGAAGCGCTCCAGCCTGAAAGTCACTGGCAGCCTCAAATTTGATATCTCCGTGACGCCGGAACTGGCAGCACGAGCGATTACATTACGTCGACAATGGGCGCCACACCGTCCAGTATGGATAGCCACCAGTACGCACGAAGGTGAAGAAGCGATCGTTCTAGCCGCTCACCGACAGCTGCTTGCCACCTACCCTGACTTACTACTCATTCTTGTGCCTCGCCACCCAGAACGTTTCTCCACCACGCAGGCGCTGACAGAGAATCTGGGATTCACCTACACGCTGCGCAGCAGTGGCGAACAGCCTCCTGCAAACACGCAGGTCGTCATTGGGGACACTATGGGCGAGCTGATGCTGTTATACGGCATCGCCGATCTGGCTTTTGTCGGTGGAAGCTTAGTTGAACGAGGCGGACATAATCCGCTAGAAGCGGCAGCGCATGCTATTCCGGTATTGATGGGGCCACACACGTTCAATTTCAAAGACATCTGCAACAAACTCGATCAGGCCGACGGACTGATCACCGTGACCGATGCAGACTCACTTGGAAAAGAAGTCGGGAAACTGCTCGCTGACGAAGACTATCGTCTTTACTATGGTCGACACGCCGTGGAAGTGTTACACCAAAACCAGGGCGCACTACAGATGCTGCTTACGCTACTGGAACCTTATTTGCCCCAGCGGACACAGTAAAGCAGTAGCTACCCAGACAGTGAATGAAGGGCTGACGTGATGACAACCAAAGCGATTTATCCTGGAACGTTCGATCCATTAACCAATGGTCATTTGGATCTGCTGACACGTGCATCACGCCTGTTCGACCATGTGGTGCTGGCCATCGCTGCCAGCCCGAGTAAGCGTACGCTTTTCACTCTGGATGAACGCGTGGGGCTGGCAAAAGGTGCGACACAGCATTTATCGAACGTCGAAGTAGTCGGTTTCAGCGATCTTATGGTGCACTTCGCACAACAGCAAAAAGCCAATATTCTTGTGCGTGGTTTGCGAGCCGTTGCCGATTTTGAATATGAACTCCAACTCGCAAAGATGAACCACCACTTGATGCCTACGCTCGAAAGCGTTTTTCTGATGCCATCAGAAGAGTGGTCGTTTATTTCATCTTCTTTGGTTAAGGAAGTGGCTCGCCACGGCGGTGACGTATCGCATTTCTTGCCCGATGCCATCGTTAGTGCCTTAATGGAAAAGCTCCGCTGATAATCCGTTTACGGGATAAGAGAAATGACGGCCTCTTTGACATCAGCCACACTAATGCTGTCGATGCATTTGCCTGAATGCAGCAAGACGTGATTGACACCAATCGGATACCAACGCAAATATTTCTCTGGTCTTGCTTCGAATAGACCGACAACCGGTATCTGCAATGCCGCACCAAGGTGAACGGGTGCACTATCAGCCGAAACAACCAGATCTAATCGGCTCATCGCTGCGATAAGATCAGGCACTGTTTCAGTATCGATACACTGAACCGTAATGCCATTAAGCGCATCTTGTTCCGGCCTCTCGCCAGGATTAGAGAAAATAATAATATTGAAATCATTGCCAAGTAACTTAGCGAGCGAATACCAATTTCCCCACGGCCAACGGCGCTCATGTGCTTTATTTGATATAAAAAATCCGATATTCGCTTTACCGTTATTTTCTAACGTTTCTGACCATTTATTTTTTAATCCCAGAGAAGGATAAACATAAAGACGTAAATCATCTGTGCTCGTCACACCAAGCTCTGGCACTAAGTCATACCCCGCTAATACTTCATGTTTTATTGGCCGATTAGCAACATGTTCGATCTTGCGATCGTCAAACTCTGTCTCGGCCGTGTGCCAACGTTTATCAGGAATATTCATCCATCTGGCGAACTGAATTGCATTCTTATTCATCCCACCATTAGGAATAATCAGCAAATCAAAATCCAAACGTTTTAAATGCATAATCAAAAGAAACTTATCGATTAATGAACTGATTAAACCACTACGATTATTTCTCTCTCGGCTTTTGCTGTAAACGTAACGATGCACTTCTTTTACGTCTGGATTATCTTCAAGCGCGTATGAATTATACTTATTCGCCAATACATGAATGTCGGCAGTTGGCCATTTTCTTTTCAAAGAGTGAATCAACGCTGTGGTACATACCATGTCACCCAGAAAATCTATTCTTATCAACAAAATGCGCCGCATGCTTTTTTCCCTTAAAAAGAATTTTCGTCATTGTTATTTGTTTGAGATTTTATCTGTAACGCCGATTACTTCTGGCAGCGGCGACAGAAAAACGTGCTGCGCTGCCCATGCTTCGCGATTTCTATCGGCGTTCCGCATGTCCGACAAGGTTCACCGTTGCGGCCATAGACGCGTAACTCCTGCGCGAAATAACCGGGTTTGCCATCTGATTGCAAGAAGTCACGCAGCGTCGTGCCACCCTGCTCAATCGAAAGCTGTAGCACCTGTTTAATCACGCTCACCAATATGGCTGCATCGTTTTCATTTAACGATCCAGCCGTTCTATCAGGATGGATACCCGCAGCAAACAGCGATTCGCTCGCGTAGATATTGCCTACGCCGACGACGACTTTGTTATCCATAATCCACTGTTTAATGGCCGTTTTTTTACCGCGCGAAGCCTGATAAAGATAATCTGCAGAGAATTCCGCCTCTAACGGTTCTGGCCCGAGATGCGCCAATACCGAGCAGGTTTCCAGATTATCCGTCCACAGCCAGGCACCAAAACGCCGAGGGTCGGTGTAACGTAGCACCTTACCGCTGTCCATCACCAAATCAACATGGTCGTGCTTCTCCGGCTCGCTATATTCCGGCAACACCCGCAGGCTGCCAGACATGCCAAGATGCACAATAAGCCAGCCACGCGCGAGTTCAATTAGCAGATATTTTGCCCGCCGACGCACGCTGATGACTGGCTCATCGCTCAGAGAAAGAATCTCCGCCGATACCGGCCAGCGCAGGCGTGAGTTTCTCACTTCAGCATAAAGAATGGTGTGGCCGATAAGATACGGTGAAATCCCACGACGGCTGGTTTCAACCTCAGGTAATTCAGGCATGTGCGTCTCCTGATAAAGGTGGTTACATTAGCATAAACAGCAGGATACCATCAGTGACAGCCCGCAAGACAGGGGATGCAGCGGGAAACAAGGCAACGGCTAGCCTATTCTATTTTACCCGCAGTATTTAACACAAAGCAGTTAAAAAAAATCGACATCTGGCTGGCATATGGCGAAAAAAAACCCGACCAAGGCCGGGTTTTTATCAAGAAGCAGAAATTACTTAATTTTAGCTTCTTTGTAGAGTACGTGCTGACGGACAACGGGATCGAATTTCTTCAGTTCCAATTTTTCCGGCTTAGTACGCTTGTTCTTCGTAGTGGTATAGAAGTGACCAGTACCAGCAGAAGAAACCAGCTTGATCTTCTCGCGAACACCTTTAGCCATGATTCAGTTCCTTAATACTTTTCACCACGGGCACGTAGATCGGCCAAAACCGTCTCAATACCCTTCTTGTCGATAACACGCATACCTTTCGCAGATACACGCAGCGTTACAAAGCGTTTTTCACCTTCAACCCAAAAACGGTGTGAGTGCAGGTTCGGCAGAAAACGGCGTTTGGTCGCATTCATTGCGTGGGAACGGTTATTACCGGCCACCGGACGCTTGCCAGTAACTTGGCAGACTCGGGACATGTCTATTCTCCAAAAATCAAATCAGCTCGAGCTTCGTATAGGGTTTGGCCGCCTCGTCAGGCTTTAGAGCCCATCTCAGCAACTTCACTGAAAAGACTCTGTCATCAGGATAAACCTGCTGAGATAGGCTCTTAACGCCACACCCAAGATTCTCAAAGGTGGCGTAGTATACGCTCTGAAGCGTAAGTGCTCAAGTCCCGAACAGCTAAAGATCCCATTGGATTGCGGAAATATCTGTCAAATCCAGCCGCGCTCGGCAAAAGAAACGTATTCGCCATGCCCAATGACTAAATGATCGAGCACGCGGATCTCCAATAACAGGCACGCTTTGACAATCTGTTCGGTTATCGCGCGGTCAGCCTGACTCGGCTCCGCTTTTCCCGACGGGTGATTATGCGCCAGAATCAGCGCGGCAGCATTCGCTTTTAGCGCTTCACGCACAATCTCACGCGGGTGGACTTCCACGCTGTTAATCGTACCAACAAACATCTCTTGATGGCGAATAACGTGATGCTGATTGTCTAAAAATAGGACTAAAAAAACCTCGCGTTCGCGTCGAGACAAGAGAAATTGCAAATATTGCCCCGTCGCTTCTGGGTTTAGCATGACATCTTCTTTCGCCAGACGAGAGAAAAACAGCCGCCGCGACAGCTCTGAGATCGCCTTGATCTGCGTATATTTTGATATCCCCACGCCTTTGGCATTCTGAAACGCTGACTGATCGGCCATCATCAGTTGATAGAGTGACCCGAAGTGCGCCAACAAGCCCTCTGCCAACTGCATCACATGCACGCCGGGTAACCCTGTGCGTAAAAAAATCGCCAACAGTTCGGCATCCGTCAGCGATTCCGCCCCTAAGCGCACCAGTTTTTCACGCGGTGCCAATCCCTTTTCCCAGCCCATCACCTTCTCCCTATACCGCTCGACGGCATCATGTCACGCCAGAAAAAACAGGACGATATCTGCGATAAAAAGCTGCGAAGCGCTTCGCAATCTTCTTCGGGAAACCGCAGCAGCAACCTTAAGATTCCTATCTGGCCGCAAGAT
Source organism: Pectobacterium carotovorum (assembly GCA_016415585.1). Classification (NCBI taxonomy): domain Bacteria; kingdom Pseudomonadati; phylum Pseudomonadota; class Gammaproteobacteria; order Enterobacterales; family Pectobacteriaceae; genus Pectobacterium; species Pectobacterium carotovorum. The sequence goes on along the minus strand of CP066552.1, from coordinate 191,996 downwards.
TATGGTAAAATGGCGCATCTTCTGACTTTCAATCGGACCATGATGATGACGGAATTTTCCAGCCTGAATGCCCTCTCCGGCAAACGAATCGTGCTGGGTATCAGCGGCGGCATCGCCGCGTATAAGTGCCCAGAACTGGTGCGACGCCTGCGCGATAGCGGAGCCGATGTAAGAGTTGTCATGACCCCTGCCGCTAAAGCCTTCATCACTCCGCTGACGCTGCAAGCCGTCTCCGGCTACCCGGTATCAGACGACCTGCTCGACCCCGCGGCGGAAGCCTCAATGGGCCACATCGAGTTAGGAAAATGGGCTGATTTAGTCATTCTCGCCCCAGCGACTGCCGATCTGATCGCACGAGTCGCTGCTGGCATGGCGAATGACCTGCTGACCACGATCTGTCTGGCGACATCCGCCCCTATCACCGTTGTCCCTGCGATGAATCAGCAGATGTATCGCGCAGAGCCCACGCAGGACAACCTGCGCACGCTGGCCGCGCGCGGTTTACCGATCTGGGGGCCGGATAGCGGCAGCCAGGCATGTGGCGACGTTGGGCCGGGTCGCATGATCGACCCAATGGAGATTGTCGGGCTGGCGCAGCGTCATTTTTCTGCCATCAACGATCTGCAACATCTGAACATTCTGGTCACCGCTGGGCCGACGAGGGAAGCGCTGGATCCCGTTCGCTTTGTCACCAACCACAGCTCTGGGAAAATGGGCTTTGCTATCGCACAGGCCGCTGCCGCCCGTGGTGCGAATGTCACACTGGTAAGCGGCCCGGTTTCGCTCGCCACACCGCAGGGCGTCACACGCATTGACGTCGGCAGCGCATTGGAGATGGAGCACACGGTGATGGAGCATGCGGCTCAGCAGCATATTGTGATCGGTTGTGCTGCGGTTGCAGATTATCGTGCTAAACACATCGCCGATGAGAAGATTAAAAAACAGAACCAACAGGGCGATGAAATGACTCTCACTCTGGTCAAAAATCCAGATATTATCGCCGGTGTCGCAGCCATGACGAAAAATCGTCCTTATGTTGTCGGGTTTGCTGCCGAAACCCAGAATGTGGAAGAATACGCCCGACAAAAACTGGCGCGTAAAAAGCTGGATCTGATTTGCGCGAACAACGTCTCTCTTTCCGGGCATGGTTTTAACAGTGAAACCAATGCGTTACACCTTTTTTGGCAAGGTGGTGACACGCCGTTGCCGCAATGCGACAAGCGTCTGCTTGGCCAAAAATTAATCGACGAGATTATCAGCCGTTATGATGAAAAAAATCGACGTTAAGATTGTTGACCCGCGCGTTGGGAAGCAATTTCCGTTACCGACCTATGCCACGCCAGGTTCTGCTGGGCTCGATCTGCGTGCCTGTCTGGATCAGGCAATTGAACTCAAAGCAGGGGAAACGACCCTGATTCCAACTGGGCTGGCGATTCACATTGCCGATACTGGGCTGGCGGCGGTTATCCTGCCCCGTTCGGGGTTGGGCCATAAACACGGTGTGGTGCTGGGGAATCTGGTGGGGCTAATTGATTCGGACTATCAGGGGCAACTGATGGTTTCCGTCTGGAACCGTGGTCAGCAGACGTTTACGGTTGAACCGGGCGAGCGCATCGCACAGATGGTTTTTGTGCCCGTTGTTCAGGCCGAATTCAATCTGGTCGAAGATTTTGTCGGCAGCGAACGTGGAGAAGGCGGCTTCGGCCACTCTGGCCGTAGCTAACGCGATCCAGCCACCCATAGTGTAAAAAATTCCTATAAGCCACAGCGCCTATCTATCCAAAAAGAAATGGCTACTGTGGCGCTAACGGGTGCTTGTCAGTCAAATATTTAGCAAGGGTCTTTTCAGACATGGCAGAAAAAGAAAATACGAAAAGGAATCGCCGCGAGGAAATTTTGCAGGCGCTGGCACAGATGCTGGAATCCAGCGACGGTAGCCAACGCATCACCACGGCAAAACTGGCTGCGAACGTCGGCGTGTCCGAAGCGGCGCTCTACCGGCATTTCCCCAGTAAAACGCGGATGTTTGATAGCCTGATTGAATTTATTGAGGATAGCCTGACCACCCGCATTAACCTGATTCTGCAAGACGAAAAAGAAACGTTTAATCGTCTTCGTCTGATTTTGCTGCTTATTTTAGGGTTTGCGGAACGGAACCCGGGCCTGACTCGCATCATGACCGGCCACGCGCTGATGTTTGAACAGGATCGCTTGCAGGGGCGTATTAACCAGCTGTTTGAGCGTATTGAATCGCAGCTGCGTCAGGTGTTACGCGAGCACAAGCTACGCGATGGCAAAGGTTTCCAGCATGATGAAACGCTGCTGGCTAGCCATCTGTTAGCGTTTTGCGAAGGGATGCTGTCGCGCTTCATTCGCTCTGAATTCCGCTATCGTCCGACGCAGGAATTCGACACCCGCTGGCCGCTGTTGGCGGCACAGTTGAACTAAACACCGCTCTTAGAGATTAAAACCCGCCAGATATTCTCTTCCGGCGGGTTCCTGACTCACTACGTTAAATCCCGTACTGCTCACGATAGGCTTTCACCGCATCCAGATGCGCTGCCATCTCTGGTTTTTCCGCCAGATAAGCAATTAAATCCGTCAGCGTAATAATCGAAATCACCGTGCACTGATAGTCGCGTTCCACTTCCTGAATCGCGGACAGCTCGGCACGGCCGCGTTCCTGACGATCCAGCGCAATCATCACTCCAGCCAGTGTCGCCCCGTGCGCACCGATGATCTCCATCGATTCGCGAATCGCCGTACCCGCCGTAATCACGTCATCCACCAGCATCACTCGGCCCTGTAACGGGCTACCGACCAGACTGCCGCCCTCACCGTGGTCTTTCGCTTCTTTACGGTTGAAACAGTACGGCAGGTCACGATCGTGGTGTTCTGCCAGCGCCACCGCAGTGGTAGTGGCTATCGGAATGCCTTTGTAAGCCGGTCCGAACAGCAAATCAAACGCTACGCCGGAATCAACCAAGGCTTCCGCATAAAAACGCCCCAGTAAGGCCAGATCGCGCCCGGTATTAAACAGCCCGGCGTTGAAGAAATAGGGACTGATACGCCCGGATTTCAGAGTGAACTCGCCGAACTTCAATACCTGCTTGCTGAGTGCAAACTCAATAAACTGGCGCTGGTAGGCTTTCATACTGCATCTCCTCGTCTTACAGATATCCTCGTCATACTTCGAGTTGCATGTGCGTTGGCTGCGTTTAGTCACCCGAATCACTTACTTGAGTAAGCTCATCGGGATTCCTTCTCTTGCCGCCTTCCTGAAACTCGAATTATTTAGAGTATAATTAAGTTATTAATTAGAAATAAAATTGGTCAGACATAAAAAATTTCCGGGAGAAATTTTCAACGTCGCTTGCGACGGCCCGTAAGGGTGGCGGCCAGGGATGGCACGCCATAAAAAAAGCGACCCATTGGTCGCTTTAAAAATCAATCGATTAAGGCGGCTTTCTGCGCCTGAACGATGGTATCAATTCCCCCTCGGGCTAGCGCCAGCAGGGTGAGCAATTCTTCGTGGCTGAACGGTTCGCCTTCGGCCGTCCCTTGCACTTCAATCATGCGGCCGTCTTCGGTCATGACCACATTCATGTCGGTTTCCGCAGCGGAATCTTCCACGTATTCCAGATCGCACAGCGCTTCGCCGTTCACGATACCGACGGAAACGGCGGCGATCATGCCTTTCATCGGGTTCTTTTTCAGCTTACCCTTGGCAACCATCTGGTTCAGCGCATCGGCCAGCGCCACGCAGGCACCAGTGATGGACGCCGTACGCGTGCCGCCATCCGCCTGCAAGACATCGCAGTCGAGCGTAATGGTGTATTCGCCGAGCACTTTCAGGTCGATTGCCGCACGCAGGGAACGTGCAATCAGGCGCTGAATCTCCAGCGTCCGCCCGCCCTGCTTACCTTTGGCGGCTTCACGCGAGTTACGGCTGTGCGTCGCACGCGGCAGCATGCCGTATTCGGCGGTGACCCATCCTTGTCCCTGGCCTTTCAGAAAGCGCGGAACACCCTCTTCTACCGTGGCATTGCATAACACTTTGGTATCGCCAAATTCGACTAAAACGGAACCTTCAGCGTGTTTCGTGTAATGACGGGTGAATGTAAGGGGGCGTACTTGCTGTGCACTTCGGCCTGTTGGGCGCATGGCTCATCTCCGGTGGGTCAATGAAAACTGGCACGTATTATACACGAAATCCTTCGCGTTGCGGGAAAGCGCAACCAGAAAGCCATACCTTGAACTTAGGGTATAACCTGAGGTTATACCCTACTGATGAACAAGTATTCGTCAGTGATGATGCATCATGAAATAGTCCGTTCATCCCCTGAGCGTTGATGAGAAAAAATCATGATGCGGCATATGCAAATTGAAACGGTCAATCTGCCCCTAGCCCGTCCTATGGCGGTTGATAACGGGACGCGTCGCGCGGTTACCGTTATCCGCGTCGCGTTGGAAGAAAAAGGATTTATTGGACAAGGCGAATGTACGCCAGTCGCCCATTATGGCGAGTCCGCCGACAGCGTATGTCGCCAGCTCTCTGCGGTCCGTGAGGCAATAGAACACGGCCTGACCATCGAACAGCTCCAGAAAGATTTATCGCCGGGTGCGGCCAGAAATGCGCTGGACTGCGCCCTGTGGCGGCTCAACACCGCATTGGAAAAACAGACGCTGTGGCAGCGTATCGGCATTCATCCCCCCACGTCCGTGGTCTGTGCGCAAACGTTGGCGCTCGACAGCGTGGAGAAAATGGCCGCCGCCGCATCCAATGCCGTTTCCCACGGCGCCCTGTTGCTGAAAATCAAACTGGATCGCGAGCTGATTCTGGAGAAGGTCGCCGCCATTCGTGCCGCCGCGCCTAACGCCAGATTGATTATCGACGCGAGAGCAAGCTGGAGCGGACTCGATTTACATAGCCTGTCCACGGCCCTGCTGCCTTATCAGGTCGCCATGATTGAGCAACCGCTTCCTGTCGGTAAAGACGAGGATTTACAGCGGTTCTCTCACCCGATTCCGATCTGCGCGGACGAAAGCTGCCGCCACAGCGGAGACATCGTCGGGCTGCGCCGTCGTTACGACATGATCAACATCAAGCTGGACAAGTGTGGCGGGCTGACCGAAGCACTGGCGATGGTGCGCGAAGCCCACTTTCACGGCCTGCGCATTATGGTCGGCTGCACGCTGGGCTCGTCAATGGCAATGGAAGCCGCCCTGCCCGTCGCCGCAGATGCCGAGCACGTCGATCTCGATGGCCCTATTTGGCTAGCCGCCGACAGTTCGCCTTATCTGACCTATAACCTCGGCCGAATCTGGCTATGACGCTATCAATCGAAGCAACCATGAAACCATCCACCGGAGTGACCATGACGGATATCATGCACGCGGGTGCCGCCACAGCACCCGGTAACGCCCCCAGACCTGTACTGGAAATCGACGATCTGAGCGTCAGCTTTAGCGGCCGTTCCGGTACGCATCAGGCGCTAAAAGGCATTTCCTTTACAGTGAATAAAGGGGAAGTGGTCGCCGTGGTCGGCGAAAGTGGTTCAGGCAAGTCCGTGACGTCACTCGCCGTGATGGGGCTGCTGGCGGATTCTGCCAACATCGAACGCGGCGCGCTCCGTTTCACCGCACGCGACGGCAAACAGCATGACCTGCTGAGCATGAAAGCAGAAGCGCGTCGTAAGCTGCGTGGTCGCGATCTCGCGATGATTTTTCAGGAACCGATGACCTCGCTTAATCCGGTGCTGAAAGTCGGCGATCAGCTCACCGAAGCCCTGCTTGACCACAAAATCTGCGATGCCGCCAGCGCGGACAAAAAAGCCCGTGAGCTGCTGCACAAGGTGCGTATCGCAGATGTCGATCGCGTGATGAAAAGCTATCCGCACTCACTGTCTGGCGGGATGCGTCAGCGCGTAATGATTGCACAGGCGCTGGCCTGCGATCCGCAGCTGTTGATTGCCGATGAACCGACCACCGCGCTGGACGTCACCGTGCAGGCACGCATTCTGCAAATCCTGCGCGACCTGCAACGGCAGAGTGACATGGCGGTGCTGTTTATCACGCACGACATGGGCGTGGTAGCGGAAATCGCCGATCGCGTGGTCGTGATGTATCGCGGCGAGATCGTGGAGCAAGGCACCGTCGAACAGATTTTTTCCGCACCACAACACCCTTATACCCAGTCGCTGCTGGCCGCCGTACCGAAGCTGGGCGACATGCGCGATAGCCTCTGGCCGAAGCGTTTTCCTTTACTGGGACAGGCTGCCGATCCGGAAAATAGTGAACAGGTCACCGCCCGCTATGACGCTGAGCCGCTGTTGGATATTCGCGGACTGAGCGTGTATTACCCCATGCGCAGTGGGATTTTATCCACTATCACCCACCACGTTCACGCGGTAGAACAGATCGATTTCAATGTCTGGCCGGGCGAAACGCTGGCTATCGTGGGGGAAAGTGGCTGTGGCAAATCCACCACCGGACGTGCCTTGCTGCGTCTGGTACAGAGCCAAGCCGAAAGCATTCATTTTCAGGGTAACGAAATTTCCCAGATGAAAGAGCGGGATTTCCAGCCGCTGCGTCAGGAAATGCAGATGGTGTTTCAAGACCCGTACGCCTCGCTCAATCCGCGCCTGACGGTCGGCTTCACCATTGCGGAACCGCTGCTGCTGCACGGGCTGGTGAAATCGCTGGAAGAAGCCACACCACAGGTGCAGGCGCTGTTAAAAAGCGTCGGCCTACTGCCTGAGCACGCGCGTCGTTATCCGCACGAGTTTTCCGGCGGACAGCGTCAGCGTATCGCGATTGCCCGCGCGATGGCGCTACAGCCGCAGGTCATCATTGCTGACGAAGCCGTTTCGGCGCTCGATGTGTCGATTCAGGCGCAGGTCGTCAACCTGATGATGGATCTCCAGAAGAAAACCGGCGTGTCGTGGATTTTCATCTCGCACGATATGGCCGTAGTCGAGCGCATCGCCAACCGCGTCGCGGTGATGTACCTCGGCCAGATTGTGGAGATCGGCCCGCGCCAGTCGGTGTTTAACGACCCGCAGCACCCGTATACCCGCCGCCTGTTGGCCTCGGTTCCGATTGCCGATCCAACCCGTCGCGGCGCACGCCAGTTTGACGACAGCGAAATCCCCTCACCCTTGCGTAAAGCAGGCGAGGCCGTCGCCAAAACGCGCTACCGAGAGGTCGCGCCGCAGCACTGGGTCGCCGACAACGAATCGGCTGCCTGAAACACGACGTCATGACAAGAAAATAGCCATAAAACACAATTTATTTATAAAAAACAACGTTTTTATAAAACACAACACACGTTCATTGCTGACCAGGAGAGAAACCATGAAGCCATTCGTTCGTCGCTCTGCCGTTGCCCTCGGGCTCTCACTGTGTCTGGCGGCTGTTGCCCAGGCGCAAGACCTTCGTATTTCCATCTATGCCGATATCACCGGGCTCGACCCGCACGACACCTCGGATACGCTGAGCTACTCCATTCAGAGCGGCATCTTCGAGCGTCTGTTCCAGTTCGATAATAAAATGAAGCTGGTGCCGCGTCTGGCGACGGGCTACACCAGTAATGACACCGCCACCGAGTTCGTCGTTACGCTGCGCGAAGGCATCACCTTCCAGGACGGCGCCCCCTTCAACGCCGACGCCGTTAAAGCTAACCTCGACCGTCTGGCCGATCAGAGCAAAGGCTTAAAACGCAACAGCCTGTTTAACATGGTACAAACCGTCACGGTTCTGTCGCCCACGCAGGTTAAAATCGAGCTGAACAAATCCTTCGGTGCCTTTGTCAACACGCTGGCGCACCCGTCTGCCGTTATGCACAGCCCGGAAGCGCTGAAGAAATACCCAGACGAAGCACAGCTGCGCGTGAACCCAGTCGGTACTGGCCCGTTCAAGTTCACCGAATGGCAGCAGGGTAAAGACGTGAAGCTGGTGAAATTCGACAACTACTGGCAGAAAGGCTGGCCGAAAGTCGACAGCGTGACCTTCTACCCGACGCCGGAAGATTCCACCCGCGTGGCGTCACTGAAATCCGGCCAGGTTGATGCGGTGTATCCGCTGCCTTCCGACCTGATCGGCACCGTACAAAACGACAGCAAGCTGGCGATTCAGCGCGACCCGAGTATTTATCAATTCTGGCTGGCGATGAACAACCTGCGTCCGCCGCTTAACGATATCCGCGTGCGTCAGGCGCTTAACTACGCCATCAACCGCGACATCTGGCTGAAAGTCGGCTTTGCTGGCATGGGTGTTCCTGCCTCTTCTGCGATGGCACCAGACGTGCAGTTCTTCGCACGCCAAAGCTCACCGAACTACACCTATAACCCGGAAAAAGCCAAGGCGCTGCTGAAAGAAGCAGGCTACGCCAACGGCCTGAGCCTAAAACTGTGGACGACGAACCGCACCGACTACATCCGTAGCGCACAGTTCTTCAAACAGCAGTTAGAGCAGGTCGGCATCAAGGTCACCGTCACCCCGATGGATTCAGGGATGCGTAACGCCAAGCTGTTTGGCGTAAAAGATCCGAAAGACGCCGAATTTGACCTGTTCTACAACGGCTGGTCTCCGTCTACCGGTGATGCTGACTGGGCGCTGCGTCCGCTGTTCGCGACAGAGTCCTGGGTTCCGGTTGCGTATAACGTTTCCTACTACAGCAATCCGGTAACGGATAAAGCGATTACCGCTGGGTTGGCCACTGCCGATGCAGACAAACGTGCCGCGGCTTACGCTGATGCACAACGTCAGATTTGGCAGGATGCGCCTGTGGTCTTCCTGGGCTCGCCGGACAACGTTGTCGGCAAAACCAAGAACCTCGACGGCGTGTACATGCTGGCGGATGGCTCACTGATCTTCGATCAGGCTGAATTTAAGTAATCGGTCAGGGAGAACGCCATGTTTGCTTATATCGTCCGACGTTTGCTGGAAATGATCCCGGTTCTGCTGGTGGTCTCCCTGTTAGTGTTCGGTTTTATAAAACTGTTGCCGGGCGATCCGGCACGTATTTACGCTGGCGCTGACGCGACCATTGAGGCGGTGGAAGCCGCCCGTCAGCAGCTAGGATTGAACGACCCGCTGCCGCAGCAGTATGTCCACTGGCTCGGCGGCCTGTTCAGCGGCGATCTGGGTGTGACGTACCGCACTCAGCAACCCGTCATCGACGTCATCAGCAAGAGCTTTATGCCCACCATGTGGCTGGCGCTGGCAGGCTTTGTCTGGTCGGTGCTGCTTGGCCTGCTGATTGGCGTGGTGTCCGCGCTCAAGCGGGGGAAATGGCAAGACTGGACGCTGATGAGCTTTGCAGTCGGCGGGATTTCCATGCCGCCGTTCTGGCTCGGCCTGTTGCTGATTCAGTTTGTCGCCATGCCGTTCGGCGTCTTTTCCGTCAGCGGCTTTAATCAGCCCAGCGACATCATTCTGCCCGCGCTGACGCTCGGGGCATCGGTAGCTGCCGTTATGGCACGCTTTACCCGCTCCGCATTTCTGGAAGTTGCGCAGGAAGACTACGTCCGCACCGCGCGATCCAAGGGGCTGCGCAATCGGCTAGTCACCTGGAAGCACGTGATGCGTAACGCGCTGATTCCAGTCATCACCATGCTTGGGCTGCAATTCGGCTTCCTGCTCGGTGGCTCCATCGTGGTTGAAAGCGTGTTTAGCTGGCCGGGTCTGGGCTGGCTGCTGATTGAATCAATCAAAACGCAGGATCAGCCGGTCATTCAAGCGCTGGTGATGCTGTTCGTGTTTGAATTTATTGTCATTAATCTGTTGGTGGACCTGCTGTACGCGGTGGTCAATCCGGCGATTCGCCTACGTTAGGAGACACGATGAACCTTCCTCCAGAACCCGTCGTGGCTGTTGCCACGCTTGATGAAGAGACGATACGTTCGCCGTGGCGCGACTTCGTTCAGGTCTTTATCCGTAACCCGATGGCGCTGGTTTCCAGCGGCTTCGTCCTGCTGCTGGTACTGGTCGCCATTTTCGCCCCCTGGCTGGCACCGTGGAACCCCATGGAGCCTGACTGGGCATCGCTGGCCTCACCGCCTTCAGCAGCGCACTGGATGGGTACCGACGATCTCGGGCGCGATGTGATGAGCCGTATCATCTACGGTGCACGCATCTCGTTATATATCGGCATCTTTTCCGTCACGCTGGGCATGCTGGCCGGCATCGTGCTCGGTCTGTTAGCAGGCTACTACGGTCGCTGGGTGGATACGCTGATCATGCGCGGTTCTGACGTGCTGTTCGCCTTCCCCGGCATGTTGTTGGCGATTGCGGTCGTCGCGATCCTCGGCCCCGGCCTGAATAATGTGATTATCGCCGTCGCGGTCTTCAGCGTGCCGGTCTTCGCCCGCATCGTGCGTGCTTCTACGCTGTCGCTAAAACAGGCGGCCTATGTGGAAGCGGTACGCTGCGCTGGTGCGCCGGATCGCATCGTGCTGATGCGCCACATCCTGCCCGGCACGCTGCCTAACGTGATCGTTTATTTCACCATGCGTATCGGCACCAGCATCCTGACCGCAGCCGGCTTGAGCTTCATCGGCCTCGGGCCGGAGCCGGACGTACCGGAATGGGGCAACATTCTCGCCATGAGCCGCAGCCTGATGATGGCAGGCGCCTGGCACGTCAGCGTGTTCCCCGGTCTGGCGATTTTCTTCACCGTGCTGGCGTTTAACCTGCTCGGGGATGCGCTGCGTGATACGCTCGATCCCAAACTGAAAAGCTGAGGAAGGCGATGCACGGCGATCACCAGATGAACGACTATCGCCAGCAGCAGCAGGCGCTGTTGCTACAACGCTGGAAAACGACGCGGCAGTTGGGTACGCCGCGCTCGGCCAGCGGGCCGCATAACCGCCTCAGCGACGTAGCGGGCGTGCGCGTCGGCCACTGCACGCTGGCAGCGGGTGAAGTACAAACCGGCGTCACGGCGATTGTGCCGCCCGGTGAGAACCTGTTCACCCAGCCCCTGCCCTGCGGCGCGGCCGTGTTGAACGGTTTCGCTAAACCCGTCGGACTGGTACAGATTGAGGAATTAGGGTTGTTGCAAACGCCCATTTTACTCAGCAACACGCTGGCAACCGGCACGCTGTTTACCGCGCTGGTGCGCGATGCCATTTCCCGTAATCCAGAACTGGGCCGCACGCTACCGACGGTTAACCCGCTGGCGTTGGAGTGCAACGACGGCTGGCTGAACGACATTCAGGCGCTGGCGGTGACGGAGCACATGGCGCGGCACGCGCTGGCTAGTGCAACGGACAGCTTTGCACGCGGCAGCATCGGTGCTGGACGCGGCATGAGCTGTTTTAGCCTGAAAGGCGGCATCGGCACTGCATCGCGCCTGATTCCCGAATTGAATGCCACGCTCGGCGTGCTGGTGCTGGCAAACTTCGGCACACTTTCTTCACTGACGCTGGACGGTGTGCAGATGGGAGACGCCCTCACCCCTATCCTGCCTGGGCTCGCGCCGCAGCAGGACGCCGGATCGATCATCATTATCATGGCGACGGATGCCCCGCTCGATGCCCGACAGCTCAAGCGCATCGCCAAGCGTGCCGGTGCAGGATTAGGTCGGCTCGGCAGCTACTGGGGACACGGCTCCGGCGATATCGCCGTTGCGTTTTCCACCTGCCCACAGCCGCAACCGCCGGAGGATGCGCAGCTTGAATCGCTGTTAAGCGCCGCCGCCGACGCGACCGAACACGCGGTGCTCGACGCCATGCTTCAGGCAGACGCCGTGACTGGTTTTCGCGGCCATCATCGCCCGACGCTGCCACAGGCGTTGGATCGGCTGGCTGCGACTCTTTATCCATAAGCAAATTCTCCCGTAGGAAACTGATGATGAAAGTGTTTATCTCTGCTGATATCGAAGGGATCGCTGGCGTGATGCGCCCCGAACAGTGCAGCCCCGGCACCGCAGAATATCAACTGGCACGCGGCCTGATGGAACAGGAAGTCAACGCCGCGATTGACGGTGCGTTCACGGGTGGCGCAACAGAGGTGGTGGTCGCCGACAGCCATGCGGCAATGGTCAATCTGCGTGCGGAGAACATCGACGCCCGCGCCCGACTGGTACAAGGCAAACCGCGCGGCTATTCGATGGTAGAGGGGCTGGAGCAACAGCAGTTCGACGGCCTGATGTTCATCGGTTATCACAGCGCGGCAGGCGAGTTTGGCGTGCTGTCACATACCATCAATGGTCGTGCGTTCTACCGCGTGCGCATCAACGGTGAAATCATGGGCGAGAGCGACATCTACGCTGCCGCCGGTGTGGAACAGAAGACGCCACTCTGGCTGGTCAGCGGTGACGACACACTCCAAAGCTGGATCGCCCGCTACTACCCTGCCACCGATTACGCCTGCGTCAAACGTGCCATTTCACAGCATGCAGCGGAATCCCTCAGCACCGAGCAGGCCCGTCAGGTGATTCGTGACGCGGCAAAAGCGGCGGTGGAAAAAGCGCACCGGACGCTGAACTCGCGGATTCAGGCGCCCTACCATCTCGAACTGATGGTGGCAAAACCAGTACTGGCCGATCTATTCTGTCTGCTGCCAAGCGTTGAACGTTTGGATGCCATAACCGTAGGTTATACGGCGCAGAGCATGCGGGAAATCACCAGCCTGCTGGGTGCCTTTTCCTATCTGGCGACGACGCAAAACTGATTCCGGTCTCTCCGCCCCTGATTTCGGGGGCGTAAACCGCTTGAAAAGAGAATTTATAGCATGACGAAACCCGTGATTGTGATCCACGGTGGCGCAGGTGCGCTGACCCGCTCGGCCATGAGCGCTGAAAAAGAGCAACGCTATCTGGCGGCGCTATCCGAGATTGTCGCCAGCGGACAACGCATTCTGGCTGAAAACGGTAGCGCGTTGGATGCCGTAACGGAAGCCGTCCGTCTGTTGGAAGAGTGCCCGTTATTCAACGCCGGACACGGTTCAGTCTTCACCCACGCAGAAACTCACGAACTGGACGCCAGCATCATGGACGGACGGTCGCTGGATGCTGGCGCGGTGAGCTGTGTCAGCCATATCCGTAACCCGATTCTGGCCGCGCGTACCGTACTCGAAGCCAGCCCGCATGTGATGTTTACCGCCGACGGAGCGGAAGCCTTTGCACAACAGCACGGTCTGGAAATGGTCGAACCTGCGTTTTTCTCCACCGACGAACGCCGTCAGCAACTGCATAACGCACAGGCAGGCTCAGGCCGCGTCATCCTCGATCATGACGGTCAGAACGACCCTATCGATCCCGACCGCAAATTCGGCACCGTGGGCGCGGTAGCACTCGACAGCGCAGGTAACCTCGCGGCGGCAACCTCGACGGGCGGCATGACCAACAAACAGGCCGGACGCGTGGGCGATAGCCCCATCATCGGTGCTGGCTGCTACGCCAATAACCAGACAGTGGCCGTTTCCTGCACCGGTACAGGAGAAGTTTTTATGCGCGCCGTCGCGGCCTATGATGTCTCAGCGCTGATGGAATACGCCGGGCTCACGCTACAGCAGGCCAGCGATCGCGTAGTCATGGAGAAACTCGTGCAAATGGACGGCAGCGGCGGGATGATTGCCGTCGATAAAGCCGGCAACATCGCCTTGCCATTTAACAGCGAAGGCATGTATCGCGGCTATGGCTACGTGGGAGAAGCTCCCGTCGCCGATATCTATCGCTAAGTCTGTCGCGCTACCATACATAGGTCGAATTGCACCATTTTCGATCATGACGCCCAATTATGGGGCATTGCGCCCCGTAATTGGGCAACCCGATCATGAGGAAACGCCGCGGGCCGCGCAGGAACAAAATTAGAAACTGGCGTAATAATTGCAGACTTTTTGGTTATTACTCATACGATGCTCATCAGAAAGCGTCAGCCGGAGCCTGCAACCATGCGATTACGCCATATTGAAATCTTCCAGGCCATTGTTCAGGCAGGTACCATCAGCGGCGCCGCCCGTTTACTCAATGTCTCGCAACCGAACGTCAGCCGGGTACTGAACCACGCAGAGCAGCAGCTCGGTTTTTCCCTGTTTGAACGTCGCACACAGGGAATGATCGCCACCGAAGAAGGGCTACGCCTGATACCGAAAGTGCAGGAGCTTTTCAACCATCTGCAAAGCATCAGTTCGCTCACCGAACAAATCAAAACCAGCAAGGCCCACTCCGTACGGCTGGGTGCAGCGCACGCATTCGGGCAAATGATCGTAGCCCCAACGCTGGTGGAGTTTCATAAGCAGGCGGCCTTGGTTAACGTTGAACTCGTCACCGAACACTTCAGCACGCTGTGCCAGAACATCCTGCAAAACCAGCTCGATTTCGCGCTGATCTTTGGTCAGCAGGTGCCGTCCGAGTTGCTGGCAGAACCGCTGTTCCAGTCCACGATGGTTGCCCTGTTGCCGAAAGACAGCCCGATAAACGGCCCTGTCTCGCTGGAATGGCTGTGCAACAACAATCTGCTGATGATGCAGCATAAGGATCCGCTCGGTCAGGTGCTACACCGTGCGCTGCGCGACAGAGCGCTACAGCCAGCCGCTTCGCTCTACATCAAAACCTACTCGGTCATTGCCGACATGGTGCTGGCGGGCGGCGGTACGGGCATCGTCGATCTCTTTACCGCCTGTCGCTACGCCGACCAGCTCAAAATCGTCCCTATCGACCAGCCGCTGCCTTTTGAAGTCACGCTGATCAGCCGCCGTGACAACCCACAGTCACAGGCGACACTCCAACTGAAACAGATGATGAAAAATCGCTGTCGCGACATCGCCAGACAGAACGAGACGCTGCTTTACGCCGCCTGATTCACGACAGACGCTACGCCACGGACGGTTTTTCCTATCCCCTGCGCGGGACTCAACGCTATAATCCTTCTCATCATTTGCTTTACAGGTATGCACCAATGATTCGCAGCATGACCGCTTACGCCCGCCGAGAGATCAAGGGCAACTGGGGAAGCGCAGCCTGGGAACTGCGTTCCGTTAACCAGCGCTATCTGGAAACCTATCTTCGTTTACCGGAACAATTCCGCAGCCTCGAACCCGTCGCTCGTGAGCGCATCCGCGCCCGCTTGACCCGTGGAAAAATCGAATGCAACCTGCGTTTTGAGCTCGACCCGAGTGCACAAAGTGCGCTGATCTTGAACGAAAAACTGGCGAAACAGCTGGTTAATGCCGCCAACTGGGTCAAAATGCAGAGCGACGAAGGGGAAATCAACCCGGTTGATATCCTGCGCTGGCCCGGCGTGATGTCGGCGGAAGAACAGGATCTGGACGCCATCAGCGCCGAACTGCTGACAGCACTGGAAGGCGCGCTGGATGATTTCATCGCCGCCCGTGAAAGCGAAGGTGATGCGCTGAAAGGGATGATCGAACAACGTCTGGCTGGCGTCAGCGCCGAAGTCGTCAAAGTGCGCGCCCAGATGCCGAACATCCTTCTATGGCAGCGTGAGCGCCTGCAAAGCAAGCTGGAAGATGCGCAGGTACAGCTGGAAAATAACCGTCTGGAACAGGAACTGGTTCTGATGGCGCAGCGCGTCGACGTCGCCGAAGAACTCGACCGCCTCGACGCTCACGTCAAAGAAACCTACAAAATCCTGAAAAAAGAAGAAGCCGTCGGCCGCCGCCTCGACTTCATGATGCAGGAATTCAACCGCGAATCGAACACGCTGGCCTCGAAATCCATCAACGCCGACGTCACCGCTTCCGCTATTGAACTGAAAGTGCTGATCGAGCAAATGCGGGAACAGATTCAGAATATCGAGTAACGTTTCACGCGATCTCATAGAGTCTCACCAATCAAAAAGGCCATTGTAAATACTGGCCTTTTTGTTTTATGACAGTGGAAGAAAAACATGGGGCTAACCCATATCAAATGGATTTTTTGGTGTTCCGTCATTCAGTAACTCAGACGCGATGGTATGTACCTCGCCCTGAACATAAGCCCAATATTCAGGATTATCGAGGGTTCTCTCTTTAATTTGCTTAGGAATAAAGCGGCTCATTTCCATATTGAAGTCGTCACGGACTTCATCTTCCGACATCAGCTTGGCTAACTGAATAGACAGCGCCTGTCGAAAGTCTTCTGTTTGCTTCTGTCTGGCGGTGAGCTTCTTTTCAACCAGTGTTTTGGATAAATCAATACCACGCTGCTTAATCCAAACAATATCCCAGATATCACGAGGTTTAATACGTCTTGCCCGATACGCTAACGCGATCAACTTATCGGCCAATGTTTCTTGTAACGACTGTACCGGAACCAAGATCCCTTCAGTCGGTACAACGATGTCGTAATGATTGATTAGCGGGCGCTTTTCAATATCAAATGACGGAATAGCACAGACGTCAATATGCATTTTTTGCCGTGGCAAATCAGGATGATTAGCTTCTTTTACGATACTAATTTTCCAAGAAACGGTATCCCCTTGCTGCGCGCCAGAAGGTTTGTTTACCCAAACTTCGGTTTCATACTTGTTCTGAATATAGGTTTGAATTTCGGACTCCAGCCCCTCAAACGCTGAGGGCTGGAAATCATGACCGCCATTGAAATCAAGATCTTCTGATAGCCTGCTGCTGTTGTAACACATTCGTAATGAGGTACCGCCAATAAACGTTAACCGCTGCATGACGCCCTGTTTGATCAGCACATCCATAATGTCATGATGCAAGATCTCTTTTTCTATGACGGGTGTCACTGCGGCATAGTCAGGGTTTGACTGGACGATTTGGCGAATTTGTTGCTTCAGCATACGTTATCTCCCACACACTTCCCCATACTTAGCTCTCCAACATATGTAGATTGCGCTGGCAGTGCTTTAGATCTGCAATCGCTTGTTCCTTGTATGCGCGATACATTTTGATGTCGGGGTCATAGTACAAATTAGGTGCAATTTGCTCGACTGGCTTTTTAGTATGGGTAAGCTCGATCACGCCATAAGGCGTATCAAAACAACCGCTTCGACCTTTAGTCACCACCGTGACTCTACCCATCACAACTTGTGAAATATCACCGGTATGACTGAGCTGACTTTCTAAACTGATGTAGTTCAATACGCCACTGCGCAACTTTTTGATGATTTTATAAATGGCAGTCTCAGGCTCAGGTGGTGTAATAACACTTTCATAGAAGCCTTTCACCACTCGTCTTAGCAACCCCTTCTTTACGCAATCTGCCAGGAACTTTCTAAAGGCTGGGTCACAAGGCACCCCCTGCATAAAAGCCAGCTCTGTTACACTGTGAATGCCACCGCCAGCGTTCACTGATTTAGCCAACGCGTTTAATAGCTCATCAGATTTAGCCATAGGTCTACACTACATTACCAAATAAGTAATGTAGTGTAGACCTACGCAAGAAAAAGGTCTACAGATTGTTACGTGACAAGTAACTTAGTGTAGACCTATTAGACCTGAGTAA
The DNA here is from genome assembly GCA_016415585.1 of Pectobacterium carotovorum. Lineage (NCBI taxonomy): Bacteria > Pseudomonadati > Pseudomonadota > Gammaproteobacteria > Enterobacterales > Pectobacteriaceae > Pectobacterium > Pectobacterium carotovorum. Next base: position 174,580 of record CP066552.1, on the reverse strand, counting down.
CCTTCGCTCTCGACTCTTGTATATCGCCAGCCAGGGACACCAATATGCCCATATTGAGCATTTTTATAAAATTTGGACACGGTGATACCCATTTTGAATGGGCAAGGCATGCTTTTGGATGCTTACTTTGAAGAGCGTAAGGTGGCTCACACCTTACTTGATAAGTGGCCAGTATTAGATACAACACTCAGAGCGTTTTTGTCGCGTTATTTCCCTTCCCCCTCTCCTGTATGTGATACCGTCAAGGCTTCCTTATAGACGTCTTTCACCGAATTAAATTGCTGAGCCGCCTCCAGCGCACTTAATGTTGTCAACTTCATCGAATGACGAATCGGCCGATGAGGAACGTTTTCAATCGGTGTGTTTAACGTCAGTGGTTTACCTAATTCAAACAAAATACACTCGTATGCATCGGTACTGAGTTTCCCTGCGTGCTCCACCGTTAATTCATTCCTTTTAACGATTCTCTGGCTTTTAATCGGCCATATTTTCTTAATCGATTTCCAGTGGTGATCAAGGTCACTCGTTGAAGCGATAGCGAGGTAGCGTATTTCTGCGACAATGTGGCTTCTGGCATTCTTCATCGCCTGATTAAATGTCTCAACTCTGGTGTGATACCATGCTGATGTGCCGTTTTCAAAATTATCAAAATACGTGCTGGCTCGCCCTTTAGTACCCCCCAAGGATGCCGTCATCACTAAATCGGGATAAAGCGTTTGCTCCATACCGTAATAAGGGATTCGTGCGGCTTCTTGCAAATATAAACGCTCTTGCAATTTTTGCGTGCTGTAATCACTTCCCGCAACGCCAAGTTGACGCTTTAAAAAATCAACCATCCAGCGGCACCCAACTTGCTCCTTGTCGTTTGGAAGAAGCGCAAATGCCCCAATCCCCACCTCAGAAATCATATCAAGGTAAGGGTTGTCGTCCACGTGTTGGTTAAAAAAGCCGGGATAGAGGGCAAAGGCCCCAAACACTGGACGACTTTTATGGCCTATCGTGGACGATTTATCTTGCGTAATACGGATCAATGCATCGCGGTAACGATGCATTTGGTTAATAGCATCGTCCGGCACCAAATCGATTTTATCAATATCGTATTTATGCGCATCGCTACCATCCACTTGGCTCGGTTTGGTTTGAATACGGTACTTTGCATCGAACAGCCAAATAAAGCGTTTGTCGCTCGGCGTAGGGAATTCGACCTTCAAGACAATATCAGGACAATGAGAGACGAAGTAAGAACGAATATCCTTGCTGTTTGGGGTAAAAATAGGTTCGTGTGCTAATCTCGCCACTAAACCATCATCGCGTTCAAAAACAAAAGCGCCCGCAAAACCATTCTTTAATTGATATTCAACGTCATTTTTTAATACTAAGGTTTGGCGATTCGGCGTGACATCCTTAAAGCCAAGATCGTCGACTAAAATGTTGCGCAATGCCAGGAAACACCACACTTCATAAATCTCGGCAACCGACTTCATCGAGATACTGGTTTGATTGGCAAAAACATCCAAGTAGCATTTAAGTTCCTGCCAAATACGGTATACCGCGCTGTATCCTGTTTTTTGTTGCAGCACAAGAGATGACTTAGCCAAGCCATTAAATACACCAACGTCACGTAAAAAACTGTGATTCAGCATTTCGCTTAATGGTTTTTGCCAACTGCCAATTTCGTTGAGGAACGCATCGGAAAGGCGTTGATTCTCTGGGGCTTGATTATTTTTTCGCAGCTTACGTTCAAACTCAGCTAATCGATTTTTGCACTGGGTGACCACCATCTTGATAAAACGATTTTCTGGCGTATCAACACTTAAGTGCTTTTTTTCAACGCGATAGCGTTTATCGAACTGACCCTTTTCAAGGTCTTTGATTACGTTTTCGGCTAAGCGATGAGGCAACCGGCCTTTTAAACGATCCGCACGCACAAATGAAACGTTGGGCTGTAGGCGGCTATGAGGCGCCTGACAGATAATTTTTAAACTTTGTTCGAAACGCTGCCTCAGTGCCGTGAAATTAGCTAACCAGAGTAACGGAAAATCACCACGCTGTTTGCTTTGCTCTGCCTCTTGCTCGGTTTTTTCGGCAAGGCTAAAACGCCATAGCGGATAGTTATCGTCAAGTACGCGATACATCTCGGGCAAATCACGGTGTAAATCCATTTTGGTCGGCAACACTTCAAAGGCTAGGGTAAACCGATAATCCTGACCTGCAAGGCGATAGCTGAGAGGCAGGCGCATCCAGCCGACATCATTACCTGTATTGACGGTGCCCGTTAAGCGAGCGGGAATATCACGCTTCTTTGCCGCAAAACGAAAACCTTCATTCACTAACCTAACGCGATGAGTTAAGTCGGCTTGCTCCACCTCATTAAAAAATACCCACTCAAACTGATATTGCGCATTTTCAAAAAACAAAGGTTCCCGCAAATTGATCGACTCACTCTGCACACTAGGGGCATTACCCAACGTGTCAGAGATCAGCGTGTCATCCAAAACCGCCACTTCTTGTAAATCCATCGCAGGGGAAAAACGCACCGTCGAGCCCACGATAGAAGGATTATTCGCGTCAGTGTACTGGATTCGTTTAGCCAACGTATTACGATAAACCTGTTGCCGTTTAGCGATATCATTGCACCAAATCGACAGTTCAAAATGCTCAGTTTGTAGTCGCAATAATTCGGGCATTTCGTACCGCCTTGTGGGTTATGGCCAGAAACTGGTGAAGCCGGATTGAGCAAGCTTATTTTGCATCCACTCAATTTTAGCGCGACTGCGGCAAGCAATCATTATTGTCGCGCCATCCTGTTGCTTTTCACGATAAAAATCTGGTCTTACATTATTTTTATCCCAAATAGCAGACAGGTTTTCTTTTAACGTATCAGATAACTTTATGAGCAATGACTGTTCAATATCAAATTGTGCTAATTTATCACTATCACCTTCAATACGCGGCAGCACTTTGCACATTAAAAAATCATCCCAAACGGCTTGTAGCGCTTCGTCGTTTTCGGGCTGTAGGCTTATCACACTCAGCAGCAATTCATTTAAGGCACGATAGGCCAATTTAAAGGACGTGTTATCCAGCTCGATATTGAGCGATTGTAAAAAGGCAATACTCTTTTTGCCATCTGCATCAATTACAGGCAAACGTGCTTTATTCTTCACAGCACTTGAATAAATGGGATAGGACAGCTTTTTCGGGATGATGGTGGGTGAAAAATATTCGTCGAAATCGTTAGGGAAGAAATCACCAAAATCAAAACTCAGTGCGCGGTCAATCACCTTACGGGAAAAGCCGTGCGTGGTCTCATCCATATTTACCGTGCCGGCAACCAGTAAGTTAAAAGGAATACCGATGCCATTCTCAAAAAATTCAAGCCATAATGCAGAAGCTGGGTCTAACCCCAAACTCTTGCACAATTCATCCTGCTTAACAGGGGAAAGTGACTGAATCACCGAGGCTTTTAATAGTGGATCGCACTGGTAGGTAAACTCATCATCTTCCCATTCCCATTCCCATTCACGGGTTTCCAGTATAGATAAATAATCCGCAAAATACTGCTCAACAGGGGCAAGATTCATTTCATCCAAGCATAACCAATACGGCGGTATTGCCTGCAAATCATTACGGTGCCCTGAGGTTATTTTTCCAGTAATTTGCGCATCTGACTTAGCAATGGCCTTCCACGCTTTAACGATAAATGTCAGCACGTCAGTAATCACATATTCAACGTTGCCATTTAAGCGGGAGGAATAACCCAACAAATCACTGGGTTCATGCCAATCTGGGCGAACAGAAACTAAGCAATATGTTTCGTCAATATGCCCTGTCGCTTTCGCCTGTTCACGAACAAAACGTGATTTCCCCGTACCGGAGATGCCGGCGAGGAGTAGGAAAGGTTTGGGGAGGGGAATAAATTCTTTGGCATCATTTTTATCGGATTGTATGGCAAGAGTAACATCCATTGACTTATGATGTTCAAATAATGAACGATAAAGGTCTTGATTTTGGCATAAATCATAAACTAACTCACCAAAAACACTAGAAGAAGCATCTGGAAGATTAATCTCTTTCAGAATAACAGAGCCAAAACAATCTTTTGCACCTCTAGGTTTCCCCTCATCGTTAATAAGCTTCTTTGAACCCATTCTGAATTTATCATCTTCATTATCTATGAATTTTGAAAAAAGAGTAATGTCGGTATCATTATCAAAAAAACACCTCATAGATTGATTTGATTTTATAGTATTTTCAATACTAACTGCATCGCCAGATAATTCTTTTGAAAAGCCTCTGATTTTATCGAAAATAGAGAGATATTTAAACAATTCCATTGCGAAATCATACATTTCACAAGCATAATTAAAATATTGGTTAGGGATTAATGCATAATTTCTAACTTTATCATTATTTGCTTTATCTATACTTCTTTTATCTGTAGCAGAAAAAGAAGTATAGAAATCAAAACCATAACCAAATGGTCCCAGATCTTGTGAAAGTTTATCTTTTAGGGCTTTAGGGATCCTATAATCGGAGAACTCACGTTCATTGACGATAGGTTTTTTTATTTCAATATCTCTTAGATTTTTAAGCATGAGAAGTCCTTTTAAAAGTAAGATATTAACTTTCTAGAAATAGCTTCAATAACCGAAACAGTTACGCTATTACCAAATTGCTTGTACGCTTGCATTTTTGACTTACTCGGTTCAAAGTCATCCGGAAAACCTTGTAATCTCGCCGCTTCTCTCAAGCTGATTTTTCTAGGGTTATCGTGTCCTTGATCAATTAATATTTCACTACCGTCTTTATAGTAACGAGCCGATATCGTGTTGGTATAAGATGACTCACTTGATACCAAACCAAATCCAAATCCTTTACCATTCTTCTTATTTTCAACTTTTCTACGCTGGTGCCCAGCCCATAAACGATCAGAAATTGTTAAATCAGGGTCGGGTGACGTTTCCAAAATATCACCAACACAAACACTTTTATCACATGCACTAGGATATTCAAATTTATCTAGTTCACCATCTTTCCATAAAATTATGTATATTCTTTGTCTATTTTGTGGAACACCAAAGTCTGTCGACTTTAGAACCATCTCTTTTGCTAACTCTTGAATTTTCCTTGTAGATCCATTCTCAATAATATCTTTAGGTATATTGCAGCTATAACCAATTCTAGTGAGAGTTTTTAGTATAACTTTTAATGTAAAGCCTTTATCGTGGCTTATTAAGCCTTTAACATTTTCTAATAAAGCAAATTTAGGTTTTTTCTTATCAATTATATTAGCAATATCGTGAAATAGCGTCCCTCTGGTGTCATCAATACCTAATTTCAACCCAGCATGAGAAAATGGTTGGCAAGGAAAACCCGCTAACAAAATATCATGATCAGGAATATAATCAGGATCAATCAATGTAATATCACCAAATGGATACTCCCCATGATTTCTCATATATGTTTGTTGTGCATGTTTATCATATTCAGACGAAAAAACACATGCTCCACCTGCATTTTGAAAACCAAGTCTTACACCGCCAATACCAGCAAATAAATCAATAAATTTAAACTTAGCATCTTTAGCAGGCTTTAATTTTAGATCGCCAAATACACAATCAAAAAAGTGATCCCTATCCACATAGATGCCTTGATCTTTTAACAATGACAATACTTGTTCTTTCAGTATTGCAGGCGAAGAAATACTTGAATTACAGAAAAACTGGCTATCAGTTGCTATTGCATGCAACCACTGGTCAACCAACGCCTTTGGTTCAGTCCCCTCGGGAACGTGAGAAATCACAAGCGGTTCGATTAATTTCTCTGCTTTATTGATTATTTCTAAACTATTTTTCATTGTTTATAACTACCACGAATTCTTGATGATTAATACGCGCACTTAGCGTGTTTTTTGAACGACTCAGGGTTACCAAATCGTACTTTTTTAGCGTTTTCAGCGTACGCGACACATTACTCACAGCCCTTCCGGTGAGAGCAGCCAGCTCGGTAATGGTTTTAGGTTCATGCTCAGCTATAATTTTGAGCAATTGCTGATTCTCTATGGAAAGCACATTCGCCACCGATTTCAGAGAATCAAACCAAATATCAATGGGATACGCTGGATCTTCCGTCTGCCCCCGAATGCCGACGACGCAGCGTTTTCGGCCATCAACTTCTGGCATGGTTTTATAAAAACCTGTTGACATAGGCACTCAATCCGTAATCTATAACTGTGTATTTATACATGGATATTCATATTATCATCTGATGATACTTAGGCAAGTATTGTATTCTTCATGTCATCTAATCGGAATATGTTTAGGCCATCTATTTCTACTACGAGAGAAAGTGAGTTACGAAACTCGTAGTATCTGAACCCGTAAAAAGCATCGACAATTGGCGACACTGACTTTCAAGGAGGATCGCCAATGACTACCATAAATGCTGTCGCTACCGAGAGTTCCATCACTATTTTCCGAGATCTAATCGCTTCGCTACCCGTTGATCACCTTAGTCATGCTCAGCGTGACGATCTCAGCGCAATTGCCGCAGAGTCGATTGAAGGGTTATGCCACGGTTTACAGTATCTAAGCGAATCGCTGGTCGCAGAAACCACCACAGAACACCTTCAACAAATCAGCACTTACCTCAACACCTGCGCACATTTGATTCCGGCATTGATGGCAATCAGCGAACAGGCTTCATCAATTCACACGGTAAACCCCACCGAAACTGTCCCTATCAAAGCCCAATAAGGACAATTTCCCTATAAACTGTCCTTATTGGTTTGCATTTTGTCCTTATCTCTACTACGTTTAGAGACACCTACTACCATTCTGTCCTTATAAAAATGAGCCAAGACAATCGTATACAGAAAGAGAAAACATCAATTTTGAAAGCAATGCTTCAGTTCGATGAAGCAAAAAGCCTGGGCGAAATTGAAGAATTTCTATTTTTTTCAATAAATAAGAAAACACTACAGCGCCGACTTAAAGAGCTGTACGACGACGGACAGATCGTGACGGTAGGGGAAAAACGCAATACTAAATATTATGCAAATAAGGACAATTCACCTTCATTGCATGTCCTTAAGTCATTCGATAAGGACACTAGCGATAACAACATAGGGACAATACGGGCAGATGAGGACAATCACCCCATCTTTTCCAAAGAGGCTATCTCACAGCTCGCCTATTTAGATACGCCTTCATACGCGCGTAAAAAATCCAGCTATCAATTTGATATGTTGAATAATTATTTACCCAACGTAACCCAGTACCTGCCGGTTCAGATACAAACGACGCTGGCGAAAATAGGGAAACGATTTGATGACACACTTGCAGCCGGTACTTACGCGAGGAATATTAGTCAACGCCTACTCATTGATTTGTCTTATAACTCTAGTCGACTAGAAGGTAATACCTACTCCAAGCTTGATACACAAAAACTTATAGAACAGGGACTTACAGCCGATGGTAAAGTTCATGAAGAAACTATCATGATCATGAACCACAAAGAAGCGATTGAATTTTTAATTGAAAATGCTGAAGAGATAATAATTAATGCCTTCACGATCAGAAACATTCACGCCCTACTTTCGCAAGATTTACTCGCCAATCCCAACGCATGCGGTAATATCAGGCAGATAGACGTCTCTATTGGAAGATCGGCCTATTTTCCGCTAAACAACCCCCATCAACTCGAGGAATACTTCTCTCTATTGCTACGCAAAGCAGAACAAATCCACAACCCCTTTGAACAAAGCTTTTTCTTATTCATTCATTTATCTTATCTACAAGCCTTTGAAGACGTAAACAAGCGAACCGCTCGATTATCCTGCAATATCCCTTTTATTAAGCACAATTTTTGCCCGTTAAGTTTTATTGATGTACCGCAAGAGGATTACTTTAAAGCATTGCTGTATTTCTATGAAACCAATGAGCTCCTGCCCGCTTTGGAGCTGTTCAAATGGGCCTATACGAGATCTTGCGAGCAATATGATGTAGTAAAAGAGTCGATTGGCGAAATTGATATTTATCGCATACAACATCGCGCGGTACGAAAAGTGGCGATGGGAAGTATTATCCGGGAAAATCTTAATGAACAGCTTGCAGAACAATATCTTAAGAAATATTGTGCAGAAAATGATATTCCTTCTGCCGATAAATTTATTGCCATGACACTCAGTGATTTAGCTCAACTTCATGTTGGATCAATCGTTGGACTTGGCATTACAGAAAAAATGTTTATTGAGTGGAAAAATAATTGAATGAACTAAAGGGCACGGCAGCACCAGCGAAACGCTGATTAATAGAGAAACCGACCTGCCCTACACATTAAACGCCTCTTGTTTGCCAAGTTGCTCGCTGCGGTTGATACCCAATCGGTTTGCAACAGTTTGCCAACCTTTCACTGCGCCAAGTACCTCGTCATAGATACGAGTTGCGTCCTCGCGGCTTAAACGGAAGAAATCGATCACCTCGAAGGCTAGTGATAACTTTCAGCCTCTATCGGTGAGCAAAAAATAATCAAATCGGGACTATATTCCCATAATATTGCCAAAGATGGGAATACAGTCCTATTTTCTCGGTCGATGAAAGCGACACAAAAAATCTTTCCACACTTTAATAGGTCATAGATTGACCAATTCTCATATGACCAGTAGACTCATTCATATAGACCAACTTTTTTGAAGAATTTGACCAACTCTTCGGAGGACCTGTGCAGAAAATCAATCTCTACGAGGCAAAGACCAATTTCTCTAAAATTATCAACCATGTGTCTGAAACGGGAGAATCCTATGTTATCGCCCGCAACGGTAAACCTGTAGCTAAGATCGTTCCTCTTACCGTTACCGAGAAAACGCCACGCATTGGTTTCATGAAGGGCCAAATTTCAGCCCCAGAGAATTTTAATGATTTGAATAAAGAAGAAATTATCGACATGTTTAATGGGAAATAATGATGGCAATCAACAAGGACGATGTACCAAAACGACGTTCTACTAGCTACTTGTTAGATACGCACGCGTTGATTTGGTTAGCAGGTGAGCCGGAAAAACTTAGCAGCGACACAATCGCCATTCTTTCCGATGACAATAACCGTTTTTACTTCTCTTCCGTCAGCATACAAGAGATAGCAATCAAAACTGCGTTGAACAAACCCAGCTTTAGCATTGATGCTGAGGCTATGACGAAAGGTTTATTATCAGCGGGTTATCTGGAGCTTCCGATGAATGCAACTCACGCCTATAACCTCGCTGCCTTACCCGAAATGCACCAAGACCCGTTTGACCGAATGTTAGTCTCTCAGGCGAAAATAGAAGGTCTGGCGTTGATAACGAACGATGGAAATATCATCAAGTATTGTTCAGGGTATATCAACGTGATCGAGTGCTGTTAGTACACCAGCAGCAAAACAGGGAAAAACAACCGTCATGCGTTATCTCGTCCTCCCGCTCATCCTTTTTGCCTTAACCGGCTGTCAGGCGGTTACCACCTTCGATAAATATGCCACGATGCGGCTTTATGAAGTGTATGAAGCGAAGAATCTTTCCGCCTGTGAGTACAAGCCGCAGTTTCGCGACTGTACCGTAGAAAAGCGTTCTTTTAACGTCAGGATTACGGACGATAAAAGCAAAATTGCATTAGTGGTAGGAAAACGCTATGCCTATTTCGGCTTCACGCGTGATGATTTTTCCCGCCAGACGCAGCCGCTGCGTGATTTCCTGATTTGGGCAGACGATCCGAACGCGCAAGATAAACAGATCAAGCAGCTACGTAAGGCCGGAAACGTAGGCGGAAGCCTGTTTTACAATAGCGAAGTGGAATATCAGTTCGATTATCTGCATACGCGTGCCGATGTTGCACTGCTCGTCGTTAAACCTCATCAAACGGCTGATTCTTATGGCTTGACCGTCGAGGAAGTGAAAAATCTGCTGTCGGTGATGGATGCCTGGTATGCCGGTACGTTTACCGGGAAACAGCTGACGTAAAACTCAGTTGAGGCGGCCAGACTGGTCACGTCTGGCCAAGAGCGGCATTAGAATTTCTGCATTCTGGAAGTAAACTGGCCGCAGTTTTTCAGCATCAAATCTTTAACGGGGCGGCGGTCGTAGTAGCCTTTCTCTGTCTTGAACACTTCGTAGACTTCAATGCGTCGGGGCGAATAAGGTCCATCAAACTTGCCAGTGACATAATAGTAATTCCCGACCACGGGTTTAAACGTCACGGTGCTAAATCCACCATTGGCAGCAATCATTCTGACCGCAATATTGTGTTGCGCACTGACCCAAAATTCACGGATCATCGTTGGCGTTTCTGGAATAGCTGGGAAGCCGAGTTCTTTATTATTGAGTTTAGTTTGGAACCCAATCGCGTTATTGGTGTAGCCATTTTCTGGCGCATCAAGATTAATGCATCTATCGGTATTCGGATAAACGCGAATATAGTCGAGGTTACGATTATCGAACGTGATACCCACGCGGTCAGTCCCCTGATAATCCTCCAATTTATGACTGTAGGTTGCTACCGAGCATCCGCTAAGTAATACCGCACTTATTCCTATCAGAAGCATTTTCCCAAACATAACCGTCCCTTACCTTTATAAAATCAGAACTTCCTGATTATTTTATGCCGTTTTTTATTCGAAAATTTATGCTCTATTACCTCACCTTAAACACTATTAATAAACGAGGCAACGTGGCAATTTCTCTCTATTACACCGCACGACGTAAAAAATCCCTGAGCCAGACAGAGATATCTGCCGTGAAGGAGATCGTCCAACGCCATTCCGTTAATGACCAAATTGAGAAATATCTGACGACCGGTGAAGGCCTGAATTGGGAATCCTTTGATTTCGCCCTGAACGTGAAAATCGGTAACGTATTCAGGAAGGGGATTGTACTCTCCGGTTCAACCAAACTTCCCGATAACGATGAAGAAGCCACCTGGGTTGGCGTACAGCACTGGTGCCAGTGTTTATCCGAAATACGCGGCGTTTTGACACACTGTGAATGGCACGTCGCGGTCGACGATCGTGCTATTCCGTGGAGCCATGAGGTCAATGCCTATGACCCTGCGCGTTAGAAACGTGAGCCTATGACAAAAACAGGAAACAGGGAGAGCGAGATGGACGACAACGACATTTACGATGCTGTCGCAACCAGCGCATACGGGCTATCGATGGGTGCGATATGGCAACATATTGCGGTGGAGTGTCGGAGCAATCCCAGAACCTACGCCCAACGTCAGGTTCTGTTTTTTACGCTGCTGGAACGGTTCATCGCAGAGGGCAGAATCCGGCTTGCCAGTCAGGGAGGTTACCAGCCAGGCGACCCGAAACATCAGGTCGATCGGCTCCGCCATGCCTTTCCACCTGAAATATCCGATGATGAATTTGATGATGTCGACGAATTTGGCCTGTGGTTCTTAGCCAAAGCCCCCGCAGGCGTCGTGTGGATCACGCCCGAGGGTCAAGATAGTTGGACTTAGCGTAGGCGGCTCACTCTACCTTCTTCTTTCCCGAATCCTGACTTTCCGCCGTTGGCTCAGCTACCGCCTTGCTGTCCGACGATTGGCTCACCGCCGCACCAGCGTCTTCGGGATTTACCGAACTCGCGTACAGACGACCTTCCTCGATAAAATCTTCGTCGATGCCTTCAATATTCCCCTGATTATCACGACCAGAGAGGATGTTCCAGCAGGCGATGAACAGCGCAGCAATCAGCGGGCCAATCACAAAACCGTTGATACCGTAGATTTCCATGCCGCCCAGCGTGGTGATCAGAATCAGGTAATCCGGCATTTTGGTGTCTTTCCCCACCAGCAGCGGACGCAAAATGTTGTCCACCAGCCCAATCACCAGCACGAAGAAAGCGACAATGAAGATGGCTTGCCAGAGCATATCCGTCGCAAACAGGAAGACGGCAGCAGGCACCCAGATAATAGCCGAGCCCACGGCGGGGATTAGCGACAGGAACGCCATCAGCGAGCCCCACAGCAGGCTGCCTTCTATTCCTGCGATGGAGAATGCAATCCCGCCCAATGTCCCCTGCACAATCGCCACAACCACGGTGCCTTTCACGGTCGCCCGAGATACAGCAGCAAACTTCACCAGCAGATGATGCTTAACATGGGTGGACAGCGGTAGCGATTCCAAAATCAGGTTCACCAGATAGGAACCATCTTTCAGGAGGAAAAAGAGCAGGTAGAGCATCACCCCGAACCCGATAAAGAAGGTGAACGTCCCTTTGCCGATCAGCAGCACGCTTCCCGCCAGATATTGCCCACCTTTCAGCACAACCTGAGAAAGCTCTTGCTGTATTTTGGCGGCGTTATCCAGATTGTGTTCCGCCAGGAAATGTCGCGCCCACTTCGGCAGATGCTGAATCAGCTCCGCCAGCACCACCGGGAATTGCGTATTGCTGTCCTGCAATCGGGTGTAAACCCCGTTAATCTCAACCACCAGCGAGGAAACAATGATCCCCAATGGAATGAACACGATCAGGAAGATGATCAGGACCGTCAACAACGAGGCAACGCCGTTGCGATCGTTCAATTTTTGCCGAATTTTGCTTTTCAGCGGATGGAAGATCACGGCCAACACCGCCGCCCACAGGATGGCGGAATAATACGGCGCCAATATGTCAAAAAACGCCAGCGTGACGACAAATAAGATAAGGATGAAGAATCCCTTCGTAAGCCCTTTAATATTCACAACGATTTCCCCTTCGTTCAATCTGCTCTCGAAATATAGAACGAAGTGGGGCGTTTGCAATACAGGAAAAAACACCGGATTCGGCGGAAATGGCTACGCAAGCGCCTCATGCATCGCGATAAAGTCATCTTTTAACTGACTATATCGTGCGGCATCGTTGTCACAAGCCCGTGCGGCAGCACGCTTTATTTCCGCATATTCTGTACATACAGAAGGGTTTGCACGCAGATAATCACGAAAAGCCAAGTGCCGTTGAATATGCCCGTCACCCACCACGAAGGCGTGCAGGTGATGCGTACGATCATCGCCGCCCTTAGTATAGTAACGACGCCCCGCGATCCCATTTTCTCCACGGGGACGATAGCCCAAATCGACCATGACGTGATCCAACCTATCCAAATCGGACAGCGAAACCACTTCCAGCAGCATATCAATCACCGGTTTAGCGGGTAACCCCGGCACGGCCGTGCTACCAATATGGTGGATTCTCACCGCAACGTCACCGAGCGCCTGCGCTATCGCACGCGCCTCTGTTGCGTAATTCGTCACCCATTGTGGATCGTAATCGACCACGGTAATTATGCGCCCACCCATTCACCTCTCCCCCAACGCAGCGTTATTGCATAAAGGCTACCAACGTTCAGGGAAAGGTTCAAAGCCATCACGCGGCGAGAGACGCTCACCACGTGATTCGTGCTTATAGACCATCCAGTCGCCGCTGGGTGGCCTGCACCAGCGAGTCGGTGGTGATGTCGGCAATGGATTTGGCACCGGTAAGCGTCATCGCCACACGCATCTCTTTTTCGATCAGGTTCAGCAGGTTAACCACGCCCGCTTCGCCCGCTGCCGCGAGTGCGTAGACAAACGCGCGCCCGAGCATCACACCATCCGCTCCCAGCGCGATCATGCGCACCACATCCAGCCCGGTACGAATACCGGAATCCGCCAGAATGGTGATCTCACCTTTCACCGCATCGGCGATGGCAGGCAGCGCATGTGCCGTCGAGAGCACGCCGTCCAGTTGACGGCCGCCGTGATTGGAGACCACGATGCCGTCTGCGCCGAATTTCACGGCCTCTTTGGCATCTTCCGGGTCGAGGATACCTTTGATGATCATCGGCCCTTTCCACATCTCGCGAATCCACGCCAAATCCTGCCACGAAATAGAGGCATCGAAATTCTCCGCCAGCCAGCCGATATAGTTCTCCAGCGTCGTCGGCGTGCCGCGATAGGCGGAAACGTTGCCCAGATCATGAGGCTTACCGTTCAGCCCGACATCCCACGCCCATTGTGGATGAGTAACCGCCTGTAAAATGCGACGTATCGCCGCATTCGGGCCGCTCATGCCGGAATGGGCATCACGATAGCGCGCGCCCGGCGTCGGCATATCCACGGTAAAGACCAGCGTCTTGATGCCCGCCGCCTGCGCACGTTCCAACACGTTGCGCATAAAACCGCGGTCTTTTAACACGTAGAGCTGGAACCACAGCGGCCGATCGATAGTGGGTGCGACCTCCTCAATCGGGCAGACGGAAACGGTAGACAGCGTAAAGGGAATACCCTTCTGCGCCGCCGCACGGGCAGCCTGAACCTCGCCGCGTCGGGCGTACATTCCGGTCAGGCCAACGGGTGCCAGCACCACCGGCATCGCCAGTTTTTCGCCGAACAGTTGGGTTTCCAGGCTCAGATCGGAGACATTTTTCAGGATACGCTGACGCAGCGCGATATCCGCCAGATCGGCGGTATTACGCCTGAGCGTGTGCTCGCCATATGCACCGCCATCGACGTAGTGGAAAAGAAACGGCGGCAGCTTACGCTGCGCCGCCGCCCGGTAGTCCGTTGAAGCAGAGATGATCATCGTCCTTTCCCATCCTTCTTCTTGTTTGTGCCACTGTTACGGTAAGTGGCATGACCGTGAGTGAAGCTGCCTTTAGTGAAATTCATGCTGTTCACTTAAGCCTGTTTTTAGGGGAAACACAGGGGGAGGTTCCCGCAGGGAGGCCTCACCCCTGTGGTCGCCCCGTGTATCTCGATACTTAAGCGATCGGCATGACTTTATTGAGATTGCCTTTAGTGAAACTGCTTTTAGTGAAATTGAAGGTACGCGACATGCGTTTGCAGATATTCCTGCAAGCCATGCTTGCCGTCCGCCCCACCCACACCGGATTTACGCCAGCCCGCATGGAAGCCCTGCATCGCCTCGAAGTTTTCACGGTTGATGTAAGTTTCGCCGAACTTCAACCCTTTCAACGCCTTCATCGCGGTGTTGATATTCTGAGTATAGATCGACGACGTCAGGCCATATTCGCTGTCGTTCGCCATCGTAATCGCCTCTTCCAACGTGTCGAAGGTCGCAACGGGCAGCACCGGCCCAAACACTTCTTCGTGCATGATCGGCATGTCTTGTTTCACGTCTACCAGCAGCGTAGGCGGGTAGAAATAGCCTGTACCACTTTCGCGCTGGCCACCGAGCAACACTTTCGCGCCCTGCGATACCGCTTTCACCACTTTGTCTTCTACACGCTTTAGCGCCGCTGCGCTGATCAACGGCCCCATATCCAGCGCTTTTTTCTCCGCCGTGTTGCCGAAGGTCACCTGCTCCATCGCAGTTTTAATACGGGAGATAAACTCGTCGTAAATGCCTTTCTGCACGTAAACGCGCTCGGCGCAGTTACACACCTGCCCGCTGTTGATCACGCGGGAGCTGACAATCGCTTTCACCGCCAGATCGAGATCGGCGTCGTCCATCACGATAGCCGGAGCTTTGCCGCCCAATTCCAGCGACACCTTCGTGACGTTCTGCGCCGCCGCCGTCATGGTGGCGATCCCTGCCGCCACGCTGCCGGTCAGGCTGACCATGCCGACTTTCGGGTTAGCAGCCAGCTCTTGCCCTACCGTTGGGCCATAGCCGGTAACGAAATTGATGACGCCTTTCGGCAGGCCAATTTTGTGAATGATTTCGGCGAAAATCACCGCATTATTCGGTGTAATCTCGCTCGGTTTGATGACGATGGTATTTCCGGTAATCAGCGCTGGAGCCGCTTTACGCGCGATCAGGAAGAAGGGGAAGTTCCACGGTAGAATACCGGTCGTGACGCCAATGGCTTTACGGAAGACGAAGATATTTTCATTCGGGCGGTCGCTCTGAATGATTTCGCCTTCATAACGGCGCGCCCACTCTGCCATGTAGTCGAGATAGTCAGCGGTGAACAGCACTTCCGTCTGCGCCAGACCGTGCGTTTTGCCGCCTTCTGCGATGATAGTGTCGGTCAGTTCGGCTTCGCGTTCGCGAATACCATCGGCAATCTTGTGCAGCCAGACGCCGCGCTCAACCGCAGGCAGCGCTTCCCAGCCCGGCTGCGCAGCTTCTGCCGCCTCTATCGCTCTCTTTGCGTCGTCAGCGGAGCCTTCCGGGATCTGTGAAATAACCTGCTCTGTGGCTGGGTTCACCACATCAATCCACTTCCCGCTTCTGTTTTCAACAAACTCACCGTTGATGTACATACGTTTTTGGGTGGTGCTCATGTCAGGCATCTCCAAAGTAGGGTTAGAGAATACAACGCATAAACGAGTTGTTAATAAAACACGTCTTTTTTGTGAAGTTTTGCCATGCTGCGCGATCTGCACTGCATTTACCTTTTCATGGCTGCCATCTCGATCTGGCAAGTGGCAAAAAAGTCATACAGAGAACGTCTGACGTAACACTTTTGCAAAGTATCGGAGAATGCAGGGGAATAACGGCAGAGTGGGAATGAACGGGGCGGTGACAGACGCCGCATTCAGCTACGGCGTCTGTCTGTGAAGCAGGGGAATATTACTGTTCGTCGACTTTTACTATCTCTTCCTTCACCTTCCACTGGCCGCCCACCAGTTCGCGGGTGGTGGCGACCATCGCCTGCTTCTCTTCGGAGTAAGCTTCTGTGGTTTCGACAATCAGGACAGGCTTATTATTGGCTATCTGATAGGTAGACCATTGGTGCCAGCAGCAGCCGCTTTTGGTAAACGTCGTGATGGTCTTACTTTTCTCATCAATCTCGAACAGGCCGAGGTTGGAACTGGCTAACTCGGTCAGCGGCGCATTCTGGGTAAACTGCTGCCTTTCTACATCAAACAGGTACACATCGTAAGACGGCCCGCCGTAAGCGCCGTTATTGCCATTACGCAGCATGATATCCGCGTGGTGATCGAAGTTAGCGTCATCAATCACCAGCCCGCTGTTGTTCTCACCGTAGACCTCAACCAGATTCGCGGTGACTTCACCCTTATTGTTCAGCTCGATGAACATATTTTCCATGTTGATACGCTGGAACAGGTCACCACGCCCTTTCTTAAAGATATCCAGCGTGCCGGGGCCTTCGCAGGTTGAGTAAGAAGAGTCGAGATTGCACGTCGCCACGCTGAGAACGAAGTCCCACTGGTCTGATGCCTGAGTAATCAGAGAGATATTTTCACTACCGGAAAGCGCCTGAATACGGGAAACCATCTCATTCCCCAAACAAACGTCATCCTTACAGCGGTCACGCTCGGCCAGCCACGCGCGCTGCGTCAGGAGCGCCTGCGCTTTGCCCTCTTTTTTCGCGTAACCCTGATAGGCCTTGTTTAATACCGTATCAAGTTGCTGTAAACGGCTACTGGCGCAAATCATTTTCTCAGTGTCTGTACTGGCCTTACTGCAATCTATTGCCCAGACGGACGAGGTGCAAAAGAACAGCAGGGATGAAGCGGCCAGAGATAAATAACGCATGAAGTATCGCTCCTTGAAAAACAGATGAGACCTAACTGATTGATAAAACGGATAACGGGCTATTTCTTGCTGCCATTTCCCATCTTTTTAAGAAAACGCTGCTGCTCAACCAAAATCGCTTTCAACGTAATACATTGATAATCAATGCCGTAACGTGGGGCGACGTCTGCAATAATTTTCGATAACGCAGGGTAGTGTCGATGATTCCAGTTGGGGAAAATATGGTGAGTCAGGTGCATATTAAGCTGCCCCAGCCAGTAGCCAAGCCAGGCGGGACGTGTAGCCCAGTCCACCGTGGTGGAAAAGACGTGCTGATAGCGGCCATGCCTGAATAGGCCATCGTCCGGTGCCTGATAGAACGTCCCTTTTGCCCAGTGCGAGCCCAGAATCAGGACGACAAAAATCAGCGATGACAGCATCTGGCTCAGCAGATAAACCAGCAACAGCGCACCGGCGCTGACGGGTGTCGGCGACAACAGCCAATAGGGGATCGCCAATGCCAGCAGTGCATGCAGCGCTTTTGATAACAGAAAAATACCCCAGCCCTTACCGCCTTGAAGCGTCATATTACGCGTCACCTGCGTTTTCCCCACGCGATCGAGCCAGTCAAAAAACCAGATGATGCAGGGGAATGTCAGCGACGCCACCATCGGCCAGTAGTAGCGCTGGGCACGCATAAAAAAGCGAAACCGGTGGTAGGGCGATTGCCGCAAGACGCCGTTCTCTTCGATGTCCAGATCGTAGTGCTGCACGTTGACGTGCGCATGATGAAAAATCACATGCCGCACTCGCCAGCAATCGGAATCCATACCGAGCGGAATACTCACCACAATATTGAGCAAACGGTTCGCCCACGGCCGCCGGAAAAAGACGTTATGCGAGGCGTCATGCACCACGTTCACCGCCAGAAACATGGCGGTAAAAATAAAGCCAAAGTAGCAACCAGCAAACCCCCACGGCGTTGTCTGCCAGAGGCTGAAACCATAAAACGTCAGGCACAGCGCCACCAGAAACAGCATCTTGCCGATAAACCCAGCGTTGGCAAAACGGTGATCGCCCGTTGCTGCCAGATAGTCATTCGCGGCCTTCATCAGCGCCCGATGCAACGCCAGATCGCGACCTTGTTCATAGCGCAGCGGCTTCAGCGGTGCGAGCATCATCCTTCCTCTGAACCATGTTGCACAGTACGCCGATCGTTCCCCTCACCCATCGATTTTAAAAACCGTCGCTGGCTAGCCAGTAGCTCACGATAGGTAATGCAGCGATAGTTCATGCCATGCTCGGCGGCCACGCGCCGTAAAATAGCGGCTAGCGCAGGGTAATGGCGATGGTGCCAGCCAGGGAAAAGATGGTGTGTCAGGTGCAGGTTTAACCCTCCCGTACAGCATTCAAGCCAGCGCGGCGTCGGCAGCCAGTCACAGGCGGTCGCAAAGTTGTGCTGATACCAGCCTTGAGGCATCGCTTCTGTATCGGCAACGGCATAGAACTCAGCTTCAGCCCAGTGCGTACCCAGCAGTAAAAACACCACCAGCAACGAGGCCAGCATTTGACCCAGCAAATAGCTTAACAGCACGATGCCCGGGCTAATGCCGTGTGCCGCCCCCACCATGATGGGAATAACCAATAACAGCAGAACATGGCCGATTTTACTGCCGATAAAAATCATCCATCCACGGTAGCCTAACTGTACTGAACGAGCATTAACGGGGGTTTTACCCAAGCGATCGGCCCAATCAAAAATCCAGGCAATATAAGGGAGCGAGAACGCGGCCACCAGCGGCCAGTAAAGATGCTGATAGCGCATGTAGGAACGGTGGCGCTGAAAAGGCGTTTGGCGGAAAACTCCATTTTCTTCCGTATCCAGATCGTAATGTTCCACATTCGGATAAAGATGGTGGAAGTCCACATGGCGCAAACGCCAGTAATCGGGATCGATGCCTAATGGCAACGTGACGATGCGCCCGACCACGCGGTTCAGTGTCTGATTGCGGAAAAAGGTATTATGGGAGGCGTCATGATTAACGATGATATTCAATAACATCGACAGCATGATAAAAGAGAAATAGCTCAGGAAGAACGTCCACGCCGCCTGCTGCACTAAACAAAGGGCATAACAGGCGATGCAGCATAAAAAGAGTAATCCGGCCTTAATAAACTGCCCGCTATCGGCAAAGCGATGATCGTGATTAGCGCGGAGATAGGCCGACGTTTCCCGCTGTAATGCACGATGGAAAGCCTGTTCGCCCTTCGCAGGATACAGTTTGGCGGGAAGCACACTAGACATTTTCATGCTCCTCAGTCAGGGGACGTCGGCCCCAGCCGACCGCCATCGCCATCCCGTGCAGCGCCAGCATCAGCATCGCCATCTTCCAGTAGAGCGCTTCCCAGCCCAGATAGACAAGAAACACGGCAGGGAATAGCAGCCCCACCAGCAGCCAAACGTAAATACCCCAGCGTCTTCCTTCGGAAATGCCGCCCAGCGCAACCGCCCCCGCCACCAGCAATAGGAAGAGCGCCGCCTGCGACAGATCGGCGGAATCATAGCCGTAGCCATACAGGTAGACATAGCCCACCACCAGCGCAAACAGCAGCATCGCACCGGCAATCAACGCCATCGGCGTACAGTGAAACGTCGCCTGACGCGTACGGCGCACCGACAGTTTCAGGTACGACATAAACGGCAGGTTACTGGCCCAAAACGGGTTTTTCGAGGGTATTTCCCGACCCGCGCCATAGCGGAAAGGCGTGTCAGGCAGCTGTGGGCAAAAACTGCCGAACAGCTTGTCCCAAAAAATAAAGGTACCGCCGAAGTTCTTATCGGCGTACGCCCGGTCGTTCACGTGGTGTACGCGATGGTGTGCCGGTGTCACCAGCACCTTCTCCAGCCAGCCCAGTTTGGGCGTCATGGCATTATGGTTAAACAGTTGAACGCTGTAATGCAGGATGGAAACGGTGACGAACACGTATAGCGGAATGCCGAGCAGCGCCAGAATCAGGAAGAACGGAATTGAAGTCAGCGAGGAATACCAGGAGTTACGCACGCCCAGCGACAGATTGAAATGTTCTCCCTGATGGTGAACCACATGCACCGCCCACAGCACGCCGAAGGTGTGGTGCAGGCGATGTAGCCAATAGAAACCGAAATCCCAGGCAAGTAGCGCGAACAGCCACATCAGCACCGGCGGCCAGGTTTCCACCCAGCCGAAACTGAAATGCGCCGCGACATAGCCGTAGCAAAAAATTTCCACGCTGCGAAAAAGCCACAGCATGATATGCCCTGAATTCAGGTTGAAAACCACGTCATGCCAGTTCACCGTTTCACGCTGCATCCACTGTAAAACCAACGCTTCGCCAATCACCACAACCAGCATGAAGACAATGGGTAGTGCCAAATCGATCATGATGTCATTCCTGATGGCGCTTATCGTTGGGTAACGGAACCGATGGGCGTAAGGCTATCACTGTCTCTCGGTTGCACAGAAAGATCCATCCGGCGATTACCGCAAGTATCGCGCCAGTCACCAGATCGATGAACAGGTGGCGGCGCAGTTGCAGGATGGAAAAGGCTATCGCCGCTCCCCACAGAAGATACAAGCCGGTCCTCACTTTCTGCTGGCCATCGCTCATCGCCCACACCGCCAGCACCGTTAGCGCAATATGCAGCGACGGCAGGCAATTCTGTGGCGAGTCGATAAGCAGCAAAAGCTGTAGCACACGCGTGGAAAAATCGTCCCCGACGACCAGCGGATACACCATCGTGGTCGGAAAAATCAGGTACACCGCGCCCGCAATCAAGGCGGTGAGCTGCGTTGCACGACGTAACCCTGCCAGACGCGATATTGGGCAGGATAAATAGGACAGCGGCACAATGATGAAAAAGGAGAGATACAGCCAGATAGCCGAAGCGCTAAAGGGAATCCACTCATCAACCAGCGACGTCGGCAGCACTGTTCCCTGCCCCTGAAACTGCGCACTCAGTTGATACACCACGCCGACCGTTCCCCAGCCGAAGAGCAGCGCTTTCAGCCGCAATAGCAGCGTGTGTTGAGGAAATCGCATCATGCTTCCCCCTTCAGGTGAGTAATCCGTCTGCGCTTTTGCGTAAATTCCGGCGCGATCTCCCCGGCGGTGAGATGCCACCGCAGGCGCGACGCATCAATGCCCTGCAACGCAAACTGCTGCACCAGACTGTCCCGACAGGCTTCCAGCTCCGGCAGGCTACACGCGGCAGATAAATGCAGCGTCGCGTCGCCCTGCTGCACCAGCCGATAGTCGGCATGCAGCGGCAGCGCGTTAGCAATCACTCTGCTACAGAGATCGGCAAACACGGTCTGAGTTTCACCGCTGCGGTTCGGCAACCTCAGGCTGTCATCGCTGCGCCCTTCAATACGGGCTATTGCCATCGTCACGCGGCCACACGCACAGGGATCCCGCTGTTTGACCAGCACATCATCCAGCCGATAGCGCACAATCGGCTGCGTGCTGCGGGTGAAATCGGTAATGATGGGCGTAAAGCGTTCGTCATCCAGCCACTGCGGCTCAATGTGAATAAATTCTTCGTTAAGATGCAGCGTGCCATGTTCACAGGTCGATGCCAGAAAGCCTTCCGTTGCCTGATACACTTCCCCTACTTGCCCGAAGACCTGCTGCAACAGTTGCTTATCCTGTGGCTCCAGTACCTCAGCCACGGAAATCACCTTTTTGACCGACAGGCGCAGTTCACCACGCTGTACCGCCAACGCCAGCTCGCGCAGCACCTGTGCGGGGGCAACGATAATCGACGGTGACCACGCTTCCAGCCGCGAAAAATGGCTGGGAAATGGCGCGAAGAGATCGTAAAACGACAGGCTGAGCCAGCGGTTATCGACGCTGTGATACAGGTTGTTATCCGCCCGCAGAAACAGCGCCACCCGTTCACCGGCGCGTAAACCGTCCGGCAGCATTTTCGCCAGCATGCCTCCAGCCCAAATCTGCTGTTCGCGCGGGCTGACAACAAACAGACCGCGCTGGCCAGACGTACCGGACGACAGCCCGACGCTAAACCCGTTCACATTCGGCGTGAAGTCGCGATCCACTTCGCTGCGGCGCGCGCAGGCAAGCAGGTCATCTTTCTTAAGCCCAGCGGTGTTCATGCGATCGAATTCAGCCATCATTACGGCTTTATCCATCGTCGGCCACGACATTATAGGAAGCTGGCAGTAAGGACGAAAATAGGGACTACGCGCCAGCACCCGTCGCGCGAAGCGGGCGAGCTGATTCTGCTGATGGCGTTCAAGCGCCTGACGGGTAGTAAAACTCAGGCGTTTGGCGCGGAAATAGTGCCAGATCGTCATCAGCGGAATCATAGGTCACCCTCGTGGCACAGACGAATCTCGACCTGTCCGTTCAGGTGTAACTGATGCAGTTGGTCCAGCGTGTGGTAATAGGCTTTTGGATCGTCCATCACCAGATTCGCCAACCGCGACGGCCCACGACCTTCACGATAGCTGTGCGGCGACCAGGCGGCATCACTTGCTAGCAGCACCCAGCCGTTTTCGGTCAGCACAAACGCGCCAAGGTGTCCGGCGGCATGGCCGGGCAACGGCACCAGCACGATCTCTTTGTCGCTACCGGGCAACGCATAGCCTTGCGTAAACGGTGCCAACTCCGCAGGCAGATCGGTGAGCGGGAAGCTCTCAACAAACTGGAGCGCTTGCTCGAAATGTTCAGGAATCAACGCAGGCACAAATGCCCGCTTCAACGCGGCGAAACCGCGCAGGTTCCGCGTCTGCTGCCAGCCCAGCGCCGAACAAATAAACGGCACGGAGGGGAAGTCCCGCAGCCCCGCGATATGGTCGCCGTGAAAATGGGAGATGATCAGGCCGTCGATATCGGCAGGCTGAATGCCCTGCGCATGTAGCTGGTGAATCAGCGCATTTTTCGTTTCGAAATGCACTGGCGTCATTCTACGGTACAGTTGGAACAGGCCGGAACGCGTGGCATCGGTAAAATGCTGAGCATAGCCGGTATCCCACAGCCAGCGCTTACCCTGACTTTCCAGCATCCAGACCCGCGCCGGAAAACGGCACACTTTCCATCCCGCACCACGCAGCGCCATACAACCCGGATGCAGGCAGTATCCTACTTCAAACGTCGAAATATTAGCCATGTCCGTCAGTGCTCCGCTGCGCAAGGTGTGTTTTGAACCAGCTACCGGTTAACTCGATACCCTGCTGGAGGGAAAAACGCGGCTGATAGCCCAGCTCTTGCTGCGCTTTCTCCGCGCTGAGCGTCATATCAAAATTCACCGCTCCCGCGCTGTAGCGCGTCAGCAGAGGCTCTTTTCGGCTAAACCACGAGAACAGCTCCATACCACCGGCCACCGCGTGCAGTAACGGATACGGCACCGCCTTAACGCGATAATTCATGCCCAACTGACTGACCAGCAGTTGCTGAAGCATGTCTGCAAGGCGTGCGGGCTCACGATTGGTAATGTTGTATGCCGAACCTGAAACCAATCCCGTGCGCTGGCTGGCAAGCGCCATCGCCTCTACCACGTTGCCGACAAACGTCAGATCCAGCAGCGCTTCACCACCTCGCGGGAGACGCAGCACGCCGCCGCCCACCGCGATCTGCTCCAGAACACGCGGCAGAATCACACGGTCATGTGGGCCAAACAGGCCACGCGGACGCAGGATGACATAGGTGGTTTGCGGGTAGCGTGACGTCAGCGCCTGAAGCCGTTCTTCCGCCAGAAATTTGGTCTGTGCATAGTGATTGGCAAAACGCACCGCGCGGTAGCTTTCATTAATATTCAGGTGGTGCTGATAATCAAAGTAAATCGCAGGCGTGGAGATGTGCACAAAACGCGGGATGCCCAACTGACCCGCGGCTTCAGCCAGTCGCGCCGTTA
Organism: Pectobacterium carotovorum; assembly: GCA_016415585.1. Taxonomy (NCBI): domain Bacteria; kingdom Pseudomonadati; phylum Pseudomonadota; class Gammaproteobacteria; order Enterobacterales; family Pectobacteriaceae; genus Pectobacterium; species Pectobacterium carotovorum. The sequence continues at coordinate 150,225 of CP066552.1, read as the reverse complement.
CCTCGGTATTATTCTGATAAAAATCATTATATTGACCCCACGGTGATGATTTTGCGGCACAGTGCCAGACCACATCACAGCCCGCCATCAGCGTTCGAAACTGCTCTACCGACGTTTCCACCAAATCAATGCGGGCGAACTGCGCACCCTGCGCTTCAAGCTGTTGCCCCACCGTGCGATCGCGCCCGCAAGCCAGCACCTGATGCCCAGCCTGGAGCAGCCATTCCACCGCGTTACGCCCCAACCCGCTGGTTGCACCCGTGACGAAGACTCTCATGGGATCAGTACCATCCCGCCCAGCGTCAACCCGGCGGCCGTACCGACCAGCATCGCGGGTTCACCTTCAGGCAGGCGTTGCGTCACGATGGCATGGTGCAGCGCCGTCGGAATCGAGGCCGCCACCTGATTGCCATGATAGCGGTAAATATCAATCAGCCTTTCCGTCGGAATCGCCAGCCGCTTGCGCATATGTTCCAGCGACAGGTGGCTGGCCTGATGCGGAACCACCGCCGCCATCTGATCCAGTGAGTAGCCGCTGGCATCCAGCAGACGTTGCAGATAGCCCTCAATCAAGGCAGAAGCCTGCCTGAATAGCCGTTTTCCCTGCATATGGAACAGAAAATCATGTAGTTCCATCCCCGCACGCGGGTTGCGCAAGGTGCCGCCTGCGCGGATTTGGCACAGTTCGTTGCCCTTCGGATAAGTTTCCAGCAAACACGCCGTAATACCGCTGCGCCCATCGCCGCGTTCAACAATGGCGCACGCGGCACCATCGCCAAAAATCAGCGACGACTCTTCGTCATCCCAGTCAATGCCGCGTGAGGCCAGTTCGGTAGAGACAATGGCAATGCGCCGATAAGCGCCAGTATTCAGCAAACCAGCTGCCACCTGAAGCGCGGAAATAAAGCTGACGCAGCTGCTGTTAATATCAAAACAGGCCGTCCCTTTTGGCAGAGACGACACTTTTAATAAATGGCTGGCGCTATAAGGCAGCGCCTGAATCGGAATGGCAGAAGCAAACAGCAGCAGATCGATTGACGCAGGCGGAATAACTCCCCGCGCCAGCGCGTCATTTAATGCCGCCACACCGAGCTCGGCCTGACTAGCATGATTATCCGCATGGTAGCGATAGATAATGCCTGAACGGCTTTCGACATAACCAGCAGGTTTATTGAGCCGCACATCCAATTCAGCCGAGGTCACCCGCTGTGCGGGGAGCGCGCAGCCGGTAGAAATAATCTTGAGCGGAATCAATCCCTGAGTAAATGCATAGCTTTGCGTCTTCAACATCCATCCTTTTCAGATTTATTATCGTTTTACCTGCACCTACGGTGCCATATACCCTAAATAATTCGAGTTGCGTGACAAAAACGCCAAGGCGTTTTTGAACAGCGTTTATGCTGACTCCGAAGGAGTGAGGCCGTAAGGCCGAATAACGCGGCCAACACACAAGCAGCTCGAAGTATGGCGGGTATCACGTACGGTATTCATTCTGCTGCTAAGAATAACGAAATCACCACGAATTGAAATCTTAAGCTGTGCGATCGCACTATTCTATCCTGACACTTTTTCGCTATTCTCTGTTCATCCGCGATGCTGAATTAAGCCAGAAGTTATACTTATGTCATTGTTTATCAAATCGGTTATTGGTGCGCTGATCGTATTGCTCATCAGCGTACTGGCGAAAAGCCGAAACTATTATATTGCCGGACTCGTACCGCTATTTCCCACGTTCGCGCTGATCGCACATTACATCGTTGGCACCGAACGCGGACTGGAAGCGCTGCGCGCCACCATCCTTTTTGGCATCTGGTCTGTTATTCCTTATCTGGTTTATCTCATTTCACTTTATTACTTTACCGCGTGGATGAAATTGCCACAGGCACTGCTCGCGGCGGTCGTGTGTTGGAGTGTGTCAGCGGCACTGTTGGTCAAAATCTGGACGTGGTATCAGGGGAATTAACTTCTTTATTAGGATAACACGATGACAAAAACGACGTACCCCGGCACCGTTTATCGCCCTATTCTCTCCGCGCAAGAAGCAGAACGTTTCACGCTCCCGCACTATTTCACGCTGCGTGGGAACGATGGCCAGACGGAGGCTGATATCTGGCTGCCCGCACCAATTGAGGTCGATCCGGCGACGCCGTGGGTTGTTGGGCCACAGGTGGGGGTGGATGGTGCAACACATACCCATATTCAACAGGCGGTGAACGCCGCGCTGCGGGCGCAGCAGGATCGGGCGCACATTGAGATTACATTGCTGCCGGGCACCTATACCGGCACGGTCTACATCCCCGCCGATGCGCCACCGCTCACGCTATGTGGGGCGGGAGAACAACCGGATGACGTAGTGATTCAACTCGCGCTTGATTCGATGTTTTCACCAGCAACCTACCGGGAAACAGTGAACTCACACGGCGAATACCAGCCCGGAGACCCTGCCTGGTACCTGTACGACCTCTGTGCGTCAAAGCAGAACGCGACGATTGATACCATTTGTGCCGCCGTGGTCTGGTCGCAAAGCGACAATTTCCAGATGAAAAACCTGACGGTAATGAATACCTTGCTGGATTCAGTGGATGGTCGTGCGCATCAGGCCGTCGCGCTGCGCACCGACGGCGACAAGATACAGCTTGAAAAGGTTCATCTCATCGGTCGTCAGGATACGTTTTTCGTCAATACCAGCAACCTCCGCAATGAGTACGTCACGGATCGCTATAGCCGCGCCTACATTAAAGACTGTTACATTGAGGGTGATGTCGATTACGTTTTTGGACGTGCGACCGCCGTATTCGAGCATGTCCACTTTCATACGGTTTCCAGCCGTGAGGCAAAAGATATTCATGTCTTTGCGCCCGATAGCATGCCGTGGGTGCAATACGGTTTTCTGGCAGTAAATTGCCGTTTTACAGGTGACGAAGGCTTCAGCGGAGAAAGAAAGGCCAAATTAGGGCGCGCCTGGGATCAGGGGGCAAGAAAAACGGGATACCAGCGAGGGCAGACAGCAAACGGTCAGTTAGTGATTCGCGACAGCACGATTGACGCCAGCTATGACAAAGAGCAACCGTGGGGAGCCGCCGCCACTACCGCGCGCGCCTTTACGGGTAATGTGGATTCAGGCCGCAATCTGGATGATGTGCATTTCAACCGACTATGGGAATACAACAATATCTATGAGGTATGAGATGCTGCGCAGGACAACATAATAAACAAGCGAATACGGCTAGCGAAAAAACCACTCTGATACAACTGATGTAACCGATACCCATGAGCCTGTAAAATGACACAGGCCATTAGAGAGGAAAAAATTATTTTACTATACTATTGATAAATCTTGATTAATTAGCATTCCCTGATGTTAGCCAACCATCACGCTTATCCTGAGCGGTGTTTATTTTTTTGCTTTTCACATTAAGCTTTGTTGTACTATTGTATGTTTTCTCACTCACACATAACAATTAGACTTAGGTACAGGTGTAGGTATATACTTTTCCATTACAGGGATGTTGATTCTTCAGACTGAGGTCATGAGATGTCGCCATTATTTACCGATAGTGAAATAATAAGCAGGGTAATTAAAAAACACTTCAATAAAAACTTGGATCACTACAACGGCGTAAAATTCTCATTTATGGTTCTCAATAAAAAGAATCCGTCTCAAATGATTATCATTTCCAGTTATCCTGATGAATGGGTAGATCTCTATAAAAAAAACAAATACCAGCACATTGATCCTGTGGTTCTTGCTTCATTTAATAAAATATCTCCCTTTTCCTGGGAGAAAAGTCTGGTTATTAATACGCAATTACAGCTTGCCAAGATATTTGACCTCTCTAAGAAATACAATGTTATCAATGGATATACCTTCGTACTTCACGATCATGGCGATAATCTCGCCATGCTATCTATTATTGTGGATAGCTCATATCCAGACGATGTCGAAACATTTATCGAAGAGAGGAAAGACACCTTTCAGATGCTATTAATCGATGCATATGAAAAAATCATCTCTCTTTGCAGAGAGATGATTGAAAGTAAAAAACAATCAAACAATAAAGATATATTCTCTCAACGAGAAAATGAAATTCTTTACTGGGCCAGTATGGGTAAAACCTATCTGGAAGTTGCCATTATCCTCGGTATCAAAACCAGCACGGTAAAATTTCATATCGGCAACGTTGTAAAAAAACTTGGTGTTCTGAATGCCAAGCATGCCATAAGGCTCGGCGTTGAGTTGCAGCTCATTAAGCCTGTGCAATAGCGGCTGGTACCCGTAGAGGCCACTGCTTCAATTCATTGCTCATGAATGTACCACTGCGATTAATACGACGAGCCAACGCTTCCTGATTTTCATCATCAACGGGAAGGAAAACTAAATACACTCTCTCCTGCTTTTCTGATAAGCCTTGCTCGACCACACTAATTCCCCAGCCAGAACGTTTTAATATTGTCAGCATAGGATGACTCACTATCGTATATATTCCCTCATAACCCTTATCCCTTGAATAATTAATCATTGAAAGAAACAGCATAGAACTAATTGGGTATTCATTGCCGAGAATATCTTTCGCTCGTGATTTATCCACAAAGAACCGACTAGATTCCAGGTAATTCCCTTCAGGGATATTTACCTCCTTGAAATAAGGGAAAAATGTTCCAGTAATCATGTTAGGGTATTTTGTTTCGATAAATCTCAGACTACAAATAACCGTGTTATCCTTTATACCAAAAAGATAAGTCGTATTATTATTATCATATTGATCAAACTCCATTCCATCAGTACATTGCACAGCCCAGTTCAGTCGATCTTTAAACGTCTCTTTTCTGAGGATAAATAGCTCTTCTGATTTTGTTTCTGACAACAAGGTGTGACTTACATCAAATATCTCTAACATTTTTCCTCCATTGAAAAGTTAATACATAACCCCAAAAACGACACCCCATCCCATCCCGCAGCTCTTTCGCCTTCAGATATTATCCTAGTTGCTTATTTATAGGTATTTTGTCTCTTTCTACGGCAGTTGTACAGATGCAACCTGCATTGTCAGCAAGAGTTCATACAGGAAAAAACATCGGGAGAGAATCAAACATAAACAGATGATAAACAGATAAAAAAAATCCGGAAACGCGAAACGATTCCGGATTTTTATATCACTCAATCTGTGAGTTATTTCTCTGTTTTATCCTGGTGTTGGCCTACCTGCGGCAAACCCGTGCTAGCGGAGGAAGAGAGCAAGCCCGTTTCAGCATAGTTAAACAGTTTTTCACGCGTATCTGTGATATCCAGATTACGCATGGTCAGTTGGCCGATACGGTCATCCGGCGAGAAGACTGAGTCACCTTTCTCCATGGTCAGACGTTCTGGTTTATAGGTCAGATTATCAGACACGGTGTTCATAATGGAGTAATCATTGCCACGACGCAGCTCCAGCGTCACTTCGCCGGTGATGGCGCTGGCGATCCAACGCTGAGAAGAATCACGCAGCATCAGCGCCTGGGAATCAAACCAGCGTCCCTGATACAGGAAACGACCCAGCTGACGGCCATTGGCGTGGTATTGCTCGATAGTGTCTTCGTTGTGGATACCGGTAACCAGACGCTCATAAGCAATGTGCAACAGTGCCATTCCCGGCGCTTCATAAATGCCGCGGCTTTTCGCCTCAATGATACGGTTTTCAATCTGATCGCTCATGCCCAGACCGTGACGGCCACCGATGCGATTCGCTTCCAGCATCAGTTCAACGTCATCGGTAAAGGTCTTGCCGTTCAGCGCAACCGGGTGACCGCGTTCAAAACGGATGGTCACTTCTTCTGCTGGTACTTTGACGTTCTCGTCCCAGAACTTCACGCCCATAATCGGGTTAACGATTTTGACGCTGGAATTCAGGAATTCCAGATCCTTCGCTTCATGCGTCGCACCCAGAATATTGGAATCGGTAGAATAGGCTTTCTCGGCCGACATTTTATAGCCGAACCCTGCCTGTGACATAAACTCGGACATCTCCTGACGGCCACCCAGCTCATCAATGAAATCGGTATCCAGCCACGGCTTGTAAATCTTCAGTTCAGCATTGGTCAGCAGGCCGTAACGATAGAAGCGCTCAATATCGTTACCTTTATAGGTGCTGCCGTCGCCCCAGATGTTTACGCCGTCTTCTTTCATTGCGGCAACCAGCATCGTACCGGTAACCGCACGGCCCAGCGGCGTGGTGTTGAAATAGGTTACGCCCGCTGTCGTGTTGTGGAATGCGCCACATTGAATCGCAGCGATACCTTCAGCGACTAATTGCTTACGGCAATCGATAAGGCGCGCATTTTCGGCGCCGTATTCCATCGCCCGACGTGGGATTTCCTCGTAGTCATCCTCGTCTGGCTGCCCCAGATTTGCGGTATACGCATAAGGAACCGCGCCTTTTTGACGCATCCAAAGCAGCGCAGCGCTGGTATCCAGACCACCCGAGAACGCAATACCAATACGCTGACCAACCGGAAGATGCTTGAGAATCGTTGTCATAAATGTAATCCCTGCTCGAAAGATCTCTGGATATAAGCTCAGTCGCCCACACCATTATGTTACGCCATACATTCGTGAGTGTTCGCACCCTGTGCACATCCTGCATCAAGCGGGCTGGCCGATGACCAACATCGACACACTCACAAATGCATATTTATGCAAAATAAGTGAGTGATAATTTAAACATCTTTTTGGCAGGACAGGAAGAGAAGAGTCATACTTTCATGCAAAAAAATTCGCGGCCAATTCACGACCAAGTTAGCAAGTATAGCGCTATCTTCTCTTCAGGCTAAGCAGCAAAAATCGTTTACGCGACCCACTCGACATTAATAAAACATCGTTTCATTTTTTCGATATTTCTTTGCTATCCTCTTGCGGTTAACACCTTCCCTTGCATATTGCTGGAGATGCTATGTCTAAGAAAGTCGCCGTTCTGCTGGCTCCTGGGTTTGAAGAAGCAGAAGCGATTATGGTGATTGATGTTCTGCACCGTATGAAGATAGAAGTCACCATGCTGTCATGCTATGACAGACTGGAGCTGCACAGTTATCACAATATTCGCATGTTTGCCGATGCTCTGCTGGAAAGAAACCAGAACACGCTGTTTGATGCCGTGGTCATTCCTGGCGGCCCACAGGGGACGGTAAATCTGGCCGCAAACCCGATGGTCGTCGAGTTTATCCGTCGCCACGATGACGCGGGAAAACTGATTTGCCCGCTGTGCTCCGCAGCCGCGCGCGTGCTGGGTGGTAACAAACTGCTGAAAGGCCGCCGCTACGTTTGCTCCGGGAATTTATGGCAGGACGTGACTGATGGCGTTTACGTTGACGAGAAAGTCGTGGAAGACGGCAATCTGATCAGCGGCAAAGGTTTGGGCGTGACATTCGATTTTGCCTTTACCCTCGCCAACCGCCTGACCGGTGACAAAGAAAACGCCAACTTCCAGGTTGAGCACATCGATTACGATTACTGGCGCGTGCCAGCGTAACCGTTCACCAACCTAATGATAAGGCGCGCACCCTCGCGCCTTCCTGCCTTTCCCGTATCAATAACCTTAATAGCCTTCCCCATAACGCTCGCGGTACTCTTTCGGCGTGATGTCATACCCTTTCTTAAAGACGGCATAAAAATAGGGCAGTGAAGGATAGCCGCACATCAGCGAGATCTCGCCAATCGAGAGCGAAGTCGATATCAGCAAGTTACGCGCCCGATCCAGCTTTTCCTCATGAATCATGCCGTGAATGGTCTGGCCGACTTCGTCTTTGAAGCGTTTTTCCAGATTAGAGCGGGAAATCCCTACCGCATCCAGCACCTGCTCGACCTTAATCCCTTTACAGGCGTGATAGCGAATAAAGTGCATCGCCTGAATCACAGCAGGATCGTGCACAGAGCGATAATCCGTTGAGCGACGTTCAACCACCCGAAGCGGCGGCACCAAAATACGTTGCAGCGGTACATCAGCCTGATTCAACAGCAGCTGATGCAGCAGTTTCGCTGCGCGATATCCCATTTGGCGCGTACCCTGCGCTACCGACGAGAGCGCGACGCGTGAAAGGTAGCGAATCAGATCTTCGTTATCGATTCCGATGACGCACAGCTTTTCCGGTACGGCAATATTCAGGTGTTCGCAGACCTGCAGCAGATGGCGTGCGCGGGAATCTGTCACCGCGATAATCCCCGTCTGAGGCGGTAACCCCTGCACCCAGTCAGCCAGCCGATTTTGCGCGTATTGCCAGTTATCCGGCGACGTTTCCATTCCCTGATACACCACGCCCTGATATTTTTCTGCCGCAACCAGTTGTCGGAAAGCGTGCTCCCGTTCCTGCGCCCACCTTTTCCCGCCTGATGCGGGCAAACCATAGAAAGCAAAGCGGTTCAGCCCTTTCTCTTTGAGGTGCATAAACGCGCTTTCCACCAGCGCATAATTATCTGTCGCGATATAATGCACGGGCGGATAATCCTCGGGCTGATGGTAAGAACCGCCCACCCCCACCAGCGGAACATTCACATCCTGGAGTAGCCGTTTAATCTCACCATCGTCAAAATCGGCAATCACGCCGTCACCCAGCCATTCTTTGATGTTATCAATGCGGCAACGGAAATCCTCTTCAATGAAGATGTCCCAGTCGCACTGGGAAGCCTGTAAATACTCGCCAACGCCTTCAACCACCTGACGGTCATACACTTTGTTGGCGTTGAACAGCAGCGTGATGCGATAACGTTTTTCAAACATGGCAGTTGGCGCTCATTAATCGCAAGTTCCTTGAATAAAGTCTTCTTCCTTGAATAGCACAGCGCCCCCAGAGGCCAAAATAATTTGCTGATTATTGCGAGCCGCCGCGTATTTCCTCCGCAGACCCTGCATCACGTCATACACGCCGCTTTGTTGCGGTATCCATCCACACCGCCAATAGCAGGATTCCGCCTTTTACGACGTATTGCCAGAACGTCGGCACATCGAGCATGCTCATCCCGTTATCCAGCGACGCCATGATAAATGCCCCCATCACCGCACCCGCTACGCTGCCAATCCCGCCAGCCAGACTGGTGCCACCAATCACGCAGGCGGCAATCGCATCCAGCTCGGCAATATTCCCGGCGGATGGCGAACCAGCGCCCAAGCGTGAACTGAGAATCAGCCCGGCGACCGCGACCATCAGGCCGTTAATCGCGAATACCACCATTTTGGTGCGCTCGACATTCACGCCCGATAGGCGAGCGGCATCGATATTCCCCCCCACGGCATAGATGCGGCGGCCAAATGCGGTTCGCGTCGCCAGAAAAATACCGCCCAGCATCAACAGCGTCAGCACCAGCACTGGCGTTGGCACACCGCGATAGTCATTCAGCAGATAAATCGCACCCAGCACCACCAGTGCCGTCACGGTCTGACGGCCAATATCGCCTGCGGGTGGATTTACCGGTAACCCTAATCGGGCGCGGCTACTGCGCCGACGCCACTGCCAGGCAATAAACACCATTAGCCCGATGGCACCGAACATAAAACCGATGCCGGAAGGCAGATAACTTTGCCCAATCTGCGACATCGCCTCGCTGGTCGGGGAAACCGTGGTCCCGTTGGTGATACCGATCAGAATGCCGCGAAAAGCCAGCATCCCCGCCAGCGTCACGATAAACGAAGGGACTTTCCGGTAGGCGACCCACCAGCCATTCCACGCGCCAAGCAATAATCCCAGCGCGAGCGTCACAACGATGGTCAACGGCAGGGGCCAGCCAAGCCAGACATCAAAAATAGCCGCCGCACCGCCCAATAGCCCCATCATCGAACCAACCGACAGATCGATTTCGGCGGAGATAATGACAAACACCATACCGACCGCCAGAATGCCAGTGATCGCCGTTTGCCTCAGCAGGTTAGAAAGATTACGCGCGCTGAGATACGCCCCGTCGGTCATGTAGGTGAAAAAAAGCATGATGGCGATGATGGCGGCAATCATCACGTAGACCTGAAGATTGATGCTTTTCAACCGTTGCAGCATCGAGGCAGAGCCCGCGACATGTTGTTGTTCAGACTGCGATGTTTTCAGCACGATGTTCACTCCTCAATGCAGCTTCCATAACCTGTTCCTGGGTTAAATCACGATTGATCAAATCCGCTTTGATCTGCCCCTGATGCATCACCAATACCCGATCGCTCAACCCCAGCACTTCGGGCAATTCAGAAGAAATGACAATGACGGCAATGTGCTGTTTTACCAGCGCATTAATCAGCTTATAGATTTCGTATTTGGCACCGATATCGATGCCGCGCGTGGGTTCATCGAGAATCAGAATTCGGGGGTTCAACAATAGGCATTTCGCCAGCACCGCTTTTTGCTGGTTACCGCCGCTTAACCGGGCAATAGCCAGTTCCGGGCTGGAGGTTTTCACTTTCAGGTTCGCCAGCGACTGCCGGATGATGTCCTGCTCACGGGCATCATCCAGCATGGAAAATGCCCCCGTGAATTGGTCGAGTGCCGCCAGCGTCATGTTCTGCGCCACGCTCATCACCGGGACGATGCCGTCCTTCTTACGATCCTCAGGCACCATCACAATGCCCTGTGCCATCGCCTGTTGGCAGTTGCTGATAGTCACTGGCTTACCATCAATAAAAATGTCGCCCTGCCAATGGCCGTGGTAGGAACCAAACAGGCACTGCACCGTCTCCGTACGCCCCGACCCAACCAGCCCGGCGATACCGAGAATTTCGCCTCGGTGTAGCGCAAACGAGACATCATCCACCCGGCGAATATGGCGATTGACGGGATGCCAGGCGGTCAGGTGTTCTACGCGTAATACTTCTTCACCAATGACATGCGGTTCATTGGGATAAAGCTCCGTCAGCTCTCGCCCCACCATCATGGCAATGATCTGATCCTCGCTCAGCTCAGCCGCCGGACGCGTGCCAATCGGCTTCCCATCGCGAATCACGCAAATCACATCGGAAATGGCTTTAACTTCGTTGAGCTTGTGCGAGATATAGATGCAGGCGATACCGTGATCGCGCAGATCCTGAATGATCTCAAGCAGGATAGCGGTTTCCCGTTCGGTCAGTGAGGCCGTTGGCTCATCCAGCACCAGCAGACGCACCTGCTTGTTCAGCGCTTTGGCGATTTCCACCAGTTGCTGCTGACCTAATCCAAGTTCACCCACTTTGGTATTCGGATCGACGGCCAGCTTGACCTGCTCCAGCATGCGCTGGCAGCGTAGATACATATTGTCGTAATCCATCACACCAAAACGCGTCCACTCGTTGCCCAAAAAGAGGTTCTCCAGCACCGTCATCTCTTTCACAAGCGCCAATTCCTGATGAATGATCGCGATGCCTTTTTGCTCCGTATCGCGAATATGGTTGGCGCGTAACTCGTCACCCGAGAACACGATCTGCCCGTCATAGCTGCCATGAGGGTAAATGCCACACAGCACCTTCATTAAGGTGGATTTGCCAGAGCCATTCTCGCCACACAGCGACAAGACCTGACCCGCGTCCAGCATCAGGCTAACGTTATCTACGGCTTTCACCGCGCCAAACGCCTTGGTGATGTTTTTCATTTCCAACAGATGCGGCATCGTGGCCCCCGTGATTCAGGTGTCTCAGACCTCGTCAGCGACAGTGGCGAGCCACAACGGCATATCGTGGCTCGGTAAATTTCCTACATCCTGAAATCTATTGGCTGCGACGTGCGTTAATACACATCCGCTTTTTTGTGGAAGCCATCGGCAATGACGGTGGAATCGATATTGGATTTATCGACAGGAATCGGAGTCAGTAAGAAGGAAGGTATATCTTTCAAGCCATTGTTTAATTTAGCGTTAGATTCCGGAGCTTTATCAGAGCCGAGCACCACGGCGATATCTGCGGCATCTTTCGCCAGCTTGCTGATCGGTTTATAGACCGTCATAGTTTGTGTGCCTGCCACAATCCGTTTGATAGCCGCCAGATCGGCATCCTGACCGGAAATCGCGACTTTCCCAGCCAATCCCTGTGCGGCAAGCGCCTGAATCGCCCCACCCGCCGTGGCATCATTCGACGCCACAACAGCATCGATCTTATTACTGTTTGCCGTTAGCGCATTTTCCATAATTTTCAGCGCGTTCTCTGGTAGCCAGGCATCAACCCACTGATCGCCGACCACTTTTATTTTCCCACTCTCGATCAACGGCGTGAGCACTTTCATTTGCCCCTGACGAAACAGCTTCGCATTATTATCGACCGGTGAGCCACCCATTAAGAAATAATTCCCGCCAGGCACCTTATCGACGAGATATTTCGCCTGTAGCTCTCCAACCTTTTCATTATCAAATGAAATATAAAAATCCACGTCCGCATTATTAATCATGCGATCGTAAGCAAGCACTTTTATTCCCTCACGTTTTGCTTCCGCAATAACATTACCAAGTACCTGACCGTTATAAGGAATAATAACTAATACATCGACACCGCGATTGATCATGTTTTCTATTTGAGAAATTTGCGTCGCTTCATTGCCGTTTGCTGATTGAACAAAAACATCAGCGCCCTGCTTTTTGGCTTGCTCAACAAAAAGATCGCGATCTTTCTGCCAGCGTTCAAGACGCAAGTCATCAATCGCCATGCCTATTTTAACGTCCTTCGCGAATCCGGGCTGACAAGCTAAAGTGAATACGGCACAAGCTGAGAGTAAAAAATGGTTAACTTTCATCATAGCGTACCTTTTTTATTTAAGATGCAGGGCGATACCCTAAATAATTCGAGTTACAGGAAGGCGGCAAGAGAGGGAATCCCGATGAGCTTACACAAGTAAGTGATTCGGGTGACTGAACGCTGCCAACGCACATGTAACTTGAAGTATGACGGGTAAGACTCCAATAGCCAGATGAGTATTGTCGCTAAACATCCCCCCATCAATTACAGATTTTTATCCTCCAATTATGTTTTTTGGTTTAATTTCCATTTTTTGATACGGGTCATATTTTATTGTCGAGTCACATTTTCATTTTGTTACCTATTGCGAAGCGTATTCAGAGTAAAACGCCGTTATTTTTGCGACACAGCGCACATTTAATAATTCTCTGAATTTCAGTGTGAAATAACGTAATTGAGGAAACACTCATCCACTCCGAAAATTAATCACATTTCCGTCTCTTCCGTCTGGGTGGTTTCTAAGGAGTTAACGATGCAAGCCTATTTTGAACAGATCGAAAAAGTCCGTTATGAAGGTAGCCAAAGCAACAACCCCTTTGCCTTTCGTCACTACAATCCCGATCAGGAAATACTCGGTAAACGTATGGCGGACCATTTGCGTTTTGCCGTCGCGTATTGGCACACGTTCTGCTGGAACGGCGCGGATATGTTTGGCGTCGGCTCCTTTGCCCGCCCGTGGCAGCAGTCAGGCGATGCACTGGAGTTGGCAAAGCGCAAAGCGGATATTGCATTCGAATTCTTTCAAAAGCTCAGCGTGCCTTACTACTGCTTTCATGATGTCGATGTCGCGCCAGAAGGGAATTCACTGAAAGAGTATCTGCATAACTTTGCGGTCATTACCGATGTGCTGGCGGAAAAGCAGCAGGATAGCGGCGTGAAGCTACTGTGGGGCACCGCGAACTGCTTTACCCATCCTCGCTACGGCGCAGGTGCGGCCACCAGTCCTGACCCAGACGTCTTTGCCTGGGCAGCCACACAGGTGTTCACTGCCATGAACGCGACCCAAAAACTGGGTGGCGAAAACTATGTGCTGTGGGGCGGGCGCGAGGGGTATGAAACCCTGCTCAATACCGACCTGCGTCAGGAGCGTGAACAGATCGGCCGCTTCATGCAGATGGTCGTCGAGCATAAACACAAAATCGGTTTTCAGGGCACGCTGCTCATCGAACCGAAGCCGCAGGAACCGACTAAACACCAGTACGATTACGATGTCGCCACCGTTTATGGCTTTCTGAAGCAGTTTGGGCTGGAAAAAGAGATTAAAGTCAACGTGGAAGCCAACCACGCTACGCTGGCAGGCCATTCCTTCCATCATGAAATCGCCACCGCTGTCGCGCTGGGCATTTTCGGATCTGTCGATGCGAACCGCGGCGATCCGCAGCTCGGCTGGGACACCGATCAGTTCCCTAACAGCGTGGAAGAGAACGCGCTGATCATGTACGAAATTCTCAAAGCGGGTGGCTTCACGACGGGTGGCCTGAACTTTGATGCCAAAGTTCGCCGCCAGAGCACCGATCGCTATGACCTTTTCCATGCGCATATCGGCGCGATGGATACGATGGCACTAGCGCTCAAAGCCGCCGCCAGAATGATTGAGGATGATAAGCTCAATCAGTTGGTCGCTAAACGCTATGCGGGCTGGAACGGGGAACTGGGTCAGCAAATCCTGCAAGGTAACGCATCGCTGGAATCGCTTGCCCGCTATGCGGAAAGCCATCAACTGGCACCACAGCACCAGAGTGGCCAGCAGGAATTGCTGGAAAATCTGGTTAACCGCCACCTATTTGGCTAAAACGGTACGCTCACTACGTCACACCTACTGCGACAGACTAAATCCTGTCGCAGAGGCTTATCAGGAGCCATTATGTATATCGGTATTGATCTGGGTACTTCGGGTGTTAAAGCCATCCTGCTGGATGAAGCTGGCGAGGTGGTTGCCAGCCATAGCGCTGCGCTGAGCATTTCTCGTCCGCACCCGCTCTGGTCGGAACAGGCGCCTGAAGACTGGTGGCAGGCAACCGAGAAGGCGCTACAGGCGTTGGCAGCCACGCACAATCTTCGCGCAGTGAAAGCACTGGGGCTGACCGGGCAAATGCACGGCGCCACGTTGCTGGATGCTCGCCAGAACGTGCTGCGACCCGCGATTCTCTGGAATGACGGACGCAGCGCGGCTCAATGCCGAATGCTGGAACAGCAGGTGCCCACATCGCGTCAGATTACCGGCAACCTGATGATGCCGGGATTTACCGCGCCCAAGCTGAAATGGGTGCAGGAAAACGAAAGCGATATCTTCCGCCAAATCGACAAGGTTCTGTTGCCGAAAGACTATCTCCGCTGGCGTCTGACGGGAGAATTTGCCAGCGACATGTCCGATGCGGCGGGAACGCTTTGGCTGGATGTCGCAAAACGAGATTGGAGCGACACTTTGCTGGAAGCCTGTGCGCTGAGCCGCAAGCACATGCCCACGCTGTATGAAGGCAGCCAGATTACCGGTTATCTGCGACCTGACATCGCCAGCCGTTGGGGTATGGATCCCGTCCCCGTTATTGCTGGCGGTGGAGATAACGCAGCAGGCGCGATTGGCGTCGGGCTGTATCAAACGGGTCAGGCGATGCTGTCTCTCGGCACATCCGGCGTTTACTTCGCCGTCAGCGACGGCTTTCTCAGCAATCCGCAACATGCCGTCCACAGCTTCTGCCACGCGCTGCCGAATACCTGGCACCTGATGTCCGTGATGTTAAGCGCCGCGTCCTGCCTCGACTGGGTCGCCCACCTGACGCACGCGGAGAGCGTGCCTACACTGTTGCAGGAAATCGCTTCGACGCCAGCCGACGACACGATAACGCCAGTGTGGTTCTTGCCCTATCTTTCCGGCGAGCGCACACCGCACAATAATCCCGATGCCAAAGGCGCATTCTGGGGGCTCACCCATCAACACGGCCGCGCAGAACTGGCAAAAGCCGTACTGGAAGGCGTGGGATTTGCGCTGGCCGACGGCATGGACGCGCTGCATATGACCGGGCTCAAGCCCGATAGTATTACGCTGATTGGCGGTGGTGCACGTAGCGCCTACTGGCGGCAAATGCTGGCGGATATCAGCGGTCAAACGCTGGAGTACCGCACGGGAGGGGATGTCGGCCCTGCGCTGGGTGCCGCCCGTCTGGCGCAAATCGCCATGCATCCGCATACGCCACTGGCAGAGCTCCTGCCGCCGCTACCGCTGGAACAGGTTCATCAACCGGCCCCCCAGCGTCACGCCGACTATGCAGAGCGGAGGCGTACATTTAAGGCTCTCTACCAGCAGCTTAGTCCGCTGATGTAGAACCGTTTGTCCGGTACGCCGGACGGACTATCAACTAACCCAGCGTCGCACATCGATTTTCTGTAGCGCCATCGAAAGCAGCAGGCTGGCCCCCAGCGCGATGGCGAAAACAGAGAAGATGTCGAGAACCGGATGAGTGGGCAGCATCACGTCATGCGTACGCAGATAGTGAATGATCAACGCGTGGAAACCGTAAATCGCCAGCGAATGGCGCGAAATGGTGGCAAAGCCCGGTAAAATCCGCTGGCTACCGTAATGCTTAAACACCACCAGAAGGCTGACTGCAGCCAGAAACACCAGCGGGCCACAGTAGATGTAAAATGTCTGGGTGAACGTATCGTTCAATAATGTGTGGTGCTTCGTTCCCATCGCAATCAACGCGACACACGCAATGAAAAAGGGGATAGCGGCTAGCACGACTTTCTTTGGTACGTCCAGCATGCCCAGCGCGCGCCCCAGCGCGGCATACAGCACATAGTAAAACGTATCGCCGTAAATATAGAGATTCACGGGCAGTAATTTAAACCCTTCAAATTCCACCCGCCCCGTATTGGGATTGGCGACAACGGCCAGCAAGATAATCAAGACGGCTAAATATTTACCTGATACAGGCGTGATGGTAATAAGTGGAGAAAGCAGATAAATCACGATAATGGCGTAGAAAAACCATAGGTGATAAAAGATCGGTTTTTGCAGCGCATGATGTAATGAATTCAGGCCATTAATTGGCGTGAGCGTCGCAATATAGATCAGCGCGACCGTACTGTAGAAAAGCAGGCATAAGCCGATACGCAGGAAATGTTTCTTTCCCGCACTGCGCTCACCAAAGAATAGGTAACCCGAGATCATGAAAAACAGCGGAACGCAGACGCGCGAGGCAGAGTTCAGGATATTTGCTACATCCCAGTGCCCGTCGCCCGGCGTGCCACCCGCGGTAATATAGTACGTTGTGCTATGAATCAGAACGACCATCATGCAGGCCAGCGCCCGCAGGTTATCAATCCAGCCGATCTTATCCGTCATGCACAACCTCTTGAAAGCAAAGCGCTATTCAAAACAGCGTAGCCGTTGTTAAGCGCTGACACAATCGATTATTAACAACCAGCAACTATCCACAACCCGCGGTCAACAATCGGGCAAATCTGAGTGATAGGGACGGATTCATACGGGAAACCCGCATCAATTTACGCGCTCACCCCGGTGGCAAGCGCGCAGAGCCTAAAGGAAGTATGGTGCTAGAACAGCCCCATCGGCTTATCAGAGTAGCTCACCAACAGGCACTTGGTTTGCTGATAGTGTTCCAGCATCATTTTATGATTTTCACGCCCGATGCCGGACTGCTTGTAGCCCCCAAACGCCGCATGCGCCGGATAGGCGTGATAACAGTTGGTCCAGACGCGTCCGGCCTGAATACCGCGCCCCATGCGGTAGGCGATATTACCGTTACGGCTCCACACGCCAGCTCCCAGGCCGTATTCCGTATCGTTGGCAATCTCCAGTGCGTCATCCATCGTTTTGAAGGTCGTCACCGCCAGCACCGGACCGAAAATCTCCTCCTGGAAGACGCGCATACTGTTTTTACCAAACAATATCGTCGGCTCCAGATAGTAGCCTTCCGCCAGCCCACCCGGCATCGCCTTGCGCTGACCGCCCGTGAGCACGCGTGCGCCCTCTTTCTTACCGATATCAATGTAGTTAAGGATGGTGTCGAGCTGGCCTGCCGACACCTGCGCGCCCATCATGGTTTTGCTATCCAGCGGGTTACCGATGCGGATAGCCTCAACGCGCTTGATTGCCCGTTCCATAAAGCGATCGTAGATAGATTCCTGCACCAGCGCGCGGCTCGGACAGGTGCAGACCTCTCCCTGATTGAAGGCAAACAGCGTGAAACCTTCGAGCACTTTGTCAAAGAAGCTGTCTTCCTTGTCCATCACATCGGCAAAGAAGATGTTCGGCGATTTGCCACCCAATTCCAGCGTCACCGGCGTCACGTTCTGCGCCGCATAGCTCATGATCTGTTGACCCACCTCGGTCGAACCGGTGAATGCCACTTTCGCAACGCGTTTCGACGTTGCCAGATATTCACCAATTTCGCTGCCCGACCCATTAACGACATTGATGACACCTGGCGGCAGCAGATCCTGAATCAGTTCCATCAAAATCAATACTGACATCGGCGTCAGTTTGGCGGGTTTCAGCACAATACAGTTACCGGCGGCCAGCGCTGGTGCCATCTTCCAACAGGCCATTAGCAGCGGGAAATTCCAGGGAATGATTTGCCCAACAACGCCGAGAGGCTCATGAAAATGATAGGCCACGGTATCGCCATCAATTTCGCTAATCCCCCCTTCTTGCGCGCGGATACAAGCCGCAAAATAGCGAAAGTGGTCAATCGCCAGCGGTACGTCTGCCCCGCTAGTTTCGCGTATCGGTTTACCGTTATCCCAGGTTTCCACCTGTGCCAGCAGCTCAAGATTTTGCTCCATCCGGTCGGCGATTCGGTTAAGCACCAACGCGCGTTCCTGCACCGACAGACCACCCCATTCCGCTTTTGCCTTGTGAGCAGCATCCAGCGCGTGGTCAATGTCTCGCGTTGACGAACTGGCCACTTCACACAGCGGTTGGCCCGTTACTGGCGTCAAATTGACAAAATACTGACCAGCATCAGGTGGAACCCAGGCTCCGCCGATAAAATTGTCATAGCGTTTTTTCAGATTGAGAGCGCCGTATTCGCCAGATGCGGATCGGCCTTCGAGATTATCGTGCGCCATTTCAGTCTCCTTTTCATTTCCGGGTGAGCGGCCATGCCGCAGTGAAAAAAGAAGCAAACAGTAAGCAGTTAAATTAAGCCTATACGGGGTATGGGGTTAGCGACAGGATTCGGCCAGAGAAGAAGGCAACTCTTCGAGTTGACGCACAGTTTCTTGCGAGAAAAAGTCGCATCCCTTCAGGCGCGGTGAAATAATACTTTTAATTTCCAGGGTTACTAACATGCAGGTATTTCAGGTGGAAGGGGTTCATTTACCAGCGGATGCCGCCCTTGAAGGCGCAACGCAACATTTAGTCTATCATCCCGATTCGCTGCAACAGCCACAGTCTGACTGGCTGGCGGAAGAAGTGCCCGTTGCGTTGGTTTATAACGGCATATCGCATGTCGTCATGATGGCCTCACCGAAGGAATTGGAGCAATTCGCACTCGGGTTTTCCTTATCTGAAGGCATTATTCAATCATCGGCTGATATCTACGGCATTGATGTACAGACCGCCTGTAACGGTATCGAAGTACAGATTGAGCTTTCGAGCCGACGCTTCGCTGGACTAAAAGAGCGACGCCGGGCGATGGATGGTCGCACAGGCTGCGGCGTATGTGGCGTAGAGCAGCTCGCGGAAATCGGCAAACCGCTCGCACCGCTGCCCTTCACGCAGACATTTTCCCTTAGCAAACTTGAAAACGCGCTGGTGCGGTTGCGCGATGTGCAGAAGATCGGCCAAGTGACAGGCTGTACTCACGCCGCAAGCTGGGTCGCGCCAGACGGCACGCTGTCCGGGGGAAGTGAAGACGTCGGCCGCCATGTTGCACTGGATAAACTGCTGGGCACCCGAGCGAAGCAGGAATGGCAGCAAGGCGCTGTCCTAGTTTCCAGCCGGGCCAGCTATGAGATGGTCCAAAAATCCGCCATGTGCGGCGTGGAAATCCTGTTTGCTGTCTCAGCGGCCACTTCACTGGCCGTAGAGGTCGCACAGCGCTGCAACCTGACGCTGGTCGGTTTTTGTCGGCCGGGACATGCGACTATCTACACGCATCCGCAGCGTCTGAGCGTGTAAGAGACACCACCAATATCGCAGCATTTTGCAGGCGACGGGTATAGATTAATTTGTTTTTACATAGCGTAATAACGATATAAGCGTTTGTTATCATGAAGTAAAGCAATCTGACTCATGCTACCCGCTCGAGAATAATCATTTTCAATATCATTTAATTAACTATAATGAAGGTATTGCTTACGCGGTACTAACAATACAGTGCCGTAACATTTTTATTACCATGGAGATGCTAAACATGAGTTATTCACTGCCATCGCTGCCTTATGCTTATGACGCACTGGAACCGCATTTCGACAAAGAAACGATGGAAATTCACCATTCCAAACACCATCAGGCTTACGTCAATAATGCTAACGCCGCGCTGGAATCTCTGCCTGAACTGGCTACATTGTCTGCTGAAGAGCTGATCGCTCAACTGGATAAAGTTCCTGCGGAGAAAAGAACAGCACTGCGTAACAACGCAGGTGGCCACGTTAACCACAGCCTGTTCTGGAAAGGCCTGAAACTAGGTACGACGCTGACTGGCGATCTGAAAGCCGCCATCGAGCGTGATTTCGGCAGCGTTGATGCGTTTAAAGAGAAATTTGAGCAAGCAGCAGCAACCCGCTTTGGTTCTGGCTGGGCGTGGCTGGTACTGAAAGACGACGGCAAACTGGCCGTAGTGTCTACTGCCAACCAAGACAGCCCGCTGATGGGTGAAGCCGTTTCTGGTGCGTCTGGCTACCCAATCGTCGGTCTGGACGTATGGGAGCACGCTTACTACCTGAAATATCAGAACCTTCGTCCAGCTTATGCTAAAGCATTCTGGAACGTGTTGAACTGGGACGAAGCTGCTGCTCGTTTCGCTAGCGCGCAAAAATAAAACCGTTGAGTGCCTGATATCATCAGGCCTCTTCTGCGTTTGAATATAAACTGGAATAACAGTCTGTTATTCCAGTTTTTTATTATCCCTCTCTAAACGTCGAGCAGCATGTACGCTGGCATTCCTCTCTCACTAACGCATAAAGTTTCGGAGTAGCGTGCCGATATCTACTGCGGGTTTTTATCATGTTGTTGTGCAGGGATAAGCTTGGTAAGCGGTAATCCGAGATGCTAACACCGCTAAGCAAGTGTGCATCAGGATAGTGAATTCGACTCAATACGATATAGTGGTGGGATGTGATGGCTATGAATTTTGACAATCTAAAAGTCGGTAAAAAATTAGGATTAGGCTTTTTCCTGATTCTGCTGATGACCATGGCGATTGCTGGTGCGGGCATTATGCATATTGGCTCGCTGAAAGACAGTATTGATAAAGTGAATTTAAGCAACGATATTAATGATGAAATTAATCAGGCTAAATATTACCGCGCATTATACGGCACCACCTACAATCCTGATGATATAAAAAAGAACGTTGAGCACATTGCCAATGTCAGTAAACTCGCTGAAAAGGCAAAAGAATTTAACTGGCCAGAAAGCGACGCCAAGAAAATAGCCAGTATCCCAACATTAATTACCAGCTATCAGGAAAAACAAAGTAATTATATTAATGCAGTGGGAAAAAAGGATGCCGTCAGAAAAAGTTGGAATATATCAACAACGGAAAAACCACTGGAACAGCTTAACGATCAATTAAAAATAGACAACAACAGCGCTAACCTTCAATTATTACTTTCAGACCTGAACCAAAAACTTATTTCCGTCCGCTACCACGTTCGTGGATTATTACTGTCTACCAATAAAGAATCTGAAGAAAAGCTGACGGATGCCATCAACGCAGCACAAACGTCATTGACCTTCCTGTATCAGAGCCTGTCTGCCGAACAACGTGAAACGCTGGCACCGGTTCTGACGATCGTGAATAATTATGAAGAGCAGGTGTTGGCCTATATGCCAGCCTATCAAGAAGAAATCGCGCAGGCAGGGCAAATGCGCGTGGTGGCCGAACAGCTGAATACCGTCGTTAAATCACTCCTCAGCGATCAGCTAGCTGCTTCACAGGCAGACATTCGCAGTGCCACGCTGCAAATGAGTATCACAGCGCTGATTACGCTACTGCTTGGTCTGCTGATTTCCTGGTTCATTTCACGCCAGATCACCACACCGCTCGGCAGCACGTTGAGCATGGCTGAAAAAATCGCGACGGGCGATCTCACCATGTCCATCAACACGACGCGTAAGGATGAGTTGGGTCAGTTGATGAGTGCGATGTCGAAAATGAACGACAACCTGCACAATATGATCGATGACATTCGCGTCGGCGTCAGCCAGATTTCTAACGCGTCCAGCGAGATCGTCGCGGGTAACACGGACCTGTCGTCACGTACCGAGCAGCAGGCCGCTGCCGTTGAGCAAACCGCCGCCAGCATGGAGCAGCTCACCGCGACGGTTAAGCAAAACGCAGATAACGCACACCACGCTAACAAACTGGCAATCAGCGCATCTCAAACCGCAAAACAAGGCGGCGAGCAGGTGAATAACGTGGTGCAAACCATGACGGCGATTGAGAGCAGTTCTAAACGTATCGCGGAAATCACGTCCGTCATCAACAGCATTGCCTTCCAGACCAACATTCTGGCATTGAACGCCGCGGTAGAAGCCGCCCGTGCCGGTGAGCAAGGTCGCGGTTTTGCCGTTGTCGCCAGCGAAGTTCGTAGCCTTGCCCAGCGCAGCTCTCAGGCCGCGAAAGAAATCGAAGGCCTGATCTCTGAATCGGTTACTCAGGTATCACGCGGGGCGACGCTGGTTGGCAATGCCGGTAAGACGATGAATGATATCGTCACCTCTATCACGCAGGTGCATGACATCATGGGTGAAATTGCCACCGCATCGGATGAGCAAAGCCGGGGAATTAGCCAGGTTAGCCAGGCGATTGTTGAGATGGACAGCACCACGCAGCAGAACGCCGCACTGGTGGAACAATCCTCTGCTGCTGCCGACTCGCTGGAAGAGCAGGCGAGACTGCTGAAGCAGGCGGTTTCCGTCTTCCGTCTGGCAAACGCACAGCATGATGACACCCCAGCGGGTATCGCGTTTGCCGACCAAACGCATCGTCTGCACGCACCACGCTAATATCAATACCGCAACGTACCAAAACGACAAAGCCCCTGTTAAACAGGGGCTTCATCAACGAATCTATCACCAGCATCGGTCTGCGCAGAGAAGAAACCTCAGAACGGTTTCGGCGCGAAGCCTGTCATCTCTTTTAAATCCATCTCGCGCCCCAGTGCCGTCATCGGGTGCACTACCACCAAACCGCGAACGCTTTTCTTCAACGTCCCCATATCAGCTTGCTCTTTTTTAGTAATCGCACGTTTGAAAGGCAGGTTCGCCAGTTTCTGCGCTTCTTTGCTGAGTTTCTGTTCTCTCACGTTACGCAGGCGCTCGATTTCAGCCGTTAGCTTCTCGCAGGCCTCCAGATTGAGGGCGATTGCTTCAGCATCACCTTGTTCCAGCAGCGTGGTCTGCTTACGCGTCAGCTTATCCAATTGGTCGCTAAGGCGTTTGATCTCTGCTTTTTCCTGCTCTTTCATAAAAGATAACCTATATAACGGGAGAATAATGCGGGGCACAGCATACACTATACGCTAAATAATTCGAGTGGCGTGAAGGCGGGAACCGCACGCCCCCGGAGCTTACTCGGGTAAGTGACTGAGTTGAGTAAGACCAGCCACACACATGCCGCTTGAAGGATGACGAGTATAAACGCCAGGCATGACGCAGTGGCGTAATAAAGCGGAATGGGATTAAAACGCCTTTTTCAGACTGATTTGCGCAATCAATGTGGTCAGGGATAGCACCAGCGTGGAACGCACCATCTGCTGATAACGCTGCCGCTGCATACTCACCAGAAGCGGATCGGCGGCATCTGCCCCCAGCGGCAAGGCGGGTTCTGTAGGCAACGCCGCCACGCAGTGCAGTTCGCCGATAGGCCCCAGAATTTCATCATCGGTAAAACGGTAATGCCGATCGTCATGTGCCAGCTCTTCGCCCAGCGCCATTAACAGTTCCGCATCTTCGTACTCTTTACGACTGATCATTCCCAGGCCATAAATCAGTTTCAGGCGCACGGAAAGGTCGCCCAGCGGGCCCGTTCCCGTCATCAGGGGTTCAACGGCATATTTCACTGCGTAGTCGTCTTTACGGAAAACCTGCAACATCAGGATACTGACCGCTTCCGCCAACAATTCAACGGCGCAGAGCATAAAGTCGCGCACGGTCTTCCCTGAGTTCAGCGCTTCCAGAACCCGGTTTTCAAACGCCTGTGTTTCTTCCATCGTCACTTCTCGACCCTTTAACCCCGCCCACAGCCTACCCCATCTCGGCAGCATGCTTACCGGCAGGTGTGGCAACATCCTATCCCCGACGTCGCCCGTATACCTTACACCGTGTCGAAAAGA
This sequence comes from Pectobacterium carotovorum, assembly GCA_016415585.1. Taxonomy (NCBI): domain Bacteria; kingdom Pseudomonadati; phylum Pseudomonadota; class Gammaproteobacteria; order Enterobacterales; family Pectobacteriaceae; genus Pectobacterium; species Pectobacterium carotovorum. Next base: position 125,995 of record CP066552.1, on the reverse strand, counting down.
CCACACCTGCCTGATGACGAGAGACGCCGATTACTGCATGGCGTTATACACATTCACTGCTTGCGCGACAACCTCGCTGTCAGCATCCAGACCAGAAATCTGCACCAGCGCCGCCTGCGGCCCCTGAGTGCGGATTAACTCAGCCAGTTCCAGCGCCTGCGGATCCTGTTCACTGCGATAATGCATCGCGGCGGCAATACCGGTAATCAGGTTGTCATGCGGCAACTGGTATTCCAACGTGCCGAGCAGCGGCTTGATCAAACGATCGCCTGCGCTCAGCTTGCGCAGCGGCTGACGGCCAACGCGCTCTACATCATCGTGCAGATGCGGGTTTTCAAAGCGGCTGAGAATCTTGTTGATGTAGGCGGCGTGCTTCTCCGCATCAAAACCGTAGCGCTTGATGAGTACTGCACCACTCTCTTCCATTGCGCCTTTGACCACGGCTCTGACTTTCGGGTCGAGAATCGCATCACGGATCGTTTGATGACGCGCCTGTTGGCCGAGGTAGGCCGTAATCGCATGGCCGGTGTTCAGCGTGAAGAGCTTACGCTCAACAAACGCCATCAGATTGTCGGTCAGTTCCATACCGGGAATCGCTGGCGGTTCACCGCAGAACTGGGTTTTATCGACAATCCATTCGCTGAAGGTTTCTACCGTCACCGCCAGTACATCGTCGCTACCGGCTTCGGAAGGCGGCACGATGCGATCCACAGCGGAATCCACGAATCCCACATGCTCGACAACCCATTCCTGATGGCCTTCCGGCAGCAGTTTCAACACATGCTGTTTTAACTGGCTGGTGCCGCGCACCATATTTTCACAGGCAATAATGTTCAACGGCCGGGTATTGCCGTCGTTATGACGCTTAACCAGCCCCTGAGCGATAGTTCCGGCGATTTTTTCCAGAATCTGCGGCCCCACAGCGGTCGTCACCAGATCGGCCACGGCAATCAGCGCGACGGCATCCTGGCTGCCGCTGTGAACGGCACTCACGTTGCTGACGGTATCAACCTGCGTGTTATCACCGACAATCCGCACCGTGTAGCTTGTACGGCTGTTCAGGGCATCCAACAGCGGCTGATTGACGTCAGCGAATGTCAGTTCGACGTTGGCATCAGCCAACAATTTCCCAATAAACCCACGGCCAATATTACCCGCGCCAAAGTGTAATGCTTTCATGAGACATAACCTTAAAAAAACATAAAAAGAGGCCGCCCGCAGGCGGCCCTAGCCACATCAATTAGGCACTCTTTTTACCGGAGAGTAAGTCGAGCACTTCCTGAATATCCTGGGTATGTGCCAGACGTTCAATGACGGCATCATCATCCAGCGCGTTGGTCAGACTGGTGATGACCTGAATATGTTCGTTGTTGCGAGCGGCAATACCGATAACCAGACGCGCAACCTCATCGTCTTCATCACCAAAGCGAACGCCTTCAGGATATTGGCAGAAGACAACGCCCGTTTTCAGCACGCGGTCTTTCGCTTCAATCGTACCGTGCGGCACGGCAATCGATTCGCCCAGATAGGTAGAAGTCAGCTTTTCACGTTCCAGCATCGCTTCAACATACGCAGGCTCAACATAGCCGCCTTTCACCAGTTGTTCACCGGCGAAACGGATTGCCTGCTCTTTGTCTGTCGCATGCTGATTCAGGAACACATTGCCTGCGCCCAGTTGGAACAGGTTAGTCTGTGCGTCGGCGACAGCGGGTGCTGGCGTCGCGACGGCTTCAGACTTCACGGCACCCTGTGCTGCGGTAAGACGTGCCACCAGATCGCTATACAGACCGCTATCAAGGAAGTTAGTCAGCGAAATGTGCTGTGCCTGCGGCGCATGACGCATCGCACGTTCGGTCAGGTCACGGTGCGTAATCACCAGGTCGACATCGTCCGGCAGACTATTGATCGCGCTGTTAGTCACCGAAATGCTGGTCAGCCCGGCATCCTGAACTTTCTTACGCAGTACACCAGCCCCCATCGCACTGGAACCCATACCGGCGTCACACGCCACGATGATTTTACGCACGGTGCTCATATCACCGCTGACACCGACGTTAGTCGCCGTACCTTTAGAAGACGCTTTCATTTCCTGCATGCGGCGCGTTGCGTCGCTCAGGTCTTCTTCTTTTTGCTTGGTGCTTTTCAGCAGAATCGCCGACACGATGAAAGACACCGCGAAAGCCGCTGCAATGGCCGCAAGGTTAGCGAAGTAAGCGCCTTTTGGCGTCATCGCCAACACCGCCAGAATGGAGCCTGGAGACGCAGGAGAAACCAAACCGCCGCCCAGTACGCTCAGCGTAAACACGCCCGTCATCCCACCCAGAATCACCGCAATAATCAGACGCGGATTCATCAGCACGTAAGGGAAGTAGATTTCGTGAATCCCGCCCAGGAAGTGGATAATCGCCGCACCTGGAGCTGACTCTTTCGCGTTACCACGGCCGAAGAACATGTAAGCCATCAGCACGCCCATACCCGGGCCTGGGTTCGCTTCGATCAGGAAGAAAATAGATTTGCCGGTTTCCGTCGCCTGCTGAATGCCCAGCGGTGAGAAGATACCGTGGTTAATGGCGTTGTTCAGGAACAGAATTTTCGCCGGTTCAACGAAGATGGACGTAAGCGGCAGCAGGTTGTTCTGTACCATCAGGTTAACGCCGGAAGCCAGCACCTGAGAGAAGACTTCAACCAGCGGACCAATTGCCAAAAATGACAGGATTGCCAACAACATACCGATGATACCGGCAGAGAAGTTGTTGACCAGCATTTCAAAGCCGCTTTTGATTTTACCGTCGACCATGTGGTCAAAACGCTTGATCGCCCAGCCGCCCAACGGGCCCACAATCATGGCGCCGAGGAACATCGGGATATCAGTCCCGACGATCACACCCATCGTCGTAATGGCACCCACGACACCACCACGCTCACCGAATACCAGACGTCCACCGGTATAACCAATCAGCAATGGCAGCAAATAGGTAATCATCGGACCGACGAGCTTCGCCAACGTTTCATTGGGGAACCAGCCGGTAGGGATAAACAGCGCGGTAATAATACCCCAGGCGATAAATGCGCCAATATTGGGCATCACCATATTGCTGAGGAAGCGACCAAAGTTTTGCACTTTGATCTTAATATCTGGTGAAAGCATAAAAACACACCCCTATTGAAACGCGCTGACAATAAGAGCGCGTGGTAATTATCGTGAGACGGCGTGGCAATAAAAACACCGATTACCACAAGACTACTTCCGTCATTATTACTGTATGCAGCGCGGACTCTAACACGCTGTTTTCATACCGCAACTCCATGGCGGTAACGTGACAAAAATCACACAACCACCCTACATCAACGATACAAATAGGTGATTTACTTCACAAAAAACCGTTAAAAATGAAAAACTAAACAGATTTTTAGACAAACACCGCGCCTTATATGTGATTTAAGTCACACTTTAATGGCCTGTATTTGTTTTATTTATGTGATGTTAATCACAATTTATTTTTACCCTCTCACCAGCCAAACACATCTTATCCAGAATACCTCTCTGCCCTATCGCATCGCTAAAGCGTCGGGGCACGACGTGGTTAGGGATAATTCACGCCAGTTATTCCTCTGAGCGCATTCATTAAATTCTGCTGCTGTAGAGGTAGCGCTGCCACCAGGCTGTTATATTGCGCCACCTGTTGCGGCGTACGGAATTGCACAGACGAGCCATTAAACACAGCCTGATCGCCCTGAGCCTGAAGGAAATCGCCGATCTGGATCAGGCTCTGTGCGAAGGCAATCGCATTCGGAATGGCGGGTAACAGCGCGTTGGTGGGCTGTATAACCGTGCGTGCATACAACCGCTCATAGGGTATTTGCACTTCTTCAGGCTGTTTTAGCAGCCGATGGGCGTTGTCCGCCTGCACTTTCGCCGCCTGCACATGCTGGCTCAACAGGTTCATTGCCCCGATGGATTGGCGAAGGTCATCACGCTGCGTCAGATAGTCTTTAGGAACACGAATTCGGGAAATTTGCCCCAGCATCGGCGTTAAACTGCCGGATACCGCCTGATTAAACTGCTGAGAAAAAGTAGTTAAAATCGCGTAATCGTTGGTGAAATTGCCAAAATTCTTTTTCTGCTCTTCCGTCAATGTCGGCAGCTTCCCATCCTGCTGCGACTGCACGCTTTGCAGGAACGCAATGAACGCCTTCCGCTGCTCAGCTTCACTGTCACCACAGGCAGCCAGCTGCAATGCCGCCAGAATAACCAGAACTGGCAGCAGCCAGCGTGAACGGTACGTCATTAGCCTTCTCATTCCCTACTCCCGTTATGCTTACTGCCCCGCCAATCGTGCTTTTTTCAAACCAAAACACGCTGACGACGGATTTTCCATGACAAGATTTTCTACGACATAAGCATAGTCGAATCAGGCTGGCTGTGCAGGAAAGGTCAGATCTGACAACGAATACCGATTGCTTAAGCATCGAGATGTACGGGCGACCACAGAGGTAAGGCGGGACGTTTTGCGATGCGGGAAAAAATAACCCCCGAACGGGTGAACCGACTCGGGGGTTGGGATTACGTAACGCTGTCGCCGTTATTGCAGGACGGAAATATCCGCAACCTGCAAGAACAGTTCACGCAGTTGGCTCAGCAGCGTCAGGCGGTTCACACGCACCTGCTCATCTTCCGCCATGACCATCACCTGATCGAAGAATGCATCGACAGGTTCACGCAGTGAGGCCAGCTCAACCAGCGCTTCCTGATAGCGACCTTCAGCGAACAGCGGCGTCAGTTTGTCGCGCAGCACGACAAGGTGCGTTGCCAGCGTAATTTCCGCCGCGTCTTTCAATACGGCAGCATTGACGCTCTCATTCAGCGTATCGGTAGACTTCGCCAGAATGTTGGAAACGCGCTTGTTAGCCGCTGCCAGCGCCGCTGCGGCATCCAGCGAACGGAAGTGGCTGACGGCTTTGACGCGGGCATCGAAATCAGCCGGACGGGTAGGACGACGCGCCAATACCGCCTGAATGGTATCCACACTGTGGCCTTCTTCCTGATACCAAGCGCGGAAGCGGCCGAGCATGAACTCAATCACGTCATCCACAACTTTGGCGTTAGACAGCTTATCACCATACAAACGCACTGCTTCTTCGGTCAGCGTCTGCAAATCGAGCGGCAGACGTTTCTCGACGATGATGCGCAGCACACCGAGAGCGGCACGACGTAGCGCAAATGGGTCTTTGTCGCCTTTCGGGTGTTGACCGATGCCAAAAATCCCTGCCAGCGAATCCATCTTGTCGGCAATTGCCAGCGCGCACGCCACCGCAGAAGACGGCAGTTCGTCACCCGCAAAGCGCGGCTGATATTGCTCATTCAACGCAACGGCAACATCTTCCGCCTCGCCATCATGACGCGCATAGTGCATCCCCATCACGCCCTGCGTGTCGGTGAATTCAAACACCATGTTGGTCATCAGGTCACACTTCGACAGCAACCCGGCACGCTTTGCGTGATCCACATCGGCACCAATCTGGCCAGCAACCCAGCCAGCCAACGCCTGAATACGGTCGGTTTTGTCGCGCAATGAACCTAACTGCTGCTGGAACAAGACGGTTTCCAGACGCGGCAGGTGATCTTCCAAACGCTTCTTACGGTCGGTATTGAAGAAGAATTCGGCGTCAGCCAGACGCGGGCGCACCACTTTTTCGTTACCGGAAATAATCTGCTGTGGATCTTTGGACTCGATATTGGCAACAAAGATGAAGTGTGGCAGCAGATTGCCGCTGTTGTCGTAAACCGGGAAATACTTCTGGTCACCTTTCATGGTGTAAACCAGCGCTTCGGACGGCACAGCGAGGAATTTTTCTTCAAATTTCGCGGTCAGCACCACTGGCCATTCCACCAGCGAGGTGACTTCTTCCAGCAGGCTGTCGCTCAGATCGGCATTACCGCCAATCTTGCGTGCGGCTTCTTCTGCATCGGCTTTGATTTTAGCTTTACGCGCATCGTAGTCGGCAACGACTTTACCGCGCTCCAGCAGAATCTGCGGATACTGTTCGGCAGTATCGATCGTAAATTCAGCTTCACCCATAAAGCGGTGGCCGCGAATAGTACGGGCTGAGTCGATACCCAATACCTGGCCGGGGATCAGTTCTTCACCCAGCAGCATGGTTACAGTGTGTACCGGACGCACAAACTGCGTTTCTTTGTCGCTCCAGCGCATCAATTTTGGAATCGGCAACTTCGATAATGCGGTGCTTACCATGCCAGCCAGCAGCGCCTGCGCCTGCTCGCCTTTCGCGTGGGCGCGATACAGTAGCCACTCGCCCTTGTCGGTCGTAAAACGTTCAGCTTGCTCAACGGTGATGCCACAGCCACGCGCCCAGCCTTCTGCTGCTTTGGTCGGTTTGCCTTCCGCATCAAACGCTTGTGAAATCGCCGGACCACGTTTTTCTACTTCACGATCGGGCTGAGACGCGCTTAAGCGTGCCACTTTCAGCGCCAAACGGCGCGGCGCGGCAAACCAGCTTACGTCACCGTGTGTCAGATTGGCGGCATCCAGCTCCGCCGTGAAATTCGCGGCAAAGGATTCTGCCAGATTACGGAGAGCCTTCGGCGGCAGCTCTTCCGTGCCAATTTCCACCAGAAAAGTCTTGTCAGTCATCGCTGCCTCTTAGCTCTCTTTCTTATTACACACGTTTTTGTGACACATGGGGAAACCCAGCGCCTCACGCGAGGCATAATAGGCTTCCGCAACCGCTTTGGTCAGGGTACGAATACGCAGAATGTAGCGTTGGCGTTCGGTAACCGAGATCGCTTTACGCGCATCCAGCAGGTTAAAGCTGTGCGCCGCTTTCAGAATGCGTTCGTAAGCCGGTAAAGGCAGCGGTTTTTCCAGCGCCAGCAGATGCTGCGCTTCTTTCTCATATTGTTCGAAGCAGCTGAACAGGAAATCGACATCAGCGTGTTCAAAGTTGTAGGTCGATTGCTCGACTTCGTTTTGATGGAACACGTCGCCGTAGGTGGTTTTCCCTAACGGACCATCGCTCCAGACCAGATCGTAAACGCTATCGACGCCCTGAATGTACATCGCCAGACGTTCCAGACCGTAGGTGATCTCGCCAGTCACGGGTTTACATTCCAAACCGCCAACCTGCTGGAAGTAGGTAAACTGCGTGACTTCCATACCGTTCAACCAGACTTCCCAGCCCAGGCCCCATGCGCCCAGCGTCGGGTTTTCCCAGTTGTCTTCCACGAAGCGGATATCGTGAATGGTCGGATCCATGCCCAGCTCTTTCAGAGAACCGAGATACAGCTCCTGAATATTTTCCGGTGATGGCTTAATGACGACCTGAAACTGGTAATAGTGCTGTAAGCGGTTCGGGTTTTCACCGTAGCGCCCATCAGTCGGACGACGAGAAGGCTGCACATAGGCAGCGGCCATCGGTTCTGGCCCCAGTGCCCGCAGGCAGGTCATTGGATGTGAAGTGCCTGCGCCGACTTCCATGTCCAATGGTTGAACAATGGTGCAGCCCTGGCGAGCCCAATAATCCTGTAACGTCAGGATCAGGCCCTGGAAGGTCTTGGTATCAAACTTTTGCATGTTGGATTCGCGCGCGATACAAGTGGATTTATAAGGAATGCGCCAGTATACCCTCTGACCGCAAGATATACAGCCAGAATGCGGCAACAAGTGCAAATCCCCCGTCATCATCTTTCAAATTTCAGGATCAGCCTGAAAAAACGGTCTGCAACATCTTCAGGCTCAGCAGCAACAACAGCGCGGCAAAGGCCTTCTTCAGCGTCGCGACAGGCAGACGGTGCGCCAGACGAGCACCAACGGGTGCGGTGAAGAAGCTGACGGCAGAAATCAAGAGAACAGCGGGCAGAGACACATAGCCGACGCTGTAGTCAGGTAATCCCGTCGTCGACCAGCCGTTAATCATGTAGCCCAGCGCGCCGGACAGGGCGATCGGTAGCCCTACTGCTGCGGAGGTGCCAATCGCCTGCTGAATACGGACGTTACACCACGTCAGGAATGGCACGGTGAGCGACCCGCCGCCGATAGCCACCAGCGCCGAAATGCTGCCAATCACCAATCCCGCCAGCGAAACGCCTGCTGTACCGGGCAACTGGCGCTGCGGCTTTGGCTTGATATTCAGCACCATTTGCAGCGAAACGTAGGCCATAAAGCAGGAAAAAAAGATCGCCAGCGCCCGCGTCGGTAACAGCGTCGCCAGCCAGGTGGCCGCGAATGTCCCGATCAGGATGGCAGGCGTAATCCGCACCACCACAGGCCAAAGCACCGCCTGATGCTGATGATGCGTACGCAGACTGGAAATTGCCGTGACGACGATGGCCGCCATTGACGTTCCCAACGCCAGATGAACCAGATGCGTATTCTCCACGCCCTGTGCAGCAAACAGCGCCGTTAGCACTGGCACCATAATGCCGCCGCCGCCAATGCCCAATAACCCCGCCATAAAACCTACTACCGCGCCTAATGCCAGATAGGCTGCTATCCACTCTACTGCCATTCCCTGTACCCCTGTCTCTGTCTATGCTTTTCTTATGATCGATTGAACCGCTTTGAACTAATAAACAGCCCTGAGCGAATAAATAGCCCTGAGCGAATAAATAACCCTAAGCTGTTGGCAAAGCATTATTCACGATTCCGCGACGACTTTCCGCCCCATCCGTAAATGACTTTTCATATCTGCGAGCACGCCCGCAAAACACTGGTTGCCTATACAGCACCGTAAATGCCATGATCGAAGCCTATTTGTAACAGACTGCCTTACAATGAAAAGCTCACCATAATCAGGAGAAAGGTATGCAACGCTGCGGCTGGGTGACACAAGACACCTTATATCAGGATTACCACGATAACGAGTGGGGGAAGCCCTGCACCGACAGCCAGAAGCTGTTTGAGTTACTGTGTCTGGAGGGCCAGCAGGCCGGTCTTTCCTGGATCACCGTCCTGAAAAAACGCGAAGGCTATCGTCGTTGCTTCCACCAGTTCGATCCTGAGCAAGTGGCGCAGATGACGCAAGATGACGTGGATCGGTTGGTGCAGGACAGCGGCATTATCCGCCATCGCGGGAAAATCGAGGCGATTATCACCAATGCAAAAGCATGGGTGGAGATGGAAAGTCAGGGAGAGAGCTTCTCGCACTTCATTTGGTCTTTTGTCGAGCACCAACCGCGTCTCAATCACCCCGCTTCACTCGCCGAGGTTCCCGCCAAAACGGACGTTTCGGATGCCATGTCAAAAGCCCTTAAGAAACGCGGCTTCAAATTTATCGGTTCAACCATCTGTTATGCCTTCATGCAGGCGGGTGGATTGGTCAACGACCATGTGACTGAGTGCTTTTGTCATCAGGAAAGCACGTCATGATTCGCCCTTACCGCGACCTCGATCTTGCACCGCTGATGCAGCTTTGGCTAAAGAGCACCACGCTGGCGCATCCGTTTATTCGTGAAGATTACTGGCGAGAAAGCGCCAGCGCGGTGCGTGAGATCTATATTCCCGAGTCGCAAACCTGGGTTTATGAAGAGCAAGGAAGCCTCATCGGCTTTATCAGCGTGCTGGAGGAACGGTTCATTGGCGCGCTGTTTGTGGAGCAAGCCTATTATGGCAAGCAGATTGGTACAGCGCTGATCCAGCATGTTCAGGCACAGTACTCCTTACTCAGTCTGGAAGTGTATCAGCAGAATACGCGCGCCTGCCGATTCTACCATAAGCAGGGGTTTGTCGTTGTTGAGGAAAACCTCAATCAGGATACACAGGCCACGACGCTGATCATGCAGTGGACGAAATAGGGAATAGGGAGCAGCCAACGCCACTCCCTCCAGTTCAATAGATCACCTCTGAGTCATCGCTCAACGGGAGATCAGAACGTTGTCCAGTTATCGCTCCCGTTATCCCGCGATGCGAGCGTCGGCAGGCGAGGCGCAGCCTTGTTGCCCGAATTCCTGTTACCGGTGTTCGACCCTTGCAGCCTTGGCAGACCGGCAACATCCGAATCAGAGATGCGGAAAACCGACATCAGTTTTGCCAACTTCGAGGCCTGTTCCTGCAACGAATTCGCTGCGGCAGAGGATTCGCTCACCATAGAGGCATTCTGCTGGATAGTGGTATCCATTTCAGCCACTGCACTGCCGATTTGTGCAATACCGCGGCTCTGCTCATCCGATGCTGAGGAAATTTCTCCCATGATGTCATTCACACGGCTCACAGAAGCCACAATGTCATCCATCGTCGTTCCCGCCTGAGAAACCAGCGCAGTTCCCGTATCTACGCGCGAAACCGATTCTGAGATCAGGCTTTCGATCTCTTTTGCCGCCTGTGAACTGCGCTGCGCAAGACTACGAACTTCACTGGCGACCACCGCGAAGCCTCGCCCTTGTTCACCGGCTCGAGCCGCTTCCACCGCGGCGTTCAATGCCAGAATATTGGTTTGGAACGCAATGCTATTAATCACCGTCGTGATATCAGAGATCTTCTTCGAACTCCCTGAAATATCGCTCATGGTGTTAATCACGCGGTTAATAATATCCCCGCCACGATTGGCATTGGTTGAGGCTTCTCCGGCAATCTGGCTGGCATGTCGGGCATTATCGGCGTTGTTCTTCACGGTAGCCGTTAACTCTTCCATGCTGGCTGCCGTTTCTACAATCGCCGCTGATTGCTGCTCAGTACGCGATGATAAATCATTATTGCCCGATGCGATGTCAGAAGAAGCGCTCTCAACGCTGTACACACTTTGACGAATATCAGTCATTAAATGACGTAATTTCTCCGTCATCACCATCATGGCCGTCGTTAATTGTCCCAGCTCATCATGCCGTTCAACCGTGACAGTCGCTGAAAGATCGCCACCAGCAATCCGTTCCGCCAGCTTCAGGTTGGTGATAATAGGTCGGGTAATTTGTCGCGTGACAGACCATGCGATCAGTAAACCGAATACGATGGCAATCGCTCCTAGAATCAGCGTTTGCAGTACGGAGCTATTGATAATGTCATCATTCTTCGCGCCGAGCTTTTGCAGAATACTGCCGATATCGCTCGTCATTCTGTCTCCGGTTGCCCGGAATTTAACATCTGTGGTTTTTAACTGCCCCAGCCGCGCGTAATACTGCTCTGCCGTTTGATGATAGTTTTCAAATGCTTGCCAAAATGCGTCGACTACGCGACGGCGATCGCCACTGACAGACGATGCCAATGCATCGTAGGCTACCTTAGATTCGGCATAGACCTGCTTCTGCGCGTTAAACGCGGCTTCGCTATTCTCTCGTTGTAAGGTGTAGGTGCTGTTGACCAATTTCAGAAACAACAGCGAGAGAGCGTCCTTCTGCGTAGACAACGCATTTTCATCCGCACCGACAGAGAGAGTAGTCATAAATGCCGTTAACGCATCAGAGGCATTCATCTGGCTGATTTTCTTTGCCGTCTCAACCACCGCATTTGCGGCAGTTTTCATGGTATTCAGATCGGTATCATAATCTGCAAAGTCTTGATCAAGCTTATTAAAATCAGACAGATATTCTGCTTCCCACGTGAGTGCTTTCACTTTTTCTTTTTGCTGGCTTGCCTGACTAATGTAGGTATTGAGATTCTTGATATTGTCATCTGCAAAGGTGAATGAATATTTGACCCTCGCCATTTTTGACTGATCGAGATAGTGATTCATTTCATTCAAAATTGTCGTTTTAACATACAAATCGTGGATGATAAAAAATCGTACAGCGCCAACGCCAGACGCGATCATGACCAACAACAGGACAATCCCGAAACCGCCATACAGCTTATGAGAAACCTTGAGGTTACTCATAATCCTGGTAAAAAAATGCATTTCCGTCCCCCATTAATAAATCATATCTAAAACATGGTCATGTCTAAAAATCACCATGCCTAAAACATCCCGGTAGATAGGGTTATCGGTTTTTCACGGTAATGCTTTACCTAAAAATGAGTGATAATAATCACAAAGGAAATATATTAATCAATTAACCACAAAGAGATTTCATACCTATCGTGGAGCACCCTGTATGCGGCGGTGACGCGTCGGTATGCGATCGTTCATCATACCCATCGTGCAACCCCCCCATTAATCGCGGTTAACCTTGGGCAGATGCGGGGGCGGTATCGCTTGCAGTCTCTCGCCAGCTACGCGATTATTCGATGAGCTACTTCTACGTTAACTTCCTTAATCTGCTGGAGTTTGTGATGAAACCTAGCGTTATCCTGTATAAAAAAGTTTCTGACGATCTACGCGCTCGTTTAGACCAACACTTCACCGTCACTGAACTTGACGCCTTTCCCTCACTCGATCATCCAGCCCTGGCAACGGCCGAAGGCATCATTGGTTCCGGCGGCAAGGTCGATAAAGACTTCCTGCAACACGCACCGCGTTTACGCGCGGCATCCACCATTTCTGTTGGTTACGACACCTTTAACGTCGACGCGCTGAATGAAAAAGGGGTGATTCTCATGCACACCCCAACCGTACTGACAGAAACCGTGGCGGATACGGTTCTGGCACTGATGCTCGCCAGCGCACGCCGGGTCGTGGAAGTGGCTGAGCGGGTTAAAGCGGGTGAATGGAAAGGGGGCGTCGGCAGCGACTGGTTTGGCACTGACGTTCACCATAAAACTATCGGTATTTTGGGGATGGGCCGCATTGGTTTGGCCGTCGCGCAACGCGCCCACTTTGGTTTCAGCATGCCGGTTCTGTACAACGCACGCCGCCATCACGCCGAAGCGGAGCAGCGTTTTAATGCCTGTCACTGCGATCTCGATACGCTATTAGCCGAATCTGATTTCCTCTGTATCACGCTGCCGCTAACGGCAGAAACGCACCATCTCATTGGCCGCGAACAGCTGGCAAAAATGAAACCCAGCGCCATTTTGATTAATATTGGTCGTGGTGCCGTCGTGGATGAAGAAGCGCTGACGGAAGCCTTGGTGAAAGGAACCATTCAGGGCGCGGGTCTGGATGTTTTTGTCAAAGAACCGCTGCCCGTCGATTCTCCGCTGCTGGATTTACCTAACGTGGTGGCGCTGCCGCACATCGGTTCTGCCACGCACGAAACCCGTTACGACATGGCCGCCTGTGCCGTTGACAACCTGATTGCTGCCCTGAGCGGTCAGGTCAAAGAAAACTGCGTGAATCCGCAGGTTTTGAAATAAAAAGCGAATATGGTGTAACGCTCAACAGTGGCTGGTCATCATATTGACCAATCACTGTTCTTCATCAGTGATGATGCAGTATTCCTCTAACTCTGGAGAAAAACATGGATACTTTTTATATTATTAATGAGGGTAATAAAAGCGGCCCCTTTAATCAAGTTGAAGCAGAAGGAATCCTTGCAGAATATCTTGAAAAAAATACCCATGCCAATCTAAGACAAGCAATGAATACGATTACTTCGGGAAGAGCCAGAGCTACAGGTAACTACAGCTATGACGACAACTTCGTTTTGCATGTTTCTTCCGGCTGTATGTATAAAAGCGTCAGTATTTTTTTCTTCATTAAAGATGATGCGTTTTATTTGATTGCCATGGGGGAATGTCTTGCCCCTGCCGTTTACCTTTTAAGCCATGTGGGACAAAAAGAAGGTAATTTCAAATTAGGAAAAAAAATCCTTCTTTGAGCATTAATAATGAATATATTCTAAATAATTCAAGTTTCAGGACAAACCTGCTTTTGGCAGGTTTGAACGCTACTTGCCGAGACCTCAGGCTCAGGTAAGTGTGCTGAGTCGCGCAGCAACACACATGCAATTTGAAGTATGACGCGTATAAAAAACACTCAGCAAACTCTATAGGCTTTTCCCGATTAATCCATTCACTAGTTATTATTTATCGATTAATTTTAATATTACAAACGTTCCCTATAACAAGATTATATATTCTGGAAATGCCTTCCGCAGTTTCTCCATATCACGATATGGCCCTCACAAGAAATGCATTACAACCCCCCCCGCTTTTTCCTAACTAAAAACTGGATAACCAATACCGGTATTGTTCTTTGCTGTTTCCTATCGCCTATGGAAGTATCGGCTGTAACGAGCGGTTAACGTCTTCTGCTGTATTCCCCGTTTCAGGACGTAATCGATACGCATATTCACCTGATAAAAAACAAATTTAATAAAAACCATCACATGTAGGGAAAACCATCGTGGCGACTTTTTTGCATCCTCATCAGAAACTCACTATTTTTGCCTCATTGCTCCTTCTGGGTGGTGCGCTGGGCGCACAGGCAGCGAACGACGCGCCGAAAATCGGCGGCACGCTAATTTATCTAGAGCAGCAGGCGCATACCAATCTCTATACGCCAGCGGGCGGGTTTTATCCGAACGGCGGCATCCTCAACCAGATTACCGATAAACTGACGTACCAGAACCCAGAAACGCTGGAGGTCGAACCGTGGATTGCGGAATCCTGGACCATTAACGCGGATAACACCGAATACACGTTCAAGATTCGTCCCGGCGTCAGTTTCTCTGACGGCACCCCGCTGGATGCCAACGCGGTAGCGAAAAATTTTGATACCTATGGATTAGGAAATACAGCACTCAACCAGCCGATTTCCGAGGTCATCAATAACTACCTGCGCAGTGAAGTCATCGATCCGCTCACGGTGAAGTTTTACTTTAAGAAGCCGTCTCCGGGCTTTCTGCAAGGTACTGCGACCATCGGTTCCGGTCTGGTGTCCCTCAGTACGCTGGAGCGCAATTTCAATCAGTTAGGCAATGCCAAAAACATTATTGGCTCCGGCCCGTTCGTGGTGAGCAGCGAGAAACTGGGACGCGAACTGAAACTGACCGCCCGCAAGGATTACAACTGGGCTCCGGTTAAATCGAAGCATCAGGGGCGTGCCTATCTGGACGGCATTACCTATCTGGTGACCCCGGAAGACAGCGTGCGTATTGGCGCGCTGGTATCGGGTCAGGCGGACTTCATTCGTCAGATCCAAGCCTATGATGAGAAGCGGGTGCAGAGTCAGGGCTTCAATCTTTATGCCCCACCGACACGCGGCGTCAATAACAGCGTCGTATTCCGCCCGGATAACCCACTGGTCGCCGATATCCGCGTGCGTAAAGCACTGCTGCACGCCACCAACACCAAAGAGATCATTGATACGCTGTTCTCGGACAACTACCCACAGGCCACGTCACCGCTGGCTAAAACCGCCGCAGGCTATGTCGATCTCTCCAGCAAGCTCACGTTCGATCCCGCGCAGGCCAACAAACTGTTAGATGAAGCAGGCTGGAAAACCGGTTCGCAGGGATTGCGGCAGAAAGACGGCAAAACGCTGGAGCTAACCGCCTATGAATCCCTGCCGCAGCCGCAGAACAAAGAAACCTTACAGCTGGTTTCTCAGCAGTGGGCAAAAGTCGGCGTGAAGCTGAATGTGCTGGCCGGTGATGCAGGCAGTAAGACCGTCGATAGCCTCGATCCGCTGAAAACGGGCGTTGCTCCAGCGATGGTAGGCCGTGCCGACCCGGATGTACTGAAAAGCCAATATTACCCGACGGTGCGCAACGTCCTGCTGCAAAAAGGCGGTTCCAGCGACAAGGTGAACACCTTTGTCGATACGCACCTAAATACGCTGCTGGATGGCATCGCCGCTGAAACTGACCGCAGCAAGCGACTGGCGCTGGTCGGGGAGGTGCAGAGCTACCTGATCGATCAGGCCTACGTCATTCCTATTTTTGAAGAGCCGCAGGTGTTTGCGGGCGCGCCCACCACAAAAGGCATCGCATTTGAAGCCGTTGGTCGCCCCAGCTTTTACAACACCTGGCTGGATAAGTAACACAGAAGAAAGAGGGAGGAGATCATCATGAACCGATATCTGGCACTGCGCATCGGTCAGGCACTGCTCGTCCTGTGGGCGGCATTCACCCTGTCTTTTATCCTGCTTCAGGCGATGCCGGGTGATGCCGTACTGATCAAGTTTCAAAACCCAGAGCTCGGCCTGAGCGCCGAGCAGATCGCGCAGCTGCGTTTATCCTACGGTGCCGATACGCCGGTGCTCACGCAATATTTCCATGCGATAGCCCAGATACTGCGTGGCGATCTCGGCCTCTCTCTTCAGGCTGGCGTGCCGGTCACCGAACTGATTGCCGCAAATCTGCCACCCACGCTACTGCTCGCGGTGCTGGGTTTCATCGCCGCCGGGCTGTTGGCGTTCGCCCTCGCGTTCTTATCAACACTGACGCCGTTTCAGTGGCTGCGAACCGCACTGCAATCGCTGCCATCACTGTTTATTTCCGTGCCGACCTTCTGGCTTGGCATTGTGTTAATTCAGATCTTTTCTTTTCGTCTGGGGCTGATTCCCGTCATTAACCCCGGCGAATGGGAAGGGCTGATTTTGCCGGTTCTGACGCTGGCGCTGCCGATCTCCGCCCCGCTCGCTCAAGTGCTGATGCGCAGCATCGATCAGGTACAAACCCAGCCGTTTGTTGCGGTAGCCCGTGCGAAAGGAGCCAGCCGCAGCGGCGTGCTCTGGCGACATATCGCCCGTAACGCGATGCTGCCCACGCTGACCATCGCCGGTTTGCTGCTGGGCGAGCTGATTGCGGGGGCGCTGATTACCGAAACCGTGTTTGGACGTAACGGGCTCGGTCAGTTGACGCAAGAAGCCGTGAACTATCAGGACAGCAGCGTGTTACAGGCCATCGTACTGATTTCTGCCGCCGCCTTTGTCGTCGTCAATTTGGTCGTCGACCTGCTTTATCCCCTTCTCGATCCGCGCCTGAAAAGAACGCCAGGAGCCACGCTATGACTACCGTACAACTGGAAAAAATCACGTTTCCTCTTCTGCGCAAGCGACCGCTTCTGCGTCGCTACGCCTTTCAGCCGGGGCTGGTGCTGGCCTGGCTGGTCATGCTGACCGTCGTACTCTGGGCGCTGTTTCCCGGCTGGTTTACCGGCTATAGCCCGACGGAAGGCATCGCGGGTGCACAGCGGCTGGCACCTGACGCCGACTACTGGCTCGGCACCGACCAACTGGGGCGCGATCTCTACGCGCGCATCGTTTACGGCGCGGTGCACTCACTTTCCGGCGCGTTTATTGCCGTCGGGCTAGGTCTGGTGCTCGGCAGCCTGTTCGGCCTGTTGGCAGGTGCCGTTGGCGGCTGGCTGGATAGCGTCGTGATGCGCAGTATCGATGTCTTGCTGGCCATTCCCGGCCTGTTACTGGCACTGAGCGTCATCATCCTGTTGGGTTTCGGCACAGTTAACGCCGCGATTGCCGTGGGCGTCACCTCCGTTGCCAGCTTCACCCGACTGGTGCGTTCAGAAGTGCTGCGCGTGCGCCACAGCGACTACGTCGAAGCCGCCTATGGCAGCGGCGGTACCTTTTTCAGCGTGCTGTGGCGACATATTCTGCCGAATTCACTGACCACCGTTTTCGCCTTTGCCGCTCTGCAATTCGGCAGCGCGATTCTGGCCATCTCCACACTGAGCTTCCTCGGCTATGGCGCACCACCGCCCACGCCGGAATGGGGGCTGCTGATTGCCGAAGGCCGCAACTACATCGCAACCGCCTGGTGGCTAACCACCTTCCCCGGCCTGATTGTCGTGTTAGTTGTGCTGTCCGCTAACCGTATCAGCCAGTCGATCAGGAGGACGGAACGATGAGCCTGTCAGCCAGCTTACAAACCAGCGCAGCCGTGCCTGTGTTGGCTCTGGAGAATGTCACGATTGCCTATCGCAGTGACGATCGCGAGCAGACGGTGGTCGAAGGCGTCTCTTTCCATATTCAGCCCGGTGAAGTGGTGGCGCTGGTAGGGGAATCCGGTTCAGGGAAAACGACTACCGCTCAGGCCGTCATCGGTTTACTCGCCGAGAACGGCAGGTTAACGCGCGGCGCCATTCGGCTAAACGGCGTGGATATCAGCGGCTGGTCGCAAAAACGATTGGATAGCGTGCGCGGTGCGCAGATCAGCCTGATCCCGCAGGATCCCACCAGTTCACTGAATCCGGTGCAAACCATCGGCGAGCAGGTGGATGAGATTCTGCGGATTCACCAACGGGAAGATCGCCAGACTACCCGCCAGAAAACGCTGGCGCTGCTGGAACGCGTGGGGCTAAACCAGCCGGAACTGCGGGCGAAACAGTATCCGCACGAACTGTCCGGCGGTATGAAACAGCGCGTCCTGATCGCCATTGCGATTGCGTTGAAGCCCGCACTGATTATTGCTGACGAACCTACCAGCGCGCTGGATGTCACGGTGCAGAAACGTATTCTCGATCTGCTTGATGAACTGCGGCGCGAAAATGGCACGGCGGTGCTGTTCGTGACTCACGATCTGGGCGTCGCCGCCGAACGTGCCGATCGCCTGCTGGTTTTCCAGAACGGCTACATTCAGGAACAAGGCCCAACGCTTGAGGTACTAAGTGCGCCGTCAAGCCACTATGCCCGCACGCTGCTGGCGAATGTTCCGTCGCTAAACCCAAACCCACGTCCACAACGTGCCCCTACATCTGCATCTGACATTATTGTCTCGGTCGAAAATTTGGTGCAGACCTTTCCCCTGTCGGGCCGTAAAGGGGAACATTTTCGGGCGGTCGATGACGTCTCTTTCAGCGTGGCGCGCGGCACAACGCACGCCATTGTGGGCGAATCCGGTTCCGGTAAAACCACCACGGCGCGCAGTTTGCTCGGATTCCATCATCCCAGCGCCGGGCGCATTCTGATCGATGGCACCGACATCACTCACCTGAAAGGTGAAGCGCTGCGTCAGTTCCGGCAGAAAATTCAGCTGGTCTATCAAAACCCTTTTGGCTCACTCGATCCGTCACAACGGTTATATGACATCGTCGAGGAACCGCTGCGCAATTTTAATCGCCATACCGCCGCGCAGCGGGAGCGAAAAATTCATGAGATGTTCGAGCGCGTTGCCCTACCCGTCGCGCTGCTATCACGCAAGCCGCGTGAACTGTCCGGCGGACAGCGCCAACGTGTCGCCATCGCCCGGGCGCTGGTGCTGGAACCACAGGTACTGGTGCTGGACGAAGCGGTTTCGGCACTGGATGTCACCGTGCAGGCGCAGATTCTGCGTTTACTGACCGAGCTACAGGAATCACTGGGGCTGACGTACCTGTTCATTTCGCACGATTTGGCGGTAGTACGCCAGATCGCCGACACCGTTTCCGTGCTGTACCACGGCAAGCAGCTTGAATCCGGCCCGGTGGAACAGATCTTCGCCCAGCCCGAACATCGCTATACCCGTGAACTCATCGAGGCCATCCCCGGACAGCAACACCCGGCTTTTGCCCGTTTTCACCCTCCCCATATTCACACTGAACCCACATTCGCACTAAACCAAGGACTGTAGAATGGCAACGAAACGTCTGGGATTTTTCACGCGATTACTGGATGACGTCTCCGCCCAGCAGCGCTATCGGCTGGCGACGGAACAGATCGTCAAAGCCGAACAATTAGGCTTCGACAGCGCCTGGGTCGCACAGCACCACTTTCACGCGGATGAAGGCGGGTTGCCTTCACCGCTGGTGTTTCTGGCGCTGGTCGCAGCACGCACCCAACGCATCCTGCTCGGCACTGGCGTGATTACGCTGCCGATGGAAGAGCCGCTGCGCGTAGCGGAAGACACCGCCGTGCTCGATTTACTCAGCAACGGCAGGCTGGAAGTCGGCGTGGGTTCTGGCGGTACACCGTCCTCATTCGCCGCATTTGGTCACGACAGCGCACAGCGCGGACAGATCCTCGGGCGCTATCTGGAAAAACTGCGCGCCGCGTGGCGAGGGGAAGCCTTGAGCGAAGACGGTAATCAGCTCTACCCTGCCGCGCCGCATTTGGATAAGCGCGTCTGGCAGGCCACGTTTTCCATCGAAGGTGCCGAGCGTGCCGGTAAAGCAGGCGATGGCCTGATGCTTTCCCGTACCCAGCCGCGCCCGGAGCATTTCCCAGACGCCACGCTCGCCGATCTACAAAACACAATGATCGACGCCTATTTGGCCGCGCTGCCCACTGGTGTCGCACCGCGCATCCTCAGCTCGCGCAGCGTTTTCGTGGCTGACGATCGTCAATTAGCACTAAGTCTGGCAGAGAAAGGACTTAATCGTTCCGCCGCCCGTTCCGGCACGTTCCGCCCGATCCCTCACGACTCGGTGGAGGCGCTGATCGCCTCCTTCGATAGCCATGTTGGCACTGCGCAAGATGTGATTGCGTCACTGCGGGCAGACAGCTCGCTGGAGCGCGCGACCGATGTGACATTCCAGGTGCATTCCATCGATCCGCCGCACGCACTGATTCTGCGTTCACTTGAACTGATAGCGACTCAGGTCGCCCCCGCTTTGGGCTGGAAGCCCGCCGTCAAACAGAAAAGCCCAATCGGGCAGGAGATTGCATGACGCACGCTAACACGTTACACACCCATGACGTACTGGATGCGCTGGCTGAAATCAGCTCGGATTCGGCCCTCGCCGCCGCCAGAAAAACCCGCGATGCGGCAACTCGCCACACCCAAGGCAGCTACGACGCGCTGTTTAACGCCGACGCCGCAGACAATGCGACATTACCGCTATCGCTACGCTTCTGGTTTGCGACAAAAATCAGCGGCTGGCAGCAGGATGAGCAGCTACAGCATTTTTATGCCGAGCGGCTAGCGGACTTCCCTGACCCCTCGCTGACACCCGCGCTACAGCTGGCGCTGGATCATGCTGAACGCCTGACAAAAACGCCCGTGCAAGCCTCGGCGTCCCACGTCAATGCGCTGGAGCAGGCAGGCTGGTCGGTAGATGACATCGTGACGCTGTCGCAGCTCATTGCGTTTGTAAATTTTCAAAGCCGGCTGCTGCGCGGCTATCGCCTGATTGCCGGTCATCGCATTAGCCAGCCGCATTCGCAGGCCGCCGTTGCAGGCCAGTGGCATACCCAAGCACAGACGCACAGCGGTAAGTCTGCACCGCAGGCATTCACTCAGGCGGAACTGGATTGGGAACCGTGGATCGCGCCCAAACCGCTGGCAGCATTTAATGCGGATGAGCAGGCGATTCTGGCGCGCTTCGGCCACACCAATTCCGACTATTTCCGTTTGCTAGGCCGCAACCTTCCGGTGCTGGAACAGCGCACGCTGACGGATAAAGGGATTTTCTATACCGCTGGCGGCCTGCCGCGTAAAGAGCGCGAACTGATCGCCGCCGTCACCAGCAAGGTCAACGGTTGCATCTACTGCGCCTCAGTACATGCACGTAAAGCCAGCCAGCTCTCCAAGCAGGACAGTGACGTGCAGCGACTGCTGGACGTCGTCCCCGGCGGCGATTTGAGCATCGGCCAAAGTCCACGCTGGCAGGCGATTATCGATTTCTCGGCACGTCTTTCCGCCACGCCCGCACAGGTCAACGCCAACGACCTGAAGCAGTTGCAAGAACAGGGGTTAGATGCACTGGAGATTGCCGATGTGGTGCAGTCAGCCGCCTTCTTCTCATGGGCCAACCGACTGATGCTCACGCTAGGTGAACCGTTCTGGCCGGAGCATTAATCCAGTTCATGCAATAACTAATCAGGCGGTACGATATTCGCGCCGCCTGATGTTATTTATTTTTAGTGTCATAAATGAGCCAAATTAAGTAAAAAACAAAAAATAAGTATTACACATGGACATTAAGAAAATTTACGGACTACACTTAACCCATTAACGGGTTAGATTCAAAAGTAGAGTCCATTTATGAACACACCCACTACTGCACCAACATTACTCAAGCTCGACGCCATTAGCGAAGCTATCGACGAACTCCGGCATGAACTCGCGCGTAGCGATGCCTCCAGCAAAGAGGTTATGCTGGAAGACCACATTCATTCTCTGGATGTATTTGGCGTTCAGCTAAATACGCGACGTAAAGCGTTGGGCATCGAACTCGCTACGCTGGAGCTACAGACTGGCGTATCCCTATCCACGTTAAAACGTTTATTCAAAGATCCCGCTCAGGTGAAATTTGCCACGGTTTATAGCGTCTGCTCTGCGTTAGGGATAAAACTGTGCGCCGTCAAGTAAAGGTCTACCTTTACGGTGTCCACATCGGCCAGTTAAGTCAGGACGATAAAGGCTATTTGTTTGAATATAAAAAGTCCTACATCGGCCCGCCATTATCCTTGAGCCTACCGATACAGACCGGAATATTTCGCAGCAAAACATTGCCGCCCTATTTCGCCTCGTTAGCCCCCGAAGGCTGGCTCCGGCGCCAGTACAGCCAGCTACAACATCTGGATGAGAAAGACCTATTTGGTATCCTCATTCAAAACGGTAAGAATCTGATCGGCGCCGTACAACTGATTGCAGAGGATAAAGCATGACAACATGTCGAATTTTGCTGACACCGCTGACGCATGAAGAAGAGATGGCCACAGGTTATAGCCGTAAAGGTTTGAAGCATCTGGCCGGGTCAATGCATACCTCTCCAGACTTACGTTTCACCCGCCAGCAATTCATGCACGACCTGCCACAAACACAGAAAGGCATGAGTATTTCTGGCTATCAGCCCAAGATTCAGATGGTGTTACAAGATCGGGCATTTATCGTCGTTGATCATCAAGGGCTGTACATTCTCAAACCCTCTCCGATTGAATTTCCCCATTTGGCAGAAAACGAACATGCCACGATGACGCTAATGGCACGCCTGGGATTTGCCGTCCCACCACACGGGTTGCTTCGTTTTAAACCGGAGCAGGCTGATGACGAACCTGAGTTTGCTTTCGTTATTAAGCGCTTCGACCGCGACGAAAAAACGGGCCACCCTATCCATCAGGAACAGTTGGACGGTGCGATGGGGATCGGGGAAAAATTCGGTAAAATACGAGCAGATGGCAGACAATACGTCAGTTATGAGCGGTTGGCTTTATTCCTTAGCGAGCACGTAAATGACAATATCGTCTTCAAAATAGATCTGTTCCGCCGCATCGCTTACGCCTACATGCTGGGTAACAACGACATGCACCTGCGTAATTTTGGGCTGATACATTCGCGCTCAGGCCAATTAATGCTGTCCCCTATTTATGACTTTGTTTCCGTCGCCCCCTATCCCACCTATTTTTCTTCCTGCTTCATGGCACTACCGCTGCTGATTCAAGAAGAGGGGGATGAAGCGCTCGCACCCGGCTTTGAAACCGCGGACGGAGAGTATCTGGGTATGGATTTCATTCTGTTCGGACAGCGTATCGGGCTGAGTGAAAAGCTTACCAAAAAGCTACTGGCAGACTTCATCAAAGAAGCTGAATGCGTTGAATCAACCTATCGGGATTCCTTTATGCCTGCGGAGGCGATTGATACGACGCTGCGGTGCTATCGACACCGCCTGAATCTTATGAGCATTCTCGATGCAGAACGGATTTAGTGCTTCATAATCAAGTTTTCACACCGCACCACTGCGGATAATCAGTGCAGTGGCGCTAACTTACCGCCGAGACAAAACCAGACGCGCGGCAAATGCCAGAAAAATAACGCCTGTCGTTCGGTCCATCCACTTCACTACAGAACCGCGACGCAAAAAACGCGACAGCGGACGCGTGGCAGCAATCAGCGTTCCCAGACCAAACGCCACCATCGCGCCCCAAATCAGGCAACCAACGTTAATACCAAACGCGGCATGGAAGGCCTTTTTACTGCCTTCAACAGTAGCGGTGCGTAGAATCAGCGCGGTATCCAGACCCGGCGTCAGGGTCAGCAGCGTCGCGGCAAACGTAAAAGCAATCAGCGATTCGGTCAAGGTCACGGCAGATTGCATAACGACAGGCCACAATCCGGTTCTGATTCAGGAAGCGTAAATAAACTCCCCTTATTGGCACCTCTCCACTAGGCTATCCGGCAAGCATGACCCATGATACAGGCACAACACCATGATAAAACGCGGCTTCCTTATACTCACCTTATTAACGCTTTCCGCATCGTCACTGGCGCAAGATACTCTTCCAGACGCGGTGAAGAGTATCGAAAAACAGGGCATTACGATCATCAAACCCTTCACTGCACCCGGCGGCGTGCAAGGCTGGTTGGGCAGCTATCAGGGCGTAGGGGTGACCATCTACTTAACGCCGGATGGTAAGCATGCTATTTCGGGCTATATGTATGATGAACACGGCAACAACCTGAGTGAAACGCTGATTCAGCAGGAAGTGTATGTGCCTGCTGGTCGGGAGATGTGGCAGAAATTGCAGCAGGCGCCGTTTATCACCGAAGGGGTGAAGGACGCGCCGCGTAAAATCATCGTCTTCGCCGACCCATTCTGCCCGTACTGCAAACAGTTCTGGCAGCAGGCACAGCCGTGGGTGAAAGCAGGAAAAGTCCAACTGCAAACGCTGCTGGTCGGCGTCATTAAACCAGAAAGCGGGCGTTATGCCGCCGCGATTCTCGCCGCCAGCGATCCGGCCAAAGCCTGGCATGAGTATGAGCTATCGAACGGCAAAACGGTGCCTCCGTTCCCCGAAGCATCATCCCGTGATATCTGGAATAACATTCAGCATAATCAGCGGCTAATGGATGAATTAGGCGCAAACGTCACGCCTGCCATCTATTACCTGAATGATAAGAATGAACTACAGCAAGTGGTCGGGCTGCCGGATGAACAGCAGTTGGCGGAGATGATGGGGAAATAAGCGCAGGAGGGAATATCCCTCCTGACGTTGTCTCTTAGCGATGCGACCAATACGCCATAAAGTTGATCGTCTCTTTATCGAGATGCCGCTCGTCGAGCAGATAGCGGCGCAGTCGTTTGATTGCGGAAGACTCTCCCGCCGCCCAGGCGTAAAACGGACGATGCGCCGTTGCCCGTTCCCACAGTAGCTCATCTTCCGGCGTTTCCTGTGCGATTTCATCACGATTTGTACAAGCGCTGGCGGGAATCTTCACATCCTGTTGCACCGCAGCCAGCAGGCGTTCGCCCCATACTGTGCTGCCCGTTTCCTCACGAGGCAGCCAGTGAATCTGGGCAAAAGGGAAATCGCTCGGTGTCACGCAGTCAGTCGCTTTTGGTACTTCAAAAAAAGCCTGTACCGACGGTGGAGAAGGCTGAGTAGCCAGCTGTTCAAGAATCCCCATTGCCGCAGGCAGCGCCGTTTCATCCGCAATCAACAGCACTTGCTCAACGCCCTCGTGCGGTGCCCACTCATAGCCGCCGCTGTCGCCATCGGCCTCTGCGTTGGGGGCAACGATCTGTAGCGCATCGCCCGGCTTAGCGTGATTTGCCCAGCTTGAAGCAGGCCCGGTGTCACCGTGCAGCACAAAATCGACCGTTGCCTGCTGTGACTCGTGTGAGACAGAACGCAGCGTATAGGTGCGCAAAATCGGACGGCGCTCACGCGGCAGCGCCAGATAATCCTGATACCAGGTGTCGCTCACGGACATTGGCGTCAGCTCCCCGCTTTCGCTGGCGAACAACAGTTTGATGCGCTGATCCGGCGCGTCCAGTTTCATCTGGCGCACTTCCGAGCCAGTGAACACACAGCGAGCCAATGAAGGCGAGAGCAGCGTCTTGCTCTCTAAACGTAAATTGAACAGCCGATAGGCTGAAGGCGTTGTACGGGTAGCTAAAGACATAGTGAGAAACCGTATGTTTTGTAAGGAAAAATCAATCTGCGGGATCGAACCCATTCACCGCAACTTACCATAAACAAAACACTAACGATAATCATTATCAATCTGTTATCTCAAAATGCTAAGATATACACAGATAGGAAGCCAAGTTAGCCTCATTGTATCAGCCTAATCTCATCCTCTGATTTCTGCTTTTAACTCCCTATGCTTTTTTATATGCAGGAGGGCGTGGGAATTAATATTAGGCTACATCATTTCTAATAAACATCCGTAGTATATCGTTTCTTACTGAGTTACCAATCACCATAATTATTTCAATTAAAATAAATTATTTTTAGCATCAAAAAAATGAAATCTATAATTCACAGGACTTACTTCCCCGTTATGTTAAACATAATCGTATGGATAATAGAAATTGAGCCTAATCCTGGGTTCAGAATAAAGAGGAATACATTATGTCTAATCAATACAGCGTTGAATTTATCAACAAATCAAGTAATTCAGGCAATGTGGCAATCTTCCAAAAAGCGCCTGACCAGAAGGCACGGAATATTTTCTCACTGGCATGGTTCAGCAAATTCGTGAATCCAAATGTGCATGAAACATTTCGCTGGAGTATCGATTACTCTTTCGTCTGGTCAGATACTGGGGAAGTCAAACCTGGCGTTATTTTTGAAGGGGGTGAAGAAATTTCTGCCGACCTTCAATCAGCCAATACCATTCTATTGGATTACAACGGGGGATATCTCTTTGGCCCGACATCATTCACTGGCCAAGCAGGTTCACTCTATATTGATGAAAGTGGTAGTGTCCCACTCAAGCAGGCCGCTGTTGGCATCGGGATGAGCAACGCAGGGACGTTCGTGCAAGCAGCACAGCCAAATTTTCATCTTGAGTTTATTCCACATCCTTCCTACTGGATTGTATTTGGTAACTATGAAGAAGGTGAAATTCTGGATGTCGAGCAAATCAGCGATGCCGTTGAATTAGTGTTCGAACCCAATATTTACAACGTTGTCGCTACACTGCAACAAAACAATACCTGGGTTGTTTCCTGATCCAGCAATCGGAAGGCAGGTAGGTTCCTGCCTTCCTCATTCCCTATCTTTTGGAGAAGTAATATGTCTTATATTTATATCATTGATCAAGGTGTACAAAGCGGCCCTTTCAATCAGGCTCAGG
Source organism: Pectobacterium carotovorum (assembly GCA_016415585.1). Classification (NCBI taxonomy): domain Bacteria; kingdom Pseudomonadati; phylum Pseudomonadota; class Gammaproteobacteria; order Enterobacterales; family Pectobacteriaceae; genus Pectobacterium; species Pectobacterium carotovorum. The sequence continues at coordinate 99,264 of CP066552.1, read as the reverse complement.
CAGAAAAGGAATTAGAAGATTATCTTGAAAAGAACCGCTACGCCAATATGAAGCAAGCAATGAATGACATTACATCTGGAAAAGGAAAAGCGACGGGTAGCTACACTTATGATGTCCACCCCGTGCTACATGCCTCTTCTGGTAATAATCAGAAAAGCGTAAGTATCTTTTTTTACCATACCGGAACAGATGATTATCTGATCGCAATGGGAGAACATTCGACCGCAACGACCTATCTATTAAGTGATTTTGGACAAAAATCCGGATATTTCAAACTCGGTAAAACCATTAGTCTTTAACAATAAATGATAAATAAAAAGCATCCAACTCGGGTTGGATGCTTTTTATTTACCAACGATATTCATGGGATTTTATTTACACACTTTTTTCTTTATATTAGCCACTTGCCTTACACCAAGGTTGTATATTTTAGCAACTTCAGTCCTTGATTTACCTCTATCTAACAAATTGATAATTTCACGATTGCGTAACTGCCTGTCAATATTTTTGGCATGAGGAACATCGATACTTAAACCACCAAACTCCTGGCATAATTTTTCGACAGAACCCCCATTAATATCTACACAAAAACACTTAGGTGATTTTGGAATATATTTACACTGACCACCAAATAATTTAGAAAAGATATAAGCATCCTCCAAGCCCATGATATCAATTAATTCCTGAAATTGATCGGGTAGCTTCTTTATATCGAGTCCATAGAAAAAATCATTACGTGCTGTACTTTCTTTATAGCTCATAGAATCATTCCTTGTATTGTTCCTGTGATTGGGATGAAATCACATTTACAACAATCAAACGATGGGGAAACAATTCATGCTATAGATTATTTTTATCTTTAAGACAAGCGACCGCACGGTGCTCTTCATCAGCAACGAGAAAATGATAAAAAATCCTATTTCTGTAAAGAACGATGAGTGAGAAAAATAAGTATTTTGAGATAGAGAATTTCATTAGCAATAAATTACAATAAAACTATTAGATGAGTATTTATTCACACACCATCCAATTGTATTTAAAACGATGCATTATCTATTTATTGGCGAAAAATCAAGGATCAGCTCACATGACAAGTACCACTTGAACAAATCAACTAGGCCATGTGCTTTCCCGCATACAAAAAGGCTGGCCAAATAGTCCACTATTCAACCAGCCTATTTTCGTTTTCCAAAAAAGCAGTCAGGCCTGCTTCCCTATACCATCACCGCATCGTCACAAACTCTTCCGACGCAGTCGGGTGGATAGCGACGGTGTTGTCGAAATCTTTCTTGGTTGCGCCCATTTTGACAGCGACCGCGAAGCCTTGCAGCATTTCGTCCATACCAAAACCGATGCCGTGGATGCCGACGATTTTTTCTTCTTTGCCCACGCAGACCAGCTTCATGCGGCACGGCTGTCGGTGCTGCGTAACGGCAGTGTACATCGCGGTGAAGGCAGATTTGTACACTTTCACCTGATCGTCACCGTACTGCTCACGCGCCTGCGGCTCGGTCAGCCCGACCGTGCCAATCGGCGGGTGGCTGAAGACGACGGTCGGGATGTTGCTGTAATCCAGATGCTCGTCCGGCTTGTTATTAAACAAACGCTCGGACAAACGACGCCCCGCTGCGACAGCAACTGGCGTTAGCTCGACGGCACCGGTGTTATCACCTACGGCATAAATGCCAGGAACGTTGGTGTTCTGGAATTTATCGACGTTGATATAGCCTTTGTCGTTCAGTTCCACACCGGTGACGCTCAGGTTCAGGTTATCCGTCGCGGGTTCACGGCCAATCGCCCAAATCAGGCAGTCGACGGTTTGTGATTGACCGTTTTCCAGCTCCAGCGTCAGACTGCCATCGGCATTCTTCACAATCGCTTTCGGGATCGATTCGGTATGCAGCGTCGGCCCTTCGGTGTTCATCACTTCCACCAGCGTATCGACAATCAGCGGATCAAAGCTGCGCAGCGGTGCGTGTTTACGCACAAACAGGTGGGTTTCAGAGCCCAACCCATTCAGCACCCCAGCAATCTCCACCGCGATATAACCAGCACCGACAATCGCGGTGCGCTTCGGCAGCGCATCCAGCTCAAAGAAACCGTCGGAATCAATGCCGTATTCCGCACCGGGAATGTCAGGGTGAACCGGACGACCGCCCGTCGCAATCAGGATATGATCAGCCGTGATTTTCTCGCCGTTCACTTCCACCGTGTGCGCATCGACAAAGCGGGCAAAACCGTGGATAACATCGACCTTATTCTTACCCAGCACGTTGTCGTACGACTGGTGAATGCGATCGATGTAGGCGCTACGGTTCTTAACCAGCGTGCCCCAGTTAAACTGGTTCACCGTGGTATCGAACCCGTAATCCGGCCCGTACTGATGGATCGCTTCGGCAATCTGCGCCGCATGCCACATCACTTTCTTCGGCACACAGCCGACGTTGACGCAGGTGCCGCCCAGATATTTTGCTTCGATCAACGCACATTTTTGTCCATACATCGCCGCGCGGTTGATAGACGCGATACCGCCGCTGCCGCCGCCAATAGCAAGGTAGTCATAGTGTTTGGTCATCAGTGTATCCATGCTTAAGTGAATAAAATTTGCCTAGAGTGTAACGCCAGAGCCATACGCTGAATAAAGGTTATACCTATGGTTGCGATAGGAAAAACCGACCGCGTCGCCCACCGCAATCGCGTGCATTACTCCGGTACGATTTGCTCCACCAGTGTATGTCCAGTACCTTCCGGTACCAGCACGCCATGCAACCACGGCAGCACACTCTTCATCTGAGATGCCAGCTTCCATGGCGGGTTAATCACAATCATGCCAGACGCCGTCATGCCGTAGCGATCGCTGTCCGGCAGCACCGCCAGTTCAATTTGCAGAATGTTGCGAATGCCCGTGGCTTCCAGCTCTTTCAGCATGCGTTTGATGTGCTGACGCAGCACCACCGGATACCACAGCGCAAATACGCCTGTACCAAAGCGTTTATGCCCTTCCTGAATGCCTTTCACCACGGCTTGGTAGTCCGTTTTCAGCTCATACGGTGGATCGATCAGCACAAATCCCCGACGGGAAAGCGGCGGCAGCTGTGATTTCAACTGCTGATAGCCATCGTCACGCAGCACTTTGGTGCGCGAATCTTTCTGGAATTCATTGCGCAGCAGCGGGAAATCGCTGGGGTGAAGTTCGGTCAAGTGGAGCTTGTCCTGTTCACGCAGCAGCTGGCGGGCAATCAGCGGGGAGCCAGGATAATAGCGCAGCCGCCCATTGTGGTTATAGGTGTGCACGGCCTGCATGTAAGGGTCGAGTTCAGCCGGAATGTCGTCACGCTGCCAGATTTTCGCGATGCCATCCAGATACTCCCCCGTGCGCTCGGCGTGTTCGCCGCTGAGCTGATAGCGGCCAGCACCCGCATGGGTATCCAGATACAGGAAAGGTTTTTCTTTCTCTTTCAGGGCAGTGATGATCAGGCTCTGAACGGTGTGTTTCAGCACGTCGGCGTGATTGCCGGCATGGAAACTGTGGCGGTAACTTAGCATGCTTGCTTTCCGGTGAAGTTTTTATAAATAACGTCGATTAACCGACAGTATAACCGTCTGCGACGGAAAATATCCCGTCAAACGCTTCACCCTGCGAACCGCCCCGCAAACCAGCTATTTTTATCGTCTTAAATCAGTAAATTGTGAAACATGGCCGTTTTTCATTCGATTGAAAGCTACCGATATTCAGGCACATAAAGTACGATCGCACGCTAACCATGATGGAATTGGACGTTATTCTGATGGAACCTGAATATCAGCGCTGGCTGATGGCGCTTTCCGCCCCGATGGTCGCACTCAATATCAAGTACGACGCCCGCTTCTGCGCTCCGACCTTTTATGAACCCGGTGAAACCATCAGCCTGAGCAACAGTTGGGGTATTACGTCCCGCGAAGGACTGATCTCAATGATTAACGATATGACAGACGGCGGCCATGCCGAGCGTCTGGCGTATAACTATCATCTTTGGCACCATCTGACGGCATCCGAATGGCAGCAGCACTGCGCCAATCAATCTGAAGAAGCGCAAGGTGCACTCGCGCTGGTGAGCGACACAGCTGCGCTATGCGGTGAAGGCGGGATCCGTGCCTGGGATCTGGGTCGCATGAGTTTCCTGAGCCGTATCGGATTACTCAACGGCTGGATTAGCGAAAAAGAGAACCTGTGGATTCACACCCGGCTAGCCGACAGGGCGCGTTACTATTACCGCAGTTGGGAAAATTATTACGCCGCGTTCCTGATCGGCCGCACCTACTGGCTCGGCTCGGATGAGGAAGATCCAGAATGCCAGCGCTACATTTTCAGCAACTGTAGCCAGATTCCTGACTACATTGACCAGATCGGCACGCTCTATACCCACCCGGACTGCCCGATTCATGACCTCGACTGGGATGTTGATCCGATAGAAATGGATAAGCCCGAGTCCTTACCAGAAGCGGAAATATAATGGACACACTGTGCTGGCAGCGGCTAGGCATTGAACCGACTCAGGATCTGGATGTTATCCGCCAAGCTTATCGTCAAAAAGTGCCGCAGTTTCACCCGGAAACCGACCCCGAGGGCTTTAAACAGCTGCGCGAGGCGTACGATACCGCCTGCAAGCTGGCGAAAAATCCCGTACTGTTGGATGAAGAAGAGCAGACCCCTGCCGAATCACAAAATGCCTCATCGGCAACCGAGAATGACTCTGCCGAGCAGGCCGCTCCCCAGATAGAAGTGCTGGTTAACGCATTTGAGCTGCTGTTAAACAATCCAGCCGAACGCTTCGTTCCACTGTATTGGGAACGCTACATTCAGTTGTTGAATCAGCAGGCTTTTGAGGTAATCGATCGTATTCGCTGGCCGCTGCTTCAGCGACTGATGCGCGAGTCTTGCATCTCAATCCTCTGTGTCCGCGTGCTGGCCGAACGCCTGCGCTGGCAGCAGCGGCAAGGGGAGCTGTCCGGCGACGGAGTGGAAGATGTCCGCCACTTCCTCGACTCGCTCGGCTATGAGGATCTGTTTGATTTTTCCCTGCTATCGCACCTAAACCTGCCCGCACAGTTGGAAACCATCTTCTACTTCCAGCAGGCGAATGGGACGTACTGGAATCGACCAGCGTTTATATTGGGCACGTTGCTGCGCACTCCGACCGCGATTTATTGGCCCGACAGCCCGGCGCTGATGCAAAAGCTCGCGCGCTGGCACAGCCACGCCGGTGTTCCCAACGCCACCCTGCGCGATTACTGTCTGCAACAGTTGGATGCGGCCCAGAACGATGCGGAATGGCTCGAACTCAGCGCCAGCCTCTGTTCGCTTACCGGAGAGAACGAGCAGGCCTTCACGCTGTGGCTGACGCTTTACCAACAAACCCACCATGCGCAGGCGGAACAATGGCTGATTAATTGGTGCAAACAGCACCAGCCAGATGCCCTTCCCTTACTGATTCAGTCGTTCAACTCTACGCCAGCGCCAGATCTGACAGGGTTAGCGCTGGACGATCCACGCCAGCGTTTCTTCATTTCTCAGCACAACACCCAGATGCTGATACGCTGGGGAGAAGCGCTGAAACTGCCGCTGTCGCCGATGGCAGAAAGCTATGCCCGTTGGAAGCTGGGCAAACAAGATTTGCAGGACATCTACCGACACCTGCTGCTACACAGCGGGGACGCGATTCAGGATCGCCTGTATTGGCACGCCAGCATGTTAACCGTGGGTAATGAACGCCTGTTGCAGGACATTCTGGCGCAGCCGTTGCCCGAGGAACCGCTGTATGCGTTGATCTTACAGGGATTACAGTTTCAGGCGGCACAGCGCCTATCCTGGCTGGACACCTCCGGTGCGATTCATACCTTCACGGAATGGCTGTATTCGCCGTCAGAAGAGGCGCTGCCCAACGTGTTCGCCAACCAGAAATCATCCGCCTGGCTACAGGCGCAAACCTGGCTGCGACAATGGCGTCCGCTGTCGCTGAATCAGTTGAACAAGCTGTACAACAGCGGCATACATACAGAGGAAATCGACCCGATCAATGATTGTCTGGTCGAGCTGTCCGCACGCTACCGGTGCGATGTGTCTCTGGTGCCGCAAGGGGTGGAGAAACCGCAGGATCTCAGCGCTAAAGAGGAACTGAGGCAGGCTATTCTTATCGCATTAATGATGACCGATCCAGCCTCTTGTCTGGGTTTACCTCGTCAATCGGTGCTGCCCGAACTGGTCTTAACCCACCCTGCACATTCGCTCTCTCAACGCTTCCGCAAGGCGGAATGCCACGATGGTGATGCGATGACGCCGTTGAAAAAACAGCTGGAACTCACCGATCCGCTGCACTATCACTGCTGGATGAACTTCCCCGCTTCTATTGAGGAATATCTCGGCAGCAGGGAAACTTACAGCGAATCCGCTGCAAGCCATTTTTATCTTACCGATGAGCATTGGCAGGCGGAGCTGGCGAAATCGCCCATCATCTACCAGATCTTTTTCCACGCGTTTTATGCCCTTGTGGGAGAGGAAGGACAGGCCGAGCAACACCTTGAGCGGCTTGCCGCTATTCCTGTAGAAACGGAACAGGAAGAGGCGATCCGTACCGCCTTTACCGAAGGGTCGGATGAACTGGAGAAACAGCTAAAACAACTCTCCGATGACAAACGGGTCACGCTCATCGGCAAGCTTATTCAGAACTGTGCGAAGGATGACACGTCCTTATTCGATAACAGCGATCAGGGATTTTTAACTGAGCATCTGTCCTATCCGCACGAAGACGTTACGCTGAGATTGGTGTCGAAAGTGCTGCTGCAATGTGCCGATCGGCGTGAACGTCAGTTCCAGGCATCACAGGCTAAAAAGAGCTACTGGTGGCAGCTCTGGCGCACGAACGCTCGCATAGGCCGTCTCGGTTTTCTGATGCAGGCCGGGTTGGGAAGCTATTTTCTCTATCGCGCGAGTGACTGGATCGGGTCGCCACCGGCGTCTATTGAAGGGCTACTGATGGTGCTCATCGTGCTCAATCTGCTGAGTGCGACGCGTCGACGCTATAACGATATCGGCTCCAATATGCCGTGGGTGATGAGTTTCTTCACCCTACTCATACCGCTGTTTCTGCTGCTCCCCTTGCTGACACCGAGCCTTAACCGCTGGAACCAATTCGGGCCGCCGCCAACTGGCAAGAAAACCGAAACGGACACCATACCTAGCTGACAACAGCGAATCGGGCGGCGTAGCAATGACACGCCGCCCAAACATCACCGAAATACCTCATCCAGATACCGCTCAATACGCTGCCGCGCTTCGTCAATTGCCGGTGCATATTGCCCTGCCAGCGCCTGTTCAAAATCCCGTAGCCAGAAACCGATCTGCTCCCTCTCTTCCAGACGCGTTTGCGCCCAGGCTTTTTCCAGCCGTGCCAACAGGTTGCGGTTCATCAAGTTATCTCTAGGGTGAATCTTCAGCGCTTGCAGTTTCTGGTGGCTCTTCTGCTGTTGCTCGGCACTCAGCCCGGTCGGGCTGCGATCGATCACTTTCGTGAAGGTATCGCCGCTGTCCGGCAGGTTAACATCCACTTCCAGCAGCCCATTGATGTCATAGCTGAAACGCACCTCGATGGATTGCTTATAAGATTTCGCTTTTATCGGCATGGTGAATTCATCGATAAACACGTTGTTATCGACGTAAGGGCTTTCCCCCTGATAGATCGCGATGCAGATATTGTCCTGCCCGGCGGAACCCGTGGAAAACGTCTCGACCCGCGAGGTCGGCACCACCGTATTGCGTTCCAATATCGGGGAAAACAGGCCATTTTGCTTATCGTTGGCGGTCTTAATCCCGAGGGTATACGGGCAAACGTCAGTCAGGATCACTTCTTCGATATCCTGCTCGCGTAGTCGACAGGCAGCCTGCACCGCCGCGCCCTTGGCGACAACGGTATCCGCATCCAGATGCTGATAAGGTAATTTGCCGAACAGCCTGACCACCAGTTTCTGGATAATCGACATCTTTGATGCTCCGCCGACCAGCACCACGTGGTCTAGCTGCTCCGGTTTCAGGCGGGCATCGTGCAGCGCCTGTTCTATCGGCGCGCGAATGCGGTTCATCAACGGCAGCCAGGCCGCTTCGATTTCTTCATTATCCAGTACGATGCGCCAGTCTTCCTCGCGCCAGTGCCATACCAGTTCATTCGATTGAGAAGGAAAGCCGGGCTGACATTTCAGCGCTTCCGCATGGCTGTAAAGACGTGCCAGATCCGTTGCGGGAATCGCCGAATCCTCAAGTTTCCACGCTTTCAGACAGGTTTTCACCATCGCCTGCGTGAAATCTTCTCCCCCCAGATAGTTGTCGCCCGCCGAGCTATGCACTTCGATCAGCGGAAACGCATATTCCAGCACACTGACGTCGAAAGTGCCGCCGCCTAAGTCGAAGACCAGCGTACGTCCCAGTTCCTGCGTGTGTAAGCCATAAGCCATCGAGGCTGCGGTGGGTTCATTGATTAAGCGAACCGCATTCAGCTCTGCCAGTTCCGCTGCAAAACGCGTCTGCTTACGCTGTTCATCGCTGAAATAGGCTGGCACGGAGATCACCACGTCCTTGATGGGGTGCCCAAGGTAACTTTCCGCATCAGCTTTGAGTGATTTCAACACCATGGCCGACAGTTCGGCGGGAGAGAACGTTTTATCCCCGAGCCGGAAGGTTTTCTTGCTCCCCATGTAGCGCTTAAAGAGCGACGCCGACACCTGCGGGTGCGTCGTCAAACGAGAAATCGCAGGTTTGCCGACCAGAATACTGCCGTCTTCATCAATACTGATAGCCGAGGGGGTGAAGTTGTCATTCAGCGCATTCGGTATCAGGCGGGCCTCGCCATTTTGCCAAACGCTAATCAGGCTGTTCGTCGTGCCCAGATCGATACCAATCGCCAGAGAAGCGTCTTGCGGGTGCGTCATGCTGTTATTCCTTATTAACTATTCCGTACACTACCTATTCCCAGAGTGCCCATCAGGCGCAGATCAATAGCCCGTTCGGCGAGCAGGGCAATAGTATATACATCTTGCTCAGGAAAAGACCGCGCACGACGGATTCAGGAATATTTTTCAACAGATCTGGTGAGTGATAAATAAGCGTTATATTATTTGCTATATAACGATCATTTACGGAGCATTATCATGGGAAACCATTTTGAGCGGGGCGTCCTCGCGGGGTTGAGATCCGCCAATCCAAAATCCACCAACGACATTAATCCCTACTGCTACGACTATCGGCGCGGCTATATCTGTGGCTATGCTCACAATCTGGCAGAAACCAAAGGCGACCGCCAGCAGGCCGCCTTCGAGGCAGGATTGTTGTCACGCCGCTACGGGCTGGAGCGGGAGCGAGTCGCAGAGTTCTTTACTGAACAAGGCAACCCTTACGCGATTCGGTTTTTTTATGCGGGCTATGATGCGCACACGCCGCGTTAGTGGATACCCGCTAGCGGCGCACTTCCCGTAAATCGAAGCTAATGGGGATAGTGATGGTGAGCTGCGCGTTATCCCCAATCACCTCTGCTGGTGGAGCCGGAAGTGGCTGAGCACGCTGCGGCAAAGCGACAGACTCCTTATCCAGCGGCACCACACCGCTGCTGCTGGCTAACGAGACGGCCAGCACACTCCCCGTCCGATCCAACGTCACGCGAATCTGGGCGACACCCTGTAATCGCTGCCGCACCGCCTGCGCCGGATAACGTTTATAGCGGCTCAGGTGCGCCAGCAGCTGGCTGCTCCAGTCCGCAACCCCTTTGCGCATCTGCGCAGCATCGCTGTTATATGGCGCAGCGACTTGCTGGCTGCTGCCCGGCAGCGGCGCGCTGGTGACGGGGGCCGGCGGTTTTTCCGATGGTGCCACTTCTTCCTGTAGCGTCGTCTCCTGCACCGGTTTTTCCATTTTTTTCTGCACTTTTTTCTGCGGCTGCGGCTTTTCCTTTTGCGCTGCCGCCATCACTGGATTCGGCGCGGGCGCAAGCAACGGTACGTCCTGCGTCATTTTTTCCGGTTGAGCCGCGGCTTCTTGCGGTGTGGACAGCGTCTGCTGCGGGCCGACAGGCGCATCCTGAGGACTAGGCGTCGATTGCACGCTATCCGCCACCATTAACATCATGGCGGGCGGCGGCGCTTCAATGGAGGAATCAAGCGCATGGTAGCTAACCCAGACAATCAGCCCTGCGTGTAGCGCCAATGCCAGCAGCCAGCCGCTCCCCCAACGAACCGTCGTTGCGGGCTGAACCGTATTGTATTTCAGCGTCTGTGCAGCCATTAGCCTACAGCCCCTCGCCGTGGAGACAGGGGCAGAATTCCCAATGAATGGGGTTCCGAGGAGATCATCATGCGTTCTTCATCACATCGTTAGGTATAAAACAATCAACCGAGATAATAGTAGGTCGTTCAGTTGCGGGGATCGGGCAGAAAAAAAGTGAAAACAGCATAAAAAGTAATGTTATTACGTTTTAGCAGGATATTTTATCGCGCGGCAATCTGAACCCAGTAGCGAGAGAAATAACGCACTTGTACAGGAAGCGCCTCTACCAGCGCTGCTAAAATATTATCGGTGTCAGACAGCGGGAATACACCGGAAAACCGCAGGCTCTCCACCTCCGGCTGGCAACGAATGACACCGCTGCGATAACGGCTCAGTTCATCAACAAAATCCACCAGACGCTGATTATCCGCCAGCAGCTGTCCTTTCACCCAGGCAGGCTCAGCCTTCGCCGTCTCTATCTGGCCGCAGCGCTGCGTGGTGAACGTCGCCGTCTGCCCGCTTTTTACCACCTGTACATCCTGACCGTTCTGCTGCGGATGAAGCCTTACCGCACCGTCATACACCGCCACCTGCGTGTGTTCATCCTGCACTCGCAGGCTGAAACGGGTACCCAGCGCCTGCACTTTTCCCTGTGCCGTCGTCACAATGAAAGGACGCGGATACAACGCGGCCTTCTCCGCCTGACCGGTTTCGATCATAACTTCACCACGAATCAGCGCGATCTGGCGTAGATCGTCACCGTAGGCCACATTCAGCGCTGTCTGCGTATTCAGCAGCAGCGTCGTACCATCATCCAATACCGCATGGCGCTGTTCTCCCACCTGCGTCTGGTAATCCGCCGTCAACGACTGCCACAGGTCGGTGCGCGATCCGGCCACGCCAGCGCCCCCGGTCAGGCAGAGTATCGCCAGCGCTTTGAGTACGCTGCGGCGCTGCATACCGTTAAGCGTCGACAAACTTTGGTGTGCTGCCCGTGCATTAAGCTGACCCAGATTGGCACACACGGATTCAATATGCTGCCACGCCTGTTCGTTATCCGGCGAGGCTTCTCGCCAACGCTGCCACTCACGGCGATCCTGTTCCGTGACGCTGTCGGACATCAGTTGCGTCAGCCATGCCACCGCTTCACGCGCGCTGTCTGGCTGAATCGACTGACCCTGTCTGTCACGATAAAAAGTGCGATCGTTCATAGCGGCAGCGCAAAGAAACACTGGAGGTTGGCGCGTTGCAGATACTGTTTCACTGAACTGCTGGAAACCCGCAAGCGTTCGGCGATATCGCTGTAGCGCATGCCGTGGAGGTGCGCCAGCAAAAACGCTTCTCTAACCGGTGCTGGCAGGCCATCCAATGCGGCATCAAGCTGTTCAAGAATTTCGAGGGTAAGCAGACGCGTTTCCGGAGAGGGCATACAGGCATCCGGCTGCGTGCTCAAGACATCCAGATAGGCATCTTCAATCTTTTTACGACGATAATGATTGGCGACCAAACGGCGGGCCACGGTAGCCAGAAACGGGCGCGGCTGGCGAATCGTGAGCAGTTCCGGGTTCATCAGCACGCTAAGGAACGTATCTTGTGCCAGGTCTTCCGCATGCTGGGCGCAGTCCAGTTTATGGCGCAGCCAGTTACACAGCCAGCGGTGGTGATCGAAATAGAGCTGTTGGGCAAAGTCATTAACGCTGGCCGTCGCTTTCCTCACCATCGAACTTTACCCCAGAACGCTATTTAAACAATAAGAATGATAATCGTTCTTATTTATGTTTTTTCCCTCTGACTGTCAAGTTCCTAAGCGAAAATTATTCAAATTTGCTGAATTTGCATTACGCCCATGCAACATTCCCTCGCTAACGGGGCGGCAAGACTATCCGCCCCGAGCACCGCGATCAGAAACGCTGTAACACGCTGATTTTTACGTTACGTCCTACGCCGGATACAGATTCGCCCAGATACGGGTAATAATCGGTATTCAGCAGATTATCGACCGTCACACGCGCTTCGAATCCTTTTATCGTCTGCGGTTGCCAGCTGGCGAACAAACCATGCAGCACGTATCCCTTCGTCTTCGGTAACGCCCAACCAGAAGCGAGCGGGTCGCCATCTGTAGGTGAACGATCCTGCTTGCGCACAAAATCCCCCGTCCAACCTACGGCCATATCCAGACTCGGGATTTTGGTACCCAGCGTGGCGTGTGCTGTCGTCGGTGGGATTTCGGCAACCCAGGTTTTATTGCCCCACGGGTTACGCGGTGACGCATCGCGCTCGCCGCGAATGGAAGAGAAGGACAGGCTGCCAAACAGCCAGCGGCTGTCGTAGAAGGATTCAATCTCAACCCCTTCAATGGTATAGCCCGGCAGGTTGCGGTAAACCGACAACGGCCCAGCGCAGGAGGAATTGCTGCCCGTCTGGGAAGATGCCGCGCAATAAACACCGGTGCGTTTGAAAATTTCGTTTTTGCCACGGTTACGGAACAGCGTGGTGCGAATTTGCAGACTGTCTTCTTCCAGCACCAGGTGGTTGAAATCCAGAATCGCCCCTAGACGGATGCCTTTGATGCTTTCCACGTCCAGATTACGGCTACTTCCCGGCACACCCGAGGTAGCTGACTGCACTTCATACTGTTCATCAATGACGGGCGCACGCCAGGTACGGCTGGCATCGGCAAACAGCGACAGATTGTCCGTCGCCTTCCACAACGCCCCAATACGTGGCGACCAGCCGGTATAGGTCACGCTGTTGTAGTCATGCCCTGCGGACGGGCTACTGCTGTTATAACGCGGGGCAACGTTGGGCCGACCAGTGTTAGTCACATGGTCATAACGCACGCCCGGCGTGATTGTCACTCTGCCCAACGTCACCGCATCTTGTAGATACAGGCTGTGGGTTTCCTGTTCGCCAGCCGGCATATAGTGAGGCTGGAAATAGCCATAGTTATACTCAGCGCTATTCTTACCGGACGGATAATAGATCAGCGTATCGCGCTTATGCTGGTGCCAGCGCATCCCCACCAGCAGCTTATGATCGAGCGGGCCAGTGGTGAACTGACTTTCGTTACTGACCTCCGCCAGTTGATCTTTATAGCTCACCCAGCTTTCATTCCCAAGCGTTCCCAGAAAACTGTCTTGTGACGCCGAATCAGGGCGTTTATCATGCTGTTCGGTTTTTGAGGTGGCAAATGACGCCGTCAGATTCAGCCACGGCTTATCCTCCGGCGCGATATTCCATTTCAGCGAGTAGTTCTTATCCACCTGATCGCGATAAACCAGCTTGCGCAGCCAGGCTTCTTCCCAACCGTAGAGATCAATGTCCCTTTGTGAAGGTGCTGTCATATCGTCACGCTTCGCGGCAAACGGCTGCCAGCCGTCAGATTCAGAGCGCATCGCGGAGAGCGTCAGCGTCTGAGCATCCGTCAGGTAGATGTTGGTCTTCAGCAGGTAGGACGCCATATCGCTGGTGGAGTAGACAAAGCGCGTACCATCAGGGCGTTCGATGTTGTCGCCATCACGCTTGCTCATATAGAGCAGGCCGTCAGCCATCCCCTCTTCCGTGCGGCCATACAGCGCGCCGCTGTAGATATTTTGCCGATCGTTGGTGTGATAACTGTATTTGACCATCCCGCCGAAATTTTCTCCCGGCAGCAGCAGATCGCTGGCGTCTTTGGTATCAACGTGAATGGTGCCGCCGAAGCCGCCGTTACCGCTGCGAATATCATGCGGCCCTTTATCGACATCGATCCGCTTAATCAGCTCAGGCTCAATAAATACCGAGCCCTGGCGGTATTTCTCAAAGCCTTTTGGCGCGCCGTCGAGTACGACTTTGACGTCTTCCATATCGCCCATACCCCAGATATTCAGGCTCTGCCCACCCGGTCGGGGTGACCCTGCCATCGACACACCGGGGAGCTTATCGAGCAGGCTGGCAATATTATCGGCCTGCACGCGGTCAACATCGGCCTGATGCAGCACGGAACGTCCAGCAGCGGCGCTGTCCGATGTGCCGCCAACCACCGAGAGCGTTGGGATCATCAGGCTGCCGTCACTTCCCTCAGCGGCAAGCGCGGATTCCAGCCGATAGCCCGTGGCCGTCTGTACCGCACTCAGTCCCGTCCCGGCCAGCGCGGCCGCAAAAGCGGCCTGAACGGTGTAGGTTCCCTGTACGCTCCCGCTGGTTTTATTCTGTGTTTGATCGGGAGAAAACGTGAGAATGACATTGGCGCGGCTGGCGATGGCCTGCAACGTGGTCCCTAGCTGCCCAGCGGGGATAGAAAACGTCACTGTCGGCGCCGCGACAGCTGTCGGCATTTCCGCCGCCAGCGCCGAACTGACCGCTCCAGCACTCAAGATCAACACGCCGGACAGCGCCAGATGCACTGCCCGCGCCACCGTCAAGGTGGGTTTATGCGCGATGCACCCGCCATTATGATTATTTATCGCCATTGTCATTCCCCTGAAATATTGAAAAAAAAGACACATCAGGTAGGTCACATGAAAAACCAAATCGGGCAGAAAAAGTGCAAAAAATTTTCGGGGGAAAGCATTTAGCACCGCGTTAACGATGATGTTCAGGTAACGCATGGCGCTTATTTATGGCGGTAAAACGCACCTTTGGTCACGAGCGATAATCCCTCTGCCATTGATTTTCACGGCGCTTGACCTCATCTTAGTGATTAATCCGCAATAGATATCCGCCTTGCCGGCCTTTATTCAACAGATTCCACTTACCGGCAACGAGATCACCCACAATTATCAGGACGGCACCATGACGAATCCATTACTGACCTCATTTACCCTGCCCCCGTTCTCCAGTATCAAAACGGAAGATATTGTCCCTGCGGTGAAATCCGCGCTGGATGAATGCCGCGAGACGGTAGAGCGTGTGGTGGCGCAAGCGGGGCCTTTTACATGGGATAATCTGTGCCAACCGCTGGCTGACAGCGACGATCGTCTTGGCCGCATCTTCTCACCCATCAGCCACCTGAACGCGGTGAAGAACAGCCCAGAGCTGCGTGCGGTTTATGAAGAATGTCTGCCGCTGCTGTCCGAGCACAGCACCTGGGTCGGCCAACATGCTGGGCTGTATCAGGCTTATCGCAGCCTGCGTGACGGCGAACAGTACACCGCGCTGAGCGTAGCGCAGAAGAAATCCGTTGATAACGCGCTGCGCGATTTTGAGCTGTCCGGTATCGGTCTGTCGCCGGAAAAACAGAAACGCTACGGTGAAATCTCTGCTCGTCTGTCCGAACTCGGTTCGCAATATAGCAACAACGTGCTGGATGCCACCATGGGCTGGAGCAAGCTGATTACCGACGTCACCGAGCTGGATGGCATGCCGGAAAGCGCACTGGCAGCGGCCAAAGCGCAGGCAGAAGCAAAAGAGCAGGACGGCTGGCTGCTGACACTGGATATCCCAAGCTATCTGCCGGTGATGACTTACTGTACCAATCAAGCGCTGCGCGAAGAGATGTACCGCGCCTACGGCACGCGCGCATCCGATCAGGGGCCAAACGCGGGCAAGTGGGACAACAGCGACGTGATGGCGGAAAAGCTGGCACTGCGTCACGAGCTGGCACAGCTGCTGGGCTTCGATAGCTATGCGCACAAGTCGCTGGCGACCAAAATGGCGGAAAACCCGCAGCAGGTACTCGATTTCCTGACCGATCTGGCGAAACGCGCCCGTCCACAGGCTGAAGAAGAACTCGCGCAGTTGCGTGCCTTCGCCAAAGAACACTACGGCGTAGATGAATTGCAGGCCTGGGATATCACCTACTACAGCGAACAGCAGAAGCAGCATCGGTATTCCATCAGCGATGAGCAGCTTCGTCCGTACTTCCCGGAAGAACGCGCGGTGAACGGCCTGTTCGAGGTGGTTAAACGCATCTATGGCATCACAGCCAAAGAGCGTAAAGACGTCGATGTCTGGCACCCGGACGTTCGCTTCTTCGATCT
The DNA here is from genome assembly GCA_016415585.1 of Pectobacterium carotovorum. NCBI lineage: Bacteria > Pseudomonadati > Pseudomonadota > Gammaproteobacteria > Enterobacterales > Pectobacteriaceae > Pectobacterium > Pectobacterium carotovorum. The sequence continues at coordinate 83,019 of CP066552.1, read as the reverse complement.
GTTCGATGAAAGCGGTGAACTGCGCGGCAGCTTCTACCTCGATTTATACGCTCGTGAACACAAACGCGGCGGAGCCTGGATGGACGACTGCGCGGGTAAACTGCGTAAAGGCAACGGCGAACTGCAAAAACCGGTCGCCTATCTGGTCTGTAATTTCAACCGTCCGGTCAACGGCAAACCCGCGCTGTTCACCCACGACGAAGTCACCACGCTGTTCCACGAATTCGGTCACGGCCTGCACCACATGCTGACCCAGATCGATACCGCCGGTGTCGCGGGCATCAATGGCGTACCGTGGGATGCGGTCGAACTGCCAAGCCAGTTCATGGAAAACTGGTGCTGGGAACCTGAAGCACTGGCCTTTATCTCCGGCCACCACGAAACCGGTGAGCCGCTGCCACAGGAACTGCTGGAGAAGATGCTGGCGGCGAAGAACTATCAGGCTGCGCTGTTCATTCTGCGCCAGTTGGAATTCGGCCTGTTCGATTTCCGCCTGCATGCCGAGTTTGATCCTGCGAAAGGCGCGCAGATTCTGCCGACGCTGGCTGAAATCAAAGCGCAGGTGGCCGTGGTGCCAAGCCCAAGCTGGGGCCGCTTCCCACATGCCTTCAGCCACATCTTCGCAGGCGGTTATGCCGCAGGCTACTACAGCTATCTGTGGGCAGACGTGCTGGCAGCGGATGCTTACTCCCGCTTCGAGCAAGAAGGTATCTTCAACCGTGAAACCGGTCAGTCATTCCTGGATAACATCCTGACCCGCGGCGGTTCCGAAGAGCCGATGGAGCTGTTCAAACGCTTCCGTGGCCGTGAACCGCAGTTGGATGCCATGCTTGCGCATTACGGCATCAAAGGATGAGCATCTGCTTAATTGCAGAAGAAGGCGCCGATAGTGGCGCCTTATCTTCTCTGGCCGCACGCTGGGGGCTGGTTTCCGATCCCGATGCGGTCATGGCACTGGTGCTGACAGCAGAACGTCTGGAACTGCGCAAGCAGGATGAACCGAAGCTCGGCGCTATCTTCGTCGATTTCGTTGCCGGGACGATGGCACATCGCCGTCGCTTTGGCGGCGGGCGCGGCGAGGCTGTCGCTAAAGCCGTCGGTATCAAAAAAGATTACCTGCCGGATGTCGTGGATGCGACGGCCGGACTGGGACGCGATGCCTTTGTGCTGGCCGCATTAGGCTGCCACGTACGCATGGTGGAGCGCAATCCGGTGGTTGCAGCCCTGCTGGACGACGGATTGCAACGTGGTTATCAGGACGCGGAGATTGGCCCGTGGCTACGGGAGCGGCTGACGCTGCTGCACGCGTCGAGTATGACCGCGCTGCGCGATATCACGCCGCCACCGGATGTGGTTTATCTCGACCCGATGTTTCCACACAAACAAAAGAGCGCGCTGGTGAAGAAAGAGATGCGCGTGTTTCAGTCGCTGGTGGGGGCGGATGACGATGCCGATGCGCTGCTGGCACCCGCACGCGCGCTGGCGAAAAAACGCGTCGTGGTGAAGCGACCAGACTATGCGCCGCCGCTGGCTGGCGTACCGGCACAATCCATGCTGGAAACCAAAAGCCACCGCTTCGATTTCTATCTTCCCGCCTGACATCAGTAAAGCGATCTACACGACGGATGCCATCGAATCACTGAATAGCGTGTTCCGACGGACGATAAAGAGACACACAGTGTCCCTGACAGGCGACTCAGTACGGAAAGATATTTATCTGGCAATCCAGTCAACATCGAAAAAACAGAGTATGCCGCGCCATAACTGGCAGCAGGTGATGAGTCGTTTTATTATCAAGTTCAGTGACCGCCTGAGCGGCCACCTTTAACGGGATGGCAATTACACAGAATTATTTACAGAGTCCGGTATTTGATCGGTGGTGGTAAAGGAATACCATTCACATCCGTTTTGAGGACAACTGATGATTTTTTCGCCTTCTCTGCCTCAGCAGCTTTCTGTTTCGCTTTCTCCACAACTTCTGCGTTGATCACAGATGCCACTCTGGCCTCTTCTTTGGCCTCAGACGCTGCACGTGCATATGCCGCCTTCTGTTCAGCAAGCTCCTTCTGCCACGGTTTCAGCTCCTGGGGGGGCATTTTTTTATCCATTATGTTTTCTGCGCCCGCTCCTGCTCGCCTTGCCTGTTCGGCCAAGAGCTCTGCCATTACACTATTCATTTTGCGTTTAAAAGTGTCTGTATTATGCGAGGAAGCGGTTCGCTTGGATAATACTGGGGGACAACTCAAGGTCCGTGATGGCGGTGGCGGTGGCGGTAAAGGAATGCCCTTCGCGTCCATTTTGAGGGGAACCAGCAATTTGTTCACCCTCTCTACCTCAGCAGCTTTAGCAGCTTCCTGTTTCGCTTTTTCTGCTTTGATCGCAGATGCCACTCTGGCCTCTTCTTTGGCATCAGCCGCTTCCCTGCCAGACTTTCCACGTGCATATTCCGCCTTCTGTTCGGCAAGCTCCTTCTGCCACGGTTTCAGCTCCTGGATAGTTGTTTTTTTATCCATTATGTTTTCTGCACCCGCTCGCTTTTCCAGTTTGGCAGAGAGCTCGTCTATTAGACTATCCTGAGAACCTTTAACTTGTACCCCCTTATTTCCGAGTTTATTGGCGTTTATATTATTCGAGGCGGTTGTTTTGTTATCCATTATGTTTTCTTTGCCCGCACGCTGTGCCAGTTTGGCCGAAATCTCGTCTAATAGACCACCCTGAGAACCTTTAACTTGTACCCCCTTATTTCCAAGTTTATTGGCGTTTATATTATTCGAGGCGGTGGCTCGGTCGGATAATAACGAGGGTACACTCAAGGACGGTGGTGGTGGCGGTGATGGAATACCCTTCGCCTCCATTTTGAAGATAACCGGCGATTTGTTCGCTTTCTCTACCCCAGCAGTTTTCTGTTTCGCTTTATCTACAGACTCTGCGTTGGCCGCAGATTTCATTCTGGCCTCAGGCGCTGCATGCCTATATGCCGCCTTCCCCGATTTCGGCCCCGGACTGGTTAGTAATTTACTCAATACTCCTTTAACGTATTTTACAAATGTAACAAAGTAACAACTCGGTTTTAATCGGGCATCTTTTTGAGAAAAACCAGTAGAACTATTTTTAACTTGCTCCAAATTTCCCACTAATTTGTTGACACATTTACCCTTATTTGAATCAGGTATTACCTTATGCAAGGGTTGTACAGAAACACTTCTTGTTGAAGTATTTATAGTCGCCATTATTACTCGTTCCTAATTATAATCGTTAAATTTATAGATATATATCAACCATAATTTTTATTTCGCCAATTTCTTTTAATTATTTTTTCCCTAGTATCCAGTTGATACTACAAAAAACAATAACCCCTACCAATTACCAAAATATTTATCTTAAACATTCATTATTAACATTTAAAATGATATGAGATTGAAGCATATTTACATCGGAATGTATTTAATAAAACGCTCTAATCGAGGGCGTTCACATTACTAAATAGCTTCACACAATAGTAAGTAACTGTATGGATACACAGCCATCATTTTCAGGTTATCAAGATTAACGGCTAAGCCCCATCAGGCGGTCGTTTGTAGATGAAATATCTTTGACTCCTTGTGCCATGAGCCTTCGCCAAAGTGGAGCGGTAATATGCAAAGTTATTTAGTGTGACCGACCTGAAAGGCTTCTCGGATGCGATAAACAGCTTGTATCCGTAGACTCACATCCACTTATGAACTCATCCGCATGGTGCGCAAAAGCCTGAAACACGTAGTGGGGGATCTCCAACGGATTAAGCGATGTAGTTCCCACAGAGGAAGCTGCGCTGATGGTGCTAGTGCTGGACAAATTTTACGGAGTTTGGGGTAAAAAAATACCTGTAAATCAGAAAAATCTGGCGCACGTACTGGGAAAATCTCAACATGTTCTTCGGCTACCCGTCTGACATCCATAAATCGCGCTATATGACGAATTCCATCGAATCTCTGAATAATGTGCTCATAGCAGGTGATAAAGAAACGTAAAGTGTTCCCAACAGATGACCCAGTGTAGAAGATGGTTCATCTGGCAATACTCGTGTGATCGTAAAGACGCTGCACAGCCTGCCATTGCCAGGCTTTTATTATCTCTCGCTGCGGGCTTTCCAGCGTTCGCTCGTCAGGTAGCCGTTCACGCCTACATCCAGGAAAGGGCGTGGCGGCAAGTAATTTGCCTGTCCGAGCGAGTGCATATCGCCAATCAGCGGGTTGTCTTCACCTAACGCCAGGTCCGCCAGAATATGTCCGGCGGCGGTTTGCTTCGACAGCCCCGCCCCGTTACAGCCTGCGGACGCATACACATTGTCGCTTAGCTGCCCCCAAATTGGCGCACCGTTACGCGTTACGCTAATCAGCCCTGACCATGTATGCGCCATCTTCACGTCGCTCAATTGCGGGAACATTCGGGCAAAAATAGCGGCATGACGACGCGCGTGGCGTCCGGTTTCTACCGCACTATTGACCAGTCCTGGGGCAAATTTCACATGCTCCCGGATCAGGAAGCGATGGTCGCGCGTATAGCGCAGCGTCGCACTGGCCAGCGCATTGACCGGCGTCAGCCCCCAGTCAGGCATATCGCCAATGCGTGCTAGCTGTTCCGCATTCAGCGGCTCAGTCAGCGTCGCAAAGGTTGCCACGGCAAACACTCGGCCATTGAACAGCGGCAGGCCGCGTGCCGCGCCGTTAATCGCCATCATCAGCTTATCTGCCTGAATCTCGCCATACGGCGTTTCCACGCGAATGCGCGATCCGGTTTCGATATTCAGTGCGGGTGAATGGGCGTAAACCGTCACGTTCTTCGGCAGGTTCGCCACCAGCCCGACCACCAGCGCCGCTGGGTTTAGCAGAATACAATTGGGCGTATACACGGCACGATGATAGAAAGACGTGCCTAAGCGGCGCGCAAGTTCGTCTTTTTCCACCACCTGATGGGGTTCACCAAGATCGTTTAACTCACGGACATAGGTATCGATCAGGCAGTTAAACGTTGAACTCACAGCACAGTGATATTTCCCCGCCACGCTCCAGTCGCACGCAATCGCATGGCGATCCACCTTCTCCTTCAGATGCGCCACACCGGACTGCAACAGGCGGCGATAAGCCGCCGCTTTTTCCAGCTCGGCCGTCGAGCTGCCGATGTTGTGCGGTAAATCGATAACAAAACCGGAGTTACGCCCGGAGGCATTGTCGCCAATCTCGCCCGCATCCAGCAGGATAATATGTTTATCCGGGCGCTGTTCAGCCAGACGCTGTGCAAAGGCGATCCCCGCATAGCCAGCGCCGATCACCAGCCAGTCCGCCGTTGTTTTTCCACGCTGCTGCGGGTAATTCGGTTTATCGACAAGATCTGCCGACCAGCCATTACGATTCTGATCGAAAGGAAGATGTTTGATTTTCACAATGGTGTAAGCCTTGAAGAGAACGGGTTGTACCAGAAGACTGACGATACGCAATGCTGATTAAGATAAAGAAAGGCAGGAAGCGGTGTCCAGCAAGAAATGTCGCTAAAACTTAGAGAAATAAGTGAAAAATCAAGGCACCTGCGAATACAGGCACCTTGACTGCATATATGTGTTACACAATCATCCGTTACACAACGCCCTGCGCCAGCATCGCGTCGGCCACTTTTACAAAGCCCGCCACGTTGGCGCCGCGCACGTAGTTAGTCTGGCTGTTTTCACCGCCATACTGCACACACGCACTGTGAATATCCAGCATGATGTGGTGCAGACGCGCATCCACCTTCTCTGCTTTCCATCCCAAACGTGCCGCGTTCTGCGCCATTTCCAGCCCAGATGTCGCCACGCCGCCCGCATTGGCCGCTTTGCCCGGCGCAAACAGCACGCCTGCATCCAGGAACGCGTCGGTCGCAGGGATCGTGGTTGGCATGTTGGCACCTTCTGCCACGGCTTTCACGCCGTTAGCAATCAGCGTCTGCGCCGCAGGCAGATCCAGCTCATTCTGCGTCGCACACGGCAGCGCGATGTCTACCGGTACTTCCCACGGCGTTTTACCTGCAAGGTAGGTCAGTTTCGCTTCGCGCGCGTAATCTTCCACGCGGCCATAGCGTTTATTCTTGATCTCTTCCAGCAACGCCAGTTTCTCTGGGGTAAACCCGTTCTCATCCACTACCGTGCCGTTAGAATCCGATACAGTGACCACGCGGGCACCCAGTTCCATCGCTTTTTCAATCGCGTACTGCGCCACATTACCGGAACCGGATACCGCGACGCGCATGCCTTCAAAGCCCAGACCGTGGCGTTTCAGCATCGCTTCCGTGAAGTAGATCAGGCCGTAGCCCGTCGCTTCAGGGCGAATCAGACTACCGCCGAACGACAACCCTTTACCGGTGAAGACGCACGCGGTGTTGTTGGTCAGCTTCTTCATCATGCCAGTCATGAAACCGACTTCGCGGCCACCCACGCCAATATCGCCCGCCGGAACATCCGTATCCGCGCCCAGATGACGATACAGTTCCGTCATCAGCGCCTGACAGAAGCGCATGATTTCACTCTGGCTTTTCCCTTTCGGGTTAAAGTCCGAACCACCTTTACCGCCGCCCATTGGCAGCGTCGTCAGCGCATTTTTGAACGTCTGCTCGAACCCAAGGAATTTCAAAATCGACAGGTTAACGGACGGGTGGAAACGCATACCCCCTTTGTACGGGCCGATCGCGGAGCTGAACTGGACACGCCAGGCGCGGTTCACCTGTACCTGACCTTTGTCGTCCGTCCATGCGACGCGAAATTGAATCACACGCTCCGGTTCCACCAATCGCTCCAGCAAGCTGTAATCCGCATAGTGAGGGTTCTGCTCCAGAAAAGGCCACAGAGTGGAAAGGACTTCATTAACGGCCTGTAGAAACTCAGGCTGATGCGGATCGCGTTGTTGAACAGAATCAAGAAAACTTGCCAGAGATACGATTTGTGCCATGAACAGCTCCTGATTGAACGAATAAGTTCCCGTCTGCTTCTTTATTTTTAGACACGCAGAAGCTTGTGGGATCGGTGAAAATGATGTTGTGTCCTCTGGACTATAACACTGGCGGTGGATATTTAAGCAAGCGTTTTCTTTTCAGATAAACGTTATAATCCAATGGGATAGGAAGGGTTTTTTGGCGGTTTGAGAAGAGAAATTTGCTATAAGTTTTTGTTATATAACAAAAGGCACAGCTAAGAAGCCGTGCCTTTCGTCACTGAAAAAAAATGCAAAAAAAGCTAATTTTTATTCGTCTTCCTCATCGCGCAGCGGCACGATGAGCATGTCGACATGTACGGTATTAATCAGCTGGCGAGCAGAAGACATCAGTTTGCTCCAGAAGTCCTGATGGTGACCGCACAGCACGAGGTCGACGTCGTATTTCTTAATCGCATCAACCAGTACCTGCCCTAAATCGCCGCTGCCGCTCAGCGTCTCGCTGATAGGGTAACCTGCGTTCTGGGACAGTTCAGTCAACGCGTTCTGGGTTTCTTCGGAGATACGCTGTTGCATGTCACCCAGATTGACGTCAATCAGCCCTGTGTAGAGATCGGAGTAGTTCACATCGACGTGGATTAACGACACTTTCGCATTGTACGGTCTTGCCATTGAAACAGCTTTTTCCACTAACACTTTGCTTTCTGGAGAAAGGTCAACAGCAATAAGGATGTGTTTGTAAGCCATAATAAGACTCCTTCCGTAAAGACTAATTAAGGGTTAGCAGATATTTCTCCTGCCGCTCTAATACTTAACAGCGGATTACAGGATAGCACTCGTCTGCGCTATCGGACTGTTCAGTCGATCACAACCCGTTTTCAAACCTGTTAATTCTATTGATAAGTGTAGTAGAAACTGCTCCTTTTCACAGTTAAATCACGCAGCTTCTCCTTTCGGAAAGGGCATTATCTCGTCGAAAATCGTCCTTCATGCTGATTGCGCCTGCCTCTCTGGCACAAACGAACATTCTTCTTCTACACTACAAGTAGGGGGCGGTGAGCCTGTCCGCTGCACCCTGGGATGGGAAACAAGAATGGGGCTAGCCGTGATGCCGTTGGCTATCCAAAATGACAATAAAATCGTGCGCAAGCGCGTGGCATAACTATTCGTTCATAGAAAAACATTCGTTCGTAGAAAAACATCGCAAACAAATGTCGTAGATCTGCGTCGCGGATAATCGTAACGCTTGTCATCTGCCACGGGTGGGCAACGGGAATAGATGGCCATCTTATCTGACGAATAGAACGACCGGGAGGGAAGCATGATTAGTACATTTGCGCTTTTCTGGGCTTTATGTATCGTCTGCATCATTAATATGGCGAGGTACTACTCTTCATTACGCGTGTTACTGCTGATTTTGCGTGATTGTGACCCGCTGCTTTACCAATACGTTGACGGAGGGGGTTTCTTTACATCGCACGGTCAGCCAAGTAAACAAATCCGGCTGGTACGCTATATCTACGCGCAACGCTATCTTGATCATCACGACCCTGAGTTTATTCGCCGTTGCGAGCGAGTGCGGGGACAGTTTCTGCTTACAACCGCCCTGTGTGGCCTTATCGTCATAAGTCTGTTTGCGATGACAATATGGTATTAAATGCGGTACTTACACAATTCTCTGGTATTAACATAATTGTTGTTATTAACACCATCATTGGTATGACAACCATGAACGTCGATAAAAAGTAAAAAGGCGATTCCCCACAGAATCGCCTTTTTTATGACGGACATCCTTGTCCGTAACCCTTCGGGCCGTCGCAAGCGACGTTGAAAAACGTTCCCTACGTTTTTTTATACGCTATGAATTGCCGTGATTAGATCAGCTTCAACGCCAGCCAGTACAGCGTACCGGACATCAGCATTGAGACAGGCAGCGTTAACACCCAAGCAAGCAGAATACTTCTTATCGTTTTGCCCTGTACGCCCCCACCGTCCGCAATCATCGTCCCGGCAACCGCCGAGGACAATACATGCGTGGTGGAAACCGGCATACCGGTGTAACTGGCAACGCCAATCGACAGGGCCGCCGTCACCTGCGCCGAAACGCCCTGTGCGTAGGTCATGCCTTTCTTACCAATCTTCTCACCGATGGTCACAGCTACGCGTTTCCAGCCCACCATGGTGCCCAGAGACAGCGCCAATGCGACAGCGACGATAATCCAAAGAGGTGCATACTCAACCGTCTGCAGCATGTCTTTACGCAGGTTGCTCAGGTAGCGCTTATCTTCGCCCGACGTTTCTGGCAGCTTGATCACCTGATCCATTGTGTCAGAAATACACATCAGCAAACGACGCACTCTGCTGCGATCGTCAGGGTTCAACTGATCGTAACTTTTCAGGTTATTCAGCAGGCCCTGTGTACGGTCAATCGCAATCATCACGCGTGAGCTGTCACAGTGGAACTCTTTCTGACCGTTGCCAGGAATCGTGCTTTCTGGCGTAGAAATCACTGGCGGAGACAGGTCGATAACGTGCGTCAACGCATCGCCGTGCTGCTTGTAGTATTCCTGCAAATTGACAACGGCATCACGGGTACGGCTGATGTCATAGCCAGACGCGTTCATGTTGACAATAAACCCGGCTGGCGCGACGCCAATCAGCACCAGCATAATCAAGCCGATACCTTTCTGACCGTCGTTTGCACCGTGAGAGAAGCTCACACCAATCGCCGATAAAATCAGCGCGGTACGCGTCCAGAACGGCGGCTTACGTTTGCCGTCCTGCTTTTCACGATCGACAGGCGTCAGATGCACGCGCTTGCGTTTTTTACTGTTGTTCCAGAAGCGGCGCAGAACCAGCAGCATCAGGCCTGCAACCACCATCCCCACAATCGGCGAGAGCAACAGCGACAGGAAAATGCTGATCATTTTCGGCACGTTCAACGCATCCACGACGGAAGTATCCGTCAACAGCGCGTTGGTCAAACCAATACCGATAATAGAGCCGATCAGCGTATGAGAACTGGAGGCAGGAATACCGAAATACCAAGTACCCAGATTCCAGATAATGGCAGCCAGCAGCATGGAAAAGACCATCGCCAGACCGTGCGCCGAACTCACGTTCAGCAGTAAATCCGTGGGGAGAAGGTGAACAATCGCATAGGCTACGCTCAGGCCGCCCAGCAGTACACCGAAGAAATTAAAGACACCCGCCATAACAACGGCAAACTCTGCGCGCATGGCTCGGGTATAAATAACAGTGGCAACGGCATTCGCAGTATCGTGAAAACCGTTAATGGCTTCATACATCAGTACAAACAACAAAGCCAATATCAACATCAGGCCGGTGTAGTAATCCAAACCGGCAAATAAATGTAGCATAAACGTTAGGCCATTTAGTGGTCATGAACGCGGCGCATTATCGGTGACAAGCAGGGGTTGGGAAAAGAGAAATATGACATTTTTTTGACTTAATCTGTGATGGGGATCGGTGGAAAAATCACTTAATCAATAAAAATCAAATAATTATATATTTTTACTAAAATACGCAAATTGTTACGCTGGTATCGAACAAAAACCGACACTACAATTTGCCGCCCTACGGCTTATGCCTGCGGTCATCCAAGAAGATAAAATCACTCATCGGAGAAATGCATTGTGGAACAGTTTGACGCTGTCATCATCGGTGCCGGTGCAGCAGGCATGTTTTGTGCAGCACAGGCAGGACAACGCGGACTGCGTGTTCTACTGCTCGATAACGGCAAGAAGGCTGGCCGGAAAATATTGATGTCCGGCGGCGGTCGCTGCAACTTTACCAATATGTATGCAGAGTCGACCGCGTACCTATCCCACAATCCTCACTTTTGTAAATCGGCACTGGCGCGTTATACCCAATGGGATTTCATTAGTCTGGTCAACAGCCACCGCATCGCATACCACGAGAAAACGCTCGGCCAGCTGTTCTGCGATGATTCCGCACAGCAGATCGTGGACATGCTGGTCACAGAGTGCGAACGGGCTAACGTCACCCTCCGTCTACGCAGTGAAGTCACGTCGGTGGAGAAGTCAGACGACCAGTTCACGATCCACCTAAGCAACGGCACATCATTCCAAAGTACGTCGCTGGTTGTTGCCTGCGGCGGCCTGTCGATGCCCAGACTCGGCGCGACGCCATTCGGTTACCAGCTCGCCGCACAGTTTGGCATCAACGTGCTCCCAACCCGTGCCGCGCTGGTGCCTTTTACGCTGCACAAACCGCTGCTCGAACAGTTGCAAACGCTCTCCGGTGTTTCCGTGCCCACCGTTGTCACCGCAGAAAATGGAGTAACGTTCCGTGAAAACATTCTGTTCACGCACCGTGGGCTATCTGGCCCTGCCATTTTGCAGATTTCCAGCTACTGGCAAGCCGGCGAATTCGTCACCATCAATCTGCTGCCTGACCGTGATCTCACCCAGCTCATCAATGACGAGCGTACGACTCATCCGAACCAGAGCCTGAAAAACACGCTGGCACAGTGGTTGCCTAAACGACTAGTCGAATGCCTGCAAGCTTTGGGGCAACTGCCAGATATCACATTGAAGCAGCTCAACAGCACACAGCAAACGCAGATTGAACAGAGCCTGCAAGAGTGGCGCGTGCAGCCAAACGGTACGGAAGGCTATCGTACCGCCGAAGTGACCATCGGTGGCGTTGACACCCGCACGCTGTCCTCCAAAACCATGGAAGCCAGCACGGTGCCGGGCCTGTATTTCATCGGTGAAGTGGTCGATGTAACCGGCTGGCTCGGCGGCTATAACTTCCAATGGGCGTGGAGTTCAGCATGGGCGTGCGCGCAGTCGCTGCCTTTCTGCAAATAGGCACTATAATAACCTCTATTCAGCGCTCTCCTTTACTTACGGAGAAAAGGACGTCTCTACATAGGTCTCTGCTGCCAGAAAGGAGATGTGGATGAGCCCCAGACGTAGTGAACATAAGATCAACATGTTGCAGTTACTGGTTGCAGGTATGCTGCCATTGCTGCTTGGATTGCTATTCACTTTTGTTGAATCCAGATTAATGGTAAAGCGCGATTTGGAATCCACTGCGCACATTGCAATGAATCATGCCGAGAATATTTCGACACAAGCATGGGAAATGGTGGATCGCCTACAGCACTTTCATGGTCAGCCCTGCGACATCATCGGCGATGAACTGCAACGTCTCGGTTCGGTTTTTTCTTATTTTCGCGCTATCGGCGTTGTCCATAACACCGACGTCTATTGCTCTTCAACGTTTGGCAGCACGCTGACGCCAATAAGCCGCATCATTCAACAACCGCTGCCGGAGACCTATTCTGAACGCTGGAGCCTGTCAATTGCCGGCTCAGACAACGTGAAAGAACGCCCGGCACTAATCTTCGTCCAGATGCCTCTTGCGGGTTACGGCGCTTACGCCATGGTTGATGCGCAATATCTGATTGATCTTATGATTGCGATTAGCCAGATTCGGGGCTACCAACTCATCCTGCAAATGGATAACGGCCACCCGATTCAAACAGGCCCGACGATTACACCGCGCACGGGTCTATTTTCTACCTCCGCGCTTGAAATCAAGTCGAACCTCTTCCCGATTACCATCAACGTCACCGCTCCTGCTTCTCAAGAAATAACGAACTGGAAGCAGGCATTCTTCACGTTTCTACCACTGGCAATTATTCTCTCTCTGCTTTTCACGACGGCGATGTGGTACTGGCAAAAACGTAAGCTATTATTCCGCGACGAAATCCGTAAAGGCATCGCTAACGGCGAATTTTCCGTCTATTACCAGCCTATCTATGACACGGAATTGCGAGCCTGCACTGGCGTTGAAACGTTACTGCGTTGGCGGCGCAGCAATGGGCAGTGGATTAGACCCGATATATTTATCTCTGCCGCAGAAGCAGAAAGTATGATTATTCCCATAACCCGGCATTTATTTGATCTGGTGGCGTCAGACATCGCCAGTTGGCAGGTAAAACCCGGATTTCATCTGGGGCTCAACGTTGCCGCCGAGCATTTGCATCATCCAAGTTTTGTTGCAGACGTACACCGCTTCGCAGATAAAGTCGCCTCTCATTCACTAAGCATTACGCTGGAACTGACAGAACGTAACCTCATTAGCAACGGTCTTGAAATCATACAGCGCCTGCATCAGTTGCGTGACGATGGCTTTATGATAGCGATTGATGATTTTGGCACCGGACACTGTTCTCTCTCTTACCTGCAAAATTTTCCGCTGGATTGCCTGAAAATAGATCAGGGATTCGTCAGCGCGATTTCATCACCGGATGAAGAAGCCCCTATTCTTGATGCCATTATTAATTTGAGCCATCGCATCAACCTTCAGTCCGTAGCAGAAGGCGTGGAAACCGAACAACAGCTCTTGTATTTACAACGGCACGGCGTCAAATATATACAGGGATTCCTTTACGCTAAGCCGATGGACAATGAATCGCTGCTGGTCTGGCTTCACTATAATGGTAATAAATCGATCGAGAGCTTTATGAATAAGAAAGAAGAAGGGGAAAAATAGTTATAACCGGCAGAAACTTGTCCACCGGTATTCTATAATTGGCAAATCAGAAACGGTAACCGACGCCAATATTAAAGCTATCTATGCGCGTTTCATAAATTTTCGTGCCTTCATAGCCAATATGGGGCCCGCTTGGAAAACGGAAAATATCCTACGCTAAGCCTGTTTTTAAGCAGGCATGACAGGCAGCTTTGAGCGAAAAGCGGTCTTTGAATATTTAAAAGTAAAAGCCTGTAATGTCTAACCCTTAGAATCCTCATTGCAGCAAACCTGTAGAGGAAAGTATTTCAGATAGGGTTAATGCAGCTCTAGCCGGTTTGAAGCCGTCATTAAGGTGATTGCTTAGCCAGAGGTTAAAAAAAGGTCGTGTTTTACGAGCAATGACAAGACACAGGTACAACTTTAAAGTGCTCCACGACCAACAAGTTACATTAATTTAAAAATCTATTGTCATTCTTAACGGATATAGCAGTTAATCTAAATGGCTGTTTTATTTGCCTGATACAATGCTAATAAGGTCGAAAAGGGTTCTTTTCTCATTTTGACATGCAACTCATGGCAAAAATTATGGTGTCGACTTCCACCATTTTTTGAAAGTCTGATCTTGATCGCTCAGGTCTACAGCTTCGCCTATTTCTGGAGTCAACAATTTCCAGGTCCGCTGCCTGCTGGTTTGCTGAATCCGGTTGAAAGGCTCATCCCAGTCGTGAGCAGCAATGCTAAAGCGCCCCACATGTGCTGGCATCAGCGCGCGCGCACCTAATTCATCGGCCGCCTGAGCCGCCTCTTCAGGAAACATATGGATGTTAGCCCATCGGTGGTCGTACTGGCCCATATCAAGAGCAACCAAGTCGAATCCATTAAACTTCTTCCCGATTTCACGGAAATGAGGGCCGTAGCCGCTGTCTCCGCTGAAATAAAGACGCCGTTCAGGACTTTCCAAGGCGAAGGATACCCATAGCGTCTGGTTCCTCTTAAGCCATCTGCCCGAAAAATGCCGTGCTGGAAGAACAAAAATTTTAAGCCCATCAGCTATGCTTACTTCATCGTTCCAGTCAGCTTCATGTATGCGGCTTTCCTTATATCCCCAACGGACAAGATGCGCACCAACGCCAAGTCCGGTAACCACCTCGCTCACCTTAGTTCTGAGCGAGCAGATAGAGGCGTAGTCGAGATGGTCCCAGTGGTCGTGGGTTATCAGTAATACATCGATATCCGGCATATCCTGAGCGGTGTAAAGCATGCTCCCCTTGAACGCAGAATTGGTGTGCGGCACGGGACTGGCGTTTGTGCTGAAAACAGGATCAATCAGTATTCGCTTTCCATTTAACTGAATGTAAAACGACGAGTGGCCGAGCCAGATAACCAAATCCTGCTGTAGCGACAGCGATTTCAAATCAGTTTGCACAGAGGGTAGTGGTGTGGCGGGCTTTAGCCGGGGATTACGGTCGAGAACAAAGGACAGCAAATTAGAGAAGAAGCTGCTGTTGCCTGTATCAACCTGAGTTTCAACAAGATTCATGAATTCACCATTCTGATAATGGGGAGATCGTTTAATCTCCTGTAAGCGTAATCCCGTAGGTGAAGCCCCGAAGTCAGCCCTGGCCAGCCAGGCATAAGCGCTGGCTGCCATGATTACAATGCTCAGGATGGCGATCAGCATGGCTATTTTCTTTTTTTTCATGTGATCTTACTTCCGGTTACTTAGAACCAGCGCTCCCCTGTGCTGGCCGTAAGGAAATCGGAGTAAGCTCTGCGCTTGCGATGCTGTTGGAATTCAGCATATAGCCAACGAGCGCACCGCCTGAGTCGCTAGTCACAGGAAGGGAAGCAACTTTCAGCGCCCATACTTTGAAATGGTAGTGGTGTACTCCATCTCCTGCTGGCGGGCAAGGGCCACCGTAGCCCGGACCGCCAAAATCTGTGCGCCCCTGGATGGCTCCATCAGGAAGGTTTTTACCGTCAGCATTTCCGGCACCACGTGGGAGCGACTGAATGTTTGGGGGAATATTAACCAATGTCCAGTGCCACCATCCACTGCCTGTTGGCGCATCAGAATCAAACATGGTAATGGCAAAGCTTTTCGTACCCGCTGGTACACCAGACCATGATAGTTGAGGGGATATATTTTCCCCCGTGCAGCCGGAGCCATTAAGGACGTAAATATTATTTACCTGCTCCCCCTGCTTAATGTCCGAACTGTGGAGCTGAAATGACTGCGCGTGCAATGAAGGTATACATGACAGTAGAGACAAACCCAGAATGATTTTTTTCATATTTTTTGTCCTGTAAAAATAAGCATAAATTAGTTGTAACGTCCAAAACGGTAAACCCATCTCGGATCACGGTCTTCGCCATAGGCCAGTGCTGTTGCCAGCATGGCGAATGGCTCAATGTAACGAGCCATTCTCAAGGGGCCGGCATCTACAGGCTCAAAACCAGCAAGAGAGAGCAGGCTCTGCACTGTATTGTTACTTTGCCTGTCATCTCCGCAATACAGCATGTCTGGGCGGGGGTGCTTATTCCTGCCATTAAATACGTCCATCAGCACTTCACTTGGCGTTGCCTGGAATGCGGCCACAATATTTGCTCCAGGTAGTTTACGTGCAATGGTTTCCGCACCGGAATCGGTATGGGCAATGACAAGTTCACTGTCTGAAGCGTTCAGCGGATTAGTGCAACTGAGAACCGTTTTTCCGCTTAAACTGCCTGCCTGAGCCAGCACGTCGTCAAGACGCGTCCAGTGGACTGCCAGAACGATAATGTCTGAATCCTTTGCCGTCTCAAAAGGGGAACTGTAGGTGCCCCCGGTTGACTCTGCAAGGCGCTTCAACTTCTGTGGGCTGCGGGAATAGCTGAAGATAACCTGGTGGCCTAGTTTCGCAAAAATCGTGCCAATAGTTGCCCCCATACGTCCTGCGCCGAGAATACCTATTTTCATCATATGCCCTTTTATGTCAGTGCCGCTGCTGCTGTGCTAATACCACGTGGCGGCGATGTTTCGTTTTCTTGGATAATGGTATTGAAGTTTTTTAAGCCTGAGGCTGCTCCAGCGTGGACATATCAATAACAAAGCGATAGCGAACGTCAGCGCGCTCCAGCCGGTCGTAGGCTTCATTAATCTGGTCCATACGGATCATTTCTACCTCAGGTAAAACGTTCTTACGCGCACAGAAATCAAGCATTTCCTGCGTCTGCGCTATACCGGCAATCGCAGAACCAGCAATACGACGACGTCCGAGAAGTAAAGGAATGCTGCTCATTTCAGCCAGTGGTCCGATTTGTCCCACTATACAAAGCGTGCCGTCCACATCAAGGAGAGGCAGGTAAGGATCCAGCTCATGTTTTGCTGGAACGGTATCAATGATCAGGTCGAAGGATGAGACTGCCTTTTCCATTGCTGTAACATCGCTGGAGACAATAAATGCATCTGCACCGAGAGATTTTGCATCGGACTCTTTGGACTGTGAACGGCTCAGCACCGTGACTCTAGCACCCATTGCCTCAGCCAGTTTTATGGCCATGTGGCCCAGCCCCCCCATGCCAATAACCCCAACTCGGCTTCCTGGTCCGATATTCCAGGTACGCAGCGGCGAATAGGTCGTTGCGCCTGCACATAACAGGGGGGCGGTTTTGGCCAAATCGAGACTTGCCGGAACGCTTAAAACAAATTCCTCACGCACAACGATATGTTTTGCGTAGCCGCCCATAGTGGGTTCACCAGTAATACGATCAACTCCTGCAAAGGTCTGTGTGTTCCCTTCACGGCACAGCTGTTCTTCGCCACCGTGACACTGATCGCAGTGCTGACAGCTGTCTACCATCGTACCTACAGCTACATGGTCGCCTACCTTGTGTCTGGTCACGTCAGTTCCTGTGCTGATGACCTGTCCTACAATCTCGTGACCTACAACAATAGGGTAGTGGGTCCATCCCCAGTCATTACGTGCGGTATGCAAATCGGAATGGCAAACTCCGCAGTAGAGAATCTCGATGACAACATCATCAGGGCGAGGCTCGCGACGCTCAAAAGAGAAAGGAACCAGCGGCTTGTCAGCAGAAAGAGCGGCAAATGCAAATGTTTTCATAAAGGAAACTCCTGTATGTATACAGAGGCCCTGGCCATCAGATGGTCAGGGCCGTGATAGCTATTTAAGGTTGGTTTTAAAGAATTCGGTCAGCTTAGCGAATGGAATAAGGTCAGTACGATCGTACAGGTCCACGTGACCCGCTCCCGGAATGACCAGCAAGTCTTTAGGCAGGCCAGCACGCTTGTAAGCATCTTCGCTGAACTCTCTGGAGTGAGCCTCTGAGCCAGTGATAAACAACATAGGACGTGGTGAGATAGTTTCGATATCTTCAAACGGATAGAAGTTGTTGAATTTAGCTTCACTCGAAATTGGACGGTTTTGAGACTGCTCTACAGTCATGTCTTTCGCGACTACCTGACCGCGTGGAGTACGGTAAAAATCATAAAATTCACGACGAGTTTCATCAGCATCCGCAGGAAGTTTTACTGGCAGATAATCGACCCACTTAGTTTCTCCGCCAGTAAATTCCACGTAACGCTGTTCTGCAGCAGCGGCAATCATGGATTTACGCTGGTCGAGAGACAGTCCGTTTTGCAAACCGTGACGGGTAACTGCGCCCATGTCATACATGCTGACGGTGGCAATAGCCTTCAGGCGTGGGTCTATTTTTGCAGCGCTGATTGCAAAGCTGCCGCTGCCGCAGATGCCGATGACGCCAATACGGTTACGATCCACAAATGGTCGGGTACCCAGATAGTCAACCGCAGCATTGAATGCCTCGGTAAACATTTCAGGCGCTACGGCATTGCGGGGCTGCCCGGCACTTTCACCAAAGAAGGGCAAGTCAATTGCGAGAGTAACAAAACCCTGCTCTGCCATTTTCTGTGCGTAGAGAGTACCGGTCTGTTCCTTCACCGCTCCCATAGGATGACCCACGATGATGGCCGGACTTTTTGCTGTTGGATCGACGTCTTGGGGTCTATAGAGCATACCCGTGATGTCCATTTTATACTGATTCTGAAAGGTGACCTTCTGCGCGATGACCTTGTCGCTCTTAAAAAAATTATCCGCACCTTTAGACATATCAGCAGCGAAGGATGCAAAAGAGGACACGAGTAGCCCGCAGGCCAGCAATATGTTTTTCATTGGCTTTACCTTTAATCATTTTAGTTAATTCTGCTGGTTGCAAGTCGTTGCCAGCTCAGCAGACCCGGAGGGAGGTACTTCATTTTTATGTTTATGCAAACCCTGAGGTGTGCTTATGGGAGCTCTATTAACTGAATAAAGATCCCATCAGGATCGGTTATGACGATACAACGTATGCCACCACCGAATGCTTCAGCCTCTTTCGTCAGAAAAACCATTCCTTTTTCCTGCAGAGAAAGTACGGTTGCATCCAGGTCAGAAACCCTCAGTGCAAAGCGGTTAATTCCGATGTGGTTTGCTACGGGATAGGCAGCGCCGGGAGAAGGCGGTTCAACCCATTCGACCAGATCGATAAAGATGCCTGACTTTCCGCCTGGCGGGGCCAGATACACGACCTTAAGATGACTGGAAGGCAGGCAGAATGCCGTAGCAATCCCCTTTTCCATTACGTCACCAAAACGCCGGGTAACCTCAAGGCCTAGCGTCTCGTAGAACTTAATGCTGCGCTCAAGATCACGGGTGGTAATACTCAGATGAAAAAAATCCTGAATCATGGGAAGCTCCTGTTAATGCGTCCTGCGCCGTTTCTGTCGGGCGATACATTTGATAATGATTCCGGATTAGTTCGCCGTAAAACCGCCATCGACCGGAAGCCCTACTCCCACAACAAAACTTGCACCGGGGCTGCAGAGCCACAGAACGGCAGCGGCTATCTCTTCCGGTTCCCCCAGGCGATTGATAACCTGTCGGATCATAATGTCGTCCATGGCCTCTTTCTGGGTTTCCATCATTGCCGAAACCATAGGCGTATTGATTGTGCCCGGACATACCGCATTAATGCGAATGCCGCGTGCGGCATACTCCAGCGCTGCGCCTTTGGTCATCCCGACTACAGCGTGTTTTGTACCGTTATAAGGGGCCAGATTGGGCTGACCAACTAAGCCGCCAACTGATGCGCAGTTGACGATGGCTCCACGGCCCTGAGCGCGCATTTGCCTGAGCTCATGCTTCATGCATGCCCACATGCCTCGCTGATTTACTGAAACAAGGCGATCAAATTCTTCGGACGGAAGATCTGCAAAATCACTGGAAGGTGCCTGTATGCCTGCATTGTTATAGGCAAAATCGAGAGCACCATAAATTTCCACCGTTTTATCCACGACCGCAGCAATCTGGGCCTCATCTGCAACGTCACACCTGAGCCCCGTTGCAATGTATCCTTCTTTAGTAAGCTGATCGGCAACACCGGTTACGGCCGTGAAATCAACATCTGCGAGTACCACTTTTGCTCCAGACTGCGCAAAAGCACGCGCCGTTGCGGCACCGATTCCGGTACTCGCGCCAACAACGAGCGCTACGCGGCCGCTAAAATCGTAAACAGGGTTCATATTTTCATCTCTATTAAATGCATGAATGAGGTTCAGGTCTAATGACCCCGAGACTTATAGTGAATGAATGTCTCCGGGTTAATGAAATTGATAGGTGGTTACTTTTTCCTCAGGGTTCATTCTCCATAGTTCTTCCAGGATGAGGTACAATGATTCGCTGCATTTTTTGCCTATTCCTATGGGGCGGGTGACATTCTGTGGTTTTAATGCTGATAAGGGGAGTAAAGTAGCACCACGATAATTTGGTGAACGGCCGCAATGACACAGTCTATTAAGAATGAAAATGAAGCCCTGCTTGCCGGTCTCGTGCAGAGGATCGCTGCACGGACGGATGGAACAGGTGATTTTGATACGATGGTTGAAGGACTGACTTTCTTTCGGCGAGAAGCTCCCACTAAACCTACCATGTGCATGATCGAGCCGAGTATCGTGCTAGTTGCCCATGGCATTAAGCAGATGTGGATTGGAGGAATGAATTATCGTTATGACACGTCAAACTTTCTGTTGACGTCTCTGGATCTGCCTGCTTATTCAGAAGTGTTGGCGGCAAGCAGCGAAGAGCTCTGCCTGGGTTTGACGATGAAGCTAAATATGCGGACGGTGGCCGAGCTTATTTCGCAGGGCGAGCTCCCCCCGCATCGTGCTAGGGGCATCAGTTCCGGCGTCGGTATCGGAACGGCATCACGGTCTGTACTTCGGTCTTTTGAACGATTGCTGGAACTGCTGGATGAGCCGGAAGCTATTCCGGTTCTGGCACCGCTCGTACAACGGGAAATCCATTTTCGGCTGCTGTTGAGTGATCAGGCTACACGGCTGAGACAAATTGCATCGGTTGACAGTCAGGGGCACCGTGTTGCCCGAGCAATTGACTGGCTCAAGAAGAATTATTCTGCGCCTCTGCGCGTTGAAGAACTGGCTGCGCGGGTGCAGATGAGCGCTCCCACCTTTCACCAGCATTTCCGGCAGCTGACTTCAATGAGCCCCCTGCAGTACCAGAAATGGCTGCGGCTGAATGAAGCCCGCCGCCTTATGCTTAATGAACATCTCGACGTTTCAAGCGCGTCTTATCAGGTTGGCTATGAGAGCCCATCGCAGTTCAGCAGAGAATACAGCCGCGTGTTCGGCATGCCGCCCAAAAAAGACATTAAAAAGCTTCGAGAGGCGAATATGTCCATAACTTCAGGCTTCCAAATTTAAATCAGGCAGCCGGTTTAAATAAACGCCGGAGCTCTGGTTGGCTGTTTAACTATTAAAAATTTTAGCCTGAAGTTGCGATGCGACCACGTCCTGCAGGTCTGGCGGGTACGGTTTCACCGTGCTCAAGCCACCATGCAGTCAGTGCTTCCATTGCTGGGCCAAGTCCCCTTGCTTTCAGGGTGATTTCATACTCCACCCGGGGTGGCACTTCTGCAAAAACCGTTCTGGATATAAGTCCGTCACTTTCCAGCTCCCGCAGTTGGGCTGTCAGCATATGCTGCGTTATGCCGGGTATAGCTTTTCTCAGTTCGCCGAATCTGTATATGCGCTGGTTCAGAAGCCACATAATTTCCAGCTTCCATTTTCCGGATAGCAGGCTGAATGCCCGCCGCATTTCATCATGCATATTAACTTCAGAGCCTCTATTAGTATGCTTTTCCATACTTACCCTCATTATTTCATCCTACTTGTTTTAAATCATATTAGGCGACATTCTTGCCCCGGTCGATAACTGATACACGTCAGAAGGGGTGATATGACTGGTTTTTACGTTTACTGGATTTGTACGGGCCTGCTTTGCCTGCTTTACATTACTTCTGCCACCCTGTACGTGGTTAAGTGGGAATGGGTTCGCCAGACACTGGTTAGCCTGGGCTATCCGGCCTATCTGCAGCCTCTACTCATTTCTGTAAAGATTCTGGCTGTACTGGCCATCCTGTCACGGGAGAGCGTGTTTCTGAGCGATCTGGCCTATGCGGGTATGTTTTATCACCTTTTGCTATCTGGCCTGGCTCATGTTGGCAAACACAAACCAACCGGGGCAGTGCCTGCAGTTGCTGGGCTAATCCTGATGATTATTTCTTTCAGCATGCAGAACGTTGCCAGAGATATACCATCACCTTACGCCCTTACTACCGAAAATCTCACACATGCACAGGTCTATTAGAGGAGAGTCTATGAACATACTAAGTGAAAAGGTTGCGATCGTTACCGGGGCAAGTCGGGGAATTGGCCGGGCAACGGCGATGCTTCTTGCCAAAGAAGGTGCAAAGGTTGCGGTCGTTGCGCGTACGCCAGGCGCCATTGATGAAGTTGTGCATCAGATTCAGGCACAGGGCGGGCTTGCCATAGGTATCAAATGTGATTTAAGTAATTCGGAACAAATCACTTCGATGGTCAATACAGTCATTAGCGCCTATGGACAAATCGACATTCTCGTTAACAACGCGTTTGATCCGGGTGCGCCTCTGTCATCCATTTTGGATCTCTCAGTGGAACAGCTTCAGCGCAATTTTGACATGGGGCCCGTGGCCTATCTGCGAACCATGCAGGCCTGCTATCCGTGGCTCAAAAAGAGCAGCGGCGGGCGCGTCATCAATTTCGGCTCAATGGCGGGTATTGTAGGGCTCGCTGGATATGGGCCATACAACATGGCCAAAGAAGCGGTGCGTGCACTTACCCGCACCGCTGCGCGTGAGTGGGGGGGCGATAAAATTACGGTTAACAACGTTCTTCCTGTCGCCAAAACCTGGGGCGATGACGTGAGTGTCCCTCCGCCAGGAAATGCGCTTGGCCGCTTCGGATCACCGGAGGAAGACATTGCGCCTGTAGTTCTATTTCTTGCGAGTAAAGACGCACAGTTTTTGACGGGCTACAGCCTCACGCCCGACGGCGGAGCAATTATTGACAGCTCGCGTTAACGTCCAGGAAGGGCAGTCTTCCACTCAATTATGAGAGATCTAGAGAAATGATTGACCACATTTTGTTTTATTCATCCGATTATGAAAAAGCCATTTCATTCTATGATGCCGTTCTGCCAGCGCTTGGTCATACCCGCCTGTTTCAGATGTCTGATGCTGATAGTCGGAAGTCAGGTTACGGTAAATCCAGCCCACAGGTCTGGATCGCTGAAGGTGAGACCGGGAGTGCAAGGCTGCATATCGCCTTCCGAGCCGACAGTGAGGATGCCGTAAAAAAATTCTATGAAAACGCTCTCGCAGCAGGAGGCTCGGACAACGGTAAACCTGGCTACAGGCCTGAATACTATGCCGGCTACTTTGCAGCATTTGTAACGGACACAGATGGACATAATATTGAAGCTGTATTTCATGCTCCTTTGTTCCCGCATTGATAATGGAAGCATTATCCAGGATAAATGAGAGCAACTTTTAATTGTTTATTCAGGCATGAATGTACTTTGACTCATAAAATGAACCAGCCATTTCACCTTTGATTAAAAAATTCAATTTACTTCATGTCCGCTTTTGGCCCATAGCAGACCGTCCAGCTGAGGACTCAGGGTCATTGATGTTCTGCCTTTACTCTGAGTATGGTTTGCCTGGTGGTATTAAATTCCCGCGCGATGGCGCTGATACTGATCCCGGCGTTAATCCGTGCAATCACCGTAGTTTTCTGTTCTTCATTCAGTACTGAAGGACGTCCAAACCGCTTCCCGGCTGCTTTTGCCCGCGCAATACCAGAATGCGTACGCTCTAGCAGCAAATCCCGCTCAAACTCAGCCACGGCTGAAATCACCTGCATGGTCATCTTTCCGGCAGGACTGGTCAGGTCCACTCCCCCCAGTGCCAGACAATGCACCCGGATATCAGATGCGACCAGTTGCTCAACGGTTTTTCTTATATCCATCGCATTACGGCCAAGACGGTCAAGTTTGGTGACAATCAGTACATCACCATTTTCCATGCGATCAAGCAGTCTGATAAATCCCGGTCTTTTGCTGGCCGCGACTGACCCACTGATGTGTTCCTCAATTATTCGCTGGGGTCTGACAGCAAAACCGGCAGTTTCGATTTCTCTGCGCTGGTTCTCTGTTGTTTGCTCCAGAGTTGAGACCCGGCAGTAAGCAAAAACCCGTGACATAGTGCAAATTTCCGTACGAAATGGATGTACGAATTATAATGCATGTACGAAATTAATTTCGCTCACTTTCGGACACATTGTCCGATCGGTGTACGAAACCGACCGGTTTCGGTCAGTGTGAAGTGATAACTCAAATCAACTATATGCAGAGGAAGCATCTATGCCACGGAGACAAATACTCAGTAGTGAAGAAAAAGAACGCTTGCTGGTTGTGCCGGATGATGACGTTCTTCTAACGCGCATGTGCTTTTTGAGTGAAAATGACCTCGCGCTTATTAATAAACACCGGAGGCCCGCTAATCGCCTGGGATTTGCTGTTTTACTCTGCTATTTGCGGGGACCGGGGTTTCCTCCTGACAAAAGTATGTCACCTCACGACGGTGTTGTTTCCCGGTTGGCAGCGCATTTGAAACTTCAGCCTGATTTGTGGGCCGAGTATGCATCAAGAGAGGTCACCCGCTGGGAGCATCTGACTGAACTCTACCGCTACCTGGAATTATCCCCATTCAACCGGGCACTGCAAAAAACCTGCATTCGCCACCTTTATCCCCACGCCATGCGGACAGACAGAGGTTTTTTGCTTGCGGAAGAAATGCTCTCCTGGCTCCACAATAATAAGGTGATTTTCCCCTCTGTTGAGGTCATCGAGCGAACTCTGGCCGAAGCAACAACGCTTGCTGACAGGGCGGTATTTTCTGCGCTAACCGCGCAGCTTGAACCGGGACATAAAGCGGCGCTGGACCGTCTGCTGGTATCTGAGGGTGAACAGCCTTCACGACTGGCCTGGATGCTCCAGCCTCCGGGCAAAATTAATGGTAAGAATGTCCTGCAACATATCGACCGGTTAAATGCAATAGAGTCGCTGGCACTGCCTGTCGGTATTGCGCTATCCGTTCATCAGAACCGGCTCCTGAAACTCGCACGCGAAGGCAGGAAAATGAGTAGCCGGGATCTGGCAAAATTTACGGATGTTCGCCGTTATGCCTCGCTGGTTTGTGTCATATCAGAAGCCAGGGCCACCCTGACTGACGAAGTTATTGATCTGCACGAGCGTATTCTGGGCAGTCTGTTCAGCAGGGCAAAACGCACGCAGGCCGAACGACTCCAGCAAACGGGAAAGCTGATTCAGAGTAAGCTGAAGCAATATGCTACCGTCGGGCAGGCATTACTTAACGCCAGAGAATCTGGCGAAGATCCCTGGGCTGCAATAGAAGACGTCCTTCCCTGGCAGGAATTCATCAATAGCGTGGAAGAGACGCGGTTCCTGTCACGTAAGGACAACTTCGACCCATTGCATCTGATCACAGAAAAATACAGCACGCTGCGTAAATACGTCCCCCGGATGCTGTCCGCGTTGCAGTTCAGGGCAGCCCCCGCCGCAATGAAGCTTAGTGATGCGCTGGATACCGTCAGAGAGATGTATCGAAAGCAACTCCGAAAAGTACCGTCTTCCGCGCCAACCGGGTTCATCCCGGAAAGCTGGAGAAAGGTTGTGATCACGTCCAACGGCATTGACCGAAAATATTACGAATTTTGCGTGCTGAATGAGCTGAAGGGAGCTTTACGTTCAGGTGACATCTGGGTGAAAGGATCTCGTCGCTACAGGAATTTCGATGATTATTTGATCCCTTCTGGCGATTTTGAAAAATCACTCCGGGATAACCAGTTACCTCTCGCTATTCCAATCGATTGCCATGAATACATCGAGAACCGTATGACGCTTCTGGCATCGCGTCTGGAGGAAGTGAATGCAATGGCGCTGGCCGGTGATTTGCCCGATGTTGATATCTCGGATAAAGGCGTCAAAATTACCCCGCTGGATAACAGTGTTCCTTCAGCAGCATCCCCCTTTGGTGATGTGGTTTATGGCATGCTCCCTCACCCTAAAATTACTGAAATGCTGGATGAAGTGGATGGCTGGACGGGTTTTACCCGCCATTTCACCCATCTCAAAAATAATCACGTCAGACCTAAAGACAGAAAATGGTTACTGACCACCATCCTGGCCGATGGCATCAACCTTGGGCTGACAAAAATGGCCGAATCCTGCCCGGGAACGACAAAATCGTCACTTGAGGGCATTCAAGCCTGGTATATCAGGGATGAAACTTATTCAGCCGCACTGGCCGAGTTGGTCAATGCCCAGAAAAAACGACCTCTGGCGGCATTCTGGGGCGATGGAACAACGTCATCGTCTGACGGACAGAACTTTCGAGTAGGGAGTCATGGGCGTTATGCGGGTCAGGTCAATCTGAAATACGGTCAGGAGCCAGGCGTGCAGATTTATACGCATATTTCGGATCAATACAGCCCGTTTTACACCAAAGTCATCAGCCGCGTGCGGGACTCAACACACGTGCTTGATGGTCTGCTGTACCACGAAACCGATCTGAATATTACAGAGCATTACACCGACACCGCAGGCTTCACTGAGCATGTATTCGCGCTAATGCATCTGCTCGGATTCGCTTTTGCGCCAAGGATCAGGGACCTTCATGACAAACGGCTGTTTATTCATGGAAAAGCGGACTTGTATCCGGGGCTTCAGTCAATCATCTCCTCAACAAACCTGAATCTTAAGGAAATTGAAACCCACTGGCATGAGGTACTGCGTCTGGCAAGTTCTATAAAGCAGGGAACGGTAACAGCATCACTGATGATGAAAAAGCTGGCCAGCTATCCGAAACAGAATGGTCTGGCAAAGGCTCTGAGGGAGATTGGCCGCATCGAAAGGTCATTGTTTATGCTGGACTGGTTCCGGGATCCTTCCCTACGTCGACGAGTACAGGCAGGGTTGAATAAAGGTGAGGCCCGCAATGCCCTTGCTCGAGCAGTCTTTATGCACCGACTGGGGGAAATCAGAGACCGGGGACTGGAAAACCAGAGCTACCGGGCCAGTGGGCTGACATTGCTGACTGCGGCGATCTCACTGTGGAATACGATATATATAGAAAGAGCCATTGATGCTCTGAAGCGAAAAGGGATTCAGGTAAATGAACAGCTTATTGCTCATCTGTCCCCGTTGGGATGGGAGCACATAAATCTGAGTGGGGATTACGTCTGGCGAACAAATCTCAAGCTGGGACAGGGTAAATACCGCTCATTACGCTCAATGGATAGTAGTTTGTACAAAAAACAGGCTTAGCGTAGGATATTTTCCGTTTTCCAAACGGACCCCAATATCTATCGCCCAGTTTGCTACGGGTGTGATTTGAATACCGGCACCGTAAGCAAAGCGCGTTTCCTTCTCACTACCAAAATCAGCAAAAGTACCGTAATCGTATTTCCAATCCACTTTGCCGTGACCAATGCCCGCAAGGCCATAAACACTAATGACATCATTAAAACGGTAAGATGGCCCAGCCATCAAGGAGTAGTATTTAATTTTAGTCGTATCATTGGAGTTGAAGTCACGATCATAATAATCTTATTTTGCTCCCAGATAAGTGAAAGAACCGATAATACCAAGCGCAGAATCGCCCTGATAATGGTATTTGGCCGTAATCCCTTTTGGATCTTTAAAGTTATCAACTTTCGCCTGAGCATAACCCAAAGACACTGTTTGTGTCGCCTGAGCAGCAGACATTCCCATGGCACAAGCAATCAAAGTGGAGAGTAGCAGTGTTGTTTTTTTCATGATCGAAACATCTTCCATATTTGAATAAAAAGACGGCTTCAACAAAGCAAATATATAAGTATCGCGAATGTTGTCCGCACATAAACTTACATTTAAATACGGGTAGGTAAAGTCAGTATTATTCTTAAATAACTGGAATTGTTTTTATTTAAACCATTAAAAAACAAAAAGATAGGTATTGTTTATAATAATTAACGTGCGGTTTTTCACGCTATTTTTGGGAGCATTCTTAACTGAAAATAGAGGGCATATGGAAATTTCCGACGATAAAGAACACGGAGATAAAACCCTGTATTTATAAAGGACAACGTTCACAATCGACTATTTTTTAAACGAAAACGCTCTTAAAACGAGACTATTTTTAAACAAATAGTGTGCATAGACTTTTAAACAAATAGTGTGCATAGACGATGATTGAAACGGGAGAAAAACTAAGAATGACTTACTGAGGAAGTGTGTTGGTCGGCGAGAGAGGATTCGAACCTCCGACCCACTGGTCCCAAACCAGTTGCGCTACCAAGCTGCGCTACTCGCCGAATGCGGGCGCATATTACTGCTACCTTATTAGAGCGTCAATACCTTTTTAGCAAAAGGACTTCAGCTGCCGTTAAAGTATCCATCTCTTGTATTTACAGCCTGAAACCGACGTCCTTGTCCGTGATTCATATCAATTAGCGGGTTTCTGACACCAGTTATTTTTAGGGTTAATACCACCATCAGGCGACGTGTATCCCACACATCCAAGAATCGTATCAAACAGCTCTTCATGACGATGTGTTTTGCCAACGCGCTGCTGAGCCTTCAACTGCTCGAACGCATGCTGATTATCGGCGTCAGCTAGGAATTTATCTGAAGTCCAGACCATCATCGGTGAACGGAACTGCTCGGGTGGTGCCATCTCACGCGGCGTGCCGTGCAAATGGTAGTTATCATCAATGGATTCACCGTGATCGGAGGCATAAAACACGATCGCTTTCTTATCCCGAACCTGATCGATCACGCTATCGATAAAGCTATCGGTATAGAGCACGCTATTATCAAACGCATTAATCAACTGCTCACGGGTACAGGAGGCATCAACGCCCATGCACTCTGGTTGATAGCGCGCATAGCTGCGGGGATATCGCATGGAATACAGGTAGTGAGAGCCTTTGGTATGCAGCACAATCAGATGCTTACCTTTGGGGTAACGTGCCAGCGACTCCTTGACCTCATCGACCAGCAACATATCCTGCACCGATTTACCGTCATTGTGTTTCTCTGACGCAATCATTTCGCGGAAGGAATAGTTATTCGCCTCAATGCTATTGTAAAACCACACCTCACTTTGCATAGCAAACAGCTCAGAGGTAAAGCCCAACTCTTTCATTACAGCAAAGATGTTCCGCTCTTTCAGCGTTCGCTGCGGGTTGTCTTCCGTACCGCCTTCTCGCACAAACATACAGCGCATGGAAAGCTTGGTTGAGGTATCACACGACTGACCACGGAATGCGACCAGGTTTTTTTCTTTTGATAGCTTTGGCGTCGTGTCTCGCTCGTAGCCTAACAGCCCCATATGATCCCAGCGGGTTGTTTCACCGATAATGAAAACCACGTAGGTATCGTCAATGCCTTTCGGCGGGACATAGGTAAAATGCTGAGCCGGATCGAAAAGATTGGAGGAATCCTGGTTCTCGTCATACTTGGTATACGCAAATAATCCTAATGCAGACAACCAGTTAGAAGGGAGATACGAGTGAGCCACTACGCCGCCATAGCTGGGTAAATCCACATTGGATTCTAGCTCGGACACTGACTGAACGTTGTCCATATAGCGAAGCGGCATCCAAACCAGCGCAACAACAGCGGCAAGAACCACAAGAGGAACCAAACGCTTTCCCGGTGATTTAAGCTGTTCGATCAGCGTATGACGCAGCGAGTTCTTCCAGATCAAAAACAGCGGCAGCGCACTCACCGCCAGCATCCACAGGAAAAAACGAAAACCAATAACTTCTTTAGAAAGATCAATATCCGTAGTCATGACCGCCGCAATAATGCCATAGCCAATCACGACATTAAAAAATGTCATGTAATAGCTGGCAGCAACGGAAATCAACACCAAAAGAGACGCGAGAATCCGATAAAAACGACGTCCCCCGAGTGAAATAATTCTCATCAGGAAAAAGGTGAATAAGATACTCACGGTCAATTCGACAAGAGCGGGAATAAACGTTGGAACCTGGCTACCAGCAGAGAGTGAAAAATAATCAAATCGGCGATAATACACTGAGATATTGAGAAAAAGGCCAATATAAATTGCCAGGACAAACGATAACTTGGGTTGCGAAAAAGATGCTACAAACTTCATTATGACAAGTGCTCCAACAAAACCTTTCTTATTATCTGAAGCTATACGACAACATCTCTATGCCTGAGTTCAACGGAAATAATCTGGCTCTCAGGCATTTCTATATCGCAAACAGCAAATAGGCTCATACCATTTAATTCGTAAATTTTACTTATGATTACATGAAGAAAACAGGAAAAGATTATCCTTTTATGTGAATGAATCCACGAAAAAATAAAAAGCACGACCCCTGCATTTTCTTAAAATTCACTACCGCTTATCTATGTATGCCTTCACGATGTAATCGAGTGATTAATTCCACAACGATGGGGTGTTTCAGGAATGCCATAATCTCTTCTGCACGCCGTTCTCCAATCCCTGAAAGTTGTCGCCACTGTTGCACAGTCCATTGCTGTAACGCCAGCCAATCTACATTATCCAATGCGCGACTTGCTGAGCGGGGAACAGGAATACCCAGTGCAAACAACCAGCGGGATAGCGGCATCTGCCGTGCCGATTGCAAACTCTCATAGATATCTCGCGCCCGTTTATCGCCCATGCCATTAACCGCATTAAGCTGTGCCTCCGTCAGAGATAGCCATGACAGCACATCCTCCAGTAAATCATGTTGTATCAGGCGCAGCCACATCCCTTCACGCACTCCCGCCAGATTTAAACCGTGATCTCCACTCAACCAGACTAAACGCGCCAGAAATTGCTGCTGGCAAACCGCGCTATACCGAAAACAGCTAAAAGCATGGAAATCATGTTCATTAGGGGAAACAATGGCAGGCCGCTCAGAACCACGCCATACCACATTATCCAGACGTGGAATCCCCTGCCCGGCCAGACTGATGCTCACCCGATCACCGGGCAACACGTCCCACTGTTTCCAACGCGACAGCGAGCCCACATTCACCCGACTGACCGATTTGTCATCCAATTTAAGAGGATTGAGTTTTAACACCACGGCGATCTTACCCGTCCGCCCGACAGAAAACATCACATCAACCACTTCCGCAACCTGATGAACAGGCGGGTATTTCCATGCGATCGCCCAGTCGGCCGATGTATTACGCCAATAGCGCCCCTGCGGCTCTTTAGTCTGGCGGATAACTACGCCATCCGTCACAAAAGGCAGCGGACCGTGATACCAGTCATGACGCCATTTCTCCGCGTCGGTGAATGACCTAATAGCGTGGGTATAGTCCGCCGCCATGGCAAACCCCATTTCCTTCAATTTCTCCAGACGTTCAGGCATCGTCTTTGGGCCATCCGGCCATTCCCAGACAAACAGACCAATCTGCGACAACACAGGAGATGGCTGATGCCGACGCATTTCACCGGCCACGACCGAGCGGGCATTAACGCCGCCCTGAGTACGCTGCCGATGATCGGTCATCTTCAGGAAAAGCTCCCCTTGTAGTACCAATGAGGGAGGCGCATCGGTTAGTAAATGAGGGATGCCTGGGATCTGGCGCACTTTTGCCGTCCAGTCTTCGCCTTGCAGACCGTTGCCTCTGCTAACCGCAGACACGAGCTTACCGTGCTGGTAGACCAGCGTAACAGCCACACCATCAACTTTTGGCTGAATCCATAAATCCTCACGCTGTGCGATCCATTGCATCAACTGTCTACGATCGGACAATTTTTTCAGTCCCGTATGGGCAACAGGATGAGGCTGCTTGCCATTATCGGGTAACCGGACGGGAATAGGGTTTTGGGGCTGAAAACACCCTAGCCACTGGTTTAACTGTTCCCGAAGCTGATCATAAACATCATCTTCTATCGGGCTTCTCCCTTCGGTGTAATACACGTCATCCCACTTTTCTAACTGGTGACGCAATGCATCAATTTCTTTGCCGGAACGCGTGCTATCCCAATCGGGGCACACTGCAGCCACGGCAGGGAAATTGCTAATGCCCCCCATGACGATGATGATCAAAAATATACGGATCCTGAGCCACATAGAACCTCCTGCCATCCATTAGCGAAGGGCCGCAGTACATAGCAACGCAGAGGAAAATACGAGGCGAAAAAAGGAGAGATGCCAAGCGCGCCGCAAGATGATTCATCGTTTGCAGCACCGATAAAAAAGATGGGAACGTGCTTCGCAATCTAAAAAAGAAACGTTGGAAAGAAGTTTTCCTGATGGCATAACGAAAAAACAGTCAGCGGAGAATTTATCGCAGCGCGACTGATGACATATAGGCGTGTATAATACGGAGAAATGCGCATTTTTCTGCGGCATATCACCATTCACCATCGTAACCGTTAATAAAACTTCATTATGGCTCAAGGCACGTTATATATCGTTTCTGCTCCCAGTGGAGCTGGGAAATCCAGCCTGATTCAGGCGTTATTAAAAACTCAGCCGCTTTACGACACTCAGGTATCGATTTCGCATACCACGCGAGCGAAACGACCGGGAGAAAACCACGGCGAACACTATTTCTTCGTCGAAGTCGATGAATTTAAGCGTATGATTCAGGATAACGAGTTTCTGGAACACGCTGAAGTCTTTGGCAATTACTATGGTACATCCCGGCCGGCAATTGAGCAGGTATTAGCGACTGGCGTTGATGTTTTTCTGGATATCGACTGGCAAGGAGCCAAGCAAATCCGTGCCCAAATGACGCACGCGCGCAGTATTTTCATCCTGCCGCCGTCAAAAGAAGAGTTGGCTCGCCGCCTGCGTGGGCGTGGACAAGACAGCGATGAAGTGATTGCCCGCCGTATGTCTCAGGCAGTGGCTGAAATGACGCACTACGGCGAGTATGATTACCTGATTGTGAATGATGATTTCGATCTGGCGCTGCTCGATCTAAAAACCATTATTCGTGCCGAACGTCTGCGTTTGAGCAGACAACAGGTTCGGCATGATGCATTAATCACCAAACTATTGGCAGACTGACGCCTCTTTCAGTATGATGCGCAGTCATTTTATTTCCTGTGGAGTAGCACATTATGGCACGCGTAACTGTTCAAGACGCTGTAGAGAAAATTGGTAACCGTTTTGACCTGGTGTTGGTCGCTGCTCGTCGCGCCCGTCAAATCCAGACTGGCGGCAAAGATCCGCTGGTTCCTGAAGAAAACGATAAGTACACCGTGATCGCACTGCGTGAAATCGAAGAAGGTCTGATCAACAACCAGATTCTGGATGTTCGTGACCGTCAGGAACAGCAAGAGCAGGAAGCCGCAGAGATTCAGGCGGTTACCGCGATTGCTGAAGGCCGTCGTTAATCACACCACGAGTCGCCCTTGTACATTTTTGAAAGCCTTAATCTGCTGATTCAACGTTATCTGCCAGAAGATCAAATCAAACGTTTACAGCAGGCTTACTTAGTTGCACGTGATGCTCACGAGGGGCAGACTCGCTCCAGCGGTGAACCCTACATCACACACCCTGTTGCCGTCGCCTGTATTCTGGCGGAGATGCGTCTCGATTACGAAACGCTGATGGCAGCACTGCTGCATGATGTCATAGAAGACACCCCCGCCACCTATCAGGACATGGAACAGCTTTTCGGTAAAAGCGTTGCTGAACTGGTAGAGGGCGTGTCCAAGCTGGACAAACTGAAGTTCCGCGATAAGAAAGAAGCGCAGGCTGAAAACTTTCGCAAAATGATCATGGCGATGGTGCAAGATATTCGCGTCATCCTGATCAAACTCGCAGACCGTACCCATAACATGCGCACGTTGGGCTCATTGCGTCCGGACAAGCGCCGCCGTATTGCCCGCGAAACGCTGGAAATATACAGTCCGCTGGCACATCGACTGGGTATCCATCACCTCAAAACCGAGCTGGAAGAGCTGGGTTTTGAGGCGCTTTATCCGAACCGTTATCGCGTCATTAAAGAGGTCGTCAAGGCCGCACGCGGTAACCGCAAGGAAATGATTCAAAAAATCCTGTCGGAAATCGAAGGGCGTTTGACTGAGGCCGGAATTGCCTGCCGCGTCAGCGGTCGCGAAAAACACCTGTATTCCATCTACTGCAAAATGCACCTGAAAGAGCAGCGTTTTCATTCCATCATGGATATTTACGCGTTTCGGGTCATCGTGAAAGAGTTGGACACCTGCTATCGCGTGCTCGGTCAGGTTCACAGCCTGTATAAGCCGCGCCCAGGCCGGGTAAAAGACTACATTGCCATTCCCAAAGCCAACGGCTATCAGTCGCTGCACACGTCTCTGATTGGCCCGCATGGCGTGCCGGTCGAAGTACAAATTCGTACTGACGACATGGATCAAATGGCGGAAATGGGTGTCGCTGCACACTGGGCCTATAAAGAAGGCGAGAGCAGCACTACTGCGCAGGTACGCGCCCAACGCTGGATGCAAAGCCTGCTGGAACTCCAGCAAAGTGCCGGTAGCTCATTCGAATTTATCGAAAGCGTGAAGTCCGATCTCTTCCCTGACGAGATGTACGTCTTTACGCCGGAAGGCCGTATTGTGGAACTCCCCGCAGGCGCGACGCCCGTCGATTTCGCCTACGCGGTACACACCGATATTGGGCATGCCTGCGTAGGCGCCCGCGTCGACCGCCAGCCTTACCCACTGTCACAGTCGCTCACCAGCGGCCAAACCGTTGAAATCATTACCGCCCCGGGTGCCAGACCGAATGCCGCGTGGCTTAACTTCGTGGTCAGCTCCAGAGCGCGTTCCAAAATCCGCCAGATGCTGAAAAACCTCAAGCGTGATGATTCCGTGAGTCTCGGTCGCCGTTTGCTGAACCACGCATTGGGCAACGGCCGCAAACTCTCCGACATCCCGGAAAAGTCGATTCAGCTTGAGCTTGAGCGCATGAAGCTCGCTACGCTGGACGATCTGATGGCAGAGATTGGTATGGGTAATGCCATGAGCGTCGTTGTGGCGAAAAATCTGCTGAACGAACAATCTGAGCTGGGAACAACTGGGCTACGCAAGTTACCGATCAAAGGCGCAGATGGCGTCATGATCTCATTTGCCAAATGCTGCCGCCCCATCCCCGGCGACCCGATTATTGCCCACGTCAGCCCCGGTAAAGGGTTAGTTATTCACCATGAATCCTGTCGCAACATTCGCGGCTATCAGAAAGAACCTGAAAAATTCATGGCGGTAGAGTGGGATAAGGTGACGGAACAAGAGTTCATCGCCGAAATCAAAGTGGATATGTTCAACCATCAGGGCGCGCTGGCGAACCTGACGGCAGCGATCAACGCCGCGAATTCCAATATTCAGAGCATCAACACGGAAGAGAAGGATGGCCGCGTATACAGCGCCTTTATCCGTCTCACGACTCTCGATCGCGTTCATCTGGCCAATATTATGCGTAAAATTCGCGTGATGCCGGATGTCATCAAAGTTAACCGTAACCGAAATTAATCGTCATGACCCCTCAACGTTATGCACGTATAAAAGAAATGCTCAACTGTCGTCAGCCCGATCTGACGATTTGCATGGAGCAGGTGCATAAACCTCATAACGTTTCTGCGGTTATCCGTACTGCGGATGCTGTCGGTGTGCATGAGATCCATGCGATTTGGCCCACCAGTCGGATGAAAACACTGGTCTCCTCCGCCGCAGGTAGCAATAGCTGGGTGCAGGTTAAAACCCATCGCAACATAGGTGATGCGGTTGGTCACCTGAAGGCCGAAGGCATGCAGGTTTTGGCGACCAATTTGTCTGAACACGCCGTCGATTTTCGGGAAATTGATTACACCCGCCCTACCTGTATTCTGCTCGGGCAAGAAAAAACCGGTATTACAGCCGAAGCGCTCAAACTGGCCGATCGAGATATCATCATTCCGATGACCGGCATGGTGCAGTCGCTGAATGTGTCCGTAGCCTCGGCATTGATCTTGTATGAAGCCCAGCGCCAACGCCAGATCGCCGGTATGTATCAGCGTGAAGACAGTCCGTTGGATGAAGAAGAGCAGCAGCGTCTGCTTTTTGAAGGGGGCTACCCGGTACTGGCACGCGTCGCAAAACGCAAAGGGCTACCTCGCCCCCATATCGACCATCAGGGTCAGATTGTCGCGGATACCCCGTGGTGGGCCGCGATGCAATCCTCGGAGTGCTGATGAAAGGCCGCCTGCTGAACACCCAACCGCTGAGTACACTTACCGGTGTGGGTGCAAGTCAGGCAGCGAAGCTTGCGCGACTCGGGCTGGAAACCGTGCAGGATCTCCTGCTGCACTTACCTCTGCGCTACGAAGACCGTACGCATCTTTATCCTATTGGCGACCTCCTTCCCGGTATGTATGCCACTGTGGAAGGTGAAATCCTACGTAACGACATCACCTTTGGCAGCCGTCGCATGTTGACCTGCCAGATCAGCGACGG
This sequence comes from Pectobacterium carotovorum, assembly GCA_016415585.1. Lineage (NCBI taxonomy): Bacteria > Pseudomonadati > Pseudomonadota > Gammaproteobacteria > Enterobacterales > Pectobacteriaceae > Pectobacterium > Pectobacterium carotovorum. The sequence goes on along the minus strand of CP066552.1, from coordinate 46,606 downwards.
CAGCGGTATGCTGACCATGCGCTTCTTCAATTTCAGCGCCGCGATGAAAAACAGCCTCGCACCGGGACAGCGCGTTACCGCTTATGGCGAAATCAAGCGCGGTAAAATCGGTGCGGAGATCATCCATCCTGAATATCGTGTTCAGGGGGATAGTACGCAGGTCGAGTTACAAGAATCACTCACGCCGGTTTACCCCTCCACAGAGGGCGTTCGTCAGGCCACGCTCCGCAAACTTACCGATCAGGCATTGGCATTGCTCGATGCAAACCCCATCGATGAGTTGCTGCCTGAATCCCTGAGCCGATCGCTCATTAGCCTGCCGGACGCGCTGCGCACGTTACATCGCCCCCCGCCGGATATGCAACTCAGCGAGCTTGAGCACGGGAAACACCCAGCACAGCAGCGGTTGATTATGGAAGAACTGCTGGCGCATAACCTGAGTATGCTCGCGGTACGAGCGGGGGAGCAGCGGCATAAAGCTTCGCCGCTACAGGCGCAAGACGGTTTGAAGCAACGGCTGCTCGCTGCCCTGCCGTTCAAACCCACACAGGCGCAAGAACGTGTCGTAGCCGAAATTGAAACGGATATGGCGAAAGACTTCCCGATGATGCGTCTGGTGCAGGGCGATGTCGGTTCAGGGAAAACGCTGGTCGCCGCACTGGCAGCATTACGCGCCATTGCCAACGGCAAACAGGTCGCGCTGATGGCACCCACAGAGCTATTGGCCGAACAGCACGCCCATAATTTCCGTCAGTGGTTTGAACCGCTAGGGCTTGAAGTGGGCTGGCTGGCTGGCAAACAAAAAGGGAAAGCGCGTCAGGCCCAGCAGGATGCCATCGCCAGCGGTCAGGTTTCCATGGTGGTCGGGACGCACGCTATTTTCCAGCAGCAGGTTAAATTCAACGGGCTGGCATTGGTCATTATTGATGAACAGCACCGCTTTGGCGTGCATCAACGCCTTGCGCTGTGGGAAAAAGGCGAAGAACAGGGCTTTCATGCCCATCAATTGATTATGACCGCCACACCGATTCCTCGTACGCTGGCGATGACAGCCTATGCCGATCTGGATACATCCGTCATTGATGAACTGCCGCCGGGCAGAACCCCCGTCACCACAGTCGCTATACCGGATTCACGCCGCAGCGACATCATCGAGCGCGTGAATAATGCCTGTCAGCAGGAAGGGCGGCAGGCCTATTGGGTATGTACGCTGATCGAAGAATCCGACCTGCTGGAAGCACAGGCAGCTGAAGCCACCAGCGAAGAGTTGAAGGCTGCTCTGCCAAATCTCAAGGTTGGATTGGTTCACGGCCGCATGAAAGCGCAGGAAAAGCAGGCGGTGATGCAAGCCTTCAAACAGGGCGAACTGCAACTGCTGGTAGCGACCACCGTCATCGAGGTGGGTGTGGATGTACCGAATGCCAGCCTGATGATCATTGAGAACCCGGAGCGCCTGGGTTTAGCACAACTGCACCAGTTGCGCGGGCGCGTCGGACGCGGCGCGGTAGCATCTCACTGCGTGCTGCTCTACAAAACGCCGATGAGCAAGACCGCACAAAAACGGCTTCAGGTTCTACGCGATAGCAACGATGGTTTTGTCATCGCGCAGCGCGATCTGGAAATTCGCGGGCCGGGAGAATTACTCGGTACGCGCCAGACGGGCAATGCCGAGTTTAAAGTCGCTGACCTCCTGCGCGATCAGGAACTGATTCCACAGGTACAGCGCGTTGCGCGCCATCTTCATGAGCACTACCTCGAGCATGCCATCGCGCTAATCGAACGCTGGCTACCAGAGCGCGCACGCTACACCAACGCCTAATCGCAGCAGCGCTTCTTCACTTTTCTTAAAAGTATCCCCTTAAATAATAAGGCCTTGCTTGTTAGACAAAATTCATATCGAAAAGATGAGTTAGCAAACGTTTGCTTTCGGCAAAGAGAGCATTAAAATGCGCTCTTTGTCGTTTCAGGAACGCCAACTTACATCATGACTACCACCACGGAAACGTCCCAAACAGAAGCCGCTGCCGCACCTCAGCGCAGTGAACTCATCTATCATCTTGAAGACCGGCCACCGCTGCCGCAAACGCTGTTCGCCGCCAGTCAGCACCTGCTGGCCATGTTTGTTGCGGTGATTACCCCTGCGCTACTGATCTGTCAGGCATTAGGTTTACCCGCTGAGGATACGCAGCGCATCATCAGCATGTCGCTTTTCGCTTCCGGTCTGGCCTCTATTCTACAAATTAAAACCTGGGGTCCTGTCGGTTCTGGTCTGCTGTCGATTCAGGGCACCAGCTTTAACTTCGTGACGCCGCTGATTATGGGTGGGCTGGCGCTGAAAAACGGCGGAGCAGATGTTCCCACCATGATGGCAGCACTGTTCGGTACGCTGATGGTCGCTTCCTTCACCGAAATCATTCTTTCACGCTTCCTGCATTTAACCCGCCGCATCATTACCCCGCTGGTTTCCGGCATTGTGGTGATGATCATTGGGCTGTCGCTGATTCAAGTCGGCCTGACCTCTATCGGCGGCGGCTATGCCGCAATGGGTAATAACACCTTCGGCGCCCCCAAGAACTTACTATTAGCGAGTGTGGTATTGCTGGTTATTATTCTACTTAACCGCCAGCGTAACCCTTACCTGCGCGTCGCCTCGCTGGTGATTGCCATGGCGGTGGGTTATCTGGGTGCCTGGTTGATGGGAATGCTGCCGGAAAGCGCCCCTGCTCAAAATGACACGGTCATTATGGTGCCCACCCCGCTGCATTACGGTCTAGGCTTTGACTGGAACCTGTTGATTCCGCTGATGCTGGTCTTCATGGTGACCTCGTTAGAAACCATCGGTGACATCACCGCGACCTCCGACGTTTCCGAGCAGCCGGTCAGAGGCCCGCTGTACATGAAACGCTTAAAAGGCGGCGTGCTGGCAAACGGCTTGAACTCCTGTCTTTCTGCCGTATTCAACACCTTCCCCAACTCTTGCTTCGGCCAGAATAACGGCGTCATCCAGCTTACCGGTGTTGCCAGCCGCTATGTGGGCTTCGTTGTTTCACTAATGCTGATCGCACTGGGTCTATTCCCTGCCGTTAGCGGATTTGTGCAGCATATTCCAGAGCCCGTTCTGGGCGGTGCCACTATCGTGATGTTCGGTACGATCGCAGCCTCCGGTGTGCGCATTGTGTCCCGTGAGCCACTGAATCGTCGTGCGATCATGATTATTGCGCTGTCGCTGGCTGTTGGTCTTGGCGTATCTCAGCAGCCGCTGATTCTGCAGTTCGCGCCGGATTGGATTAAAACATTACTGTCTTCCGGTATCGCCGCTGGCGGGATTACAGCAATCGTGCTGAATATCGTCTTCCCACACGAAGAAAAATAGCGCCAGCCCGCAATAATTTCAGTTCATGTAAAAGCGAGCGGTGATGCAACACCGCTCGCTTTTTACTGTCTGTAACAGCATTACCTATTGAGCCTTCAGGGAAATTGCGGCATAAGAACAGTTCTCCCTGACGATTGGCATGGACTGACACGATGAAATTTATCGGGAAATTATTGCTGACCCTACTGCTGCTGGCCTTTTTAGCGCTGGTGGTCGTATATGTATTACTGCAAACCAGTTGGGCAGCAGGCTGGGTTAGTAATTGGGTAAACCAGAATACCGACTACCAGTTGTCACTGGGCAAAATTAATCATGACTGGTCAACAGCCGATCATATCCAACTCACCGATGTCAGTTTTGGCCAAAAAAATCAGCCGCCGACACTCACTGCAAAGCAGGTTTCAGCCGGGTTTAGCGCCCGTCAAATTACCGAACCACGCCATTTCGCTAGCCTGGAGCTGGAAGGCGGCACGCTAAACCTTTCCTCACAGGCCGCCACACTCCCTATCGAAGCCGATGTGCTACAGCTGCGTGCGATGGCGTTGCAGGCAAAGGACGGCGATTGGCGTCTGAATGGTCAACAGATCAACGGCGGAATGATGCCGTGGCAGCCCGAGGCAGGCTATCTGCTGGGTAAACAGGGACAGTTCCAGCTCAGCGCCCGCTCACTCGAACTCAACGATATCCCTGCCAGTCAGGTCTTGGTTCAGGGCGAAATAAACCACAATCAGCTGATTCTGAGCAATTTCGGCGCGGATGTCGCTCAGGGGCAGCTAACGGGCAATGCCAGCCGCGCAGAAGACGGCAGTTGGCAGATCGGTAGCCTGCGACTCAGTAATGTTCGTTTGCAAACGCAGAGAACGCCGGAGGCCTTCTGGCAACCCGTTACTGAACTTCCTTCTGTTACGGTTGACCGCTTTGATCTTATTGATGCCCGTATTGAAGGGCCGGGATGGGCGTTTATTGACCTTGATGTTGCCCTGCAAAATGTCACGTTTAAGCAGAATGACTGGCAGAGCGAAGGGGGAACACTGTCATTCAATGCGACCGACATTGTGAACGGAAACATGCACCTTATCGACCCTATCGTGAATCTGGATTTGTCACCGGCGGGTGTTAACATCAAGCAGTTTTCTACGCGCTGGGAAGGGGGTCTGCTGCGAACCAACGGCAACTGGCTGCGTAGTAACCACCGTTTACAGCTGAATGAGTTTGTTGTCGCAGGAATGGAATACACGCTCCCCGGCGACTGGCGTCAGCGCTGGCAAGCAACATTGCCATCATGGCTGGCAGAAGTGAATGTGCGAAAATTCACGGCGAACCGCAATCTGCTGATCGATATCAACCCGGATTTCCCTTTCCAGCTCACCGCATTGGATGGCTACGGCAGCGATTTGCTGCTGGCTCGCAACCACCAGTGGGGAATGTGGACAGGCTCGTTAAATCTTAATGCCAGCGATGCGACGTTCAATAAAGTCGATGTGCGCCGTCCTTCGATGGCACTGGTAGCCGACGATAACCAGATCGCCATTAACGAACTCAGCGCATTTACGCAAAATGGCATGCTGGATGCCAAGGCAACGATCAACCAGCAACCGGCACGCAATTTCTCCCTGTCGCTGACAGGACGCGCTGTACCGCTGGATGTTCTGACGCGCTGGGGATGGCCAGAACCCGCGACCGCACCGACAGGTAACACGAATCTGCAATTGCAGTTGAATGGGCGACTTGCCGCTGATACACCGCTTAAGCCGACGCTAAGCGGTACGCTGCAAGGTGTGGATAGTAACGACCACCCAATCAGACAGCAAATGCATCAGGGAACCGTGACAGAAACGCCGTAATTATTACGTTTTCAAAATACGTTTTTTTAAATAAGAACTTTCAAAACATCCGCAACGTTGTTGCATGCTGAAACAGCATCATAAACCCCGTGAAAATCACGGGGTACGACGTGTTTCGAGGGTACTGCCAGCGATTGTGAAGCATGATGTACCGATGGGAATAGTGTCATAATACTTGGCTCTCATAATGCTTAGCCGCGGGCTAATCCACTACTGACCCGCCCTCTTCCAGCGGTGCATCCGGTTGAGCAGGCAGCACGATATAAACCCCTTCGAACAATGCCCCTTTATTATCATCACCGAAAAGCTCAACATTGAGCTGCACGCGCGCCTTACGCCCACGCGCGAGACGATCCAGATCGCCACTCAGCGACCCTAAATCAGCAATAGCGTTCGGTCGGCCACTGACTGGCGTACTGTAACGAATGTGCGCATCCGCCAGAATAATCGTTCCACCGAGGTGCCGTTCACGCAGCAACAGCCAGATTAACCCCCACCCAGTGAGCGTAGCGAGAGAAAACATACTGCCGGCAAAAAGCGTATGATGCGGATTCTGGTTGCCCGTTTCAGGCATGGTGGTAATAAATTGCTTTCCGGTGTACTGGCTTATCCGCACGCCCATTTTTTCACTCAGGGGAATGTGCTCGTACCAGGCCTGCTGCAGCTGTCCACACCAGTCAGGGCGATGCAAAATATCATCCAGCGTCGCCACTGGTTTAATCATCAGGAAGTGCCGCACGGGTGTGGTTTGTGGCGCGGTGATCTCCCCCTGATTAACAAAGCCCAGCTTGGAGAAGAAATCCATTGCGTCTTCACGGGCGCTACAGACCACGCGCTTGACGCCTTCCTGACGCGCGACAGACTCCAGGGTAATCGCAAGCAGCGTTCCTAACCCTTTCCCTCGTACGTCGGGGTGAACGGCTAAAAAACGGATTGCCGCTTCATTATCCGCATTGATAGAAAGACGCCCAATCGCGACCAGTCTCCCATGTTCATCAACCACGGTTTGGTGATGTGCCAGAGCATCATAGGCATCACGCTCGGAGCCCAGCGGCTGGCGTAGAGGTTTGCGCAGCATTTCCCAGCGAAATTGATAGTACGCATCAAGTTCTTCCGCGCTTTCAGGTACTCTCAAATGATACATAACCCTTCCTCTATACCGAGATGCCTTATTACATCAGGGTTCATAAAATCAGACTGTTGACGCAAACTTATACGCGGAACGGCAACGATGATAGCTCGTTACAACACCATGACATCGCAGCGCTATGACGTTACAGCCCTATGTCTGTAGCCAGAACGTCACCGGGCCGTCATTCACCAGTGCCACTTTCATATCCGCCGCAAACTGCCCCGTTTCCGTGTGAACGCCTTGCTCACGACACTGTCCGACAAAATACTGATAGAGGCGATCGGCCTCTGAGGGATGCGCACCACGAGAAAAACCTGGGCGCATGCCACGCTGCGTATCGGCAACGAGCGTAAACTGTGAAACCACCAGCACATTGCCGCCAGCCTGGCGAACATTGAGATTCATTTTCCCGTCATCGTCACCGAATATGCGGTAACCCAATACGCGTTCGCAGAGTCGTGTGGCTTTTTGTTCGTCATCGCCCTGCTCAACGCCCAGCAAGATCAGTAAACCTTTATCGATTTCCCCAACCACACTGCCTTCTACCGTAACGCTGGCGCTGGAGACTCGCTGAATTAGCGCAATCATAAAACCCAACTACTCCTGATGTTATCATTCCCAATAAGGGCTGTGTCCGCCCCTGCGATATAAATCATGCTTTGGTCATCGTCGCCTGCATGGCGAAAAAATCCGGCACCACCTGACGATCGGTCACCAGAATGCTGTGAATACCCAGACTTTGTGCCGCATCGACATTCGCGGCATTATCGTCAAGAAAGACGGCTTGCGCAGGCGGAACGCCTTCCTCTGTCAGGACATATTGATAAATCGCCAATTCCGGCTTACGTAATCCAATATCTTGCGACAGATAGATCCTGTCGGCTGCCGTCGCCACTTCTGGGAATAGCGCAGGCCAGTGTGAACAGTGGAGGCGATTGGTATTCGACAGAATCACCACGCGGTGCCCTTCCTGACGCAGACGCTGCATGATGTCGATAACCTCAGGGCGCAACGCGACAAAAATAGCCTGCCAGCCAGCGGTGAATTGTTCGAAGCTCAGGGCGATGCCCATTTCCTGGCACAGTCTGGTGGCAAACTCTTCGTCGCTGATCTCACCCCGCTCATGCTGTTCAAACGCTTCGCCCATGACAAAGCGCTCTTGCAACGTCGCGAGCGGCGCGCTGCTCAGATTACTCCAGACACCCAATACTCTATTGAAATCAATATCTATGACGACATTGCCTAAATCAAAGATATACAGCATGGCAGTGACCTCCTGACGTAATCGTAGGATTTTCACTGTAGCGGGAAATGAAGAAACTGAACAGGGAGGAAATCTAAAGGAAAGGTTAAAGTGGAAGAAAGCGCATAAAATTCAGGGCACCCGAAGGTGCCCTGTTGCGTAACAAGACAAATCCGTCTGAAATTAGACGTCTTTGCTGCCGCGGCTGGCGCGTTTACGATCGTTTTCGGTCAGGTGACGCTTACGAATACGGATAGACTGCGGCGTAACTTCAACCAGTTCGTCGTCATCGATGAACTCCAGCGCTTGTTCCAGAGACATTTTGATCGCCGGAACCAGCGTGGTTGCTTCATCGGTACCCGATGCACGCATGTTGGTCAGTTTCTTACCGGTCAGACAGTTTACTGTCAGATCGTTAGAACGTGAGTGAATACCGATGATCTGGCCTTCATACACTTCTGCACCGTGTCCGAGGAACAGCTTACCGCGATCCTGCAGGCTGAACAGTGCAAACGCGACGGCTTTACCCTGACCGTTAGAGATCAGTACGCCGTTCTGACGCTGGCCGATTTCACCCGGACGCACGTCATCGTAGTGGCTGAACGTGGAGTACAGCAGACCGGTACCAGACGTCATAGTCATGAATTCGGTACGGAAACCGATCAGACCGCGAGCTGGGATCAGGTAATCCAGACGGATACGACCTTTGCCATCTGGGATCATGTCTTTCACATCACCCTTACGCTCACCCATGGCTTGCATGACTGAACCCTGGTGCTGTTCTTCGATGTCCAGCGTCACGTTTTCAAACGGCTCTTGGTTACGACCGTCGATAACGCGGTTGATAACTTTCGGACGTGATACGGCCAGTTCAAAGCCTTCACGACGCATGTTTTCGATCAGAACTGACAGGTGCAATTCACCACGGCCAGAAACGCGGAACGCATCAGCGTCTTCGGTTTCGTCAACGCGCAGGGCAACGTTGTGCACCAGCTCTTTGTTCAGACGCTCCAGAATCTGGCGCGACGTGACATACTTACCTTCTTTACCGCAGAATGGTGAAGTATTGACGTTGAAGAACATGGTAACGGTAGGTTCATCGACGCTCAGTGCTGGCAGCGCTTCGACATTCTGCGGATCGCAGATGGTGTCGGAAATGTTCAGCTCGCCCAGACCGGTGATCGCGATGATATCGCCTGCTTCCGCTTCAGTCGCGTCGATACGCTCCAGACCCAGGTGAGTCAGAACTTTACCGACTTTACCGTTACGGGTTTTGCCTTCGCTATCAACAATAGTGACTTGTTGGTTAGGCTTAACTTTACCGCGCTTGATACGGCCGATACCGATAACGCCAACATAGTTGTTGTAGTCCAGCTGAGAGATCTGCATCTGGAACGGCGCATCCATCTCAACCTGAGGCGGAGAAACGTGATCGACAATCGCCTGATACAGCGGAGTCATATCTTCCGCCATGTCGGTATGGTCGAGACCCGCGATACCATTCAGCGCAGAAGCATAAATGATCGGGAAATCCAGCTGCTCGTCAGTCGCATCCAGGTTCACGAACAGGTCGAATACCTGATCGACAACCCAGTCAGGACGCGCACCAGGACGGTCAACTTTGTTGATAACCACAATTGGCTTCAGACCGTTGGCAAATGCTTTTTTGGTCACGAAACGCGTTTGCGGCATCGGACCATCCATCGCATCAACAACCAGCAGTACCGAGTCAACCATCGACATTACACGCTCAACCTCGCCGCCGAAATCGGCGTGTCCCGGGGTATCTACGATGTTAATACGGTAGTCTTTCCAATTAATGGCGGTATTTTTTGCGAGGATGGTAATTCCACGCTCTTTCTCCAAATCGTTGGAGTCCATTACACGCTCGGTTGCTTCGACACGTTCACCGAACGTTCCGGATTGTTGCAACAGCTTGTCAACCAGGGTGGTTTTCCCATGGTCAACGTGCGCAATAATGGCGATGTTACGCAAATTTTCGATCACAGCTTTGCCTCAGGCATTTAGAAATAGCGCGCTATTGTACACGTATTAATCGAGGGACTAAACAAGATCACAAGCATCTATGATAAACAACCTAGAGCTGCCTGCTTTGTGATCCCTTTCACGGTGCAAAAGCGCTACAAGCGAACATGAGTGCACCAAATAAGTGCAATAATTCACATATGGAGCACCATTTTGGTGCTTTAGACTATAATGGTGCAGTGGGTTTACGTGAGAAAGCCCCAAGGAGCAACACATTGCACACATTTAAAAAGTTGGCACACTTTTAGCTTTAGTCTACTCACGGCAACAACATCAATCCACAACGATATTCGTTCCACGACGATAAATGACCAATCGGGAGAACCAAGTATGTCCGCAGAACATGTTTTGACGATGCTGAATGAGCACGAAGTGAAGTTTGTTGATTTACGCTTCACTGATACTAAAGGTAAAGAGCAGCACGTCACCATTCCGGCTCATCAAGTCAATGCCGACTTCTTCGAAGAAGGTAAAATGTTTGATGGTTCTTCGATTGGCGGCTGGAAAGGTATTAACGAGTCAGACATGGTTCTGATGCCCGATGCCAGCACGGCGATGATCGATCCGTTCTTCGAAGATTCTACACTGATCATTCGTTGTGACATCCTTGAGCCAGGCACGATGCAAGGCTATGACCGCGACCCGCGTTCTATCGCGAAACGTGCGGAAGATTTCCTGCGTTCTTCCGGCATTGCCGATACCGTACTGTTCGGGCCTGAGCCAGAATTCTTCCTGTTCGATGACATCCGTTTCGGCAGCAGCACGTCCGGTTCTCACGTTGCTATCGACGACATCGAAGCTTACTGGAACTCCGGTAAAGCATACGAAGGCGGTAACAAAGGTCACCGTCCAGGTCTGAAAGGCGGCTACTTCCCAGTTCCACCAGTCGATTCATCACAGGACATCCGTTCTGCTATGTGTCTGACCATGGAGCAAATGGGTCTGGTTGTTGAAGCTCACCACCACGAAGTGGCTACCGCGGGTCAGAACGAAGTGGCTACCCGCTTCAACACCATGACCAAAAAAGCTGACGAAATTCAGATCTACAAATATGTCGTGCATAACGTGGCTCACGCCTACGGTAAAACCGCGACCTTCATGCCAAAACCCATGTTCGGTGATAACGGTTCTGGTATGCACTGCCACATGTCTCTGTCTAAAGACGGCACTAACCTGTTCGCTGGCGACAAATACGGCGGCCTGTCTGAATTGGCGCTGTTCTACATCGGCGGTGTTATCAAGCACGCTAAAGCCATCAACGCTCTGGCGAACCCGACCACTAACTCCTACAAGCGTCTGGTCCCTGGCTACGAAGCACCTGTTATGCTGGCTTACTCTGCCCGTAACCGTTCTGCTTCAATCCGTATCCCAGTGGTTGCTAGCCCGAAAGCACGTCGTATCGAAGCACGCTTCCCGGATCCAGCAGCTAACCCATACCTGTGCTTCGCTGCACTGCTGATGGCTGGCCTCGACGGCATCATCAACAAAATCCACCCTGGCGATGCGATGGACAAAAACCTGTACGACCTGCCGCCAGAAGAAGAAGCAGAGATTCCAAAAGTTGCAGGTTCTCTGGACGAGGCCCTGGCTGCACTGAACGAAGACCGCGAGTTCCTGACTCGTGGTGGCGTGTTCACCGACGATGCTATCGACGCGTACATCGAACTGCGTAAATCTGAGATTGACCGCGTTCGTATGACGCCGCACCCAGTTGAGTTCGAACTGTACTACAGCGTCTAATAACTAAGCGTCTAATTTCTACCTCGGCGTGGTTGGGTGTGCTGATACCCGACCATGACCGGTAACCAACAGAATACTAAGAAGTTTTTTTGTGATGTGCTATCCATGCCCATCACCCCTGTAGGGGCCGTCGCAGAGCGACGTCAAAAATTTTTCCTGAAAATTTTTTGTTGCCGTGGAAACGCTTCAGCCCATCTTCGGATGGGCTTTTTTCACCACCGGCATTGGCCGTTGCGACGTAACATCCATCATCCACACTACAATGCACCACGACGGTGCGGGAGTCTGCGTTATGGCAACAGGCACGCTGCCCGATGCTGGGCAGATCCTAAATTCCCTGATAAACAGCATCTTATTGCTGGATAACGATCTGGCGATTCACTATTCCAACCCGGCAGCACAGCAATTACTGGCACAAAGTTCGCGTAAATTATCCGGCACGCCGCTGCCCGATTTGCTGGGATACTTTTCTCTGAATATCGATTTACTGCGTGAAAGTCTGGATTCAGGACAAGGTTTTACGGATAACGAAGTCACCATCGTCGTAGATGGCAAAGCGCACATCATGTCGCTCACCGCTCAGCGGGTACAAAACGATTTTATCCTACTGGAAATGGCGCCGATGGATAACCAGCGCCGTCTCAGTCAGGAACAGCTTCAACATGCGCAGCAGCAGGCCGCACGTGATTTGGTCCGAGGCCTGGCGCATGAGATAAAAAATCCGCTTGGCGGATTGCGCGGTGCCGCACAGTTGCTTGCCAAAGCATTGCCCGATCCGGCGTTGACGGAATACACCAAGGTCATTATCGAACAGGCGGATCGCCTGCGTAATCTGGTTGATCGCCTGCTCGGGCCACAGCAGCCCGGCTTGCACGTCACCCAAAGCATCCACCAGGTCGCTGAACGCGTTTGCCAGCTTGTCTCTCTGGAAAAGCCCGATAACGTGACGCTGGTGAAAGACTATGACCCCAGCCTGCCGGAACTGACGCACGACCCCGATCAGATTGAACAGGTACTGCTGAATATTACCCGCAATGCTCTACAAGCGCTGGGCGAGGAAGGCGGGACGATTACGATACGTACCCGCACGGCTTTTCAGCTCACGTTACACGGTGTGCGCTATCGTCTCGCCGCTCGAATTGACGTGGAAGATGACGGCCCCGGCGTACCCGCTCAGCTACAGGACACGCTGTTTTACCCGATGGTGAGCGGACGCGAAGGAGGCACCGGTTTAGGGCTTTCCATCGCCCGCAGTCTTATCGACCAGCACTCCGGTAAAATTGAATTTAACAGTTGGCCAGGACACACCGAATTCTCGGTTTATCTGCCTATTCGCCAGTGAGGTTACAATGCAACGAGGGATAGTCTGGATTGTCGATGACGATAGCTCCATCCGTTGGGTGCTTGAGCGCGCGCTTGCTGGTGCGGGTTTAACCTGTGCAACGTTTGAGAACGGAAATCAGGTACTGCATGCGCTGGCGACACAAACGCCTGACGTTCTGCTGTCCGACATCCGTATGCCAGGAATGGATGGATTAGCGCTCTTACAGCAAATCAAACAGCGCCACCCAATGCTCCCGGTCATCATTATGACGGCACATTCCGATTTGGATGCCGCAGTTAGCGCTTATCAACAGGGTGCGTTCGACTATTTGCCGAAGCCATTCGATATTGATGAAGCCGTTGCGCTGGTTGAGCGCGCGATCAGCCATTATCTGGAACAGCAGCAGCCGGTACGTAACCAACCGATCAACGGTCCGACAACGGACATTATCGGCGAAGCCCCTGCGATGCAGGATGTCTTTCGCATCATCGGCCGCCTGTCTCGCTCGTCGATAAGCGTACTGATTAATGGCGAATCGGGAACCGGTAAAGAGCTGGTAGCACACGCCCTGCATCGCCACAGCCCGCGTACCAAAGCCCCTTTTATCGCACTGAATATGGCGGCCATACCCAAGGATCTGATCGAATCAGAACTGTTCGGCCATGAAAAAGGCGCGTTTACGGGCGCAAACCAGATTCGTCAGGGCCGCTTTGAGCAAGCCGATGGCGGTACACTGTTTCTGGATGAAATCGGCGATATGCCGCTAGACGTACAAACACGTCTGTTACGCGTATTGGCAGACGGGCAGTTTTATCGCGTTGGCGGTTATGCTGCGGTAAAAGTGGATGTTCGTATTATCGCGGCAACGCACCAAAATCTTGAACAACGCGTGCAGGAAGGCAAATTCCGCGATGACCTGTTTCATCGCCTGAATGTGATCCGCGTTCATCTGCCACCACTACGTGAACGTCGGGAAGATATCCCCCGCCTGGCGCGTTATTTCTTGCAGGCTACGGCCAAAGAGCTGGGCGTCGAGCCGAAGAATCTGCATCCAGAAGCGGAAACCGCGCTAACTCGTTTACCGTGGCCTGGCAACGTGCGCCAATTGGAAAACACCTGTCGCTGGTTGACCGTCATGGCCGCAGGTCAGGAAGTACTTATTCAGGATCTGCCTCCTGAACTGTTCGAGACCACCGCGCCGGATTCCACCGTGCATATTCTGCCGGACAGTTGGGCAACGCTGTTGGCACAATGGGCCGATCGCGCGCTGCGTTCCGGTCATCAAAACCTGCTAGCGGAAGCACAACCGGAAATGGAAAGAACGCTGCTTACGACAGCATTACGGCATACGCAGGGGCATAAACAGGAAGCGGCAAGGTTGCTGGGATGGGGTAGAAATACCCTGACGCGTAAATTAAAAGAGCTGGGAATGGAGTAGCAAGATTGCTTTTTTATTGCTCAGTTGTTAACAAACAAATTGGTGATAAAAAATACAATCTGGCGCACGAAATTGTCATTAATTTGTACTTTACTTGCCTCGGGTCAGCAGTATGATCGTGTCGCTGATTCGGGAGGAACACCATGCTGGACTCATTGATTTCCGCTGCAACACTTTCTGTTGCAACACATGGCGCTGAAATTGGCTCCGCGGCAAGCCATTCGCCGCAGGCTGCTATTGCCGCCGTTTTGTGTGCCGCACTGATTAACTTCTTTAGTTAATCCAATATACCCTAAATAATTCGAGTTTCAGGAAGGCGGCAAGAGAAGGAATCCCGATGAGCTTACTCAGGTAAGTGATTCGGGTGAGTGAACGCAGCCAACACACCTGCAACTTGAAGTATGACGGGTATAAAACGTTTGAGAACAGCCAGTCGGTACTAACATCGACTGGCTGTTTTTTTTGACTAAATCACGCGGGAAAATTGCTGTGTTCTGAGCTTGTTACGTAGATAGACATCAAAGCACATGCAGATATTGCGAATCAGCAGACGTCCTTTCGGCGTCACCACCAGCCCGTCTTCCTGACTATCAACCAGCCCATCGGCCACCAGCGGTGCCAGCAGCGCTAAGTCCTGCTCAAAGTAGGTTTTAAAATCGATAGCATATTCCGCTTCAATGGGTGCATAGCTGAGCTGGAAATTACAAATAAGCGTCTTAATCACATCGCGGCGGAGACAGTCATCACGCGTCAGCTGTAATCCACGCCACAAACCATTTCCTTGGTCTTTGACCTGCGCATAATACTGCTTCAGCTCTTTCTGGTTCTGAGCATAGCTATCACCGATCATACTAATCGCCGAAACGCCCATACCGAGAAGATCGCTATCGCCCTGCGTCGTATAGCCCTGGAAATTGCGATGCAGCTTCCCTTCGCGCTGCGCCACCGCCAGCTCATCATCTGGACGAGCAAAGTGATCCATACCGATAAACTGATAGCCCGATTCCGTCAGTGACCCAATCGTCTGTTGCAGAATATCCAGCTTTTGCTCCGCGCTCGGTAAATCCGCTTCTTTAATCTTGCGCTGCGCGGCGAACAGGCTGGGTAAATGCGCATAGTTAAAGACGCTAAGCCGGTGCGGGTTTAATTCCGCAACGCGCTGTAGCGTAAAAGCGAAGCTTTCCGGCGTTTGTTTCGGCAGGCCGTAAATCAAATCGATATTGGTTGAGGTGAAGCCAAGCGCCTTTGCCCGCTCAATAAGGGCAAAAATAAAGTCTTCATCCTGCTCGCGATTGACCAGCTTCTGAACGTCTTTATTAAAATCCTGCACGCCCATGCTAAGGCGGTTGAACCCTTCAGCCCGCAGATGATCGAGGACGTCCAGCTCAATTTCTCGCGGATCGACTTCAAGCGACAGCTCAGCCTGATCGGAAAAAGAAAACAGCTCGCGCAGCAGCGACATCAATCGGCTGATTTGTACTTTATTCAGGTAGGTTGGTGTCCCGCCGCCCCAATGCAATTGCGTCACTGTTCGTCCGACGAATAGCGGCGCACGCTGGCGAATTTCCAGCTCCAACACATCAAGGTATTCATCCGCTTTATGCTGCTGACGCGTAACCAGCTTATTACAGCCGCAGAAATAGCACAGCCGATGGCAAAAAGGGATGTGGATATACAACGACAGCGGTCGCTGCGGATAACGGGCGATGGCCTGCTGAAACGCCGGCTCATCGTAAGCTTCACTGAATTCTAACGCTGTGGGATAAGACGTATAACGCGGCCCAGAATAGTTATATTTTTGAATCAGGGCCAGATCCCAGTCAACGGACGGTATCGACATATTCGCTCACTCCTTCCAGTTTTTACTCGGTGGGTTATCCTTCCCCTCCTTCAGATCACCAAAAAATGGCGTTCAAAAACGCTCCCGGCGTTTTGCTACTCGTCTCATCCCTGAAACTCGCCCTAAAGGGCCGTCACATTGTGACGTTCAAAAACGCTCCCAGCGTTTTGCTACTCGTCTCATCCCTGAGACTCGCCCTAAAGGGCCGTCACGCTGTGACGTTCAAAAACGCTCCCAGCGTTTTTGTCTTGGGCGTCGCACCTGATTCATGCGCCCGTTAAACAGGGCGCGATGCAACCGATGCTTACGCTTCGACAATAGCCATAGTTTACTGAACAGACAGAGCAGATAAAACGCAACCAGCAATATCAGGAACAGAAACAGCCATTTCATTGATTAGAACGTGTCTTTCGGGTTATTACGCTTCAAAAGCTGCAACATATCTTCCTGCTGCTCTTCTTCGTCATCATCACCCAGCTCGATCCCAAGCTCTTCCATCAGGATATCGATACGATCCAGCGTTTCATCAACCCATGACTGATCTTTGGCACTCAGCGTCTCGCCGCTATCCAGACGATCCAACAAGGCATCCAGACGCGCATCGTTTTCTAACATTTCCAGCTCTTCTTCCGGTGACATTGTCGGCTTGGCAACAACGACTTTCTCAACAGGCTCAGAAGGCTTCGACTTAGGTTTCGGTTTAGCCACAGCGCTGTCTAACACGCCAAGCTGTACAGGCTTTTTGCTGCCGATACGCGGATCGGCGACTTTACGCTGACCAGAACGCTGATCGGTAGACGCTTTTTCCTGAGTTCGGCTACCCGACGCGTTGCCACGATGCTTTTTATCTTTTTTCCGCTCGCGCGCTTCACGCTCCAGCTCTTCGCGGGTCTTTCTTTTCACTTTGGGTTTCCCTGCCTTATCGGCAGCCCCTTTGACAGGTCGGTTCATAATATTGTTCTCAGGTACACAGATATAAGGGAAGTGCGGCGGAATCTAGCAGAAAGCCCACTAATAAAAAAGCGTCCACATCAGACAGCTGAGCTTTTCTTTTCGCATCAGTCTGCTGCATTTCGAGACAGATAAAACCGCCTTTATTGTCAGTTACAGGTATAATCCCCAACCAGACAGAGATCCAGATAGAGATAACCATCGTGACGCAGCAATATAACTACCACATGACGCGTTTTATCATCAGCGCCCCGGATATTCGCCATCTGGCAACAGATAGCGGTATTGAAGTGGCCTTTGCTGGGCGCTCTAATGCCGGAAAATCCAGCGCGCTTAACACGTTGACCAACCAGAAAAATCTGGCACGAACCAGTAAAACGCCGGGCCGTACTCAGTTGATTAACCTGTTCCAAGTGGTAGACGGCGTGCGTTTGGTCGACCTTCCCGGCTATGGTTATGCCGAAGTGCCGGAGCAAATGAAGATCAAATGGCAACGTGCGCTCGGTGAATACCTGCAAAAGCGTAACAGCCTTAAGGGGCTGGTTGTACTGATGGATATTCGCCATCCGCTGAAAGATCTCGATCAGCAAATGATTCAGTGGGCTGTTGATGTCCAGCTCCCAGTCTTAGTGCTGCTGACCAAAGCCGATAAGTTAGCTTCAGGCGCACGTAAGACACAGTTGAACATGGTTCGCGAGGCTGTCTTGCCATTTATGGGTGATATTCAGGTCGAAGCATTTTCGTCACTGAAAAAGCTCGGCGTCGATAAACTACGACAGAAACTGGATAACTGGTTCAGCACGCTGGAACACGCTGAAGAAGAACAAGAAGCAGAGTAATCCTTTCGCGTGGTGTAGAGTATCATCACTCGCATCACGCCCCCACTTTCCCGCAACGATCGCCCACCCGAGATGTTCTTTTCACACGCGAAACCGTGCTAACCCGCAGCAACCTATCAGGCAGTTACTGGCGTTGTAAGGGCAAAAAAACCTGGATAAAGCCCATAAAAAACGCCCCGCTCAAAACTGAGCGGGGCGGCTAATATTCAGCCAAATCCGATTACGTGAAGTAAAAGGTCTGAAAGATAGAACATCTTACCTCTGTACCCTACGTCTTTAACTCTACCCTATTTTTTCACGGGAACAAAGGCTTTTTTGTTGTTTACTTTCATAGAAAATGGTTATCGATTACACAAAGTTAAACCAGGTCACACAATACTGTTATTTAATTACAGAAACAGCGCAAGAATCGGCCATTAATGTGCTTCATCCCAGTTCATGCCCGTACCGATGTCTACCTGTAATGGAACATTCAATTGCATACAACCTTCCATTAATGCTTTGATTTTACTAATGGATTCTTCAATAACCGAATCATGAATCTCGAAAACCAATTCATCGTGAACCTGCATGATCATCTTCACCTTCGGCGTGTCTTTCTGTAGCCAATCGTCAATCGCGATCATCGCTTTCTTAATAATATCAGCAGCGGTGCCCTGCATTGGGGCGTTAATCGCCGCACGTTCCGCACCTTTGCGCGCCATCGCATTACGAGAATGGATATCAGGCAGATAGAGACGGCGACCGTCAAGCGTGGACACATAGCCATGTTCCGCGGCCTGTTGGCGTGTACGCTCCATGTAATCCTGCACACCGGGATAACGCTCAAAATACAGGTTCATGTATTTCTGCGATTCGCTACGGGGAATATTCAACTGACGCGACAAGCCAAACGCGCTCATGCCATAGATCAGACCGAAGTTGATCGCTTTCGCACTGCGACGCTGTTCCGATGTCACCTTATCCAGCGCGGTACCAAACACTTCTGATGCCGTTGCCCGGTGGATATCCAGCCCGTTCGCGAACGCATTCAACAACCCTTTATCACCCGATAAGTGTGCCATGATACGCAGTTCGATCTGCGAGTAGTCCGCCGCAACAATGCTGTAGCCCTTAGGCGCAATGAACGCCTGACGAATACGGCGTCCTTCGTCATTACGCACCGGGATGTTTTGCAGGTTCGGATCGCTGGAAGACAAACGCCCGGTCGCAGTAACTGCCTGATGATAAGACGTATGCACACGCTTCGTCGCCGGATTGATCATCAGCGGCAGCTTATCGGTGTAAGTAGATTTCAGCTTGGCCAAACCACGATATTCCAAGATCAGCTTCGGCAGAGGGTAATCCAGCGCCAGTTCAGCCAACACTTCTTCATTGGTTGACGGCGCGCCTTTTGGCGTTTTCTTCAGAATCGGCAGCTTTTGCTTTTCATACAGAATGCCCTGTAGCTGCTTGGTCGATGAGAGATTGAACTCTTCGCCCGCCAGCTCATACGCTTGTGTTTCCAGCTCCGCCAAACGGATTGTGAGCTCTTTTGAGTGTTCCGCGAGAATGGCAGGATCGATCAGCACGCCCGTACGCTCGATGCGGGATAAAACCGGCACCAACGGCATATCAATAGTCTGGAAAACCTGGCACAGATCGGTATGCGGCTGGAGTTTCCCCCAGAGCTTCTGGTGCAGATGCAGCGTAACGTCCGCATCCTCGGCTGCATAAGGCCCAGCCTGTTCCAGCGCAATCTGATTAAACGTCAGCTGATTTTTTCCCTTACCCGCGATCTCTTCAAAAGTAATGGTTTTGTGGCTCAGATAGCGTTCGGCCAGGCTATCCATATCGTGGCGGCCCGCCACGCTGTCGAGCACGTAAGATTCAAGCATGGTATCAAACGCGATGCCGCGTAAATCGATGTCATACCGCTGCATCACGCCTTTATCAAATTTGAGATTCTGACCAATCTTAAGCAGCTTCTCATCTTCCAGCAGCGGTTTGAACAAGGCCAACACCTTGGTGCGATCCAACTGTTCTGGCGCATCCAGATAGTCATGCGCCAACGGCAGATAAGCCGCTTCACCTGGCTTAATCGCAAATGACAGACCAATCAGATTGGCGGTGAGCGTATCCAGCCCGTCGGTTTCCGTATCAAAAGCGAAAACCTCAGCCTGTTTTAAACGTTCAACCCAATCGAGCAGCGTTTTTTCATCAAGAATCGTGACATAACCGTCGGCAGAAAGCGTAGGCGCGTTATCTTCTTCAGCAACTTGCTCAACCACCGCGTTACTCACCGCCTGAACAGGCTGGCTGCTCTTTTTACCTTGCATCCAGGTGCCTGATTCAACATCTGATAACCAGCGTTTAAATTCATAACGGGAAAAAAGACGATGTAGCTCATCTACATCCAGCTCGTTAACGGTGAGCTGATCGCAGCTGAGCTCCAGCTCGACATCCGTTTTAATGGTGGCCAGTTGATAAGAGAGGTAGGCCACTTCTTTGTGCTGTTCCAGCTTCGGCGCCATGGTTTTCGCACCACGGAAGGAAAGTCCGGCAATTTTATCAAGATTGGCATACAGCGAGTCCAGCCCACCGAGCCCTTGCAATAGTGCCTGAGCCGTTTTTTCACCGACGCCAGGTACACCAGGAATGTTATCCGATGCATCGCCCATCAGCGCGAGGAAATCGATAATCAGCTCAGGAGGGATACCGTACTTATCGCACACTTCCTGTGGGCCAAGAATCGAGTTATTCATGGTATTGATGAGCGTCACACTCGGCGTCACCAACTGCGCCATATCTTTATCGCCGGTACTAATCAGCACCGACTTACCCACTTTTTCCGCCTGCACCGCGAGCGTGCCAATCACATCGTCCGCTTCTACGCCGGAAACCGCCAGAAGCGGCAGCCCCATCGCTTTCACCATCTTATGCAGAGGCTCTATTTGCTCGCGTAGATCCTCCGGCATCGGTGGACGGTGAGCCTTATAATTTTCAAACAGTTCATCGCGAAACGTTTTCCCTTTCGCATCAAAAACGACGGCAACGTGGCTGGGCTGATATTGCAACAGCAAACTGCGTAGCATATTCAGTACGCCATACATTGCACCGGTGGCTTCTCCCGCGCTGTTTGTTAACGGTGGGAAAGCGTGATAAGCACGATACAAATAGGATGAACCGTCTACCAGTATTAAAGGATTTTCTGCAATCTGAGCCATAGCCTGCCATGATCGTTGTGGTCTGTCATAGCGCTAAGCATGCCATAGGTCAGGGAAAGAGACGATCCTTAACGTGAGATATTGGCTGATTTTGCATGGATCCTCGCAAGATCTTCCTGTGGATAACTTTGTGAATAGTTTTATCCGCTTAATTGCCAATTTCCCCTATTATCTTAAGTTATTTTTTTATAACCATTAATTTCATGAAGTTATAATATAGCCTGATTATTTTTAAGGCGTAATAAACCGTCATCCAATTTGTGGATATAAACAAAAAAGATAAATAGATATTGCGAGCTGATGAGATATAAAAGATAAGAAGATGAATCGCGGGAAGGTATAAGGTCATGCGGTTTTACCCGCATGACTTATTAAATAATTACTTCTTGGTAATGAGGAACTTCACCACGTCAGCGTACTGTTTTACATACCCATCCATTGAACTGGTATCAAGACCATCATTCTTGATCATATATTTACCGTTAACGAACATGGCTGGAACGCCGCGTAATTGTAAATCAGCGGCCGCTTTTTCCTGCTGGGCAACCAGAGATTTCACAACAAAGCTATTCAGAGCACCATCAAATTCTTCCGCACTCACGCCGGCTTTCACAAAGACTTCGCGAATATCTTCCGGTTTTTGTACAGTCTGTGTTTTCTGAACCGCATCAAACATCAGCGGGGTAATTTTATCTTCGACGCCCAGCGCCATAGCGACAGCCCATGCCTGCGTCAGGTTTTTACCCAATGGACCCAAGAAGTCCACGTGATAACGTGTCATCTTCGTACCCTCTGGCAACGCTTTTTTTACTGCATCTGGAACGTGGTAAACCTGTTCAAATTGATAGCAGTGCGGGCAATAGAATGAGAAGAACTCTAGAACCTGAGGCTCTTGGGTTGCAGGTTTATCTAATTCTACATATTGCTTGCCGTCAGAAAACTCTGCAGCAGAAGCACTAAATGCCAGAACAACGCCAATCAGCGCAAACCATAATTTTTTCATAAATTTCACTCTCTCCATTTAATTTCAGTACATTGGCATTAGCTGTAGAGGAGGTTCCTGCAACAGCTGAGTTTGCCCAATAAATATTGCCGTTTGCTTCGACCAGAAATCAGCATCCGTCATCCAAGGGAAATTTTTCGGAAAAGCGGGATCTTCCCAGCGACGGGCAACCCAAGCCAGATAATAAACCTGCCGCATCGCACGAAGAGGCTCAATCAGCGCGAGCTCTTTCTCCTGAAATTCCGCAAATTCGCTATAGGCTTCTAACAAGATATCCAGTTGAATACGTTGTTCACGACGGTCACCGTGCAACAGCATCCATAAATCCTGTATTGCCGGGCCATTGCGGGCATCATCCAAATCCACAAATAGCGGGCCATCACGCCACAAAATATTGCCTGGATGACAATCCCCATGCAGACGCAGTGGCCGCCAGTCGTTATGCCAATAAGTTTCAACTGTATCAATCAGTTGACGAGTCGCCTGTAAAAAATCATGTCGATGTATTTTCGGTATTAGCGGACATGTCTCCAACAGCCGATAAGGTTCATGCAGATATTCATTTACCCCAATCGTCGGACGCTCGATGAATAACGATTTCTGTCCCGTCTGGTGAATCCGGCCGAGAAAACGACCGACCCACTCTAGCTGGTCTTCATTATCCATTTCATACTGCCGCCCGCCCACGCTGGGGAATACGGCAAAATGAAATCCTTCGTAGACATTCAGCGTTTGCCCATTAAGCAAGATGGGAGCAACAATAGGAACTTCATCTTGTGCCAATTGCTGGGCAAAAATATGCTCTTCCTGAATCTGTGCGGCGCTCCACCGTTCCGGGCGATAAAATTTCACCACGAATCGTTTACGATCTTCATCCGCAAACTGGTACACCCGATTCTCATAACTGTTTAATGCCGTTAAACCAGAATCAACGCGCAGCCCAACATCCAGCAAGGCATCCACGATCAGATCTGGGAATAGCGTCTGAAAATTAAATATCGAACTATTCATCACGGCCACAAATGGTTAGAGGCGATGTAAGAGATATGCGTGCAATAGTTAGCATCATGAACGTGTTAATCCTTTCCACTAGTCTTTAATAACTCCCCGGGCACGAAGCAAAGCTGTCTTAAAATCTTCTTCGTAGTCCTTCTTCAAACCGGGGATGACTTGTTCTTTATCTGCATCACGCATTTTTAGATGGTAAATAAGGATATCATCAGTCAGTTCATTTAACTGCCCCTCGAACCCCGCCTCCTGTGCAAGGTTTTGTAAAAATTGCACCAGATTTAAATCGGGTTCTTTTTGCCAGGCTGGGTGCAACAGTTCAATAAGCTCATTAACGCGATGACATTTCATTTTTTTCTCCTTAAAAACGATTTGTACTCAATAAATTTCAATATGCAGGAAGCGACTTGAGCGATATTGAGTATATAGCGATAAAAATAACAGCCTTGCGCATATGAGGAAAGAACTTGGTCTTCTGCGAAAGTTTTCAGAGAATAACGCATGGTTTATCCCCCACAAACTTTCGATACAGAGGAAAGTGGGCATCAATAATTGGAAAGTGAAATGATTACAGGCGTTATTCTCGCTGGCGGACGGGCAACACGTATGGGCGGGCACGATAAAGGTCTGATAGCACTGAACGGTGTGCCGCTATATCTGCACGTTCTATCCCGGCTTAAAGCACAAGTCGATGAGGTCATTATCAGCGCTAACCGCAATCAGGCTGTGTATGCGCAAAGTGGCTGCCGCATTATTGGTGACTTTGATACAAGCTTTCCAGGCCCGTTGGCAGGTATTCTGAGTGGGTTATATGCCTCACCATCCGAATGGGTCGTATTCGTCCCTTGCGATGTCCCTGCTCTCCCCCTCGATCTGGTGCACAGATTGTGGGAAGCACGCGGGGAGGCAAATACGATTTATGCCACTGATGGAGAACGGCCACATCCCACATTACTCTTAATCAATAAAAACCTTATTGAATCACTCGAGACCTATCTGCATCTCGGAAACCGTAAGCTGATGTTATTTATGGAACAGGTTGGAGCAAACGCCGTTTCATTTAGCGATCAGCCTGAAGCTTTTCGCAATATGAATTCGCCTGAAGATTTATCCAATTGGCAGGAGCAACACCGTGAATCCTAATCGTGCCCCCTTGCTCGCTATTACTGCTTATAGCGGTACAGGTAAAACGACATTACTTAAACACGTCATCCCACTGCTGACTCATCATGGTGTTCGAGTCGGACTTATTAAACATACACATCATCAAATGGATATTGATACGCCAGGTAAAGATAGCTATGAGCTCCGTAAAGCAGGCGCAGCACAAACGATTGTCGCCAGCAGCCAAAGGTGGGCGCTAATGACGGAGACTCCTGATCAGGAAGAACCAAATATTTACCATCTAGCTGGAAAAATGGATGCGTCTACTCTCGATCTGGTGCTGGTTGAGGGGTTCAAATACGAGAGGATCGCTAAAATAGCCTTGTTTCGCCAATCGTTGGGTAGAGAATTAAGTGATTTGATCGATGAGTATGTCATCGCGATTGCAGCAGATGGTGAGATCGACACCATGCTTCCAGTGCTTGATATCAATCAACCAGAGCAGGTTGCTACTTTTATCCACCAATGGCTCAAAAATAATAATCTGCAGTGCGGAATAGACAACCGTTAACACTGGACCATTGGGTAATGTCTGGTAGGACGTCTATTTCCGCCCCGCTCCCCTTGGCGGCCAGGTTATCTGCCGGATACACCGCAATAAATACACAACCAGAAAATCTATTGCAGATAAAAACAAAAATACCCCATAGCAAAAAGCCCCTGTCTTTCGACAGGGGCTTTCCACGTAGTTGATGCCTGGCAGTTCCCTACTCTCACATGGGGAAGCCCCACACTACCATCGGCGCTACGGCGTTTCACTTCTGAGTTCGGCATGGGGTCAGGTGGGACCACCGCGCTATCGCCGCCAGGCAAATTCTGTTTCATTCCAACCGCCATGCTTTGCTCTCGCTCTCGCATAACCATCAGAACCAATCCTAAAACAAGCTGATTATCAAAATCTCTTTGAGTCCATCTCAAAACACCTTCGGTGTTGTAAGGTTAAGCCTCTCGGGTCATTAGTACTGGTTAGCTCAACGTATCGCTACGCTTACACACCCAGCCTATCTACGTCGTCGTCTTCAACGGCCCTTCAGGGGCATCTAGTGCCCAGGGAAGACTCATCTCGAGGCAAGTTTCCCGCTTAGATGCTTTCAGCGGTTATCTCTTCCGCACTTAGCTACCGGGCAATGCAATTGGCATCACAACCCGTACACCAGTGGTGCGTTCACTCCGGTCCTCTCGTACTAGGAGCAACCCCTCTCAATCTTCCAACGCCCACGGCAGATAGGGACCGAACTGTCTCACGACGTTCTAAACCCAGCTCGCGTACCACTTTAAATGGCGAACAGCCATACCCTTGGGACCTACTTCAGCCCCAGGATGTGATGAGCCGACATCGAGGTGCCAAACACCGCCGTCGATATGAACTCTTGGGCGGTATCAGCCTGTTATCCCCGGAGTACCTTTTATCCGTTGAGCGATGGCCCTTCCATTCAGAACCACCGGATCACTAAGACCTGCTTTCGCACCTGCTCGAGCTGTCACTCTCGCAGTCAAGCTAGCTTATGCCTTTGCACTAACCTCCTGATGTCCGACCAGGATTAGCTAACCTTCGTGCTCCTCCGTTACGCTTTGGGAGGAGACCGCCCCAGTCAAACTACCCACCAGACACTGTCCGCAACCCGGATTACGGGTCTACGTTAGAACATCAAACATTAAAGGGTGGTATTTCAAGGTTGGCTCCACGCAGACTGGCGTCCACGCTTCAAAGCCTCCCACCTATCCTACACATCAAGGCTCAAGGTTCAGTGTCAAGCTATAGTAAAGGTTCACGGGGTCTTTCCGTCTTGCCGCGGGTACACTGCATCTTCACAGCGAGTTCAATTTCACTGAGTCTCGGGTGGAGACAGCCTGGCCATCATTACGCCATTCGTGCAGGTCGGAACTTACCCGACAAGGAATTTCGCTACCTTAGGACCGTTATAGTTACGGCCGCCGTTTACCGGGGCTTCGATCAAGAGCTTCGCCTTGCGGCTGACCCCATCAATTAACCTTCCGGCACCGGGCAGGCGTCACACCGTATACGTCCACTTTCGTGTTTGCACAGTGCTGTGTTTTTATTAAACAGTTGCAGCCAGCTGGTATCTTCGACTGATTTCAGCTCCATGAGCAAGTCACTTCACCTACCATCAGCGTGCCTTCTCCCGAAGTTACGGCACCATTTTGCCTAGTTCCTTCACCCGAGTTCTCTCAAGCGCCTGAGTATTCTCTACCTGACCACCTGTGTCGGTTTGGGGTACGATTTGATGTTACCTGGAGCTTAGAGGCTTTTCCTGGAAGCGTAGCATTGGTTACTTCATCACCGTAGTGACTCGTCATCACGCCTCAGTGTTAATAATGACCCGGATTTACCAAAGTCATCCACCTTCACGCTTAAACCGGGACAACCGTCGCCCGGATAACCTAGCTTTCTCCGTCCCCCCTTCGCAGTAACACCGAGTACAGGAATATTAACCTGTTTCCCATCGACTACGCTTTTCAGCCTCGCCTTAGGGGTCGACTCACCCTGCCCCGATTAACGTTGGACAGGAACCCTTGGTCTTCCGGCGTGCGGGTTTTTCACCCGCATTATCGTTACTTATGTCAGCATTCGCACTTCTGATACCTCCAGCAACCCTCACAGGCCACCTTCGACGGCTTACAGAACGCTCCCCTACCCAACAACACCTGAGTGTCGCTGCCGCAGCTTCGGTGCATGGTTTAGCCCCGTTACATCTTCCGCGCAGGCCGACTCGACCAGTGAGCTATTACGCTTTCTTTAAATGATGGCTGCTTCTAAGCCAACATCCTGGCTGTCTGTGCCTTCCCACATCGTTTCCCACTTAACCATGACTTTGGGACCTTAGCTGGCGGTCTGGGTTGTTTCCCTCTTCACGACGAACGTTAGCACCCGCCGTGTGTCTCCCGTGATAACATTCTTCGGTATTCGTAGTTTGCATCGGGTTGGTAAGTCGGGATGACCCCCTAGCCGAAACAGTGCTCTACCCCCGAAGATGAATTCACGAGGCGCTACCTAAATAGCTTTCGGGGAGAACCAGCTATCTCCCGGTTTGATTGGCCTTTCACCCCCAGCCACAAGTCATCCGCTAATTTTTCAACATTAGTCGGTTCGGTCCTCCAGTTAGTGTTACCCAACCTTCAACCTGCCCATGGCTAGATCACCGGGTTTCGGGTCTATACCCTGCAACTTAACGCCCAGTTAAGACTCGGTTTCCCTACGGCTCCCCTATACGGTTAACCTTGCTACAGAATATAAGTCGCTGACCCATTATACAAAAGGTACGCAGTCACCCTGATTAATCAAGGCTCCCACTGCTTGTACGTACACGGTTTCAGGTTCTATTTCACTCCCCTCGCCGGGGTTCTTTTCGCCTTTCCCTCACGGTACTGGTTCACTATCGGTCAGTCAGGAGTATTTAGCCTTGGAGGATGGTCCCCCCATATTCAGACAGGATGTCACGTGTCCCGCCCTACTCATCGAACTCACAATTTGTGCATTTTTGTGTACGGGACTATCACCCTTTACTGTGCGACTTTCCAGACGCTTCCACTAACACACAAACTGATTCAGGTTCTGGGCTCCTCCCCGTTCGCTCGCCGCTACTAGGGGAATCTCGGTTGATTTCTTTTCCTCGGGGTACTGAGATGTTTCAGTTCCCCCGGTTCGCCTCATTACGCTATGTATTCACGTAATGATAGTGTGTCGAAACACACTGGGTTTCCCCATTCGGGTATCGTCGGGTATAACGCTTCATATCAGCTTACCGACGCTTATCGCAGATTAGCACGCCCTTCATCGCCTCTGACTGCCTAGGCATCCACCGTGTACGCTTAGTCGCTTAACCTCACAACCCGAAGGTGTCTTTGATAAATCAAAGTCACTGTCGTGCTGCGATTATTTGAGAGACTCATTGACACACTGATACACCATTCATACCTGAAGGTACCAATGCATGTTCAGCTGTCATGTTTCAATTTTCAGCTTGTTCCAGATTGTTAAAGAGCAATATCGTAAACATGACTCCGAAGAATCATCTTTAAGATATTCATGATAATGTCTTTCACTCATTATCGGATTGGCGTCCCCAAGGGGATTCGAACCCCTGTTACAGCCGTGAAAGGGCAGTGTCCTAGGCCTCTAGACGATGGGGACACGAAAAATCCGTACCGAATCAGAAATTCGGCACTATCGCGTCAGCATGAGTTTACACTCATCGCATCAACAGGTGCGCTTGCTCAGTATTTTCATCAGACAATCTGTGTGAGCACTTCACTTAACACACATCTTCTTGGTAAGGAGGTGATCCAACCGCAGGTTCCCCTACGGTTACCTTGTTACGACTTCACCCCAGTCATGAATCACAAAGTGGTAAGCGCCCTCCCGAAGGTTAAGCTACCTACTTCTTTTGCAACCCACTCCCATGGTGTGACGGGCGGTGTGTACAAGGCCCGGGAACGTATTCACCGTAGCATTCTGATCTACGATTACTAGCGATTCCGACTTCATGGAGTCGAGTTGCAGACTCCAATCCGGACTACGACGTACTTTATGAGGTCCGCTTGCTCTCGCGAGGTCGCTTCTCTTTGTATACGCCATTGTAGCACGTGTGTAGCCCTACTCGTAAGGGCCATGATGACTTGACGTCATCCCCACCTTCCTCCGGTTTATCACCGGCAGTCTCCTTTGAGTTCCCGACCGAATCGCTGGCAACAAAGGATAAGGGTTGCGCTCGTTGCGGGACTTAACCCAACATTTCACAACACGAGCTGACGACAGCCATGCAGCACCTGTCTCACAGTTCCCGAAGGCACTAAGGTATCTCTACCAAATTCTGTGGATGTCAAGAGTAGGTAAGGTTCTTCGCGTTGCATCGAATTAAACCACATGCTCCACCGCTTGTGCGGGCCCCCGTCAATTCATTTGAGTTTTAACCTTGCGGCCGTACTCCCCAGGCGGTCGATTTAACGCGTTAGCTCCGGAAGCCACGCCTCAAGGGCACAACCTCCAAATCGACATCGTTTACAGCGTGGACTACCAGGGTATCTAATCCTGTTTGCTCCCCACGCTTTCGCACCTGAGCGTCAGTCTTTGTCCAGGGGGCCGCCTTCGCCACCGGTATTCCTCCAGATCTCTACGCATTTCACCGCTACACCTGGAATTCTACCCCCCTCTACAAGACTCTAGCCTGTCAGTTTTGAATGCAGTTCCCAGGTTAAGCCCGGGGATTTCACATCCAACTTAACAGACCGCCTGCGTGCGCTTTACGCCCAGTCATTCCGATTAACGCTTGCACCCTCCGTATTACCGCGGCTGCTGGCACGGAGTTAGCCGGTGCTTCTTCTGCGAGTAACGTCAATCGATAAGGTTATTAACCTTACCGCCTTCCTCCTCGCTGAAAGTGCTTTACAACCCGAAGGCCTTCTTCACACACGCGGCATGGCTGCATCAGGCTTGCGCCCATTGTGCAATATTCCCCACTGCTGCCTCCCGTAGGAGTCTGGACCGTGTCTCAGTTCCAGTGTGGCTGGTCATCCTCTCAGACCAGCTAGGGATCGTCGCCTAGGTGAGCCATTACCTCACCTACTAGCTAATCCCATCTGGGCACATCTGATGGCGAGAGGCCCGAAGGTCCCCCTCTTTGCTCTTGCGAGGTTATGCGGTATTAGCTACCGTTTCCAGTAGTTATCCCCCTCCATCAGGCAGTTTCCCAGACATTACTCACCCGTCCGCCGCTCGTCACCCAGAGAGCAAGCTCTCTTGTGCTACCGCTCGACTTGCATGTGTTAGGCCTGCCGCCAGCGTTCAATCTGAGCCATGATCAAACTCTTCAATTTAAGATTTGTTTGATTTGCTGAACTCGTCAGCGATGCTCAAAGAATTAAAACTGTTTATTCGTAATGAATTTACTGTTGTTCACTCTTCAAGACTTTTTTATATCGTTAAGATACGGTCTTGTGAGTGCCCACACAGATTGTCTGATTAAATTGTTAAAGAGCAGTGCCACTTCATCGGTGGCGCGGGCTGCATATACTATGCTTTTCCGCTGTGAAGTCAAGTCATTACTGACTGCCTTCGTTGAATCTTTTTTCCTGTCACCACAACCGCGTGTCGCTGTTGCCGTGTCAGTGGAGGCGCATTATAGGGACTTCTCGCACGCTGACAAGCGCTAAATGCAAAAAAAATTACCGAGTGGTTTTTTTTTCAGCAAAGCGAATTAAAAGACGCCGTTATGCCGGATTTTTCGCCGCTAATTGAGAGGAAACCTCATCGGACAGACTGACGCACCATCAATTCCGGCGTCAACACCAGCGCATTAGGTTCAGTATTGGGATGCTCTAGACGATACAAAAGTGTATCAACCGCTAATTCGCCAAGTTCATCCTTCGGTTGATGTACGGTAGTAAGAGGTGGAGACATATAACGAGCCAGCTCAATGTCATCGTAGCCAATAACTGCCATGTCTTGAGGAATTGAAAGCCCAGCCTGATAAAGCGCATGGTAAACACCAACGGCCATCGCATCATTACTGGTGAACACCGCTTCAGGTTTATCTTCCAGCGCTAACAACTGCTGCATAGCGCGATAGCCCGCTTCAAACTCAAAATCGCCGAAAATTTCATAATCAGCGGGAACGAATAGCCCAGCAAGCTGCATCGCCTGTCGATAACCTTCTAATCGGTTATAAGCTGTCGTCTTATCTTTCGGACCCGCAATGCAGGCTATCTTTTTATAACCACGGGAAATGAGGTAATTGGTCGCGATCTCTCCACCGAGCAGGGAGTTATCTTTAATGACGTCCATAACGCCTTCAAAAGGTGCCCAATCCATCATGACCATAGGTATAGAAGGATAGCGACTCATCATTTCGGGCAAAGGGCGATGACTTTCGGTGCACATCAACAGTACGCCGTCGACCCGCTTTTGCAGCAGCGTTTCGAGACTATGGCTCATTCTGTCGCGATCGCCTTCGGTGTTGCACAGAATCAGGCTATAGCCTCTTTCATAACAGCAGCGCTCTACGCCACGCACCACTTCGGCATAAAACGGGTTATTACTGGCAGTGAGCAACATGCCGATGGTGCGGGTCTGGTTTATTTTCAGACTTCTGGCCAGCGCAGACGGCGCATAGTTGAGATCCTCAACGGCCTTCATCACTTTTTCGCGAATGGTATCACTGACAAAGCGATTGTTATTAATGACGTGAGATACGGTAGAAGTAGAAACGCCCGCAAGACGGGCGACATCTTTCATGGTGGCCAAAGATCACCCCTGGGTTTGCAAAAATGCGTCGATCTCTTCACGCCACGGGACAGAGGGCTGAGCACCCCGGCGAGTAACGGCTATCGCAGCTGCCGCATGAGCAAATTTTACTGCGGAGGACATGGGCTTATTTTCAAGTAATGCGGTCACTAACGCGCCATTAAAAGTATCTCCAGCGGCGATAGTATCCACGGCTTTTACACGATAACCCGGAATACGCTGCCCCTGACCGTTTTCACTTAGCCATACGCCACGGCTACCCAATGTAATGAGAACCGTTTCGATGCCTTTATCGTGCAGAACCTGTGCTGCACGAGCCGCATCGTCTTCCGTCTCAACGGTAATTCCTGTCAGGAACTGTGCTTCGGTTTCATTCGGCGTGATCATATTGACCAGCGATAACAGTTCATCGGGTAGCTCGCGGGCAGGAGCGGGGTTCAGAATCACTTTTGTTTGGTTTTCATGCGCGAGTTTAGCGGCCGCAATAACCGTTTCCAACGGCGACTCAAGCTGCATAAGCAACGCTGAAGCATCAATAATGTGTTGCTGATGACGATGAAGGTAATCAGGCGTCACCGCAGCATTTGCGCCTGCATTAATCGCAATCATGTTCTCAGCCTCGGCGTTAACAAAAATCAGCGCAACGCCGGTTGTTTCCCCAGAGATAGCCTCAACAGCGGAAACATCAATATTGTCCTTGGATAGCTGCTGGCAAATACGGGTGCCGATATCATCTTCTCCGACGCAGGCAATAAAGGCGATGTCTGCACCGCTTCGGCCAGCAGCAACGGCCTGATTGGCACCTTTCCCACCGAAAGCAACGCTATATTGCTCACCGATCACCGTTTCGCCTGGGCGGGGAAATTGCTCAAGATTGAGAATATGGTCAGCATTAATACTGCCCAGCACCACCAGCTTACCCGTTTTCATTATGTCGAATCCCGCTACGTTAATAATGCGCCACCACAAACGGGTGGCGCGAGCCCTGCTTTATTCTTTAATTATTTTGCAACCAGCTTCAGGTCAACCGGAATGATGGCCTGCGTTTTTTCGCCTTTCAGCACTTTTGCAGCCGTTTCGATACCGATTACACCGATCTGATCAGGACGCTGAGCAACGGTTGCAGCCAGCTTGCCTGACTCAACGGCCTTCACGCCATCCTGAGTGCCGTCAAAGCCAACGACCAGCACATCTGTTTTACCTGCGGTTTGCAGTGCACGCAGTGCGCCCAATGCCATTTCATCGTTCTGGGCAAATATGGCCTGAACGTCAGGGTGCGCGGTCAGCAGGTTCTGCATCACGTTCAGCCCTTTAGTACGGTCGAAGTCAGCCGGTTGGCTGGCCAGCATAGCGAATTTATTTTTCTCAGCAGATTTCATGAAGCCCGCCCCACGCTCACGCGCAGCAGACGTTCCGGCAATTCCTTCCAACTGAATCACCTTGGCACCTTCACCCAATTTCTTGGCAATGAAGTCACCAGCAACTTTACCGCCGAAGGCGTTATCAGAAGCAACGTGGCTCACCACTTCACCACTGCTGGCAACGCGGTCCAGCGTAATAACAGGGATCTTGGCCTGATTGGCCATTTTAATCGCATTACCTACCGCATCAGAATCGGTTGGGTTGATCAGCAGAACTTTGGTTCCACGCACCGTCAAATCCTGAACGTTAGCCAGTTCTTTTGCTGGGTTATTCTGGGAATCCAGCACAATCAGCTCGTAACCCAGTTTGTCAGCTTCTTTCTGTGCACCCTCTTTCATTGAAACAAAGAACGGGTTATTCAGCGTAGAAACCACCAGAGCAACCGTATCTTTGGCCAAAGCATTAGCACTGACAGTCGCGCTCAGCGCAACAGCGGAAACCAGAGTAGCCAGCTTTTTCATATTCATAACTCAATTCCTGTGTGAATGAAGGTTATTTACTGCTTTTGTTATCTACCAGAACCGCCAGCAAGATGACGACTGCTTTAACGATCATTTGGTAGTAAGAAGAAACACCTAATAAATTCAGTCCGTTGTTGAGGAAACCAAGGATAAGTGCGCCGATCAACGTGCCAACGATACGCCCTTTTCCTCCAGCCAGACTGGTGCCGCCCAATACTACAGCCGCGATAGCATCCAGCTCATACCCTGTACCCGCCGTCGGCTGTGCAGAGGACAAACGTGCGACTTCGATAATTCCCGCCAAGGCAGACAGCAGCCCACACAGGGAATAGACAATAATCTTGATTTTATCAACGCTGATGCCGGACAAACGGGTTGCGGATTCATTGCCGCCCAGCGCATAGATATAGCGCCCCAGACGCGTATGGTGCAGCATGTACCAGGCCGCCGCGAACACGATAGCCATGATCCAAATTGGCGTTGGAATACCCAGCGGACGGCCGATACCAAACCAGCCAAACGCGTCTGCTACGTCAGAAAAACCAGTATTCACAGGGCTGCCGTTGGTATAGACCATCGTCACACCACGCAACAACAGCATCATAACCAGCGTAGCGATAAAGGCCTGCACTTTACCTTTGGATACAATGACCCCCGTACCCGCACCAATCAGCGCACCCAGCGCCAGTGCGCCAAACACCGCCACTAGCGCATTCACTTCAAGCCCGACGATGGAAGCCGCTACGGCACCGGTCAATGCCAGCAGTGAACCCACCGACAAATCGATTCCTGAGGTCAGTATCACCAGCGTCATGCCTACGGCCATGATGGCGTTAACCGACGTCTGCTGAAGAATATTGAACAGGTTGTTCAGGGTAAAAAAGTTAGGGCTCATGGCGGACACAACCGCAATCAGGATCAGGAGCGCGATCAGCGATTTCTGCTCCAGTAACCACTCTTTGCTGAACCAGCGTTTTGCCGCGATAGATTGAGAACTCATGTCTGACTTACTCCTGCTTTGCGCCGTATTGCTTACCAACGGCCGCAGCCATCAGTGCTTCCTGGGTTGCTTGCTCAATAGGGAAATCACCGCTCAAGCGCCCTTCATGCATCACAATGATGCGATCGCTCATTCCCAAGACTTCGGGCATTTCGGATGACACCAATATGATGCTCAGCCCTTCTTCTTTGAATTGATTGATTAACTGGTAAATCTCTTTCTTCGCCCCGACATCGACGCCACGCGTCGGTTCATCGAGGATCAGGACATTCGGGCGCGTCATCAGACCACGGGCAATCGCCACTTTCTGCTGATTACCGCCGGAAAGCAGGCCGATAGGCTGCTCCATCGAAGGCGTTTTCACGTTGAACAGCCGAATAAAATCGGCAACCGTCAGTTGCTCTTCGGCGTGTTTCAGGCGACCGCCCGCATGGCTGAAATAGCGCAGTGCGGTTAAGGACATGTTTTCTTTTACTGACATGCCCAGCACCAAGCCATCGCGTTTGCGGTCTTCGGAAATGTAAACGATGCCGTTCGCCAGGCCATCCTGCGGTTTACGGGTCACTACGTCGCGGCCATCCAGCGTCACATTGCCGCCAGTTCGTGGCAGCGCGCCGTAGAGAATCTTCATCAGTTCGGTACGGCCCGCGCCCATCAGCCCTGCGACGCCCAGAATTTCGCCTTTCCGCACCGTAAAGCTGACGTTGTCGACGCCCGGCCCAGACAGGTTCTGCACCTTAAGGCGAACCTCTCCCGGCGCTTTATTCGAACGCGGGTACTGATCTTCCAGTTTACGGCCCACCATCATTTCAATCAGCGTATCTTCCTCTAAGTCACTAACCGGACGCTCGCCGATAAACTGACCATCGCGGAAAACAGTAATGTCATCGCAGATTTCAAAGATTTCTTTCAGGCGGTGGGAAATATAGACAATGCCGCATCCCTGAGATTGCAGCTCTTTGATCACGCTGAATAGCGAAGCGGTTTCGGTATCCGTCAGAGCATCGGTCGGTTCATCCATGATGATGACTTTCGATTCAAAGCTCAGCACCTTGGCAATTTCTACCATTTGCTGATCGCCAATCGATAAATCCCCGACCATACGACGACTGTCGTAGCGCAGATTAAGGCGCTTCAGCAGCTTATCGGCTTCCGCATACATCTTGTTCCAGTCGATACGACCGAAGCGGTTGGTAAATTCACGACCAAGGAAGATATTCTCGGCAATCGTGAGTTGGGGAATCAGGTTAAGTTCCTGATGGATAATACCGATACCTGCTTCTTGGGACGCTTTCGGCCCGCTGAAATCCACCTCTTGTCCCAGAAAATGGATGCTGCCGGCATCTTTACGATAGATCCCGGTCAGGACTTTCATCATGGTGGACTTGCCCGCACCGTTTTCGCCCACCAGCGCCATCACTTTTCCCGGATAGACATTGAGTGCCGCACCGGAAAGCGCTTTAACGCCGGGAAAAGATTTCGTGATGCCTTGCAGTTGCAGTAAAGGTTGCATTGATGCCTCAGAACGTTACGCCAGCACAAAGGATGATATTGGCATACGGGGAACACTCTCCGCTGCGAATGATCGCCCGGCTTTTGCCGCTTTGGGTTTTAAATTCTTCATGGCTAACATAGTGCAATGCAATTGAGTTTCCCTGGTGTTGTTCAAGTTGCTTCAATTGATCGAGTAATGCGTCATGGACAGCGGGGTTCTTTTCAATAATCTCTTCCGCCAGAATAGCGGCCTCGACCTGCATTTCGCTGGTGACAACGCTAACAACCTGCAAGAACGTCGGCACGTTATGCGTCAACGCCAGATCGATACGGGTCGTCGTTTCAGGAATCGGTAAACCGGCATCGCCAATCACAAGGCTATCGGTATGCCCCAGTCGAGAAATCACGGAAGAAATATCTGAATTCAATAATGTTGCTTTTTTCATCTTCTCACCCCACCAGCGAAACGTTTCGCTAATAACATTCTAGAAAAAGAAGCAAGAAAGGCAATGAAGAGATAAAAAAAATGTGATCACTATCGAAACGTTTCGCTAACAAAAAAAGAAAGGTAGCGAGAGGCCGTTATAGAAGGTTGATAAATAGAGAAATGGCGGACCAAAGCCCGCCAATAAGGAACTGAGGATAATGCGTTAGAGTTTACGAATCTGCTTCACATCCACCCCGACAGCGTTGAATTCTTTATCCAACTCGCCTGAAATTTCCACTTTATCGGTAGGTGAAACCATCTGGCCATTCCAGCGTTTGTGATCAATCTCGACTTCCATCGTGCCCGTTGAATCGCGGAACAGGTAGTTTTCATCGCCGAGCCGTTTTTCAATATTCCCTCTCAGCGTCACCCAACTGTCATCACGCAAATCTTTAGCTTTATCTACCGTGGTGAGGGAACTCTGCGAATCGGTGAATCCCCCTTGATGTGTACCAACGGCTGGTGTTTCTGGATTGACAAAACCACCGCCACTTTGTGCAGCAAATGCTGGTGCAGAAATCAGAGCGGTAATGGCGAGTAACGCAGCTGCTTTTTTCATATTTACCTTCCTTATTTGCCTGTCGTTTCAAAGTTAACTGTTTCGCAGTCAACCTGCGGGAGTAATCGGTCTTCGATAAGGATTAAAGCAAATCGTTCTTAACAGAATCTTAAGGTACCAACTTTCGCATTGTTGTTTTTTTATATTGCCGGATATTGCCCAATTTCAGTGATTTGGCCTGTACACACCGGCTCTCTATTTCGTATAAAACCGGAAAAGACATAAACGCAACAGCAGCATTCCCTGCGAGGCAGCCATGAGAATATTGTTAATCGAAGACGATCGCTTGATTGGTGACGGCCTGAAAGCTGGGTTGAACAAACTGGGCTTTAATATCGACTGGTTTATGGAAGGTAAAGCAGGTGACGCGGCATTGAAGGCTGCCCCCTATGATGCGGTGGTGCTCGATCTCAGCCTGCCGGGCATGGACGGGATGGATATTCTGCGCCAGTGGCGTCAGGCGGGACATGACGAACCGGTGCTGATTCTGACCGCCCGCGATGCGCTGGAACAACGTGTGGAAGGGCTACAGCAGGGTGCCGATGATTATTTATGTAAGCCCTTTGCGCTGACAGAAGTGGCCGCTCGCCTGCAGGCGCTGATTCGCCGTCGTCACGGCCAACTTCAACCGACATTAACGCACGGTGCGGTTTCCCTTGAGCCGGGATCGCGGAGCGTCACCCTTAACAACGAACCGCTAATACTAAAATCTCGCGAACTGGCGTTACTGGAACTGTTTTTGCTCAATCCAAACCGCGTACTCACGCGCGCGCAGTTGGAAGAAAAGCTTTATGGGTGGGATGATGATGTCTCCAGCAACGCGGTAGAAGTGCATATCCATCACCTGCGCAAAAAGCTGGGTGGCGGGTTTATCCGTACCGTGCATGGCGTTGGCTACATTCTGGGAGATGCACCATGAACCGACTCAGCCTGCGTTTACGCCTGATTGCTGGTTTTACGCTGCTGACATTGATTTGCTGGGGCGTAGCCAGTCTGCTTTCGTGGTATCAAACGCGTCATAACATCAATGAGCTATTTGATACCCAGCAAATGCTGTTTGCCAAACGTCTTGCCACGATGAACCCCGATGAATTGCGAATTCAGTCGACTTCTCTGCCCAAAACCAAAAGTCTGGTACATAAGGATCGAGGCAAGCAGGACGACGATGCCCTAGCCTTCGCCATTTTTACCCGCGATGGGAAGATGGTGCTGAACGATGGTGAGAACGGCAAAGATTTTATTTTTGACTACCAGCGAAATGGCTTTACCGACGGCAGGTTACGCGATGACAACGACGCCTGGCGCATCGTCTGGTTAACGACAGCAGATGAACGTTATGTGATCGCTGTCGGACAAGAGTGGGAATACCGTCAGGACATGACGCTGGATATTGTAAAAACCAACCTGATGCCCTGGCTGTTCGCACTGCCGATCATGCTGGCGCTGCTGTTCTGGCTGGTAACGCGTGAACTCTCGCCGCTAAAACGCATTACCGCCGAGCTTCAACAGCGTTCACCGGACGAAAGCACGCCGCTGGCAACGCAGCACGTCCCACAGGAAGTCCGCCCGCTGGTCAACGCGCTGAACCATCTGTTTTCCCGCATCAGCGACATGCTGGTTCGTGAACGCCGTTTTACCTCCGATGCCGCTCACGAATTGCGTAGCCCGCTGGCAGCGTTGAAAGTCCAAACCGAAGTCGCACAGCTGGCGCATGATGATGAAGCCATGCGGCACCATGCGCTGGTCAATCTGGATAAAGGCATCGATCGGGCCACACGGCTGGTGGATCAGCTCCTGACGCTGTCGCGGTTGGATGCCGAATCATCTCCCGAAGGGATGCAGCCCGTCCAGTTCAATGAACTACTGCAACAGGCGGTGATCGCGCACTACCACACGGCGCAAACCG
Source organism: Pectobacterium carotovorum (assembly GCA_016415585.1). Lineage (NCBI taxonomy): Bacteria > Pseudomonadati > Pseudomonadota > Gammaproteobacteria > Enterobacterales > Pectobacteriaceae > Pectobacterium > Pectobacterium carotovorum. The sequence goes on along the minus strand of CP066552.1, from coordinate 7,865 downwards.
CAGGTATCGAACTGACGCTGGATTTACCGGACACCCCGGTTATCCGGCAGGGCCACCCGCTGCTGCTGACTCTGCTGGTACGCAATCTGCTGGATAACGCTATTCGCTACAGCTATGAAGGGGGAACGGTAAGCCTGACGCTGACAGAGCGCGGCTTTCAGGTTGCCGATAACGGACCGGGCATTAGCGAGGAGGCGCTGGCAAGAATTGGCGAACGTTTTTATCGTCCGCCGGGGCAAGAGAAATCCGGTAGCGGTCTGGGGATTTCCATCATCAACAACATCGCTAAATTGCACCACATGCGGGTCACGTTCACCAATCAGCCCGGAGGCGGGCTGATTGTGTCGGTGAATTGGTAAAGGTTGTTAGACGTTACGTTGGGGTAAGATCGAGATACACGGTCGACCACGGGGCGAGGTATCCCTGCGGGAACCTCATCCCCGTGTTTCCCTAATAACAAACAACGAGTCGCTGTCAGTGTGTTAACGATAGATAATTTAGTGGGATCACTTAAATCTCAACCTGTATCCCCAGCTCAATCAGCCTGTTCGGCGGTATTTCAAACTGATCCGCCGCTCGCAGCGCATTTCTGCTGAGCATCATGAATAGCTTACCGCGCAAGCGCAGATACCACGGGCGCTCACCGATAATCAGCGATTCATTGGACATAAAGAAAGACGTTTCCATCATTTGGCAGGTTAACCCATCCTGCCAGCAGCGCTGAAAGACCTCTTCCACATCCGGCGTCTCACGCCAGCCATAGTTGGCAATCACGCGCCAAAACGTCGGCGAAAGCTGTTCAACCGTCACTCGCCGCGCGTTCAGCACATAGGGCGCATCCTCCGTTCGCATGGTCAACAGCACCACGCGCTCGTGCAGGATCTTGTTATGTTTGAGGTTATGTAACAGCGCGAACGGGATCACGCGCGTCGCACGCGAGAAATACACGGCGGTCCCTGGCACACGCGTCGGCGGCGTTTTCTCCAGTGACGCAATCATGGCATCCAGCGAGTTACCATGCTCATGCAACCGGCGCAGCAGCCTGAAACGCTCGCTTTTCCACGTCGTCATAATGATAAACATCACCATACCCAGCGCCAGCGGCAGCCAGCCGCCGGAGAGGATCTTGACTACGTTTGCCAAAAACATCGGCACGTCAATAATCAGCAGGCCAGCCAGCAAAACCCACGCCAGATAGCGATTCCAGAGCCAGTTCTTCACCGCCACCGTACAGAACAGAATGCTGGTAATTACCATAGTGCCCGTTACTGCAATCCCGTAAGCCGCAGCAAGATTGCTCGAATGCTCAAAGCTGACAATCACGATGACGACGGCGATATACAGCATCCAGTTAATGGCAGGGATATAAATCTGACCGGATTCCATATCTGACGTGTGTACGATACGCATCGGCGGCAAGTAGCCCAGTCGCACCGCTTGACGCGTCAGGGAGAACACGCCGGAAATCACCGCCTGCGAGGCAATAATTGTCGCCAGCGTGGCCAATATCATCAGTGGAATCAGCGCCCAATCTGGCGCCAGCAGGAAGAACGGATTTTTGATGGCTTCCGGGTCTTTTAACAGCAATGCGCCCTGGCCGAAGTAATTTAACACCAGCGACGGTAGCACCACCGTAAACCAGGCAAGACGAATGGGGAATTTACCGAAGTGGCCCATATCGGCATACAACGCCTCGACCCCGGTAATCGCCAGCACCACCGCCCCCAGCGCGAAGAACGACACCGCTTTATACTCGACAAAGAAGCGCACAGCGTACATCGGGTTCAACGCCTGCAAGACTTCGGGGTTAGCGATAATGCTGCGTGCGCCCAGCACGCCAAGCGTTAAAAACCAAATCAGCATCACGGGTGCAAACAACTTGCCGACGCTACCCGTACCGTGTTTTTGAATGATAAACAGTAATGTCAGGACGACAATCGAGAGCGGAACGATATAGCTGTCCATCGACGGCGCGGCGATTTCCAGCCCTTCCATCGCCGACATCACTGAGATAGCAGGCGTGATGACGACTTCCCCATAAAAGAAGCTGCCACCGATCAACCCCATGATGACCAGCACGGACGTCATGCGATCGGAGGTATTGCGCCCGGCTAGCGACATTAATGTCAGAATCCCACCTTCGCCTGCGTTATCGGCGCGCATCACATAGGTCAGATATTTCAGCGAAACAACAAGAACCAACAGCCAAAAGATCAGTGAAAGAAAACCAAAGACCGAGTCAGGTTCGACCCCAAAACCAAACTGCCCTGATAAACATTCCCTTAACGTATAAAGAGGGCTGGTTCCTATATCTCCATAAACCACCCCGATGGCCGCCAGCGTGACAGCCGGAAGCGAACGTTTATGTTCTGAGCTCATAAACCTATCTTCTGTTGTTAATCAGTCCGCGAAGCGCGTCATTCACAGTAACTCGTCCAAAAGCGCACAGTATGCACAAATCAGGGTAAAAACCCATTTTTATTGTGCGGTCACCTGTATACGAAACATCCTGTAAAGGGTGGTTTATTGCTTACTTACCCCGTTAGGGTGAATAATCCGTAAAAGTATTCTAATAAAAATCTGTGATCTGCCGTTTATTATTACTATTGTCTTTCTGAAAGTAGGGTTTTTCTGAGACACCGCTTTCAGTAGAGCAACCAAATTCAAAAATAAACGATTTCAGTACATCACATCATGGGACTAACGGATTAATTATGCGTCAAACCGCGGCATTGGCTGAAAGAATTTCTCGCCTCAGCCATGCGCTAGAACATGGGCTCTACGAAAGACAGCACGCCATTCGTCTCTGTCTGCTGGCAGCGCTAAGCGGGGAAAGTGTTTTTCTCCTAGGGCCGCCAGGTATAGCCAAAAGTATGATTGCCCGGCGCCTTAAATTCGCTTTTCGTCATGCGAATGCGTTTGAGTACCTGATGACCCGCTTTTCCACTCCGGAAGAGGTATTCGGCCCCCTTTCCATTCAGGCATTAAAAGATGAAGGGCGCTATCAGCGTCTGACCGCCGGTTATCTGCCAGAAGCCGAAATCGTATTTTTGGATGAAATCTGGAAAGCGGGTCCCGCTATTTTGAACACCCTGTTGACGGCCATTAACGAACGACGTTTCCGTAATGGCAACAGCGAAGATACGATCCCCATGCGCCTGCTGGTCGCAGCCTCGAATGAACTGCCAGAGGCGGATGGCGGTCTGGAAGCGCTCTACGACCGAATGCTCATCCGTCTGTGGCTCGATCGCGTACAGGAAAAACAGAATTTCCGTGCGCTGCTTGTGAATAACAGCAGCGAACGCGATAACCCCGTTCCATCCGCCCTTAGCGTCAGCGATGAAGAGTACCAACAGTGGCAGAAGGATATTGAACATATCGCATTGCCGGAGTTCGGTTTCGAGCTGATTTACACACTGCGTCAGCAGCTCGATGCGCTGGAAAAGGCGCCTTACATTTCCGATCGACGTTGGAAAAAAGCCCTGCGCCTGCTTCAGGCCAGCGCATTTTTCTGCGGACGGGACACCATTACGCCGGTTGATATCATTCTGCTGAAAGACTGCCTCTGGCATGACCAAAGCACGTTGACGCTCATCGAACACCAGCTTGAGCTACTGATTACCGAGCACGCTTACCAGCAGAAAAGTCTGCTGTTCCGGTTGCAACAGGCGAATACCAAACGTCAGCAATATCAGCGTGAACAAAGCGAATTACAGGCATTTTCGGTAGAGAAACAGGGGCACTTCCTTGGCCGGAAATTCCATTACACGTTGCCTGACACGATCGTCGCTGAAACGTTGGATCTGGTGTTGCAACGCCCGCTGATCCTGCACGATATTGAAGTCAATCACCTGGTCATTGAGAAGCATGCTTTGCAGGGCTGGTTACAAAAAGGGGGAGAAATCCGGGGCAAGCTCAACGGCATCGGCTTTACTCAACGTCTCGATCTGCTGGTGGACGATCGCCAGCATCTGACGGTTCGCGATATCAGCCTGCAATCCTCCATTCTTTCTCTGCCGGAAAAGCGCGACTGTGCGCTGCCTGCCGACATTACCGATGAATATGAAAAGCTGAACATGCAGTTGCGCGAACAGCGCCGCTTATTCAGCCAGCATCAGCCTTGTCTGTTCGTCCCCGCGGAGTGGCTAGCGAAAATAGAAGCCAGCCTGCAACAGGTTGCCGAGCAGATCCAGCAATCAGAGCAACAGGACTAACGCCGATGATCACGCTGGAATCACTGGAAATGCTGCTGTCTATCGATGAAAACGAACTGCTGGACGATCTTGTCGTCACGCTGTTGGCAACGCCGCAGCTCGCTTTCTTCTTTGAAAAGTATCCCAGCCTGAAGTCCGCGTTACTCAACGATCTTCCTCACTGGAAAGAAACCTTAAAGCAGCGCCTGCGCACCACGCAGGTACCGCCAGAACTGGAAAAAGAATTTAGCTGCTACCAACGTTCACAATCGATCGACAACCAGGCTTTTCAGACACGCCTGCCTGCGATTATGGATATGCTGAACAACGTAGAATCCCCCTTTCTGGCACAGGCCTCGCAGCTCATTACCTCTCCAGAGAGAACCTTAGGGCAGAAGATCACCAGTGGGCTCCACGCGCTCTTTCTGCAGCGCTGGCGGCTAAGCCTCACACTGCAAACCGTTTCACTGCATCAGCAGTTGATGGATCAGGAGCGGGAAATCCTGCTGGATGAACTGCAACAACGCCTGACTCTCAGCGGCAAACTCGAACCTATTCTGGCCGAAAACGAAAACGCAGCCGGGCGGCTCTGGGATCTCAGTGCAGCACAGCGTATTCACACCGATCCCCGCCCGTTACTGGATTTCGGTGTCTTCCTGCAACGCCAGCCCGCATTACAAAAACTGGCGGAACGCTTAGGTCGCAGCCGAGAAACCAAATCCATCCTCACGCAAGAGGCGCCACAAGAAGCCTTCCGGGTAAGAGTACGAGAACCGGCCACCGTGCCCGAGCAGGTGAGCGGCGTGCATCAGAGCGATGACATTTTGCGTTTGATGCCGACGGAGCTGGCCACGTTGGGCATTAGCGAATTGGAATATGAATTCTATCGTCGCCTGCTAGAGCATCGTCTGCTGACCTATCGCTTACAAGGGGAGAGCTGGCGCGAGAAAATCACCGAGCGCCCCGTTGTCCATCAGCAAAATGAACAGCAGCCGCGTGGCCCGTTTATCGTCTGCGTTGATACGTCAGGCTCGATGGGCGGCTTTAATGAACGCTGTGCCAAAGCCTTCTGTCTGGCGCTGATGCGCATCGCGCTCGCCGACAACCGCCGTTGCTACATCATGCTGTTTTCTACCGGCGTGGTTAAATATGAGCTTACGTCTGCGGACGGCTTAGAGCAGGCGATACGTTTTCTCAGCCAGTCCTTCCGCGGCGGCACGGATATGAGCGCCTGCCTGTCAGCATTATTGGATAAGATGGACGATGCACTCTGGCATGATGCCGATGCGGTAGTGATTTCGGATTTTATCGCCCAGCGGTTGCCGGATGAGGTGGTAAATAAGGTGAAAAGCCGCCAGAAGCAGCTACAGCACCGTTTCCATGCTGTAGCGATGTCCGATCATGGCAAACCCGGCATCATGCACATCTTTGACCATATCTGGCGCTTTGATACCGGGTTAAAAAGCCGCTTAATGCGCCGTTGGCAACACGGTAAAGCTGATTAAAGCAGGCCGGAAACTGACTCACGCAGCGGCTGTGGCCATACGCCGCACTGAACCTGACCAATGTGTGGCAATTGCAGTAACAGCATGACCAAACGAGACTGACCGATTCCCCCACCGATCGTTTGCGGCATTTCACCGCGCAGCAGTGCCTGATGCCATTCCAGCTTCAGACGTTCTTCATCCTGCGTCAGCGCTAACTGGCGTGTTAAGGCTTCAGCATCAACGCGGATGCCCATTGATGAAATCTCAAACGCATCGTTCAGGACCGGGTTCCACACGACGATATCGCCGTTCAAGCCCGCCAATTCCTGCTCGCCTGGCGTTGTCCAGTCATCGTAATCCGGCGCACGCACATCGTGAGATTCCCCGCTGGATAGCTTACCGCCAATCCCAATCAGGAAGACCGCACCCAGTTCTTTAGCGATAGCTCGCTCACGCCCTTTGGCATCCAGATCGGGATAGCGCTGCAGCAGCGTTTCGGTATGCACAAAATGAATCTGTTCTGGCAGGAAAGGCTGAATGCCAAACGCCTGATGTACTGCCGCTTCCGTTGCTTTAATGCCCTGATAAATACGCGTCACCGTCGATTTCAGATACTCGGCATTGCGCTCGCCATCCCCCATCACGCGCTCCCAGTCCCACTGATCGACATAGACAGAGTGAATCGGGCTCAGACGATCTTCGTCCGGGCGCAGTGCCTTCATGTGGGTATAGATGCCTTCGCCGAAGCTAAAGTCATACGCGCCCAGCGTTTTACGTTTCCATTTCGCCAGTGAGTGAACCACTTCAAATGTGGCATCCGGTAGGGCTTTAACCTTAACCTGCACCGCTTTTTCCGTACCGGACAAGTTATCCTGAGTACCATCACCGATACGGCTGAGAATCGGTGCCTGGACTTCAATCAATCCCAGAAGCTGCTCCAGTTGGCTGGAGAAGAAAGACTTAACGAAGCTGATTTGCTGTTGTTTTTCGATGTACTGCTTTTTCATTGCCGCGTCTCTTATTCATCGTATTTAGTTATTCATTAAGCAATAAAAACTGCCTGTCATTCAATAATCTTATGGATAAATTGCACTTGTACTTTTAATCCGTCATTTTATAGCGGTATAAAATCATTATTCGATAAAATAGGGGGCTCAAAGTGGCAGAAATTTATCAGATCGATAATCTCGATCGCGGCATTCTTTCCGCCTTAATGGAAAATGCACGCACGCCTTATGCCGAACTGGCAAAACAATTTTCCGTCAGTCCAGGTACGATCCACGTTCGGGTAGAAAAAATGAAGCAGGCGGGCATCATTGTCGGTACACGTCTGGATGTGAATCCAAAACAGCTGGGCTACGACGTATGCTGCTTTATCGGCATCATCCTGAAAAGCGCCAAAGATTATCCCTCCGCGCTGGAGAAGCTGAACAATCTGGAAGAAGTCGTCGAGGCCTACTACACCACCGGGCATTACAGCATCTTTATTAAGGTCATGTGCCGCTCGATCGAGGCGCTGCAACATGTGCTTATCAACAAGATCCAAACAATTGATGAAATTCAGTCCACTGAAACGCTGATCTCCCTGCAAAACCCCATCATGCGGACGATCGCGCCGTAATGCTTTTTTCCTATACCCATATTATCCACAGGTAGATCCCAGCCAGATCACAGCGTACAATGTCCCGTCTTTTATCGGATGGGATAGCTATGGCAGACATTACCTTAATCAGTGGCAGTACCCTTGGCAGTGCCGAATATGTTGCAGAACATTTGGCCGAACTGCTGGAGAAGGATGATTTTTCCACTGAAACTCTCCATGGCCCCACGCTTGATGCACTGCCTGAAAGCGGTATATGGCTGGTGGTGACATCTACACACGGTGCAGGGGAATTCCCTGACAACCTGAAAGCACTGTTTGAACAGCTGGAACAGCAAAAACCCGATCTTTCTCAGGTGAGTTTCGGTGCAGTGGGGATCGGTAGTAAAGAGTACGACACATTCTGTGGCGCGATCCAAACAACGGATCGTGTACTGGCTCAATTAGGGGCCAAACGGATCGGTGAAATCCTCGAGATCGACATCACCCAACATCAAATTCCAGAAGATCCAGCAGAAGAATGGCTAGGATCGTGGGTTAATTTACTCAAATAAGATGAAATATTCGGCAGTTGAATGTGGATAA